>NZ_JACCGK010000014.1 GCF_013416325.1 Vreelandella sedimenti
CAAGCGAGGAGGAGTCCATATACGCGCTACGAAAACCACCCGATCATTACTTGCCTACCGCTAGCCTTCTTCTGCAAATCCGATTAGCCTGCTAATTCACTACTAAGGGTTTGGCATGCAAGAGACGACTGTTCGGCAGCGCTTGGCGGGCGTGCTGATTCTGTTTGGATTGATCGCACAAATTATTGGTTTTACCGGCTGGTTGAACACCGCGAATGCGGTGAGCTATTTGCTGTGGGCGGCGATTGTGTTGCTGTGGCGGGATATCCCCCGCCGTTCGCGGATTCAGGCGGGCATGCTGATTGCGCTGGGTGCAGGCATGCTGCTAGTGGCGCGATTTGTGTATGGCGCCGAGGTGGATTGGCCCGCTATGTTACAGGGCAATTCGTTTGTGGCGGCGATGCTGGTGGGCGTTAGTTTTATCTCGCTGATCGGTAAGCAAGGTAACAAGGGTGCGACGGGGAGCCGAGTGACTGGCGCGGGCGGTATTTTGCGCACCTGGCTGGGCGTTCACTTTCTGGGTACGATTTTAAATCTCTCTACCGTGTTTATGGTGGGCGATAAGCTGGCCCGGCGTGGGCCGCTCACTACACCACAGCTTTTGGCGCTTAACCGCGGGCTCTCCAGCGCGGCGCTGTGGTCGCCTTTTTTTGCCTCCATGGGCGTGGTGATTGCTTTAGTACCCGATGTTGAGTACGCGCAAATTGCCGTGGTGGGCTTTCCCATGGCGATGCTGTCGGGGCTATTAACTACGCTGGAGCTGAGGCGCCGGTTTGACCTCAGCGAGGTGGATGGATACTCACTGGCGCCGCGTAGCCTATTTATGCCGGTAGGTATGGCAGCGTTGGTGATGCTTTTTCACTTTGTGCTTACCCCTGCCCTTACCATTGTCAGCATTATTACCTTTCTGCTGCCCAGCGTGGCGGTATTGAGCAACCTACCCCATGGGCCCCGTTTTACCCTGCGACGCATTCGCCAACACACCACCACACGGCTACCGGCCATGCGCGGGGAAATTTCGCTGTTTTTAGCCGCGGGGCTATTAACGATTGGTCTTTCAACACTGGTAACTGCGGCAGCTGGCAGCGACTGGACGCTGTTCACCCGCTTTGGTGCACCCCAGGCGATGCTTAGCTTTGCGGCGATTACCCTGAGCGCACTGGCAGGGCTTCATCCCATTATTGGGGTGTCGGTGTTGGCCTCGATACTGAACCTGCAGAACGGAGAACAGACCGTATTTGCGTTTGTGGCGTTAACATCTTGGGCGGTGGGCACCAGCGTGGGCCCGCTTTCTGGGATCAACCTGTCACTGCAGGGGCGCTACGGGGTGAGCGGCTACCGCATGATGAAAAATAACCTGCTCTACGCAGCAGTTATGAGCCTGCTCTCGCTAGGGGCGATCGCAGGCGTCAGTTTACTGATTACCTAATCAATCATGTCTCAATGATTTTATTGGGAAAACGGTAGAAGTAGCGATGGCCACATTGATGACAAGGCTCCAGGCGCGCAACGGTAGGCAGCATCACCTGAGCATCGCAGTGGGTGCAGGCCATTAGGCCGGGTGCCGCCATCTCACCTTCGCAGTAGTCGGCACGAGCAGCTTCTAAATCTTCTTCGAAGCGCTCGCGTTCGACAACGCTGCGGTCAGCAATCGAAAGCAGCGACTCCGCCACCCGGCGCGAAAGGCCGTTAATGTCGATGCCCAGCCAGCTGGCCACCTGCTTGCCGGTGTCTGCCATGTAGTAGCGCATATCTTTCAGGTCACGCTCTACCCAGGCGCGCAGCAGGGCTAGCTCATCTTTGGTGTACTCTTCCAGCTCCGCTTCAAACTCGACCGCGTCGTCCAAATCCTTCTGCAAGTTTTCCCAGGTAAGCTCATTGGCGCCCCCCTGCATTCGCTCTAGCAAGCGCTCATAGCCTTCGCGTAGGCGATTGTCATTCTGCTGTTCACTCATGGTGCCTCTCCTTTTGTCGACGCGTGCAGTTACCTATCATCGGCTTACCGTTCAAGGATACACCTGCATAGGATACAATCGACCTCACTTATCTGACAGATGTCATCTCACATTCACTTTGCGCCCCTTTTGGGCGAATACGCCAAGGCATTAATAAACCGATGGACGCACACTACAGCCCTCGTGAAATCGAACGCGACGCCCAGCAGTACTGGGACAAACATCAGTGCTTCAAAGCCGTAGAGGACGCGAATCGCGAGAAGTTTTACTGCCTCTCCATGTTCCCCTACCCCAGCGGCAAGCTGCACATGGGGCACGTGCGTAATTACACTATCGGTGACGTTGTGTCCCGTTTCCAGCGCATGCAGGGTAAAAATGTCATGCAGCCCATGGGCTGGGACGCTTTCGGCATGCCCGCGGAAAACGCCGCCATCCAGAATCAGGTGCCTCCCGCCAAGTGGACGTACCAGAATATCGACTACATGCGCAATCAGTTGAAGGCGCTGGGTTTTGCCTATGACTGGAGCCGCGAGTTCGCCACCTGCGATACCAGCTACTACCGCTGGGAGCAGTGGTTCTTCACCAAGCTGGTAGAAAAAGGCTTGGTGTATAAGAAAATGTCGACGGTTAACTGGGATCCGGTGGATCAAACCGTCCTCGCCAATGAGCAAGTTATCGAAGGCCGCGGCTGGCGCTCTGGTGCTTTGGTTGAGCGTAAAGAGATCCCCCTGTGGTTCTTGAAGATTACCGATTATGCCGATGAACTGCTGGCTGACCTGGATAAAGTGGAGTGGCCAGAACAGGTCAAAACCATGCAGCGCAACTGGATTGGCAAATCCAGCGGCGTTGAACTGAGTTTTGATATCAAGACTAGAGACGGCAGCGCCTGCGACCCGCTGGCGGTGTACACCACCCGCCCGGATACGCTGTTAGGCGTGACCTATGTGGCAGTTGCAGCAGGCCACCCGCTGGCTAAGCAGGCGGCCGAGCAGAACAGCGAGCTAGCTGCATTTTGCGATGAGTGCGCCAGGGGTGGCACCTCCGAAGCAGAGATGGCCACCAAAGAGAAAAAAGGCATGCTCACCGGCCATAGGGCGGTTCACCCGCTAACGGGCGATGAAGTGCCCGTTTACGTGGCAAATTTCGTGCTAATGGAGTTTGGTACCGGTGCTGTCATGGCGGTACCTGGCCACGACCAGCGCGACTGGGAGTTTGCCACCAAGTACGGCATTGCCATCAAACCGGTCATCGCCGATGAAAGCGGCCAGCCTGCCGATGTTTCTGAGGCGGCCTACGTCGAATACGGCAAGCTGGTCAATTCAGGTCAGTTTGATGGCCTTGATTTTGAACAAGCCTTTGATGCCATTGCCGCCAAACTGGCGGAGCTTGGTCGTGGCGAAGTCAAAACCAACTACCGCCTGCGCGATTGGGGCGTTGCCCGCCAACGCTACTGGGGCGCGCCAATTCCGGTTAAATACGGCCCGGAAGGTCAAACCGTTCCGCTCACCGATGATGAGCTGCCGGTCTCTTTGCCTATGGAAGTCACCGTAGACGCCTCGGGCTCGCCGCTGAAAAAGATGCCGGCGTTTTCTGACCTGGGCGATGGCTGGACGCGCGAAACCGACACCTTCGACACCTTTATGGAGTCGTCTTGGTACTACGCGCGCTTCTGCTGTGCGGATAACAACGAGGCCATGCTGGACGAGCGCGCCAACTACTGGCTGCCGGTTGACCTCTACATTGGCGGTATCGAGCACGCCATTCTGCACCTGCTGTATGCGCGTTTCTTCCACAAGCTGATGCGTGACTTTGGCTTGGTGGATTCCGACGAGCCCTTCCAGCAGCTTCTGACCCAGGGCATGGTCATTGCGGAAACCTTCTACCGCTCCACTGATAACGGTGGCAAGCAGTGGTTTAACCCCGCTGACGTGGAAGTGAAGCGTGATGAGAAAGGCCGCCCGCTGAGCGCTATCCTCATGAGCGACGGCGAGCCGGTGGAAATGGGTGGCATCGAGAAGATGTCCAAGTCGAAAAACAACGGCGTTGATCCACAGTCGATGATCGACAAGTTTGGTGCCGATACCGTACGCCTGTTTATGATGTTTGCCGCCCCCCCCGAGCAGTCCCTGGAGTGGTCAGATTCAGGTGTAGAGGGCGCGCACCGCTTCTTGAAGCGCCTATGGCGTCAAGTGAATGAGCACTTGGCAGCGGGCACGCCCGGCACGCTGGACGTCAATGCACTTAACGACGATCAAAAGGCGCTGCGCCGGAAAACCCACGAGACTATCAAGAAAGCCAGCGACGACATTGGCCGCCGCACCACTTTCAATACCGCCATTGCTGCGGTGATGGAGCTGTCCAACGCCATCGGCAAGTTCGACGATAGCTCTGAACTTGGCCTGGCGGTTAGCCGTGAAGCGCTGGAAGCCTGCGTACTCTTGCTCTCGCCGATTACGCCGCACCTGTGCCATAGTCTCTGGGAAGCGCTTGGCCATTCAGGCCCGGCCATCGAGGCGACCTGGCCGGTGGTGGATGAGTCCGCCCTTACCCGTGACAGTATTGAGCTGGTGGTACAGGTCAACGGTAAGCTGCGCGCTCGCCTTGAAGTACCTGCAAATGCCGATAAAGCGGCTATTGAAAAAATGGCGATGGAGCACGAAAACGTTCAGCGCTTCCTCGAGGGCAACTCCGTACGTAAAGTGATCGTGGTGCCCGGGAAACTGGTTAATATCGTGGTGAGTGGATGAACCGACGCACATTTTTAACCGCTAGCATCGCCGCCTCGGTGGCGGTGCTGCTCAGCGGCTGTGGGTTTCGGCTACGCGGCTCTGAATCGCTGCCTACGCTGCCCCCCCTTGCTTTAGAAGGCGACACCAACAGTGCCGTCGCTCAGCAGATCGCCTCACGTCTTCAGCAATTAGGCACCCAGGTAGCCGCTGATGCACCCTGGAGGGTCACGTTGGGCACGCCTGTTTTAACCGAGCGTCGACTCGGCGGTGATGGCAGAGCAAGCCGCGAGCACGAGCTAACGCTTAGCGCCAGACTCTCAGTTCAGGAGCGAGCATCCAATGCCTACCACATCAATAATGAAACGCTGTCGACGGATACCCGCATTCGCGTTAGCGATGACGACCTCCTTAACCGCGAAACGCTAATGATGGAAGCAGAACAGACGCTTGCACGCCAGTTGTCTCAGCAAATCATTGAGCGCCTTAGTTACGTTGAGGACATGCAGTGAAGGTATTTGCTGATCAGCTACCCGCTGCGTTAGCAAAAAAGCTACCCCGCGTAGTGATCGTAGCCGGGGATGAGCCCTTACAGCATCGCGACGCCTGCGATGCGGTTAGGACCGCAGCTCGCCAGGGTGGTGTCGAAGAGCGTGAAGTACTCGATGTCGAGCCCAATTTTGCTTGGGGCCGCTTGATGGAAATGTCGAGCAATCTCTCGCTGTTTGCGACCAGCAAGCTGCTGGAGTTGCGCTTAGGCAATCACAAGTTAGGGCAAGAAGGCAGTAAAGCGTTAGCACAGTACGCTGAAACCCTGGATAACAGCGATGACGTTCTGCTCATTGGTATGGGTAAGCTTGATGCCAAGCAGCAAAAAAGCGCTTGGTTCAAAGCACTGGATAAGCACGGCCTGTTTGTTCCCGTGTGGCCCGTGGACGCTTCCCGCTTAGGCTACTGGCTGCGGGATCGTGCTTCATTGCACGGTCTACAAATTGACCTGGAAGCCGCTCGCCTACTGGGTGAGCGCACCGAAGGCAATCTTTTGGCCGCTGACCAAGAGTTACAAAAGCTGGCGCTGATTCACCCCCAAGGCACCCGATTGAACGTGGAAAGTATTGCCCAGGGGGTAGAGGACAGCACCCGCTTCGATGTCTTCAATTTGGCCGATGCCTGCCTGAAAGGCGAACCCAGCCGCGCTTCGCGCATTGTGAATGGCTTACGCAGTGAAGGCGTTGAGGCGCCTATCGTGCTGTGGGCACTTAGCCGAGAGCTACGCACGCTACTCTCGCTGCATCAGCACCTAGATCAAGGGCAGAGTTTTGAGCACGCCTGCAAAACCCAAAAGCCGATGATTTTTGATAAGCGCCGCCCCGCTTACCAGAAAGCCATTGGCCGCCTGCCCATGAAGCGCTTACATAAATTGCTATTAATGGCCCAGCGGCTCGATTTAGCCGTCAAGGGGGCGGCAGCGGTGCCGCTATGGCCCGGCTTACACGATTTAGCCATGACCATGGCCGGAGGCCGTGGACTGCTGTCAGAATCCGCCTGGACCTATCGCATTAGTGCAAATAATTAGCACTTTGCATATTACGCTTAAAAATCAAACCATTTGTTTCTATACTCAGTAGGCGTGTAAATATGGGGCAGGCCGAAAAAGCTTGCCCCATCCCGACCAGTCTATAAGGAAGAAGACGATGAAAACATTGCGTACTTACCTCTCCACCCTGCTGATTGCCGCGCTGGTTATTACCAGCTTACCCGTCGCCGCTGCTCCCGCCTCGCCCCAGTCAATGGATTTAGTCTCTACCCAGTCTGCTTTGGCAGCTGACCGTACTGGCGCTGATCGCGAGCGTATCAACGAGATACTGGCCCGCGCCGATGTGCAAGATCAGCTGTTAAAACAGGGTGTTGATCTGGACGAAGTCGAAGCTCGCGTTGCATCACTCAGTGATGCTGAAGCACAGCAAATGGCCGATCAGCTTGAGCAACTGCCAGCCGGTGCCGGCGTTGTAGGCGCTTTATTTGCCGTTTTCATTATTTTGCTGGTAACCGACATTCTCGGCCTAACCGACGTTTACCCGTTTACTCGCTAATATAAGGCCGCTCATGACCCATCTGTTTTCCAACGCCCGCTTTGCGGGCGTTTTTATTATGCTGCTACTGCTCAGCGGCTGTGCGCGAAATCCGATATTACTGCAAAGCACCTATCAAGCCCTACCGCCCCATACAGAAATCACCAGCGTACCGTTTTACGCCCAAACAGAATTTCAGTGCGGGCCTGCCACGCTGGCAATGGTACTCAATCACCAGGGTGTCGACACCGATGTTGAGGAGCTGATTCCTCAAGTATTTCTGCCCGGACGCGATGGCAGTGTGCAGCCAGAAATGCTGGCAACGGTGAGACGGCACGAGCAGCTCGCGTTTCCTATTCGTGGCACCATGGACGCCCTATTAAACCATCTGGCAGCGGGCGACCCAGTGGTCGTTATGCAGAATTTGTCGCTGCCGATTTATCCAATGTGGCACTACGCTGTGGCCATTGGTTACGATTTGCCCAATGAAACGCTTATTTTGCGCAGCGGCGAGATTGAGCGCCATACCATGTCGTTCAGCCGTTTCGATGCCACTTGGGCACGCACAGAGCGCTGGGGATTTGTGGTGGCCGAACCAGGTACATTGCCTACAGGTATTACTGCCCGCAACGCCTTAGAAGCGCTTAGCGCCTACGAAGAGGCCCATGGGCCACGCGCCACGCTTTCAAGCTGGCAAGCGTTTGTAAAACGCCATCCCACTAACGCTATGGGGCAGTTTGCGTTAGGCAATGCGCTTTACGCAGATCAACAACCCGACAACGCACGCAAGGCATTTGAGCGGGCCACGGAGCTAAATGAAAAAATGGGGGCCGCATGGCTAAATCTGGGCCTTTTACTACTGCAAGACGGCGCGCCTGACGGGGCTCGCGAAGCGTTAACACAGGCTGCTGCGCTTGAAGGAAGCTGGCAGGAAAAAGCGCGTTTAGCCTTGGACTCCTTAAATAACGATTAAATATCAAATAATTAAATAGATATTAATAATAACGAGCACAAGTATGATCCTGCAATTAGTAAAGTTGTGGGATGGTAGAAAAGACGAGTAAGTGCTTAAGTTGCATAAGGATGAAATCTTTAAGCTGTTCATTGGATTACCTAACCATTAACGGAGAGGTGCCATGCAGAACTGCCCTTTGCAACGGATGCACTGTTACGATGATTTCGTTTACTATTCCAACGTGCCCTCGCCAACTCAGCAGTTGGCGAGGGGGAGCACCACCGCTGTCAGCTTGCTGACGCCCTCATGATGATGCGTCGCTTTCTTCGTCAGCCCGGTGGGCGCTTAGCATCCATTTTTGCCGTCATTCTTTGCGCGATGTCCGCAGTAATGGGCAGCTATGTTTACAGTGCGTGCCAAAAAGCTAGCGCCGATTACACCACGCTAGTGAGTGATATTGTTCTAGCCCAACAGGCCACGCCTCAGTTACGGGCCGCATTAGAGGAAGGCAGCCGCCAGCCTAGCAGCGAACACATTAAATACATCGATTATTTTATTTCACTTTCCAAACAGCATTTAAATAACATACAGAGCAGTATTGAACGCCACCGATATCTCATCTCGGACGTTGAATACCTCCATAATCACTTCAGCGAGCTTAGCAATCGCCTCTCAGACTTAACCCAGCAGTCACAGCAAGCCCAACAGCGCCCAGAGCTGATTGATCCGTTACAACGGGTTGCCATGGAGGTAGGCGGTGCTCAGGCCTGGCTGTATAACCAGCTGCTAGAAGAAGTGCGTGACACCTCTGTCCAGCAACGCTTGGTGATGCAGCGACTCTCGATTGCGGTGAGTGCGCTATTGGTGTTAATGGTCAGCGCTGCAATCACACTCTGCCTAGCGGTTATTCATCTCCACCGTCAGCGCAACGTCATGCATCAGCTAATGCTAACCGATGAACTGACCGGGCTATATAACCGGCGCCATTTGGTCAATGTAGCATCCGCTGCGCTTACCCAAGCGCTGCGCGATCGAGCACCACTTAGCTTGCTGCTGTTAGATATTGATCACTTCAAGCAAATTAATGATACCTACGGGCACCCAACCGGCGATAAGGTACTTCGCCAGATCAGTAAACAGCTTCGCGAGCTTAGCCGCCCATCGGATACATTAGCGAGAATTGGTGGCGAGGAGTTTTGCTTATTGATGCCCAACACTGCCACCCATGATGCGCTACAGGCGGCAGATCGCCTGCGCCGAGAGATTGAAGTTAATGCGATGAGTGATATGGAACTACACGCCAATCCAACCATTAGCATAGGCGTGACGACTTGCCAAAGTGGCTCGCTAACATTTGAGCAGCTTTATTCGTTTGCCGATAAAGCGCTCTATCAAGCTAAAGCACTGGGGCGCAACCGCGTTGAAAGCTTGTTGCCCCCCACAGAACCGTCACCCTATAGCGAACTACAAGCTTACGGTCACACGCTTATACGCGAATCCAGTGACTCTTAAACACCTAAGACAAAGGCGACGTCTCGGATCCTGAAAAAGCCCTCGCTAAAGGTGCGGCTAGAAGACTCGGTTTAAACCATTCTGCGCAGCCACCCGGTACGCTTCTGCCATGGTGGGGTAATTAAACGTGGTATTTACAAAGTAATTGAGCGTGTTGGCGTTGCCTTCTTGCTGCATGATCGCTTGGCCGATATGCAAAATCTCCGATGCCTGGTCGCCAAAACAGTGAATACCAAGTATTTCCAGGGTGTCTTGGTGGAAAAGAATTTTAAGCATACCCACGGTATCACCGGTAATTTGTGCCCTGGCAGTATCTTTGAAGAAAGCTTTGCCAACTTCATAGGGCACTTTTGCTTCGGTAAGTTCACGCTCATTGGGGCCGAATGAGCTAATCTCGGGGATGGTGTAGATTCCGGTGGGTACATCACTCACAAAGCGATACTCTTTATCGAGCAACTCATTGCACGAGTTCAAGCCTTGGTCGTAAGCCGCGCTCGCCAAACTCGGCCAGCCAATTACATCGCCCGCTGCGTAGATATGGGAAACCGCAGTGCGGTAGTGCTCATCAACGCTTAGCTGACCGCGCCCATTGGCGGTTAAGCCAATGTTCTCAAGGCCTAAGCTGTCGGTATTACCGGTTCGCCCATTGGCCCACAAAAAAGCATCAGCGCGAATTTTCTTGCCTGACTTCAGACGCACGACAACACCTGATTCATCGCCCTCAACGCTCTCGTATTCTTCATTATGGCGAACCAGCACACCGTGCTTACGCAAATGGTAGGAGAGTGCATCGCTAATCTCATCGTCCAGGAACGACAGCAGGCTGTCACGGTTATTAATGAGATCAACTTTGACGCCCAAGCCCGAAAAGATCGATGCATATTCACAGCCAATCACCCCGGCGCCAAAAATCACCAGAGTGCGCGGGGTATGCGAGAGGCTTAATATGGTGTCAGAGCAGTAAATACGAGGATGGCGGAAGTTAATATCCGCCGGGCGGTAAGGGCGAGAACCGGTGGCAATCACGATTTTCTTCGCCACCAGTTCTTCCATGCCTTCCTGGCGGTCACGCACCACCAAGGTGTGCTCATCTTTAAATCGGGCGACGCCATGAAACAGATCAATGCGGTTGCGCGCATAGAAGGTGGTACGCATCTCTACCTGTTTATCGATGGTACCTCTTGAGCGTTCCATCACTTTGGGGAAGGAGAACCAACGCGGCTCACCAATATCGCGGAACATACGGTTGGTGTTGAACGCCATGATCTGTTTCACCTGATGGCGCAACGCTTTGGAAGGAATGGTACCCCAGTGAGTACAGTTGCCACCTACCTGAAGCTGCTTCTCAATAATCGCTACACGCTTGCCATGCTTTGCAGCGTTGATAGCAGCGCTTTCCCCTGCAGGCCCCGTACCGATCACCACAACATCGTAATTGTGAACCGCCATGCTCTCTGCGTCCCCTTGCTATTTTTGATCAATCATCCCGTTGCATACAACGCAGTCTTGTTAGCGACGTGTAGCGTCATAGCCCAAATCGGCGCCACGGCTTTCATCACTACGGCGGCGCACACCCCCGCGCTTGCGGTTCTCCTCTTCACAAACCTCATCTTTGCCACCGCAGATATCGCAGCCATCTTTCATGCCGATTTGATTCAAACCGCCGCAAGAACCGGCAATTGGTTTGCGGCCCATGATGACGCCCACAGCCATAGCACCCATAATCAGTGCCATGAAACCGAATACCAGTAGCCAAATAGTCATATCAACCTCCCAGCTTCACATTGCTTCGCTTTAAATTATTGGCCTTACCTGACGACAACAGTCGTAGTGATAAGTGCCTCACGGTCATTCATCATTAAAGTGATTATACCTTAGCCAAGCCCCTCTTATCAGCGCGGTGATAAGTCATTCCCTTCACAAGGTTATATAAACAAACGGGGCCAGCCCAAAAGGCCAGCCCCGCTTAACGCTACTATCGACTTACGCCGACCGTTTAGCCACCGAAATCATCCAATAGGATATTTTCTGGCTCAACGCCCATATCAAGCAACAACTTGATAACCGAGGCGTTCATCATCGGCGGCCCACACATGTAGTACTCGCAATCTTCAGGTGCTGGGTGATCCTTCAGATAGTTTTCGTACAGCACGTTATGGATAAAGCCTGTCGGCCCTTCCCAGTTATCTTCCGGCTGAGGATCAGATAGTGCCAAGTGCCACTCAAAGTTAGGGAACTCTTCGGCTAACTGGTCGTACTCTTCGTTGTAGAAGGTTTCACGCCAGGAGCGCGCGCCGTACCAGAAGGTGATCTTGCGATCAGACTTCAAGCGCTTCAGCTGATCGAAGATGTGACTACGCATCGGTGCCATACCCGCACCACCACCGATAAAGATCATTTCGGCATCGGTATCACGGGCAAAGAACTCACCGAACGGCCCCATTACAGTGACCTTATCGCCCTCTTTAAGGTTGAAGACGTAAGTCGACATCAAGCCAGGCGGATGGTCAGTGCCAGGAGGCGGCGTCGCAATACGAATGTTGAATTTGAGGATACCCTTCTCGTCTGGGTAGTTCGCCATGGAGTAGGCGCGAATCACTTCCTCGTTGCTCTTGTGGGAAATTTTGAACATATCAAATTTTTCCCAATCCCCTCGATACTCCTCATCGATATCAAAATCAGAGAATTTGACATCATAAGGGGGAGCAACGAGCTGTACGTAGCCACCGGCGCGGAAGGCAACTTCTTCGCCCTCTGGCAGTTTCAGGTTTAACTCTTTGATAAAGGTGGCAACGTTGGGGTTGGCAATAACCTCGCATTCCCACTTCTTCACCCCAAAGACTTCTTCAGGCACTTCGACTTTCATGTCCTGCTTCACAGGTACCTGACAAGAGAGGCGCCAGCCCTCTTTTTTCTCACGCATCGTGAAGTGCGACTCTTCGGTCGGCAGAATAGAGCCGCCGCCCTCTTCAACCCGACACTTACACTGGGCGCAAGAACCACCGCCACCGCAGGCGGACGAGAGGAAAATGCCGTTAGCTGCAAGCGTGTTTAGCAGCTTACCACCGGCCTGGGTCTTCAAAGTGTGCTCAGGGTCGCCGTTGACCTCAATGGTCACGTCCCCGCTACTCACAAGCTTGCTGCGCGCTGCCAGAATGATCGCCGTTAAGCTAATAACGATGACCGTGAACATGACAACACCGAGCAAGATGACTGTTGTATCAACCATGTCGGTTTCCTATTGCTGGAGGTTTTCTATTACCCGGCGATGTTTGGCATCGCCGGGAAAAACCGGCTCCGATTAAAGCTGAATGCCCGAGAAGGACATAAAGCCCAACGACATCAGCCCCACGGTGATGAAAGTAATGCCCAGCCCTTGAAGGCCACCCGGCACATCGCTGTACTTCAGCTTTTCACGAATACCTGCCAGGGCGGCAATTGCCAGCGCCCAACCTGTGCCCGCGCCAAAGCCATAGACCACGGCTTCGCCAAAGTTATAGCTACGCTCCACCATGAACAGTACGCCACCCAGGATGGCGCAGTTAACGGTAATCAGCGGCAGGAAGACCCCTAGCGCGTTGTAGAGCGACGGTACGTACTTATCAAGGAACATTTCCATGATCTGTACCAGCGCCGCAATGACACCGATGTAGGAGAGCAACCCAAGGAAGGAGAGGTCAATGTTTTCAGCACCGCTAATACCGGTCCAGGTCAGCGCACCTTCCTGTAGCAAGAAGGTATAGACCAGGTTGTTAACCGGCACGGTGACGGTCAATACCACAATAACCGCAATGCCCAGGCCAATCGCTGAGGAGACCTTTTTGGACACCGCCAAGAAAGTACACATCCCCAGGAAGAAGGCCAGTGCCATGTTTTCAACAAACACCGAGGCAACAAAAAGACTCAGATAATGTTCCATGTTACACGGCCTCCTTGGGCTTGGTGTTTTCCTTCATTTTGAACTCATTATCTTCTACTTGCTCAGGGTTAACGGAACGCATTACCCAAATCAGTAGACCGATAATAAAGAACGCTGAAGGCGGTAGTAATAGCAAGCCGTTAGGCACGTACCAGCCACCATTTTGCACGGTCTGGAGGATAGTAATGCCAAATACGCTGCCCGAACCCAGCAGCTCACGGAAGAAACCCACCACCATGAGTACAAAGCCATAGCCGAGGCCGTTACCAATACCGTCTAAAAACGACATGCCAGGCGTATTGGACATCGCAAAGCCTTCAGCGCGCCCCATGACGATACAGTTAGTAATGATCAAACCCACAAATACCGAGAGCTGCTTAGACATCTCATAGGCATACGCCTTGAGAATCTGATCAACCACGATAACCAGCGAGGCAATAATGGTCATCTGCACGATGATACGGATCGAAGAAGGAATATGATTCCTGATCAACGATACGAACAGATTTGAGAATGCCGTTACGAAAATAACCGCCAGCGCCATAACGAGCGATACGCTCATACTGGTGGTTACCGCAAGTGCTGAACAGATCCCCAGAATTTGCAGCGCAATAGGGTTGTTCTGGAAAATCGGCGCTGTTAAAACGCCTTTTGCATTTACGTCCGCCATGATCAGGCCCCCTCAACGTCTTCGAAGTTGGTATCGGTCTCTTCGGCGTCTTCCGGCTCAGTGCCACTGCGGAATTTAGCCAAATAGGGACCGAAAGCTTCTTCGCTCAACCAGAACTGCAGCATGTTAGTCACGCCGTTACTGGTCAGCGTAGCGCCAGATAGCGCATCGACTTCGTATTCGTCACTGGCGCCGCCTTTGGTCAGGTGAATTTCCGGTGAGAGGACGCCCTCTTCAGCGTAAATTTTCTTGCCTTCCCATTGGGCTTGCCAGCGCGGGTTGTTAACCTCTGCGCCCAAACCTGGCGTTTCACTGTGCTCGTAGTAAGTGATACTGACAATAGTATTGCCATCACCCTCTACGGCCAGGAAGCCACGCATCAAGCCCCAAAGCCCCTGACCACGAATCGGCAACACGATCTGTTCCGGATCGTCTTCACTGCCGACCAGATAAACAGTCGCGTAGTTTTCAACCCGTGAAAGGCCCGCGATGTCTTGATCGCCAGAAAGCGTGCGACCCGAGGCGGGGTCACGGGCGGCCTCAAAACTATCGTAGGTCTCGGGATCGAACTCATCGGAGTACTCACCCGTATCCAGGTCAACGACCCGAGCGATGATCTCATCGCTAAACACCTCTTCAACGTCCATACCCGGCTCATAGAGCTTGGCAACGTTCAAGATGTTGGTTTTACGGTCGAGCTCCTGGTTAAGCTGCTGCATGGGTCGCAAGGCGACCGCCGCGGTCGAGACAATGACGGAGCACACAATACACAGTGCAAACGCCACAATCAGGACTTTCTTGATGGAGTTGTTACCTTGTGCCATTAGGCAGTCTCCTCGGCCGGTACGCCGCTTCGCTTCACGCGACGCTTGATGTTGGCCTGGACGAAGAAATGGTCAATCAGCGGTGCAAACAGGTTAGCGAAGAGAATCGCCAGCATGATGCCTTCCGGGAAAGCCGGGTTCACAACGCGAATCAAAACAGTCATCACACCAATCAGCGCACCAAACAGCAGACGGCCTTGATTGGTCATCGACGCCGACACCGGATCGGTTGCCATGAAGACCATACCGAAAGCGAAACCGCCGATCACCAGATGCCAGTACCACGGCATGGCAAACATTGGGTTGGTATCAGAGCCGACTAGATTAAACAGCGTACTGGTCACCACCATGCCCAGGAGTACCCCCAGCATGATTCGCCAAGAGGCAATTCCCGTCCACAGCAACACAGCGGCGCCGATAAAGATGGCTAATGTCGAGACTTCCCCGATCGAGCCAGGGATAAATCCGATGAAGGCATCCCACCAGCTAAAGGTGTCGGTCAACGCAGACATACCGTCCTGAAACGCTAGAGAGAGTGCCGTCGCACCGGTATAGCCATCGGCGGCAACCCATACAGAGTCACCTGATATTTGCGCGGGATAGGCAAAGTAAAGGAATGCACGACCGGTCAGCGCGGGGTTCAAGAAGTTTTTACCTGTGCCGCCGAAGATCTCTTTACCAATTACCACACCAAAGGTGATACCCAGCGCAACCTGCCAAAGGGGGATGGTGGCGGGTAGTACCAGCGCGAAGAGTACGGAAGTGACGAAGAAGCCTTCGTTGACTTCGTGACCGCGCTTGATAGCGAACAGCACCTCCCAGAAACCACCGACCACAAAGGTGACCAGGTAGATAGGTAGGAAGTAGGTAGCGCCAAGGACAAAGTTAGCCCATAGGCTATTCGCATCGTGACCGGACGACAGCGTCATCATAATCGCTTCACGCCAGCCTCCCATAGAGGCGTAGCCCGCATCAATTGCCGTGTTGGCCTGCCAACCAGCGCTCCACATGCCGAAAAACATCGCCGGAAAAGTACACATCCACACGGTAATCATGATGCGTTTAAGATCGATACCGTCACGCACATGCGCAGTGGTTTTAGCCACGCTCGGAGGCGTATAAAAAATAGTATCTACCGCTTCAAACAGCGGATAGAACTTTTCGTACTTTCCGCCTTTGTGGAAATGCGGCTCGATATTTTGGAGTGTCTGTTGAATACCCATTATCAGGCCTCTTTCTCGATCATGGTGAGATTATCACGCAGGATGGGGCCATATTCGTATTTGCCAGGGCAAACATACGTGCACAGCGCCAGATCCTCTTCGTCCAGCTCCAAACACCCAAGCTGCATGGCAACCTCAATGTCGCCCACGATCAACGAACGCAGTAGCTGAGTCGGCATGATATCTAGCGGCATCACCTGCTCGTAGGCACCTACCGGCACCATAGCACGCTCGGAACCATTGGTAGAGGTCGTCGGCGCATAGTTGCTCAGCCCCTTAATCTTGGAGATATAAATACCCAAGACCGAGTGACGATTAGCACCAGGAGACAGCCAACCCATAAACGTGCGCTTGTTGCCCTCTTCCAGCAAGCTCACTTGATTGCTGAAGCGGCCAAGGTAGGTCAACTTACCTTCAGCGGCAAAGCCAGAGAATACCGAACCAGAAATAACGCGAGTGTCTTCGGGTTTGATGACTTCGTTGGTCAGGAGTTCATCTGTACTAGCGCCGATACGGGTACGAATCAGACGCGGATTCTCAGCGCGCGGGCCACCAATGGCAACCACACGGTTCATATCCAGCTTCCCTTCTACAAACAACTTACCGAACGCAATAACGTCCTGATAGCCGATGTGCCACACTTTTTTGTGCAGTGCGACTGGAGAAAGGTAGTGAATATGCGTGCCGACAAGTCCCGCAGGATGAGGGCCGGCAAAGCTTTCGGTTTTTACGCCGTCAACATCGCCACCCGGAACTGAGGCATTTTCGCCCGCGCCATTTTCACCTGTACATAGGAAGACGTTGCCCTCGGTCAGGCGCGCTAACACCTTGAGGCCATCCTCGAATGCCTGCGGCTGCTCGTTAATGATCAACGCAGGATCAGGGCTTAGTGGATGCGTATCCACGGCTGTTACAAAAATATCGGCCGGGGTGCTATCAATGGCCGGGGTGCGCGAGAAAGGACGAGTGCGCAATGCAGTCCAGAGTCCCGATTCTACCAGTTGGTCGACAACGACCTGACGTTCAAGCTGCGCTAAGGCATTACGATCATGAGCAGCGAATTCGACCGCTTCCTCAGTTTCGTCTACTTTAATTACGACAGACAGCAAACGACGTTTTTCGCCACGGTTTATTGCAAGCACTTCACCGGCAGCGGGCGCTGTATAACGCACACCAGCAATTTTCTTATCGGTGAAGAGCAATTGGCCCAGTTTGACCTTATCCCCTTCCTGGACTTCCATCGTCGGCTTCATGCCAACGTAGTCGGTACCCAGGATTGCCACGTGGCGCACAGGCCGCGCATCTTCAATACGCTGCTCGGGCGCTCCCGTGATGGGGAGATCCAGGCCTTTTTTGACTTCGATCATAGTCTCGCCCAGTTGTTGGATCGGATATACGAAGGTATGGGGTTCGAATGCTTATTTTCTGCTCAGCGAATTGTTATTTTCTGCTCAGATTGTTACCAGTCCGGCCCAAGCAGCACTTGAACCACCCCGAAAAATCCATCGTATTATAAAGATAAGCGCGTCCAATGACCACATCCCTGATGACCACCAAAAGTGCTATATACATTGGCAAAAGATGGGATTGAGACCAAAAAAACGCCACCCGAAGGTGGCGTCAACGCATTCTCTTAGCTCTAACACCCGGCATGCGGGCCTTGCTAAGTTTAACTAGCGAGGAAGTTTTAAAAACCGCACGTTAGACATTTGCTGCAAAATACGTACGACTTGGCAGCTATAACCGAACTCATTGTCGTACCACACATAAATGACCGCATGATGGCCGTTGGCGATGGTAGCTTTAGCATCCACGATACCGGCATGACGATTGCCCACAAAGTCCGACGACACCACTTCTGCTGAATCGACAAAGTCAATTTGCTTCTGGTAGGCAGACTCGATCGACATACGGCGCAAGTAATCATTTAGCGCTACGGCATCCGTCGTTTTATCTAGGGTCAGATTGAGAATGGCCATAGAGACATTAGGGATTGGCACGCGAATGGCATTGCCGGTCAGCTTACCCTCTAGCTCAGGCAGCGCTTTTGATACGGCCTTGGCGGCTCCTGTCTCCGTCAATACCATATTCAGCGCCGCACTGCGGCCACGACGGTCACCTTTATGGTAGTTGTCGATCAAGTTCTGGTCGTTGGTATAGGCATGCACGGTTTCCACATGACCATTCACCACACCGTACTCGTCGTTGAGTACCTTCAATACTGGAACGATCGCATTGGTGGTGCAAGAGGCAGCAGAGACGATGAGATCGCTATCGCCAATGGATTCGTGGTTAATACCGTACACGATGTTTTTAATATCACCTTTACCCGGTGCCGTTAGCAGCGCTTTGGCAGCGCCTTTACACTTCAGATGCTGGCCCAAGCCCTCTTCATCGCGCCAGATACCGGTATTATCAACAATCACCGCGTTATCGATATCATACTCGGTGTAGTCAATCTCGCTGGGCGAATCGGCGTAAATAACCTGAATGACATTGCCGTTGACCGTCAGCGTACGGGCCTCTGCATCAACCATGATGGTGCCGTCAAAGGGCCCATGCACGGAGTCACGACGCAGTAGGCTGGCACGCTTTTCAAGGTCTTTAGCCACATCTCCACGGCCACGCACCACAATAGCGCGCAAACGCAGCAGATTACCGCCCCCGGCCTTTTCCACCATCACTCGTGCCAGTAAACGACCAATACGACCAAAACCGTAGAGCACCACGTCTTGCGGCTCCCCGGTACTAGCCCCCGGCTGGTAGCCGTCAATAATCTCTTGCAGCTCTTTACGCAGGAAGGCTTCGACATCGCCACCGCCCTGGTTCTTGAACATCACCGCCAGCTTACCTACATCCACATGGGCAGGACCAAGATTCAAAGCGACCATCCCCTTCACGATAGGGTAGGTATCCTCAACGGAGAGCTCAGTGCCTTCTATTTTGCGCACGAAGCGGTGGTCTTTAAGAATGCGGATGACCGACCGTTTAATAAGCGAACGTCCGAACATGGTGGCAACGACGTTATTTTGACGATAGAGCTGTCCTACTAACGGGATCATCTGCTCCGCCAAGGCTTCGTTGCCTTGCCATTCTTGAAAAACGTTTTCGAGCGCTTGCTGACTCACGTGCGGCCTCATCAGGTTGTGGGAAGGGAGAGTGCATTATCCGGGGCAAGCGCAGTGGTCGCAATGACTGGATAGTCGCACAACATGTAGGGGTATTACAGGAATGCCAATCTCACTACAAAACCCCTTTCAATACAGATTAACCCGCTACCTTAAGCCGCGGCACTCTAACTGAAACGGGTGATCGTGTATGATCTCTCTTCCGTTTCAGCGCAAAACGATATCTTGCTTATGCCGACATTCTCTCTGCTCGAACCGCCCCAGCCCCAAGGGACTCTCGATACGCTCTACTGGACATCGCCGCCGGGTAGCGCGACTGCGCTGGCACTCTCCCGCGTTGCTGCGAAAGCTCCGCTATTGGTGATCACCCCCAATACGGCCAGCGCGCAGCGTCTTGAACAGGATCTCTATTTTTATAGCGACGTACCGGTACTGCCCTTCCCCGACTGGGAAACGCTACCCTACGACAGCTTTTCACCCCATCAGGACATTGTCTCTGCGAGGCTGCGCACCCTGCGCCAACTGCAAAATGGCGTGCGCGGTATTGTGCTGGTGCCGATCAACACGTTGATGCAGCGCTTGCCCCCGGTTGAGTACATTGCTGGACGGGTCATGACACTCAAAACTGGCGAGCGTTTGAATCGCGAAGCGTTTAGGGAATCGCTCTCCCGAGCGGGCTATCGCGCTGTCGAAACGGTCTACGAGCCCGGCGAATACGCTATGCGAGGGGCGCTGATTGACCTGTTTGCGATGGGTATGGATGAGCCCATCCGTATTGATCTGTTCGATGACGAGATCGATTCGCTGCGCCACTTCGACCCTGGCAGCCAGCGCTCGACTGATAAGCTTGAATCGCTAGAATTGCTACCCGCCCACGAATACTCGCTAAGCCGCAGCGCGATTGCCTGTTTTCGTGAGCAGTTTGAAACCCTGTTCGACGTTGATCCGCGGCAATGCCCTCTTTATAACGATGCGTTGAAAGGCATTCCTTCGCCGGGGCTTGAGCACTATTTGCCACTGTTTTTTGAACACACCGCGTCGCTGTTTGACCACCTGACCGACGATACACGAGTAGCACTGCTGCCGGGAGTGTTTGATGCCGCGGAGCATCACTGGCAGTCGATTGACGCCCGCTACGTAAATTTGGGCGTTGATCCAACCCGCCCGTTGCTACCACCCCACCGAGCGTTTTTCCCGGTCAATGATGTATTCTCGGCGATCAAAGCCTGCCCGCGAATAGAGCTAACCGAGGATAGCGAGCAGCGCCATGCACAACAGCCTGAAGCCGCGCCACTCCCCACGCTCTCTATCAATGCCCGCGCCAAGCAGCCATTAGCGGAGCTGTCAGCGTTTTTACATTCCCATGCCCAAACCCGGGTGCTGTTTGTGGCAGAGTCGCGGGGGCGCCGGGAAGCCCTGGAAGAGATCCTGTCGCCACTTAAGCTCTCGCTTCCACATACCAATAGCTTCCACGACTTTCTAGCTAGCGCTCATACCTATGCGATTACGGAAGGTTTGGTCGACAGCGGCTTATGGCTAAATAATCCAAGCATTGCGGTGATTAGTGAAACCGAGCTGTTTGGTGACGTGGTACGCCAGAGCCGTCGGCGCGAAAAAGCCACGGATGACAATGAACTTGCAGTACGCCACTTGTCGGAGCTGCGCGAAGGTGCGCCAGTGGTTCACCAGGCCCACGGCGTTGGCCGCTATTTAGGGCTGGAAACCTTAGAGGCCGGCGGCCAGGCAAATGAGTTCCTGGCGCTCTCCTATGCCGATGGCGCCAAGCTTTATGTGCCTGTCGACAGCCTGCATATGATCTCCCGTTACAGCGGGGCCGGTGACGAACTGGCCCCGCTGCATAAGCTCGGCTCGGATCAGTGGGAAAAAGCCCGCCGCAAGGCCGCCGAGAAAATTCGCGATACCGCCGCAGAGCTGCTGGATGTCTACGCCCGCCGAGAAGCCCAGCAAGGGGTGGTCTATGAGGCGCCTGGCGAGGAGTATCTGCGTTTTGCAGGCAACTTCCCATTTGAAGAGACCGCTGATCAGCACGCGGCGATTGAAGCGGTCATCAGCGATATGACCTCACCGCAGCCCATGGACCGCGTGGTGTGCGGCGATGTCGGCTTCGGCAAAACCGAAGTGGCCATGCGCGCGGCATTTTTGGCCGTACAGTCTGGCCGCCAAGTGGTGGTATTGGTGCCCACTACGCTGCTGGCGCGCCAGCACTTCGAGAACTTCCGCGACCGCTTTGCCGACACCGCCGTCAATATCGGCCTGATCTCGCGCTTTACCAGCGGCAAAGAGGTCACCCAGACGCTAGAGAGCATTAAAAGCGGCCAGACCGACATCGTCATCGGCACCCACAAGCTGCTCGCCAAAAGCGTTGAGCTGCCCAAAATGGGCCTGCTGATCATCGATGAGGAGCACCGCTTTGGGGTGGCGCAAAAAGAGAAGCTCAAAACGCTGCGTGCCGAAGTCGATATTTTGACGCTGACCGCGACCCCTATCCCGCGCACGCTCAATATGGCCATGAGTGGCATCCGTGATCTGTCGATTATCGCCACGCCGCCCGCCCGCCGCCTGTCGGTTAAAACCTTTGTTCAGCAGCACGATACCAGTATCATCAAGGAAGCCCTGCTACGTGAAATACTGCGTGGTGGGCAGGTCTATGTACTGCATAACGAAGTCAAAACCATTGAAAACAGTGCCGAACAGATTCGTGAACTGATCCCCGAAGCGCGGGTAGCGGTTGCCCACGGCCAGCTCCCCGAACGTAGCTTGGAACGTATTATGTCGGACTTCTACCATCGGCGCTTTAACGTGCTGGTGTGTTCGACCATCATTGAAACTGGCATTGATGTACCCAGCGCCAACACCATTATTATCGAACGCGCCGATAAATTTGGCCTGGCACAGCTGCACCAACTGCGGGGCCGGGTTGGCCGTAGTCACCATCAGGCGTACGCCTACCTATTAACACCACCGCCCAAAGCGATGACCCGGGATGCTATCAAGCGCCTGGAAGCGATTAGCGCTTCGGATGATCTAGGCGCAGGCTTTACCCTGGCCAGCCACGATATGGAAATACGTGGCGCGGGTGAACTGTTGGGGGATGAACAGAGCGGCCAGATGGAAACCATCGGCTACACCCTTTATATGGAGATGCTGGATCGAGCGGTGAAGGCTATTCGCGCGGGCAAAACGCCCAATATCGATGCGCCCTTCAATACCGGCGTTGAAATCAACCTCAACCTGCCCGCGCTGATTCCAAGCGATTATATTCACGATGTTCAGCAGCGCCTGGTGATGTACAAGCGTATTGCCAACACCCAGAGCGATAGTGAGCTAAAAGAGTTGCAGGTTGAACTGATCGACCGCTTTGGCTTGCTGCCCAACCCGGTGAAAAACCTGATTCGCCAGACCAAGCTGCGCCACCGTGCCGAGCAACTGGGAATCAGCAAAATCGAGGCTGGCGAGAGCCGCGGCAGAGTACTGTTTGATAGCAGCACCCAGGTGGATCCCTTAACCCTGGTGACCCTCATCCAGACGTCACCAAAGCACTACCGTTTAGATGGCTCTGACACCTTACGGTTTGAATTACCAATGGAAAGTGTCGATGAGCGCTTCCAGCAACTTGAAAACCTGCTTAGCACCCTTAACCAAAAAGTAGCGGCGGCGTGAAGCTTGGGGCAAACTTGCCAGTAGCCATGGCCCAGTTGGTCAACAGTCGTTTATTGATCCCAGTGGCCTAGCAACGCGCATCAGCAGTGAATTAACACATTAGGAACGATCATGAACATTCGCGATACCTTTACCACCCTTTGGGGCCCTACCAGCTTGGCCGTGCTACTCGCCGCTAGTCTGGTAAGCCCAGCTTTTGCGCAACCAGCTGACGAGCAAGCCGACAGCCCGGCACAGTCGCAAGAGCAGCAGACTCAAGAAAGCTCAGAAGAATCGCCACAGGCGCAAGCACAGGAAATCAGCATAGACGCCGCCGATAGCGCCGCTCAGGTTGCTGATCAGGATGAGCTACCACGTGGTCACTTCCGCCTGCCCGAAGAAGGCGATGTCATAGGGGAGCGCTACACCGTCGTTGTCGAAGACCCCAAGCAGACGCTGATCGATATCGCCCGACGCCACAACATTGGCTATGAAGAGATTCGCATGGCCAACCCGGGCGTCAGCCTCTGGGTACCTGGTGTAGGTACCGAAGTGGTGATCCCGGCCCAATACATCCTTCCGCCTGCGCCGCGGGAAGGCGTTGTCATTAACCTTTCTGAGCTACGCCTCTACTACTACCCGGCCGATAAGCCCGGCATTGTCGAAACCTACCCGGTTAGCGTGGGGCGCGAAGAGTTCGCCACCCCCGTAGGCATCACCCGCACCACGGTTAAGGTGAAAGACCCCGCCTGGGCTCCACCGGCATCCATGCGTCGCGAAGCAGCCGAACGCGGCGAACCAGCGCCTTCCATAGTGCCGCCCGGCCCTGACAACCCCTTGGGCGAGCACGCGATCCTACTGGCCATGCCGAGCTATCTGATTCACGGTACCAACCGCCCTGATGGCGTCGGCATGCGCGTTAGCCGCGGCTGCATTCGTATGTACCCGGAAGACATCAAATCGCTCTACGAACGCTTACCCAGCGGCACTCAGGTCAACCTGATGGATGCACCGTTCAAAGCGGGCTTTGCAGCCGATGGCACGCTGTTTGTACAATCTTTCCCACAGCTGGAAGAGAACGCGGAAGGCTTTGAGCCGCTACTCAACGCCCTAGAGCGCGTCACTGCGCTGACTGACAATGACACTGAAATAGACGCCGAACGGATTCAGCGCGCCGTAGAAGCCCCTGACGGCCAATTTATCGCCCTCTTTGGCCCTCAGGCACCTGAACCAGAGCCCGAGCCTGTTGAACTGATTGACGAGCTTAAGCTCAGTGCCGCCACTGGCGACGATAAAGACGCTTAACCGAACACCTAGCAACAAAAAACCCCGCCAAGGCGGGGTTTTTTGCGTAGCTAGTATAAAAACCTACTGGTCTGACGCTTTAATTTACAGCGCCTTACTACGGCGTATTAACTAACTACAGCTTCCTTCCAGCAGCTACTGAGAGAGTCAGACGACTCCCTCAGCAGCCCAAGCAGAATTACTTCTGCATGGAACGCTGGAACATACGGTTCATTTCTTCACGGTTCTGCTCAGACATCTGCAGAGCAGCCTGCGCGTCGCGCTGGGCTTGGTTTGCAGTGTTCATAGCTTGTGAAGCCATGCTGCGTGCTTCTGCAGCGTCAGCCTGTGCAGATTCTGCAGTCATGCGAACTTCTTCCAGCGCGCTGGTAGAAGCACAACCAGCAAGAATTGCCAGAGAAGCGGCAGCAGCAGTCATCTTCAGAGTAGTTTTCAGAGTCATAATGTTCTCCTTGAGTCGTCCTTGGGTACTACGTTAAGGGTATGACAAAGGTAAGGCTAGTCACTTAAATTAGAATAAGTTCTTAGCTTAAATTTGTCTACCTGCGGTGCAGGTTCTTTTCAGTGACTTGTGCTGCAAAGCACGCAAGTCAAACGCTGTTTTATAATAGACCACAGCGGTTGTCTATAGCCACTTGTTTAAAACCTCGAACTTCCATCAACGGCGTTAGCTTAACGGATCACTACCCGGGTGCCAACACCCACTAGCGCTGCCAGGCGATCGATTTGATCGTTGGTAACGGCAACACACCCCTGAGTCCAGTGATAGCGCCCGTGAATATCGGGGTCTGCGCTACCCAGGCCATGAATTCCAATCGCCCCACCCAGTGCGGTATCTTGCGGGGGGCGACCGTAACGTCGATAGTAGTCGAAGTAGTCATCATAATCAGCTTGGGAATAAATCCCTTTTTCCAGCGCCATTCTAGCGTGCACTGGGGTCGGGTAATCAATGCCTATGAAGGTACGCCACTGGCTTTCGTAATTAAAGCGGTTGACATGAAACTCCCCCATGGGAGTCACATTATCGCCGCGAACCCGTTGGGTTTTAGCCCCAGCACGGCCAAGTGATATGGGCGCAAACCGCTCCAGCAGCGCGTTACCCCGAAACACGCTAAGGGTGGCTTCCTTGTCGTCCACCAGCACCCACAGTTCATTGCTATGACGCGGTACATGGGCGCGACTCAGCATCGCTTCTACGAGATCGGTGGCGGTGTCCTGGTTGGGCGCAGTAACAGCAGCACTGGCCACGGCTGGCAAGCTCAACACCATGGCTAAAAATCGACGGCGATTAACTAAAAACATGACAGCTCTCGAAACAAGTTAGCCCGTGGTTGACCGACTCGGCGCATCTGGTGGCTGTTATACCCTATTCCCACATTCGCCGTTAGCAATTTCGTCATGTACACGACTGACGCCCCGAAGGGCAGTAACCGACAATCCACTAATAGAGCCCCCATCAAACGCCCTGCAACTCTTCCATACTCGCCATTATATTGCGTATCTCGGAATTATGTCCTTGAGCCAGGGCGTTGAAAAACTCCTCTTCAGGCTCAATTTTCGCTCGTGCCGCGCGATGCTCGTAGAGCGCTTGAAGACGCTGATGCGACGATGTGGCAGTTCTCATCGCATCCTCTATCGTGCCGGTGATCGTTTGTTCCGCCAAATGATCCAACTCAGGCGGTTGGGGAAAATCGCTGGAATCATCGAACCATAACTCCAGCACTTCTGAATGGTCGGAACCATCGTGGAAGAGATCTTCAAGCCCCGTTTTCATTTTTAGCTCTCGGCTAGCCAAGTAATTAAACGCCATTTCTAAGCGCTCATTCTCAGCATCCTCAGCGGCTTCGCTATACTGTCGCGCCATCCGGGCATGAAAACCCGCCGCCCATTCGATTAAATCTTTCACCTGGTTATAACGCATCATGATCTCCTTTCTTGACGACTTGAGCGATGCATAACAATAAACACTACCACTCCAGACTGCTTTCGCGCAGCGCGCCTATTTCACGCTTGGCCGCCTGAAGATTATCCAGCAGCTGCTGGCGCAAACTGGTTTGATTACCCACGGCAATCATAGCGGGGTTGTGAGTTGCGCGCCGCGCAGCACCTTCGTCACTATGTAGGCGCTCAAGCTGACCCTCCAACCAACTCAGCCAGCTTTCCGGCTGGGCTTTCAAGTCGCGCAGACGCTGCAGCTCGGCCAGAGCAGGGCCATCTTGTGCCAGCAACACAGTCCAGCGATGCTCCGACAGCCGAGCGTGTTCGGTAACTTCGCGCAGCAGCGACTCAAGCGCCAGCTCAAAAAGCGCCAGCGCACTCTCTTCCAACGCCATCTGCCGCGCAGGGGCATGCTCATCACTCCCAGCGGGCAAGGTGGCTAACAGCTCCGCTTGGTAGAGCAGTTGGTTGGTTCGTGACCGTGCATTCACTTGCGTTTGTCCTCCACGTGCCATTTACCGGCATCAAACATGGCCTTCCAGCCTGTGGCCTTGCCCTCCTCGTCGGTCATCACGTACTGCTCTTTACTCTTACGCGAGTAGCGGATTTGCGCCGGGCGACCATCCGGATCTTCACTCGGCGCTTTAAGAATGAAGTGATACTTTTCGGGCAGCTCCTCGGCATGCGCTTTCAGCTCTTTCACCAGCGGCGGCCGTGTTTCGCGATTTTTAGGGAACTTGCTGGCAGCCAAAAATAGTCCGCTTGCGCCATCACGGAGCACGTAATGGTCGTCAACTTTTTGGCAAGCCAGTTCCGGCATCGGGATCGGATCCATTTTTGGCGGTGCTACTTCGCCGCTTTTCAATAGCTTACGAGTGTTTTTACATTCGCTATTAGTACAGCCAAAATACTTGCCAAAGCGGCCTGACTTCAACTGCATCTCAGAGCTGCACTTATCGCACTCGATGATCGGGCCGTCATAGCCTTTGATCTTGAATTTGCCGCCTTCAACTTCGTATCCGTCACAATCGGGGCTGTTACCACAGATGTGCAGCTTACGCGTTTCATCGATTAGGTAGTTGTCCATCGCCGTGCCACACTTGGGGCAGCGACGCTTGGCACGCAGTGCATTGGTTTCGGCCTCTTCACCCGCGTCTTCGGCCACCGCCTCTTCACCAGGAATCAGGTCAATGGTGGTTTTACAACGCTCTTTGGGCGGCAAATTGTAGCCACTACACCCCAGGAAAACCCCGGTGGAAGCGGTACGAATCTGCATATGACGGCCACAGCTTGGGCAGTCAATATCCGTCGCCACTGGCTGATTGGGGCGCATGCCATCTTCGCTCTCCGCCTTGACCAGCTCTTCACGGAATTCTTCGTAAAAGGCGTCCAGCAGCGCCTGCCAGTTGCGTTCGCCTTCGGCGACCTCATCCAGACTATCTTCCATACGGGCGGTGAACGAGAAGTCCATCAAATCAGGGAAGGACTCTTTCAATCGCTCGGTGACGATATCGCCTAGCTTTTCGGCATAGAAACGGCGGTTTTCCAACTTCACATAGCCGCGATCCTGGATCGTTGAGATGATTGAAGCGTAGGTTGATGGTCGGCCAATACCCTGCTTCTCAAGCTCTTTGACCAGGCTTGCTTCGGTGTAGCGTGGTGCCGGCTTGGTAAAGTGCTGCTGAGGATCGAGCGCTTCCAGCGCCATGGGCGTACCCTTTGGCAAGTCCGGTAAGCTCTGATCTTCATTTTTGCCACTAGGCTTCATTACTCGGGTATAACCATCAAACTTCAGTACACGTCCTTTGGCACGTAGCTCGTAGCCATCGACTTCAACACTCAGCGTACTTGAAAGGTACTCTGCGGGGGTCATTTGGCAGGCCACAAACTGACGCCAGATCAGTTCGTAGAGACGCTCGGCATCCCGCTCCATTCCAGCCAGATCGGAAGCCTTACGCTCGACACTGGAAGGGCGAATCGCCTCATGGGCCTCTTGAGCACTCTCTTTACTACTGTAACGATTAGGTGCTTCTGGCAGGTAGCGTTCGCCGAACTCTTCGCCGATATAGCTGCGCACTCCCTCAACCGCATCTTTCGATAAGTTGGTGGAGTCGGTACGCATATAGGTGATGTACCCCGCCTCATAGAGGCGCTGAGCCATGGTCATGGTTTTCTTCACAGAAAACCCTAACCGGCCACTTGCCGCTTGCTGCAGCGTAGAGGTAATAAAGGGTGCCGTGGGCTTTGAACTGGTGGGTTTGTCTTCCCTTGAGGTAATCGCCAGCTTGGCTTTTCTAAGCTGTTCAATACGCGCCAGGGTGTCTTTTTCGGAGGTGGGCTTAAAAGCCTTGCCATCCTGACGAACCAGGGCAAAGCGCACCAGCTCACCCTCGGGAGAGGCCAAATCCGCGTGCACATCCCAAAACTCTTCAGGAATAAAGGCACGGATTTCGCGCTCGCGCTCAACAATTAGACGTACCGCGACTGACTGTACACGGCCAGCCGACAGCCCGCGCGCTACTTTCGCCCACAGTAGAGGCGAAAGCATAAAGCCCACAACGCGATCCAGGAAACGCCTTGCCTGCTGCGCCTCTACCCGTGGGATATTGAGCGCGCCAGGCGCCTTGAAAGCGTCTTGAATCGCGTTTTTGGTGATTTCGTTGAACACCACGCGCTTGTAACGGCTGTCATCGCCACCGATGGTCTCGCGCAGGTGCCAAGCAATGGCTTCCCCTTCGCGATCCAAATCCGTTGCGAGGTAGACAGCGTCAGCCTTCTCAGCCAGCTTCTTTAGTTCGGCAACGACTTTCTCTTTTCCGGGCAGCACCTCATAGCGAGCTTCCCATCCGTTGTTGGGGTCAATCCCCATCCGCCGAATCAACTGATCTTGGCTTTTACGTTTTTTATATTCTTCTTTCTCTTCCGCCGACATCTTGCGTGTCGCTGCGGCCTGGCGCGCGCGCTCCTTGGGGTCGGAGGCTGCCTTACCTGAGCCGCTGGTCGGCAGGTCACGAATGTGGCCCACGCTCGACTTCACGATGAAATCGTTGCCGAGATATTTGTTAATCGTCTTCGCTTTCGCTGGCGACTCGACGATGACCAGTGACTTGCCCATAGTGCTCCACTTTCCTAATGCACGGACTGTCTAGCGCGTGCTCTGAATTCGGTGCCGTATCGACGGGATGAAACTGCCCGTTAAAAAAGATACGGATGAAAAAATGCGCCTACCCTACCCCAGCCCTTAGCTAAGCGCCAGTGGCAACCAAGCCGTAGGGAGAATCCATAGACTTTAGACAACCAGGGTTATATTTCAGACAAATAGTAGCTAGACACTAGACTGCCACCGACATTACAGCAACCCAAAAGGTAATCAGGCAAACAAAGCGCCCCCACCAAATAGGCGGGGGCGCAATGAGCTAATGTACTGATTTAGCGCTTAGGCGGCGTCTTTTTACGCTTGGTAGTGCTGGTGGGTTTAGCCGCCGGCTCACTGGCCGACTCGCTAGCCGCAGTAGGTTTAGACGATGACTCCTTAACCACGGACTCCTTATTCACCACGGGCTGCTCCTTGGCCACTGGCGCAGGCGAGGTCGTTTGCGTTTCGGCCACCTTAGCAATAGCAGCCTTGGGCTTAGCCGCAGGCTTAGTTGTCGCAGACGTTTTGCTCACCGTCGGCTTGCTCGCAGCGGGCTTATTCGCTACCGATTTGCGGGGTCTTGCCTTATCAAACAGCGCTTTAATTTGAGCAAAGCGCTCAGCAGCATGCTCTGAAAGATCGCCGCTGGCGGCAAACACATGCTCAAGGTGGCTAATATAGCCATCGACATCGTCGTTGCTGCTACCTGCTAGCAAAGTAGGCAGCGAATTCAACGCCTGTTCACGATCCAGCTTCAAGATAAAGAACTGCTCGCGCACCAAGTTTTTAAAATCACTCAGTTCAATACCAGGCTCAAGCTCCGCACGGGAGGCGCGTAGCCGCTTAAAGTTACGCTCATCTGTAGCTGGGGCGCCACCGAGTACATAGATAAGCGAGCGCATAACCGCTTCATGGGCACTGCCCTTAGCAATTTTTTCTCGCAGCTCTTCCTGACGCTGTTCAATAAAGCGACGATGCTCGGGCTCTGCCCCTGGACGGCGGCGGTGTACGTGGGCATCGCCAAACAGACCGACAGCAGCTTGCAATAGCGGCTGGCCGTAGATATCCATAAACATTTTTTCGGTGCTGCTATCCCGCAAATCGCGCATCGCATTGAGGCTGGCGACCAGTTGATCAGACCCCATGGTTTCAAGCGCTTTGAACATATTATCTTCTGATACTGGGTGACGATCTTTGCGCACGGCTTCCGCCATTACCGGTAGCGGCACCGAAAGTGGATTACGATCAGAAAGCAGTTTGTAGCCCAAACGGATAGGGTGCATACGACGGATCAAGCGGGCAGCTTCCGGTGTCATGATGGCTTTTAGCCAGGGCTGCAGAAAGAGACGATACATCCCCAAATTGATTTCTGAGATCCGCGCCACGGTGGCAAAACGACGATCATCTTCCGGCTTGTGCATTACTGCCTGATCTAACTCTTCAAAGTTACGCGGCATAAATTCAAGCAGATAATCACGCTCGAACAGCTCAGCGTCTTCGCCCTTCTCTGCCGGAGATATGGTGGTTTCGTACAGCCCAGGCGGCAGCACGTCGATGTAATCCATATTGGCGGTGAATTCGGTATGCTCTTTGCGCGATACGCTGCCCGAAACAAATATACCTAGATGGCCGGTCGTATCATGCTGGCAATAGACGATGGTTTGCTCATTGGCAATGATGTCATCGGTGTTTTCATATAAATCACGAATCCATCCCAATGCTTGAGGCGGCGGGGTAATATCATCCCCACGCGAACAGAACACAACGACCGGCGAGCGTACATTTCGCAGATCGATTCGGCGTCCATCACGGGTCACCAACTGTGCGGTAGAGAGCCGATTACCGACAAACAGATTATCGACGATATACTGAATCTCTTCACCGCCTAATACGACGTGACCACCCCACCAACGTTCAAAATCGAGGTATCGGCCCGCTTCGGTATCGATATTGTCGTAAAGGTGATACTGCTTTTTCCAGTAGGTATTAGCCGGGTTGAGGCGCTCGAAGTTCTGCACCAGCCACGCCCCGTCAAACAGGCCGTCGCCGATATCGCTGGTGAGTGCCGTAATCCAGCTGCCTCCTGCCATTCCACCGGTATAGCGCATGGGGGCTTTGCCGTGCTCACCCGCCCAGTAGGAGAGCGGCGCGCCGGCAATCAGGATCGGGCCAAAAACGTCAGGCTCCAAGGCAGCCGCCATCATTATCTGCCAGCCCGCCTGGCAATTGCCCACCACCATCGGCTTTTCGGTGGTTTCGGGATGCAGCTCAATCACATGGCGTAAAAATGCGATCTCCGACTCGACCACATCCTCAACGGTTTGGCCTGACTCAGGAAATGGCAAAAAACCAATAAAGTAGCAAGGGTGCCCCGCTTTAAGCGCCACGCCCAACTCACTGTCCGGCTTAAACCCACCAATCCCTGGCCCATGCCCCGCACGTGGGTCAACCACTACAAACGGGCGCTTTTGCAGATCAATTTCTGTTCCTTCATGGGGCAATACGCGCAGCAGTTCGTAGTTGGTTGGCCGCGGCAGCGTCCGACCATCCATCAGCACTTCGGTATCGAACCCCAACACATTGGGCTTGGTTTGCTCCATATGTTCGAGGTACTGATTACCGCGTTCGCGCATAACGTCCAGATAGAGAACGCTGCGCTCCATACTATCGCGCCAGTAATCAAAGGCAGCGCGCCCAAATCCGAACGGGTCGAACAACGCTGAGAGCGCCTCGCCACCTGGCACCGCGGTGGAAGCATTTTGATCTTTCGACCACGCGCTTGTAAAAGCGCTGGCTGGAAACAAAGAGGTGGTCAGAGGATTGGCAAGAAAGTTCATAGGGTCTCCCATTGGGTTGATGCACAGGCACCAGACCCGAAAGCAATGATGCTGCAATGCAATATAGTCTAGGCCACTACGTGCGCGGCGTCGATCATTAACCCTGATAATTACGCCTTATGCGACTAATGAGGCCATGTTTAGGCAGTGCCAAAGATTCAGTGGTAGCATGCTTTGCCCTGGCGATGAAGCCTGATTTTGATATTAATTCCTACGTCGATATAGGACGTTGACTACGAGGTTGCCATGTCATCCCCTAATCTGCTCAATCGCCTCACATTTAGACAGCTGCAGGTCTTCCAGGCAGTGCATCGGCAGCGCTCTTATTCACGCGCGGCTGAACAACTGGGGCTAACCCAGCCGGCGGTGAGCGCGCAAATACGCCAGCTTGAGCAGGCCCTGGGCCAGTCACTGTTTAACTACGCGGGTAAAACGCTCCACACGCTTCCCGCCGCCGATACCCTCGCCCACTCAGCGCGCGAAATTTTTGGCCAACTGTCACGGCTGGAAATGAACCTATCGGATATTAACGGCAAAATAAGCGGGGAACTCAACATCGCGGCGGTTTCCTCAGCCCAATATGTGGTGCCTTATTTACTTGCCCGCTTCCGTGCTCACTACCCTGAGGTACACGTCCGCTTAAAGGTGTGCAATCGCTGCCAGGCACTCGATCGATTGGCTGAGCAGCAGGATGACTTGGTTATCATGGCCATGGTGCCTGAAGACGATCGCTTGGTAGTGATGCCGATTATTGATAACGAACTGATCGCCGTCGTCTGGCCCGAGCATCCGCTACTTTCGATGCCGCAACCCTCGTTAGCAGACTTTGCGCGCCATTACGTGCTAATGCGCGAACCCGGCTCCGGCGTACGCAACGCTTTTGAGCAGATGGCGGCCAGTCAGCAGGTCGCCCTTCCCCACGGTATTGAGCTAGGTACTAATGAAGCAATTAAAGGGGGCGTCATGGCTCACTTAGGTGTTGCTGTGCTGCCGCGTTTGGCGGTACAGCTGGAGCTTGAGCAGGGGTTACTTTTTGAGTTGGGGCTGCCGGACTTTCCCATCCACCGCTCTTGGTGCACGGTCTATACGAGAGAGCGCTTACCCACTCCGGTCGCCGAGTTGTTTTTGAGCTTCATCCGTGAACACTTACCCGACTATCGCCGTCACTTTCAGGCACCCGCAAGCCCCTTACCCAGCCACGGGGTAGCCTGTTTGCCGATACTTCCTCCCTGAAGGAGAGTGATGGCTTACGGTGTCTTGTTGGCAGCGAGATATGTTACATTAGCCATCATTAGCGCGATAAAATATCGAGCAAACTTCGTATTAACCAGGTATCAATAGGCAGGCTTGGAACGGGGTTAAACCTTTTTTACGCCTTCGGCCTACCGCACAGAAGAGAGGCTCTGTCACTATGAGCAATAACCCCTCGCAGCGCGTGTCCAGCGGTGAAAAATACCGTAATGAACATGGCATGTCGGTGATCAAGGATGGCATGAAGCAGCGCAAAGCGCAGCCAGAGGCCCCTTCTGTTGAGCTTGAGCGCAAACCCAAGTGGCTGCGAGCACAGATTCCAGGTGGCGAGCGCTTTGAAGCGGTCAAGAAAAACGTCGCGACCCATCGATTAAGCACTGTTTGCGCTGAATCCCACTGCCCCAATATGGGCGAGTGCTGGAGCAATGGCACGGCCACTATCATGCTGATGGGCTCGGTATGTACCCGCGCCTGCCGGTTCTGCGCAGTAGACACCGGCAACCCCCAAGGCTGGCTTGACCACGAAGAGCCTGAAAATACAGCCAAATCTGTAGAGCTCATGGGGCTGCGTTATATCGTACTGACCTCTGTTGACCGTGATGACCTTGACGATGGTGGCGCAACCCACTACGCCAACTGCATCAGCGCGATCAAAGTGCGCACACCCGATGTGGTAGTGGAAGCCTTGACGCCCGACTTTGATGGTGACCTTGCCGCTATCGAACGCGTCGTCGATTCAGGCCTTCAGGTATTTGCCCAAAATGTGGAGACCGTGGAACGTCTGACAGGCAGAGTGCGTGACCGGCGGGCTGGTTACCGGAAAACCCTCGATGTCCTTGCCCATGCCAAGCGCTACCGCCCAGATATCATCACCAAAACCAGCCTGATGCTAGGCTTGGGTGAAACCGACGAAGAGATTTTGCAAACGTTTGATGATTTACGTGAGATCGGCGTCGATATTGTCACGCTTGGCCAGTACCTACGCCCGACCAAAAATCATCTATCGGTGGAGCGCTGGGTCACGCCTGAAGAGTTTGATCGCTACCGCGTGATTGGCCTGGAAAAAGGCTTTATGGAAGTACCCTCTGGCCCGCTGGTACGTTCAAGCTACCGTGCTGATCGCGTATTTGAGAAAAACAACCTGGGGCTCGCCTCACCTGCCGCGATTCCCGGGCAGGAACAAGAAGCAAACCCCAATATTATTCCAGCTCTCAACGTAGGATAGGCTTAAATTAAGCGTTCTACGGGGCTTGCTACTATGGGGCGGGTTTTAAGACCCGCTTTATAAGCCTCGTTTTTAATAACGGTAACCCAATTTTACAGTGACGTGTTCTCGACACTGACCAATGCGCGGTTTAGCCGTTTAGCCAGCGCCTCGGCCAGTTGCTCACCCACCCGATGATCACCTGGCAACGAGACGAGGTCAGCCAACTTCGCCATGGGCATACCTGCATAGCCGCAGGGGTTAATGCGCAAAAAAGGCGTCAGGTCGCCGTCTACATTCAACGCCACGCCGTGAAAGCTCGCCCCCCGCCGAATACGCAGGCCGAGTGAGGCAATCTTCGCCTCACCCGCCTCTGTCATTACATAAACCCCTGGAGCATCGGGCCGAGCTCGGGCGCTCACGCCATAGTGGCTCAAGACGTCAATCACGGCATTCTCCAATGCTGTGACTAAATCGCGCACACCAATTTTCCCCCGCCGTACATCCAGCAGCGGGTACAGCACCACCTGCCCTGGCCCGTGATAAGTGACTTGCCCCCCCCGATCAACGTGCACCACCGGAATATCGCCGGGCAGTAGCAGGTGCTCGGGCTTACCAGCCTGTCCTTGGGTAAACACTGGGTCATGCTCGACCAACCAGAACTGATCAGGGGTTTGCGCATCCCGTGTATCGGTTAGCGTGCGCATAGCTTGCCATACTGGCAGGTAGGCCTGGTGACCCAAATCGTGCAACTCAATCGGGACGGCGTCATCCACGGTTACACCACCATATGCACACGGCCAGTAGCCTTGAGGTCGTCGAACAACTCTTTAATGTGCTGCTCTCCGGTCGCTCTAATCACCACACGTACCGATTGAAAACGGCCATTGCGGCTATCGACCACCTGCATTGCCGTTGCATCGAAGTCGGGGTCATGGCGCACAATCACTTGGCACACACAGGCAGGAAAGTCTTCGGCCGCATCGCCGACGACTTTTAACGAGTAATCACATGGGAAGGTGATTTTAGGCGGCTCCTGAGCCGCCGGTTGGCGCAAATCACGAAGTCCCGGAGCACCTTTTTTCATAACAAACCTATTTCGCAAAGACTATATTTTCACAATGACTGATTTTCACAAAGACTGGGTTCATCACAGATATACGCTAGAACCCATCAACCTACCGGCTGTAAGTCTATAATCAATCCGTAAAATTACTAATCAGGTTACTAAAGAAGCGCTGCACCTGATCGAACAGGCGCTTAAAGAGACCACCCTCTTCGATGTTTTCCAGCGCCACTAGGCGGCGCTCACCGACCACTTCGTCACCTAAATGCACTTCCAGCGTACCGACCTCGTCGCCAATGGCAATCGGTGCCTGTAGATCTGGATTGAGGTTTAGGCGCGCACGCAGCTCTTCGTTGCGGTTGCGTGGCAGGGTCATAAAGACTTCTTCATCGACACCAACACGCAGCTCATTGTTATCGCCGCCCCACACCCGCGGCGTTGCCAATACGGCACCGCGCTCATAGAGCTTCATGGTTTCGAAAAAGCGGAAACCGTAGCTGAGCAGCTTTTGGGTTTCTTGAGCGCGCGCTTCATCAGAGTTGGTGCCCATCACTACGGAAACCAAGCGCATATCATCACGCTTAGCTGAAGACACCAGACAGAAGCCGGCTTCTGTCGTCCAGCCGGTTTTCAGGCCATCCACCGACGGATCACGCCACAGCAAGCGGTTGCGGTTGGGCTGATCAATACCGCCATAGGAGAATGTACGATTGGAGTAGATTTCGTAATGATCAGGGTAATCATTAATAATGTGCTGGGATAAACGCGCTAAGTCATGAGCCGTTGAGTAGTGATTGTCGGCGGGTAAGCCAGTGGCGTTCTGAAAGTTAGTGTTATTCATACCCAACCGCGTGGCATGCTGATTCATCAAATCGGCAAAGGGCACCTCGCCACCCGCCAAATGCTCTGCCATGGCGACGCTGGCATCGTTGCCCGACACAATGATGATACCGTGGAGTAAATCATCCACCGAAACCTGATCACCCACCTCAATAAACATTTTCGAACCGCCGGTACGCCAGGCATTCTCGCTAATATTAACCATATCAGTGAGCTTAATGGTGCCACGATTGAGCTCACGCTCTACCAAATAGGCGGTCATCAGCTTGGTTAAACTTGCCGGCGGCAAACGTTCATCGGAATTATGCTCGGCCAAGATACGGCCACTGTTAGCATCCATCAGAATCCACGAACTTGCCGCTAACTGAGGGGCTGAAGGGATAATGGTTTGCGGCTGCGGAATTACCGGTTGAGGCGTTGGCTGGGCAATGGCAGGCACAGCAACCGTCGCCATGGCAGCAAAGAGGCACAAGCGTGCAGAGCGGCCAATGGATGTAAACACGTTCATAACGTCAGTCTCACTTACTTGAAAGCTTACTTGAAAAGCTTATTTTAAAAAAACGGCGGCGCGTAAGGTGCGCCACAGGAAATAAACAGGGAGTGAATTATCGCACAACAAAGACCTGGGGGAACCCTGCTTGGCGCAGTGTTTCTCGCGCTTGAGGTTCTTGGCCCGGAGCGATGGGCCCCACTTGAACACGATAAACATCAGCGTCGTTCATAATACGCACCGCGTGGGGCTGCTCACCTTGTAAACGCTGCTGCAACTGCTGAGCGCCTTCCGGATTACCCAGTGCCGCGATCTGCAGATACACGGCGTCGCCTCCCCCTTCGTTTGGCGGCTGCGCTGTTTGCGCCTGTGGTGAAGGATCAGCCGCTGATGTAGCAGACGCCGTCGGCGGAACGGGCAAAGAAGCGTTTTCAGCAACCCGCGGCGCCTCGGCTACGCGAGGCTGTGGGGGAGCGCTGCCAGCGCCCCTGCCGTGCTCGGCTAGCCACTGTTCAGGGTTGATCGCTTCCACTTTCACGGAACCGGTGCCATTGTCGAGGAAGCCTAGCCGGGCGGCTGCCGCGTAGGAGAGATCGATCTCACGGTCACTGTGGAAGGGGCCACGGTCGTTCACTCGGACAATGACTGATCGCCCGTTATCCAGGCTTGTGACTCGCGCAAAGGTGGGTAGAGGCAGCGAACGGTGCGCCGCCGACATTTTATACATGTCGTAGATTTCACCGTTTGAGGTCGCGTAGCCATGGAATTTTTCGCCATACCAGGAAGCCGTACCACGTTTCTCATAACCCGTTGCATCAGGCAGCACTTGGTAGGTTTTCCCCCACACTTCATAGCTAGAGCGGTTGCCCGCTCTAGAAGGCTGCTCGATGCGGGGCTCTGCGTCGGGCACTTTGGTAACATCCGGCGGCTCGAGTGGATAGGCATCACCACTCATGGCATAGCGGCCACTACCAGTGGTGGCCGCCGTTGAAGCAGGAACCGCCGCTTTATTCTCGGAACCGGAGGCATCTACCCGCTGAGTGTCATTGCTGGCACAGCCGCTGACCAGCGCCAGTAAGACAATCGCACCAACTGCCCGCTGGCTAGTCCTCAATTTGCTCTTCATACCTCATCCTCGTGTAGCTCAGCAATCGCTTCCGCCAACTCGGCTACGGCCATGGCATAGAGGTGGCTATGGTTGTAGCGGGTAATCACGTAAAAATTATACTCGCCAAACCGGTAACGGGTCTCCCCATTGTCGAACTCAAGCGCCAACGGCACCACTGGCAAATTATCATCAAGTGGTTCACTGGGCTCAAGCCCATGAGTGGCCAACTGAGCAATGCTCACCGCGGGAGGTGAGGTTTGGTTAAATGAGAGCTCCTGAAGTAACTCTACGGGCATTACGTCTGGCCCAGTGGCCTGGTGGTAGATATCAGCCCCCGGCTTCCAGTTATGCTCGGCAAAGTAATTCGCGACGCTGCCAATCGCATCAACCGGGTTCTCCCAAAGATCACGTCGTCCATCGCCATCAAAATCCACAGCATAGGCTTGGTAACTGGTGGGAATAAACTGCGGGTAACCCATCGCGCCGGCATAGGAACCGCGCAACTCGGTAGGGTCGACCTGCTGCTCGTAGGCAATACGTAAAAAGGCCGCTAGCTCACCGCGAAAAAAAGCGCCCCTTGCTGGATGATGAAACGCCAGTGTGGCTAGCGAATCCAGTACGCGATGCTGGCCTTTATGGCGACCATAGTAAGTTTCAACACCAATAATAGCGGTAATGATTTCAGCGGGCACACCATAGGTGCTTTCCGCTCGCGCCAAGGCGTCGGCATGAGCATCGATAAACTCCACGCCCTCTTCAATGCGCTGCTGGGTCAGAAAAATGGCACGATATTCGTACCACTTCAGACGCCGCTCAGCAGCCCCCTCCATGGCATCTAATACGCTTTGGGTATAGCTCGCCTGCCCCAGCGCTTCTGCCAACCAGTCTTGCGGTAACCCTTGCTCGACCAGCTCTTCCACCAGCGCTTGGCTGTCAGCATTTTGCTGGGGAGCAAAGTGGCGAGGAGTCTCAAACTGAGCCTGCGGTGAAGGCTGATCAGCAAACACCCCAGGGGCCACCCAGCACATCAGCGCGGCCAACACATAGCTGCTCGTCTTCCCTTGAACCTTGTTCATTGGCTCTCCACTCCTGAGCTATTCAATCCTGAATTATCCATTACCGAGCAACATTAGCGTCTGAAGCAGGCAGCGTCGCTAGCGCGACAGTAACCGACGATGCGCATGTATCGACATGAGAATACCGAAACCCGCTAACAAGGTCACGCTAGAGGTGCCGCCATAACTAACCAACGGCAGCGGCACTCCCACCACGGGCAAAATGCCGCTCACCATGCCCATATTGACGAACACGTAGATAAAAAAAGTTAAAATGATGCTGCCTGCCACCAAACGCCCAAAGGTATCTTGCGCGGAGCTTGCCATCCACAAACCACGGCTAACAATCAATAGATACAGGAACAGCAGCACCAGCATACCCACCAAACCAAACTCCTCGCCCAACACGGCAATGATGAAATCGGTGTGTCGCTCAGGTAAAAACTCTAACTGGGACTGGGTACCCTGCAGCCACCCCTTGCCCCATAGCCCTCCACTACCTATGGCCGTGGTCGACTGAATAATATTCCAGCCTGACCCCAACGGATCGCTTTCAGGGTTGAGAAACGTCAATACCCGCTGACGCTGGTAGTTATGCATATTCATCCAGAGCAGCGGCACACCCGCAGCTCCTAGGGCAGCAATAAATCCAATTAAACGCCATGACAAGCCCGCCAATAGCACTACAATAAGGGCCGCGCTAGATACCAGCAGCGAAGTACCCAAATCAGGTTGGATCGCGGTTAGCACCACAGGCACGCCAATAATGACCCCGCACACGACAATATCACGCAGGCGGGGCGGTAGTTCGCAGCGATTTAGATAGGCAGCAACCATTAACGGGGCTGCTAACTTCATCATTTCCGATGGCTGAAAACGTATCACACCAGGAATCACTAGCCAGCGCTTCGCCCCCATGCCCACATCACCCACTACATCAACGGCAATCAGCATGGCTACGCCAACGCAATAGGCCAATGGCGCGAAGCGCAAAAAGGTCGAGGGAGAGAACTGGGCAATAATTACCATGCCTACCAGCGCGATAAGAAAGCGCACGCTTTGACCAATAACTGCATCAATAGATTGTCCGGAAGCGCTGTAAAGAACGATTAAACCGCTCCCCATCAGCACCAGCAGTAAGCCTAGCAGCCAAGGATCAAGATGAATTCGCTCCCAGATACTTTTACGCCGGGCGATACCACTCTCAGGCGGACGAACAGGATGGCCACGCATCGAACGGGCTATATAATGCCAAGGCATGGCTTAGTTTCCCTCCACATTGGCATCATCTTCTTCCAATACTTCACGCACTTCCTCTACGTCGGGGGCCTCATCCTCAAGTAACCAGGCATCGGTCATTGCACGAGCCAGGTGCGCCGCGTGGGTACTGCCACCACCAGCATTTTCAACAATAACCGATACAGCAATCTGGGGGTCATCCAACGGCGCAAAGGCCATAAACAGCGCATGGTCGCGCAGTCGTTCGGCCAACTCATCGGCGTTGTAGCGCTGATCCTGCCCCAGCGAAAATACTTGTGCGGTGCCTGATTTTCCGCCCATGCGGTACTCAAGGCCCACACCGGTTCGCCGGGCAGTGCCTTCCGTGCCACTAATCACCTTTTCCATGCCGCTGAAGACACGATCCCACCAGCTATCATTGGCGAGCACAATATCATCTAACGTATCCGGCAGATCACGTGGCACAGGGGTATCACCAATCTGACGGGCCAGCCTTGGTTTCACCCAATGGCCCCGATTGGCCAGCGTTGCGGTAGCACTGGCTAGCTGGAGAGGCGTTACCTGCCAATAGCCTTGCCCAATCCCCACCGAGAGGGTTTCCCCAGGATACCAGGGCTGGTTAAAGCGGCCACGCTTCCAATCTCGCGAAGGCATCAAAGCACCACTCTCTCCCTGAACGTCATGGGCTACACGTCGGCCAAAGCCAAAATTACTCATTTGATCATGTAAATCATCAATGCCTAAATCGTGCGCAAGGGTATAAAAATAGGTGTTATTAGATACCGCTAAAGCTCGTTCTAAATCTACCCGCCCGTGCCCCCAACGCAGCCAGTTGCGATAGCGTCGGGAATCATTAGGCAGTTGGTAGTAACCAGGGTCGTTGATGGTGCTGTCTGGAGTGATTACCCCTTCCACCAACCCCGCGAGCGCAAGAAAGGGCTTAATCGTAGAGCCGGGAGGATAGTGACCGCGAGTCGCGCGGTTAAACAGAGGGAGATCAAGGTCTTGCTGCAAATCGCGATAAGACGCAACATCAATACCGGTGACAAACTGGTTACTGTCAAAACCCGGTGTCGATACCATGGCAAGGATCTCACCAGTACCCGGCACGATAGCCACAATGGAGCCGCGACGACCATCCAGCAATTCGTAGGCCAGTGTTTGCAGCGACTTATCCAGGGTTAAGGTTAGGTTCTTACCAGGCACCGGATCGGTTCGCCCAAGCTCCCGCAAGACTCGCCCGCGAGCGTTTGTCTCAACTTTGCGCAAGCCTGCCTGGCCGTGCAGCTCTTCTTCATAAAAACGCTCAACCCCCGTCTTACCGATAAAATGAGTCCCTGCGTATCGACCCGCGTCCAGGGTTTCCATCTCTTCGGCGTTAATCCGCCCAACGTAGCCCAGTGTGTGTGCCATGATTTCGGCATCGGGATAGTAGCGCAGCGGCTGAGCCTCTATCTCGACCCCAGGCAGACGGTGACGATTAACCGCCAAACGGGCAATTTGCGCTTCGCTTAAGTCACTGGTAAGAAGGGCTGGCTGGAAAGGACGCTGGCGTTGGCGTGAACGCACATTGAACGCCTCGATCTCCTCTTCAGGCAGTTCAAGCAGGTCGACCAATAGCGCCAGGGTTTCGTCTAGGTTATCGACACGCTCGCGAACCAGCGTGAGGTTGTAGGTGGGACGGTTTTCAGCCAGCAGCACACCGTTGCGGTCATAGATCAAACCGCGGTTCGGCGGCAGCGGCTCGACGCGAACCCGGTTATTTTCGGAGCGCGTGCTGTACATATCATGCTGGACGATCTGTAAATAAACCAAGCGACTCGTTAGCAAGCCTGCAAGCGTAAAAACCACTAACACCGCGAGTAGCGCTCTAACACGAAAAATACGCAGTTCTTGCTCGGAGTTTTTTAGCGTGTTGGGGCGCTTGAGCATGGCAACGATGACTCTCAAATCAAACAATCAAATCAAATAAAAGGCGCAGCTGGCCGTAACAGTGATCGCTCACCATCTCAGTTAGCCGTCAGCGGTGATAAGGGTGACCTACCAGTAGTGTCCAGGCACGGTAGAGCTGCTCGGCCAGCATAATCCGCACCAGTGGGTGGGGCAGCGTCAGCGGGGAGATCGACCAGGTTTTGTCAGCCGTCGCAGAGAGTGAGGGCTCGAGACCGTCTGGCCCCCCTACAAGCAGGACAATATCTCGCCCGGCCATACGCCAAGCATCGGCTTCTTGCGCTAACTGTTCGGTGGTCCAAGGCTTACCTTTGACTTCCAGCGCGACTAGATACTCGTCGCCACGCAACTTATCGCGAATTCGCTGCGCCTCTTGGGCGCGCGCCTTCGCGATATCTGCATTTTTGCCACGCTGACCGAGGGCAATTTCTTCTATCTCGAGATTAAAATCTCTCGGCAGCCGCTTGCGGTAAGTATTTACGCCCTCTTCTACCCAGCCAGGCATTTTGCTTCCCACCGCTAACAGCCGGATCTTCATGACATGCCGGCTCGCTCTTGGAAGCGCTCAAGAGAGTCGCCAATGGCACCCGAGTCGCTAGGTAGATCGGCCCATAGCCGCTCTAAGTCATACAAGGTGCGTGCCTCGGGCATCATTACGTGGACAACAACATCCCCCAAGTCAACCAGTACCCAATCAGCGTTATCGCCACCTTCAACGCCCAGCGGGCCAAGCCCTGCAGCCTTGGCTTTTTCCACGACGTTTTGCGCCAGGGCAGCCACATGGCGAGTCGAAGTGCCGCTGGCAATTAGCATGAGGTCGGTAACCTCGGTTAATTTGGCAACATCCAACTGCGTAATGTCACGTGCTTTCAGTTCTTCTAGCGCGTCAACCGCTAGATTTTTCAATGTATCGATGTGCATGACTCCTAAAGACAACCTTATTGGTTAATCGGTCAATAAAGCCGGCCATTGTAACGGCTTCTTTGATGACTGCCAGCGCTATTCGCGTTGTCGATAAAGTCCGTCCTGCGTAATGGCCAATTCAACGGCTTCTGGCAGTAAATAGCGCACGCTTTTCCCGGCCTCCAAACGCTCGCGGATATACGTTGCCGAGATCGCCATCAGTGATGGCAGTTCCAACGGCAGATAGCCGCCGCAAGGCCGATGCATCAATGCGTCTACGCTATCGACTCTGCGATGCGCCACCAGTTCCATTAATGATTCCGGTAACGGATCGTCATAACCCGGTCTGGCAATCACCACTAGATGAGCAAACTCAAACAAGCGCTCAGGCTGGTGCCACTGGGCGAGCCGCAAGAAGGCATCAAAACCAATCGCCATCACCAGACGGGCCTGTTCGCCAACTTCCGCACGCAGCTCAGCCAGTGTATCGACGCTATAAGAGGGGCCGTCACGGCGCAGCTCGCGGTCATCGGCGATCAGCCCGGGCGTCGCACCGATACCCGCTTCTAATAGCGCCAACCTCTGTGTCGCCGAGACTTGGGGTCGCCCGCGTAGCGGTGGCTGTTGAGCCGGTATCATGTGTAGCCGATCAAGCGACAGCGCCTCATGCAACTCTACCGCGCTGCGCAAGTGCCCCAGATGAATAGGGTCAAAGGTGCCGCCTAACATGCCGATACGCTGCTCCGTTTGACTCATGCCACCACCCTATTCACGTACCTGGCCATCGCCAAATACGACGTATTTCTGAGTGGTTAGCCCTTCCAAACCAACAGGCCCACGGGCGTGAAGCTTGTCGGTTGAAATTCCGATCTCAGCGCCAAGCCCGTACTCAAAACCATCGGCAAACCGAGTAGAGGCATTAACAATCACCGAACTGGAGTCGACTTCCGCCATAAAGCGGCGTGCGAGTGAATAATCCTGGGTGACAATCGCATCAGTGTGGTGAGAACCGTACTGTTCAATATGGGCAATCGCTTCATCGATACCATCGACCACTTTGATTGCCAGTACAGGGGCCAAATACTCGGCATACCAATCGGCTTCTTCAGCAACTGCCGCCTGTGGCAACAGTGCCTGCGTACGCTGGCAGCCACGCAGTTCAACTTCATGTTCGGCATAAGCGCGGGCCAGCTCCGGCAGCAGCAGGTCAGCAATCGGCGCATCAACCAGCAACGTTTCCATGGTATTACAGGTGCCGTAGCGATGAGTTTTCGCATTGACCGCGATGGCTAGCGCTTTGGCGGGATCAGCAGTGGTATCGATATATACATGACAAACACCGTCGAGATGTTTGATAACCGGTACGCGGGCATCACGGCTGATACGCTCAATCAACGACTTTCCACCGCGGGGGATAATCACGTCGACATATTCCGGCATGCTAATCATTTCACCCACCGCCGCGCGATCAGTGGTGGCGACCACCTGCACACTACCCGCTGGCAGGCCTACATCAGCTAACCCTGCTTGAATACAGGCACTAATGGCGGCATTTGACTGGCTGGCTTCCGACCCGCCGCGCAAAATACAGGCGTTACCCGACTTCAAACATAGGCTGGCGGCTTCCAGGGTCACATTGGGGCGCGACTCGTAAATAATCCCGATGACGCCCAGCGGTACGCGCATTTTGCCCACTTGGATGCCGCTAGGCCGATAACGCATATCGCCAATTTCGCCCACCGGGTCGGGTAAGCCCGCTACCTGCTGTAGCCCTTCAATCATGGCGTCGATACGCGCGTCATTCAGCGCTAAGCGATCCAATAGCGCGCTTTCCAAACCGCTCTCGCGGCCACGCTGTAAATCCTCTGTGTTGGCATCCAGTATTTTGGCTCGCGCATCGGCCAAGCGCTGCCCCATAGCCATCAGCGCACGGTTTTTCAACCCGGTATCCGCCCGCCGCAGTTCACTGGCGGCGCGTCGCGCAGCTTGCCCCAAGGCCTGCATGTAGGCGGGCACATTCCCGGCAGTTAAGTGCTGATGGGCCTCGTCTTGGAACGGTGTTGAAGCGCTCATAGTGTCTCCGTGCGGAAGGATACTTTAATTTTTTAATTAACCATGTGTCGTGTTTTACATGTTTTGCTTATGTTACGTCATTTCATCGTTATACTGAGGACGATTAAGGCACTAATATGTCTCGCGTACATTTATTATCCTACAATTACTTTACTTGATGAGATACATCTGGTTATTCAGGACGAATAGTAAGTCACCATGCAAAGCAAGTACAAAATCCGCCTACTACGTGCCAACCTTTTAGCTGCTGCCGTCGCTTTGGCACTATGGACACCCGCTACCCCCCCTGCTGCTGCCCTAGTGCTGTGGCTATCAGTCGGCTGGTTACTCATCACCGCGCTGATGCTTGATTTTAGCCACCGTCGTTCGCGAGGATTGCCATGGCAAATTGTACCGGGAGCACTGCTACTGGGCTTAATTGCCGCTGCGCCAGAACGACACGGCATTTTAATCTGGGCGTGGGCAGCAATGCTGATGCTGCCGCAAAACAATTGGGTCGCCGCTTTTAACCTCAGCGCTGCACTGATTAGCGCTGTAATGGTAGCACCTCAATTAGAGGCGTCAGCGTTTGTTCTGCTGATTTGCTCACTGCTGGTGCTTGGCCTGCTGGCCTTATCCAGAGCCCAGCAGCTTATTGATATGAACGGCTCCATTCGACAACGCCTGCGATTGATCCCCGGCCTTAACCTTTGGGCCGGAGAGCAGTTACTGCGCGATATCGCCCGGGAACAAACGCGCTGCGAGCGTGAAGGCGTTCATGCGGAACTGTTTATTCTGCACGTAAAACGCCACCAACTGTGGCCAATGGCGCAAAAGCTATGCGAATTAACCTATGATTTTGAAAACGTTTACCGCTTAAGCAGCACAACGCTGGTGACCCTCATTCTTGCCCGCTCACCTAGAGAAGCCGCTCAACGACGCAGCCGACTACTCGCCGACTTACCCGACAATATTACGAGTGAACATCTTGAATTAATCGATATCGAACCGGCAACGCTTTCGGTGTTTGAAATCAGCAAACTTCCGGCTGAGCGGGTGCGGGAGACGATATGATTGAGCACCTCCCCAAACGATTAATGACCCTGGCTTATACTTCCAGTATCGCGTTGATGACGGGCTACGCACTATGGCTGTATGCCATGGGTGACTACCGCGACCTGCTGATTCCCACCTTTATGACCCTGCTGCTAATGGCAGCTCTGCTGATGCATATAGGGCAGGGCGTGAAAAGCTACCTACCGCGTATTATTCTACTCTGCAGCACCTACTCGGTAGTGCTCGGCGCTTTCTATTTTCAGCCGCAGGTATCACCTCTATGGTTAGGCCTGCCGATTACCGCCGCGTTTTTACTGTTACCGCTATGGGCTGCAATGCTAATTAATATTGCCATTGGGCCATTGTGGTGGCTGCTTCCTTCGGTCGCCTCCGCGCCACCGGCGATTATCGTGGGCTATGCTGCTTTAATACTGTTACTTGCCCTCCCCCGCTGGGAGCATGCTCGTCGCCGCGCACTCTTAAGAGCTACCGACCCCAACGACAGCGACTGCGAAGCTTTCCACATGGACACGCTAAAAGAGCGCTTACACAGCGAGTTCCAGCGCGCTGCCATGCTCAATCAGCAACTGGCAGTACTGGTACTGCATTTACCGCAGCTGGATATGGCAGCAGAGCAGTTTGGCCATCGTGCGCAAACGGCGCTGCTGGGGGCGCTATGCGGTGAAGTGAATAGCCGTTGTCGCGATCATGACGTGCTGGGGCGCGCGGACAGCGCCACTTTTTGGCTGGTTCTACCTGACACTAGTGAAAGCGGCGCCCTGTTGGTACGCGAGCGTTTACAAAGAGCTCTTTCACAGCGTGTACTGGTAGAAACTGGTCAACTGGAAGCGCGCATTGCGGCCTGCTTACCCAGTCGCACCGAGCACTTTGCGCAATATGTAAAGCGCCTGGAAACCCGCGGCGCCGCCCTCGCCAACCTCTAGTCTGCCTTTTCAATGTCTCTTATCTGACGCTGGAGTACTCTCCTTGCCGCTAGCCGATCTGCTCCACTCATTAACGCCATCGCCTGCGTTGATTGTCTGTCTGGTGCTGGTGATTTCATTAGTAGAATCACTTGCCTTGATCGGGCTGCTGGTGCCGGGCGTGGTGTTAATCACTACCGCAGCCTCCCTGGCGGGACACCAGGATCTTGGCCTGACATGGTTAATCGGTGCCGCCTTCATAGGCGCTATTTTAGGCGACGGCGTAAGTTTTTCGCTAGGCTTTAAGCATCATGAGCAGGTCACTCAGAGATGGCCCCTTTCCCTGCATCCCGAATGGTTGGGCCGCGGGGCACGGTTCTTTGAGCGCTATGGCATTTGGTCGGTGTTTATCGGCCGTTTTGTCGGCCCGGTGCGACCAATTATTCCCTTGGTAGCAGGCATGATGCGTATGCCGCCACGCACCTTTATATGGGCTAACGTCACTTCTGCAGCGCTGTGGGCGCCTGCCTATATACTGCCCGGTTATTTGTTAGGGCGTACCTGGCAGCATCATTTGAATCTACCGCCGGGTTTAGAGGCTGCACTGCTTATCCTCGCAGCGATCATTGTCGTGCTCGCGGTGATTTTCTCCTGGGGTCGGCATCAGGCGACGCGGCATGGGCGACTTTACCGGGCTATTGCTGGCAGCGTTCGCCGTATGCCGCTACTACGCAGGCCATGGCTGGCCATGAGCCAAACCGGTGATGTTCCCTTGGCTTCACTACTGTTACTGGTCATAGCGCTAGGCAGTCTGTCTGGCTGGACACTTCTGGTCATCGCCCACCATGAACCGCTTGAGATGGATCTGTTCATTCAGCAACTGTTCACCTGGCTGCAGAGCGATGTTTTGTACCTAGCGGGGAATGTTTTTGCACGCATTGGCGACACCCTGGGCATTATCGCTTTAACACTGCCTTGGGCAGCATGGATGCTGGTGAGTAAGAGATGGGAGGCTTTACTGCACTGGAGTGGCGCCTTTGCCAGCGTCGCCCTGCTAAACATAGTAGGCAAAGGGCTGTTTGGTCGTGCTCGCCCAGAAACACCGGACTACTTAATGGGCTCGTTTTCCTACCCCAGTGCCCACACCTCAACCGCTGTGGTGCTCGTTGGCCTTACAGCGGCATTCGTTGCTGCCGAGATACCCCGTCAAAAACGCTTTTGGGTGTACTGGATAGCACTAGCGCTTGCGCTGCCCATGGCGCTTTCAAGACTGGTGGTGGGCGTGCACTGGCTCAGTGACTTAGTGGGAGGCGCGCTACTCGGTTTGGTCGTTTGCGCGCTCACGCTACTTCATTGGCAGCAGCAGTTGCGCCCGCCGATGCGCCCCTGCCCATGGCTTCTGCTCAGTGTGGCATCGCTAGTGCTTATCAGCGCTCGCGTCGGCTTCCTCCCGCCGGTTTAGCTTTAAATGAGCACCGCTTTACCCCAAGGCAAGCCACAGACCTACCCCAATCATCAGTGTTCCGGCGATGCGATTCAGTAGCCGCACATTACCGCTTTTACCGAGCACATTACGTAGCGTTTTGCCACCGGTGGCGTAGACCAGCATGCTGGCAAACTCAATGGTCAAAATAACCGCGATCAGCAAGCTGAGCTGTCCCGGCAATGGACGACTACTATCCAAAAAAGGCGGCAGCAGCACCATAAAAAATGCCCATCCTTTAGGGTTTGCCACCGCGGTAACAAACCCTTGCATGGCTAACTGCAGGTGGCTAGCGGGTGGGCCCGCATCCAGCTCGCAGGGAATCGCCATGCGCCCTCGGGAGCGCCACATCATAATACCCAAATAGCCCAGGTAAGCACCGCCCACCCATTTAAACAGTACAAACAGCTCTGGCTGACGCAGCATCAACGCAGCCACCCCCGCGCCTGCGGCGGCAGCCACTAAGCCAACGCCCAGCAACTCGCCCACCATCATCCACAGCGTGCGTTTAACGCCTTGGGTCATGCCAAGCACCATGGCGAGGGTCATGCACATACCAGGGGTCAGCGAGACAAACAGAAACGTTGGCACAAAAACCGACAGCGTGGCCCACGACATCATAGATCACTCATCCTTATCTTCGACCTCTCCCCAGCGAGGCACTAGCGAATGCTCGATTCCCAACTGGTTGAGGATGCGCGCTACAATAAAATCAATCAGATCATCAATACTTTGCGGGCAGTGATAAAACCCAGGAGCCGCCGGCAAAATGACCACGCCCAAGCGGCTCAACGCCAACATGTGCTCCAAGTGAATGGGTGAAAATGGGCTTTCCCGCGGCACCAGCACAAGCATTCGGCGCTCTTTAATCGCCACGTCCGCTGCCCTCTCAATCAGGTTATTGCTAGCCCCTGTTGCAACGGCAGAAAGCGTGCCGGTAGAGCACGGGCACACCACCATGGCAGACGGCGCGCCAGAACCTGAAGCCACCGGCGCCATCCAGTCTTCGCGACCAAAGCAGCGAATCTGACCGGGCCGCGCCCCACTGCGCTCACTCAGCGCCACGGCTAAACGCTGGGGCTGTGCGGGCAGCTCAATATCTGTTTCTGTGGCGATGACCATGTGCGCGGCTTTCGAAATCATGACCCACACTTCATGACCTGCAGCGACTAGTACATCAATCAAGCGCAAACCGTATTGAGCCCCGGATGCGCCGGTGAGTGCCACGGTAATCGGCTTTTTGAACGATGCCTCGGCTCTATCTGTCACGCTTTCCCCTCCTTGGCGGCGGCTAATGCGGTGAGCAAGCGATCATGTACTCCCTCAAAGCCACCGTTGGACATCACCACAATACGATCCAGCGGTGTCGCTTGGGTGACCACTGCCGCCACCAGCGTATCAATATCGCTAAACAGCTGGGCATGCGCCCCTTGCGTGGCAACCAACTCGTCCATCGACCAGTCAAGCCCGGCGGGCTGAAACCAAAACACGCCATCAGCGTCAGCAACACTCTCAATTAACCGCTCGCGCAGGGCGCCTAAGCGCATGGTGTTCGAGCGAGGCTCAATGACCGCCAGCAGTCGCCCTTTAGTGGTTGCCGCTCGTAGCCCTTTGAGCGTCGCGGCAATCGCCGTGGGATGGTGGGCGAAATCATCGATTACCTGAATACCATTGATTTCACCACGCACTTCCTGACGCCTCCTGGGCGTTTCAAAACGCGCAAGCGCTGCACAGCCACGGGCTAAATCAACCCCACACAAATGCGCCGCTGCCAACGCTGCCAGGGCATTGCGCGCGTTGTGCTCGCCAGTCAGCGGCCACTCAACGACGCCATCTTCTTCCTGACCCTTGTTATTCTGAGAATGGCTATCCTGGCCGGGCACGCCACCGCTATAAATAACCTGGAAGCGGCTAGCGTCGGCGCGCTCTAGTTTAAGCTGCCATTCGCTCGCGGTCTGGTCGCCAAAATGCGCTACCGGCGTCCAGGCGCCCTGGCTCAGCACGCGTTCAAGGGAGGGCTGCTCATCAGCAACTAATAAGTGGCCATGACTAGGCACGGTGCGCACCAGATGATGGAACTGGCGCTCAATAGCTGCCAAGTCGGGGAAGATATCGGCGTGGTCAAACTCAAGATTGTTGAGGATGGCGATATGCGGACGGTAGTGAACAAACTTGGAACGTTTATCGAAGAAAGCGGTGTCGTACTCATCAGCTTCCACCACAAACGGCGCCTGCGGATCACCCAAACGCGCCGATACGCCAAAATTACGTGGCACGCCACCGATTAAAAACCCCGGCGCTAAGTCGGCACTCTCTAAAAGCCAGGCTAATACGCTGGCGGTGGTGGTTTTACCATGGGTACCTGCCACCGCAATGACGTGTCGGCCGGGCAGCACGTGCTCCGCCAACCACTGCGCCCCCGAGGTATACGGCAGACCGCTATTGAGTAACGCTTCAACCTCTTCATTGCCCCGTGACAAGGCATTGCCCACCACGACAAGATCCGGCGCTGGCGACAGATGCTCGGCGTGGTAGCCCTCCATCAAGGTGATGCCCGCATCAACCAACTGAGTGCTCATGGGTGGGTAAACATTTTGATCGGAGCCACTCACCTGGTGCCCCATTTCACGCGCCAGCAGTGCCAGGCTACCCATAAAGGTGCCGCAGATACCCATAATATGCAGATGCATGGCTCTCGCCCCGTTAATCGCCCGTAAACCAATTCACTAAAAGCCAAAAAATGGCGTAAAAATAGCCAAGTAGCCTAGCATGTTGAGGCTATTTGCTCATCTATTCATCGCCATAAACGCTTACAAAGCACCACTCAAGTGACAAATCTCTTTAGTTGTTGCAGGATGCGGCCACTGTTTACTTACGATGACGACCCCTTTCTTCCCACTTGTCACGCTGATGTAAGCCAACATCTCAGCACAGGAGCCTTTTTCGATGCGCATTTTAATTCGCTATTTCTTTCGTGGTCTTCGCTTGGTGCTCGCCCCGGTCATGCTGATTTCCGAGAAGCTTTCCACGCCTAAGTCAGTAGAGCGTACGCCTGAAGAGCAAGCCAAGGTGGATCAAGTGTGCCAGAACCTTGCGCTGTACCAATTTCGCACCTGCCCTTTCTGCATCAAGGTGCGCAAAGAGATAGCGCGGCTGGGTTTAAACATTGAGGTACGTGATGCTCAACTTGATCCTGCCCATAAGCAGGCGCTCTTGGAAGGGGGCGGCAAAGTCAAAGTGCCCTGCTTGAGAATCACCCACGACGATGGGCGTGAAGAGTGGATGTACGAATCTGACACTATTAATACCTGGCTGCACCAGCAGTTCGGTTAAGCGCTTTTGGTGGACATGGATAGCCTCTGAGGTCTTTTCATCAGGTCGGCAAACGTCGACCTGGAAGCTTAGAACTCTACTTTTTGCGCTTCTACATCGAACGCCACGTCGATTTCAATGCCCTCTTCCTGGCTTGGCGGTTCACCTAGTTCGATTTGCAGTAGCAGCACCCCTTCTATTCTCCCTGCCACGTGAACCGTTTGGCTGGAGCGCTCATAATGAGTTAGCGTTACCGCCACTTCTCCGCCTTCAGAGGTGAATAACGGCGGGGAAATAGCACTTCCTATTGAGTAAATGACCACTGCATTGATCAACTGCCCTTCGTTCACGGTCAGGCTAATAGAGAGCGCCTCCTTGCCTTCCCACGTCTCCTCGTCAACAGAGCCAGTGATATCAATATTGATATCGTCGCCTAGCTCTACGAATGAGGCATTTGAGTCATTACCATGACTTAAAATAAACCACTCGCGTAGCTCATCATCCAACGACCCTGCTATTTCAGGCGCAGCGTGCTCAGAGCCACCTTGATCAGGGGTACTTTGCCCCACAGGCTCAGTGGCCAAACCAGTGATAGGTAGCCAAAACCCCATCAACGCTATCCCAATTTTTTCCCACATAAGATTTTCCGTCCGATTATGCGTCGCTTTTCGCTTGCTACTTTCGTCTTAAGTAGAGCCTTCAGCGTACCGCTATTAGCCCCATCATTCAGTAGACGAATGATGCCTGTCATTATTTCGATTGTATGACGCGATAGGCACTCTCTATGTTGTAAGCCTAGGTTGTACGCTTGTGTTGTAAATAGACTTAACAACTGACCGTGTCTGTTTTACTGACGCTTTCCTAGCGGGAAGGGTGCTTCTAGCTAAGAAAACGGCGGTAAAACGAACAATAAACAATGATTTAAGGGAACGATGATGACGCTCAAGAAAACCTTACTGGCTTCCGTTATTGGTGCAGTGGTTGCGGGTACGACGTTGCTACCGATGACTGCAAGTGCTGAAACCCTGCGCATTGGCTACTCCGCTGACCCTGAAACACTCGACCTCCATGAGCAGCTTTCTGGCGGCGTGTTGCGCTTTTCTCATATGGCATTTGATCCGCTGGTTCGCTGGACAAAAGATTTTGAGTTTGAGCCGCGCTTAGCCACCGAGTGGGAACAAGTCGACGAAACCACCATGCGCATGACCTTGCGCGAAGGTGTTACTTTCCACTCAGGTAACGAATTCACTGCCAAAGACGTGGTATGGACCATTGAGCGTCTAAAAGAGAGCCCTGACTACCGCGCTATTTTTGAGCCGGTTTCCAGCGCCGAAGCGGTTGACGACTACACCGTTGAGATCGTCACCGCCGAACCTTACCCGCTGCTACTCAACCTGGCTACCTACATCTTCCCGATGGATAGCGAGTTCTATAGCGGTGAAACCGACGAAGGCAGCGACAAAGCTGAAATTGTTAAAGCAGGCAACTCCTTTGCTTCGCGCAATGTTTCCGGTACTGGTCCGTTCATGGTCACTGACCGCCGTCAGGGTGTACGGGTAGATTTTGAGCGTTTTGAAGATTACTGGGATACCGAAAGCGAAGGCAACGTCTCTAATATCGTGCTGACGCCCATCGCTGAGAATGCCTCACGAGTTGCTGCCCTACTCTCTGGCGGTGTCGACTTTATTGATGCCGTGCCTCCCAACGATTTGGATCGCGTACGCGAGGCCGACGGCGTTAATCTGGTAGAGGTTGATGGTACGCGTATCATTGGCTTCCAAATGAACGAAGAGCGCGTTGAAGCCTTCCAGGATGCCCGCGTTCGACAAGCGGTCGACCTGGCTATTAACCAGGAAGGCATTGCTGACCGGCTCATGCGCGGCTTTGCTAACCCTGCAGGGCAATTCTCACCTGAGGGTTACTCAGGCCACAACCCAGATTTAACGCCCCGCTACGACATTGAGCGCGCCAAAGAGCTGATGGCCGAAGCGGGCTACGAAGAGGGCTTCAGCGTTGAAATGATCGCCCCGAATAATCGCTACGTGAACGACGCCCAAATCGCCCAAGCGGTTGCCAACATGCTGGCGCAAATCAATATTGACGTGGATTTACGTACCATGCCCCTGGCGCAGTACTGGCCTGAGTACGATACCCGCCAGTCCGATATGGCGATGATCGGCTGGCACGCGGATACCGAAGATACCGCTAACTTCTTCCAGTACCTCTCTTTCTGCTTCGATGAAGAGACCGGTGCTGGCCAGTACAACTACGGTGGCTATTGCAACGAGGAGATCGACGCACTCGTCACCGAAGCAGATAGCGAAACCGATCTGGAAAAACGCAACGAAATGCTGCGCGAAGCCGAAGCCATGCTCTATGAAGACGTCGGCTATATCACACTGCACTGGCAGAACCTTGCCTACGCAGCCGCTGAAGGGGTTGAGATTGAGCCGGTAGTTAACGCTCTTGACTTTCCTTACCTCGGTGACTTGGTCATTAATCGCAGCGACGATTAAGCGCCCACAGAGCTAATTGATTGAATGCCTAGCATTTAATTAAAAGAGTCACTGCAGCGTTAACCGCCAACGAGTAAACCGCAAGGATGCTTCGCTCCCTAAGCGTTTAGGGAGCGAAGCCTTTTGGCTGGCAGTTCGCGTCTGAGAGAACTCTGCATAACATGCCCCTACTCCCTTTGATGAACCCCTCATATAGGTGGCGTACGCCATGATTGCCTTTTTAATCAAGCGGCTGATGCACGCGATTTTGGTGATGTTTGTCATCAGCGTGCTGGCCTTCGCCATTCAGGATAACCTGGGTGACCCCGTACAGCAGATGGTGGGCCAGTCAGTACCGGAGAGCGAGCGTGAAGAGATTCGCGAGCGCTTTGGCCTCAATGACCCCTTCCTGGTGCAGTACGTTCGTTTTGCTAAAAACGCCGTTCAAGGCGATTTCGGCTACTCCTACTTTTATCGCGAACCGGCGTTAGAAGTGATTGCTCGCCACTTACCCGCCACCCTGGAGCTGGTATTTGCCGCGACGCTGATTATTGTGCTGTTTTCGGTACCCATTGGGGTGTATAGCGCCATCAAACCGCGCTCACCGATTTCACGCCTGTTTATGGGTATATCGATTATCGGTATCTCAATTCCGGTGTTCTTGACCGCGATCGTACTGATTCAAATCTTCGCCATCGGCGTTACCGTCACGCTGTTCCCCGAAAGTACCGGCTGGGGCGCATGGCTGAATGACTTTTTCTCCACCGAAGGCAATATGCCCTCCTTCGGCCGTGGTTATGACCTCGTTAATGTGGTGGGCAACTGGGACACCAACCTAGCGACTTGGAACGGTTTACAGCATCTAGTGCTACCGGCGGTCTCGCTGGCCTCCATTATGCTACCGCTGTTTATCCGCCTGATTCGCGCCGAAATGATGGAAGTCCTGCAGTCGGAGTATGTGAAGTACGCCCGCGCTAAAGGTATCTCTATGCGCCGGGTCTATTTCGTTCACGCCCTTAAAAACACCATGCTACCGGTAATTACCGTGGGCGGCGTGCAGATCGGCACCATGGTGGCCTACACCATTTTGACCGAGACCGTTTTCCAATGGCCCGGCATGGGTTTGATGTTTTTGGATGCGATCAACCGCGCCGATATACCGCTGATTGTGACCTACCTGATGATCGTCGGCGTGATTTTTGTCGTTACTAACACCATCGTGGATCTCATCTACGGCATGGTAAACCCCACCGTTAAACTGACTGGGAAGCCCGCATGAGCACCACCACCAACGTCCCCCCCAGCCGCTGGGAACGCCTGCGCGACTCCTATATGTGGTACAGCTTCAAGCGTGACCGCACCGCCCAGCTCTGCCTGGCTGTGTTTATCTGCATGGTCATCGCCGCCTTTGCCTCACCGCTGCTGGCGCCCACGAACCCTTACGACCTCTCCCAGATCGACATTATGTCATCTGAACTGCCGCCCTTCTGGATTGACGGTGCCGATGAGCGTTACGCGCTAGGCACCGATGCCCAGGGGCGCGATTTGTGGTCGATTGTGCTGTATGGCACCCGCGTATCGCTGCTGATTGGTTTCGGTGCGGTTATTTTGCAGGCGCTGCTAGGAGTCACCTTCGGCCTAATGGCTGGCTACCTGGGCGGCCGTGTCGATACGATTTTGATGCGCCTGGCGGACATTCAGCTCTCCTTCTCGACGCTGATGGTCGCTATCGTGGTGGGCGCTTTGGTCAAAGCGACCATGGGTAGCGCCTTCTATAGCCAGTACGCAGTGATGATGCTGATCCTGATTATCGGCCTAGCCGAATGGCCCCAGTATGCACGTACCGTGCGCGCCTCAGTGCTTGCAGAAAAAAACAAAGAGTACGTTGACGCTGCCCGCGTGATGGGCCTACGCAGCAAACGGATTATGTTCCGCCATGTACTGCCCAACACCATGTCACCGATATTCGTTATCTCTACCGTGCAGATCGCCAACGCGATTATCTCTGAAGCGGCGCTGTCGTTTCTAGGGCTGGGGATGCCAGAGACCCACCCCTCGCTTGGCTCACTGATCAAATCGGGCTTTGACTACATCCAGTCCGGTTCCTGGTGGATAACCTTGATCCCGGGCGCAGTTCTGGTGGTGCTGGTGCTGTCGATCAATCTACTCGGCGATTGGCTGCGTGATGTCATGAACCCACGACTCTACAAAGGCTGAGGACACCATGGCACTACTTGAAGTCAACAACCTCGATGTGCGCTTTGCACTGCGCCAGGGTGAAGTGCACGCCCTGCGCGATATCTGTTTCAGCCTTGAACGCGGTGAGCGCCTGGGTATTGTCGGTGAGTCCGGCGCTGGTAAATCGGTTGCCGCGTTTTCGCTGCTCAACTTGATCGCCAAACCGGGCTTTATCGCCGGCGGCACGGTGACATTTGACGGTCAGGTGCTTAACCGCATGTCTGAGCGTGGCCTGCGTAAAGTACGCGGCAACCGCGTTTCGATGATCTTCCAAGACCCAATGATGACGCTGAACCCAGTGCTCTCCATTGGCGAGCAGATGGTTGAGTGTTTAAAAGCGCACAGACGTATTTCCTCTAAGGAGGCCCGCGCGATCGCCCTGGACAAACTCCAACAGGTGCAAATCCCTTCGCCGGAAACGCGCCTGGATCAGTACCCCCACGAGCTTTCAGGTGGTATGCGCCAGCGGATTATTATCGCCATTGCCCTGCTGCTCGACCCGGACATTATCATTGCCGACGAGCCTACTACGGCGCTTGATGTGACCATTCAAGCCGAGATCATGGCGCTGCTACTTGATCTCTGCGAGCAGCACAATGTGGGGCTTATTCTGATCACCCACGACCTGGGCGTGGTCAGCCAGGTCACCCAGCGCATGCTGGTCATGTACGCTGGCCGAGTCATTGAGCAAGGGCCAACACGGGAGATTATCAACGACCCGCAGCACCCTTATACCCAGGGGTTAATCAACGCCCTGCCTCAGATGGCTACGCCGGGTGAAAAGCTCAATCAAATTCGTGGCAGCATGCCGTCACTTTCTAACCTGCCCAGCGGCTGCGCGTTTCATCCGCGCTGTGATTTTATCAATCGTGCCGATGGCCAGCCCCGCCCCGCCTGCACCCAGCAGGTACCTGAATTTGTCGAATCCGGCAACTGTCGTGTGGCATGTCATATGGTGGCTGAAATGCTCGAAGATCGCCGTTTGAAGGAGGAAACCTCATGAGTGCGCACGCTGAGGCTATAACGGACAGCCATAATCCTACTCCACGTCAGAACGAAGAGAGCGCTGATTCGCTACTGCAGATTCGCGACTTGAAAAAGCGCTTCTCGCTCTCTGGGGATTTCCTTGATCAGTTGCGCTTTAAGGGAGGCAAGCTGGTTCGCCACCAAGAGCACGTTCACGCCATTAATGGTGTCAATCTGGATATCAAACGCGGTGAAGCACTGTGCGTGGTCGGCGAGTCGGGCTGCGGTAAGTCCACCGTGGCACGTACCGTCATGGGGCTACTGACCCCAACAGAGGGTGAGATTCGCTACGACGGCAACCGCATCGATAACTTAAGCTCGCGCCAACTGCTGCCGTATCGCAAGCGGATGCAGATGATCTTCCAAAACCCTTATGCGTCGCTCAACCCGCGCATGACGATTCAGCAAACTCTGGAAGAGCCGCTACGCCTGCACCACCCTGATTGGAAACGGCCACAGATTCTCGACAAGGTAGAGGAAGTGATGCGCTCGGTGGGCATCGACCCTGACTGGGGCAAACGCTTTGGCCACGAGTTCTCCGGCGGTCAGCGGCAGCGTATTGCCATTGCCCGTGCCCTGGCCGTTGACCCTGAGTTTATCGTTGCCGATGAGCCTATCTCCGCACTGGACGTCTCGATTCAAGCCCAGGTGCTCAACCTGCTGATGGAAGCCCAGCAAGAGCGCAATCTAACCTATCTATTCATTACCCACGACCTAGCCGTCGTGGAACACTTTGGCACCCGCGTGGCGGTGATGTACTTAGGCACGGTGTGTGAAGTTGCCACCACCGCGACACTGTTTGATAAGCCGCGCCACCCCTATACCCAGGCGCTGCTCTCGGCAATTCCGCGCTTGAAGGATGATCGGCCCCAGCATATTCGTCTCACCGGCGAAGTGCCGACCCCGGTCAACCTGCCTAGCGGCTGCGTGTTTCATGGCCGCTGCCCCCATGCCAATGCGCGCTGTAAGCAAGAGATCCCCTTGCTGCAAACACAGGATGACGGAACCCGAGTGGCGTGCCACGCTGTTGAGGAGGGGCGCCTATGAAGCGGGCGTCATATTCGATACAGCGAACCCAGGCGCTGAGAGGTAGAGCATGGAAATTCGCTGGCTAGAAGATTTTATCGCCCTGGCCAGAACGCGGCACTTCTCACGCGCAGCAGATGATCAAAACGTTACGCAACCCACCTTCTCCCGGCGGATTAAACTGCTTGAGGAGGAGATGGGCGTAACGCTGATTAATCGTCAAACGCTGCCGCTCTCACTCACCCCGGCCGGGGAGGAGTTTTTGACCCTGTGCGAACAGGTGACCGACCGGGTGCGGCTGACTCGTGACCGGGTGCGCGAAATTAACGCTGGTCAGCAGCGACGTATTATGGTTGCAGCACCGCAGAGTCTGTTGCCGCATTTTTTACCGGAATGGTTGGCGTCTACGGGGTGGCAAGATCGCGTACAGCCATATTTGCGGGCGACCGGCTGGGTGGCCAATGATTACTTTCAAGCCTTAGCGCGTGCCGAGTGCGACCTGGCTATCTGTTACTGGCCGATTGGACGCTGCGATCTGGAGATCGACACCAGTGCCTGCAATTATCGTGTGATTGGTCATGAACGACTGATTCCAGTGACTGGGTTAAATGCTGAAGGAGAACCACACGCATTGCTGCCTGGCTCGCGCCATCAACCGCTACCTTGGCTTGCCTACCCCAAGCGTGGGTTGTTGGGGTCTGCGGTTAAAGCACACCTAGCTAGGCTCCCCCAAACCACCTATTTAACTGCGCAGAGTGAAAATCTCTACGCGGCGGGTATTAAAGAGCTGGTGCTACTTGGCTACGGCATGAGTTGGTTGCCAGAACGCAACGTCGCGGCAGAGCTTGCTCAAGGCACGCTGGTAAGAGCAGGCGATAGCCGCTGGGATGTGCCTATGGAGCTACGGCTATACCGTCATCAAAATCATCGCCACGCGGAGCTGGATAGCCTGTGGAGCGAACTTGCGCCGCCACGTGTATGACCCCCATTTGAGAAACCTTACTTAAGAGAGGGCACAGCTTTGTATGTCAACCACACTATTTAACCTGCAACGCGAGCATATAGCGCACCTACAGCATGCTTATTCCGATATTTTGACCGACCACGGGCTCGATAGCCTGGCAATTTACAGTGGCCATGCCAGCGACCATTTTGCAGATGACCACACCCCTCCTTTTCAGGCTTACGGGCATTTCATGCACTGGGTGGGTTTAGCCGATGTGCAGCATAGCTGGCTGATTATTCAACCGGGAGAGCGCCCCCAGCTGTACTTGTATGCGCCCGCCGACTTTTGGCACTTGCCTACTCACCTACCCGAAGAGCCCTGGGTAGCAGCGTTTGACATCCACTTATGCAGCGAGAAAATTTCCCCACCGCTTTCGGGAAAGGCTGCCGTCATTGGCGATATAGAGCGTCTTGCCTCCAACATTCAGCAGGCGCTAGAGCATCATCCTGAGCGAATAGTGCATGCCCTTGATGAATTACGGCTGTTTAAGACGCCCTATGAGATCGCCTGTATCCGTGAAGCCAATCGCTTAGCGATAGCGGGCCATCAGGCATCCCAAGCCGCCTTTATCGGCGCTGCCGGTGAGCTAGATATTCAGCTGGCGTACTTAGCAGCGAGTCGCCAGCGCGAATCAAACGTGCCCTACCAAAATATTATTGGTTTAAATGAGCATGCTGGCGTGCTGCATTATCAACACTACGACCTTAACGCGCCTAAACAGCGCTATAGCCTGTTAGTGGATGCGGGTCGCCGTTTTCGGGGTTACTGCGCCGATATTACCCGCACTTACGCCGGCCCCGATGCCCCCGTCGCGTTTGGCGAACTGGTCACCTCCATGCATGGGCTGAAAGATGAGTTAGTCAGAGGCATAGCCCCAGGCGTTAACTTTTTAGCACTGCACGAGCAGATGCATCACCACCTGGGTGAAATATTGGTGGCTAATGATCTGTTTAAAGGAACCGCAGAACAAGCGGTTGCCGAGGGCGTTACGCGGGCATTCTGCCCTCATGGACTGGGCCACTCGCTGGGCCTTCAAGTGCATGATGTGGCCGGGTTACGCCACCCGGATGGCACTCCCGCCCCTGCACCAGAGCAGCACCCAGCGCTACGACTGACGCGCACCCTGCGCCCTGGCATGGTCGTTACCATTGAACCCGGGCTCTATTTTATCGCCATGCTGCTCGACCCGCTGCGCAACACCTCATTGCCCATTAACTGGCGGCTGGTCGACCAACTCTCATCCTGTGGCGGTATTCGTATCGAAGATAACGTAGTAGTGACAGAGAGCGGCTTTGTTAACTTAACGCCCTAAGCCCTCTGTAACGTCTTGCTAATCGATACTCTACAACGCACTACGCCCGGCTCAAGGCCGGGCGTAGTGATATTTCAGAAGACTTAGCAAGACTAAAATCTAGGCAAAGCTAAAATCTAGTAAAACTCATATCTAGTAAAACTTAGAAGCGGTAAGTAACACCACCGCCAATGGTAACGGGTTCGATGTCAACTTCACCACCGACGTTAATATCTGCGTTCACGTCAGCGTAGCTTGCGTAACCATTGAGCATAATATTATCAGTCACGGCCAGATCAACGCCTACTTGGCCGATCGCGCCGTAGCTTTCATCAACATTCACTCCACTCGGCTCGCCAGAGAAACGTGTGTAGTTTAGGCCAGCACCAACGTAAGGCTGTACACGTGAATCCAAGCCACCCATCGGGTAGTAATTCACGAGTAGATTAACAGGCAGACGATCAACACTACCCACATCGCCTGAAGCAGAGGTGTTCAGATCGTGCTCGAACTTCTCAGAGCTGTTGAGTTCAACGCCTACCTTATCAGTAAACAGGTAACCTGCACCAAAGGTGAAGCCACGAGCGCTCTGCACGTTCAGTGAATCACCATTCAGATTGCCATTACCTGAACCCGTATCCGTTTGGGCAACACCACCACGAACGAATACATCGCCAGCGTTATAAGCGAGAGCCGCCTAGCTTGCCAGTGCGAAACCGGCAGTGATTACAGCAGCAGAAATCAGTTTCATATTACTCATAAGGGTCATCCTCTATGCAGCGCGCAGTTCCTTGCGCTTGGGGATTGCGGTACTTGCTATCCAACTTTCCTGTACAGGGTATAGTATACGAACACTGTTTCCAAATTGCTTGTAAAATATTGTTATAAGAAACTGAACCCTGATAGTTTTCTAATATAAAATCCGGGCACAAAAAAAAGTCCCCCGAAGGGGACCAGGTGGAGCACGCCAGCTCACTCGGTTTGTTGCTACCAGCCGGTAGCAACATGGATGAAGAAGGAAAAGAAGCCAGATAGTTAATTACGCCTCTCTATTCACTCATCCTTTGCCATATACATTGCGATCTGCGTGCCACTTTTTTAAATATCATTAAAAATCATATAGTTAACAAAAAACCACTTCACTGGCATCAACCTCCGACGCACTGCAGCAAACAAAATGCACCAGCATTGCGCACTTTGAGGTCTTTTTGCATCACAAAGCATCATATGCGTTTGTTTACGCTTCGGAATCCTCAGATTAGTGGTTGGGTGTCACGATGATTTTCACTTGAGCTTTGTCGTTTAGAAGCGCCTCAAAGCCCTCCTCCACGATATCCGCCAATGGAATGCGCTGGGTCACCATGTCCTCGGCGCGGAAGTAGCCCCGCTGCATCAGTGCCATTACCGCGGGGTAAACATGGCGATAGGCAATAATGCCCTTCATGGTGCGCTCTTTGATGACTAGGTCGTTAGGCTGAAAGCTGGCCTCGCCTTCCCAGATACTCACCACCACCACTTCACCCCCTTCGTGTGTGCTATGCAGCGCCTGATTCAGCACGGCAGGAATGCCGGTCACTTCAAACGCCACGTCCACCCCGCCACCACTCAAGGCTTGTAGCTTTGTAACCGCATCCTCCTGCTGTGGGTCAACCACAATGGCCCCTAACGCTTCGGCTTTGGCTTTCCGTGAAGGCGCGACCTCAACGGCATATATTTGAGCAGCGCCTGCGGCTTTTAGCGCTTCAATAGTCATCAAGCCAATTGGCCCCGCGCCAAAAACTACCGCGCTATCCCCGGCTTTTAGGCAGCTTTGGCGCACCGCATGCAGCGCTACCGCCGCGGGCTCTACCAGAGCGCCCTGCTCGAAGCTGAGATCATCCGGCAGCTTGTGCACCATATGTTCCCCCATCACGGTAAACTCGGAAAAGCCGCCGCCACCGCCCGAAAGGCCGTGAAAGCCCAGCAAGGGCGTGAGGTTATAGCGCTCCATCTGATAAGCGCCATCCTTGTTGGGTGAGAGAATCGGCTCAATGGCCACACGGTCGCCTACCTTCACCCGTGTGACTTTCTCGCCGACCTCTACCACTTCCCCGGCAAATTCATGGCCCATGATGATCGGCGCCTGTTCGCCGCTAATAGGGTGCGGCTTGCCCACCGGGATAAAAATCGGCCCGGCGGCATACTCGTGTAAGTCACTGCCGCAAATACCACAGGCAGCCACTTTCACCTTCACTTCATGGGGGGCGCTGATAGTGGGAACCGAAACTTGCTCAACGCGTAAATCTTTTGCTGCGTACCAAACCGCTGCCTGCATAGTTTGCTGATGGTTCGACTGACTCATGGCTTTCCCTTCCTGTTACGACATATGGTGAACTGGCTGCAGACCGTAGACAGGCGTTTCCAGCCCCTCCATGCGTGCCTTTAACTGCAGCGCCAAATAGTGTGAGTAGTGCCGCGACTGGTGGAGGTTGCCACCATGGAACCACAGCGCCTCTTGCTGGGTAGGTTTCCACATATTGCGCAGCTCGCCCTCCCAAGGGCCGGGGTCTTTGGTGGTGTCAGAGCCCAGGCCCCAGCACTTGCCGACTTTATCTGCCACTTCCTGAGAAATAAGCCGCGCCGCCCAGCCATTCATGGAGCCATAGCCGGTGGCGTAGACGATCAAATCTGCCTCTAGCTCACTGCCATCGGTAAGTGTGATGGAGTGGGGGTTAATGCGCTCAATGCCCACACCGCTTCGCAACTTGATATCGCCGTTAGCCACCAAGTCGCAGGCGCCTACGTCGATGTAATAACCTGAGCCCCGGCGCAGGTACTTCAAGAACAGCCCGGAGTCATCGTCACCGAAATCGAGCAGAAAGCCCGCGTCTTCCAGCTTCTGATAAAACTCGGCGTCGCGCTGTTTGATTGCCTCAAACGCCGGGCGCTGAAAGTCCGGAAGCACCTTGTAGGGGATCGAGGCAAAAATCAGATCAGCCTTGTCGTGGGTTAAGCCATTGGCCACCGCCTCTTCGGAGTAGAGCGGCCCCAGCACTTCTTCCATCAAAGAGTCCGACTTCACAATATGGGTGGATGAACGCTGCAGCATGGTCACATCGGCATCGTGCTCCCAAAGTGCCGCGGCAATATCGTGAGCAGAGTTATTCGAGCCCACAATCACGCACTTCTTACCCGCATAAGCATCCGGCCCTGGGTGTTGGCTGGAGTGCTGCTGCTCACCAGCGAAGCTCTCAGCGCCGGGAAATGCCGGCATATTGGGCATACCCGACATCCCGGTGGCCATCACCAGCTGCTTCGGGCGTAGCGTGATCTCTTCGCCGTTGCGCTTAACGTTAACCACCCACTCGCCTGCGGCTTCGTCATAGTGTGCATTCTGACACTCAGTGGAGGTCCAATAATTGAGCTCCATCACCTTTGTGTACATCTCCAGCCAATCGCCCACCTTGTCTTTAGGCGCAAACACCGGCCAGTTTTCTGGGAAAGGAATATAGGGTAGGTGGTCGTACCACACCGGGTCGTGCAGGCAGAGGGATTTATAGCGGTTGCGCCAGGAGTCCCCGGCGCGCTCGTTGCGCTCTATGATGATGGTCGGCACCCCCATCTGCTTTAGCCGCGCCCCAAGGCCAATCCCGCCTTGGCCTCCGCCGATGATTACGCAGTAAGGCTGTTGGGTATAGCCAAGCTCTGCCTCTTCGCGCTCCCGTGACTCTAACCAGGTTTCACGCTGTTTATTGGCCCCGTGCTCAGCTCCTTTTGGGCGGTTGTGGTTACGCGGTTCGGGGTAGTCATGAAGCGACTGCATAGTGGTTAGTAGCGTCCAGCATTTACCGTCTTTTAGACGCAAGTAGCCTTTGCCGCTGGCGACCACTGTCTCAAAAGTAAACCACGCCTCACTGGTATCGCCGTTCTGGGTAGCTTCGCCTTCTAGCTGCCAGTTCGAAGGACGCACGTTCTCCAGGGTGGCATTGAGCATGGCCTGAATAGCATCTTTTCCCTCACAGGTTTTTAAATTCCAGGTAAAGGTTACAAAGTCGCGCCAGTAGCATTCCTCATTAAATAGCGACAAAACACGCTGAATATCCTGGGCTTGCAACGCGTTATCAAAATCACTAAGCCACCCTTGGACAGTAGCCGTGGCGGTTTGCTGGGTTTGTGCCGATATCTCGGACATAGCGAGTACTCCATCGTTTGTTATTGTTGAATTGCTGGTGAGACACCCAACTCTAAGCACCCGCCGTGCCAATCATTTCAGATAAACCACAAGCATATGAAAAATATAAATAAATTTAAAAAACAGTTATCGATTAGGCGTTGCCCAAGGCGTACACCTGTCACATCTAGTTGTAAACGACGTTACAGGTGTAACGCACGACTAACGGCGTAATAGCGCTGCGTTGACACCCACGCCAGAGCGCATAGGCTGGAAGGACAATAACAAGCCCCACGGTGAACCACGCCATGCCCACTCAATCGTCCCTGCCTGCACGGCTGCAATCCGTCCAGCGCCAGCATATCGAGCATATTTTCCAGCTCGGCGAAGGCTTGGAAATGCCCCAGCTACCCGCCCAGCCGACTATTCGACGCTCCTGGCTGCGCTGCCTAAACGAGTACCAACTCGATCCCACCCAGCCACGCCCAGCCCGGGTGGTGCCCCAACAAATCCTGATCGAGCACCGGGAATCCGTGGATGAACTACTGCACGTGGCAAGAGCCGGGGTTGACCAGCTTTATCAGCAAATTGCGCAACTAGGCTACGTGCTACTGCTCACCGACCACCGCGGGATAACCGTTGAGTTTCGTGGCGATCCCAACCAAGACCAGCAACTGCGCAAAGCAGGCCTGTACCTCGGAGCCGACTGGGATGAACGCTTTGCGGGTACCTGTGCCGTAGGCACCTGCCTGCATGACCGCCAAGCGATTATTTGCCACCGCCAGGAGCACTTCGACGCCTCGCATATTTCGCTTACCTGCACTGCCGCCCCCATCGCCGACCCGCAAGGCAACGTCATGGCCGTGCTAGACATCTCCGCACTGCAATCACCTACCCAGCATGAGAGCCAAAATTTTAGTCTCTCGCTGGTAACGCTCTACGCGCGCATGATCGAAGACGCCTATTTTCTCCAGCGCTACCGTGACTGCCTGATGGTGCGGCTGGATACCTCACGAGAGTTTGTGCATGTAAACGGGCGCGGGCTCATCGCCATTGAAGAGAACGGGCAAGTGATTGCTGCCAACGCAGTGGGTCGTGATCTGATAAGTGAACACCAGCGTCGTTGGCCACCCTGGTCAGCCCATCACACCCCAATGCTGGGGGAGCTATTCGAGTGCGAGATCGCCGATGTACTCAGCATTAATAGCGCCACCGACGATCAACTGCGTGCTTTTCGCGCCAGGGTCGATAACACAATCTACTTTATTAGCCTGCTGGAGCCACGCCGCCCGCGCCCTGCTCAGCAAGCACAACCTCTCGCCTCCAGCCTGCCGGAACCACTGGTACGCCTCGGCGCCGACGACCCCGCCATGCGCAAAGTGCAGAAACTGGCTGAACGGTTGCGCAACGAAGCCAGCGTCAATGTGCTGATTAGCGGAGAAACCGGCACCGGCAAAGAGATCGTTGCCCGTGCTCTGCATGACAGCGGCAACCGATCTAAAGGCCCCTTTATCGCAGTAAACTGTGCCGCCATTCCCGAAGCGCTGATCGAAAGCGAGCTGTTTGGTTACGAGCCCGGCGCCTTTACCGGCGGGCGCGCCAAAGGCATGCGCGGGCTGATTCCCCAAGCCCACGGCGGCACACTGTTTTTAGATGAAATCGGCGATATGCCGCTGGCCCTGCAAACCCGCCTGCTGCGCGTATTGGCCGAGCGAGAAGTGATGCCTCTTGGGGCCAATAAGCCTGAAAAGGTTGATATTCGGGTGATTACCGCCACTCATCGCAATATCGATGCGATGATCCAGCAGGGTGAGTTCCGCGAAGACCTCTATTACCGCCTTAACGGGGCTCAACTGCGCCTGCCCGCGCTACGCGACCGCGCCGATAAGCTCTACGTTATCCGCCGTGTATTTGATGACATCATCCAGGAGCGAGCCTCCAGCCAATCACCGCGCCTGCGGGCCGATGCCATTAGCGCCCTACTCGCTTACGCCTGGCCCGGTAATATACGCCAACTAAAGAATGCGCTGGCCTTTGCACTGGCCACCTCAGAAAATGAAGAGATCACCGTTCATGACTTACCCGAGCAGTGCCTAAGCCAACGCATCACGCGGCTGGCAACTCCCCTGCCTGCAGACGCTGGTAGCGACAGCGATCACACACTGCTGGACATGCTCAAGGAGCAGCACTGGAACATTAGCGCCGTTGCTCGCGCTCTCGGGGTTTCGCGGCCGACAGTATACCGGCAAATGCAGCGCCAAGGCATAGCGCCGCCAAATTGGCAGGGGTGATAAAAAGCTACTTCAAGGCTTTTGATTTGGAATTAACTGCAACACATCTTGAGAACACGGTGCGAGGGCAGGTTGAAGCGAGGGTCTTTCGCCATGGATGGCGAAAGTAGCGCCCACGGATGGGTTAACAGCGCCCTCGCGGAAACCTGCACTCGGCACAGTGTTGTGCAGAATGCCAGCTATCACTACCTCTTGGCCTTGAGGGTGACCCTCACGTACACTTGTTTGAATCCGTTTATCCTTTTATAAACCCGCTTTCGACAAGCCGAGGCCCTCCCATGGCGTTTGAATCCACTTCTTCTTATATCGCAACCGATGCGCTTAAACAGGCGGTGAACGCGGCGGTGGTGCTCGAACGACCGCTATTGATCAAAGGCGAGCCGGGTACCGGCAAAACCCTACTGGCCGAAGAACTGGCCGAGTCTCTCGATACCCAGTTGATTACCTGGCATATCAAATCCAGCACCAAGGCGGCCCAGGGTTTATACGAGTACGATGCTGTCAGCCGCCTGCGGGATTCCCAGCTAGGCGTTGAAGGCGTGGAAAACGTCGCCAACTACATCAAGCCCGGCAAGCTGTGGGAAGCGTTCACCGCCAATCAACGGGTGGTGCTACTGATCGACGAGATCGACAAGGCCGATATCGAATTCCCCAACGACCTCCTTCAAGAGCTTGATCGTATGGAATTCCACGTTTACGAAACCGGCGAAACCATCCGCGCCGAACAGCGCCCGATTATTGTTATTACCTCTAATAATGAAAAAGAGCTGCCGGACGCTTTTCTACGCCGCTGTTTTTTCCACTACATTGAGTTCCCCGACCGCGAGACCATGCAGGCGATTGTCGATGTGCACTTCCCGGATATCGCGCCCCGGCTGGTCAGCGAAGCCCTAGAGGTGTTTTTCGAGCTTCGCAAGGCGCCCGGCCTCAAGAAAAAACCCTCCACCTCCGAGCTGGTCGACTGGCTCAAACTGCTGATGGCCGACGAGCTGGCGCAAGAAGCATTGTATAACCGCGACCCAGCAAAGGCCCTGCCGCCCATGGCCGGCGCACTGGTCAAAAACGAGCAGGACACTCAGCTGCTTGAGCGCCTGGCGTTTATGATCCGTCGTCAGAAAGGCATAGGCCGCTAAGCCATGTTTATCGGCCTGTTTGAGACGTTAAAGCGCGCGGGCGTTCCGGTATCGCTGCGCGAGCTCTTGGATCTTCACGCCGTGGTAGAACGCGGTGTGGTGTTCGCCGACATGGAGGCCTTCTATCAGGTAGCCCGCACGGTGATGGTCAAAGACGAGCGCCATTTTGACCGCTTTGATCGTGCCTTCGCCGCCTGGTTTAAAGGCCTGGAGGACATGGACGCCGCCATTGAGGCGCTGATCCCCGATGACTGGCTACGCCGGGAGTTTGAGAAGCAGCTAACGGATGAAGAGAAAGCCAAGATTGAATCCCTGGGCGGCCTTGAAGAACTCATCGAGACGTTCAAAAAACGCCTGGAAGAGCAAAAAGAGCGCCACGCGGGCGGCAATAAATGGATCGGCACTGGCGGCACCAGCCCCTTTGGGGCCTACGGCTACAATCCGGAAGGCATTCGCATTGGCCAGGATGGCTCGCGCCATCGCCGCGCCTCCAAGGTCTGGGACGAGCGACGCTTCCGCGATTACGATGATTCTCTGGAATTAGGCACGCGCAATATCAAAATGGCGCTTCGTCGGCTGCGCAAGTTTGCCCGCCAAGGGGCGTTAGATGAGTTTGACGTGGATAGCACTATTCGCGAAACCGCCAAGGACGCCGGGCTACTCAACGTTCAGATGCGCCCGGAACGCCATAACGCCGTTAAAGTGCTGCTATTTTTGGATGTGGGCGGCTCGATGGATGATCATATTCGCGTCTGCGAAGAACTGTTCTCTGCCGCCCGCTCAGAGTTCAAGCATCTGGAGCACTACTACTTTCATAACTGCCTTTACGAAGGGGTTTGGCGAAACAACATGCGTCGGGGGAACGAGCGGATCCCGACCATGGATGTTTTGCACACCTACGGCACGGATTACCAGGTAGTGATTGTCGGTGACGCGGCCATGTCGCCTTATGAGGTCACTCACCCGGGCGGTAGCGTAGAGCACTTTAACGACGAAGCAGGCGGCGTGTGGCTGAAGCGTTTATGCGAAACGTTTCCCCGCCTGGCGTGGCTTAACCCGATGCCACCCCGGGCATGGGAGTACACCTACTCGACCCAATTGATCCGCGAGATCATCGATGACCGCATGTACCCCATGACCATGGAGGGTCTGGAAACCGCCATGCGCGAGCTAGCAAAGAAGTAGTCTGATTATCTGGCCATGCGCGTCAGCACGTCGTGGTGAGTCAGCTTGCGATGCAAAATGGCCATCACGATGTGCCCTACGATCAACGCTAGCAATGTCCAGCCTAGCTCACCGTGGAGCAAACCGCCCAGATCCGTCATCCAGGTGATTTCCTCGCCTTCAAAACCTGACATCAGCGTAAAGCCAAACACCTCAAGCGAACGGCCCGAACCGTACTGGCGAATAAGCGCAATCGTCGGAATCACCATCATCAAGCCATAGAGGGCAAGATGGCCCAACTTTGCCATAACGCTCACCGATGGCGGACGGCGCGATGCATTGGCCAACGCCCATACCGCTCGCAGCATTACCACAGTGAGCAGCAGTACCCCCATCGTGTAATGGGTTCTCCAGAAAAACGCTTCGAAAGGAGTGTCTGGAAACAGCCAATGCGCCGTGGCGCTAGTAAACTGCCAAGCAAACAGTAACGCCATCCCCCAGTGCAACAAGCGGCTAACCGCACCATATCGTTGGCTGTTATCCATTATCGGTAATGCCATGAGCGTCTCCCTTCATTTTATAAGCTAGTCGTGATGCTTATTTTATCGGGGCAACACGTAAATAACATGGCAACAACGTGCAACTTGGTTGCATAAACTGGAACGCAACGTTTTCTAATGACTATTAAAGCGTCTGTGGAAAATCGTTTAAGCCCTTCAGAAATGCCTGTTTAGCCTCTTCAAAAGCTTTTGGATCGTGTTTGAAACGACGCAGGATCAGCGCTTCGTCTAAACTCAGGGTTGGAGCCAGCTCGCTAACGCTTTTGGCCGGGTGGCGTGCGCCTAAGCCTATGCGTTTGCCATCCGCTCCGCCAAACCAGCGCTTAATACCACTTTTTTGATAGAACGCTTCTTGTTCGGAATTATCCACTTCGACCCGTAGCGGCGCTTTCAGAGTAAGCTCACTGATCAAACGCTGCTGGGCATCTGTCTGGTCAAGCGTGCAGGCGTGGGTCACGGTCATACCCTCGCCTTCTTCGTCCAGCACTAGCAGCGCCAGCGCTTGGGGTTTACCCTGGCCGTCAACGGCAGCAAACAAGCGCGCGGCTTCCTGAGGGAATAACACACTGCAGGTGCCGGTGAACACAACCAGCGGCGTCAGACCAGCCTGTTGCCCGTATACCTCAGCGCATAATCGCGCCAGACAGGCGTTGCGCTGGGCCTCTGCGTTAACGTGTACGACCTTCATTTGAATCATCCTCAGCGACTAAAAACCCGCAAGCCTAGAGCAAACATCACCGTTTTGACAGCGCGACGTGCCTCACGTGTCCTCCATTCATTTTTACTGATACTGAACACTACTGCTAACAACCTGTCGAAGAGAACTGTAAGCGTGAACATCACTTAGAAGGAGCTAGCATGCCCACCTTTATGAATGACCCTACCATGCCGACACCAAATTTCCCCGGTAGTCACATGGTAGTTGATGATCACTACATCTTTATCTCCGGGCTGACCGTCGCAGATCTCTCTAACGGCCATGCTGCCCGAGGCGACGTAAAAGAAGAGACTCGCCTTGTGATGCGCGTACTGGCGCGCATGCTTGAAATGGAAGGTGGTAGCCTTGCAGACATAGTGCGGGTGGATATCCATCTCACTGACCTACACACCCTCCAAGACATGGACAGTGTTTACGCGGAATACTTTGAACCTGGATGCTACCCTGCCCGCACCTGCACCGAATCCCCCCATATCTGCGGCGATAGCAGTGTTGAAATTACCGTGATGGCGAAACGCCCACATCAATCAGCGCAATAACCGCCTCGATATCGATATGGGCTTCCAGCATATCGGCTAAGCGGTCAAGCTCACGCTCTCGGTGAGCTTGATAATCGCTCTGCTCTCCATTAACGAGTCCCAACTGCTTCAGTAGGGCTTGACAGGCCTCCGGGTGGTTAAATAACCCGTGCAGGTAAGTACCGATTATTTGGCCATCCTCACTGACCGCGCCTTCTGGTCGACCCTCTATTTTAAATAGCGGCAAACCAAGCGCTGCCCCATCGCTTACACCGTTATGGATTTCATAGCCGTTGACAGTAGCGCCCTCTGCCACGGTTAAGCCACTCACGTTACGCAGTTGCTTGCCCGCCACCATCCGCGTGGTAAGGGGTAGCAGCCCTAATCCCACTACTTTTCCAGATTTTCCCTCCAGGCCGTCAGGGTCATCCACCCATTTGCCCAGCATTTGAAAGCCACCGCAAATACCTAGCACCTTGCCGCCGTAGCGCAGGTGGCGCTGAATAGCGTTATCCCAGCCCTGTTGCTTTAACCACGCCAAATCGCTCGCGGTACTTTTACTGCCGGGCAGAATGATCACATCGGCGGCAGGTATCGGCTGGTCGGGCCCCACAAAGGTCAGCGATACCTGTGGGTGCAACCGCAGCGGATCGAAGTCAGTGTGGTTACTGATGCGCGGTAGCGCCGGAACGATTACGTTAAGCGTCTGGCTAGCCTTTTCGGCGTGGGTTAAACCAATGCTGTCTTCGGCATCCAGCAGCAGCCCCTGCAGATAAGGCAGTGTTCCGAATACGGTTTTTCCAGTACGCTCCTCCAGCCATTCAAGCCCCGGCTTAAGCAGCGCTATATCACCTCGAAAGCGGTTGATAATAAAGCCTTTGGTACGCGCCTGTTCGCTCTCGCTCAAGAGCACCAACGTACCTACCAATTGGGCAAATACCCCACCGCGGTCAATATCGCCCACCAGTATCACTGGGCAATCAGCCGCTTCGGCAAAGCCCATATTGGCGATATCCCCCTCGCGCAGGTTGATCTCAGCAGGGCTGCCCGCCCCTTCGGCAATAATCACGTCAAAGCGGTTTTCCAACGCCTGCCATGCCGCCATCACGCTCTCTTTCGCGATGCGTTTATAGGCGTGGTAATCCAGCGCATCCATATGGCCATGCACTTTGCCGCGTAAAATCACCTGAGCGCCACGATCTGTTTCCGGTTTTAGCAGTACCGGGTTCATATCGCTGTGGGGGGCTAAATAGCAGGCTTGCGCCTGTAACGCCGTGGAACGGCCAATCTCGCCGCCGTCCTCGGTCACGGCGCTATTCAGCGCCATGTTCTGAGGTTTGAAAGGCGCCACCGATACTCCACGCCTTGCTAGCACGCGGCAAAGGGCAGCCACCACGGTGCTTTTACCCGCGTCCGAGGTGGTGCCTTGAATCATCAGTGTGGCCATAAAGAAGTCTCGTCCAGGTGAACAAGAGCGAGACTTTAGCGGCCCCTAGAAATCGGCGCAATGTGATCGAGCAAAACAGGCACCCTTTTCAGTAGCATTCGTTTTTATGATTGTTAATCGCCCTGTCACCATAATCACTCTAAAAATACATATTCCCGCCATTTATCCGTCACACACCCACTCTACGCTGATACCCAACAAATGAGATCGATCTCATTATTTCATAACAGGGTATTTGCATGGCAGATTTACTCAGTGTGGCCAAACTCGCCGGGGTTTCCCGGGCAACCGCGGCGCGGGCTTTTTCAAGCCCCGATTTGGTACGCCCAGCTACCCGAGAACGCGTTTTGAACGCTGCACAGCAGCTGGCTTTTAGGCCTAATAAAATCGCCCAACAGCTTCGCTCTCAAGCGACACAGATGATTGGCGTGATGGTGCCCAGTCTCGATAACCCAGTGTTTGCCGAGCAGCTACAAGCCATGGAAGTAGCAGCCAGAGCGGCTGGTTACTCACTGATCGTTACCACCAGTGAATACTCACCCAGCCGGGAGGGTGACATTGTTGAGGAGATGCTGCGCCAGCGCGTGGATGGCTTGGTGCTTACCGTAGCTGAAGCCGATAACAGCGCCGTGCTGGTCAAGCTCAGTTTGGAAACCACCCCGTGCTTACTGGTCTACAACCCGCCTGGGAACAGCGGTTTCCCCTCCATCGGCGTCGATAACCGCGCCGCCAGCGCTGATGCCACCCGTCATTTAATCACTTTGGGCCATGAACGCATTGGCATGGTCGCTGGCCCGCTGCTGCAATCAGACCGCGCCCGGCAGCGCTTTGACGGTTACTGCCACGCTATGGACGAGGCAGGCCTGATCGCACATCCGTTGGTTGAGATGGCCCGCCATACCCAAGCTGACCTGAAAAGCCTAACACCTGCACTGCAAGGGCCAGACGCTCTCAGCGCAGTGGTTTGTACCAATGATCTGCTCGCCATCAGCCTGATGGGCGAACTGCAACGCGCAGGTTTTAACGTGCCTAGCGATCTCTCTGTAATGGGTTTTGATGGAATTGCCTTAGGCAAACACCTCTATCCATCGCTATGCACCATTGAACAGCCTCGCGCCGACATTGGGCGCACCGCGGTTCACACCTTGCTAGCCATGATTCGGGGAGAAGAATGCACGCCTGATCCCCTGCCCCACGCATTGCGTAAGGGCGAAAGTGTCGGAACCCCGACATCCCGTAAGTCCACGTTAAGCACTTCATAGAGGAACACGGCATGAGTCTTAAACGCATGAACCTTAAGCGTCTTTATCAAGCGTTACTGGCCACGGCGGTTATCAGTGCGTCAGGGGTCGCTACTGCCCAGTCAAGCGACAACGCGATCTGCTACAACTGCCCGCCTGAGTGGGCGGACTGGGGCACTCAGTTGCGTTTGATCGAACAGGAGACCGGCATTCGCGTGCCGCAAGACAACAAGAACTCCGGCCAATCCTTAGCACAATTGGTTGCCGAAGCCAGTAGCCCGGTGGCCGATGTCGTTTACTACGGGGTGACCTTCGGCATTCAAGCCATGGAAGAGGACGTAGTGACGCCCTACCAGCCTGCCCATTGGGACGAGATACCCGAAGGCTTGAAAGACCCCGAAGGCAACTGGTTTGCCATTCACTCCGGCACCCTCGGCTTTATGGTCAACGTTGACGCCTTGGATGGCGCGCCGGTGCCCACTTCCTGGGAAGATCTGCTCAAGCCCGAGTATCGCGGCATGGTGGGTTACCTTGACCCCGCCAGCGCTTTTGTCGGCTATGTAGGTGCTGTAGCGGTCAACTTGGCAATGGGTGGCGATCTTAACGACTTTACCCCGGCGATCGACTACTTCAATCAGCTCGCCGAAAACGACCCGATTGTGCCCAAACAAACCAGCTACGCTCGAGTACTTTCTGGTGAGATCCCGATTCTTCTCGATTACGACTTCAACGCTTACCGCGCACGCCATAGCGATGGTGCCAACGTAGCGTTTGTGATTCCCGCAGAGGGCAGCGTGGTAGTGCCCTATGTTATGAGCCTGGTGAAAGATGGCCCTAACCCTGAGAACGGCCAGCAAGTACTTGATTTCGTGCTGTCTGATCAAGGCCAAGCGGTATGGGCAGATGCTTACCTACGCCCTGTGCGCGCCAGCGCCATTTCCCCTGAAGCACGCGAAGTCTTTCTGCCCGATAGCGAGTATGCCCGTGCTGAGGCGCTTGACTACCCCGCTATGGCGGCTGCTCAACGTAGCTTCTCTGAGCGGTATCTGTCGGAGGTTCGTTAATCATGACAGCGGCATCCAAGCAGCCCTTCGGGGCTGCTTCTTACCTAAGTCGACCATCGACGATGGTAGGCCCAGCCCGGCGTAAACGCTTTATCGCGTTGTTCGCCTTACTGCCTGCCCTGGTGATTTTCTGCGCCTTTTGGCTACTGCCTTTTTCGCGTCTGATCATGATGGGCGCCGGGGCTGATCCAAGCAGTGGTGTTAGCGCTTACCTGACCATTCTTACCCATCGTCAGTACTTAATTAGTCTAGCGACCACCGTTGGCCTCTCATTGGTAGTGTCACTGGTAGCGGTTGCCATTGCGGGCGTTGCCGGATTTTTTCTCGCCCGTCAGCGTTTTTTTGGCAAGTCCATACTAGTGGCTATCCTCACCTTTCCGCTGGCTTTTCCAGGCGTGGTGGTGGGCTTTTTGGTCATCATGCTGGGGGGACGCCAGGGAGCCTTGGCGCAAACCAGCCTGTGGCTGTTTGGCGAGCGCTGGATGTTTGCCTACTCTCTGGCCGGGCTATTTATTGGCTACCTCTACTTCTCCATTCCTCGCGTCATTACCACGGTGATGGCAGCCTGCGACAACCTGGATCAAAGCCTTGAAGAGGCAGCTCGCTCGTTAGGCGCTAACACTTGGCAGGTCACCAAAGACGTTATAGTGCCCGGCATTGCACCCGCTCTACTCTCAACCGGTGCCATCTGCTTTGCTACCAGTATGGGCGCCTTTGGCACGGCGTTTACCCTCGGTACGCGGTTAAGCATTCTGCCGCTCAATATCTACGGCGAATTCACCAACTACGCTAACTTTGCCATGGCCGCCGCGCTTTCGGTGGTGCTGGGTGTGATTACGTGGATGGCATTGAGCCTTGCCCGCAGGCTGGCAGGCGGCAACTTGGGAGCCTCCGTATGAAATCGCGTCTACGCTTTACGCTGCAATTGGGCTTCACCCTGCTGGTGTGCCTGTTCATGATCGTGCCCGTGGTCATGTCGGTCATGGCGGGGCTAACCGAGAACTACTTTGTGGGTCTTGAGAGCGGTCTGACCCTGCGCTGGGTAAATGAGGTGTGGCAGCTCTACGCCGATACCATCTGGCTGTCGATTAAACTGGCGCTCGCCTGTTTATTGATCACTATCCTGATTGGCGTACCCGCCGCCTATGGCCTGCTGCGCAGCCGTCGCCGCTGGGCCAATGCGATTGAAGAGCTCCTGCTGCTGCCGGTTGCCGTACCCGGGCTGGCCACCGCGCTTGCCCTACTGCTCGCCTATGGTAGCTACCGTGAATTTCGCGGCAGTTGGCTATTTATTCTTGTTGGCCATGTGCTGTTTACCCTGCCCTTTATGGTGCGCGCGGTGCTCTCCGTGATGCAAACCGCCAAGCTTCCCCAACTGGAAGAAGCCGCCGCCAGCTTAGGTGCCAGTTTCAGGCAACGCTTTTTCGGGGTGGTCATCCCCAACTGTATGAGCGGCATTTTGGCGGGAGCGCTGATGGTGGTCACCTTATCGATCGGTGAATTCAACATTACCTGGATGCTGCATACCCCATTAACCAAAACGCTACCGGTCGGCTTAGCCGACAGCTACGCATCGATGCGCCTGGAAATAGGCTCAGCCTACACGCTGATATTTTTGGTGATGGTGGTGCCCTTGCTAGTGGCGATTCAATGGGCCGGCCGACTCACCGAGCAGCGCCGCTAAGTTTTATTATTTGAGAATCCGTTATGAGTTCATCTGTCAGCATTACGCTACACCAATGCAGCCGCACCTTCGCAGGCGACAACACAGCGCTCCAGCCGCTTGATTTGCAAGTTAATGCGGGCGAAACCCTGGTACTGCTGGGCCCTTCCGGCTGCGGCAAAACCACCACCCTGCGCATTATTAGCGGCCTGGAAAGCCCCGACAAAGGCGGGCAAGTAATGTTTGGCGAGCGTGATGTCACCGCTCTGCCGATTGAGCAGCGCGACGTGGGAATGGTGTTTCAAAACTACGCGCTATTTCCCAACATGAGCGTTGCCGACAATATTGCCTATGGCTTGAAAATACAGCGTTTGCCACGTGCCGAGATCGCCCATCGGCTTGACGAAGTCATGCATATGGTCGATTTACAAGGCTTTGGTGATCGGCGCATCGACGCACTCTCCGGCGGCCAAAAGCAGCGCGTCGCTCTCGCCCGTGCGATTGCGGTTCGCCCCAAGGTGCTGCTGTTTGATGAGCCGTTAGCAGCTCTAGACGCCAAACTGCGCGACCGCTTACGCATCGAGATTGGCCAACTGCTGCGTGAATTGGGCACTACTGCGGTCTACGTCACCCACGATCAAGACGAGGCGATGGCCTTAGGTGACCGCATCGCGGTAATGCAAGCCGGACGCATTGCGCAGTTGGGCACCCCCCAAGAGATTTATCATCAGCCGGCCAACGCCTTTGTGGCTGATTTTATTGGCGCGGTTAACTGCCTGGACGTGATCAGCACACGCGCCGATGGAGGATTGGTCGTCAATGGCGGTGAGCTTATCGCAGCCCATTTGCAGGGAGTATCCACTGTCTACTGCCGTCCAGAAGATATTCAGGTGGTTTCAGTTGACCAAGCCGATGTAAAGGGGAAAGTGGTACAAAGCATTTTCCTGGGCCAGACCCAGCGCCTGATGGTGGACACGGGCGGCGCTTCGCCACTCCAGATTGAGGCACCCTCCCGCCAGCGCTGGCCAAACGGCACCGCGATTGGTTTGGCACTCCCCTCCAGCGTGCTTTTTCATCCAGATAAGCCCACTGCCCCTGTTAATGCCAAGGAGATGGCCAATGACTGATCAAGGTTTAAACGCTCAGAAAGATCCTCATGCCCAGCAATGCCTTATCGCCCAGATTAGCGATCCGCATATCAAGGCGGGCGGGAAACTCTCTTACCGCCAGGTAGATACCGCCAGTGCGCTGCGCCAAGCAATCAGCACGCTCAATCAGCTAGCGCCGCGGCCCGACCTGGTGCTAATTAGCGGTGACTTGGTTGATTTTGGCCACCCTAGCGAGTACGCCACCTTTAAGCAGATCCTGGCTGAATTAACGCTGCCCGTGTACTTGATCCCTGGCAATCATGATGGCCGCGAACATCTGCGCGCCGCCTTTCCCGAGCACCGTTATCTATTTCAGCACCGCGACTATTTACAGTGGGTCGTGGATGACTACCCGGTGCGCTTAGTGGGGCTCGACTCATCAGTGCCCGGTAAGCCCCACGGTGAGCTAAGCGATGAAAGTCTGCAGTGGCTAGACACCACCCTGGCAGAGCAGCCCGATAAACCGACTCTAGTCATGGTGCATCATCACCCTTTTGTTAGTGGCATCGACCATATGGATCGCCAGCCGCTGAAGCGACCAGACGCGCTAGCCGACGTCATTGGCAAATATGCCCAGGTCGAGCGCGTGCTCTGTGGGCACTTACACCGCTCGATCCAAGCCCGCTTTGCTAATACCTTGGCGATTAGCTGCCCTGGGGTTTCCCATCAGGTGAGTTTGGATCTCACCCCAGACGGCCCCTCCAGCTTTCAGCTAGAGCCCCCCGGTTACCTGCTACACCAGTGGTCGGCAACTATCAGCATGGTGACTCACCAAGGGTTTATCGAGCACTACCCAGGCCCTTTCCCGTTTTTTGATGCGAATGGGCTGATTGATTAGGTCGTTAAACTGGGGGCGAGCGCTGTGTTATCTGTGTGAGCCAGCGCCAGCTCCCAGGCTTGTACCATCTGCTTTTTCTCTAATCCCCAGCGGTAACCACCGAGTGCGCCGCTTTGTTGAATCACCCGATGGCAGGGGATCCATAGCGCGATGGGGTTAGCGCCCACCGCATTGCCCACTGCTCGGGACGATTTAGGTGCCCCCAGCGCCTGGGCTATATGGGAATAGCTGGCAAGTTGCCCCTCGGGAATCGTTAGCAGCGCTCGCCAAACCGCTATTTGGAAGTTGGTGCCGGTTACGTGTAGCGACACAGCGGCAGCCCTCTCTTCGTGCTGAGTAAACAGCCTTTCCACCGCATAGCGGGTGGCCTCAGTACTATGTTGAAAGGTGCTGCGCGGCCACTCTTTGGCAAGCCGTGTTAATAACGCTTCCGAATTAGTCGTATCGACAAACCCCATTCGACAGATACCCCTGGGCGTTACCGCGACGAATAGGCGACCTAAAGGTGTTTCGTGAACACCATAAGCGATCTCCACTCCTTCACCCTGGCGCTTATACTCGCCGGGCGTGACCGCCTCTAACTGAACAAAGTGGTCGTAAAGCCGCGAGCCACCGCTAAGCCCAAGGGTATGGGCGGTATCCAGCAAAGAAGTGGACGACTGCATCAACTGCTTGCCGCGCTCTAAGGTGAGTGCCTGCAAAAAGCGTTTGGGACTAATCCCTGCATAGCGACAAAACAGCCGCTGGAAGTGAAAGGCACTCAAATGAGCATGAGCAGCCACCGTTTCCAGGTTGGGCTGTTCCGCCGCATGAGCCACCATATAGGCCATGGCTTTTTCGATACGCTCATAGTCATTCATTGTGTTATCTCTCTGGCCGTTGGAGCTGCTTTGTTCCTTTCAGCCTATGCCTTCAAAGGCGAGTTGCCGACCCGAATCTTGCGCACTGGCGGGTAATCAGACAGTTTATGTTTAAAAGAGACGCTATGTTTAACAGACATTTCCACTCGTTTTCGCTAGGGTAATGCCCCGCCTCAATTGACGGTACACGATACGCCCATGCAAGACTTGATCAATGACATTGCAGCAGCCATGGCAACCGCCGAAGAACGCGGTAAGGTCGCAGACTATATTCCCGAGCTTGGCCATGTTGACCCACAGCGGTTTGCCATTTCGCTCTCCACGGTGGATGGCAAAGTGTACTCGGCGGGCTGTGCTACCACACCCTTCTCTATTCAGAGTATCTCTAAAGTATTTACGCTAACGATCGCTCTCGGACAAATGGGCGATTCACTGTGGTCAAAAGTAGGTCGCGAACCCTCGGGCGACCCTTTCAACTCGATCGTTCAGCTTGAGCATGAAAGTGGCAAACCGCGTAACCCGTTTATCAATGCTGGGGCCATTGCGGTGGCCGATGCGATCATGATGGGCCACGAGCCCAAAGAGACACTTGGCGAAATTCTTAGCTTTGTGCGCTATATCGCCGATGACGACAGCATTTACTTCGACCACGCGGTGGCCGCTTCAGAAATGGCCCATCGTGACCGCAACGCCTCACTGGCACATTTCATGAAGGCCTTTGGCCATCTTCGCCATGATGTCGATAAGGTGCTGGGCACCTACTTCCACCAGTGCGCGATTGCCATGAGCTGTGAACAGCTGGCCCATGCCGGGCTATTTTTGGCCTCGGATGGTATCAACAAACCCAGCGGTATTCGTGTAGTCGCTCCTCAGCGAGCACGGCGTATCAACTCACTCATGATGATGTGCGGGCACTACGACGCCTCGGGAGAGTTTGCCTTTCGCGTCGGCCTGCCTGGCAAAAGTGGCGTGGGCGGTGGCATTCTGGCGATTGCACCCGGCCATGGCTCCATCGCAGTTTGGTCACCGGGGCTGGATGCCTACGGCAACAGTTTGCTGGGCACCCAGGCGCTCGAAATGTTTGTGCAGCGCACCGGCTGGTCGGTTTTTGGGCACTAGCAAGGCAACGGCTTAAGCAACCACCTCAATTTTGTGCAATACCGCCAATAGCTGCCATTGCAAACTCCTGTCACTACCGAGGAGGATGACAATGAGCGTTTTACTAGCATCGACAACCTTACCCATGGCCGCATTTGCGCTTGCCGCGTCTATTTCGCCGGGGCCGGTCAACATCGTTTGTTTGAGTAGCGGTACGCACTACCCTATCGCTAAAGGGCTTGTTTTTGTAACCGGCGCCACGCTGGGGTTTCTTGCGCTGTTTTTAGCCATCGGTGCTGGCCTTTACTCCCTGCTGAGTGTGGTGCCACTGCTGGAAACGTTTTTACGCTGGGCAGGCATTCTGTTTTTGCTCTACCTCAGCTATCAACTTTTACAGCACGATGGGCGCTTACAGGAGCGTGCCGGGATCAAAGCCCCAGGGTTTATGACAGGCGCCATGATGCAGTGGCTCAACCCCAAGGCGTGGCTGGCGTCTGCCGCTGGCATTGGCGCCTACACCACTGCTAATGATCCCTATCTGCTATGGCTGTTCGCCGGCCTTTATCTGCCTATTTGCTGGCTATCGCTAGCCAGTTGGGTATATGCAGGCGCTTTTCTGAAACGCTATGTTCATCGTCCTATCATCTTACTGACGATTAACCGCGTACTCGCTATCTGCCTGGCGGCTAGCGCTATTGTCTTACTGGTTGAGTAGCGGGTAGCGGTACTGGTTGGGTGTCGCTGCTACCAACCGCTTAAACGTTCTTTGAAAGTGGGGCTGGTCATTAAAGCCAGCGTTCAAAGCCGCCTCAACGATAGGTTGCCCTTGTTTTAACGCTTGCTGCCCCATCTGAATGCGCTGATTAATCAGGTAAGCATGAGGTGTCAGTCCGAAGTGCTGTTTAAAGGCGCGAATCAGGTGCCCAGCGCTATAGCCGGACTGCTCACATAGGCGTTCTAGCGATATATCAGCGCTACAATTGGCACGCAAATAGGCCGCGACATTTTCTAGCGCACTGGGCGCTTGGGGCAGTGCCGCGGGGGAATCTTGAGCAAGCACTTGCAGCATGGTAGACAAGTACTCGACTAGCGCCGTTTGCTTATCGCCAATGTCGCGGTGTTCATCCAGCAAACAAGCGGCCATATCGCAGTACCCGGCATAAAGCGCGGGCTGGGTAATGACGGCGGTAGCGATATCTTGCCAGTACGGCGTATTCAACAGGCCCAATTGGTAACGCAATTCACTCAGCCACTCAATATCGACGTAGAGCATCATATATGCCCAGGGCTGATTCTCGATGGGGTTGCAGGCATGCACCCAGTGGGGGTTCATCATAACGATGTCACCCGCACTAATCTGATGCGTCGCATCGCGATAGCAAAAAGTGCTTTTACCTGCGGTAACGGCCCCCAGCGACCAATGCGTATGGCTGTGCGGCGCATAGCACACTTGTCGCGCATCGCTAATCTCGCGCAGTTCCACATAGGGCATATGCGCATCCCGCCAGAAGATAGGTGACGAAATTGTACTCATGCTCTGCTCGTGTTATTCAAAAATAGCCTTTGACGCTTCGGCTTGGCCTAGGCTGGACAATAGCACAGCACAAGCCCAGTATGGCCGCTGATAAGCGCTATATAAACTAGATTGCATAGGGATACGCAACGCCTAATAAGTCAGGAGGACACCATGGCCAATAGTATGAGTAACCCCGACCACCGTGATGCGATTACCCTTTTCGCCCGCATGGGTTACGCCTCTCGGGGCATTGTGTATGTATTAGTCGGCGGCCTTGCAGCGCTGGCAGCCTTTGGGCAAGGCGGCCAAACAGAAGGCAGTCGGGGTGCCTTAGAACGCGTGCTCACCGCTCCCTTCGGAAAAGTCTTGTTAGCCATTATGGCCATCGGCTTGGTGGGTTACGCGATGTGGCGGATCATCCAAGCGGTTAAAGACACTGACCATCACGGCAACGGCGCCAAGGGGCTGGCAATTCGTGCGGGCTTATTGGCGAGCGCCATTACCCACACATTGTTGGCATTTTTTGCCGCCACGCTCATCTTTCAATTTGCGGGCTCTTCAGGTGATTCAGGCGGCGGCTCACAAGGCGTCGCAGGTTGGCTGATGCAGCAGCCTTTCGGGCGCTGGCTGGTAGGTGGGGTTGGCCTCATCATGATTGGCGTAGGCATTGCCCACGCGCTTAAAGGCTACAAGGCCAAATTCGACAAACACTTTGCTATGCCACCACAAACTCAACAATGGGCCTATCCAATCTGCCGTTTCGGCTTAGTGATTCGTGGTCTTGTATTTGTGATCGTGGGTAGTTTTTTTATCGTCGCCGCTTATCAAATCAATCCCAATCAAGCAGGCGGCATGGGGGAAGTGTTTAGTACCCTGCGAAGCCAACCCTACGGCCAGTGGTTACTTGGTTTTGTCGCGCTGGGACTCTTCGCGTTTGGTCTCTACAGCCTATTAGCGGCTGCCTATCGCCGCATTAATCCCGAAGTGTAGGACCTGCATGGCCATAACATACAAACGCACTAAGCAGTGGTTTGAACGCATTAACCGCTCTCAGAATATGCTCTGGCTACTCGCTACCCTCTCCTTTCTGGAGACTATTATTCTGCCCATTCCTATTGAACTGGTATTGTTACCCCTGATGGCCGTTAATAGTCAGCGGCTTTGGTTGCTGGCTTTGGTCACTACTGCGGGCTGCCTCATCGCATCGCTGGTGGGCTACAGCATTGGCTTAGTACTTTATGAGTCGGTGGGCACCTGGTTTATTGAGTCTATGGGAATACAGAGTAGCTACCAGGCATTCCAAATATTTTTCGATCAGTACGGTTTTGCCGCAATTTTGGCCATTGGCATACTGCCAATTCCCTTCCAAGTGGCGATGATTACCGCCGGGCTTTCCGGCTACCCGATTATGCTGTTCGTACTGGCGGCGTTAACCGCCCGTGGCTTGCGCTACTTCGGCCTTGCCTGGCTGGTTCACCGCTTTGGCCACCGTGTTCTGGTACTCTGGAAACGCCATGCCTTGGTAACCAGCTTGGTGGCAGGGGTTGTTGTACTTGCGGTGGCGCTAGGGATGCAGGCACTGGCGGGGCTGGTGATTTAGGCAACTGAACTGCTAGCAGTCGCTAAATACCGTAATCTCGCTCGACTTTGGCGATACGGGTTTTGAAGTGCTGGTACCACTGCTGATGGCCTAGCCGCTGAGCTTTTTGATGTTCAGCATGGGCTTTCCACGCTTTAATAGATGCCAAATCGGCCCAGTAAGAAACGGTTACACCCACTTCATCACGAGCAGACTCCACCCCTAAAAACCCCGGCTGCTGCGCTGCAAGCTCAACCATTCTTACCGCCATTGCGTCATAGCCGTTATCGACCTCGGTGCGTAGTGAAGTGAAAATAACGGCGTAGTAAGGCGGTTCAGGGGTGTCGGCGATATATGGCATGGATTCCGTCGCGGCTGGAAAAGAAGTAATGAAGCTCACACTATTAAACACTGCTTAATGCTCGGGCTCCGGTAGTAACGACTCGCCTTCCATCGTGACTAAAAAGCTCTCCCATAACGTATGTGTACGCGCCTGGGTAAGCTGTTTTTTACACGAAAGCGACATTACGCCTCTTATGGTGCCATCACGCCACTGGGTGTACACCGCATCGCAATGAGCTTGGCGATAACCTTCCCAGGACTCCTGGGCCTGCTGAATCGACTCCACCAAGGCAGCGTCAGCCTCATGCTCATTGAGCACCGCGTCGAGATAGCGCTGCATATCCGCCTCAGCGGTTCCTAGCTCCAACTGCGCACACTGGTTGATCTCCATCGTCGACATAGCGTTTTCGCAGTCTTGAGCAGTATCCGAAGCAAACGCTGGCAGTGTAGCGAAGGTTAAAATCAAACCGACAATATAGTTCATGCCGTTTTCCAGTTCAGGGGGTTCCTACACTATAAAACATAAGGCCTCATAAATACCTACCCGACAGGTACACTTTTACCATGTACGGCTTTGCAGTATGTCTACTCGTGCATGCCCACACTTTACTCGAACTGGAGTAATGTCTCAGCCATCAGTTTTATGGGTATCCGGCCCAGATGCCATGTGTTTAGCCTTCATATCCTTGAATGCTTCCATGATGTCCATGGGCAGTGGGAAAACGATTGTCGAGGCATTCTTGTTGCTCATGTCGCTCATGGTTTGCAGGTAGCGCAGTTGCAGCGCGGCAGAGTTTTCCTGCATGACATTGGCCGCCTCGACCAGTTTCTTGGATGCTTGCAGTTCCCCTTCGGCGTGAATCACCTTAGCGCGACGCTCACGTTCTGCCTCGGCCTGGCGCGCGATGGCGCGGATCATGCTCTCATCCAGGTCTACATGCTTAATTTCAACATTGGCGACCTTGATACCCCACGCTTCGGTTTGGGTATCGATGATTTCCTGGATATCGTCGTTAAGCTTATCGCGCTCGGAAAGCATCTCATCCAGATCGTGCTTACCCAGCACGGAGCGCAAAGTGGTCTGTGCCAGTTGACTCGTCGCCTGGGTAAAATTCTCGACTTGAATGATCGCCTTTTCAGGATCGACGACACGGAAATAAAGCACCGCATTAACTTTAACGGTGACGTTATCCTGAGAAATCACGTCCTGTTCCGGCACATCCATGGTAATGACGCGCAGGTCCACCACCTCCATCTTCTGAATGGCGGGAATCACAATGACTAGCCCAGGCCCTTTCACTGTCTGATAACGCCCCAGAAAGAACACTACCCCGCGTTTATATTCTGGCAGTATGCGAATAGAGGCAGCGATCAACATCACCACCAGCACGACAGGAACTAAATACGAAATAATCATTGGACACCTCGTTTAGCAGTGGGTCGGTTATGTCAAAAAGTGGGCACTAGCGGGGCGTCACATAGACCGTCAAGCCTTCAAGACGCATCACCACAAGTTTTTCACCTCGTTTGACTGGCGCATCGCTCACTGCGTTCCAGCGCTCGCCATGCAGCCTTACATGACCGCTGGTCTCAAAATCCTCCAGTGCAACCGCGTCTGCGCCGATTAACTGCTCCGCTCCAGTGTGTGCCGAACGACGGCGCAGCGTTGCAAAGCGTGTTAACGTCCATAGCATTAGCCCCCCGGAGACCAATGCCACACCACCGATTAGCGGTAGCGAAATGGCAAGATGCTCCGCGTCCATCAGCATTACCGAGCCAAGTACAAAGGCAATGATGCCGCCAACCCCCAGCACACCGACGCTAGGCATAAATGCCTCGCCCACCATCAACGCCAGCCCAACCACCATAAGCGCAAGCCCGGCGTAGTTAATCGGCAGCACCTGAAACGCAAACAGGGCGAGCAGCAAGCAAATTACGCCAATGGTGCCGGGGAACAGGCTGCCGGGACTGGCCAGTTCGAAAACCAGCCCGTAAAAGCCGATGATCATCAAGAAGAAGGCTATGTTGGGATTAGTGATCAGCGATAGCACCTGGGTGCGCCAATCAGGGTCGAAGCGTTCAATGGTGAGGCCTGCGGTATCAAGCGTGGCGTCACCGCTTTCCATGACCACGCTCATGCCGTCAATCTGTTCAAGTAAATCGTCAAGATCGTGCGCCACCACATCGATTACGTTCTGCTCCAGCGCCTCGCTGGCAGTGAGATTGACCGCATTGCGCACGGCCTCTTCAGCCCAATCGGCATTGCGATCATGACGTTCCGCTAGGCTGCGGATAAAGCTCACCGCATCTTCCATCACCTTGCGTTCCATGGCGCTGCCCTCGCCATCCGACTCCTCAGTCGAATTATCTTCTTCGCCTTCATCGCTGCCGGGCAACCCGCCGCCCATTTGTACCGGCGTGGCCGAGCCGAGATGGGTCGAGGTAGCCATGGCAGCCACGTGGCTACCGTAAAGTAGATAGGTGCCCGCGCTTGCCGCTCGCGCACCACTGGGGAAAACGTACATCACCACGGGAATATCAGCGTTGAGCATCTCGCGAATCATGTCGCGGGTGGTGTCGACCAACCCGCCGGGGGTATCGAGCTCGACGATTACCACCTCACTGCCCTGTTCGCGGGCTTTATCCAGCCCACGCTCAAAGTAGTCCTTGGTCGCCGGGCCGATAGCGCCTTCAATATTAAGCACCAGAACGCTGGGTGAAGCGTTTTGTGCCATGGCCTGCCACGTCAACGACATAGTAGCTATTAGCAAACCGGCAACCATCAACCAGAGCCAGTGCGATTTGAGAGAAAGGGTTTGCATACCCGCTCCTCGCATTCAACGCCTTGAAAGTTCCCGTATGAATCTGAAGCCTATCCATAGCAACATACACAAGGCTATCTACTCAACGTAGCAGCCACATTGAGCTTCGTCATGAACAACGTGATGGCAGGATTCGAGAATAAACAATGCTGAACCAAGGTGGCGATGCTGAAAGTCAGAGGTGGTTGCAAATATTTTTTGAGGAGCCGGTTAGTTCAAGTAATAACCACTCACTTTCCATGTACCCTCTTCCAAGTGAGGAGTGATGGTTTCCGTAATCTGCGGCCTGTTTTCAAAACGTGTTTGGAACGTCAAAACCGCGTAGTCATCTCTTGGAGCCCCAGGCATGGAGGTTTCGCGGACGGCGCTTACTTGCCGACGCGACTGAACCGCACCAAAGTCACGACGCGCTGCACCAATCGTCCGTTCTAACATGTGCGGTGAAAGCGGCTTTTTTAGTAGTGAAGAGGAAGATTCCCATGCCTGCTCATACTGACCACTATCGATGGCTTCTAGCCACGCCAACGCCGCCGCTTCTGCCGCACTCGAATTTGCCTGCGCTTGGTTAGACAGAATAAGAAGAAAGGTGATGATAAAGATCAGCATTTTCGGCATAACGGGCACTCTCGGCATTTAGCAACGACCAGAAAAATCTCGATGGTCTTAGTTGTATATCGGTCATCGCCAGAGTTTCTTTAGGGCTGCAAGATGTATTTGCGTAATCGTTAAACTCAAAGCGGTGTCCGCTTCTCAAACCCCACCCGCTCGTTTACTATGCGCCACCCACCCTATTTCAGTTGCCACTATTAGGTCACTATGTCCGTCAATGCCCTCTATACCGACCTTTCTGGCTACTACGATTTGATGTGCATAGATATCGACTATCAAGCGCAAAGTCACGCCATTCGCAGGCTGCATCTGATTTTCGGCAACGGCGGTACGACACACCTAGATCTAGCCTGTGGCACCGGCCCACACGTGCGCCATTTCATTGATTTTGGATACGCCAGCAGTGGGCTTGATATCAATCAACCCATGCTGGATATTGCCGCCACGCGTTGCCCAGAAGCGCACTTCACGTTGCAAGACATGAGTGACTTCAAGGCGATCGAATCTCAAGACTTAGTCACCTGCTTTTTATACTCAATCCACTATAACGGTGGGATTGAAAAGCTAAACGCGTGTATATCCAGTGTTCATTGCGCACTCAAGTCTGGTGGTATTTTCTGTTTTAACGCAGTCGATAAAGACAAAATCGATAACGGTTTATCTGTTAAACACAGCGCCAAACAAGAAAACGATTTATTCACGTTCCGCTCGGGATGGCACTACAGTGGCCAAGGTGAAAAGCAGTCGCTTAGGCTCAGCATTGAAAAAGCCAACGCTGAAGGAACACAGCTTTGGAACGACGAACACCCCATGGTAGCCGTCAGCTTTGCGGAATTAAGCGCACTCTTAGCACCCCACTTTGAGGTTCATGTGTTTGAGCACAACTATGAAAAAATCATTCCCTGGGATAACGCCTCTGGAAACGCTATTTTTGTCTGCGTGAAAAAATAAACCCTACTTGCTCCTGCAAATCACCCTCTGCAGTTTGGCCACACATGGCCGAAATTGTCCCCTTTGTGACCGACCAACGCATCGTTGGTAGAATGCGTATCGGCTAATCTGGAACCTCACTTCAACACAATGAGATTAGCCATGATCCAGCCTAAAACCGCATTGTTATTAATTGATGTTCAAGCCTCGTTCCCGGCCCGCGATTACTGGGTAGAATCACTGGCTCAGACGTGGCGACCCAAGCAGCGTGCGGTACTGAATGCAGCTCAGGCCAACGATATACCGGTCGTGCGCATTCTGCATGAAGAACCCGGCAGCCAAGGGGCCTTCGACCCTGATGGTGACCTCATTTGTCCGCTTGATGACTTTAACGATGAAGTGGCGGTGACCTTTCATAAGCGTGTACATAATGCCTTCAGCGATACCTCACTAGAAAAATGGTTACGGGAGCGAGGCATTGAACGGCTGGCGATTAGCGGTATTCGTACCGAGCAATGCTGCGAAACCACCGCACGGGTGGCGTCAGACTTAGGGTTTAGCGTCGACTTTATCAGCGATGCTACCCTAACGTTCCCCATGACACGCCACGGCATCATCTGGTCAGCAGATGATATTAAGGCACGCACCGAACTGGTACTTGAAGACCGCTTTGCGCGTATTATCAGTACACAAGACATGATCAACGAATGGCAAAACCCACGTGAGTGAAGAGCAACAACATAGCCACCCGCCATCCCCAAGAGCCACCACTCTGCGGGTGGCGGTATTGATGATGCCCGGCCAGGTGCCACTTGATTTGGTTGGCCCACTTCAGGTCTTACAGTGTGCTGACCGGCTTTCGATAGACGTTCAGGTGCGCTATCTCGGCCCCCAAGCGGCCATGCAGTGGCTAGGGCCGCTTACCCTTAGCGGCATCGACCCCTTGCCTGAACAGCTTCCTACTCAAGATTTACTGCTGATTCCTGGGCAGTACCGCAATAGCCTTGAGCCATTGACGCAGCAAGAGTGTGTCGCTTGGCTCAAGTCGAATGTCCACTATGCAAATACGCTGATGACCGTTTGCTCGGGCACGCTATTACTGGCAGACGCGGGCCTGTTAGAGGGGCGACGCTGTACCACTCACCACACGCTAATTGAACAGCTACAAGCCAAAGCCCCACAAGCAAAGGTACAACGTGATTGCATCTTTACCGAGGACGGGCGCTATTTAACCAGCGCAGGGATTTCGACCGGCATTGATACCATGCTGTACTGGCTTACCCGTGCTTGCGGCCACTCGCTGGCGCTGGCGGTAGCGCGAGAGATGGTGCTGTATCTTCGCCGCAGTGGTCAGGAGCCTCAACTGGGCGCCTGGCTTGAGGGTCGCAATCATGTGGATGAACGGCTGCATCGCGTTCAAGATGCAATATGTGCCGCCCCTTCGCAAATCTGGCGTCTCGAAACATTGGCGGCTCAGGCAGCCATGAGCGAGCGTCATTTTCGGCGCCAATTCAAAAGCCTCACCGGCATGCTGGTCGGCGACTACATTATGGGGTTGCGCCTGCAGCGAGCCAAAGCGTTAATGACCGAAACGACGTGGACGCTAGCGCGTATCGCCGAAGCGTCTGGATTCGGCGATGAACGGCAGCTAAGGCGCAGCTGGGCTCGCCAGGAAAAAGCGCCGCCTAGTGTATGGCGCCGGGCCAGCTCCCAGACGCGGCGTGATTGAGTTAATGTGAGCCATCATTAAAAAAACATACCATTGGTTGACGCCATGACCGAATTCATCTTGCCAAGCAACGCCAACTATCTTAATTTTCGGCATCGCCTGCCTGATAAACGCTTAGCCCCATGGGTTCAGTGCCTTTGGTCAATGGGTCGCCCAGGGCATCTCACTGAATCAAGAACCGAAAAGTTCTACCCAGATGCCGGTGCTAGCCTCAGCATCAAGCTCACCAGCCCCCACCCCATTATCACGCTCTGTTTCAACAAAACCACGTTGATAGAGACACTCGACACCACCGCACCTTGTCTGGGCATTCGTTTTAAGGCAGCCGGCACCCACTGCTTGCTGGGTTTGCTACCCGAAGCATTCACAGATACACACTACCGCTTGGAGAACGAGCTTGAACCATTAGGATTGCAAGGATTAATACCTGTGGTAGAGCGCCTCTACCATTTGGACTCGCAACAGGGCCTACGCCTGCTGGAAACATGGTTGTTACATCGACTAGAGAGCCAGCCACCCACCAATAGCCGTATCAATACGATTGTTCAAGCTATTGGAGCACTTCAGCTTCCGCCCCAACAGTTAGGCGCCACGCTCGGGTTTACTCGACGTACTCTGGAGCGCAAATTAAAACGTGAAGTGGGCGTTACCCCAGGCCAATTAGTGGCCTATGCCCGACTGAACCGAGCCCGCCATGGACTGCTTGCAACCACGCTGCCCTTAACGGAAATAGCCCTACAATGCGGCTACTATGACCAAGCTCACTTCACCCATGCCTTCCAAACCCTCGCCTATGAAACGCCCGCCGCCTATCGCAAGCGCAAACTGTCGCAAATTTACAAGGCGTAAAACAACCTCGACGTTAAGCTGAGCTCTCAACTTACTCACCGAGGTCACCCACATGTCTACTCGTATCTCTCAACAGTCGGTGTATCGCCTTTGCCCACGCCTAGCTAAGCACCTTACTGCACTAGGCAACGTTGCCCCAGACTCAACGGTTAATCGCACGATAATCCACTTAGTCAATCTGCGTGTTTCGCAAATTAATCACTGCTGCTTTTGTCAGCACATGCATTCGCAAGAGGCCAGAGACGATGGCGAACACCAGGTTCGCTTAGACGTATTACCTGCTTGGCGTGAAGCACCCTGCTTTAGCACACAAGAGCGCGCCGCACTCGCCTGGGCCGAAGCACTAACACTGGTCAGCCAGCAAGCGGTGAGTGACAACGACTATCAAAACGCCCTAGCTGCGTTTGGTGAACAGGGGCTAATTGACCTCACCGCCATTATTATCCAAATCAACAGTTGGAATCGAGTATCGGTGGGCTTTCAGTTTGCACCGGACATTAGTATTTAAGCACTGTGAGGCTCTTGAAAGTAATAGTTCAGATAAGGAAATAAAATGAACAGTGAGATAGCGCAGCATCAACAGCTACCTAACCTACTTGGCCTCTTATCAAGCTTATTTTTCTTCTTTGGCAGCCTTTTATTTCTTCCCGCTTTTGCGAGCTACGCAACCGTAGGCGTATGGTGTTTTGTAATGGGCTCACTCATCATGTTCATTATTTACGTGATGAGTATGAAAAATACTGGTAAGAAGCGCGTTTAATTGAGTAAACGTTCGACATTGATATAGCCGCTGGGTTTAAGCTACCTAGCGGTTATAAAAGTTGATGCGGCGAAAATTTCTTCAATGAAAAATTAATGGCACTAGTACTTAAGCTTTCGATATCCAGCACAATCCGACAGCCGATATCCATCTTCTCTAAACCATTAAGCTCTTTGAAGCTGACTTCGTAAAAGCTATTCCATTGGGATGCCTTATTAGGCATTTACCACCAACCTTCATTGAATCCATACACAGTGGGGTGCGAGCGCGTTTGGTGGTGGGTGTAGATGCCGCAATTTACGCAGAAGTAGTGCTTTGCGACACCTGAATTGAACTGATATAGCTTTAGATGCTCGGCGCCGCGGAGAATGCGAAGACAGCTCAAAGGTACATAGGCCATAACAGCGCCTTTGCGCCTGCAAATAGAGCAGTTACACCTTTTCGGGCCAACAAGCCCCTCAGGCAGATTGAGTTCGAACTCCACCATGCCGCAGTGGCATGTAGCTCTGTGATTAGGTTGAACTTTAACTCCACCCACTTGCTTGACCACAGCCTACTCCCTCGTATCTATCGCTGGCGAGGCTTTATAAGTTAGCATCAACTTCTTTTAGCCCTAGAAGCACCGCTGCGCCAATCAAAAACGATCCAGATACCTTACCTAAGTACTGGCGCGCTGCTGACTTGAGTTTCGTACTGATCCATTCAGCTGATTTACCGTAGGAAAACAAGAAAACCGCACCCATGATGAGATACGTAGCACTCAGTATCGCAAACTGATGCAGGAGGAGCTCAGATGGGTTAATGAACTGTGGAAAAAGAGCAGCGAAAAAAATAACGGCTTTAGGGTTTGCGGCTGAAATGATAAAACCTTGCCAAAACAAGCTTTTTTTCGACCTCCCCTGATTCGCCACACCTACATGGCTCCCACTCTTTGAGAAGATCAACCGTAGGCCTAAGTACGATAAATATGCCACCCCCGCCCACTTCACAACGATAAAGAAATCACTGGATTGCTGAACAATGCTCACCAAACCTATCGAGGCGACAATCATTTGTAAAAAATTGGCTGACAAATCGCCAGCACGATAAATAGCGACCGTTGGAAGCCATTGCTAACGCTATTGGAAAGCATCAAAAGCTGGCTAGGGCCCGGTGTACTCATCAAAGTGAATACGGTGCTGACATACAGAAGCCAAAGCTCCGTTCCCATAGCCGATTACCCTAACATCTGAACTCGACAACCTTCCGCGGCTCCTTGGTTAGAAGCCTGTAGAATGGATGGTTAGCTCCCCTTTTCCTCGAGCAAGTCGACATAAGCGCCTTCAATGAGCTGGGATGGCTCGATACCGAGCTGATCCAATAGGCGGTGCGCGATCTCAACACCGAATTGTGATAACTCGCTGGAGGAAAGCACCACTTCAAGTTCAAGAAAGTGCCCAAGGCCCTCCACTCTATCGAGATGTACACGAGTCCTGTCAACAAGGTACAACGTGCGATGTTTCCGAACACGACCAACTTCACCATAAGCCAGCGCAAGCGTCTCTCGCAACGCCTCAGGCTCATCGGTTTGCGAGCGAACGTAAAACGATTCTTTCGGGCCTGCCTGATTGGCGCGTCGGTAAAAAATGAGTTCGCCGTGCTTTTCTGAAAATACCCGAAGCTTCAGCCGACCAGCCTCACATTGGAAGAAGGTATCGACTTGCACTATCTCGGTAGGCCCATTGTCCGCGGTCTTAGCCACCTTGGATTCGAGCGCTTCGATGTTGTCGATACGTGCTTTGATCTCAATATTTCTGGCCATGGTAAGTGCCTCCGCCGATTTCAGTGGCTTGTTGGGTGCAAACCCTTGAAATCTGCTGACTGGTCTATCAAGAGTCAATGCCCATTGGGCAAACAAAACTACAACACTTCCTTTAACAGTTTATAAAACTCATCCAACTCTTTCTTATCAAGTGGTTCAAGCAATGCGGCAGAAGCGTGTTTAAACGAAACTTGCGCATCTTCATAAGTTTTTGTCCCAGCAGTGGTAAGTGCCACCAGGCTGACTCTGGCATCACGAGGGTTTTCCTGCTTCTTAACCAGCCCTATTTTCTCCATAGGATTTAAAAGGCGAGTAACCCCTGATGGGCTCAACCCGACCTGTTCAGCAAGATCGCAACGGCGTACTTTTTGATTGGGTGCGGTGTATAGCTGATTGAGAACCAGATAATCGGACAGGCCAATACCATGCGCAGAAAGCGCACCGCCAATCCGTTTTTGGATTTTACTTTGCAGGTTGATGACACTTAACACCAATCCTGCCTCTATATTTTCCGGCATAGTCATTACTCTTGCGCAATGGTTGATCCCACAAACATATACTCAAATGCTTGCGCAGTCAAACATATTGCAATCAAATGGTCGTTAGTGGTTATTGATGACCGAGTGAAATGCCAGGTTAGCTGCTCTCATGCATGTATGCGCGAGGCTGACTCTCCTAATTCATGACAAAGAGAATTAGAATCCGTCCTTCATCTTCAGGATAAAATGCGACACGAAGGCACCACTGCTTCCCATTTCGAGAAAGGCATTAACGCTAAAGCCTACCTGCACCGATGCTTATATAGCGCAATTTTGCTGCTTTCATTCCCAAAAAATTGAATTAATTGTTTTCTAGGCTTTGAGGTTGGGTGGGGTGGCCCAAAGCTGCACCTCGATATAGAGCTCAAAATCTGTTTCCCAATAGCGTTCAGGCCAGATTTTCAATGTCATATTCGCCCATACCGCCATTGGCTCTATAGGCATTACACTTTCCTGTTAGACCGACAATAACCGCTCGATCGACACCTGTTAAAACGTCATATCGAAACAGAAGCTGGCCTATACCGCATGATACAAGGTACTGCAGCTAGTATATGAATTCAGGCCATGAAGCTCAGGACTCAGAGATTGAAGCCTCCTGGTTTGGCCGCAACTGAAGCTGGATGCCGAGTAAGAAGTTTCGCAACACCTGGTCTTTGCATTCTCGATAATTCTTATGGCTGGGCTTGCGGAAAAACGCGCTTAATTCATGGTTACTTAGATTGAAGCCAGCCAGTTCAAAAGCAGCCAAAATATCATCAGCCTTTAAATTCAGCGCAATACGCAGCTTCTGAAACACCATATTGTTGTTTAACTGCGATTCTGGCACGGGCTGTGGCCCTTCGCGTTTACCACGCTTAAAGCTAATAAAGCCGTTCAAAAACGCCGCTAGCTCTTTGTTCTTCATGGTGACAAAGGCATCGTCGTCATCCTTTTTCAGCCAGGCCGTTACCTGCTCTTGAGCCACGCTGACCTCTGCCAAGGCGAAGATATCCACGATGGTGCTGTCTTTTAAATCAAAGGTGTAACGTATACGGCGAAAAATATCGTTATTGGTCAAAATAGTGTCCCTAGTCTTAGGCAAACCCAGCACAATCAGGCTTTATGTGCATCTACGTTTATCGTGATATATGATTAAAACCAGCAGCTTAAATAAACTAGGCTTTGTACGAAAACTGCCTGCGCTCGCCAATACGGCGTTAAAAATCACCTCAAAATGCTCATTTACAACCCGTAAACTCCGCTTTTTCGTTGATTTTAGCCTTGTCTAGCCTTCGCTCGCCGACTTTTCGTACAAACCCTAACCTGTGGTCAGTTTTCCAAGCAGCTCGTCAATTTCGTCTTTCAGCTCGCCATCTTCAATTTTATTGGCGGTGGCTTGGGCATTTTTAAGATTACTGATAGCCGCGTCGGTCTGGCCCAGCTCAACCTGCAACTTCGCCATGGAGAACGCGATGGATGACATGTGATCCTTCGAGTTAACTGCAACGGCCTTTTCAAAGGCTTTTTCGTAGACTGCCAACGCCTCATCCAGCTCTTCCGTGAAGTCAGCCAATGTTTCCCACTGCTCTGGATGATCTTTATCGGTGCTCTCATTCTCGGTGCAAATAGCTTCCAGCTCCGCATAGAGCGCATCAAAAGCCTCTCTATCCTCTTTATCAGCAGCCTTCATGAGCTTTTCAGCGAGTTCGTAAACCGCCTTGTATATTTTGGTGTTAATCATGAACAACTGCCTTTTCTCTATTTAAAAATAGTAACAAGTAAACAAACCTGCTGAAAATCAACGTATGTAACGAAGCCACCCCACCGTCACCGGTGGCATTATACCCTTTGGGGATGGCTCTACGGGCGATCATTTTACGGTTTTGTGATGGGGTGTTGGTATGTTTTGCTTGAGTGGTCGTCTTAGCGGCTCACAACATAAGACCACTCATTAAAAACATTGAAAGGCATTTCAGACTTCAAAAGCAAAAATTCAGACTGCAATCAACGGCTTGGCCTCTGCAATGCCTGGTTAAGCGATTCCAAACTATCAGAGCCACCATCTAAACGAACACAACCATCTGATTCTGACGCCCAAGAAGCCGATGAAGAAAGGTGAAGATGAATAGATATTTGCGACGCAGTCTCATCATTCAGCAAACCAGCGGGAACCCATACCAACCCCGTGTCTCTCAGTTGGTTGGGTACCAGACTACCGCAGACCGAACAAAAATCATTTCGATAGCCGGTTGGCTTCTGAAAAGTACTGATTTTGGACTGACCAGAAAGCCAGCGGAAGCTATCCGTTTTTACAAAAGTGGCCGTATTCGACGCAGACCCTGTCGCTTTGCGACACAGAGAGCAGTGACATTGATAGAAGCTCGGCAGTTCCCCTTCGATTTCGAACTTAATCTCCCCACACAGACATTCATCGTTCACCGAATATTCCTTAATACTTTACGCCATCGATTACAAACAGCAGCTAATAGCTACACGCTGTTAACAGTAGTGTTCCATGATGAATTCAGGATGGCCAGTTTGTTCGTCAATCTGCTCACTTAATTCAATAAAGCCATGTTTTTTATAAAAACTGATGCTTGAAGCGTTCTGCCTATAGACACTTAGCTGTAAACACGCCCTTCTGCTCTTAGCATCTTCAATCAACGCTGACCCTATACCATTTCCCTGCAGGCTTGGTCGCACAAAAACTGCTGCCAACGTATTTCCATAGAGGCAGTAAAACCCGACTACCTGCCCATCAGCCTCAAATACAAAGGCCTCTGATGCAGGGATGTATATATCCCGCATTTCGCTAACTTTTGACTGCCAAAATTTAGAACCAACAAAGGAGTGGGCTTCAATTGATGCTGAAAGCCAGATATCCAAAATTTGTTCAATATCCGCCTCACGGTATTTACGAATCATCTAAATGTTCCTAATGATGGTCAATGGCGCCAAAGGCAGTATTGGAAAGCTGCCTAGCCCTGGATAAAGTTTCACCTGAACCAGCGCTAGGCAGCTTCATAAATTTAAGCAAGAATACTTTGTCTTCCTTAGGGTCAATCCGCTCCTTCCAGAGGAGTAATTAGCTCTCTTCACTTCCTAATAGCCTTTTTGCTTCCAAGTCCCACTGAAAGCCCCGGGAATTTTAACAGATTATTCAAAAGATATTTCATGGTGCATCAAAGCTAAATCTATTACGGTTCAGCCCCCCGGAGGGTGCTGAACTGCTTATTAAGTGGCATCTTGATTTAAATTCCGCTCGGCCGGGATATCGCTCAGGTATTCGACAAACTCCACTTCAAACCCAGCCGGATCGACAAAATAGACATTTTTCCGAAACGGCTCTACAGCTCCTGGTTTCGCAATGGCATAACCAGCGTTATTTAACCTAGCCACAACGGCATCCAGGTTATCGGTCACATAGGCAAAATGAGCCAAGCCAACGCTGTGGCCTTTCAAATCGCGATTCGCCCCTTCGCCGTGATCGCTTAGCGCCAGGTAATGTTGGTCGTCACCAAAGTGCACCCATTTACGCGGTTTGCCATACCACTCGCCATGGCCTTCATCGCGTACCCGCCAATGCGGGAATACAGCGCGGTAAAAATCCAGCATGGCATCCATATCATCAACGACTAGATTCACGTGTTCCAAGTACATAAGTGTCTCCTTGCATTAAGTGAAATGGCAGGATAAAACCTCAACTTCACTTGAGGTAAAGCTGTTTTTGGAAAAAAATGGCAAAAAAGATTCAGGAGTGCGTGATGGCAGAGGCAATTTGGAGTGTTGGCAAGGTGGCAAAGCGTTGCGGCATTAACGTCAGTACCTTGCACTTTTACGAGCAGCAAGGTCTGATCCATAGCTGGCGCAATGCAGGCAACCAGCGCCGTTATAAACCGGAAGTGCTAAGGCGAATTTCGGTGATCAAAGCCGCGCAGAAAGTCGGCGTGAGCCTGGAAGAGATCAAGCGAGCCTTTGAATCACTGCCCAATAACCGCACACCGACGGTTGAAGACTGGCAGCAGCTTTCAAAAAACTGGCAGCAGATGCTCGATGGCCGGATTGCTTATCTGCAAAAGCTGCGTGATAACTTGGCAGGCTGTATCGGCTGCGGCTGCCTGAGCATGACAAGTTGCCCACTTTATAACCCGGACGACAAGCTGGCTGAGCTCGGTAGCGGCCCGGTGCTTTTGGATCGGGCTGAGCAGCAGGCAGGGGTTGATCGATAAGCTAGTTAACATGCACAAACCGCCTGATGCTTGTTGATGTTAGAATTGCGAATCCAAGGATTGGCTTCTAGCATCTCAATCAGCCTCCGTTTCAGCGATCGGCTGCTTTTACCCTATACTGCTCCATCTTTTATTTTCGACACACCTTACGACACTCTGTCAGGGCGCCTTATGCCATTTGCAAAACTAGGATTATCCACGCCTCTTGTTCAAGCGATTACCGAACTAGGTTACCAAACGCCAACGCCCATCCAGGAACAAGCGATTCCTGCCATTCTTTCGGGTAACGACTTAATCGCCACCGCACAAACAGGAACGGGCAAAACCGCCGCCTTTGTTCTGCCTTTGCTAGAGCGATTCAGCAACGCGGGAACGTTACGCGGTAAACGCATACGTGCGCTGATTCTCGTGCCAACCCGTGAGTTAGCGGTTCAGGTCGAAGCCAACGTGGCTCAATACGCTAAACATACGCACTTAACCTCTATGGCGATGTATGGCGGTGTGGATACCGAAGCTCAAAAAGAGCGCCTAATCAAAGGAGTAGATATTCTAGTCGCCACGCCGGGCAGATTGCTTGATTTGGCGCACCAGCGTGCGCTGCACTTTGATGAACTTAACGTCATGGTATTGGACGAAGCGGACCGAATGGTCGACATGGGTTTTGTCGACGATATCTATAAAATCATCGAACGCCTGCCTGAAGACCGTCAGAACCTACTGTTCTCGGCCACCATGACAGACGACGTTCGCGCCCTCGCCTACGATTTTTCAGATAGCAAGATGACCGATCTAGCGGCTGAAATATCCATTTCTCCCAACATCCGCGCCGCCGCTAATGTCCAACAATGGCTAATCACAGTCGACAAAGACACCAAGTCCGCCTTGTTGAGCCACTTGATCAACGAACAAAAGTGGGAACAGGCGCTTATTTTTACCGAGAAAAAACACAATGCAGCCAAGCTTGTTGCTCAACTGGAAAAACGCGGCATCACAGCGGATTCCATTCATGGCGATAGAAGCCAAGCGATGCGCGAAAAGATTCTGGCTCAGTTCAAAACCGGCGAATTAAAGTACTTGGTCGCCACGGGGGTTGCCGCGCGAGGTTTGGATATTGGCGAACTGAGCCGTGTGGTGAATTATGATTTACCCTTTAAGCCAGAAGAGTACATCCACCGCATTGGCCGTACCGGCCGCGCGGGCGCCTCAGGGGAAGCCATCTCTTTAGTCGACATGAGTGACTTTAAAAATCTTTGTGCCATTGAAAGACGGTTAAAAAGCATTATTGAGCGCAAAGAGATTACAGGCTTTCCGGTTCGCAAAGCAGTACCCGAGTCAAACTTAAACTATAATAAACAAAGTAATCGTTAATACTTACCAAGGAAGCTCACCTCTTAAAAAATCAAAGGTGAGCTTTTTTATTATAGGCATTTCACGAGGCTGGTAAAAACGCATCTAACAGCTCGGCATTCGTTGGATATTTATCCAATAACTCAAGCAACTTCTGCGCGCCTTCTACTGGCTTAAGCGTTGTAAGCGCTCTCCGCAATGTGCGTACTTTTTCAATATCCTTTGCATCAATCAACAACTCTTCTCGACGGGTACTGCTTTTGGCTATATCTATCGCGGGGAAAATCCGTTGATTGGCCACATCCCGGGATAACACGAGCTCCATATTGCCCGTGCCTTTGAACTCCTCGAAAATCACCTGATCCATACGGCTTCCCGTATCCACCAGCACCGTGGCCAGAATGGTGAGCGATCCGCCGTTTTCGATCTTTCTCGCGGCGCCAAACAGTTTGCGTGGTATTTCCATCGCTCGGGAATCCAGCCCACCCGACATAGTGCGACCATTGCCTCGCTGCTCGGCATTATGAACACGCGAGAGTCTGGTAAGAGAATCGATCACAATCATCACATTATGACCGTCGCCTGCTTGCTTACGCGCCGTCTCAAGAAGCTTATCTGCCATATTGACATGGTGTGTGTAGCTTTCGTCTGAAGATGATGCATGGACTTCTGCCGAAACACTGCGCTTAAAGTCTGTCACTTCTTCAGGGCGCTCATCAATCAGCAAGGCATACAGCTTTATATCAGGATGGGCTTCTGCCACGGCCTGACAGATGTGTTTTAACATCGTCGTTTTGCCAGAGCCCGGCGGCGCCACTATCAACCCACGTTGCCCCATCCCAATGGGCGTAATCAAATCCATCGCTCGCATAGTGCGCTGCTTAGAACCAGGTTCTAAATAAATGCGTGGGGAAGGATGAATAGCGACGCCATTTAAAAAACGTTTTTCGGGATCATTGGGGAATTGATCTTCATCTTCGTCGGTGGGCTTGGAATCTACCTGCCTTTTCGCCTTCAAACCTAGTGTTTTTCTCGTCATAATATCGATGAATCACCTTGAATAACCTGGATTTATAGATTAATGAATTTATAAAATAGCTGCATCATAGACAGCCGACTGGTCGCATCGTTGCGGTACTTGGGGTGGAAAACGGGTAAGTCTAACTGGTGCTCAAAGGTAGCGGGTTGGAGCTAATCTTGGTAGTAGTTCACCACCATGGCGTTTGATCATGGTTATAGGGCTTGAAGCGCTGCATGCTGGCCGCTCCTCGTCTGTTTCCACGTTCCTACCAAAACTTAGGCATCAGTGGGGTTTTCTGCAGTCTCAACGCGCGCAAAACGTGCTAATAAAGCTTGGCTAAGATTGGTGAGGCACGAGCCAAGCCAAGCTTTATTAGTCCATGCGTTGATGCGTTTTTATGTGCTGATTAAAACACCAACTCTTTAGAATATTTATTCCTCCACAATTGATCTTGAGCTTTTGCTTTGATTTTACAGCTAATCCCTTTTTCAATAATCTCATTTATTACAGCTTCAGGTATAAACAACTGATGCGACTGAAAAGCTTCTAACTCAACCGGATAATTATATTCAACTCCGTACTGAGAAGGACAGCAATGTACCCAGCCTACAGAGTTAGACCAATTTCTGTATTTTAAAAGATGAAGCAGCTTTTTAAATATTGTTTTATTTTCAGATTGATACAATAGATCCAAGCCTGCCAGATGAATTTTGTGAGAAGAATGATTTCTAACGATAATATAGAGCCCTTCCACGTAATCACCATCCTTTTCTTCCATCCCGTGAAGTAAATCGACCTTAAATTTAGGCGTTGCTTTGGCAATGTTCCAAATAAACACGAGTGTTGAGAGACAGGCTGCGTAAATCGCTAATATTTCCGTGATTTTCAATGAAACTCCCTAAAGCACATAACGCCCAACAAGCTGTGCGGCACAAACAAAGCACAATGCAGCTTGCATCCGAACGAGCGAATTGTTATGCATTTTCATCTCGCCTTTGCCTTCTGCGCTCTGCTGCAATCCGGATTCGCTCGGGCTCGGTATAGATACGTTCAAGCAAGATACGTGTGAAATCTAATAAATCCTCGGCATCTGCTTTACGAAGAGTTCCAGCATGCGCGCCATCGTTACCATCCTCGCGAACGCACGTCGAAAGCTCCCTAAGACTTTCTGGTAATAACTGATTATCGAAAAGCCAAGGTAAACGGAGACCAAGGTTTCGACGTGTTCGCTGATTTAGCCCGTCTATATCCTGCTCCGGCAATAATCCTTTCGTCACAAGATCAATACATAAACGGAACATAGTTCCAGCAGCATTCCAACAATCAACTTTTAAGCATGTTGAGCCTTCTATAAACACGTTATTAATAGCATCTGGCACATACTCAGGTGCTTCTACTTCCGCTCGATCTTTTAACGTTATAATTCCTTCGATTCGTACGTATAGATTGACTGCGTGATCAATATTTATAAGCCCAGTTTTATGGAGAGATTTGTAATCTGCATTAACTTCATCAGCAAGAACAAAAACAGTTGAACGATGGCACTGTCGGCAAATGGCAAAAGTTTCATACCAATACTGCCAGTCATACTCAGTTCTGGTATGAATAGCGCTCAATAGATCGAATGAAATTCGACTTGATCCACAACGAGGGCAGTCTGCAACTAGCTCAGCCATAATTCATCTCTCATCTCTTTAATGCATAACAGTGATTAGACGGTGCGTTCTGATATGAATTAATGCGATACACTCTTCAGTATTCTTATAGCGCACACAAAAAAACCCTAACCAACTGATATTTAATAAAATTAATAACAATTCAGCAGCATATTCAAAATTCGAAGGCGCCCGTTCTGGTGTTCTAATCATACTCTATTCATAAAATTGGCTGAGGTCACGCAGCTTTGCAGAAAAGTTGAGCTGGAGCAGGCTTTGGGCAGCTAAGTTGCCTTCTCGCCGGGCCGCCGCTGCGGGCGCCTTTTGGCTCATTCCTCGCCAAGCGTTACACCACGTTAAGGGGCAGCTAGATTGCTTATGTGGCTGAGTCTTCGCGAGCTAAAGCTCCCTCCCACAACATCGGTGCAGGATCTCGATTCAGTGGCAGGGTTGGCTTATTGGACGGGGTCTTCGCGCGCTGAAGCGCCCTCCCACAAAACCAGTGCAGTGTGGGCTTGCGGGAGGCGCTGCGTGCTTAGGCTTTGAGGACGTAGCTCAGTGTCTCGACTACCTGATCCGTCGTGGTACACCAGGCGTTCGCGCTGGCATCGACTTCTTTCAGCGGGTGGATGATATCTTCGCTGTGTAGGGTGATGTAGGGCTTGGCGAGTGCGGCGCAGTAACCTGCGTCGAAGGCGGCGTTCCACTGTTTGTACTGGTCGCCGAAGCGTACAACGACCAGATCCGCCTGCTCGATCATGGTGCGGGTGCGGATGGCGTTGACCTTGGATGACTGATGGTCGCGCCAGAAGCCATTTTCCGGCTTGCCCAGGTGGTCGCCGGCGGCGTCAGAGGCGGCGTGGTCGGTGACTGGGGCGGTAAACACGATATCCAGGCCCGCGGCGTCGGCGCCGCGCTGGATTTCTTCGCGCCAATCGGTGTGGATCTCGCCAGATAGATAAACGTAAAAGCTCATGGCTATTCCTCAAATACTAGTTGGTCAGTAGCGCCATTTTATGGAAAAACATTCCATATTAATACCAGCGTTATAGCAGAGGCTGTTTGGCCAGCAGGTAAATATCCATTATCCAGCCGTGGGTGTCGCGCAGCTCAGCCCGGCGTTGAATGATTTGGTCGCTGACCTCGCTTAGCCAGCCTTTGATTAAGCACTGCTTGTCCATGCCCAGGTAGGCACCCCACCAGATGTAGGTGTCATCTTGCGGAAGCGAGGTAAATGCCCCGCCGCTATCCAGCATTACGGCTACCGTAGCGGCATCGCTTGGCCAGCCGCGCTCGCGGAGGCGACGGCCGGTGGTGATTTGCACCGGCTCGGCGAGGGCATTGAGGGGGATTTTATGTTCGGCAGTGAGCACTTGCAGGCTGGTGATGCCGGGCACCACCTCTACATCCACCTGCTTACCCGCCGCGCCCAGGCGCTGGGTAATGCGCAGGCTGCTGTCGTAAAGGGAGGGGTCGCCCCACACCAGCATCCCTACCCGCCCGCCGTTGGGAAGATGTTCATCGATTTGCTGCGCCCAGACGTTGGCGATGGCAGCGTGCCAGTCGTCAACCGCGCCCAGGTAGTCATCACGGCCATCGCGGCCATCATCACGACTAGGCAGATCAAACTCGACGATCTTGGTGGTCACCGGCGCTTCCAGCAGCCGTTCACAGAGCAAGCGACGCAGGTCGATCAAATCAGACTTGGCCTCGCCCTTGCGGGGCAGAAGAATCAGATCGGCGTTATTAAGGGCGCGCACGGCGGCCAGGGTGACGTGATCAAGGTTGCCGGTGCCGATGCCTATTAGCGACAGCGTGATCATGATTCGCTCTCTTGGTCTTGGCTTGCCGTGGCAAAAGGCGAATCCGCCGACTGGGGGCGAAAGCGGCGATCGTAGCCCACGGCGTAGAGGCTGCTCTCCAGGAAGTCGTCACTTTCGAGCACCGGCCCCACCAGAATTAGCGCGGTGCGCTGCATGCTGTCATCGATCAGTCCATCTATGGTGGCTAGCCGACCGCGTACCACCCGCTCATCGGGCCAGCTTGCCCGCCAGACAATCGCGACCGGGCACTGCTCGCCGTAGTAAGGCGCCAGGCTTTCGACCACCTGAGACAGATTATGGATAGAGAGATGGATGGCAAGCGTAGCTCCCGTGCGGGCGAAATTGGCTAGCGTCTCGTCGCTGGGCATGACGCTGGCCCGGCCCGGCGTGCGGGTGAGTACTACCGACTGGGCGACACCGGGCAGCGTAAGCTCCTGGCCCAAGGTTGCCGAGGCTGCCGCAAACGCAGGCACGCCGGGGGTAATGCTGTAAGGGATCTCCAGCTCGCGCAGACGGCGCAGCTGCTCGCCCATGGCCGACCATACCGATAGATCCCCCGAATGCAGCCGGGCCACATCCTGGCCTTCGGCGTGGGCGCGGCTGATTTCCTGCATGATGTCATCCAGCGATAGCGGCGCAGTGTTGATCACCCGCGCCCCTGCCGGGCAGTGCTCGAGGATTTCCTCAGGCACTAATGAACCCGCGTAAAGGCACACCGGGCAGGCGGCGATCAGGTCGCGCCCGCGCAGGGTAAGCAGATCCGGCGCGCCGGGGCCTGCGCCAATGAAGTGTACAGTCATTCTATGGCTCCTTCTGCCAACGCGGCGGTGGCCTTGCGATCCGCTGAAATTATCCGAGGCCCTAACAGCGTTGCCCCTGGGCCCGCCGCTAATAGCGCCACGGCCTCGGCAACGCTGCCCGTGCCGCGGGCCTGCAAACTTTGTGTTGAATGAGTCAGCGTTGTCACCGTCGGTAGCTTGGCGTCCGCCACGGCGATAACCTCGATGTGTCGTAGTCGTCCCAATTCTTCGACTAACGGCAGCATGGAATGAGCCGCCGCCAGCTTATCGATAGCGCCGTACTGCTCAATAAGCTGATCCAGCGCCTGGGCGAGCGAGGCAAGCGTGGCCTCGCGACGAAAGCCAAACCCGGCGACGTGCAACGCCTGCGCCTTCATCGAACGCCCCGCCACTGAACGATCGGGTAGCTGGCCTTCCAGCCCCGGCGGGTGCCAATGGGGGTGGCATTGGCCAGTTCCAGGCGCATCAGTTCGCCGCCTGCCTGCTGATGCCAGTGCGCCAGCAGCGCTTCGGATTCCAGGGTGACGGCATTGGCGACGATGCGTACACCCTCGGGCAGGCGATGCCATAAGTCGTCCAACAGCGCTTGGGATAACCCGCCGCCAATAAATACCGCATCCGGGAGCGGCGTATCGTTCAGTACGTCCGGCGCGCTGCCCTCTTTTACCTCAAGCCAGTCAACGCCCAGGTTCCCTGCATTACTGCGCGCCCGTGCTGCCCGTTCAGCGTTTTGCTCAAAGCCCACTGCCTGATTATCCGCATGGGCGAGCAGCCACTCAATGGCGATAGAGCCTGAACCGGTGCCGATATCCCATAGCCGCTCGCCGGGCATGGGGGCCAGCGCCGCCAGGGTGATGGCGCGGATTGACTGTTTGGTGATCTGGCCGTCGTGGTCAAAAAAATGATCCGGTAGGCCGGGCGTCAGCGGCAAGGCGGGGCCGTGACCGGCTACTTCCAGCCCCACCGCGACCGGGTGGGCGATATCCTCGGGCAAGTTGGCGTCTGCACGACAATGGCGAACGCGCTCGTTATCGCCGCCCAAGGCTTCCAGCACCGTTAGCTGGGAATCCGCAAAGCCGAACCGGCTGACCAACGAGGCGAGTTCAGCTACCGCTTCACCGTCTCTTACCAGTACCAGCAAACGCCTACCGGTATGCAGGTAGGGCCGCATGCGCGTCAGCGGTTTGGCGTGCAGGCCCAGGCAATTGCAGCGCTCCAGCGGCCAGCCCAAGCGTGCGGCCGCCAGGCTGAAGGTGGAAGGCGCTGGCAATGCCAGCCACTCGTCAGCGCTGAGATGCTGCGCCAGGGTGCTGCCCGCCCCAAACCAGAACGGGTCGTTCGAGACCAGCATGACCACCCGGCGACCGCGCTGGTCTAATAGCGCCGGAATGCCATAGGCAAAGGGCACCGGCCACTCATTCACCTCGGCATTTAGGGGCGGCAAAAGGCGCAGGTGGCGGCGGGCGCCGAATACCACCTCGGCACTTTCCAATGCAGCGCGGCTTGCCGCGGTTAGTCCCTGTGTGCCACCCTCCCCCCAGCCTAAAAGGGTCAGCCAGGGAGCCTGACCCACTGGAGCATGAGAAATTTCAACCATGATCAAGATCCTAATTCTCGGGGGAACCTCGGAGGCCAGCGCCCTGGCCAGTGCGGTTGCCAAGCGCGGGCTTCCCGCCATTTTCAGCTATGCAGGTCGCGTCGCCACGCCTAAACCCCAGCCGCTGCCGACCCGCATTGGCGGTTTTGGCGGCGTTAGCGGCCTTGCGGCCTTTGTGGCCCGGGAGCGCATCACCCATATCGTCGATGCCACCCATCCCTTTGCCGCGCAGATGAGCACGAACGTGTTAGCTGCGGCGGCGCAGTGCAGCGTAAAGGCGACTGCCCTTACCCGGCCTGCCTGGCGACCTGTTAACGGCGACCAGTGGCAAAGCGTGGCAAGTATCAATGAAGCCGTCAGCGCCCTGGCTGGCCCGCCCCAGCGTATACTGCTGGCCATCGGCCGAATGCACCTTGCGGCCTTTGCCGCCCAGCCCCAGCACCATTACGTGCCGCGTTTGGTTGACCAGCCTACCAGCCCGTTACCACTGGCCGATGTCAGCACCGTGATTGATCGAGGCCCCTTTACGCTGGAAAGCGATCTCGCCCTGCTGGAAAAGCAGCGCATCCAGCGCATCGTGTGTAAAAATGCCGGCGGCGAAGGGGCCGCGTCCAAACTGACCGCGGCAAGAGCCCTCGGCCTGCCCGTGGTGATGATAGAACGGCCTCACCTGCCATCTCGTCTTGAAGCTCATACTGTTGATGAGGTTATCAACTGGCTAACTTAACCCTACAGGGCTACCGCAGTCAGCGGCACATCTTGGTAGCGAGGGCAGGCTGCTGCGAGGGCGCTGTAAACCCGTCCTTGGGCGCTACTTTTCCCTTCCATGGGAAAAGACCCTCGCATCAACCTGCCCTCGTCCCTTTCATACTCACTGGGAGGAACGCGGCGTATACACCAGCGGCGCTCCATCCCGCTCGATCAAGCGCGTCTGCTGGGAACCGACGATGACCAGGGTGCGCATATCGGCCATATCCGGCGTCGCCTCGCCTAGCGTGGTGACGCGAACCAACTCTTCCGGCGTCGAAACCGCCCGGGCGAAGATGATCAATCGATCCGGCCCGCAGGCTCCCCGCAGTACGTCCAGCATGCGCTCAAAGCCCGCCGGGCGCGCCTTGGAGCGCGGGTTATAGAATGCCATAGCGAAGTCGGCTTCGGCGGCCAAACGCAGGCGCTTTTCAATCAGCGCCCAAGGCTTGAGGTTGTCGGATAGATTAATGCAGCAGAAGTCATGCCCCAGGGGCGCGCCAACGCTTGCGCTGGCGGCCAGCATGGCGGAAATGCCTGGCAGCACCTGAATATCCAGCCCGCGCCACAGGGCATCGCCCGCTTCCAGCGCCTCGAATACCGCGGCGGCCATGGCAAAGACTCCGGGGTCGCCGGAGGAGACGACGACTACCCGATGGCCCTCAAGCGCCAGCTGTAGTGCCTGCTCCGCCCGGCGGATCTCTTCGCGGTTGTCCGAGCCGTGGCGGACTAATCCAGCACGTGGCGCCACCCGGTTAACGTAGGGCACATAGCCCACCACGTCGGTGGCTTCCTGCAGTGCGGCCGTTACCTCGGGGGTAATCATGGCTTCTGAACCCGGCCCCAGGCCGACGATTTTCAGCCAGCCGCTCATGGCCGCCTCCCGTGGCCATGGATAAGCACAATCGAGAAGTACGGCACGCTTTCGCCAACGTCCGCCAGCGGCAACACACGCTGTTGCGACATGGCGGCGTACTCGATCAGCCAGGCTTCGCCTTCGCGGCCAGCGTGAACCAGGGCCCGGCGTAGCTTGGCCAGGTTGCGGCCAATCTTCATCACCACCAGCGCGTCGGTATGGGCAATGCGCTCGGCCAACGCGTCTTCGGGTAGCGTGGCCATCAGCACGGTCAGGATGTCATCGCCCCAGGTAATGGGCTGCCCGGTGGCTGTCCACGCCGCCGACATGCCAGTAATCCCCGGCACCACCGAGACAGGCACTCGGTTTAGCAGTCGCGTATAGAGATGCATAAAGGAGCCGTAAAAGAACGGATCGCCTTCACACAGCACCACCACATCGCACCCTGCTTCTGCCATCTCGATCAGTTGGGCCACGCTGCGTTCGTAAAAGGCCGCCAGCAGCTCATTATAGCGCGGGTCGTCGAAGGGAATTTCCGTGGTGACCGGGTATTCCATGGGCAGCTCGATCGCGCCGGCCGGGATCATGCCCTCCACGATGGTACGCGCATGCCCGCAGCGGCCCTTCTTGCGGAAATACGCCACGTGGGTCGCCCCGCGTATCAGGCGGTCGGCGCGCACGCTCATCAAGTCTTGGCTGCCTGGCCCCAGGCCAACGCCGTATACCGTTCCCTGGGTCATTCGATGCGATCCGCCATGGCGTTGATAGCCGCCACCGTGACGGCGCTGCCGCCCAGACGACCGCGTACGATACAGCTGGGCAGCGCTGGATTAGCCAAAAGCGCTTCCTTGGATTCCGCCGCGCCGACAAAGCCTACCGGGCAGCCGATAATCGCCGCCGGGCGCGGGCACGCCGGGTCTTCGAGCATATTGAGCAGGTGAAACAGCGCGGTGGGCGCGTTGCCAATGGCGACCACAGCGCCTTCCAGGTGCGGCCGCCAGAGTTCCAGTGCCGCCGCCGAGCGGGTGTTGGCCATTTCCTGGGCGAGGCCGGGCGTGCGCTCATCGTTGAGAGTGCAAATCACCTCGTTGTCAGCGGGCAGCCGCTTGCGGGTGATGCCTTCCGAGACCATGCGGGCATCGCAGAGAATCGGTGCGCCCTGCTCTAACGCGGCGCGGGCCTTATTGACCACGTCGTTTTGAAAATGAATATGCGCGGCCAATTCAACCAGCCCGGCGGCGTGAATCATGCGCACCGCCACGGTCTCTTCTTCCACTGAAAAGCGGCCAAGCTCGGCTTCACTGCGAATAATCGCAAACGACTCCCGGTAAATCGCCGGGCCACTGGTTTCGTACTTATAGGGCACCCAAACTCTCCAAATAAACTAATTCGCAGTTGGCAAACCGCAAGGCATGCGTGCCAGGGCAGGTTGTAGCGAGGGTCTTTCGACATGGATGTCGAAAGTAGCGCCCACGGATGGGTTCACAGCGCCCTCGCGGAAACCTGTCCTGGCACTCAGCTACCAAGTATATAAGCCGCTATTTTTAACTCCGGCAAACCTAACTGCTTTCGCTGAGCTTTTTTATAACATCCAACGCCTCACACTCGGTGAGGCCTGTCTTAACCGGGGTGCTATCGGCACCGCCGTTAACAACAACATTAAATCGACCTGCTTGCCCGACCAAGCACACATCGACTGGGGCGCGACGGGCGCAGCCTTTAGAGCAGCCAGATATATGCACCGTTCCTTCCACCCAGCCGCTTAGCTTCTCGGCAAGCGGCTGGGTGGCGACACTCGCCTGTTCGCAGTAGGGCGCGCCGGGGCAGGCGTCCATCGCTAGCCGCGGGTCGCTATTATGACGGATCAAGCCATCAATCGCGGGTAGTGTATCGCAATCCTTCAACAACAGCCGCCGCCAGGGAGTGACCTGCACGACGCGGGCACTTGATTGGGAGACAGCCTCGCGAAGCGTTTCAACCGCCACCCGACCAAAAGGCAGGCCAATCACCATGCCCTCGCGATGTTCGCCCAGCGCCAGCTTCTCACCGGGGAGCGCGGGGGCGGTATCAGCAGGAGCCCAGTCGGGCAGCGGTGCTGTATGCCGCCGCATACGGCCTGACTCCCAGCCGCCGCTGTCCACAAACCAGTGGGTCAGGCGTATCAGTTGCTCGACGGCGGCCTCGGTATCGTTCACCGCCGTGCCTTGCGCGTAGCCATCGGCGCGTACCAGTAGGCCGCCTTCCCTTGAGCGCTCGATTCGAAAATCAGCGGCGCTGTCGCCAAGCACCGGCGCTTTTCCCGCATCAATCGCAATGCCCACCTTGCCAGGCATGGTGGCTAATTCGCTACCCCGCGTTTGCAACAGGCGGGCAATGGTATGGGTGTCATCGCCCTTTTGCCAGGCCGGCGCCAGCATCAGTTGGGGCTGACGTTCTGCTTCCGGGTCGGCGCTGACCAACTGATGTTCCACCAGAAACGCCATCAGCGGCGGCCAGCTTTCGTCGGTCACCCCACGCAGCTGCAGGTTGGCCCGGCTGGTTAGCTCGATCAAACCGCTGCCGAAGGTCTCGGCGGCGTCGCACAGTGCCAATACCTGCTCCCGCGATAGCTCACCCAGCAGTGGGCGCACGCGTACAAGCCAACCATCGCCGGTGGCCATGGGTCGCCAGGCGCCGGGACACCAGCCTTTAATGCGCAGGCTGGGCAACATGACCACTGGACTCTTTGGCTTCGTCCATTTCCAGCAGCAGATCCTGCAGCGCCTCACCGTGCTCGCCGGGGGCTTGCCACATGCCCCGCTGGGCGGCTTCGAGTAACCGTTCGGCCATCTCTTCCAGGGCGGCCGGGTTGTGCTCGCGTAGGAACTGCTGATTGTCGGCGTCGAGCACCAGGGCATCGCTCACCTGGGCGTACTGGTAGTCGGCAATCAGATCGGTGGTGGCGTCGTAGGCGAACAGGTAGTCCACCGTGGCGGCCATCTCAAAGGCGCCTTTGTAGCCGTGCTCGCGCATGGCGTTGATCCACTTGGGATTCAACACGCGCGAGCGAATCACCTTCGCCAGTTCTTCTTTCAGGGTGCGAATCTTGGGCATCGCGGGGTTGGCGTGGTCGGCGTGGTAAATCTCCGGCGCCTTGTCGCTCAGCGAGCGGGTGGCGTTGGCCATGCCGCCCTGGAAGGCGTAATAGCTGTTGGAATCGAGGATATCGTGCTCGCGGTTATCCTGGTTTTGCATTACCGCATCCAGCCCCTGGAGCTGCTGCTCGAAGGCGCCGCGTGCGGCCTTGCCCGACTCCTTAAACTGGCCGTAGGCGTAGGCACCCGCATCCATATAGGCCTCGGCTAAATCGTCGGCGCTGTCCCAAGAGCGGTTTTCTATCAGCCGGTTTAAGCCCGCGCCGTATTCGCCAGGCTTACTGCCAAATATTCGGTAGCTCGCCTCTTGAGCAGCCATCTCGGGGCTTAGCCCCTGCTCTTCCAGTGCTTGCTGGCGGGAAAGCACCGCCTCGCGGATAGTGTTGCTGTTGCCCGGCTCTTCATAGCTCGCCACCGCCTGCACGGCGGCGTCAAACAGGCGAATCACGTTAGGGAAGGCGTCGCGGAAGAACCCGGACACCCGCAGCGTGACATCGACCCGTGGGCGATTGAGCAGCATCGAGGGAATGACTTCAAAGTCGCTCACCCGCTGAGAGCCCAGCGACCAGATGGGTCGCACGCCCATTAGCGCGAAGGCCTGGGCGATGTCATCGCCGCCGGTGCGCATGGTGGCGGTACCCCAGATGGATAGCCCCAACCGCCGCGGGTAGTCACCGTGATCCTGCAGATAGCGTTCGACAAACGCCTGAGCGGATTTTTCGCCCAGCGTCCAGGCGGCGGGAGATGGAATCGAGCGGTTATCGACGCTGAAAAAGTTGCGCCCGGTGGGTAGCGTATCCAAGCGCCCCCGGCTGGGCGCACCGCTGGGCCCGGCGGGTACGAAGATGCCTTCAAGGCCGTCGAGCAGCGACTGAAGCTCCATCTTCACGCCGCGCTGCATGGTGACCCACAGCTGGTCTCGGGCGTAGCGCAGCTGCGCTGCCGTGTCGGGGTAATCCTGGGCCAGGCCATCCAGGCAGCCGTTTGCCAAGACGTAGTCGGCCACCCAGCGCTCGGCCAGCAGTTCCAGGCGTTCGCGGGCATCCGCCCCGGTACGCCAGGGGGTATCGAGCTGTTGGCTTAAAATAGCCGGCTCAGGCCCTTGCCAGGGCTCGCTAGCGGCGGCTAGCGGATCAAAATCCAAGCCTAAATCGCTGGCCAGGTTGTGCAGCAGGCCGCGGCTTGCCACCGCTTCGCCACGGGGTAGTCGCAACAGTGCCACCAAGGTGCCCACCCGCTTCTCTTCCGGCGGCAGCGTGCCAAGAATATGCAGGCCGTGACGGATCTGCGATTCTTTGATGTCGCACAGGAAGGTATCCAGCGCGTTGAGAATCTCAGCCTCACATTCACCGCTCGCCACGTGGGCCAGCTCCTGATCGATACCGGTATCACGCAGGTGAGCGAGAATCTGGCTACGTATCAACGCTTCCCGGCGGGGATCCATATCCAGCGCTTGATAATATTCGTCGGTGAGCGTTTCAAGCTCGGCCATGGGGCCGTAGAGTTCGGCCCGCGCCAGCGGCGGCATCAGGTGGTCGATAATCACCGCCTGACTGCGCCGCTTGGCCTGGGCACCCTCGCCGGGGTCGTTGACGATAAACGGATAAAAGTGCGGCAGCGGCCCCAGGGCTATATCCGGCCAGCAGTCGGCGCTCAGGGCGATGCTTTTGCCCGGCAGCCACTCCAGGTTACCGTGCTTACCGACGTGGATGACCGCATCGACCTGGTAGTGCGCGCGCAGCCAAAAATAAAACGCCAGGTAGCTGTGCGGCGGCGCCAGCTCCAGATCGTGATAGGACTGGGTGAGATCGTCGATAAAGTCGCGTTCCGGCTGGATACCCACGAAGGTCTCCCCCAGACGAATACCCGCGATCATCAGGCGCCCCTGGCGACACTTGGGGTCTTCATGAGGCGCGCCCCAGCGCGTCCATACGGTTTCCTGCAGCTCGCTGGACAGGGTTTGAAACCACGCCAGATAATCATCAACGCTGATGCTCTGCCAGCAGGCGCGCTGGTCGAGGCTTCCGTGATCGTTGGTTACCGCGCCCTGAAGCTGGCGGATCAATTCATCGCCGTTTTCCGGCAGCTCGCTGAGCGGGTAACCCGCCACCTTCAGGGCGCTGAGAATCTGCAGCGTCGATGCGGGCGTATCCAGCCCGACGCCGTTACCAATGCGGCCATCGCGATTGGGGTAGTTGGCCATGATCAGCGCGACACGCTTCTGCCCGTTGGGGGTTAAGCGCAGCGAACAAATCCGCCGCGCCAGCTCGGCCACAAAGGCGGCCCGCTCCGGATGGATGACGTGGTGGGTCACCGCCAGCTGGCAGCTCGGGCTGTAGTGGGCTTCGGCTTTAAAGCCCACCGCCCGGGTGATGATGCGGCCATCCATCTCGGGGAGCACCACCTGCATTGCCACATCGCGGCTATGCAGGCCCGCGGCCATGCCCTGCCAGTCTTCGCTAGTGCTGCTGGCAAGAATCGCCTGGAGCACCACGGGTCGGCCTACAAAGAGGTTGTCAGGTAATTCTTCCCCCAGGGCATCCAGCCCGTCGGCATTGCGATTGACCGCAAAACTGGTGGTATTAATCACCAGCATGGCGCCGGTCTGCTCAATCAGGTGATTGATAAAATCAATGCACGGCCCTTCTTTCAGGGACGCCACGGCCACCGCCAACGGCTCAAGCCCCTGGTCTTTAAGCGCGGCCAGCAATCCGTCGGGTACGGCGGTATTCGCCCCCTGCAAATGGCTGCGATAAAACAGCAGCAGACACACCGGCCGCCCGGGCACCTGACGATCGCGCCACTCGCTGAGGCTGGACGCCTGCTGCTCCTGCGACGCATAAATCACCGCTGGCGGAATGACCTTGGGCTCCTGCCAGTCACCCAACGGCTTATCCATACACTCGCTGGCGACAAAGCGCAGCAGTTGCTCGGCGTTATCGGCGCCGCCCTCCCGCAGGTAGCGCCACACGCGGTACGCGTCATCAAAGGCGATGGTGGAGTCCTCCAGCAGGGCGTCATCCGGGGCATCGCAGCCCGGCACCAGTATCAGCTGGCGCTCGGGTTTCGCCGCCGCCCAGGCCAGCAGGCGTTCGTGGCCGTACTGCCAGTAGGCCTTGCCGCCCAGCAGCGAGACGATGACCAACTGAGCCTTTTCCAGCACCCGATCTTCGTAGAGATCGTAGGCGGCCGGTTTTACCAGGTTCATCCAGTTGGCCAGCCGCACCGAGGGGTACGCCTCGCCCAGACGATCCACCGCCTGAGCCAGCGCCGACAGATTGCTATCGGCGGCGGAGAGTATCACGACCTCGGCGGGGCTCTGTTCCAGGTCGATGATGCCTTCATCATCGACAAAGCCTCCGGGCTTGGCGGCAAATAAGTGCATTAGGTAGCCGTTTGAACCTCTGCTTCAGCTAACGCTTCACGCAGCGCTGCGCTGTCCAGGGTTTTGCCTATAATCACTAGCTGGGTTTGGCGGATTTCGTCCTCAGTCCACAGCCGGTCGAAGTAGCCTTCCAGGCGCTCACCCACCGCCTGGATGACCCGACGCATGGGTTTGCCGGGAATCGCCGCAAAGCCCTTGGCGCGGTAGATCTCGTGGCTTTTCAGCAGCTGTTGCAGCTTGTCGGCCAGGATATCGCCATCGACTTCGCCCAGGGTGATCACGCAGGAATCAAAGTTATCGTGGGCGTGGTCGTGGTGCGCGCCTTCGGCGTGGTGCTTATCGTGATGATTGGTGATGCTATCTATATGCTCTTCGCTGGCCGCGCCGATGCCCATCAGCGCTTCCAGTTGGGTGGTGTTAGTGGTCAGGGTCTGATTGATAAACAGCGTTTTCACCGAGGCAGTCACCCGCGCCTGAATCACCGCTTCCACCTTTGTGCGCTCGTCCGGGCTGAGCAGATCGGCCTTGCTGACCAGCACCAGATCCGCCGCGCTTAGCTGATCATCGAGCAGCTCGCGCAGGCTGGGGTCATGATCCAGGCTCTCGTCTGCGAGGCGCTGGGCTGCTACCTTATCCACGTCGCTGGCATAGCGCCCGGCAGCCACGGCGGGGCCGTCGATCACGGTAATAATCGCATCCACGGTGCAGTGCTGGCGCACATCCGGCCAGTTGAACGCCTGCACCAGCGGCTTGGGCAGCGCTAGGCCGCTGGTTTCGATCAGGATGTGGTCGATATCGCCGCGTCGGGCGACCAGCTTTTTCATGACCGGCAGAAACTCCTCTTCCACGGTGCAGCAGATACAGCCGTTGGCCAGTTCATAGATGCTGCCGTCTTCACCGTCTAGCTGCCCAGCTTCGCTACCCTCTTCACACCCCAGCGCACAGCCGCGCAGCAGGCTGGAGTCGATATCCTGCTCGCCGAACTCATTGACGATCACGGCGATCCGCTTGCCGGTCACCTGACGCAGAATATTGGCCAACAGCGTGGTTTTGCCGCTGCCGAGAAAACCGGTCACGACCGTGGCAGGAATCTTATTCAATTGCATAGGTAAATGCCTCGCTGTGTTGCGGTTCGCAGTACGCCGGGCTGGCAGAAAAAAGCCTTGCCACAGCGTCAGGATTATTAGGGAAAAACAGATGTAAATAGGTCGCCGTCAGGCGCTTTTGACGGTAAATCGCCTCCCCCGGTGCGGGGTGCCGCTGGCGTCGCCCGTGGCCAATCGGCTCGGGGGTGCCTTCTGCCATGGAACGGTGGTGCGCATGGCCGCGAACCGGGCCTTCCGGCAGCTCGGCGGTTTGCATCCCCTGGCAGCCGCGACGCCCGCGCATGGCCCCCTGTCCAGGCAGCAGGCCCAACATGGTATGGGTGATATCGTCGTAGTCGGTCAGGGTTTCCAGGCAGTACAGCAGCCCGCCACACTCGGCCAGAATGGGCTTGTCGGCGCTATAGAACGCCTCAATGGCTGCGCGCATGGCGGTGTTATCCGCCAACTGCTGGGCGTGAAGCTCCGGGTAGCCTCCTGGCAGCCACAGCGCATCGCACTCAGGCAGGCGGCTATCCGTTAACGGCGAGAAAAAGCGCAGCGTGGCGCCCATCTGCTCCAGCAGGTCGAGATTGGCCTGATAGACGAAGCTGAAGGCGGCGTCCCGGGCTACGCCAATGGCGTGGCCTTTGAGCAACGGCTTAACGGCCGCAAGCTGTTCGTGGGGGGCGGTAAAGATCACTGGTGAAAGCGCCGAGAGCGCGTCCAGTAGCCCCGCCGCTTCCAGCGCTTTGGCACCGGCTTCAAAGCGGGCTTCCAGATCCTCGCGAATCTCCGCCGCCTGCACGAGGCCCAGGTGGCGCTCGGGGAGTGATAGCGCGGGGTCGCGCGGCACGGCAGCCAGCAGAGGAATCGTCGCTGGCAGCGCGCCTTCGATCAGCTCGCGGTGGCGCTGCGAGCCGCAAGCATTGGCGATAAGCCCGGCGATATGGATGTCGTCGCGAAAGCTAACCAGCCCCGAAACCAGTGCGGCGGCGGTCTGGGCCATGCCTTTTACATCCATGACGATCGCCATGGGAACATCGAACAGGGCCGCCAGATCAGCGCTGGAGGGCTCGCCGTCGAACAGTCCCATGGCGCCTTCCACCAGGATCAAGTCCGCTTCACAGGCGGCATCATAAAAGCGCTGGCGGCAGTAGGCCTCGCCTGCCATCCATAGATCCAACTGATCCACCGGCTGGCCGGAGGCCTGGGCCAATATCTGCGGATCCAGGTAGTCCGGGCCAGTCTTGAACACCCGCACCACCTTGCCCTGGTTGCGCAGCAGACGCGCCAAGCCCGCTGTGACGGTGGTTTTGCCCTGGCCTGAGGCCGGGGCAGCGATAAACAGCGCGGGGCAGCTTACGGTCGCTGTGCTCATCAGTATTCGATCCCCGCCTGGGCTTTGATACCGCCGCGAAAGGCGTGGCGCTCGTCCTGAACGACACTGATGGTATCGGCGATTTCCTGCAGCGGCGTGGCCATAGTGCGTCCGGTAATGATGACGTTCTGGTGCGCCGGGCGGCGCTTAAGCGCTTCCACCACCGGCTTGGGGTCGAGATAGCCGTACTTGAACATATAGCTCATCTCGTCCAGCACGATCATATGATAGGCAGGGTTCTCCAGCAGCCCTTTGGCGACCTCCCAGGCGGCTTGGGCAGCTTCGATATCCCGCTCGCGGTTCTGGGTTTCCCAGGTAAAGCCGTGGCCCATGATGTGCCAGTCGAGCTTGGGATGATCGCGAAAGAACAGGTACTCGCCGGTTTCGCGGCGGCCTTTGATGAACTGGATCACCGCGCACTGCTGGCCGTGCCCCAACGAGCGTGCCATGGTGCCGAAGGCGGAGCTGCTTTTGCCCTTACCGTTGCCTTTCAGCAAAATCAGCACGCCGCGCTCTTCCGTCGCCTTGCTGATGCGCTCATCGACCACGTCTTTTTTACGCTGCATGCGATCTAAATGGCTTGCGTCGCTCATGAGAGGTTCCCAGGTTGATGTGCAGAGACTGTAGGCGCCAAAGATGGTTTGCCAAACGAGGCAGGCCAGTAACGCGCGCCCAACTGCTGGGCGATACGCGCGCCCTGCCCGCGTTTGACTCTGGATTGCTCGGTATCGATCAGCAGGCAGCTCTCCAGCGGGGCGAGGTCGTCAACGGTTTCCCGGGTGCGGCCATCGGTGATCAGATAGGTGCGCACCTTCAGGCCGGGCTCGCGGCGCTGCCACTGGCGGATCAGCCGCTTGGCTTCAATAATCGCTTCCCGCAGCGGGGTGCCGCCACCGCCCTTAGCATTGTCGAGAGTGCTCCGCGCATTTTTGGGCGCCCGGCGGCGGGAGAGTATCGGCACGACACCGCCATTGCCAAACCCCAATACCGCTACCTGCTCCCGGGCAGCGTAGGCTTGGCTGACCAGTGACTCAACCAGCCCCTTTGCCTGGCCTAACAGGCGCTGACCCAGGGTGGAGCCGGAGGTGTCTAACAGCACCAGGTGCGCTGTCGCCTGCCCAGCACGGGACTTGCGCATCTTTAGCTGCTGCCACGGCCATTGGCCGCGATTGGCGATCAGCGTCGCGAACCCGTCCAGCCGCGAGGTCTCTACCTGGGAGCGGCCACGGCCTGCTACCCCTCCTTTACCCGCACTGGCAGCGGTATCGGCACGTTGAGCCTGCTGAGCTGAAACATCGCTCTCAGGCAGCGTTAGCGCTGGCTGGCTAATCGCTGGCTGGTTAATAGATTCATGGGCCATGGGGGGCATGGCACCCCACTGTCCTGAAGCGTCATGTCCGTCTGACTGGCTTCCTTTGCCGCTTTCTCCACCGGTATTCCCCCTATTTTCACTACCACCATCTCCGCCACTACCCCCACCACTAGGTGGGTGCTCACGGGAAGAAGGCGGCTTAGGGTCTGAAAGCGTACGGCGATGGGCCAGTACCCAAGGCTCGACTGTATCGACATCTTCTTGCCTGACGCTCGACGCGCCCTGTAAAGCAGCATGGGCCTGAGCGGCGCGGTGCCAGGTAACGTCTGCCCGCATGCCCTCAACACCGGCGGCTTCGCAGCGCGTCGCAATCGCCTCGTATACCCAGCTTTCGGTCGTGACTGAGGTGAGAAGCTGTTGAGCATGGTGCAGCCGCTGAGTCAGCGTTACCTGTTCTGCGGCAAACTGCTTTTTATAGGCCTTGGGGTCACGGTCAAAGGCTTCGCGCTGCTGCACGATGGCAATGCGCTCTTCGATGCTCATGGCACCCGCCTGCTCAAGGCAAAGGCCAAAACGATCAAGTAACTGCGGGCGCAGCTCACCTTCGTCTGGGTTCATGGTGCCGATCAGGCTGAAGCGTGCCGGGTGGGAGTGGCTAATGCCATCGCGCTCGACCACGTTGACCCCGCTGGCAGCGACGTCCAGCAGCAGATCCACCAGCATATCCGGCAGCAGATTGACTTCATCTACATACATTACCCCTCCATGGGCCTTGGCGAGCAAGCCTTCATGAAAGGTGGCCTCACGTTCGACCAGCACCTTGTTTAGATCCAGACTCCCCACCAGGCGGTCTTCGCTGGCGCCAAGGGGTAAATTCACAAAGGGTGGATGGCTGCCGCTTTGGTCTTCAGGCAAAACCGCCGCCAGCGCTCGTGCAAGGGTGGACTTCGCGCTACCCCGAGGGCCGCTGATCAATACACCGCCAATGCGGGGGTTAATGGCGTTGAGCAACAAGGCGGTTTTCAGCGGTTTCTGACCAACCACCGCCGCAAACGGAAACTCACTCACCGGCACCTCCCGTGCTGAGCAAGCCTGCCAACCCGCCGACCTTTACTGAAAACTGTGATGACCAACGGACTTGAGCTTGATTTATGATAACCAGGTGAGTAATGATAAAACCATTCATAAAGAGATGATGATATAAAAGCATGCAGTATAGAGGAAGGCATGGCGACGAAGCCAGTTTAGCTCCCAGAACCCACCCAAGAGACAGCCCAGATAAGCATAAGGTAAGATACGGCTAATCTTTGATACTAAGCCATATGATTATGTTATAACATAACATATTGCTACTAATAAGAATGCCCTTAGGCCATCAACTCTACCCACACGTTTACTGGAAGCCAGACATGAAGATCTTACGCTATCTGCTGACAGCGACATCGCTACTGCCCGCTTCTTACGCGATGGCCGATGCCACCACTTATCCCGTGAACTTAACCAACTGTGGTGTAGAGATAAGCGTTGCATCAGCACCCGAGCAAACGGTAACGGTGGGTCAATCAGCCACAGAGATTCTCTACTCGTTAGGGCTCGCTGATAGAGTGAATGGTACCTCGGTTTGGTTTAATCCCGTTTTGCCACAATATGCTGAGGCAAATGATGAGATCGAGCGGATCGCCAACGACGACCCGAGCTTCGAGGCCGTGGTCAATAAACGGCCGGATCTGGTGGCGGCTCAGTACGAGTGGCACGTTGGCCCCACCGGCAGCGTGGCCAGCCGGGATCAGTTTCATGAGTTGGGTATCAACACTTACATCATGCCCGCCGATTGCGACACCAAGGATAACTCTACCGGCGACGATGGTACCCGCACTGCCGCCTTCTCGACTGACTCTATCTATAAAGGGATCACCGAGTTAGCCGAGATCTATGATGTTCAAGACGCTGGTGAGGTGCTGATAACCGACCTTACCGCCCGCGAACAGCGCGCTATCGACTTGGCGAGCAGCCTTGATTTACCGCAAGACTTGTCGGCGGCATTCTGGTTTTCATCGACAGATCTGGGGGTTAGCCCTTTCGTGGCGGGGCAACTGGGGGCACCAGGGTATATGATGGAAAAACTTGGCATTCGTAATGTCATCGAGTCTGACGACGAGTGGCCCACGGTGGGCTGGGAAAGCATCGCCAGAGCCGACCCCGATGTACTCGTTATCGCTAGCATGGATCGCCGCCGCTTTCCTGCCGATGACATTGAAGCAAAACGTGAGTTTTTACGCAGCGACCCGGTCACCCGGGAGATGAACGCGGTTAAAAATAATCGTATCGTCGAGATGGACGCCCACGCCATGAGCGCCACTATGCGCACTATTTACGGCCTTGAATCACTTGCCGAGGCATTATCCAATATGTCGTTTAACGAATGAGCATAGCGCTAACGAGGGCTTCCTCCGCACACTTCGGGTTGCGCTGGCTATGGATAACACCGCTCGTGCTTGTGACGGCACTGATCGCGGGCACCGCCATCGGCGAGACGCCGATACCCGTGGATACCATTGTCAAAGTGCTCGCCAACCAGCTGATAGGAACGGATTACCCGGTTGACCGAATCGACGCGGGCATTATTTGGAACTATCGTCTCAGCCGCGCCGTGGTCGCCGCCTGTTGCGGCACCAGCTTGGCGCTGGCGGGTGTCGTGTTACAAGCACTGCTGCGCAACCCCTTGGCCGACCCCTACTTGATGGGCATTTCCGCCGGGGCGTCTACGGGGGCAGTTGCGGTGGCCGTCGCCGGGCTGGGTGCAGGTGCGCTTTCACTCTCCTTGGGTGCCTTTGTGGGCGCCCTGCTTGCCTTTGGTATTGTGGTAATGCTCGCCCATGCGGCCAACAGCGGAGTGGGTGGCGGGCGCGGCGTTCAGGCCGCGGGGGCGATTATTCTGGCGGGCATTGCAGGTTCGCAGCTGTTCAATGCGTTGACTGCTTTTATCATCACCAAATCGGCGAGCGCCGAACAGGCCCGGGGCATTATGTTTTGGCTGATGGGCAATCTCTCAGGGGTGCGCTGGGCCGATGTGACCTTGGCCGTACCGGCCGCACTCTTCGGACTGCTGGTTTGCCTGTGGCACCGGCGCTCCCTGGATGCATTTACCTTCGGCGCCGACAGCGCCGCGTCCATGGGCATCGCGGTGCGCCCGGTGCGTGGAATGCTGATTATCGCCATGGCACTGGTCACAGCCGTAATGGTGTCTATCGTGGGGGCGATTGGGTTTGTTGGCCTGGTGATCCCTCACGCGGTGCGTTTTATCGTGGGGAGCCGCCATACCCGACTGGTACCAGCAACCGCTCTGGCAGGCGCCGTGTTCTTGATCGGCTCGGATATTCTTTCCCGGGTGCTGATCTCCGGCCAAGTACTCCCCATCGGGGTGATTACCTCACTGATCGGCGCGCCCGCTTTTGCGCTGATTTTGGTACGCGGCAAGAGGTCTTAATGCGATTAACGGCTGAACGGCTTGCGTGGTCAGTACACGGCACGCCACTGCTTGCTGACGTCAATCTTACCGTCGAGCCCGGCCAGACCTTTGGCCTGGTGGGGCCGAATGGCTCGGGGAAAACCTCACTGCTGCGTCTGTTGGCGGGGTTGAACAGACCCAAGGCAGGACGGGTGTTGATGGATAGCCAGCCCCTGCACACGCTCAAGCAACGGGCTATCGCACAATCCGTTGCCTTGGTGGAGCAGCAGGCGGACACTACCGACCGCATTACCGTGCACCAAGTGGTATCACTGGGTCGTACACCGTTCCTTTCCGCGTTGCGTCCCTGGTCAACGGAAGATGATGCCATCGTGGCGCAGGCGCTGGCAGATGTGGATATGGCGCACATGGCCGATCGCCTTTGGCACACCCTCTCTGGCGGTGAGCGCCAGAGAGTGCATATTGCCCGAGCGCTGGCACAACAGCCTAAAATTCTGCTATTGGATGAACCCACCAATCACTTGGATATTCGCCACCAGCTTTCGATTCTTGAATTGGTCAGGCAACTACCGATCACGGTGGTTATCTCACTGCATGATCTTAACCAAGCCATGGAGTGTGACCGCATCGGCGTCATGGATGGCGGCCGACTGATCGATAGCGGCCTCCCCCAAGACATACTCACGCCTAACAGGCTACAACAGACCTTTGGGGTATATGCCCATGTGATCGATGATCCTGTCGATGGCAAGCAAGTCATGCGTTTTCATAGTGCGATTTAGCTAGATCCTAGTCTGCTAGAAAAAACGCCCAGTTACCGACAGCGCAAACTTTCATGCCCCTGGCACTACAATGCTCATTCACCGAAAAAAATGCCAAACCACGCTGTGGTCCGTGCCCATACTCCACAGAAGTACGACGACGACAAGCAGTGCCTCCAGCACCAAAACGCCGATACCCAGCGTCGTGGTCGACAGAATAAACCCCTGCTTATGACTGATTCCCAGAAAGCTGGGCGTTCCCTTGTAGAGCAGATAGGTGCTATAGAGCAGACCAATCACCATACCCAGCACACAAAACCAGAAAGCCGGATAGAGCGCAAAAACGCCACACAGGAACATCGGTGTCGCAATATAACCTGCGAAGATAATACAGTCGCGGCGGCTAGGTCGATTCTCAATACGGCGGGCCATCCAATGGATCATACTGCCCACAATACCCACTGCCACTAGCATCAGCGCATAAAAAGCCACGCCTAAGGCAATACCGTTGGCAACGGAGACTTTATAGGTTGCCGAACCACCATAAGTCCAGCCTACCTGGGTGGTACCTATCAGGGCACAGACAACAGGAACGGCAGCGAGTAACAGGACATGGTGAGCATAGAGATGACTGACAGACTCATGCTCCTCACTGATCTTATACCACTCCCGTTCAGGATGATGGAGAAGCCCCCAAACATGATTGACCATAACGACCTCCCGATTTTGTGGACACGCTATTGTTAGGGTCAGACGATGATCGATCGGATCAACAAGGTCCCGAATCATTTTTAGTGTAGAACACAAAATCATTTTCGGAGGTGAGGATTTTTCTTTGCTAAGGTGGAGTAGCTCATTCTATTCATTGGTGGAGATCATATGCGTCTTCTGTTCACCGGCGGCAGTGGCAAAGCTGGTCGCCATGCGACCGCTTATCTTCGTGATCAAGGCCACCGAGTCACCAATTTGGACTGGGTGGCGTCTGATGTGCCCGGTATTACTACCCTGAAAACCGATCTGACCGATGCAGGGCAAGTGTTTAATGCTTGCCAAGCCTACGCTGGGTTCGATGAGCTTGAACCCGGCACCGGCGTGCCGCGTTATGATGCGATTGTCCACTTCGCGGCCATACCAGCCATTCTGCATCGGCCGGACAACGAGACCTACCGCATCAATGCGCTAAGTACCTACAACGTTCTTGATGCCGCCACCAAGCTAGGCATCCCCAAGGTCATCTTCGCCTCTAGCGAGACCACCTACGGTGTCTGCTTCGCTGATGGCGAGCAAAAACCTGACTACTTGCCCGTCGATGAAGAGCACCCCACCGTGCCTCAAGACAGCTACGCCATGAGCAAGGTGGTAAACGAAGTAACGGCACGCTCCTTCCAGGCGCGCTCGGGCATCGACATCTACGGCCTACGCATCAACAACGTTATCGAGCCCCACGAATACCGCCAGAATTTCCCAGCCTACATGGATGATCCCGCCCTGCGTCGCCGCAATATATTCGCCTACATCGACGCCCGCGACCTGGGCCAGATGGTCGATTGCTGCCTAAAAACGGATGGCCTGGGCTATCAGGTGTTTAACGTGGCTAATAACGAGCTATCAGTGGGCCTGACCAACGCCCATGTGATAGAGCGCTTCTACTCCGGCGTACCCATCAAGCGCGAAATGGGTGAATTCGAAACCTTCTACTGCATCGAAAAGGCCCGTCGTCTGGTCGGCTTTGAACCACGCCACTCCTGGCGGGAAGAGCTGGAGCAGTAAGTATCACCCCTTTATCGGCACAAACACCGGTGCGCCATCCACCTCTACCACCGCTAGCTTTTGGCGGTAGAGATCTTCCAGCGCGCTGGGCATCAGCATGTTATCCCGCGAGCCCCAGCACGCCTCGCCATTGGGATAAAGCAACAGCACATGGTCGCACCAGCGGGCAGCAAGGTTTAGGTCGTGTAAGCACATGATGACCGCCTGGCCTTGTTTGGCCTGTTTTGCCATTAGCGCCATCACAGCACTCTGGTGGTGAAGATCCAGATGATTGGTGGGTTCGTCGGCCAGCCACACATTGGGTGCTTGAGTCAGCACCGTGGCAATCGCCACACGCTGGCGCTCGCCACCGGAAAGTGTGCTTACCAGACGATCACGCAGGTGTGCAACATCCAGGTCCTCAAGGGCAGCTTCCGCGCGGGCGTAGTCTTCAGCTCCCTCCATCTGCCAAGGCGATAGATAAGGGTGGCGGCCAATCAGCGCGGTTTCCAACACGGTTGCTGGAAACCCATCCTGGCGATCTTGAAACACTAATCCCAAACGCTGAGCAACATGGCGGCGGCGTAGCTGGCCAAGCGCCGAATCGTTGAGCTGGACACTGCCTGAACGTGGCGCTTGCAGGCCAGCTAAGGTGTGTAAAAGCGTCGTTTTTCCCGCACCGTTAGGCCCTAACACACCCCACACCTGCCCTGGTTCGATGGTGATATTAAGCGGCGTACCGCCTTCGCGGCCAGGCACATCGATGATGAGATCACGGGTAGCCAGTACGCTCATCAGCGGCTCCGGTAAAGCAGAAACAGGAAGGTCGGCACACCCAATAGCGCGGTGATTACCCCTACGGGCAACTGCTCCGGGGCGATCATCGTGCGCGCTAGGGTATCGGCCAGCACCAACAGCGTGCCACCCGCCAATGCGCAGGCGGGCAGTATCAGCCGCTGATCATTGCCCAGCAGCAAACGCAGCATGTGGGGTACCACTAGACCGACAAAACCAATGCTGCCTGCGGTAGTAACGGCAGCAGCAGTCAGCAGGCTGGCGGCAATATAGATACACCACTCCAGCGGCCTAACCGCAACGCCCAGCGCGGCGGCTTGCTGCGGGCCACGGGCCAGCACATTCAGGCTACGCCCGAGCGGAATCAGCACCACGCAGGTGGCCAGTAACAGCAGTAGCGGCGGCCAAGGCGTGCGCGCATAGGAGAGATCGCCCATGAGCCAGTAAAGCATCCCCGGCAGACGTTCGGCGGGGCTCAACGCCAGTATTAGTGTAATTACTGCCCCCCACCCCGCCGCGACCACCACACCGGTGAGCAGCAACCTCGAAGGCGTCCAGCCGCCGCTACCGTGGGCCAAACCAAAGACTAAAAACGTTGAGAGCAGTGCGCCGCCAAATGCCGAGCCTGAAATCACCAGCCCGCCGAGCCCTCCCAGCATGGCTGCCAGTGCGCCAATCGAGGCGCCACCGGAAAGACCAAGCACGTAAGGGTCTGCCAGAGGGTTACGCAGCAACACCTGCATCAACGCACCGGCTACCGCCAACAAACCACCCACGGCAAAAGCCGAGAGCGCCCTGGGCAAGCGCAGATCGATCACCATGGTGTGCGCTAGCGCATCGCCTTCGCCCTGCATATTGTTACCCATCACCACCTGCCAGATTTGAGCCGGTGAAATCTGCGCGCTACCGACACCAATGGCGATGATCAGCGAAGCCAAGGCCGCTAGTAATAGCAGGCTCAGCGGCAGGCCCAAGCGTGCGAGCATTAGCTGCGCTCACGTTTTTGGCGGGCGATATCGAGCTTCTCACAGAGGAGCTGGGTGCCCTCCATCAGTCGCGGTGTAGGCCGTTGAATCAGTGAGGGCGGCACAAAAAAGAGGTTATCTTCCGCAACCGCCGTCAAGTTGGGATACTGTTCCCAGTGCGTCAGCCAGTGGCGATTCTCTTCCCCCATGCCACCGGCAACAATCGCTTCAGGATTCGCTGCCAGCACGGCTTCATCATCGATACGCGGCACCAGGCGTGCCTGTTCGCCAAACACATTTTCACCGCCACAAATCTCAACCACTTGGCCGATCAGGTGCTGGTCGTTAACGCTCATTAGCGGCTCATCCCACACTTGGTAAAACGTGGGTATCGACTCACGATCCCGATAGCGCTCTTCAAGGGCGCTCATGGTATTGCGGAAATTGTCGGCCACTGCTTGTCCCGCTGTTTCTGTGCCTGCCAGCCTTGCCAAGCGCTCAATGGCGCTGGCCACGCCTTCTACATCGCGGGGCTCGATATAGAACACCGGCATACCCAGGGCTTCAAGGGTTTCAAGCTGTTCGGCGGGGTTACCCGTCACCCAACCAATCACTAAATCGGGTGCAAGCCCCACCAGCTTCTCTAAATCAATTCGAGTATGGCTGCCCACCGACGCCACTTGTTTGGCTTCCGCGGGATAGTCACTATACGAGACGACGGCGACCACTTGAGTTCCTGCGCCAGCCGCATAAGTCAGCTCGGTTGCGCCAGGCGAAAGCGTAGCAATTCGCTGAGCAGCATTATGTAGACAGACCTCACGGTCACGATCATCTACTGCGCAGCGCGAGTGCTCGTGTGCCGGGGCAACAGACGCCATCAACAGCAGCGCGAGGCACAGGGCCCCGCGCGCAAAACTACTTTTTCTATTGGCCAAAGTGAACACTCAAGAACCCTGCTCGCCCAGCGTTGATATAATCACGGGTGGTTGAATACTCTTTATCAAAGGCATTTTCTAGCGTAACACGAGCACTCCAGAGTGGCGCAAACTGCCAGCCAGCGCGCAGGTTAACCAGCCCATAGCCTCCTAAACGCTGGGTATTGGTGGTGTTATCGTAACGGTAACTCTGCGCTACTAGTGAGCCCCCCAACGACCAACCGCCAAGCTCCCGATCTGCATCCAGACGCACACTTTGAGTGGCCCGGCGGGCTAATCGATTGCCAGTTGCCCGGTCTTCCGGATCCAGGTAGGTGAAGGCAGCTTGGAGCGTCCAGTCGTTGACTTCGACGCCGCTTGAGAGCTCGGCCCCGCGTATACGCGCGCTGTTAACGTTTTGCGGCGCCCATAAGCCACTCGACGTTGGCGCCCAGGCAATCATGTCGTCGTAGTCGTTTTGAAAGGCGGCCAAGTCCCAGAACCACTGGTGGTATTGGCCGCGAACGCCCACTTCAATCGTTTCAGAGGTCTCCGGATTGAGATCAGGGTTACCCGAATCCGGCCAATAGAGGTCATTAAAGCTCGGTGCTTTAAACGCAGTGCCCACACTGGCTCGCAGTGTGTGGTAGTTATCCAGCTCGTAGCCCAGCGCCAAGCTGCCGGTGACTTCATCGCCATAGGCTTCGTTATCGTCATAACGCAGGCTGGCTTGAATGGCAAATGGCGAAAAGTCGAGTAACCCCTGGGTAAACACTGCTTTGTTATCACGGCTGGTAACGTCAAAATCGTTGGTGCTTAAAACGCGGTCTTCGCTGATTTCAGCGCCAGCGATCAACTCATGGGGGCCAAACTGAATGTTGTTCTGCCAGCGGGCAGTTTGCGTGCGGGTATCAATGACGGAGGCGCCGAAATTATCGATTGTGTCCAACTCATCGCGGGCTTCGCTAAGGGTCAGTCGGCTCTGCCACGTATCGGTTACCGGCAACTCAGCGTAGACGCCTGCTACCTGCTGGACGAAGTCATTCTCTCCACTGTCATATTCGTTGTTACCACGAACGCGCAGTGCCAACACGCCGACTTCAGCGCCACTCTCAAAGATATGCGCAACGCGGGCTAGCGCTGAGGTATTGTCGTATCCTTTGTCTTCACCACCCCGACGAATGGGCTGGCCATCGGTATTGAAATGGCTAGCGGCAAAGCTGTAGCGCGTGCCCCCCTCGCGCCCCGAAACGCCTGCGCTTAACCGCTGGGTATCGAATGAACCACCGCCGACTGACATTCTCGGTTGCGGCTCTTCTTCGTCACCCTCAGGGGTAAACAGTTGAATCACGCCGCCGACCGCATCCGCGCCGTAAAGGCTACCGCGGGGGCCGCGCACGATTTCAGCACGGTCAAACATACGCGGATCCAAGTACTGAAATGCAGCACCGCCCGCCGTAGCGGATCGTAGCCGGATACCGTCAATCATGAGCACGGAGGCATCGCTGGGCGCACCCCGTAGATAAACGCTGCTACTTTTGCCAAAGTTGCCGTTACTCGTGACATCAACGCCCGGCTGGCCGCGCAGAAGATCCGTCAGGCTGGTGGGGTCTTGGCGGCGGAAAGTGGCTTCCTCCAGCACGCTAACGGAAGAGAGGCTTGCATTGGCGGTGCGGGGCGCTAACGCAGCGGTAACGACCACAGGGTCAAGCGTAGCCAAATCGGTCGTTGTTTCGGCGTATTGGGCTTCGGCTTGGATGTGAAAGGCTAGCGGTAAAGCAGCCATACTAAACGCCGCCCGTTTGGCGGCGGTGTGGTAACGGTGGTTCATGTGAGACCTCTTGCTCGTTGTGCTCACCCGCACAGCGCAGTTTTTTTGACCGAACGGAGGATCAAACAAGGGAGTCTCGGTCGCACTGCATGATCGCATCGCGCCACCGTTAATCGCCCTGAGAGCGCCCACCGCGCCTCGGCATATATCGGTTCAGGTTGAACCATTACTCTCGGGCCGGTCTCCGGGCTGACGAGCGAAAGACGTCTTCATTCTTTCCGAACGACCACCTTCCCGTGCGTTAGCACAGTGGCGTCTTAGCCGTTCTTATCTCGATCACCGTTGCGGGGGCAGCGTTGGAATCACGCAAGGCGTTCACCAACTTCCCGTTTCACTAGCGGCTTTAATCCACCGCCAGCACCTGAGAGTGGGCGTAAGCTAGCAACTTGCCGTGTGGAGGTCAATTCATGACGAGCTGCTAGAGTAAAGGCAGCGCACGGAACAGGAGACGGTCATGATCGATTTCTCGGCAGCCGGTGTGCCGCGCTGGTTAAAGCTGGCTTTTACACTGTGGATCCTGGTCTGGGCACCAAGCTACGTAGTGCTGCTGGGAGCGCAGAACTTCTTTTGGCTGTGCAACGTGGCGAGTTTTCTGCTGCTGGCGGCACTGTGGAGTGAACACCGCACCTTGATGTCGATGCAGTGGCTTGCGGTGGCACTGGTCGGCAGTTTATGGAGCCTGGACGTTGCCACGGCTGCGCTCACTGGCGTGCATCCTATCGGCGGCACCGAGTATATGTTTGACCCGGAGCATCCACCCATGGCGCGAGCCATGTCGCTCTACCACGTGGTACTGCCGCTGGTAGCGGGCATCGGCGTCGCCAAGCTGGGCTATTCGCGCCGCGCCCTGCTGTGGCAGACCCTACTGACCTGGATTGTGGTGCCATTGACCTATCTGCTTACCGAAGCCGAGCGCAATATCAATTGGGTGCATGGGCCCTTCGGCCAGCCCCAGGATAGCCTCGACCCGTTGCTCTATCTGTTCCTACTCACGCTGCTCTGGCCCGTAATAGTTTACCTGCCAGTGCATTTGCTGATGGTTGGCTGGCAGCGCTGGCGGAGCCAGGCTTAGCTAACTACTTAACCGCCATCACCAACCCATGCCGGACATACCACACCTGTTCAGCCTGGGCTGTGGCATCCTGAACGAACCAGCCATTGAAGTCACGTAAGCGGCGCTGTTCGGGCTGCATGGGCACAACTCCACGACCAACTTCGTTGGTAATGATGATTAACGGCGCGTTTAGCGCTTCGGCGCGCTGGCAGAGCGCTGCCATATCGTTCTGCCACTGCTGGCGCAGGGTATCGTTATCGTCACGTTCAAGCGCAGCGCTAAGCCATTCAAGCACACCTGTGATGACAAGCGGAATGTCGGCTACGAGCGCTTGCTGGCTATCGCTGAAGGGCTTAGCAGCATCAAGCCGCCATCCGTTTGCAGTGGGAAAGCGTGCGGCTACAGCATCACGTTTACCAGCGCAGGCACCGCCGATGAAGAGCTGCATTGCCATTCCCCTTTTCCATGTTCGTCTTGCTGATAAATAAGCTGCCAGCGTCTGCCTTGGGCTTGGAGCACGGTACCGTCCCAGAAGTGAATCGTTTCAAAGCGGCGGCGCAGCTCACGAATCACGCCACCATGGGTGACGGCCAGAATCTTTTTATGGCCGTCGACGCGGCCATTCGTAGCCAGAGCCAGATCATGCAACCAAGCGTCTAAACGCTCACGCAGTTGGGCCGCCGATTCGCCGCCGGGAATTTGCAGTTCGCCCACGCTATCAATCCAGGCACGGTAATGGGGTAAGTCTTTCAGCTCATCGTAAACTTTGCCTTCGTACTCGCCAAAATCGAGCTCGCGCAGGCGTTGCTCAAGTACAAGCGGCACGCCAGCCTTGGCGACGTCAGCCCACTCCAGAGTTTGCTGGCAGCGGCTAAGATCGCTTGAATAGATAGCATCGAATCGCTCATTCGCCAGTGCGTCACGCAGTTCCAGCAACCCTGCTTCAGCATCGGGAAACAGCAGCGGAATGTCCTGCTGGCCTTGGTAACGGCGCTCTAAATTCCAAGCGGTGATACCGTGGCGAACTGCCACCAGCTCCACAGTAAGATCAGTAGCCAAAGCTCTCCTCCTTCAATGGTGGCACCGACCATATCGCCGTTAATGCCGTTAAACAGTCGCAACATTAGCCAGCGGATTAGTAACACGAAAACAGTAACCGTTAGCATCATCAACACTATCGCGGGCGCTAACAGGGCTATCAACACAATCGGCACCAGCGCTAGTGCCACATCCTGGCCGCTAAGCGATTGCTGCCAGCTCCACGCCAAGCCCTTCTGCTGGGCGCAGGGTGTTAGCACCAGTAATGCAACGCCAGCCCAGCGACCTAGTGCAGGTAACATCAACAGCCACCACAAGGGAGCCTGATAGGCCAGCAACGCCCATAGCAGAACGCCCTTCCAGGCGAGCAAAAACACTAGCGCCAGCATTCCAAAGCTGCCAATTTGCGGGTCTTTCATGATATCCCAGCGTCGCGCCAGGGGCTGATTGCTGCCCAGGGCATCGGCGATGTCCATAACGCCGTCTAGATGCAAGCCGCCCGAAAGCGCCACCCAGAGGCTTAGCACCATCAACGCGGTGACCGGTGCAGGAACGTTCTGCATCCCCAGCGCTACTAGCGCCAGCAAGCCCCCTATCATCAACCCCACTAATGGATAGGCCCGCACTGCCCAGCGACGGGTGTCGAGCGTCCAGGGAACGGCTATAGGAATCGGGACTCGGGTCAGAAACTGCAGCGCCAGCAGCACACCGAACACGGCATTTTTCAAACGTTTACCTCCTTCTCATGCTTCCATTCCTGATGCTCCCACTTCATGGCGCAGCCTGCGACCACTTCGAGTACAGAATCAGCCTCTTGCGCTACCCAGCAGTGAGCCCGCTGTAGAAACGCCAGATAGCGCCAGGTTTCAGCATCCGTAGGCGGCAGCGCTTCGTTGATATCATTGGAGACAATCACTAGATAAAGGCTGCGCGCGCGGGCATCAGCCAGTGCGTTTGCCAGCAACGCTAAGCCTTCTTCTTCGCTTAGTTTACTGGCGTACAGGACTTGGCTGGCCCATAGCGTTAAGCAGTCCAGCAGCACGGCGCCACCATCAGGTACCTTGGCAATCGCTCGATCAATACGCAGCGGTGCCTCTAGCGTTTTCCATTGAACGGTGTGCCACTGCCCTTGCCTGGATTGACGATGACGCGCTACCCGCTTGACCATTTCGTCGTCATATACGTGTGCGGTGGCTAAGTAGTAACAGGGCGAACTGCCTGCTGCACTAACTGCTCGCTGCTCGGCGATATCACTTTTGCCAGAACGCGCCCCGCCGCTAACGAAGACAATCATGCAGTTCCTTTTTCCAAAACATTTTCTAAAACATGCTTCAACACGCTTATCAGCCGCCGATTAGCAGGGGCATCGCGCAGCGCTACACGCAGCCATTCACCATTGAGCCCGGCAAAATTATGGGTATGACGCACTAAAATACCCCGGCGTAGCAGCTGCTCAAATAACGCATCGCTGGTGATTGCCTGCGCGGCACCGGGCCGGATAAGAAAAAAGCACGCCTGGCTGGGTACGACTTCCAGCCCTAGTTGAGCAAGCGCCTCCGCCATGCGCGAGCGCTCGCTGGCCAACCACCGCTGGGTGCGGCGGGCAAAGGCATCATCTGCCAATAGTGGCGCCACCAGTTCAGCCGCAAGGTGATTAACGCCCCAGGGCGGTTGGTGGGTCTGGGCCGCTTGAACCGTGGCCGCATCCGCCAGCAGGTAGCCCAGCCGGAGCCCCGGCAGGGTATAAAACTTGGTCATTGAGTGGAGCAGCAGCAGATGCGGGTAGCGCACCAACAGCGGTGTCAACGACGCCTCTTGTGACGTCTCGCCCAGTGGCTCACCCACCATATCGATAAAGGCTTCGTCGACCACAACGCGGCAACCCATCGCAGCGGTGTAATTCAACAGGTCTTCCATTGCTGAAATATCGATAAGCGTAGCGGTCGGATTATTGGGGCGGCATAGAAACAGCACATCAATGTCGTTAAGCCCAGCCGTTAGCGCGTCTATGTCCAGCGTGAAGTGAGGTGCGGGCAGCGCGATCTCACTAATCGAAAGCCGGTGGGCGCGGCAAGCGCGGGCATACTCGCCAAAGCTCGGGGTAATAATCGCCGCTCGCCTACCCGCATGCAGCGCGGCAGCGAGGAAAATTGCCTCAGCGCCACCGTTGGTGAGCAATACCTGTTCGGGCTGAAGCTGGTGATGGGTAGCGATGGCCTGACGTGCAGCGGCGTAATCCGGCGCGGGGTAGCGTTCAAGACCTGCCAGTTGCTTAGCCAGCCAATCGCTAACCCACGCCGGAGGCCCCAAGGGGTTAAGGTTGGCGCTAAAGTCGTCCAGGCGGTGATCGGCGGGCAAGCCGAAATGGGCCAGCAGCGTCTCGGCCTGGCCGCCATGCCTGGGCCATGGAGCGTTGGGCAATAGAGGAGTACTCATAGCGATCCTCGCAGCATAAACACCAACCCTGCTATTACCCCAGCAAACAGCAACATAAACAGTATCCAGGCGCCGTGCATTAAACGAAGTGTGGTGCTGATATGGGCAACACGCAGCTGTTCAAGCGGCTCGCCCAAGGTCGCACGGTGTGAGGCCTCGCCTCCATAGAAATTGGTGCCGCCCAGCTGCACGCCGAGCAAACGGGCCACCATGGCCTCTGGCCAACCGGCATTGGGGCTGGGGTGGCGCGGTGCATCGCGGCAGGTGCCGAGTAGTGCGCCTTGCCAGCGCAATCGTACAATACCGGCAAGACTCAATAGCAAGCCTGCGAGCCATAGACACAGCACGGTTAAGCGTGCCGGCACCCAGTTGGCTAGGTCGTCCAGCTTGGCGGAGGCAAAGCCAAAATCGACATAGCGCTGGTTTTTATAGCCTACCATCGAATCAAGAGTATTAACTGCCTTGTACGCCAGCGCTAGTGGCGCCCCGCCGATAAACGCAAAAAATAGCGGTGCGATGATGCCGTCAACGGTATTTTCCGCTACGGTTTCCACCGTGCCACGGGTAATCTCCGCTTCATCCAAGGTTTGCGTATCGCGGCCGACAATCATCCCCAGCGCCTTGCGGGCAGCAGGCAAATCGCCTTGAGTCAGCGGTTGAATCACGGCGCGGGCCGCATCGCCCAGGCCTTTGATCGCAAGCGTAGTAGAGAGCAGCCACAGCTCGGCGATCAGCGCTAGCCCAGGGTGCAAGCGTTCCAGCAGCGCCAGCGCTAGCCAGCTAATACCCCATACGCCGCCGACGACAATAATGGTTAGCAAGAAGCCACTAACTTTGCGCTGCTGCGCCGTACCACGATTCCACAGCCGCTCAAAAGCGCTGATAAAGCGCCCGATCAGCACCACTGGGTGTGGTAGTGAGCGCGGATCGCCAACCACTAAATCAATGGCGATCGCGAAGATGACCAGAACAATACCGCCAAAAGTGGCGCCTGGGATCATAGTGATGCCTTATCGCTAACACCGGCATCGGCAAAGGTAGCCATTTCCGCCACCATCGCTGTCGCCGCTTGCAGCAATGGATACGCCAGCGCAGCACCACTGCCTTCACCTAGCCGCATGCCCATATCGAGCAGTGGATTGGCCTCCAGCGCTTTTAATGCCACATCATGGCCTGGCTCTTGGGAGCGATGACCAAAAATCAAATAGCCATGCACTGCGGGGCACATTCGGCAGGCGGTTAGCGCTGCGACGGTAGCAATAAAGCCATCCACAATAGCGGGCAAGCCCTGGGCCGCTGCTGCCAAATATGCGCCGGCCATAGCAGCTATTTCCAGGCCACCCAACTTAGCCAGCACCTCTAGAGGAGCTTGAGAGTCAGCATTACGCGCAGCGATAGCGCATTCAATCACCGCCACTTTGTGCGCCTGCTGCTGTGGGTTAATCCCGGTTCCGGCGCCCACCACGCTTGTCACGGTCTGACCCGTCAGTACCGCCAGCATTGCGCTGCTGGCAGTGGTATTGGCGATGCCCATTTCACCCACCATAATGCACTTTGCACCGGCCCTTTTTGCTCGATCAACGGCCACCACACCCACATCAATCGCGGCTATGGCTTGATCAAATTGCATCGCGTCTTCTAACACCATATTGGCGGTGCCATGGCGCACCTTAGCGGAGGTCACCCCAGGCAGTGTTAAAGGCGAAGCAACGCCCACATCCACAATCTCGACCTGCGCGCCTATCTGACGGGCGAAGACATTAATCGCCGCCCCACCGTTGGCAAAGTTGGCCACCATCTGAGCGGTCACTGCTTGGGGGAAAGCTGACACCCCCTCAGCAGCAACCCCGTGATCGGCGGCAAACACAACCACCGCAGGCGGCGTCACGCTGGGCTTGAGTTCACCGGTGATAGCGCTCAGTTGAATAGCCAGTTCTTCCAAGGCACCCAAACTACCTGGCGGCTTGGTCAACGTATCCAAGTAACGACGCGTTTCTTCACCGGCCTTGAGATCAACTGACTGAATGTGGTCAACAATGGCGTGCATGCAGGCTCCAGCCCACTAGGGGTCATCAAACATTCAAAGGCAAAACGCAAAATGGTAGCAAAAGCCTGAGTGCTATACTTGCTATTTCATTAGCGGGTCTTCCACCCTGTCAGTATGTTAAGGCTTTATTTAGATATTTGGCGTGGCATATTTGCCACCTCACATTCGAGTAATAAAACTACAAATGTGGTTTTTATTGCCGTAAAGTCTCTTATTTCGACGCCAAAAAATGTAAAATAACTACAAGCTTCACTCACCGTCTCTATCATGCAGAGGTCCCTATGCCGAGCTCAACACCTGCTACGTTAAACCCCACCGTTGCTGAGGTTACCCAGCGCATTCGTGAGCGTTCTGCTGAGCGTCGCGCCCTCTACGAGCGGCGCATGGCTGACCAGCACAAACGTGGCGTGCACCGTGCTGAGCTAAGCTGCGGTAATCTGGCCCACGGTTTCGCCGCCTGCAACCCGCGTGACAAGGGCGAACTGAAACTGATGAACAGCGCCAATTTGGGCATTATCTCGTCCTACAACGATATGCTCTCGGCGCACCAACCGCTGGAAACCTTCCCTGAGACCATTAAAGCAGCCGCTCGGGATATGGGCTCCACCGCCCAGTTTGCCGGTGGCGTTCCGGCCATGTGTGACGGTGTCACCCAAGGCCAGCCGGGCATGGAGCTATCGCTGTTTTCCCGGGATGTGATTGCCATGGCCACCGCCGTAGGTCTCTCGCACAATATGTTTGATGCCGCGCTTTATCTGGGCGTGTGCGACAAGATCGTACCGGGCCTGTTTATTGGCGCGGCGCGCTTTGGTCACCTGCCCGCCATGTTTGTACCCGCGGGCCCCATGCCCAGCGGCTTACCCAATAAAGAGAAGGCGCGCATTCGCCAGCTCTATGCCGAGGGCAAGGTCGGCCGCGCTGAGCTGCTCGAAGCCGAGTCAGACTCTTACCACAGCCCCGGCACCTGCACCTTCTACGGCACCGCTAACTCCAACCAGCTAATGATGGAGATGATGGGCCTACACCTGCCCGGTACTTCTTTTGTGAACCCAGGCACCGAAATGCGCGAAGCATTGACGCGCTATGCCACCGAGCAGGCGATTCGCAACACCGAACCCGGCGGCGACTACCGCCCGTTTTACAAGCAGATTGATGAGCGTGCGATTGTTAACGCCGTGGTGGGCTTGCTGGCTTCCGGTGGTTCAACCAACCACACGATGCACCTGATCGCCATGGCCGCCGCTGCGGGCATTACCCTCAACTGGGACGACTTCACCGACCTTTCGGCGGTCACGCCTAGTCTGATGCGGGTTTACCCCAACGGCCAGGCAGATATCAACCACTTCCAAGCAGCGGGCGGCATGAGTTACCTGTTCCGCGAACTGCTGGGCGCTGGCTTGATCCACGGCGATATCCCTACCGTGTTCGGTACCGACTTAACCGCCTATACCCAAGAGCCATTCCTGGAAGATGGTAAAATCGTTTGGCACGAAGGGCCCGAGAAAAGCCTTGACGAAACCGTGCTAAGCCCCGTCGCCACGCCCTTCGCACCAACCGGCGGCCTCACGGTAATGAAAGGCAACCTGGGTCGCGGTGTCATCAAAGTCTCCGCAGTGACAGAAGAACATCGCGTGGTTGAAGCGCCGGTGAAGATCTTCGAAGATCAAAACGAAATGAAAGCCTCCTTCGAATCCGGCGACTTGGATCGCGACGTGATTGTGGTGGTTCGTTTCCAAGGCCCTAAAGCCAACGGCATGCCCGAGCTGCACAAATTAACCCCTTACTTGGGCGTACTGCAGGATCGTGGCTTTAAAGTGGCGCTGGTCACCGATGGTCGTATGTCGGGTGCATCGGGCAAAGTGCCCGCTTCCATTCACATGAGCCCCGAAGCCCTGGACGGCGGCCCGCTGGCCAAACTGCGCGATGGCGATATTATACGTCTGGATGCCAATGCCGGTACGCTGGAAGCCAAAGTCGACCCCGTCACCTGGGCTAAGCGGGAACTGGCCATCGGTAACCTGGATCACTACCACGTGGGCTTGGGTCGCGAACTATTTGGTGGCTTCCGCCATCTGGCCATGCGTGGCGAAGAAGGCGCTGGTGTGTTTGGCGGGTTTGAAGCCGACGATATCGCCCGTCAACAGGGGCAAATCTCAGAAGAGGACGCCTGATGCGACCGGCACTCATCGGCGATATCGGGGGAACCAACGCACGCTTGGCGTTGGTCTCTCCCGGTGAAGTAACCCCGCACGATATCTTGAACCTACCCTGCGCCGACTACCCTGGCGTCGTGGAAGCGGTGCAGGATTACCTGGGGCGCGTGGGCGCCACCGGTGACAACGCGCCTCAAGAGGCGTGTTTAGCCTTCGCCTGCCCCGTTCACGCTGAACGGGTCAAAATGACCAATAACCACTGGGATTTTTTGAAAAGTGATGTTCAGCAACAGTTGAATCTATCGCTATTCAAGGTCATCAACGACTTTACCGCCCAGGCGCTGGGCGTCCCCCATGTGGCATCCAGTGATTTGGTCGAAGTTCAGCCGGGGCAAACCCAGGCGCACTCCACACGCTTAATCATCGGCCCAGGCACCGGACTGGGCGTTGCCGGGGTCTTTCCTGGGCAACACGCCTGGATTCCACTGCCCACCGAAGGCGGTCACGTCACCTTTGCCCCCACGGACAGTACCGAGCGGGCACTGCTTGATGCATTTCTGCAGCGCCACAAACGGGTGAGCGTAGAACGCATCTTATGCGGTCAGGGTTTATTGGAGCTTTACCAAGCCTACTGCACCCTTGAAGGAATTGAGCCGCACTTAACTAGCCCAGCCGAGGTGACCACAGCGGCCAATGAAGGCGATAGCCTCGCCACTACTGCCCTGCTGCGCTTTCTAAAAATTCTTGGCGATGTGTGCGGCGACGCCACCTTAACCATGGGCGCAAGGGGCGGGGTTTATCTATGCGGCGGTATTCTCCCGCGCTTGCTTGAGTGGCTGCCAAAAAGCGAGCTTCGCGCCGCCTTTGTCAATAAAGGCCGTATGGGCGCCTATAACGCTGACATCCCCGTGTGGGTAGTGACTGCGCCCTGGACCGGCCTGTTAGGTGCCGCTGAAGCACTGCATAACGAAGAGGTTTTCTGAAAAAATTTCTAACAACATTTATTAAACACATCTCTAACAACATCAATATGGAACCTGCTATGCCCGCCGCAACCTTTGATGTGCCATTTTTACTCGGCATGATGCGTCTGCACGAAACACCCGCCATGCACGAACCCGAGCGATTAGCAGAATGGATCGAAGCGCGCCTGGAACAGGGCCTTAACTGGTTTGACCATGCGGACATTTATGGCAGCGGCCAAGGGGAGACGCTTTTTGGCGCCGCGCTACGGGCGCGCCCCGCCCTGGCTCAGCGGGTCAATGTCGTCACCAAAGCGAGCATCGCGAACGATAACCCCGCACCCGGTTCGGGTAAGGTAAAGCACTACAACGCTAGCCCTGCTTATCTTAATAGCGCCATTGATGCCTCACTTGTGCGTTTGAATGTCGAATGCCTCGATCATTTCCTGATTCATCGCCCCGATCTACTGATGAACGCAGAAGCGACCGGCCGCGCGCTGGACGATGCCATTGAAGCAGGCAAAATTGGCGCGGCGGGGGTATCCAACCATCTGCCCAGCCAGTGGCGGCGCTTGCAGGGCGCCATGCATCACCGATTATCCGCCAACCAGGTCGAGCTCTCGATTGCCCACACAACGCCGCTGTTTGACGGCAGCTTTGATGAACTATGTGCCGATGACCACGCACCCATGGCTTGGTCGCCTCTGGCAGGCGGGCAGCTGATGCAAGGCGCCATTGGTGAGTGTTTGGCTAAGTGGGCGACAGGGCTTGATAGCTCCCCCAGCGCTTTGGCGCTGGCATGGCTGCGCAGTCTTCCTAACTCGCCAGTACCGTTGATTGGCAGCGTTAAACCTGACCGAATTAGCGACATGCTCAAAGGCCCTGCCACGCTACCCCGGGAAGCGTGGTATGAATTGCTGGAAGCCGCCCGCGGCCACTGCGTGGCATAAACCTGTCTTTGCAAACAATGACACTAAGGAGCCAATAATGACGCCAGTTATCGCGTTTGGGGAAGCGCTGGTTGATATGCTCTCCAGCCGTTTAGGGGCGGCTACAGATGCCCAAGAGACTTTTACACCCTACGCCGGTGGTGCTCCCGCTAACGTGGCGGTCGCCTGCGCCCGCTTGGGCGTTCCTAGCCAATTTTTAGGCATGGTGGGCGACGATACGTTCGGGCATTTTTTGGTGCGTGAACTCAAAAGCCACGGTGTAGATACCAGCGGCGTGGTATTTACCCAAGAAGCTCGCACGGCGCTGGCGTTCGTTTCCCGGGATGACGTGGGCGAACGCACTTTTGATTTCTATCGCCCGCCCGCTGCTGACCTGCTTTATCGCCTTGAGCATTTACCCCATGGCGTCTTCGAGAACCCTGCCATTCTGCACTTGTGCAGTAACAGCCTAACCGACCCAGAGATCGCCGACGTTACCCTGGCGATGGCCACCATGGCCAAGCGAGCAGGCTGCCTGGTCAGTGTAGATGCCAACCTACGCCACAACCTGTGGCCCGGCGGCGAAGCAGATGCCAGCTTAGTCACGCAACTGCTAGACGGTGCTGAGCTGCTCAAGCTCTCCCAGGAAGAGCTCGACTACTTGCGTGCCGATCATCCTGCAGAATCGTGGCTTTCAGAACGGCTTGCGGCAGGTGTAAAAGTTATTTTGATTACCGACGGCCCCAATGATGTCGTACTTAAAGGCGTCGGCATCGACCATCGCATTGCGCCACCCAAAGTGGAAGCGGTCGATACCACCGCTGGGGGTGACGCCTTTATTGGCGGGCTGTTGGCGGAGCTCTCGGCCCATGGCATCAATGAACACTGGCAGAGCGATACGGATTTTCTACTCAACGCAGTGAATACTGCCTGCCGCTGTGGCGCCCATGCCGTTACTCGGCCAGGCGCTTATGCAGCGCTGCCAACGCGAGCGGATATTGACTAACTAAGTAGAGCTATATAACTCATTAACAAATGGCGCGCCCGACACAGGCGCGCTTTTTTATGCCTGTTTTATGGTCGACTAAGCGTCCAGCTAAACCGAACTTATGTCTAAAGCGGCCTGCTTGTGGAAATGTCAGACATTTACTAGACTAGGGTCCATCCAATAAAGAACAAGAGATGACCGATGACGCTGGACGCTCTACCGCCCCACCAGGGTGGCGCTGAACAGTTAGCGCGTTTACTCGCCCAGGCCCTGCTGGCAGGCCATTGGCAGCCAGGCGATGTTTTCCCCCGGGAGCTGGATATCGGCAAACACTTTGCCGTTAGCCGTAACCAAGTGCGTAACGCACTCACCAGCCTCACCGCTGCGGGTTTATTAGAGCGCACCGCGGGCCGTGGCACTCTGGTTCGCGAGGTGGGCGACTGGCATCTACTCGACCCGCTGATGAGCGAATGGATGACCGGGCTGGTCAACCTTGACCCTCAGTTGGTAAGGGCCATTTACGCCTTTCGTTTTTCTGCTGAACCGGTGGTCGCAGGACTCGCTGCCCAGGCAGCTCAGACTGAAGACATAGAACGTCTGGAGAGCGCCTATGCAGGCATGAAGAGCAGCGCAGGCAGTGTTGAAGCTCGTGCTGAGCATGCCGAGTACGATGTCGCCTTTCACGATGCCACCTACCGGGCAAGCCACAATTTAGTCTGGCGGCAAATGGGCTATTTATTGCGCCCTTCGATCATGGCGCTGATACATCGCTCGCAACACCGCACGGACACCCTGGACGACAGTCTCGCGCGCCACCGCCAGGTACTTGACGCTATCCGCAGCCACGATGCCAGCGCCGCAGAAACCGCCGCAAGAGAAGTGCTGCGCCGCACGGCCATCGACCTTGGCATCGTCAGCTGACAATTACTCAATGAATACTTTCTATTCAGAAGGATGACCAAACATGAAAATTACCAAACTCAAGACCTGGCAAGTCCCCCCGCGCTGGCTGTTTCTCAAGATCGAAACCGACGAAGGCTGCTACGGCTGGGGTGAACCGGTGGTTGAAGGCCGCGCCGCTACCGTTGAAGCCGCCGTACACGAGCTTTCCGACTACTTGATTGGCCAGGATCCACACCGCATCGAGCATCTCTGGAACATGATGTACCGCGCTGGATTTTATCGCGGCGGGCCGATTCTGATGAGTGCGATTGCCGGTATTGACCAGGCGCTGTGGGACCTTAAAGGCCGCGACCTGGGTGTGCCCGTTCACCAGCTGTTAGGTGGGGCCGTGCGCGACAAAATGCGCATGTATGCCTGGACCGGTGGCGACCGCCCAAGCGACGTGGGCGCGGGTGCCAAAGCGCTGGTCGAAAAAGGCTTCACGGCTTTTAAAATGAACGGCACCCCCGAAATGCAAATCGTCGACTCACACCGCAAGGTCGATGAAGCCGTCGCCCGGGTAGCAGAAGCCCGCAACGCCGTTGGGCCAGATGTAGGCATCGGCATCGACTTCCATGGCCGCGTGCACCGCCCTATGGCCAAAGCACTGCTGCGTGAGCTAGAACCCTTTCACCCCATGTTTGTGGAAGAGCCGGTCGCCCCCGAACATCTGCCCTGCTTGAAAGATATCGCCGGTGGTTTGGGCTACCCATTGGCAACTGGCGAGCGGCTGCATACCCGCTTCCAGTTCCGCGATTTGCTGGCCGACGGCATGATCGACATTATTCAACCGGATATATCCCACTGCGGTGGCATCAGCGAAGGCCTCAAAATCGCCGCCCTGGCATCTGCCTACGATGTCGCCCTGGCGCCCCACTGTCCGCTCGGCCCATTAACCCTGGCCGCGTCTTTACAGCTGGATGCGGTCAGCCACAACGCCTTTATCCAAGAACAGAGCATGGGCATTCACTACAACCAGGGCAACGACGTCCTCGATTACCTGATCGATAAATCCGCCCTCGCCATTGAAGATGGATTCTGCGCCATTCCCCAAGGCCCAGGCCTTGGTGTCGAGATCAACGAGGAGTTCGTTGAGGAGCGCGCGAAAGTGGGCCACCGCTGGCGCAACCCGGTCTGGACTCACGAAGATGGCTCTATTGCGGAGTGGTAAGCCATGGGATTAACCGAGATGAGTGAAACCACTGACATTGCAGATCAATTAACCTGGATTGCCGTTGACTGGGGCTCCAGCAATCTGCGGGCCTGGGGGCTCGATCAACACGATCAAGTGATTGCCCAAGCCAGTAGTGACAAGGGCATGCTGTCGCTAAAGGCCGACGAGTACGAAGCCGAGCTGTTGCGACTGGTGGGCGATTGGCTACCCACCACCGATACGACGAAGGTGATGGTGTGCGGTATGGCAGGCGCTCGCCAGGGCTGGTTGGAAGCCGCCTATTTACCGGTACCCACGCGGCTTGACCAGCTTAGCCAAGGCGCAGTGACGCCAACGCTTACGGGTGACCAGCTAGGTGTGTACCTGCTGCCTGGTTTAAGCCAAACGCGCGGTACCGCAACTCACTTTGATGTGATGCGCGGTGAAGAGACTCAGTTGGCAGGGCTCGTCGCTGATTCGCCAGATTTTACTGGCCTCGCCTGCCTGCCTGGCACTCACGCCAAATGGGCAACCCTGGAAGCGGGCGCGGTGAGCGGGTTTTCGACCTACCTGACCGGCGAGCTTTACCAACTGTTAGCCAACCAGTCGGTGCTGAAGCATTCCGTTTTATCACCTTCAGCGGCAAGGGATGACCTTAACGATGCAGCTTGCCGTGAGGCTTTTATTTCGGCCGTCAGCGAGATTAATCAAGCCCCCGAAACCTTTAGTAGCCGCCTGTTCGGGCTGCGCGCGCAAGATTTACTCGATGGCCGGCTACCTGCTGGCGACACGCGTGGGGCCGTTCTTGCGGCCAGGCTCTCTGGACTCGCCATTGGCCTTGAGCTTTCCGGCGCCTGCCGTGAGTGCCCCAGCGATAAGCCCATCATGCTGATTGGCAACCAAGCGCTTAGTCAGCGCTATACGTTGGCACTCAATACGATCGGCTATCAAACACAACATGTGGATGGCGACACCGCCGTCTTAGCGGGCCTGCGCCTCGCCCATCGCGCGTTAAAATAAATTAAGCTTGGAGAAATTGGCTATGTCGCTGCCACTGATTGGAATTTTACGCGGTATAACGCCTGATGAGGCCGTGGATATCGCGGAAGCGGTGCTGGCCGCGGGTATCACCCAGATTGAGGTGCCGCTTAACTCACCCAACCCGCTGGAGAGCATTCGCCGCTTGGTCGACGCATTTGGCGAGCGCGCGGTCATTGGTGCAGGTACGGTGCTCACTCCGGCTCAGGTGCGTGAAGTTCACGCTGCTGGTGGGCGCTTAATCGTTTCTCCCAACTGTCGGCCAGCGGTGATTGAAGAAACCCATAAGCTCGGCATGGCCAGCTGGCCGGGTATTGTGACGCCTTCTGAGGCCTTTGATGCGCTGGATGCAGGCGCCACCGGGCTTAAACTCTTCCCCGCAGTGCAGGTAGGCTTAGAAGGAATGAAAGCAGTACGCGCCGTGCTGCCGGCAGGCACGCTTTTGTATGCCGTCGGCGGCGCTGGAGTCGATAACTTCGCCGAATGGCGCGCAGCGGGTGTCGATGGTGCAGGTCTGGGCAGCGCATTATACAAACCTGGCCAAAGCGCTTCTCAGGTGAGGAAACAGGCTCAAGCCCTTGTCGATGCCTGGTTAGCAGGAGAACAATAAGGAGAACCAATAATAATGAATACCGATATGAGCGTTTCAACATGGCAGGCCGAGTTAGCTGTCGATTGCCGCTGCTCACTGGGTGAAGGCCCGCAGTGGGACGCCAGAAATCAGCGCCTTTATTGGTGCGACATTCTTGAAAAGCAGCTCCACTGGCTAACCCCCGCCACCGGGGAAAGCGGCCACTATCAGCTTGATCATCGGGTGTCCCTGGCAGCGCCCCTTGCTGAGGGTGGCCTGTTGTTAGTCGGTGAAGGCCGCTTAAGCCGCTTCAACCCAAGCAGCGGCAGTATCGAAAAGCTGAGTGATTTCGAGGCCGATAACCCTGTCACCCGTAGCAATGACGCACGCATTGATCGCCACGGCAGCCTGTGGCTCTCCAGCATGGGTAAAAGCGCTGAAAGAAGCGCTGGAAGCCTTTACCGCCTGCATCGCGGCGAGCTCTCGCGGCTGCGTTCAGGCCTAACGATTCCCAATGCCATCTGCTTCTCCGCAGATGGTGAGTTTGCGTGGTTTACCGATACTGTGACGGGTGTGGTGATGCGCTGGGCGCTGGATAGCGACGGCTGGCCGCAAGGCGAGCCGCAGCCTTGGGCGGACTTTTTCTCCAGCCAAGGTAATCCCGATGGTGCGGTGATGGATAGCGAAGGCTGCCTATGGCTAGCGCTGTGGGGGGCTGGGCAGGTCGTTCGTCTGGATCCTAACGGTGAAATAATAGGCCGCGTCGAACTGCCGGTCAGCCAACCCTCCTGCCCGGCATTTGCAGGCCCTGATCTGAAAACGCTGTATATCACCACGGCGCAAGAGGGCTTCAGTGCTGAGCAGCTGGCCCAAGAGCCCACCGCAGGCTCGCTCTATGTGGTCGAAACCGGCATTAAAGGCCTAGCCGAGCTGCCGCTGCGCTTGGCATAACTCTCCTACAAACCTCCCAGCAAAAGGCCCCACTAGCGGATACTAGCGGGGCCTTTCTGGTACGGCTTCACCTATTTACCTACAAGGTGGGCGATCAGCCAGCAAAGCTGATATACATAACGATCACTAACACGACCAAGACGATACCGGCAGGCACCGCGCCTTTCCAGGGTGTTAGATCCACATCGCCGCTGTGCTGCTGAATCCAGTCCGTTTCCCTTGGGCGCACCTTGCCGATAATCAGCATCACGGCGACCAACAGCACAAACACCAGCGCCACAAAGTGGAACTCATGCATGATCTGCGGCAGCAGTGTAAACGGTGGCACAAAGTAACCGGCGGCGATCAATAAGCAGCCGCCGATCAGGGCGATTTTGGCCGCCATTGGCGGAACACGTTTGGTTAGCAGCCCGACCAGCACCACGGCAAGAATCGGAATAAAGTAAATCGCGTTCATCTTCTGCAGGTAGCCAAACAGGCTCTCCTGACCTGCCAGCAGTGGCGCAATGATCATGGTGAGAATGGCCATGATCCAGCCAAACACTTTACCCGACTTAACCACCTGCTCTTCGGTAGCTTCTTTGTTCAGCACACCTTTATAGATGCCCAGGCTGAAAATCGTGGTGGTGCTGTTAAGCGCTGAGTTAAACGACGACAGGATCGCACCGACCATGACGGCAGCGAAAAAACCGGTGAGGTACGGCGGCAGTACGTTAAAGACCAAATGACCATAGGCTTCATCGGCACGCACGCCCTGATCGGCATAAAGGTGATAAGCAATGATGCCCGGCAGCACTAAATACAGCGGCCCCAGCAGTTTGAAAAGACCGGTCAACAGCACGCCCTTCTGACCTTCGGCAAGGTTTTTGGCCGCAAAAGTACGCTGAATAATCTGCTGGTTAGTACTCCAGTAGAACAGATTAATCAGGAAAACGCCGGTAAACAGGGTAAAGAACGGCACCTGCTGATCAGCACCACCAATCGAATCCAGCTTATCCGGGTCACTCTCTTTGAGAATGCTCCAACCCTCCATGATGCCGCTACCGTCACTCACGGCCTGCAGGCCGAAATAGACGATCACGAAACCGCCAATCAACAGCCCGACGCCGTTGAGCGTGTCGGAAACTGCAACCGTGCGCAGGCCACCAAACAGGGCATACACCGAACCGATAATACCGACGATCCACACCGTTAGCCAAAGCAGCGTCGTCGAAGACTCAATGCCGGTTAATCCCTGTAGATCGAGCATGCCCTGCAGGCCGATGGCACCTGAATAGAGAATGATCGGTAGCAGAATCACCGCGTAAGCAATCAAGAAGATGATATTAGTGATTAGCTGGGTCGTCTTATCGAAACGAATTTCAAGAAGCTGCGGCAGCGTGGCAATACCACTTTTCAAAAAACGCGGAAGGAAGAATAGCGCCAACGCCACTAGGGCGATAACCGCGACTACTTCCCAGGCCATAACGCTTAAACCATCAGAAAAGGCCGCCCCATTGAGCCCCACCATTTGCTCGGTGGAGAGGTTGGTCATCAGCAGAGAGCCGGCAATCAGCGGGAAGGTTAGCGTCCGCCCTGCAAGAAAGTAGCCGCTGGTGCTTGAGTGATCATCTCGGCGGGTGATCCGCCAAGTGATAAAGGCGACAAGCCCTGTAAAAAACAGGAAGGACGCCAAGGTCAACGCGTGCATTTTGACTCACCTCATCATCATTGTAAGTGGCACGCACGTTTATGTATGCGCGAATAGCGAAATGTCAGACAAATCTTACCGTCATTTTAGTTGAGCTGAATATTGCCCGTTATACGTCTTTGGTCGTACGCAGGCGGTTACGATACGCGAATGACAAAACTTCACTATAAAAAAACCCTAGCAATGGTTAAAAACCATAACTAGGGTATGCATTTATGCGGCCCGCAACGAATTGCTAGTGGATGCCTATTTAGTGATGAAAGCGCTCCGCTGACTGGCGCGCCAGCTCACGGATGCCATCCCAATCTTCCGCTTCCACCATCGCTTTGGGTGTTAACCAGGAGCCACCTACGCACATCACATTGGACAGCGATAGATAGTCATCGGCATTGTCGACGGTGATACCGCCGGTGGGACAGAAGCGCGCTTCAGGAATCGGCGCGCCAAACGCTTTGATGGCTTTGGCTCCACCGCTGGATTCCGCCGGGAAGAACTTGAACCGACGGTAGCCGTACTGCCAGCCGGTCATTAGTTCAGAAACTGTCGAGACCCCCGGCAGCATGGGCACCGGGCTTTCAACGCCGTAACGATAGAGGGCTTCCGTTGCGCCTGGTGTTACCACAAAGTCAGCGCCAACCTGCTCGGCCTGGCGGTACTGGGCAGGCGTCAGCACCGTGCCCACACCGATGCTGGCACCTGGCAACGCTTCACGCATACGTTTCACCGCTTCAAGCGCGCAGTCAGTGCGCAGGGTAATTTCCAATACGGTTAAGCCACCCTCTACCAGGGCGCGGCCTAGCGGTACGGCATCTTCCAAACGCTCGATAGTGATGACCGGAATCACCTCGGCTTTCAAGCAGATGCTATCCAGCTCTGCAGTGCGTGTAGAAGGTAACTGTTTGTCGATAGTCATTAGTCAGTCTCCAAGCAACTTATTATTGGCTAAGGCAGTTAGCGCTCAAGGCGCCCAATAAATGGCCAATGGGCAGGTTAAAAAGGCACGAATAGGCAGTTGACGAACGTCGTCACCGTTTAATGCCTTGGCCAATACGGCGCGTTTATCATCGCCGGTAATATGCAGAATATGCCGCCGAGCCTGATGCAAGCGATCGGCGGAAAAGGTAATCCGGGGTTGCGGCTGACTAGGCGTTCTGACCGCCACTAACAGCTCCTCCGTGGCAAGTGCCAGGGTCAATTCAGGGCTGTCAGGAAACAGTGACGCCGTATGACCATCACCGCCCATACCTAGAATCACCACGCTGGCAGGCCACGCTAGCGTTTCTGCTTGCTTGGCAACTTCATCAACGCCCTCTTCAGGTGTAGACGCACTGCAAGTTAACGGTATAAAAGTGGCCGCCGATGCCTCGCCCTGTAGCAGATGCTCACGCACCAACTTGGCGTTGCTATCGCTACTCTGCTCGTCTACCCAACGCTCATCGGCCAGCGTTACATCTACACGATCCCAGAGCAGCGATTTGGCCGCCAGTGCCTTAAAAAAAGGCACTGGTGTAGAGCCACCAGAAACTACCAGCAGGACGCGCTCCTGGTGGTTTAAATCTTCTTGTAGCCCCTGAAACACAGCTTCGGCAAGCTGCTCGGCCAACTGTTGGCGTGCTTGGCTCATATTAATAATCCTCGTACCAGCTGCGGCCATCCTGGGTAATCATGGCGATGGAAGCGACCGGCCCCCAAGAGCCTGCGGGATAACGACGCGGTGGCGTGTCGCGTTTTTTCCAGCCATCAATGAGCTGGTCGCACCAGCGCCAGGCGTGCTCAATTTCATCGCGACGCACGAACAGGTACTGCTGGCCTTTCATGACTTCGAGCAGCAGACGTTCGTAGGCATCGGGTATCCGCGATTTGGGAAATGCGCTGTTGAAGTCCAAATGCAGCGGACCCGGGCGCAGGCGCATGCCTTTATCCAAACCGCTATCTTTGGTCAATACTTGCAGGGCAATACCCTCCTCCGGCTGCAGGCGAATAATCAACTTATTAGAGGCGATGCCGCGCTGATCCGGGTCAAAGATATAGTGGGGCTGCTGACGGAAGTGAATAACGATCTGCGAGAGCTTCTCCGGCATGCGTTTACCGGTGCGCAGGTAGAACGGCACGCCTGCCCAGCGCCAGTTAGCCACTTCGGTTTTCATGGCCACAAAGGTTTCGGTCTGGCTCTGGGTGTTGGCGCCCTCTTCTTCCAGGTAGCCCGGCACCGACTGGCCATCGCTAGTGCCCGCGATATATTGACCTCGCACTACATCGCGACCAAGCGCCTCGCCCACAAACGGTTTAAGTGCTTTAAGCACCTTGACCTTTTCATCGCGGATGGCGTCGGCATCCAGGTTAGAGGGCGGATCCATAGCGATTAAGCACAGCAGCTGCAGCAGGTGGTTTTGCACCATATCGCGTAGCTGGCCCGCCTCATCGAAATAGCCCCAGCGCCCTTCGATACCGACCTTTTCGGCAACGGTAATTTCCACATGGGAGATGTTGTTTTGATTCCACTGGGTGCCAAACAGCGGGTTGGCAAAACGCAGGGCAATCAGGTTCTGTACGGTCTCTTTGCCCAAATAGTGGTCGATGCGGTAAATCCGCGACTCGGGGAACACTTCACCGATAGCGTCGTTAATTTCAACCGAGGAGTGCAGGTCGTAACCGATGGGTTTTTCAACCACCACGCGGGACTCATCGTCCAGGCTTTTACTGGCCTGCAGGTGACGGCAGATATCGCCATAAATAGGTGCACCAACGGAAAGATAGACCACCATTGGGCGCGGTGAGCCCTTTCGCCACTGGCGAATGGCGTCGTAACCTTCAACGTTGGAAAAATCGAGTTTTAAATAATCTAGGCGGGCGAGAAAACGCTCAAGACTTTGCTTGTCCTGCTCGCCGCTTTTCAGCCTTTTCTGCAACGCATCGTTAACCATTTTCCGGAACGATGCAGCGTCGTGCTCATGGCGAGCCAGCCCCATAATGCGCGTGCTTTCAGGCATCAAGCCTTCGCGATCAAGATGGTATAAGGCAGGGAATAGCTTGCGCATGGCAAGATCACCCAGCGCCCCAAACAGCGCTAAATCAATAGCGTGATTCGGATCGCCCAGCGGTGCACCTTGGGAAGCAGTGGACTGGCTCATCGTCACTCCTGTTTATAATTAGGCATCTAATGTAGTTAGATTACCTAAAATCTACCGTAAAGGGGGCATTATACGCAATAATTCGTGTAATTTTACTACAAAATAACCACAGTTTCTGCTCTATCAACGCACTCAGCACTTCATATTGATCCATCTCCTTCCACTTTTACTCTACGCCCTTGATATACGCCACTGCTACGCCCCCTAAGGAGGAGGTGACCTTGCGCATAATTGGCCACTCTGCGGAAGTTGATAAATAAATGACCACAACAACAACGAGGTTATTACTCTATGGCAACGCTACGCTATTTTATCAGACCATTACTCACAGCCACTTTGGCTGCCAGCGCTAACCTACCAGCCTTCGCGTTCGAAGATGACCGCCTAACGATCTGGATGGGCGACAACAAAGGCCAGCAAGGCATTCAGCTGCTGGCCGATCAGTTTCTTGAAGAGACGGGCATCGAAGTTGAGGTGGTCTTTCCGGATAACCTGACCGACCGTTTTCAGCAGGCGGCGGGCAGTGGCCAAGGGCCGGACATCGTGATCTGGGCCCACGACCGGATGGGCGAGTGGGCACAAAGTGGCCTATTAAAACAGGTAGCGCCTAGCGACAGCTTCCGCGAGTCTTTTTACGACTTTACCTGGGAAGCCGCCCTGTGGAATGGCGAAAACTACGGCTATCCCATTTCAGTGGAATCACTCGGTCTTATTTATAACAAGGCCCTGGTGGATACCCCGCCGGAGAGCTTTGCCGAGCTAATGCAGCTGGACGAGACGCTTTCCCAAGAGGGTAAAAAAGCCATCCTGTTCGACTACAGCGAGCCCTACTACGGCTGTACACTGCTAGCCGCTAACGGGGGCTACCCGTTTAAACAAACTGACGCAGGCTACGACGTTACCGATATTGGCGTTAACAACGAAGGCGCCGTGCAAGGTGCAGAGCTGCTAGTCGAACTGATCGAAAGCGACGTGGTGCCACGAGGTACCGACTACAGCATCATGGATAACCGCTTTAACAAGGGCGAAGTAGCGACCATGATCAGCGGCCCCTGGGCCTGGCCAAACCTTGAGCGCAGCGGCATTGATTATGGCGTCGCCTTGCTGCCCAAAGTAGGCGATGAACGTGCCAAGCCCATGTTTGGCGTTATGACGGCAATGATCAGCTCCGCGTCGCCCAATGATTTCCTGGCCGTCGAGTTCCTGGAAAACTACCTGCTTAGCGAGGAGGGTATGCGCACTTTCAACAGCGATGGCTCGCTTGGCGCCGTTGCACACATCGACTATCAGGCGGAACTGGCCGATAACCCCAATATTGCCGCCACGCTTGAAAACGCCGAAGTTGGCATGCCGATGCCGAACATTCCCGAAATGGGCGCCTTTTGGGCAGCCATGGAGCCCGCGCTACAAAACATCGGCAGCGGGCGTCAATCCCCCCTGGAAGCGCTGGATGCCGCCGCGCGGCGTATGCGTCAGTAGCCACTCGCCTTTCCTTCACTGCCCGGCCATGGCACTCCGTTGGCAAGGCCGGGTAGTTTCGCAGGACATCTTTCATGTTTACCACGAATGCTTCGCGGGGCTTGCCCCGCCACCGCTCTCGCCATGTGGCCGAACGCTATTCCCGCTGGGCAATGCGCAGCTTGATCGGGCTGATGGTACTGGCCCTGCTTTGGCTGGTGATGGCTTTTTACCTACACGGCCAATGGGTATTTGCGCTGCTATTTTTAGTGCTTGGCACGTCGCTGGGCGTGGTGTTCAGCCGACGTTCGCTGATGAGCCACCGGTATATTTTCCCTGCCGTGGCCGGCCTTGGCGTGTTCGTCATTTTTCCGCTGGTGTATACCGTCGGCATCAGCTTTAGCAACTACAGCTCGGACAATCTGCTTAGCCAGGAGCGCGTACGCGCCCAGCTCACCGATCAAAGCTATCAGGCAGAAGGCGCTGCCTTTTCCTATTCGCTTTACCAGGCGGGCGAGCTGGTGCGCCTTTACCTGGAAAGCGATGCCCCTGCGGGCGACAACGACCGGCTACTATCCGCCGCGCTCAACCTAACTAACAGCGAAGTTCGTCGCGCTCCAACCCAAGCCGTAGACGGCCCGCCCGAAGGTGAGCCACTTCCCATGCGCTCAGCCATCCAGGCCCGCGACGCCCTCCAGGCACTGCGTTTGCAAACGCCTGGGGGCACCGAGCTGCGCATGGCGGGCCTGCGCCAGTTCGCGCCAATGATCGACCGCTATGAGATTCGTGACAACGGCAGCCTCTACGACCGGCAAGAGGATCAGGTGCTGACACCGGATAACGACATCGGCTTTTTCGTCACCGAAAACGGCGAACGCATCACTCCTGGGTGGCCGGTGAACGTGGGCTTCACCAATTACACCAAGATCTTTACCGACCCGGATATACGCGGGCCGTTTATGCAGATTTTTGTCTGGACCTTCGTATTTGCCGGACTCACCGTACTGTTCACCCTGACCGTGGGGTTTGTCCTCGCCTCGCTGCTGCAGTGGGATCAGCTCAAGGGCAAGGCGGTCTATCGGACGCTGCTGATACTGCCCTACGCGGTTCCGGCGTTTATTTCGATTCTGATTTTCAAAGGCATGTTCAATCAGCATTTTGGTGAAGTGAACATGATTCTGGAGGCACTGTTCGGCATTTCGCCGGAGTGGTTTACCGACCCCTGGCTAGCCCGAACCATGCTGCTGATCGTCAATACCTGGTTGGGTTACCCCTACATGTTGCTGCTGTGCATGGGTCTGATTCAGTCGATCCCCGGCGATCTTTACGAGGCCTCGGCGGTAGACGGCGGCGGGCCGATCACCAACCTGATGAAGATCACCCTACCGCTGATCATCAAACCGCTCACGCCGCTGTTAATCGCCGCCTTTGCTTTTAACTTCAATAATTTCGTGTTGATTGCGCTGCTTACCGGGGGCAGCCCGGACATTCTGGGCGCCAGCACGCCCGCGGGCACCACCGACCTGCTGGTGAGCTACACCTACCGCATCGCCTTCCAGGATGCCGGCCAGAACTTCGGCCTGGCGGCAGCAATTGCCACGCTGATCTTTCTGCTGGTGGTGGGCATGTCGGTGGTTAATCTGCGGCTTTCCAAAGTTAAGGTTTAGGAGGTTTACGATGGCGATGGTTCAACCCCGCTCCATTCGCGCACGGCGATGGGGCGCCCATTTGGCGCTGATCGGCTTTGTGTCACTGATCGTGTTTCCGCTGCTGTTGGTGATTTCGATCTCGTTTCGCGAGGGCAACTTTGCCTCGGGAAGCTTGATCCCCGAGCGCTTCTCCCTCGAGCACTGGTCGCTGGCCTTGGGTATTCCCTGGGAGCGCACCGACGGCAGCGTGATCCAGCCGCCCTTCCCCGTGCTACTGTGGCTATGGAACTCGATCAAAGTCGCCGTGGTGTCCTCGTTGCTGATTTTGATGCTTGCCACCACCAGTGCCTACGCCTTTGCCCGCATGCGCTTTAAGGGCAAGGAGCCGCTGTTGAAAGGCATGTTGATTTTCCAGATGTTTCCAGCAGTGCTGTCGCTGGTGGCACTCTATGCTCTGTTCGACCGGCTAGGACAGTTTGTGAGCTGGTTAGGCATAAATACTCACGGCGCGCTGATTGTCGCCTCGCTCGGCGCGGTAGCGCTGCATATATGGACGATCAAAGGCTACTTTGAGTCGATTGATGGCTCGTTGGAAGAAGCCGCAATGGTGGACGGTGCAAGCACTTGGCAGGCATTTCGCTATATATTGCTACCGTTATCGATCCCCATCCTGATGGTGGTCTTCATCCTAGCGTTTGTGATGAGCATCATGGAGTACCCCATGGCGTCGGTGCTGCTGGTCGATGAGCACAAGCTCACCCTGGCGGTAGGCGCCCAGCAATACCTGGCCGACCACAATCAGCGCTGGGGCGACTTCGCCGCCGCTGCCGTGCTCTCAGGGCTGCCAATCACCGTAGCGTTCTTGATCTGCCAGCGTTGGATTATTGGCGGATTAACCGCTGGGGGTGTTAAAGGTTAAAAATATTAAAGCTCACGAAGGTATTTAGCTAGCTTGCCCAAACCCAGCAGAGTGCTGGGTTTTTTGTTTTTTTACAGACTTTTTATGGGAGGTCATGGTGTCATAGCAAATGTTAAGAATACTAAACGGCGAGCTGGGCATATGACTCCATTCACACCATGGTTTTACCGTAGCAGGAATGTGTATCGGCACTGGGCACCTGTTTTTAAAATCATCTCGATTCTCTGGATTGTGCTAGCGCTGTTCATGCTAGTGCCTTTCATCGTACTGCTGATTGAAAGAGACCCTGATGCACCCGCCTTCGGTGTTTCCATTCTGATTTTACTTGGCGCCGCAGCACTTACTTGGTTGCTCACCTATCGCACAGCCTTAGAGTTGAAGCCATGGCAGATGTTTATTCTTACCGCTGCCAGTTGGGTCACCATTAGCGGTTTTGCCAGCCTGCCGCTGGTGCTTGGCGCCCCACAGTTAACCTTCACCAATGCGGTGTTTGAATCGGTATCGGCGATCACCACGACAGGCTCCACCATTCTGGTCGGTATTGAGTACTTTTCCGATGGATTGAAGCTATGGCGAGGGCTTATGCAGTGGATGGGCGGTATCGGTATTATCGTCATGGGCATTGCCATTTTGCCGTTTCTTAAAGTAGGTGGTATGCGGTTGTTTCACACCGAGTCGTCTGACTGGTCGGATAAAGTGATGCCACGCACTGGCGGTATTGCAAAAGCGACGCTAACGATCTATGTCAGCCTAACCTTGGTCGCGATTGGTAGTTATTGGTTCGGTGGGATGACGCTGCTAGACGCCACCGTACATGGTATGACGTCGCTTTCAACCGGCGGTTTTGCCAATTCCGACGCTTCCTTCGGCACCTATAGCGAACAGCCATGGCTGCTGTGGATGGCCAGTTTTTTCATGCTGAGCGGTGCGCTTCCCTTTGTACTGTATATCCGTTTTATACGCGGGTCGCGCAGTGCCCTATGGAACGATCAGCAGGTACTTGGGCTGTTAAAACTCTTGATGGCCGCGATTTTACTACTCAGTGTCTGGCGCATCACCCAGGGCGACAACTGGTTTGAATCGCTCACCCACGTTACCTTTAACATTATTTCGGTGGTAACCACCACCGGCTATGCATCTGATGATTACACCCAGTGGGGGGCGTTGCCGGTAGTTGCTTTTTTCTACCTGACCTTTGTGGGCGGCTGCAGCGGTTCGACCAGCGGCGGAATGAAAATCTTCCGGTTTCAGATTGCCTCTTTAATGCTGCTTAACCAGTTGCGCTATTTAATTCATGCCAATGGTGTGTTTACCACTCGCTATAACCAGCAGCCGGTCACCAGCGATATCTCGCGCAGCGTAGTGGCCTTCTCGTTCTTCTTTTTTATCACCATAGCGGCCCTGGCGTTGAGCCTCTCCGCTCTGGGGTTGGATTTAGTCACCGCTCTTTCCGGTGCCGCCACCGCAGTCACCAACGTGGGCCCTGGGCTAGGCGATATCATCGGCCCCGCGGGTAATTTTGCCCCCCTCCCCGACGCGGCGAAATGGCTGCTATGTATTGGCATGCTGATGGGGCGATTAGAAATACTCACCGTTGTGGTGTTGCTGACTCCAATGTTCTGGCGGCGCTAGCCGAATATCTTGAAGGACGTTCGCGAAGAGCAATCGTGAAGGACAATCGTGTCATGACACTTAGAAAACCAATATTCAAACCCTTTAGGCAGATTGCGAACCAGCTGCGCTTGCCAATGCCATCAGAAATCCTGATTGCGCTGGCGAGTACGCTAATGGCCCTGCTGATCGCCTGGGGACTATATACTTGGCTAGCCTTGGCGAATCTTTCACTGATTTTTCTTACCGCGGTTCTCGCCAGTGCGGTGTTGGCAGGAAGCTACGCAGCTCTGTTATGTGCCGTGCTGGGCTTTCTGACGTTTAATTTTTGCTTTACCGTCCCGCACTTTTCGTTAGCGGTTGAAGAGCAAGAGCAACTGCTAACGCTGCTGTTCTTTCTATTAGTCGCACTGGTAGTCGGCAAGCTCGCCGGAGACAGCCGCCAACGCCTGTTGGAGCTTAGCGCCGCTCGCTTGGCTGAAGAGCAGGAGAGATTGCGTTCAGCGCTGCTATCGTCGGTTTCCCACGACCTGCGTACTCCGCTAGCGTCGATTATTGGCGCGGCCAGCTCGCTTCGCACTCTGGATGCACAGCTCAGCCAACAGGATCGCTTTGCGTTACTCGATGGCGTATTAAGCGAAAGTGAACGCCTTAACCGCTATATACAAAATTTGTTGGATATGACCCGACTAGGGCATGGCGACATGAAAATCGAGCGCGATTGGGTGGCGTTTGATGATTTAGTCGCTTCAGCGCGGAAGCGACTGGGCAGTGCCCTTGAAGGTTTCCAAGTCGAGCAGCACTGGTCAAAAGAGCTACCACTACTTTACGTTCACCCCGCCCTGATCGAGCAAGCGCTGGTCAACGTGCTTGAAAATGCGGCGCGCTTCTCACCTCCTAATGGCCATATCACTATCGAAGCCCAATGTCGTGATGATAAAAGGGCTGGAGACCCGTCCATCTTATTGTTTTCGGTTACCGACCAAGGCCCAGGCATACCCGAAGCACTACGCGAGCGCGTGTTCGATATGTTTGTCACCGGCAACGACGGAGATCGCAGCCTGCACGGTAGCGGCCTGGGGCTGGCAATTTGCCGGGGAATGCTTGGCGCCCACGCGGGTCAAATCCAGGCAAGCCCTGGGCCTGACAATGCTGGCACCAGAATTACCATGACGCTGCCTCTAGCGTCCCCCAGCAAGGACGCCGAGAATGACCACTGATCAAGCGCGCGTATTAGTCATTGATGACGAGCCACACATTCGCCACTTTTTGCGTATCAGCCTCACCTCTCAAGGATTTCAGGTGATTGAGGCGTCCAGTGGTCGCGAAGGGTTGGAAAAACTCAATGCTGATGCCCTCACCGCTAATGCCGACATCGTTTTGCTGGATCTTGGTCTACCGGATATGGATGGACAGCAAGTACTCGATTCGATCCGCAAGCATAGCGAGGTACCCGTGATCATTGTTTCGGTGCGCGGCCATGAGGCTGAAAAAGTGCGCGCCCTGGATAACGGAGCGAGCGACTACGTTACCAAGCCATTCGGCATTCAAGAGCTGCTGGCACGTATTCGAGCCCTGTTAAGGCGGCGCGCCAGCCCAAGCGTTCAACGCTTCCAACATGGTGGCTTGATCGTCGACCTGGCCGCTTACCAAGTAAGCTTGCACGGCGAGGCTGTTCATCTAACACCTAAAGAGTTCGCCGTGCTGGCCCAGCTTATTGCTTCCGCTGGGCGAGTGGTCACGCAGACCCAGCTATTGCGCCAGATATGGGGCCCAACTCATCAGGAAGATACGCACTATTTGCGCATTGTGGTGAGCAAGTTACGTCAAAAGCTAGGTGATGATCCCCAGTCCCCCTCCCTGCTGCAAACGGAACCCGGCATTGGCTACCGACTCCCCCTTGAGCCTGACCGTGAGGACAAGACTATATGAAAATCATCATTCTCGGCGCCGGCCAGGTCGGCGGCACACTGGCTGAACACCTCGCCCGCGAGGAGAACGACATCACCGTCGTTGACACTGACGCCAAAAAACTGCGCGAGCTGCACACCAAAATCGATATCCGCACCGTCACTGGGGCGGGTTCCTACCCGATTGTGTTGCGTCAGGCTGGCTGCGAAGACGCCGATATGTTGATCGCTGTCACCAGCAGCGACGAGATCAATATGATCGCCTGCCAGGTCGCCCACACGCTGTTTCGCACCCCGACCAAAATCGCTCGAGTGCGTGCCACGGCGTACTTGACCCGTAAAGGCCTTT
>NZ_JACCGK010000015.1 GCF_013416325.1 Vreelandella sedimenti
CTGAGGTACTATGAGAAATCCAGGCTAGCAATAAAGACATATCTTTGGAAACCTGTTCACGGGAAACTGGCATAAAAAACTCGGCCAATGTTTTACTTAGTTCGTCTATATCCATTGCTTCATTTTGCAATAGCAGCCACACGGCGCGGCTAGTGACATTCATGCGGTGAATCGCACCGCCATCTTCGACAATCACAAATAGTTCATCGCCCAAGGAGTATTCATGGGCCGCTTTACAGGCCCGCCAACAACGCTGATCGCTTCTCTCCAATGCAGCTGCTTCAGGCATTGACGCTGCCTGCGAGGGTGGTGTGTAAGTTGATGGCTGGTCGTGTAGCGCCCGCTTAAGCTCACGACCTACAAACTCTGCTGCTTGGTAAGCATCTGAGTAGCGCAGTAAAAAACAGGGAATACGCTTAACCAAGGGCAAAAACTTGGTGATCAGTACCTGTTCGGAAAGCGTATCAGCAAAGTTCTGCTTTAGCAGCTGCCATAACCCCTCCCCGTGCTGAAGCGATGATAATTTGGGAGTGGTGACACTATTGTCACGGTCAATTAATATGATCGCACCTATGGGCCGCTTCACACCATGGTGCGCCAGTAGCCTTTCATCCAGCACTAAATAACCGTAGCGGTGATCGCTTGGGCCTTGATGTGCGCTGACAAAATCCTGAAATCCGGCATTAATAGAATCAGGGAGAGGCAAACGAAGCCTTGGCGCAATGCCAAGCGACACGCCTTCCCCTTCAGGCGTTAATGCCAACACGTCGTCACCGAATACTCGATACCCTGTGGCCGCAAACGCAGACGTCAGCGTACTTTTACCGGCACGGTGCGATTCAGGGAAAATCACTAGCTGACCATTTATCTCGGCAGAGCCACAGTGCAACCCAATATAATTAGGCTGTTTACGCAAAAAAGCACCCGCTACATCTGCAATAACACTACAGGCTGCGCCTACCGCCGTTTCAAGCCACATGCCTCTGGGCAGCGCATTCGCCTGTTGCCAGTAGCCCTCTTCTTGCTGCCAAACGCAGATATCAGGCTCAACAGATTGGCGTGGGCACTCAGTTAATGCCCAGCCGGGCATCGCCGCTTGAAGAACGGGCAACAAGGGTTGCGCACCTACCAGTCGGATACAGGGGCCTATACCGGGAAGCGAATAGTCAGTCACTGAGTTCATGGCCATTATCACCAGCGATGCGGAAGTAGACGGCTAATGCGCAATTCAATAACCCCATCGCGCTCCCAGCGTCGACGTTCACGACGTCCGTAGGGGCGTGAATAATCAGACCTAGAATAGCTGGGTCTAGAGTAGCTAGGTTTTGAATAGCTGGGTCTTGAATAACTGGGTCTTGAATAGCTAGGCCTAGAATGACCTCGATGTTGGCCGCTAGGCCTAGAGCGATGATCATGAGCCTGCGCTTGATTCATCGACAGCAGCATCGGAGCTACATAGAGTGCCGCTGCGCCCAAGCCTAAACTGGTTAACACCTGCCGACGAGAGCGGCGCTGCTTTAATAGGGTTGGCGTTGCATCGTTGTTCATCTCTCTTCTCCACAGTTAACGAACACCGTTTTACAATATTCACTTTAACCACTGCGCCTTTAGAGCACCACTCCACAAGTGTGCTTTCCCTATTGTTTACTCTTTTTGGCAAATGTTGGCTTACCGTTAAGCCAAAGGCATGACTTTCTTGCATAATCCATCCACTATTAGGCTTAACACTTTGCCAGCTTAATGCGGGATGCCGACCTCTATGCCAAAGCCAACACTACGACGTCGCCCTTTTAGAGGGTTTATCAGTGCATACACAGCCCCGCTATTGGCACTGGCAGTAATCATCCTAATTGTCCCCAACGCTAACGCCGCGCAAATAACTATAAGCAGTTCTGATGGCCAGCCGCTTGAGAACGCAGTCGTTGAGATTTACTATACTTCGGAGGCGAATCCCCCCCAAGAAGAGAACATCTATCAACGTGATGCTACCTTCCACCCCAAAGTACTAACCGTTCCTAGCGGCAGCCATGTGGCATTTCCCAACCAAGATACAACCCGTCATCATGTGTATTCTTTTTCACCGGCCAAAACCTTTGATTTAAATCTATACCTGCAAGAAACGCCGCCACCGGTGCACTTAGATCAAGCCGGCATTGTCGTTTTAGGATGCAATATTCACGACCATATGCAGGCTTTTATTGTTGTCAGTGACGCCCCCTACGCGGCGACAACGGACGCCGAGGGCATACTTACGCTGCCGGCGCTGCCATCTGGTGAGCATCGTGTGCGCGTTTGGCACCCGCGTCTTGATGACAGCCAGCAAGTCTGGTGGGAAGGCATCATTACCGATACCGACCAATTGGAAGTCAGATTAGAACTCAACGCGCTACCACCCCCTGCGCCAACACTCTCTCCCCTTCAGCAGCGATTTAAAGATGCCACTTAAGTCTCTATCAGTGTTAAGGAGGTGGCGATCAGCCACTTAGTGAGGTTGCTATGCGCTTTAGAACGCACCTGATGCTCGTACTACTGACAGTGGTGATTGTCTCGCAACTTGCCACAGGGATGGCGTTTCTCCGCGCGACCCAAAATGACGTTATCGCTAAAGGTTCACAGCGCTTAGAAGTAGGCGCCAAAGTGCTTAACCAGTTGCTGGATGCCCGCGGTGAGCAGTTAGCTAATAACGTCGCCATCCTCGCCGATGACTTCGGTTTTAAAAGCGCCGTTTCCACTCAGGACACCGAAACACTCTACTCCGTATTGGCCAACCATGGTGATCGAGTCAAGGCGGATATCGTGTTACTCAGTGGCCTGGACGGGCGTATTTTGGCCAGCAGCCATCACGCGCAAAATAGCCCAATGCCTTTCCCGCAACTGCTCGATCGTGCCCGTCAAGAGGGCGAAGCCGTTAGTGTTGTCATCGCTGAGGGACAGCCGTATGAGTTTGCCCTGCTCCCCGTGCGTGCCCCAAACCTGATTGGCTGGGTGGGTATGGGTTTTTTAATCAATGAAGCGTTAACGGAAGAGATTAATGCATTAACCGGGTTGGACATTAGCGTAGTTAACTATCGCGATAACGGCGAGATCAGCTACCTTGCCAGCTCTCATCCCGAGCAACTGGCCCAGGAGTTAATGAGCGGGCGTGACGATGAGCTAATCGCAGGCGAATATGCCTTACACAGCCAGATGACGCCGGATGCCGAGTACCTGACCTACGCGACTCAGTTCTACTCCGATGACGTCAACCAGGCCTATGCGCTGTTACAACTCTCACGCAACGAGTTGCTTGGCGCTTACCGCTCGCTGCAGTGGCAATTGCTGGGGATCATTGCTCTGATTCTGCTGTTTACCGTACTCATAGCCATGTGGAGCGCGCGGAGCATGAGCAAACCGCTAATGGAACTGGCGAAGGCGGCTCAGCGCATTGGACGCGGAGAGCGTTTTACCGAGCTACCCATTGGTACTGAGCGAAGTGAAACGGGTCTTTTGGCGTCGACACTGCTCGCCATGCAGGAGGGCATCGCTCAGCGCGAGGCGACGCTTCATCACCAGTCCCGCCACGACCTTCTTACCGACTTGCCCAATCGCATCAGCGCCCAGGAAGATATCAGCCTTTTGATCAAACGCGGTGAGCCGTTTACCCTTCTGCGCCTGGCAATTAACAACTTTCGCGACATTAATGACACCTTCGGCTATGCGCTGGGGGATCACGTGCTGGTTACCCTGGCCAAGCGCTTGCAGCACTTTGATGGCTCGGAGAGCACAGCCTACCGGCTTGATGGTGAAGAGCTGCTGCTGCTCGTCAAGCAGTCAAGAAGCGACTTTGCCTGGCGTACCCGACTATTCACTAGGCTGCATCACCCTATCGATCTTGATCAATCACCCATCACACCCTCACTTTCAGCGGGTGAAACAAATTACCCCGACCATGGCGACAGCCCACAACTGCTGATGCGGCGATCCGATATAGCATTGGATATGGCGCGTCGTCACCGACACCACCATCAGCGCTACCTGGAGGGCCAGGATGAGCACCATTTACGCCAGCTCACCTTGATTCGGGATCTACAGGATGCGGTGGGTAACGGTGAGCTGTGGATGGCCTACCAGCCCAAAGTAGGCACCCGTAACGGTCGTGTCGATCAGTGCGAAGCGTTGATGCGCTGGCGCCACCCCTCATTGGGTTTTGTCCCCCCCGATGAGTTCATTAGCCTGGCCGAACGCTCGGGGAGTATCAGCATGCTTAGCCACTGGATGTTGGCCAATGTCTGCGCTCAGCTGCATGCTTGGCAGCAACGTGGTTATCATTTATCCGTAGCGGTTAATCTCTCCGCCAGTGATGTAATGGATCGCCAATTAGCCACTTATTTAGCCAGCTTACTTGAGCGCTATCGCCTTGCCCCTGCCCGCCTGAGTATCGAAGTCACTGAAAGTGCCGTTATGCAGGACGTTGATGCCGCTATGGCCACGTTGATAGAGCTCAACCAGCTAGGGCTGCGTATTGCGATTGATGATTACGGCACTGGCTACTCTTCCCTCGCGCAAATCAAACGTCTACCCGTGGATGAACTCAAGATCGATAAGTCTTTCGTGCTGGCGATTGACTCCCAAAAAGATGACTTAACCATTGTCAGCTCAACTATCGAAATGGGCCACAGTTTAGGACTGCGCTTAGTGGCCGAAGGCGTTGAGAATCGCGCCAGCGCCGAGCTGTTAAGCAAGCTTGACTGTGACTATTTACAGGGGTATTGGATTGCTAAACCTATGCCAGCGGATGAACTTCCCGCTTGGCTGGATAATTTTACGCCGCTGTCATTGCCCCACCCGATGTCTTCCATACTTAAGACGTTCCAGAAAAAGCCATGATGTTATTTCAGTCTATGTTTTCGCCCCCCACCGCCCCCTTTCGACACTCCCTTTCCGGCTACCTTGCACCCTGCTTAGCGGTCTGTTTAGCATTTGCGGCCGCAACCTCCTCTGCCGGTAGCCGTATTGTAGGTACCGGTGGGGTAAGTGCCATTGAAGGGGCCGCGGGAGGAGGTTTATCGCCTTGGGCAGTGCTGACCAGCACCGCCAGCGAACAGGAAATAGGCGTCACTGCTGCCGCTACCCGCGCCTGGGTGGACGATTATCGGCTAACGGTGACCGGCGCTAGTCTGAATGTTTATGACCGTATTGAAGTCTCTGTGGCGCGTCAAACGCTTGACCTAGATACCCTGGGTGGCGAGCTAGGCCAGGATATTTACGGTGCTAAAGTGCGCTTGCTCGGCGATGTGCTCTATCACCCTTGGGGCATTTGGAGTGTTGGGATGCAACATAAACAACTGATTGATGGCACCATTCCCACCGCCCTCGGTGCCGATAAAACAAGCGGTACCGATGTGTATCTTAGCGCCAGCAAGCTGCTGTTTAGTGCTGTTGCCGGGCGCAATGTGCTACTCAACGCCACCCTGCGCAATACCAATGCCAACCAGGGCGGTCTGCTTGGCTTTGGCGGCGAGCAGAGAAGCCGCTCGTGGATGGCCGAGGGGAGCGTGGGCGTTTTTATTACCCCGCAATGGGTTGTCGGTGCAGAGTATCGTCAGAAACCCGATAACCTAATCGTAGCTAAAGAGGATGATTGGCAAAGTCTCTACAATGCCTACTTCTTCAATAAGCACTTATCACTCACGGGCGCGTGGTTGAACTTAGGCGACATTGCCGGCCTACCTTCCCAACGCGGCGGCTATCTTTCACTTCAGGCAGCTTTCTAAGCGGGGCGCTATGAGCTTTCCACACAAATACAATCGGACACACCGTGGTTTAATAGCGGTTATTTTTGCAACAATCGCAATTACCCTCGCAGGCTGCACTCATCAGTCAGCCACTCAATCAACAACGCTTTACGAACGGCTTGGCGGTCAGGGCACTATCGACACGGTGGTCGAGAATCTCTTATACCGAATTGCGGATGATCTCGAAGTAGTGGTGTTTTTTGCTAACACCAATATCGATTTATTTGCTGAATCCCTGGCCAGCCAGCTATGCGATGTAAGCGATGGCCCCTGCCGCTATGAAGGCCCGCCGATGGGTCGTGCTCATCAACATATGGGGCTAACAGATGCGCATTTTAATCGCTTGGTGGAACATCTCGATGCGGCTATGCAGGCGCAGGGTATTGCCCTTGGCGCGCGTAATGAACTGTTGGGCAGACTCGCCCCTATGTACGCAGACGTTATGCGTCTTCAGTAACCTGCCAGCCGTCACGGCCCATCGCTTTTACCCGGTAGAGTGCTTTGTCAGCGGCTTCGTAAGCGTTGGGAAACGTTGCTTCATCGGCCACAAAACAGCTACCACCAACGCTTAACGTCACGCCTTTTTGATCCGGATGGGCGGGGTGAGCAAAACCAGCTTCCCGCAGCCCTTCAATTAACTGGCGGCAGTAACGCTTCAGCGTGTCAGTGTTCGGGCAGTGAAGTAGTGCCGCGAACTCATCGCCTCCCAAGCGGTAGAGCTGCGCTTCATCATTCAGAGTTTCACCAATCAATGTGGCCAATTGGCGCAAAAGGGTATCGCCTTGCGGATGCCCATAGGCATCGTTGTACTGTTTAAAAAAGTCGATGTCGACCAGAATCAGTCCCAACGATTGATGCTGCTGCGCCAACACATCATGGTGCAAAGCGCTGCGATTACCGATCCCGGTGAGCGGGTCGCGCATGGCGCGCTTTATCCACTCGAAGGTCTCTTGGGTGGCACGATCTGTGCGTTTTAGCTGGCGCTCATGGAGCCACCAAAACGCCAATCCCATCACAAAGATCAATAAACTGGAGTAAGTCAGCACCTGACTATGCTGACGGGTGCTTTCGGAAAAGTCGTTAATCGCTGCGCCCCGGCGATCAAGCTGATTCATCTCAATATAGGTTAAGCATTGAATCGGTGCGAACAACGCCATCGCCGCAGCGACACGGTCAATACCCCGCGTCACGAACAGTGCCGCCAGCCGATCTAACTCCTTCAAACTAGGCTCAGCGCAGGTATATTCACGCCGATAAATGTGCACATCGGTTAAGCCGTAGGCCAGGTCAATATCCAAGGTGGCGGCATCCAGCGCATCTTGCTCTGCCTGGTCACTCAATAGCTCGGATTGGGCATTTTGTAGGTAGACCCGTGCCCGAGTAGAAAGCTGCTGACCTGTAAGACTCCCCGTCTGGCTGAAATAACCCTGTATTTCGGGGTATACCCAGCGTGATTCATAAACAATCAGCACCATAAGTGCCAAAAAGCTCATCAAGCTCAACGATAACCACGTAAAATAGCGGTGCTGGCGAGCTAAAGGCCGGGGACGAACTGTTGGCTGCGCGACAGGCCTGGTTTTGGATGTCACCACTTTGCCTCTATGCTACGAATCATCCAGATCCAGTCATTGAACTCACGCAGGTTTTCTACGTCGCGATCACCATTGCCCTGATTATTGTAGTCACGTTCTACCAGCCGCACAGGACCTCGCGTGCGGATGGTGAGCGGATCGCCATCCTCAGAGCTAATCAGGTACCAGTTAGGGTCGTCCCACCCTTCTAAGGTCACCTCGTAGTCGTCCCAGGCAGTAAAATGAAGCGCGGGGGGTACTTCGCCAAACTGTTCAATCAGAAAGGTGCGAAACTCGACGCCCTGCATCTCCACATCGCGCCCTTGATAGGGGTCATAGAGTGTAAACGTCGTATCGGACATGGCATGTAAATCACTTAAAGCAACCTTTTGAGTGACATCGCCGTTGATCATATTCAATGCCTGGGCAAAGGCAGTCGCGGGAAGTGTTATGCCCACGACAATTAACGCGCACGCTAATCGATCACGTACACGACCCCACGGGCTGCGGTGTAAGGCAACTGCGTTCATGGCAAAGCTTCCTAGTGTAGTCATTGCTTCAATGAACTTTACCAGAGCACGCTTTGCATTGCTCATCAACGCACCGCTATGCGATTTCAACTTTTCAGCACATTTCAGGCAAAAAAAAGCCAGCCCATGGTGGGCTGGCAACAGGAGGTTTACTGCGTTAGCAAACCCCCTCCCCTGACAAGGTTTACATGAGGTGTGAAAGCTACTTCTTACGCTCATCTTTACGTAGATGATCACGAATCACGAAGCCCACCCACCCCAGCATAAAAACGATTACTAACGCGACGGTCACTAAGCCGAAAATAACTGTGTCATCCCAATACATGGTGAATCCCCCGCCGTGATGTATGTGCTCATACTAGCCACTCAGCGGCAGAAGAATGCTGACCTAGATCAAGTTACGGACGGCGGGGGTAAGCGGTTAAACAAGAAATTGATACTGATCAATTTTTGGGTGCTACAGCACCTTACGGTCTTCAACTTTACTGTGTTCGGTACCTGGCGGTAACGGATGGCCTTTGGCTAATTCTGCACGGGTAGCTTCGCGTACGTCTAAAATGGTTACTTTATAGTTCAGCGTGCGCCCGGCCAGGGGGTGATTGGTATCGACGGTAACGCGGTCGCCATCGACTTCCAGTACCGTAACAATTTGCGGCCCGGCTTCGCCCTCAGTTTGAAAACGGCTGCCCGGGTCCAACTCAGCGTTACCAAATGAGCCACGGCTGACTTCTTGAACCAAATCTTCGTTACGCACACCGTAGGCATCAGCAGGCATTAGTTGAACGCTGAGTTCGGCGCCAACGGTTTGACCTGCTAGCGCACTCTCCAACCCTGGCACGATATTGTCGTGGCCATGCAAGTACTCTAACGGCTTATTGCGCGCTTGGGAGTCATCCAATACCTGCTTGCTGCCATCGTTGAGCACGTCGCTGAGGACATAGTGCAAGGTAACTACCTGATGCGCCGTAATCGACATGGAAAACTCCTCTCCGGTAAGCTGTCGGTTTTGTGATAGAACTTTGGAATAGAAACACTGCTTCAGTTTATCACTTGGCCGTTGCCAGCGTCTTTCCACCAGGAGTAGCGTTTAATGTTAAACCCCACCCCCCAGCGCAGTTGGCTTGCCGCGCTGGCGATTTATTGTCGTGCACCCGTTATTACCATGCTGTTTTTGGGGTTTTCTGCAGGCTTGCCCTTTTTATTAGTGTTTTCAACGCTCTCCGCCTGGCTGCGTAGCGACGGCGTGGAGGTAGCGGCCATTGGCTTTTTTGCCTGGATTGGCATGCTCTACTCGATCAAGTTTTTCTGGGCGCCGGTGGTCGACCGGTTAGCGCTCCCGATTTTGACCCGCGCCTTCGGCCAGCGCCGCGGCTGGATGCTGTTAGCCCAGGGGTTGATCGTTTCAGGGTTAGTGGGGCTGGCCAGTTTGAGCCCAGTGGGTAATCTCGGCTGGGTGGCCCTCTTTGCACTGCTGGTGGCGTTTGGTTCAGCGACGCAGGATATCGCTATCGATGCCTATCGCATTGAGTCCGCCGATGACGATGTCCAGGCCGCCATGGCCTCGACCTATATTATTGGCTATCGCGGTGGCTTACTTGCTGCCGGCGCAGGTGCGCTGTATATCGCGGCGTCTGCCTCTTGGGATGTGGCCTACCTGAGCATGGCGGCACTAATGGGTATTGGCGTTCTCACCGTGCTGCTGCGCCCTGAACCTAAGCGCGCCTCGCTTTCTATTCAACTTATCCATGAACCTAAGGTCCGGGCGTTTATTCGCGCCAGCCGCGGTAAGCCCAAACTGTTACGCCGCCTGGGTGCCTGGAGCATTGGTGCGCTCGTCTGTCCGTTTACCGACTTTTTTCGCCGCTATGGAGTGAAAGCGCTGTGGATTTTGGTGTTTATTGCCGTATTTAGAATCAGCGATTTGGCCATGGCCTCCATGGCCAACCCGCTGTATATCGACCTGGGCTTTTCGCTGGCAGAGATTGCTAACGTGACCAATATATTCGGCATTGCGATGAGCATTACCGGTGGAATTCTAGGCGGGCTATGCGTGGCGCGCTACGGCATTGGCCCGCTGCTGATCTTCGGCGCGGGGTTGGTGATGGTGACTAACCTGCTGTTTGCCGTGCTTGCCGTGGTGGGTAATCAGTTGCCCATGCTGGTGGTGACGATTATCGGCGATAATCTTGCCAACGGCTTAGCCAGTGCGGTGTTTATCGCCTTTCTTTCCAGTCTCACATCACGCGCCTATACTGCAACGCAGTACGCGCTGTTCTCATCACTAATGACGCTGCCAGGAAAGTTTTTGAGCGGTTTTGGTGGGCTGGTCGTAACCTCTCAGGGCTACCCAAGCTTCTTTGTCATCGCAACGTTACTGGGCCTTCCCGCCATTATCTTGGCAATTTGGATCAGTCGAGACAAGCAGCTAGTGCCTACCCCCAAGCCTGCTTAAACAGGCTTGAAGGTTTAGGCTAGCGGTGTGTTTCGAGCCAGTCCAAGGCCCCTGGCGTAGTCCGCCACTGATCGCGCATCAAGGTGCGGTACTGCCACGCTTCCGCCCGGGAGCCGGGGTCAACCTGACCATCGGGGTGAGGCATGGAAGGCCGCGGACTATCTGCACAAATTAGCTCTAACGCGTAGCGGTTATGGCCAAGCACATCGCCTAGCGCCGCTTCTGCCGCCTCGCGCTGCTCTAACCGATAGAGTGCCAGGGCTTTACCCATTAAAAGCCCCAACACCAATGAGCCGTCGTCGTCATTCTCTTCCGCAAGTGCCAACGCTTCCTCGTTGCGATCATCGCGCAGCAACTGGTCAAGTACCAGCTCCCGCAGCCCTAAGCTATCTTCCTGGTCGATCAGCAGTAGCTCTTCGGCCAACTCGCGGGAGTGCTGACGCGCGCCGCGCTCCATGCCGACCACCAGCGCTAGCCCTGTGCGTAGCAACATGGCGTTGTTGGCATCGTCCCAGCACAAGTTGCCGTCGCCTTCAGCGCGGGCTTGTTCCAACCAGCGCGAGAGGCGAAGCGCCAGTGGCTCCAGTAGGCTTGGGGCCATCCACGGCAGGCTGCCAAAGCGGCTGGTGAGCGCCAACGTTAAGTCCTGCACTACCTGTGGGGCGTCCAGCCACTCAGGATGTGCACAGAGTGCCGACATCCACTCAATGGCGTTGCCCCAGGGATCATCGCGGAAGCCCAACGCTACGTCTTCATCAACCAACACCTGAAACTGCTCATGCCAAGCGGCAAACAAGGTCTCTTCACGAGCACTGGTGTTATATAGCAATCGCCCACTTTCAGGGTCAGCGCTCACATCGATTTTGGGGGCAATGGGCAGCGCGGCCAGCAATGCCTGAAGCGCTACCAGCGGCGTTGCCAGATCCTCTTCCGCACTAAGCAACTGATCGGCAAGCGTCGCACCGGGGTTATCCGCCAACGCGGCTAAAAAATCCAGCTGATCTTCATCCAGGTCACCCTGGCGAACCAGGCGACGATACCAGAAGTTGGCGCGCTCTTTGGCTTCCTGTTCATGCCCTTCATGCAGCAATAGCATGGCTTCGATGTAGGCCAAGGTAGGCGAATCGGGTAGCGCCTGCTGAGCTTTCACAAAGGCACCACGAGCACTATCCAAATCATCGTTATCCAAGTGCATCAGGCATAAACGCTCAAGAGCCACGCCGCGCAAAAACAGCGGCCCCCGTTCCATTACATCATCAAGCAGGTCAGCACGTTTACGGCTAAAGCCGCGCTCTTGATAAATATCCAAAAGGATTTCAAAGGCGGGTTCGGCCTGTTCGGGCAGTCGTGACCAATCGCTGCCATCGAACAGCGATTCAAGGATTTGCATAGCGCGGCCCGTCTGGCCGCTTTCAGCAGCAATCAACCCGGCTTCCAGTAGCGCTTGAGCCGGAGCCTGTTGGCTATCCAACGCGGCTTTCAGGGTCGCGCCCTTCCATTCGCGCAGCGAGAGCATCCACATCATCTGATCGGGAATCTCGGTAGGGAACTCAACCTGATAGCAACACTGCTTGAATTTGCGCCCTGAGTCGCACCAGCAGGGTTCATTACGCCCTGGCGTGGCGAGGGGCTCACAGGCGAAGTCGAGCCGCTCTAGTGGTGTTTGCGACCACAGCACTGGCGCCAGCGCTTGGGCCATGGCCACATCGCCTTCAAATGAATCCGCGCCTTTGGCGCGCACCCAGGTCATAAAATCCGGATAGTGTTCTTGTTGCCTGATTGCCGAGAGTGCCCCGGAGGCGAATCCCAGCAGCTGATCGACCCATACCGCCAGCATTGCCGTCTCCATGTTGTGACAGGATGGCTTGTTAAACGATGTCGTGTTCAACGATATCGAATTAAACAATGACCTGTTTAAAAGCGGCATAGTTTAGCATGAAGGCCGACATGGTCGCAGTGGCAATCGGTTGATCATTAATAGGCTCGTTGTAATAGCGGAAGCGTGCGCTCGTGCATATTCAGTCGCGCGCCCAAACGCACTAAATTCCAATAGTGGCCGTTCAGCGCCCGGGAAAGCAGCAGCGTTTCTGCAGGAGGCTGTAGGCGATCCATCGCCGCCCACACTTTAGGGGTTAGCTCGCGCAGACGACGGTGCACCCGCACATCGCTGAAATCCTGCTCGCCTGGCTCAAACAGTGGCGCGATACATTCAGCGGATTCACGATAGAGCGCCAACGGTGCGCCCTGCCCCTGGCGGCCACCCATTTGCATCAAGGCTTCGTCCATCCCCATGGGGTCATGCTTCAAGGTGGCATCCAACAGTTGCATCATCGCCCTTATGCGCGCATCGGGGACCGCAATTACCGCGCCCAAATCGTAAATCACCAGTCGCCCTTGGGCATCGGCGGCGAAATTACCCGCGTGGGGGTCGGCGTGTAGTTCGCCGTAGGCAAACAGCTCTTGGGTAATCCAGTCCGCTAATGTCTTGGCAATGCCCTGGCGCGTCGCGTCATCTGCCTCGGCTAATTCGCGCAATGGCGTTCCTTCCACGTAGCGCATCACCAGGACATGGGGGCCGGAGAGCGCTGGCAAAGGCTCGGGAATCATTAGCCGTGGATCATCCTTATAGCGCTCACGGTAACGGGCCAACGCAGCAGCTTCGGCGTGATAATCCAGTTCCCCACGCAGGCTTTCGGCGAGCTCTTCAAACAGCGCGTCCAAGCGCGCCTGGGGCACTTTAAACCAGCGGCCTAAACGCATAATGCGTCGCACCTGGATTAAATCGCTCTCCAAAACCTCAGCAAGGCCGGGGTACTGCACCTTGAGCACGACCGTTTCTCCCTCATGGGTGGTCGCGCGGTGAACCTGCCCCATAGAGGCGCTGGCAAAGGGGCGCTCCTCGACTTCGCTGAAATAGTGGTCAATGTCGCCGTACTGCTGAACCAGCGCTTCATGAATACGTGGCCAGGGCATCGGTGCGGCCTGGCGCTGCAGGCGGCCAAGCTCCTCGGCGAGATCGGGAGGCAACAGGTCGTCCCACTGGGACATAATTTGGGCAAGCTTCATAGCTGGGCCTTTAAGCTCTGAAAGCCCCTCAAACAGCGCTTCGCCCAGGGCTCGCCAATCCGCTTGGCCACCTAAACGGGTTTTCAGCAGCGCTCCACCGGTGCGTGCACCCAATCCCATTAAACGTCGTGTTCTGCCTCGATCACGCATTTGCTGTCTCTCCTGGTTACTCAACTCACCACTTAACTAAGCCGAATTATTTATACAAAATATATACAATAAAAATATTTTGGAAATAGTTGGCATCACTATACATCCCCCTACGACTCCTTGCTCTATATAGATCAATGGGTCTGCTACCATAGGCGCCATCAAAGGATACGATGAAGGCTTCGCTGCTATGCGCCTGATAATTGCCGAAAAACCCAGCCTCGCCCAAGCCATTGCCGAGGCGTTACCGGGCACTAGCAAACGCCAGGAGGGCGCGGTGCTATGTGGCGACACCACGGTCACTTGGTGCCTAGGGCACTTATTAGAACAAGCGCCACCGGAAGCCTATGACCCCGCTGACAAACAGTGGCGGCTGGATCGGCTCCCTATTGTGCCGCAGCAGTGGAAACTCATGCCACGCCCCAAGGCGCGTGGGCAGCTCGCGGTGATCCGCAAGCTGATCAAACAAGCAACGGATGTGGTTCACGCGGGTGACCCTGACCGCGAAGGTCAGCTGCTGGTGCAGGAAGTGATCGAATATATGAAGTATCGCGGCCCGGTACAGCGGCTGCTGATCAGCGACCTTAATAAACCTGCAGTGAGCCGGGCGCTTGCCAAGTTGCGCTCCAACGCCGAATACCAGCCGCTGTTTCAGGCAGCCCAGGCCCGCTCTCGCGCCGACTGGCTGTATGGCATTAACCTAACCCGCGCCTGGACACTCACCGGCCGACAAGCGGGGCACGACGGTGTGCTTTCTGTCGGTCGTGTGCAAACCCCGGTACTGGGATTAATCGTGCGCCGTGATAACGCCATCCGTGACTTTGTGCCCCATCCGTTTTATCCGCTATGGGTGGATCTCAAGGTTGCCCAGGGTCAACTGCGCGCCTGGTGGGCGCCCAAAGAACACCACCCCCTCGATGATCAAGGCCGCTTGATTGACCGCAGGCACGCCGATGCCCTGGCGGCTCAGTTACCCGGCGCATCAGGGCAACTCACCAAGCTCGACCAGCAGGAGAAACGTCAAGCACCGCCTCTGCCCTACTCGCTCTCTGCCTTGCAAGTGGATGCCGCCCGCCGTCACGGGCTTTCCGCGCAGATGGTGCTGGATATTTGTCAGCGGCTTTATGAGCGCCACAAGCTGATCACCTACCCGCGCTCTGATTGCCGCTACCTACCCGAGGAGCATCTTCAGCTTGCCCAGCGCAGCCTGACCAGTGCTTGCCAAAACGATGATGCGCTTCAGCAGTGGCTGAATGGAGCAGACTTTACCCTACGCTCCAAGGCGTGGAACGATAAGCAGGTCGGTGCCCACCACGCGATCGCACCGACCGGAAAACCCGCGGATTTCAGCCAGCTCTCCGCTACCGAAGGCCATGTGTTTCGGTTGATCGTGCGCAACGTGATGGCGCAGTTCTACCGTCCGCTGCGCACCTTCGAAGTCAAAGCCGAATTTACACTGCTTAATGAAGCCTTCCGCGCCCGCGGGCAAAGCATTCTCGACCCCGGCTGGAAACCGCTATTCACTACTCGGGATGAAACACCACCGCTGCCACCACTCACCCAAGGCGAGCCCTGCCAGGCGCTGGGCGCAGGCGTTGAGGAGAAGGAAACCCGCCCGCCGGAACCGTTCACCGATGCCAGCCTGATCAAGGCAATGATGAACATTGGACGTTATGTGGATGATCCCAATGTTCGCCGAACTCTACGCGACACCGATGGCCTGGGCACCGAAGCCACCCGGGCGGGCATTATCGAAACCCTGGTACAGCGCGGCTACCTGGTACGCCAGCACAAAGCCCTGCGCGCCACCAAGCTTGGCACTGCCCTAATCGCCGCCCTGCCCAGTGCCGTAAGCACACCTGAGAGCACCGCGCTATGGGAGCAGCGGCTACGGGCGATTTCCGAACAGCAGGACGACCCTGGCGCGTTTCAGCAGGCGCTGCTGGATGACCTGCGCGGATTACTCACCCACAGCAATGCAGAAAAGCTTAGGCAGAGCCTGCAAACCGCCCAGGGTGAGGCCGGTGGCCCGGCGAAACGCACGGGTAAGCCGAGAAAGAGCTATGCGAGAAGGAAAAGCCCCAGTGGAAGAGAGAAGGCTTCCAACAAATAATAATTATACCGTCTGGGTGTAGTTCCCTGATTATAAAAAGGCGAGGCCTTACCAGAGGATTTAACTCTCTGTTCATTCACGCCCTCTAGTTTTTGCATTCGGCTGCCATCAAATATCGGTATTATCTTCGTCATCGCCCAAGGACGAAGACTTTTTCTTGCTGATTGAACCGGAAAAGAAAGGCACTACATAGAGGACTACCCAGGCCAGCAGCGTACACAAAACCGCCGTCTGCTCGCGTCCTAGGCCTACGGCTATGCCAATTGCCGCCGTCAACCAAACCCCTGCCGCCGTGGTAAGCCCTGACGTACCTTTTTCATCTTTTCGGGTGATGATGGTGCCAGCACAAAGAAAACCGATGCCAGCAATAACGCCTTGGATGACCCGGCTCATTTCCGCATCAGAGATACCCGTTTGCTGAGGTATAAATATAAACAAAGCCGCCCCCATACAAACCAGCATATGGGTGCGTATTCCAGCGGCCTTGCCTCTCTGTTCTCGCTCGAGCCCCAATAGACCGCCTAGTACAGCCGCCAACAGCAAGCGAATCACAACAATAATGAATTCACTCAGGTCATTAAAATCCGAAAACTCGGATATTATAGTATTAATAATTACTTCCATCGTTTCGTTCCTTGACTGCCAGAGCGACGGCTCTTAAATACTATGAGTTGAACTCAGGGAAACAGCATTTCTCACCTGCAGTAGGACGAGCATCAGCTCGGAGCTTCACTTTAGAAGCTCCTTGAACAACAGCGAAGCTTCGAAGGTCATCCAGCAGCGTGGCCTGTTAACCAAGTCAGCAAGGTGGATGGGTAGCTTGCCTATAAGATAACGGTATAAAAGTTCTCCACTATCAATTCATCAACGTACACAACCCACCCGGCACCGCCAACACCCAATCACTGATCGCTTGAATGGTTGGGTCATGCCGTCGGCTTTCTGGATAGACCAGAAAGAACGGTTTGCCCTCGAATTCCGGGCCAAAGGGCTGTACCAAGCGCCCTTCTTCCAACTCATCCTGAATCAACTGTCGGCTCATCAGCGCTACACCCTGCTCCCCAACGGCAGCCGAGATAGCGTGGGTCTCATCAGAAAAGACCAGCCCGGCACTCACGTCCAGCCCAGGCACCTTTGCCTCTTTCTGCCACGTCGCCCAATCCAGTGGTGATGATATGGCCCCCTGACTGCTGAAGTGAATCAATGGATGCAACGGTAGCTGTTCTACCTCGTGTAGACCCAGGCGTGGGCTACAGGTCGGGATAAAGGTGTTATCAAACAGCTTCTCGGCGACCAACCCTGGCCAACGGCCATCGCCATAGCGAATGGCAATGTCTGCCGTTACCCCATCCAGCGGAACCGACTCATGCGAAGCATGAATACGCAGATCAATATCTGGATGGGAGTCACGCAGCATACACACCCAGGGCAGCAACCAGCGCACCGCAACCGCTGGCGTTGTAGAGAGCGTAACGGTTTGGCGAACAGGTACAGCGCTTAGCCGCTCGACGACACTGCTGATGCTATCAAAGGCTGTTTCCAACACTTGCTGCAGCTCCCGGCCCTGAGGTGTCAGCTCCAATTGACGGGGTTTACGCAAAAACAGCGAAACGCCCAGTGCCTCTTCGAGTCCTCGGACTTGGTGGCTAATGGCAGTGGCAGTCACCGACAGCTCTTGTGCGGCCTGCTTAGCGCTTTCATGGCGGGCAGCCGCTTCAAAAGCACGAAGTGACGAAAGAGAGGGTAATCGGCGATGGCTCATGAATGAGTTTCACTCATCTATAGCTGCAAGAAAAGATCGTTTGTTCAGGCTGAAAGGCACAGCCTAAGCTAAGCCTGTTGTTAATCATAGATGAGTTCAACTCAGATTAGGAGGCCACCATGACACACATTCTACTTATAGACGCTAGCGCCCGCCCCGGCATTGCTGGCACAGATAACCATGGTTCGCATAGCCGCCATTTGACTTATCAGTTTGTCAGCCAGTGGCAATCAGGCCGACCGCAAGACACGGTTACCTATCGCGATATAGGTCAAAACCCGCCGTCGATTATCAGCCACGACTGGATTGCCTCTGCCTTCGCCCCAGAAGAGCGACGAGAAAACTGGATGAAGAACGCGCTGACAGAGAGCGACCAACTGATTGATGAGTTAATTGCTGCTGATATTGTGGTAATCGGAACGCCGCTTTACAACTTCGGTATGCCTGCCGCCCTCAAGGCGTGGGTCGACCAAGTAGTACGGCCCGGTCGAACGGTAGAGTTCGATGATACCAACCCGATAGACCCCTACATACCCAAGCTCACAGACCGAAAAAGGCATGCCGTTGTGCTCACCGCTAGAGGCGGCGTAAATATGGCGCCAGGTGAAGCAATGGCCCATATGAACCACCTTGAGCCACACTTGGCCACAGCACTGGCATTTATCGGCATCACTCGCGTTCATTACATCGCGATCGAAGGACAGGAAGTGGGCGGCGAGATATTGGCCAAATCAGTTGCTGACGCGATAAAGAAAGTCGAAACGCTTGTTGAAGAGTTGCAGGAAGCGTTGGAAAGCGCTCCCTCACCTCAACCGGCCTAAATTTCAGTAGATGTACTTTTATCGTAAACACACTGGAGCATAAGGAGCGGCTATCGCTACCCAAGGATATCCGCTCCTTTATGCCCTTCTGGTACGCCTTGAACTAATAGCACATCGCCCTCTGTATGTCGGGTACGAAATGGGCGGATCGCTTTATAAGCAGCCGAGTCATACCAACCTTGCGCTTGCTCCATGGAAGGAAACTCAATCACCACCATATCGCCTGCCCATGCCCCCTCAAGCGGCATGTATGGCCCACCATGCACGAGGTATTTGCCCGAGAATGGCGCGAGCGTTGCATCAATGCCTTCTAAATATTGTTTAATTTCAGGATTGAATCGGGTTTCGCGGATAAGAGCAACTGCATAGGCCGGCATCATCACCTCCCCATAGGTAGACGGAAATAGTTTCCTGAGCAGCGAACCTACTTAACACGAGCTAGAGTTCAATACACAAACGAGCATATCCTGCCAATAAAGAAGCTAAGTAATATCGCCACGAAAGACAATTATTTTGTTAACTAGGTTGTGAGGCACTTTTCAATGTTTGTTGAATAAAATTCCCCTTCGCTGCCGTATAGGCTTCTCTATCTAACGTAAACTCCTCCGCCCACTGCTGCTTTTTCACTTCATACTGCTGCGCTAGCGTAGAGCTCTCACGAAGGTAATTGCGAAAAGCCAGACGCCGATTCCACTCTTGGCTGCCATACACCATAAGATGTAGGTGATGAGTCCTGCGCCCCTCTGCCCACCGCATGAGCCAACGACGCTCGATTAGCGAAGCGTTGTATTCCATTGATGTAGCATATTTTGCTTGGCACAACGGCTCCAGCAAGTCATCAGCCTGGTGCATTGACTCTACGCCTGCCAGGATATCGATGATTGGCTTGGCCGAGAGACCATAAACAGCGGTACTTCCGATGTGCTCAATGGCTAGAAATTCATCTGAAAATAATCCTAGAAGCCTGTTTCGCTCCTTCTCAAATAGAGCTGGCCAAGCCGTATCATATGGAAATAGCGCTACCTCCTCATGGATGGCTCGATTTAAAGATTCCGTTTCATCCATGGTTGCGGTTCCTCCGTATCACGAATGGTTGCCTATGCCTCATCTGATAACAGTGGCGGCATGGGGCAATCGAGAATATCGGCCATAGCACGGAACAGCTCGGCTTCGGCAGGCAAAATACGTCCGCTGTGCTCAATACAGCGCGCCATCGCTTGCAACAGCGCGGGCTTTTGCAGAGGCTTTAAGCGCCGCAAACGCTCAACGGCCAGGCTGAGCGCACGCATATCACTTATATCGTCAGTGGCCCTCAATGAGAACGGCAACTCACTCTCAGCAGCGTTGAGCGCCGCGCTTATCTCATCAGGGTCATCTTGCCCGGCGGTGGCAAGCACCGTGAGTAGCAGCTGACACTCCCGCTGCAGATCGTTTAACTTGAGGTTAGAGAGCCCACTACCTTGCTGGCCTAAGTTACTCAGTAATAGCTGATATAGCGTCCACTCAAACAGACTGACATCACCATCCGCCTCTATCAGCCGTTCCATACAGAGGCGAAAGTGCTGGGCCTGCTCCATTGAGAGCGTCCGCAACGCTGGCAGCACCAGTTCAATCAGTGGCAAGCGTAACTGTACATCCAGCCTCAACATTTCCGGGCCATAATCCATCAGCGCTCGGTAAACATCTGGCCGTGCAACTTGATGCAACGCCTTGAGCTGATGCTTACGCATTATCTTATCCTGGCTGAGCAGTAGTGAATAAATCAAAGCACGAGCGGCATAGGGCTCATGGGCGGCGGTTTTAATCCGCTCAGGCAGCGCCTCTAGTGTCGCTCTAGCTTGGGTAAGGTGGCGCCGGTCAGGCTGGCCCATGGTGTTAATGGCAGTCTGAGCAGAGGCGCCGGTTAACACAGCGGCCATTGCCCCCGTCCCTGTTCCTGGTCTGGATATGGGCCCCGCCTCAGACCGCTCATATTTGCTTTCTCGTTCGGGAGCGTCATTCTCGGTTTGCTGGGTGGGCCAGTTCTGATGGCCACTGACAGTGGCTTCGAAGCGGCCATTCCAGTCCGGCATGACCCGCGTGATACGATCCTTAAGTGGCGGATGGGTGGCCATCATTTGGCTAAAGCCCTGCCGCACGCCTTGACCGAAGAACAGGTGGCTGAATTCCGCCGCCTGCGTCGCTTGCAGGTGAGAACCCTGGGTATGCGAGCCGATTTTAACCAGCGCATTACCAATCCCCTTAGGGTTGCGGGTAAACTGCACCGCAGAGGCATCTGCCAGATATTCACGCTGCCGACTGACTGCCGATTTGATCAAATTGCCAAAAAAGGTACCCGCGTAGCCGATCAGCATTAGCACCGCCCCCAGTGCTAAAACGACAGCGCCTGAGTTGTCGCGTTTTCCACCGCCCACCCTTCGAAAACGCATACTACGCAGCAGTGTACCGCCCAATAAGCCAATGATTAGGATGCCATGGAGGATGCTGATCAGGCGCATATTCAACCGCATGTCACCATGCAGAATATGGCTAAACTCATGAGCTACAACGCCCTGCAGCTCATCCCGCGTCAGGTTACGGATCGTGCCACGGGTAATCCCGATCACTGCATCATTGGTTTGATAACCGGCGGCGAAGGCATTGATACTCTCTTCCTCAAGCACATAAACCGAGGGCACTGTCGTTCCAGAGGCAATCGCCATCTCTTCAACCACATTGAGAATGCGTCGCTCATCAGCATCGCGAGTATTAAGATTGATCTCGCGCCCACCAAGGGCTTCGGCCACTACCCGGCCACCACGCCTTAGCTGACTGCGTTTGAATAGACCACCCAGCACCACGACGGCCAACACTGCAATAGCAACGCCAATGACAAGTTCAATCGAGAGTGCCGACCACATTCCCTGAGCAGAAAGATTGGTTTGTGAAGCGGATTGCTCCCCCATTAAATGCAGCGCGATGGTAATTGCCAACGTGGTAACAGCAATCAGGGCGAGTACTGCCAGTACCATCAAAACAACCAGACGCCCGGTTTTACGACGAGCGTTATCCTGCGCGGTAAAAAAATCCATGTCGCGTTTTCCCTGAAATTAGAACGACACCTTCGGCGCCGCTTGAATCTGGGCGCTGTCTTCAAACTCTAACAACGAGGCATCCTGCCCATGGCCGAACATGCCAGCCACTGCCACCGGCGGGAAGCTCTGCCGATAAGTGTTGTAGTGCATCACCGCGTCATTAAAGGACTGCCGTGCAAAGGCCACCTTGTTTTCAGTGCTGGTTAGCTCTTCTGACAATTGCTGCATGTTCTGCGAGGCTTTTAAATCCGGGTAGGCTTCCATGACCACATTGAGCCGCCCCATCGCCTGTGTCAGCGCTCCCTCTGCGCCGCCCAGGTCTGCCATGGCTTTGGCGCTACCTGGGTTTGCCGCGGCCGCTTTTAGCCCATCGGCGGCTGTATTACGTGCTTCGATGACTGACTGCAACGTCTCCCGCTCATGGCTCAGATACCCTTTTGCAGTTTCGACGAGGTTAGGAATCAGGTCATGCCGACGCTTGAGTTGCACTTCAATTTGTGCAAAGGCGTTCTCAAACCGATTTTTCAACGACACAAGCCGGTTGTAGACACCGATGACGTAAAAGGCAATAACGGCGATGATCGCCACAATGATGATAAGAGTCAGCAACATGGTTCTTCCTTTAAGTAGGCTTTAGTCAGTGAAAAATACTTTACCATCGCGGCGATAATAAAAAACCGCAAGCGGAAGGGTAAGATAAATCAATGCTGTCTCGGTATCTGAAAAACCTGGCATGCCATCAACGATCTGCCAGTACCGCGCGGTTGCGCCCTTCTAGCTTGGCACGGTAAAGCGCCTTGTCGGCGCGGCTGATCACTTCGTCAATGCTCTCAGTCTGGCGGTGAAGAGCCACACCCAGGCTCAATGTAACCGCCAAGTGGCCTGCTGAGGTGGCAAAAGTCGGTTCAGCGACTACTCGCCGTACCTTTTCGGCGACAGCCATAGCGCTCTCCACGGTGGCATTTGGAATCAGTAGCAAAAATTCCTCTCCGCCCCAGCGGGCAACCCGATCTCCACCGCGAAGAGTCGTGGTGAACCGGCTAGCAAGAATGGTGAGCACCTCGTCACCAACCTCATGGCCATGCTGGTCATTAACAGCCTTGAAATGATCCAAGTCGGCCATCAATACAGCAAAACACTGTTCGTCGCGTTTAGCGCGGCTCCACTCTGCCTGCAAGTGTGTTTGCATCGAGCGCCGGTTGGGCAAGCCGGTCAGCGCGTCGGTCAAAGCACTATGTTCAAGTTGCTGGCTGGCAATAAAAGTGCGCCGGTGTTCCTGGTAAAGCATAGTGGCAATGACTAAGCCTATGCCCATCGCTGCGGGAATGAAGATCAAATGAATGGGGTTATCTGGAACCGGGCTGCCTGAAAAAACAATAAAAGCGATTACTGCCATAAATGGCAAGCCGTATATCAAAACCAAATCTCTAACACCGTAGACGGTCGCTGTAGCCACAGCAATGATGGCCAAGGTTAGCCCCTGAGTGATGTAGAGAAGATGTCCACCCTGCTCCGAATAGTGCAATACGAACATGGCTGCCATCATTCCCACTATTGAAAGATTCAGCGTCAGCAATAGCGGATAAGCCCAAAAGTCTGGAGATTTCTTATGATGGAGCAGCAAAAAAGTAGTCGCCAGAATAGCGGCGGGCAGGCGGAGGAGAATATGTTTCCATATCAACTCCCCGTTAGAGTAGCTGACCAGAGTTGCATCCAAAATGGTGAAAACGGGTAACAACACTAACACTACGCCAGACAACAAGTAGCCAAGTCGGCGTGACCGCGAGTATTGATTCAGAAGAAAATCGGCCCACCATTCGGCGGGGATTGACGCATGCTTTCTCATCATCACCTATTTCCGGAACTGGATAGTTTTACACCACCCACCACCTACCGGGAAACACCGGTGAGATCAGGTTCTTCTGACGTGGCTAATGGGCAATTACATATTGTAACATATTGAGTTTTAAGACTCATAATGCCCGAGTTAAACCGCTGTACGAAATATCCTTAACTTAAACAAGAGCTAATCCACCCTATCTCAACCGTGAAGCGCCGCCTCTATTTCCGCGATGTTGATTTTCCTCATCTGCATCATTGCGTCAAATGCGCGCTTAGCGGCGGCAGGGTCGGGATGAGTGACGGCGTTAATCAGCACGGCAGGCGTTATCTGCCAAGATACCCCCCATTTATCCTTGCACCAACCACAGGCACTTTCCTCGCCACCATTACTAACAATAGCATTCCAATAGCGATCCGTTTCGGCTTGGTCATTCGTTGAGATCTGAAAAGAGAAAGACTCATTGTGCTTAAACGCAGGCCCGCCGTTGAGCCCAAGGCACGGAATACCCATCACGGTAAACTCTACGGTCAGTACATCCCCTTGCTTACCCGATGGAAAGTCTCCCGGTGCGTGATGAACCGCCCTGACAAACGAATCAGGAAAGGTATCAGCGTAAAAACGTGCTGCCTCTCCTGCGCTACCATCGTACCAAAGACAAACAGTGTTCTTTGCAGGGGTCGTCATGTCGTTTCTCCCAGTGAAATATTTACCGAGCTTACCAAGTCTCTTCAGAGCCCGGTGGCCCCATATCGATCTGCATATCAGGCGCTATATCCACTACGCCTTTGATCTTTTTCAGCCGTTCCGCCGTGGCATCGTCTGCCGAGCCGGTAATGCAACCGATCTCCTCCAGCACCTCCTGGATGGTTAATCCTTCAGCGCTGAGGCGCGTGGCCATTTCATTTATCGGTTGATCGCTGGAAATAGTGATCAACCATAGCGCTACCGTTGGCATCTGGCATATCTCCATAGTAAGAGCACTGAGCGGCCAGAAAGGAACGCCCGCCCAGCGCGTCGTCTAACATTAGGGCGCCTGCACCAACCCTGCTCCCACGCCGGATTCAGGCAACGGCAGCTCTTGCACCGAAGCCACTAGCTGCTCCCACAGTTTCCTTCCCCGTAATGAGGCATCAGACTGTGCCCACAGTGCCGCGCAGCCTGCCACGTGTGGCGCCGCCATGCTGGTGCCACTGATCGTCTTATGGCGAGTGGGCCGGGGCCATGAGGAGAAGATATCGCGCCCAGGCGCGGCAATCTCGATCTTGCCATGATTGGAAAAGCTTGAAGGCTTCAGGTTCGGATCGAGAGACGCCACCGACATCACGGTAGGTGAGTTGGCAGGCGCCCCTGTATTGGTTGCAGAATTTCCCGCTGCAGCGATAACGAGGCACCCATTACGCAGCGCCGCTGCACCAGCATGGGTGTAGGCGGCCTGCACCGGGCTCTGGCTGCCAAGTGACATTGAGATCACTTCACACCGGTTGGCGATGGCCCAGTTCAGGCCAGCGAGCACGCCCGCCCCGGTACTGCTGCCCGAGTTGGTCAGCACCTTGCCGACGAAGACCTGCGCCTCATACGCGACCCCGTAACGCTGTGTGTTTTCACCGGGCGCCTGAGGGCCACAGGCTGTGCCGATACAGTGAGTACCGTGCCCGTTGATATCCTGCACCGGCTCCCCGACGAATGAGCGGGTAACGAACTCCCTACCCTCGAAATCCGGGTGGCCAAGATCCATCCCGGTATCCAGCACGGCGACTTTTATACCCGCGCCACTCCAGCTACTTTGCGGCACCTTACAGCGTTTTAGGCCCCAAGTTGGCCGAAGGGCATCCTCCTCAAGGTGCTCTTCGCCTTCTTCCAAATCCAGCTCAACACCAAGATCACGAGCGATGGTGCTGGCTGCCCGCAAAAAACCACGTAGATATTCAGAATTTTCAGAAAAGGCGAAATACTCTGGTTCAATAATTTCGATGGGACTATCCGCGGCTACCTTACCCAGCGCACTCATGCCATGCTGCTGTAGGGCATCGCCGCCTACCAGCGCTACTCCAAGCTCCGGAAAGACCATTGCCTCAGCATCTCCGACATCTTCCAGGCTAACGGCTTGATCGGTGAAATCCCGCGCATCTGCGATCCGAAATTTTTGGGCTTTTAGCGACTTAATGCCCTCTTCTACCCGCCCTTCACGATAGCTAATCAGAAAGCGCCCGGTTTCAAGGCAACTGCCGCCCCGCTCTAAGGCTGCCAATAGCAATTTTTCGGTGCCGCATGAAACAGTGGCGAGTGACTCACCCGCTGGCGTATTGCCTTTACCGTTACCTGTCGGTTTTTTCGCCATCGTAGACATCCTTTTCATTTAGCTGTTAAGCGATATGGAATAGATGAATCATAGACTCCATGCAAGAGAAAGCATGCCTATCTATGTAGCACTCACCCTTGCAGCTTAACGCACCTGATGTGCTTCGCCAGATCGATTTCAGGCTACGTCCTTAAACATACCGGGCGCCTAAACGAAAGAGGATGGGGAATGGTCGTTATTGATTAATCTCAGTAGGGGGACGCTCGTTATCGCGCAGTGTTAGCACTTCGAAACCAGAGGATGTGACCGCTACCGTATGCTCCCACTGAGCAGACAATTTCTTGTCACTGGTCACCACCGTCCAGCCATCCCGCTTGGTTTTTATTTTGGCCCTGCCCTGATTAATCATGGGCTCGATGGTAAACACCATTCCTTCTTTCAACGCCAGGCCTCTGCCTCTCTTGCCGTAATGCAGCACCTGCGGCTCTTCATGCATTTCCCGGCCAATGCCATGGCCGCAATACTCACGAACGACAGAGTATCCGTGTTTTTCGGCATATTGCTGAATTGCGTAGCCTACATCACCCAATGTGGCACCAGGCTTGACCGCGTGTATTCCTTGCCACATGGCCTCGTAGGTTTTATCGACCAGTCGCTTGGCATAGGGAGTCACATCGCCGATCAGATACATCTTGCTGGAGTCAGCAATAAAGCCGTCTTTCTCCAGGGTAATGTCGACATTGACGATATCGCCTGTTTTGAGTATTTGCTTCTCGGATGGAATGCCATGGCACACCACGTGATTGACTGAAGCATTCAATACGTACTGGTAATCGTATTGCCCCTTACTGGCCGGGCGTGCCTTCAATTGATCGACGATATAGCACTCGGCCCATTCGTTAATAGCCATGGTGGATACGCCGGGCGCTATCTGTTGGTCGAGATGACTGAACACCAATCCGAGTAGCCGTCCGGCTTCCCGCATCAAACGCAACTCCTGTTCGCTTTTCAGCGTCAGCTCACTCACCGACCACCTTCCTTACTTCAACGTCGGCTTGTTTCATTTGCTCACGCATGATGTCAGAGAAGGTCATTCCCGGGTTGGCCTCAGCCAGCATGCCCACCTTTATCCAGTACTCTGCCTGGGCATTGATTGAGCGCACCATGACGGTGCTTGCCTTGCGAATATCCTCATGCAACTGGTCATTGATCTTAACGATACCCATCACACCACCCAATATATGAAACGAATATGGAACATATACAAATCATATATTGCGTAACGATTGGCGGCAAGGCTACCTGATTACGTTGTTACGGGGACACGTTGGCCAGAGGTTCCAACGCCAACACTTCTTTGCGCAGCATAAGCTTCGGCTTCTCTAACGAATCGCGCCACTCGAGACACTCCTGCTGTGGCTGCGGGTCGTTATCGGGGCTTGCGCCGAAGGCATCCAGCCAGGCCTGACGGGAACACAGGTCTTGATACTCCCCGAGTAGGCGTTGGCGGTGCTTCAATTGGGACAGAAACGGTTCAGGGGTCTCTGGATTCAGATCAGCCAGGTAGCGAATCCGCTTCACGCCCTTACGCAGTTCATGGAACTCGGCGTCATGACTATCCAACGAGAGTGCCGCCAAGTCTTCATCGTGGCGTGCGATACGCTCATTCAGTACCTTACAGATACGCTTTGGCGTGAGTTTCGAAAGCGCCTTCCCAACGTCATCGGAAGCGATAAAGTGCTGCCATGCCTGCATCTCCTCAGCATACGCCGGTGCATTTAACTGCTGACACAGCGCCTGGTGGCGTTCCCGCTGACAAGCCTGGAGCCTCTGCATCAATCCCTGGCAACTACCAGAAGTGAGCGGCGGGGGCGTCTTGGCCATATCCTCCAGAAACACATCAATATCACGCAGGTCACTGGTAGCCTGGGCTCGTTGCTTGAGCCGCTTAAGCATCTTTTTCAGGCCAGGCACTCGAGTAATGGCGTGCACGGATTCACCCACTGCCCGGCTACGACGCAGATTGACCCGGTACTGGTGCAAGAACTCAGGGTCAACGCCTGCGATAACACCAGCTTCCAAGGCACGGATCATCTGATACTGGTGCTCCAGCATGTCACGAATACGGCGGGCGGTGTCGTTATTGCGTTTGGGTGATTGGGGGGCAAGGCGCTGAAAAAGAGGATAGCTGGCCGTTTCCGGGGTCAGGTACCCTGCCAGTTTGGCTCCGCCCTGCCTCACGCTTTCCCAGGAAGAGCCGGACAGCGTGAAATGCAGCACGCTCCCGGTGGGCAGCGAATGCGGCGCTGCCTGTTCGAGCCAACGAGCCAGATCATGCAGCGCCGGGTTATGCCCAATCACCAGGACTCTTTCGGCTTCATTCGGCAGCGAGTCGAGCCAGGCCTGCAGCCCGCCACCATCGAACGTATAAAGGTCTTCATCGAAGTGAACCTGGTTGACCAGGGTATGATCAGGCAGTTGGCCTGCGATCTCATCGAAGGTTTCCCGCGTGCGAGCCGCTGTACTGACGTAAATCCCCCCTTCTAACGCTTGCCAGTGCTGAAGCACATGCGCCATCGCCGCTGCCTGACGTTTACCACGCTTTCGCAACGGCCGTTGGTGGTCGGTCATGTCGCCACTGGGCTGTTTAGCTTTGGCGTGCCGCATTAGGTATAGGTGCCGCATGGGTTCGCTCCCAAGCACAGTGTGATACACAAAGTTTAGTACACGCCCATCTTCTAGGGAGAGTGCTGTCGAGGCTTCACCACAAACCAACTGGCCAACACCAGGCTACCGAATAGCGTGTACACCACTACAAACGCCCATTCCGGCAAAGTGAAATAGAGCAGGCTGTGCAGCCAGTACTGAATAAACGAGCCCGAATAAGTAGCGGCGCCCGCCTCTGCCCTCAGCACCATTTCCCAGGTGGTTAACGGGCAAACCACCCCGAGCCAAGTCTGAACCACCACATAGCCAATGGCGCATAGATGCACGATGCGAAAAACGCGATTGCGAACCCACCGCCAGTTGAAGAAATAGCCTGCGTAAATAGTGACCAGGCCTAACACCACAAAGGCCACAAACAGCACGTGGAGAACTAGCAGGGTGTCGGCGAGCAGTAGCAGCAGCGTGGGAGGCATAGCAGAGCTTACCTACTGGCTTGGTTTGAACGAGTTAAGACAGCAGTATTGGCCGTGTGTTCGGGAGCTGGAGCTTCCTCCAAGTACTGACAATAACCTCACACTTGGCTCAGTATCAAAAGTTTCGCTGCTAACTTACACAATTAGTCGGGGTAGCCGTGCGATAAATGGCCGTTGCCTTTTCCAACCCTTGCTGTAATGCCCGAATGCGAGATTCATGGGCGGGGTGCGTAGAGAGGAATTCAGGGGGCTGGCTTCCACCAGTAGTAGCCATGTTGCGCCACAGGGTCACGCTCTGCTGCGGGTCAAACCCCGCACGGGCCATAATCTCAAGGCCCATCAAATCGGCTTCCTCCTCATGGGTGCGGCTGAAAGGCAGGCTAATGCCCACCTGCGCACCGATACCCAACGCCTGCATTAACTGCTGATTGCCAAATTCCCCTTCCCCCAATAACCCCACCACCAATAACACGGCTTTAATGCCAAGCTGCTGGGTAAGTCGCTCATTGCCATGATCCGCCAGCACATGCCCCACCTCATGCCCAATCACCGCCGCTAGCTGGGCTGGAGTCTCGGCCACTCGCAGTAGGCCGCTATGCACCCCGATGCGTCCACCCGGCAGAGCAAAAGCATTGGGGGAAGCATCCTCAAACACCACCACGTCCCAATGCTCTGGAAAAGCGAGCCCTGGGTAGCTTGCCTCAGCGCCAGCCACCACTTTTTCGGCCACACACTGCACCAACTGATTAGCCTGGGTATCGCGATTGATCGGCTGGCTATTGCGTAGCTGATTAAAAGCGTCTTTCCCCATGTCAGCCATTAACGAGTTCGGGACTAATGCTAGTTGGGAGCGCCCGGTGGGCGTTTCCTCGCAGCCAGCCAAAGAGGCCAGCAACCCCAAGAGGAAAAGAGGTAACAGAAATCGCCGATGCATCGGATAGTATCGCCTGGATTAAGAAACGTGCCGTAGAGTGTAAGGCGCTTCGCGGGCGTGGCGCTCGTCGCGTTAATCTACGCTACCCAGCCCAAGGTGCCGGTCGTTATCGTAGGCTACAAACAGACGATCATGATCCAGCCCGGTACGAAGCTCTAGCGAGCCTTCCACACCTTGGCGGAGCGGTAGATACCGTCAAGAACCTCCCCGTTTAAGTAGCGGGGAGGTACGTCTACATCGCTGCGAGGTGTTACGCGTTAAGGCTGTAAATCATTCAGGCGTTTGCGCTTCGTCACGCATCACTTTGAGCGAAGTGATTTCAATGGTGAGCGCATCACGCGTTGCTTCTAACTCACTTACCCTATCACCGACCGCTGAAAGTTGGTTATTGGCATCTTCAATCTGAGTATTTAGCGCTTCAAGGCCAGCTTCAACCTGACTGTGGGCATTTTCTGCCTCTTGACGAGCCTGTTGCGCGGTATCGCTGGCGGCTTCGGCCTCTTCAATCTCGGTGTTGAGCGTTTCAAGATCTGCTTCAGCCTCGCTGCGAGCGTCTTCTGCATCTTGGCGAGACTGTTGAGCGGCATCACGGGCGGCTTCGGCCTCTTCTTTCTCTTTTTCTACCTCGGCGTAGGTCTCATTCAGCTCTTCAAGGCTGCTCTGCCGTTCGTCGACCTGCTCATTGAGAGTCTCTACCTCTTCTTCGCGGGTTTCACGCTCACCCCGTAAAGCGGTCAAATCTTCTTCAGCATTAGCAATGTCTGCGCGCGTTGAAGCAAGTGCGGCTTCCGCCTCAGCTTGTTCAACTTCAAGGTTCTTCATCCGCTGCTGCAAAGTTGCTAAGTCCAGCTCCGCGGCTTCAACCTCAGACATCTCCGCCTGAATCTGTTGGTGCTCTCGCTCAGTTTCAGCCAGCCGCGCTTCGAGCGCTTCCATACTGTCTTCCCGCGACCCTGCAATGGTGTGCGCCACAATGGCCCAGACCACCGCAATAATCGCGATAACCAAGAGCACCTTTACCCGGTGATCGCTCAACAATGCGGTCGTTGATGGTTTATTTGTCCCTGTCATTGGTGCAATCCTCTCGCTTAAGCGCTATCGCTAATATGGTAGCTAACGTTTGTACGGCAGCGGGTCGTCATCTGCCCTGCTGTTAATTCACAGCAATTAAGCCTATACCACAAAGACCACATGGAGAATTAGGATCTCATCCGCCAAAAGTAAAAGCGGCGACTGTTGAGGAATATTTATGTACCTGATGTCATGGCTCCAAGGAAAATTTCTCCGATCGCAGCATCTGGTTTAGCCCCTCAGCTCTGCCTTGCTCCCAAGCTCACCCTAGAGATTTTAGCGCACTGCGCAAACGCTGAGCCAGGTGTTCAGGATGGACTCCATTCAAAGACACTGAGTCAGATTTTTGAAAATGGCAAAACTGAACAATGGCTTCCACAAAAGCAGTAACGACTCTATTTTCGTCAAAAGTGTGTGGTTCGAAATATAAATTCTTGATCTCTAAGTGGCTGGTTTTTCGATGGACTTTACAATCCATCCGGCCAACAAACACATCGCGATACAGTAGCGGCAGGCAAAAGTAGCCATACTGACGCTTGGCTTCGGGCACATAACATTCCAACTGATAGTCGTATTGGAATAGCGCTTTGAGTCGCTCCCGCTGAATAACACTGTTGTCGAATGGCGAAAGAATCAACATACGCTCTTTCAAACGAGGCAGGGAGCGTTCGAATCCACCCTTTTCCAGTATAAATTCATCGCCACTGCTCACTTTTACTCTCTCTAAATCGCCCTGTGCCAACCTTTCATTTACCAGGGCATTCACAGCTTTGCGTAACTCTGCATTTCGGCGCAGATAGGTCAGTCCTTTGAGTGAAGCAAACCCATGACAGCGCAATTGTTGGTCTACTAGGTGCGCCGCATACTCCTCAATGGAGGGCATCTGTAAATTTACGTGAGATGGCAATACCCGCTCGGTTAGATCGTATGTCTTTTGAAAGCCGTCGCGGTCGCTGACCATCAGATCGCCTTCCATATACAACTGTTCAAGTGCCTTTTTGGCTGGCTTCCAGTCCCACCAGCCTGCGCGCTTTATGGTGCTAGTCCCTACATCTCGAGACCGCAGCGGACCATCTGAACGTATGCGAGCCAACAATTCTCCCATGAGCTTTTTATCAGGTGATCTAAACCAATGCGTTTGCCCACTTTTGATAGCCTTTTTGTAGGGCAAGGTAAAGCGAAAATCGGCAATGGGTAAAAATGCAGCTGCGTGCGACCAATACTCAAAAATGTCTTTATTGATTAATAGCTGGTTCAACATGTGTGGCTCAAACCCTGCTACTCGGGAGTGAATAACATGATGATGGGCTCGCTCTACCACAGATATGGTGTCTATCTGAACATAACCCAGGTGGTTAATCGCTTTACGGGCCCCGGCTAAGCCACGTCCATAAGGCTGATTCTGCAGCAAACCTTGCGCAGCCAGGGCAAGGCGACGTAAGCGCGACAGCTCTTGTGGGCGTTTAATTTCAATTACGGTCATTTTTTCCCCAAAGCTCGCCATAAACAGTGCGAAATACGAGCGCTGGATGGCTTAATATTATGATCGTGCTTTTATTGCGCGTTACCCAATAGCTACACGCCTAGAAGAGGCAAGTGCTGTCCATACTTTATCCACTTACATCAGCCTTAATTTACACGTATTGAGTCACAATCAGGCATTCAGATTTAGCTGCCAATAGCCAACGTCGTGCCACTGATCGAACTTAAACCCTACCTTTTCAAAATGAGCTGCTTTTTTCATGCCCATTTTTTCATGCAGTGCAACGCTGGCAGCATTGGGAAGCGTGATGCCGCCCATCACCGCATGAATTCCGCCCTCTTTGAGCGTGGAAAAGAGTGTTTCATACAGTTTTGCGCCCAAGCCTTTGCCTTGCTTCTGGTTGGAAAGATAAACGCTGACTTCAACTGAAAATCGATAAGCGCTTCGCTCCTTCCATTTTGTAGCGTAGGCATAACCCACTACAGCACCATCTTCCACTGCCACCACCCAAGGCAAACCGGCCAACTGAACGTTTTCAATCCGACCTTGAATGTCTGGACCCGATACTGGCTTTTCTTCAAATGAAATAGCGGTATTTTCGATGTAGTGGTTATAAATGTGCGCTATGGCTTCCGAATCACCCTTTACGGCATCTCTGATCATGGTTTATTCCGTTTATACTCTGACGGTTTACGTTCACTGAGTAACAAAATTCGACCTCCGCTTTCTTGGTCAGCTAGGGCGCCTTTAACGCTTAGCCAGCCGTTACCCGCACCGCGTTGCCAGAAACTCGCCATTGCCGACGGGCACAGTGCAGGTGATAAAATCGGGGCCTGCCGATACCTGCGCCATAAAAGCAGCCATTTCGTCTGCATGGGAAGTGGCGTTATCCACCACAAGCAGTCCGCCCTTGCGTAAAACTCGCTGGATATTCGGCCACCACTGCACATAATCAGAGCGTTTTGAGTCTAAAAAGAGCAGATCGAAATAGGCATCGTCCAGGCTTTCAAGCAAACTGCCCGCCTCCCCTCGATGCTGAGTGATGACCTTAGAGAGGCCTGAGCGCTCAAAATTTCTCGCGGCCATCTCACGCTTGAATTCGGAAAGCTCAACAGTGGTAACGTGCCCACCAACCCTCTGCACTGCCTGGGCCAGCCACAAGGTGGAGTACCCATTCGAGGTGCCAATTTCCAGCACTCGCTGGGCATTGGTTGCTTGAACAAGCACCGATAAAAACTCACCCGTATCACGAGTAATATTGAGCATTCGTCTTGGGCGTTCAGAAATGGCAGCATCGTTTTGTTGGCCAAACTGCTCAAGCTCCATTAGCAGTTCTTGAAGGGTTTCACTCACAGTTGTCTCCCGATACGAACAGCATTTCCATCATCCAATTTACCGTCCTTTACTTACACAGGCCGCTTTGCAAGCATCGCCCAGACACCCGCCGAAGAGAGTAACGTTCCGCCAACCAAGTTGAAGCGACGCTGGGCGCGACGCGATGCCAGCATCTTGCGCACCGACGTTGCGAACACGGCATAAAGAGTGGCGTTCAGCGTTGCCAAGGCCACGAATGTAACCGTAAGAATCCACAGCTGCTGCCCAGCATCGGCGTTCGGGCTGACAAATTGCGGCAAAAAGGCGACGAAGAAGATAATGCCCTTCGGGTTAAGCGCAGTAACAAAATAGGTATTGGTGAAGAGCTTCCAGCGCGAACCTGATACCGCCGGTGTAACCGGCTGCACCGACGATATACCGGCACGCAATAGTTTGATGCCCATATAGAGCAGGTATAAACCGCCGATCCACTTGATCACGGTGAACCAAAATGCCGAGGTGGCTAACACCGCTCCCAGGCCAAGCAGTGAAAAGAGCAGTGCCGTTGAATCACCCAATGCCACCGCAGCGACAAGCGGAATATTGGCGCGCCTACCTTGGGCAATAGAGTAGCTAACCACTGTCAAAATCGTTGGCCCAGGAATCGCGAGCAAAGCCACGGACGCAAGGACAAAGGCGAACCAGATTTCAATAGACATGGAAAGCTACCTCACAGGTTGTGAATGCTAAGTTAGCATAAGCTCAACAATGATTGGAGTGCTCTGCTAGAAGCTAAGTGGCTCTCTCTATCACGCTTGCTTTTAACCATCACCACATGCCCAACTGAACAGCGATCCAGCGTCCCGGTGCCAGGGAACCAACAAAAGCACCAACTAGCCCCAGATAGTCGCCAACCATCCAACTGCGATGCTGCTCTACCCTTGAGGATAGCCGCCAATGCAATGGCAAGAGCTACTAGCCCCCACAACGAAAGCAGATGAATCGGCCCAAAGTGACCTATCAGCGGCAGAACGCCGACGCCAAACCAGAAGCGGCTCAAGGAGCGCCTAACGACCTACGCTGCCATCGAATGGGAGTGGTTTAGCAATCCAAAGACATTGACGCCCGCCCAGCGTGCGCACTGGCAAACGCTGGGGCTTGGCCAACGCCTTACCGAAACGTGGGTGGAATGGGTCGAGGAAGTGATGGAAGAGGATTAGCTATTGTTGAAACCAGCTTCTCACGGAAGCTTGGGGCTTTGGAGGGGGAAGACTGTTATCGGCCAGGAGTTAACTGCAAGAAAGTCGTGACGTTTCAATAATAAAAGCAAGTTGGTGGGTCGAAATTAACCAAAATCTTGCAGGCAAGGTACGCGTTTATCAAAAAATGCCATAACCACTTATCAATAATCAACCGTGGTCAGGCCATGATGATTAATGGATCGTTCGAAGAAAAAAGAGCAACTCTTGACAGGCTTCTCTATACTGTGACTATCCACTGACGAAATACCAATCAAAGGGTCGCTGTGAAGATTGGGGATAATCGCCAGCTTGGTGGTTTTCCTCACTTACCCGCCCGGCGGCCCCTTGTACGAATCCTGCCCTGGGCACACCTCAAGGTGTTCGTCATGAGCCAGCTTTCGCAAACCGCAATAGAGGAGTTCAAAACCAATTTCTCAGGAAGCGTGATTCTTCCAGCAGATAAGCAATACGAGGAAGCGCGTCAGATCTGGAATGCCATGATTGATCGCAGCCCCTCCATGATTGCCTGCTGCACTTCACCTGACGATGTTGTTCAGTCCCTAAACTTCGTACGCCGACACGATCTCCCTTTCTCCGTACGCGGCGGTGGACACAACATTGCAGGCAACTCTGCCTGCGACGATGGCATTATGATCGACCTCTCGCAAATGAAGAGAGTCGACATTGATCCAGAACTTCACCTTGGATACGTCGAGCCAGGTTGCACCCTCGCGGACTTCGATGCCTCTGCCCAAGCGTATGGTCTTGCTACCCCACTGGGCATCAACTCCACCACGGGTGTCGCCGGTCTGACCTTGGGAGGGGGATTCGGTTGGCTAAGCCGAAAGTATGGCATGACCATCGACAACCTGCTTGGCATGGACGTCATTACCGCCGATGGCCAACAGTTGCATGCCAGTGAATCGGAAAACGACGACCTTTTCTGGGGGCTTCGCGGTGGAGGCGGTAACTTCGGTATCGTTACCCGTTTCGAGTACCAATTGCATCCCGTAGGCCCGAATGTGCTATGCGGTCTTATCGTCTTTCCCCTCGACGAAGCAAAATCGGTCATCACGCAGTTCGCCCGCTTCACGGAGACGATGCCAGACGAACTCAACGTGTGGATGGTGACGCGCAAGGCGCCCCCCTTGCCTTTCCTGCCCGAGGCAGTGCACGGGAAAGAGATTGTCGCTCTTGCCATTTGCTACGCAGGCGACCCCTTAGAAGGCGAGAAACACATCGAACCGCTTAGAAGGTTTGGTAACGCATACGGCGAGCATATCGGTGTGCAGCCGTATATCGACTGGCAAAAGGCGTTCGACCCACTGTTAACGCCAGGGGCACGCAACTATTGGAAGTCTCATAATTTCTCGATGTTGGAAGAAGAGCCGATCGATACCATCATCGAATACGCTGGTGCCCTACCGTCTTCACAGTGCGAGATTTTTATTGCCACGATAGGCGGTCAAACGGGCCGAGTGCAACCTGAAGCGATGGCCTACTCGAACCGTGATGCTAATTATGTGTTGAACGTGCATGCACGTTGGGAGACGGCCGCAGAGGATGAACGCTGCATTGCCTGGGCGCGTGAATTCTTCACCCGGTCACAGCCTTATGCCAGTGGAGGTGCCTACGTCAACTTTCTGACCGGAGATGAAGCCGACCGCACCGCCTTCGCCTATGGTGCGAGCTATGAGCGGCTGGTGGCGCTCAAGAAGAAGTTCGATCCGACAAACCTCTTCCGTATCAACCAGAATATCCTTCCGACCTGAATGCATTTCGCGTCATAGCGCTATCGACCTAAGCTTTAGAGTCCAAATTGTGCAACCCCCTGAAAGCGTCGCGGTTGTTCACCTGCGCTGGTACTCTGCTCCTTCGAAGTCGTCCAGCGCTTGCCAATGATGAGAGAGCTTCTCTGAGACAAAGACCATGCCCTGGACATGGTTCATAGCAACGAACACCTTCTTCTTGTCTCTAGCGCGCAAATCCACGCATATGGCTTCGGAGTGCCTCGTTAGCGTACTCCCTCGCCCCCGCATGAATCCAGCGGGTCCACATTTGCTGAATCTCTATGGCGTCAGGAAAGTACGTAAACGCTACCAAGACAAGCAAATCGCCTCGCCGAGATTATCGGCGCGCACAGACCATACGATCAGGCTGATCTTCGAGCACCAGAGAGCTCCAGATAATTGCGCGGCATTAAGCAGCTCAAGATTGAGTGTCAGATAAAGGTCGCGCATCAGGCAGTGGACGATGGCGGCGAAAGTATCAGGCGGCGTAGCATCGCCCCAGGCAGTCCCGAAAACGTTCATGTTTTTACAAAGGCTCGATGAAGAACGGGATGACCAAATTGTCGTGCTCCCGAGCGAAGTCAAGTTCCAGCGCTACCCAGGTCGATACTGCGGATAGCTGTGAAGCGATGACTTGAATCGCCCTGGGTATTCTAGTTACCCGTTAGGTTCTTGAAGTAACGCTTTTCATACTCACCGCACAGTCGTTCCACAACAATAATAAGGGCTTAAATTCCGCCACGAGTGGAAAAAACCTGATTATCGCTGAATTTTTGATTATTGTAAGTAATAGCACCTGTCAGCGGAGAGCCGAATCCCTATTAAGAAATTGGGAACCGAGAATCTACGCGCTCTCTTGCCCTCAATAAAGCTTCTCCAATTTCAGCCGCGCGATCTTCCAGCATTACCCAGGTATCAGAAATGGAACCAATGGTGGAGCAACTTAAAGGCCCTTACATCGCCCCGCGCCTGACCTTACGAGTTGGCGTTACTGGGCATCGTCCTCATAAGCTTGAGGGCGTTGACACGTCTAGGCTCCATGCTCGTGCCTCAGAAGTTCTCCATTACCTTTCCTCAGTCACGCGATCGCTGCAGGAGAAAAATGATGCACTGGGAGGTGCTGCCCCTTTTTCTCCAGAATCTCCTGATCTAAGACTCGCGACTTCAATAGCCGAGGGTGCGGATCAGATCGTGACAGACGCAGCGGTGGACGCTGGCTACAATCTGAACCTGATACTTCCCTTTCCGCGCGCCAGCTATGCACAGGACTTTGAGGGGGCCGCTCTGGAGAAGTTTCAGCGTACCTTCGACCATAACGCTGTGCAGAGCTGCACGGAACTGGATCTTGGTGACATGCCCGATGGTCGCAACGACGGCTATCTTGCAGCGGGGCACTTGATGCTTGCGCATTCGGACGTCTTGGTCGCTATTTGGGATCAAAAGGCTGCCGATGGCCTGGGAGGTTCAGCTGAGATTGTCAACGACGCACGCCAAAGAGGCATCATCACCGTGCTGATCACCCTTGAGGGTGAACTCAAACTCTGGAAGGTTCCAGACACGGCCGTCGATCTGCTGGAGGATGGTGAGTGGCAGGCGCTCAATCTGAGTAGCGAGGCTACACCTGTATCCCTGGCCTTAGCTGAACAGATCGAGGAACATCTCGCCCTACCGGAGCAAGTTTATTCTGCCCATGATACTCCCTCATTTGCAGCGGGCCTAAGGCGCTTTAAAGGTGAGAAATTCCATCCGCATTGCTGGGCCTTTGGCTATAACCTCTTGCGATGGGCATTCCTACCAGAACGCCGTTTTTCCCTACAGGTCGACAACGGACTAACGCGCGAGTGCCAGCAAGCATGGATCGAAACCCATCAGGCAGCCGAGAATATAGGCGGTGCGACATTCCGCAATCACCTCGATTTGCATTTGCGCGCGCGCTGGCTGGGTGCAGACAACCTTGCTATCCACTATTCACACCTATTCCGCAGTGCCTATATCGCCAATTTCACACTCGCCGCAGTGGCGGTTCTTGTGGGACTGCTGGCTGTCTTCTTCTGGGAGAGTAAAGCGGCAAAAGCGATCTGCGTGCTCGTCGAGCTTATCATCATCGGCACCATACTGATGACCACCTGGCTCGGTCACCGCGGGCAATGGCGTGACCGCTGGCTCGATTATCGTAGCCTTGCCGAAGCGCTGCGCCCTGCGCGATTGCCGCTCCTGATGGGTAGTTCGCCAATCCGTCCGAGCAATAATATCGGTGGAACGCCGACACAGACCTGGATCGCCTGGTATGTCAGGGCATCGCTGCGAGGGATTACGCCCCCCACAGCTGTCATCGACCAATGTGCGTTACAAGCGGCGATTGACGTGACGCTGAGCGAGGAGATCGACAGCCAACTCAGCTATCACCGCGAGAACGCTGGGCTATTGCACTTGCTTGACCATCGGCTTGAAAGAGCTGCTGAGGTGGCACTGTGGGCCACCATTGCCAGCGGCACTGTCTACCTGTTGGCCTTCGCGCTTTATGTGCAAGGCTGGCAACTGGCAGCCGATTTCTACAAACCTCTGGCCACACTGCTTGGGGCAACACTGCCGGTAGTGGGAGCGGCGATCTTTGGCATCCGCGCCACCGGGGATTTCCGTTCATCCGCCCAGCAGTCACTGCGCATGGTTTCAGAATTAGAGCAGTTAGCCAGATCCCTGAAAGCCAGACGGGGCTCTCCCGATCGCCAATCCGTTCGTCGCCTTTTGGGTCAAGTCAGCCTGACGTTGTCGGATGACCTGCGGATATGGCGGTTGATTTACAGCGAGCGGGAGCTGACCCCAGGGTTCTGAGGTATCTTAAGGAGTTATGCGAATGAGTTGCGCCCTACTGCACCGCCTTACCTCCTCTACGCCCAAGCGTATCCTGAGTTTAGATGGCGGTGGAGTACGTGGCATTCTGATGTTGGGGTTTCTCGAAACGCTTGAGAATCAACTACGCAAACGGCATGGACGCCCTGACATGCGACTCAGCGACTATTTCGACCTGATTGGCGGAACCAGTGTGGGTTCCATCCTGGCGGCGGCTCTCGCCATGGGTATGGAAATGAAGACGCTCACCGGGCACGGCATGGACGTCACCACCCGCATATTCGCCCGTCGAAACTGGCGAGCCTGGCACTCCAGATTTGATTCCAAGCCACTTCAGAGTGTTTTACACGATGTATTTGGCGACTGCATGCTGGGCGATGAGCGGCTGGCTACCGGCCTGTGCATTGTGACCAAACGCGCCGACACTCGCAGCACCTGGCCACTGATAAATCACCCTCAAGGCCGCTTTTATGAAATGAACCGTCACATCCTGTTGCGTGACGCTGTCTATGCCAGTGCCGCGGCCCCTTACTTTTTCGTACCAACAAAGTTTGATGTCGGCCAAGGCGAAGTCGGCGCCTTCGTGGATGGTGGCGTCAGTATGGCAAATAACCCAGCTTGGCAAATGTTCCTTCTAGCAACACTGAAAGGGTTCCCGTTCCACTGGCCGACGGGTGAAGACCAATTGTTGATGGTTTCGATAGGCACTGGCAGTTGGCAGCAGCGTGATCCTGTCGACAAGGTAGCAGGCGCCAAAGCATGGAACTGGCCCGTCGAGGTACCGAAGATGCTAATGGAAGACGCCAACACTCAGGTTCAGTTGCTCATGCAGTATATGTCCCGAACACTGACACCGTGGACGCTCGACTCAGAGGTCGGCGATTTAAGCGGAGACCTGTTAACTCGCGAGCCAGCGCTCAGTTACCTACGCTATAACGCGAAGCTGGAACGTGAGCCACTTGCCGAGTTGGGATTCGATCTATCAAATTCACGGGTAAAAGCCTTGCGAAACATGACAGCCCATAACAATAGTGATCAGCTACTCGCGATTGGGCGGGTGGCGGCAAGGGAAAGTGTCAGTATTAAACACTTCCCTCCTTGCTTTGACATCCCGAAACGCCCGTGACCACTCCTATCAACATTATCTGGCTCATTACGTGTCTCTCTGAGTTCTTCACTTCCCTGGTAGTTAGGCACCTGCGCTGACAAAGACTAGGAGAAAAGGCCCATGACCGAATCTGAAGACCAATATCGCTACTGGGCCTTCATTTCCTATTCGTCGAAGGACGCGCGCATCGGCGAGAAACTTCACCGGCAGTTGGAGACCTACCGTGTCCCACGTGACCTAGTGGGTCGCCCCGGCCGCGATGAGCCTGTGCCGCGTCGCCTCTTCCCTATCTTCCGCGACCGCGAAGAGCTGCCGCGTTTGTTGAGTTCAGGCAGGAGCACCTAGATGCGCCTCTCGCACAGGCAGTCGATGGGGGCGGCTTTGAAATTGGTTTTAAGGGTGGAAACCAGCGCTCCAATATTACCGGGCACGAGCTTCACTATAATGAGCTGGGCCGAGTCATCGGCCAGATATACCTCAATTTCAACAGAGAGCGCCGTGCAAATGCCGCAGGGGTCTTTGGTCAGCGTTTCGTTTATCACGGCGATAGCTTCTTGCCAATCCGTGTTATCAACCTGGGGGTTAACGGCGAGCCACAGGCCAGTCGACGCGGAGTCGTAGCGGTGGACATTGCGCACAGTGAGCTCGGTGACCGGATTGAGCGGCGCTAACTGGGAATGAGCGATGATCCGGTGCTTCATATTGATAACTATCACCGAGTCAGACTGAAACTTGATACACGCGGCAACATCACTGAGAAGACCTACTTCGGAGTCGAGGGTGAGCCGGTTCTGCACCGGGATGGCTATCACCGCTTCACGGGGACTTTCAATTCGCGCGTCAGATTGGCTATCGGCCGGACAGGAGCGCGCAACCAATGGACTGACAGATTTTCAGTTCAGCGCACTATATTCAAACAGGCCCGCTATCCGCCCTTGTCAGCGCTATGGCGGGATGCTTACTACAGAAGTCTATGAGGCGATCAATCTGGTCTCGGTCCTTTGCTAGCTCGTCGCCCTTGAGGGTGTCCCAATCGACTATCGACAGCCGCCGCTTGCGGGCATTGTCGCGTTCACCAAAGGTCCAACCATTGAGCAGGCGCTCGGCTAGCCAGCGGTTGTGTTCCATGCGTGCCACATGCTCGCGTTGGTCGGGGGTTATTTCGACGGTGTCGACCGGCATACTGGTATCATCGCGATAAACTAGCTTCAGATCCAATGCAGCCAGCTTGGTGTTCAGGTGCGCCGCGGCTGAAAGATTGGATTGTCGCTCCCATGCCGTCAATGTCGAGAAGGCAGGCGCTTTGATGTCGCGTAGTGTTTCCCCAGCCGCGACTGCCCGCTTTTTCTCGTAGTGGCGATGAAAATCGGCGGCAAGTGCCTCCGCCAGCGGCTGTTGTAAATCCCTGGTCAGCTCTTTGTAGGTGCAGACGACATCGGACGCGCCGAAACTGAACAAATCCGGGCTTTCAACCAATCGCGTCAGAATGGGGCGTTGGGGTACATACGAAAAAATCGCTACCGGCATTAGGCCATCCCGGTATTTCAGCAATGTACCATCCTCCTCGCTACTTACCTTAAGCCTTTGATCCAGCTCTGTACGTAGCTTCTGCGTCAGCGAACAATTCAACTCGTCAGATTCCCTGCAGATAAACACGAAGGGCCGCAAGCCGGGTGAACCGGCCAGCTCCACGATCCGACCCACGAATTCATCGGATTCCGGCGCGGCGTCCAACTCTGTCCAGCCCCCGTTGACCACAAACGGCACGCCACGGTCGCTCGGCTGGGGGCTTTCGTGATCAGCAAAAGAAACGCCGAAGGACCAGTCATCCTTCGCTGCATCCGGCATCCAGGCATCGGCCAGAGCCTCTGGGGGCATCATCCGTGGGTATGTCTGCTGGAATCGCCGCACTGAGTCGTGCTCGCTGGCTTCGTGGACGATGGTCATACGCGAGCGCTTGTAGTTCTCAAAGTGCGCCAGTTCTGCAAGCCGCAAAGCCAGCCGCTGGCCGACCTCACCGAAACCGACGATCACGAAGTGTGCAACTTGCGATGTCGTTCGGGGCCGCCACGGCAGAATAAGATTACCGACAACATCTCGCACCGAGCGATCAATAACATTGAAAGCATTAATACGGCTACGGCCCGAGGTAGTAGCCAAGCTCCGGCGATTCTCAATCACGCTTTCAAGATCCGCATGTCGGAGGTGCACATAGAGATTCGGCGCTATATGATTCGCCGGCAGAAGCCTTTCGGCAATAAGGTCATCAAGTTTGCATGCGCCCTCGATGTTCGCTTCATCCTTCCCCGTCAGAAAGAATACGTCACGCGCCTTATGAGCGTTGATACCCTTGAGTGTCTGAATATCAATGGCATCTCCATGCACTACGGTGGCTCCCAACTGACGCGCGGCATCGAGGTAATGGTTTTCTCGATCGGGTTCGACAACCACCACCTTAGGGAGGCCCGGTCTTTTTTTCCCACTTTCCTCTGTCGCGGCCCGCAAATCGCGCACCAAATGGTAGCCAATCTGCCCGAGGCCACAGATCACCACGTGTTGCCTATTGAGTTGCAGCATCACGCGCTGGATAGAATCGGCAAAAAGCCGACGGATAGCCTCGTAGGCCAGCATGAAAACTGTCGCCAAGGCAGAAAGCCGCGACATTTGAATCAGAATATTGTCATCGGGGCTAGGGCCATCATTCATGAAAAGTAATTGGACAGACACAAACACTGCATTTGCCAAAAGCTCCACCAAGCCGATCTCGCCAGCTTTCATTTCGATTTCATAAAGAAAAAAACCTAAGATCCGAAGCAATACGGCCAACAATGCTGTCACCAGCAGCGTCCAAGCCGGAAACGTTCTGGAACATCGGTAGACCATCAAGGCTAGAAAAGTACCCCACAGGACGAGAACAATCTGATGACTCAGCGCATTGGCCATGAGGTACATCTCCCGGTAAGAACAATGCCCGCCTGCAACGCGAAGGCTTGATCTGCTTTCTAAATCAGATAATTAGAGCGCATAATTGTGCTTGAAATAGGATGACTGCGGGTGATGCTGATCAGCAATTCCTGAGGCGCCCCATTAAGGCCTCCGGCAAGGCAGCACAGATTCAATTTATAACTAGAAGAGAAGGCACCGAAAGCGTTCAGATTTGTCCTCATGTTCTCGTTCATCCGTCGGATGTGGAATCCTGTGAACATGCTAACGCCGTATAATCGTAATAATCACTTAAGCGTACGACTGAACGATCAGGTTCCCAACGCATGGAAAAGCGGCGCCAGCAGTCGTCTGGCCGATAGTCTTCCTGGTTGATAAAAGGCTTGCAATGCCCAAGCCCCGCGCCAGGAGACATGTAACGATAGATTGACCAGTCCTGTTCATTGGCCGCCACTTCTAGCAAGGCATATCCACCGTCCCAACCTTGCGGTGTCGTGGTGAGAAAGTAGCCCTTCCCTTGCGATACGGTTAAGAGTTGATGAATGGTAAACCCGGTCATCCTGTGGTCGTAACTGTCACCGGGCACAATATACTCGGGCATTTTTTCGGCCAATGCACACCAGTCTTTGCTGGTTTCTGCCGTCGCCTTTTCGCATATGGACGTACTGCTTCGCGCAGCGCAACCTGCAGGAAGGATTGCAGAAGACAAGTTAAGCCTCTCTGAGGCTTCCACCAATTGTTTGTACTGTTCTATGTGATGGTATTCAAAACTGAACGCGTCTTCCTCCGGAGGTACCAGTGCAGCACCTGCAGCCGCTAAACCGCGCGCAACTTCTGCTTGCTGGTCTTCTGACCAATGATCATTGCTTAAAGCATAAGTGTAAGGAAACAAAATCCTCGGAATTGCGTAAGGAGATAAATGTAGATCTTGGTAGGTGTGTGGGCTTGCTCCGGCTTCGAGTAACGCGAGAATAGCGGCCGTATTACCGCTTGCGAACGCCGATGAAATCAGCCCTTCGCGAACATAGTGCTCGCTCTCCACGGTGAGATTTGGGTCGACCCCTGCTGCAATTGCATCTTTGAACCAGCGAATGGCCTCCTGATTTCCCTGGCTACGATCAAAGAATGACCGACCAGCTTGAATAAAACCATCTGTCAGTGCCCCCACCCCAATTCCAGCTTCCAGGAAAAGATTGAGGTCGACAACATTCGCACTGGCCATTGCCCGAGCTACGTCCTCACTGGTAAGCGAGCTCCCCCGTTTCGCGAGCTCGGCGACAGCGCGCTCTCGATCATTCATAAACAAGGTGCGCATATCGGGGGCGAAGACGACGCTGACGAATATCGCCACAGCTAACAGTACACTAGAGAGACCAGCACCGATCCGCCAACGGCGGCGGCGTGTCAGAACTCGGTTATCCACCCATTCTTCGTCCGATGCAATCGCCGCGGCAATGCGCTCAGCATGCGTTGTGAGAACCCCATCCAGCGCATCAAGAGACTGATGCATGGAAATGAAATATTCAAGCTTTGGTGATGGCGGTACATCTTCAATACGAACTGGATAGATCGGTTTCGACTTCGATGCGGCCCGCTCGACTTCTCGGCGGACATGGGAAGAAAGATTGGAAGCTTCAGAAACGAGTAATACGAAGCACTTCGACTGATCAATACCTTTAATGATCTCCTCGGCATATTCTCGTCCTGGAGAAATGTCTCTCGGCGCGATCCAGGCTGTGAGTCCCTTCCTTTCTATCGCATCCACAAACTCTGCGGCAGTATTACTATCAGCTGATGCGTGGCTTACGAAGACCGTGTATTGACGCGCGTTTTTTGCATTGTTAATTGTTGCATTCATCGACGTTACCTCTGGAAGAAGCACGATGGTTTTGCACACAACGATGGAAACTAACGAAACCAACTGTTCAAACTGTCAAGATGAGATATCGCTCAGTGATAATTGTAGATGTTAATTAATGTAACAGTCGATATGGTCAACAAAATAAAGGCCAAACTAATGAATTACATTGTTTAAACGTGCTCGGCCGGCAACGGATTTCTTGAGCACCTCGGCGTAGACTTCCAGCGGCGTGCGCCAGTCCAGTGTCTTACGCGGCCGTGTATTGAGTGAGTCGGCGATCTCGTCGAGCTCTTCCTGACTGTAGACCGATAGATCCGTGCCCTTCGACAGGTACTCTCTCAACAGTCCGTTGGTGTTAAGGGGGCGGCCAACCGCTTGAACCCACCTGTAATGGGCCATGCGTGTCGGCAAAGTAGATAGCTGTCCCCGTCTTCAGAGTGATCTCGGCATGCTTCACCATCTCTTTGCCCTGGCCATAGGTCATGGACAGGTATCAGGCGGTCTTCGATCTCAGGAGGCCGCAGGTGGATGTTCACCAGATCAGGAATCTGTTGCCGCATATCCTGCCCACTGCTGTGAGGGTGTCGTTTACATTTACCTTGGAGCAAAAGGCAATCAGCTTTTTCTTGAGCAAGCCTCGCGGCATGAGGTAGAGCGCATTGTAGAAGGCTTCGTGCAAGACGAGGCGGTCAGTGTCATCAGGAAACATACGCTTCAGTGTGGGGTGACGTCGGCACGCATACGCTGCGCCATACCAAGCATCGCTGATATACCGCCAAACGAGAAACCTTAGAGCCGTTCAACTGCTCCTGGGCCATACGAAGCTGGAAAGCACTGTCAGATACCTCGGGATAGAGGTAGACGATGCCTTGGAGATGGCCGAGCAAACGGAAGCATAGCAGGAACCGGAGGAGGAATAGGCGGGCACTGACCGAGCCATTGTGAGCGAGCTTGGACTATCTTGGCCCCCTATGCTGAGGATCGTCTCACGGTTTTAGTCGTCTGGTTATAAGCGCCTGAAGCTATGGCAGGCCATAGCTTCATGTTCCAGATAGAAGTTCTCCTGGTCACGGATACTGGCCGTCGGCGTCGTTGGTCGGATTTTTCGGTGTTCCAGAAGCTGTCAGCGGTTTGAAACGGTCAAACTGGGCCCAAAGGGTCATTCCGCCGGTTGCCACCAAGATGGCAGCGAGCGGCAGTCCGGCGGGATTCAACACCACATGAAACACCACAATCACCGCCATCACAGGCGCAAGCAATGCCAACCCTAGTGCAGGCGCTCGATTGCTCAGCAACAACGAAGCGCCGATCAGTTCGATAATTTTCATCAAGGGCCAGAAAAATCCAACCTCTTTGAGAGCGGCTTCAAAAGCCAGACCATCTACTGATGTTGGTGGGTGGATGAGGTGCGATCCAGTGAATATGTACCAAAACCCATCAATTGCGCCGATCAGGAAGATGCCTCCAAGCACCAGTCTTGGGCCAGTATCAACAAATAGAGTCTTTGCGTTTGGTAGCGAGAGCGCCATCGTGAATTCCTTTCAGCTGTATATTGATTTTTGACCGATACGGGGCCATTATGCTGGTAATTCCGTGTCATAAAAGCAAATAGTATTCATTTAGCATGAATGAAATTCAGATTAGAAACCTGGACCTGAACCTGCTTTTGGTCTTCCGTGTGTTGATGGATGAGGGCAGTGTCAATCGGGCCGCAGAACAACTCGGACGTACGCCTTCGGCAGTCAGCCATGCTTTAGGTCGGTTGCGCGACCAGCTTGGTGATCCGCTTTTGGTTCGTGTTGGTGGAATTATGCAGCCCAGTCCAAGGGCTCTCGCACTTTACCAAGAGATACAGCCGATCCTCGCCCGGATTGAACGCGCCGTGCAGCCGCCAGCGGAGTTTAATCCCTCGAAAAGCACACGTATTTTCAAAATAGCCGGCCCCGGCTTGGACATTGTGGCCACAGAAGTTGTCAGCAGGATGCACAGAGAAGCACCAGAGTCCGGCCTTGCATGGCAGCCCCTGTCAAAGGAGACCATGGGTCAGATCGTAAGTGGCGAAATAGACATTGCATTTGGGAACGCAAACTTCCCTCTCCCGGCAGGATTGACGGCTAAGGCTCTCCCCCCACTGAAACGCTATGTCTTCGCTCGTCATGGACACCCAGCTTCAAATGACTGGACAACGGAAAGTTGGATGAGTTGGCCTCATGTCGTTGTGCGCGTTCCAGGTGCAACACATGGAACCGTAAAAGAGCGGTTCGACAACTTAGGCCTGAAACGCCGGATTGGGTTACACGCTGTCAGTTGGTCAGGCATTGGTGCGGTTTTGAACAATACCGACATGCTGGGTAATTTTGTCGCGCTGTGTCTACTGGGAGGCGTGCAGGGTGAAGATATTCAGGTATTTGAGCCTCCCGAATCTTTGCCTGACGTGTCTTTTCGGGTGATGTGGAAATCAGAACTTGATGGTGACCCCGCCACCCGGTGGCTACGCAATATTGTTTTGGCGACATTCGATACGCTAATCGATGAGGCTAACCGACGCCTCGCAGCATCTGACATCATCAAGCCGCGCCAAAGCACCTGTTAGGGTTCTGTTGCAAATTTACGGGCGACGAGTAGCGGGGTTGGTGATGTCAGGTAGATCGGGACGAGCGCTGAGCCAGCAGGCTCGGAGTGATTATGCGGCGATCCTCGTGGGCAGGCTGTCGACCGGTGGCGCCAATACGGGTCCTGTGATCGCGGAGGCTATCAATTTCTTGGCCGTGCCCGGCAATACCAGTTGTCTCGATCTACTGCTGCAGTAGTGGCCGTCTGGTCTCACTGATATCCGGATTGGGTCGAAATCAGCCCTTCAACCAGGTGCCCCTAGAGCAATAATCTGTGCTTACTTTCACCCACTCTACGCGCAGATTTTCAAAATCTTCTTAGCTTCAACGTTTCCAGATAATGATTGCTGCCATCGCTGGAATTAACCTTTTATACCACCTTCATTTATAGGCAGTGAACACGATAAGCTTGGCGGCAACGCCGCTGCCAAGGATGAAGCCAAAATCGCGAATGCCACATGGCAACTTCGTTTTGGCAACATTTCAGGCAGCACCATCAGGTCAGCCCCGCGACTGGGGAAAGACCTTCGGCGACAATGCATAACTATTCTGCTAAATGCCCCCTGACAAAACGTCATCCTGCTGTAGAAGTAAGCGGTTTTCCGCGCTATGGATAACGCAGGCACAATAAGACCGTCAGAATCGACGTTGCGTATCACTTATTAAAGCAAAGGAGTTGCAAATGAAGCCCCATGGAAAACTTGGACAAGCTGGACGCCAAAGCTTTTCCCTACTGGCTCGGCTCGGCCGCTACGAACTGGCGATGCTGCTATGCGTCGCGGTACTTTCCGGTGGGATCTGGGGGTTCGTCGCGCTGGCCGAAGAAGTTATTGAAGGGGACACCCATAGCATCGATGAGAGCCTACTGCTCGCCCTTCGCAACCCCGCAGATCTTAGCGACCCAATCGGGCCGGGCTGGGTTGAGGAAATGGGCCGAGACTTCACCGCACTGGGCGGTGTCGGCGTGCTGGTACTCATCACATTGGGCGCCCTGGGCTACCTGTTACTTGCCAGGCACTACCGCGCGGCTCTCTTTGCCTCAATCGCGGTGCCCGGCGGCATACTACTTAGCACAGTGATGAAGCTGGGCTTTGACCGCCCTCGCCCGGATCTCGTGCCTCATGAAGCCATGGTCTACACCGCGAGTTTTCCCAGCGGCCACTCGATGATGTCTGCCGTGACCTACCTCACCCTGGCCGCGCTACTCATTCGCATACAGCCCGCGCGGAGGCTGAAGGCTTACCTGCTGATACTGGCGATATTGTTGACCCTGCTGGTGGGCATAAGCCGCGTCTATCTCGGCGTCCACTGGCCGACCGATGTGCTCGCGGGCTGGACGGCCGGGGCTAGCTGGGCAGCGCTGTGCTGGATCGTGATGCGCTGGATGCAGCGGCATGGTCAGTTAGAACCGGAAGAGAGAAGTTCCGGCACCGAATAACTTTCAAGCAGAGATGGGCAACACAGTGTATGTTGCCCTGCCAGTCAGTTCACCACTTGCAAAATCAGCGCCTTTTGACGTTCTGAAAGGCAAATAGCCGCTTAAAAGCCAGCGTAGAATATTTCGCGGTTCAATTATCGGACAAAAAAACTTTAGTCAAAGTTAACAAATAAACCTAACCCTATAGAAACAAAGAATTAGCTTGTAGCGAAACAAGGTACGGTCTATCAGTCACCTTGCTACTTCCTGAAGATTTCATAAGGCCAGGGTGGGGCCAGCTTTTACGTTTTAGTAGGGTATTAACTATATAACAATGCGCGTCGACACTTTATGCGCTAACATCAGCTTTCGGAAGCTGGTTTCATACAGCTTAATGGGTCGACTAATGGATTAATAGAGGCAAATAGCATGAGCAAAGGACAAGACAGTAAAAAAAACACTAAAAAGAAACCTCTTTTAACAGCCAAAGAAAAGAAAGCTGCTAAATCATCAAAGAAGAGCGAAACTAATGTACTAGGGAACTAAGTGAGCCTAACTACCTAAGCACTACCGCTCACTGCTATGCCTAATAGCAAAATGCAGTAGTGTTAGGCGTAGCTTATGATAGAACGAAACTTTGTTACCTTACATAATTTCAAACAGCCCTTCACCTTCTTGCCTTTCACTTTTAATTGACCACTACACAAACCACACCAATAAAAAACTGCAAAGGTAAGCGGGCATATAAATACAGCCTGGGTGTATCAGAATATTGCTCAGGGTATAATGCCAGATTTATATCGGCAGGATATCTGACGGTGATTTTCAGCTTAGGGAGACCCAGGAGCAGTGCACCTCTACACGAGCCAACACGCCTGCCTAGCGTCCTGTGTAAGCCTGAATCACCACTCCGGAGCTCACCTATATAGCGAGTGGTTTTACACATAAAATCTACTTTTACCTTAGATAATACAACGCTCAGGAAGACTGGGTGAAGAGGAAGGTAAACCGCCCAACCACGCTCTCGTAAATCAAGGGCTCGACCTCAAGCGAACAAGCAGGCATGGTGAGTATTATTATCCACCATCAGCGAACCGACAGGAGGTTACGCCAATGCCGAACTCTCTTACTCAAAACCTATGCAGGATGGGGCTATTATCGCTCTTGGTGTTGTCCCCCAATGCTTTCAGCCAACAACAACCGGGGGCAGCCTCCGGTAATAATGTCACTACCGAGTCGTTCCAGGACTGGGAAGTCCGTTGCCAGCGTAATGCCGAGGGTCCGAGCCCTTGTGCGATGTCGCAATTGATCACTAGACCTGACAGCGACCAGCCCTTGATGCAGGTAATTCTCGACTACCCTCCCCAGATCGATGACCCGGTGATGAGCTTCTTCGTGCCGCTAGGGGTACGTCTGGCTGCGGGCCTGCAATTCAGTGTGGATAACGGTGAGCCAATCCAGTTCCCCTATCAGGTCTGCCAAGAGCAAGGGTGCCGTGCTGACGTGCCCATTGAGTCGTCGATGTTGCAGCAACTCCGCAGTGGCAATACGGCAATCCTCAGTATGATTGGTCCGCGCGGTGACCGCATGGACATAGATATTTCACTGATCGGCTTTACCGACGCCAGTACCCGCATCGCTCCCTGATCAGAGGCGCCTTCCCCGACAAAGCCGGCTTAAAAGGGCCGGCAAGTCGACTCAGCTGTTGCCAGCAGGCTTATGTTTACGCCTGCTGCCGTGGTGGCAATGCAAAACTGCGCTCTACCAACTGCATTCCGGCACGATGGTCTGAGCCACAAACGATAAGTTAGCTGGAAAGCACTGTTTGATACCTTGAGATAGAAGTGGATGGCGCTTGGAAATGGCAGAACAGACCGAAGTTTGACAGGGCCAAAGTAGGCCCTGGCTGGGCAGTCGATATCGGCCAGGAACAGCCGTTCATAATGTACTAATGTAATCTCATAAAACTGTGGTGCCTTTATACGTCCACCTGCTCTTGACCGTTAGCTAAATTGCTACTTCCTATGCAATGGGAGGCCTTTAATATCACCCTTCCTTATAGGGTCTGCGTGCATTCGATTCGGTTACGCCCGTTTCGCTTGGCATTCAATAACATTTGATCAGCACGCTTGATCAAGTCATCGACTGTCTGGTCATAACGCTCAAATTTTGCGATGCCAATACTGATAGAAAGACTAACGTTTTCCAGTGTGTTTCTTAGACGCTCGGCTATGATACGAGCTCCTAGGATATCCGTTTCGGGCAACACGATTATAAATTCATCGCCGCCATAACGTCCGATCAAATCGCAGTCGCGTACCGTGGCCTGCATTCCCTGTGCCACAGACTTGAGAGCCTGATCACCCGCCATATGTCCTTGGCTATCATTGATTGACTTGAAATGGTCAACATCGAGCATTATCACGCAGAGCGATAGACCATAGCGGGAAACCCGTTGGAATTCAGTGCTAGCCAGTTCGAGAAGATGGCGACGGTTATGCGTTTCAGTGAGGTAGTCATGGGTAGCTAAGTAAGTCAGCTGCAGATTAATGGTCATTAATTCAGCAGTGCGCTCTATTACACGGCATTCCAATTCATGCTCTGGAGATTTTGCAATCTGCGCGTGGTTGGCCGTGCCTGTACTACGGACGATGCAGAATAGATGCGACAACATCATGTTAGGAGGCTTCATGATGGGGAATAGATAGACATGACAGCCGTGCAGGTGACGCTCTTCGTCGCTGTGTTCACCTGCCACTGTGTACTGAACAGGTACACCTTCTTCCATGCAGCGGACGCAGTTAGCCATCAACTCATTACTCAACGATGACGAAAAAAAATGGCCAAGGCGTTGTCCTACACCTAGCAATTCGCTACCTAGCCTGACTTGCTGAGAATGGTTGATGGCCTCTACGATGAAATGCACCTTCCCCTCAACGCGAATGATCAACATTTGTTCAGGAAAAAAATCCCAAAGGATCTTTACTAGCGAGCTGCCATCTCTGTCGAGATAACTAAGCAGTTCAGTAGGATTTTGCATTGACGCTAGCATGGATATGCTCCGCTAGAAAGGGTGTGCTGGTAGATAAGTCCTTTTCATGTAACGTGGCACAACTCAGGAATGCCTGTATTCTACTGGTCTAGATAATCTTGAAGTATGCGATGCTCATTGTTTTTCTGAATTGAAAAGATAAAGAGCGGTTGATGAAGCTCAGGGGTGGCATTGGTTTCCAGAAGCCAGCTAATGAATGTACACGTGGATTTAGCTGCTTCTACTGCTCCGATAAGAACCTGTCTAGCCATTCGCGCATCCACCACAAAAAAATGCTGATAATTGTTATCAAAATAAGAAGTTACCGGTAGCGATCGCACATCAATGCAGGCACCAAGCTCCATTCGGCTAGCTACTTCTTGCAAGTTAAGGAGACGGTGTACACACTCCTGGCCTATGATGGTCATCAATCGGCTCATAGGTGTATCAAATGGTAGGTACCTAAGCGCCAACCATCGATAGCGATTCATTTCGCTTGTTTCGTGCGAATGGACTAAGTTGATCTGATCCTGCGGAAGAAAAAACAGTGCGGTGAAGTTATCCATGAGCATGATCCTGTATGTAAATAAAAAACGGGATACTATGCGATATCAAAAAATATAGCTCAAAATAATTCAATATCTATTAACTCTCCTTATGAGAAAGCAATAAAAATAGTTGAATGTTAGTCAGCCATTAATATTGGGTGACTAATTATTTAATGTTACTTAAAACGAATTAACTGCTATCTTCCATGCATGGAATAATACTATTCCACAGTTTTAAATTTATAGATACTAAAAAACAAAAAGTAAAGGAAATTCTAAGTCAGTAAATTAGTATCAATTTTATGATATAAGACTAATATAAAAGTAATGCAATTAATAAATAGTGAATGATTTTTTAAATTTCCTCTTGGAACATGGGGTTAGCATAATAAAATCACGTGCAGCGATGCTTCTACGTAAGAAAGGTCGAAAACATTAATCCTGAGTGGGGTGAAAATCGACGAGCAAGCGCGAAAAACTTGGTGGGCACCACTTAGCAGCACTTTACTGACGTTACTTTTCTCTATCAGGAAGTGATCAAGCCCAAGCATGAGGAAAAACCATGTTGCGATGCACAATAGACACTGCTAGCTTTAATGGCAGCAGAGGTAACAGCCTTGCTTAGAAATGCCCACTAAACACGTGCTTACGTGCATATTCAAATCTGGAGAAGTACTGATGAATAATAGTACCGATAAAATGAGTTCTGATAAAAATAGCGTCAAGAACACAAATCAACAAATTGAATCCGTTTTTGCATCATCTATGCGATCGTACACGCTGACCGCGCTTGATTACTATGACCAACTGTTTAGCGCCCAAATGGATTCTGCTCGTGCCTACTCGGATATGGCTATCTCACAAGCGCGTACGTGGCTTGATGTAAAAGACCAAGAAAGCTTTAAAAACGCCCTAGAGACTCAGCAGAAAACTGCTACCGAGTTTATGGAGCGTGTGAAGGGTGACACTGCAAAAGTGACGTCCATCGGCCAAAGCTTTACTCAAGACAGCCAAAAAATGGCAGAAGAAACAACAAAGAAAGCGGCAGAGACTGCCAAGCAGTAATTTTTAACCAGCAACACCACGAAAAACGCTGCGCCCAAAGGGTTCGGCGCTTTAGTCGTGGATTCATAGAATAACTGCAGTACTGATTTTGGGTAATAAGAAATCTCAGGCTCACTATGCCAAGGTAGTTCCTCGACGCACCATCGGATACTAAGGCGGCCCAAACGAAGTTATTTATCTCGACGTCACCCCCAGATTGAGTAGCGCTACACTTTAGAGTCAGATCCTATACGTAACGAGATTGGACATGAAGAAGCGCTTCAGCGAAGAACAGATCATTGGTTTCCTGTGCGAGCGGGCTCTGCTTAGCATGTGATAAGCGTCACGATTATGTCGGTGATGCCCTTAGTGGCGGTTATGATTAATCAAGGCTCCTCCGTTGTCACAGAAGCGCAGACGTCAGGGTTGAAGGAAAAGATCGCCTCCCTGACAGAAGAAGTTCAGCAACTGCAATCCATTGAAATTCAAAGGACCGAGGCACCTGATCAGCAAGTCTCTTTGACAAACCCTGACGCTCGCTCCATGAGCGCGCGAGGAACGGGAATTGTGGGTTAAAACGCTCAGACGACTGTCGATAGCCAGCATCGTCTGATTGTCGCCCATGAAGTCACTAATGTCGGCAGTGACCGACGTCAGCTTTACCGGATGGCCAAGCAAGCACGTGATGCTAGCAGCGTCAGTGATCTCCACGTCGTGGCTGATCGCGGTTATTTTACGGGTAATGAAGTGCTTGCCTTTCATGAGGCCAGTATCACGACATATCTTCCCAAGCCTAAAACCTCGCCGAACCAGGCTAAAGGTATGTTTCCCAGAGAGGCGTTCCGTTACGTGCCCGAACGTAATGAATATCGCTGTCCCGCGAGAGAGCGGCTTATTTGGCGCTTCAAGAACATCGAAAAAGGCCAGACGCCGGATATAATGCGCATCCGTCGTCAAACAGTTGAGCATCCCTTTGGCACGTTGGAAGCGTGGATGGGTGCGACGCACTTTTTAACCAAAGGGCTCAAGAATGTCGGAACGGAAATGAGTCTTCATGTGCTTGCCTACAATATGAAACGCGTCATGAATATCCTCGGTTCCAAGGGTTTTATCCAGGCGATGTGAGCATAGGGTAGCTGATCCTGGTNTATGAAACGCGTCATGAATATCCTCGGTTCCAAGGGTTTTATCCAGGCGATGTGAGCATAGGGTAGCTGATCCTGGTCGACCAAGCATATAGAAGCCGTTAACGCTCTTTAGCGGGTGTTTTTAAACATTATCTCGAATAGCTTGAGATGCAGAAATAGTAAATGAAGGCATTCTGAAGCGCACTGCTGGCCGATAGTCGTGCCAATACGACTGAACACTATCATTGCCAACTGATTTTTAGGTTTTCACACAGCCTCGGCCGTTTGCAGACACTCACCAAGGCGTCATTCCACTTCCTAAAAGGTGAGCTAGCGCTCAATTGAATTGAGAGGCTAGCTCCTACATACATCAATTATGTTCATGCTCGCTCTTCCACAATCCAGTTGACCACCTTTTCATTGCCAAATTCTGATTCCCATTCCTGAATAACTTTGTGTTTTCCACCGCGAGTTTCGACCACTTGGCCTGTGTGTGGATTTTTTAGACCTTCAATGCGCGCTTTTTACGACCACCCATATTTACACCTTTGCCGGATTTACTCCGGTATGAAGGATCCAAAATCTCACACACATCGCGGCCAACTTTTGCGTACTCAGCCATAAGCGCATGCAATTTTTCCTTGAACTCTAATTCTTTCTTGAGCTCGCTATTACTTTCAAGTTGTTAAAACTCTTCCTGCAGCTTCTTTAACATTTGTTCTTTCTTGATGTAATCTTTTAACATTGCTGCCATCTAAATTACTCCAAATATTTTGAACCCTTGGCTAATTGTCCGTGTTGAATTATGCCATATTAACCCTAACTCGCCAATTCGTTGTTTTGCTTATATTCGACAGCCAGATAGACTACCAAATAAATCTTTCTTGATAGCTATTTTTAAATACCGGTTACCGCGCTCAGTTTACAAACATTACCCTTTTCTTCTTCCTCTCGACAGGTAACGTCAGTTTACACCGACTGGATCAGTGGAAGTGAATTTGAACAAGTTAGTATAAGCGTAAAGTAAGCTCACCATTTTTTCGTATGCTGATGGGCCTTTGCTAGTAACACGTTACAACAATAGCGTAGCAGAGGATGTTGCAGCGTGGGTACCCTTTTATCCCTACCCTTCTGGTACCCACATCGTTAGCTAGAGAAATGCTTCAACGACATTGACTTTTTCGATGAGATTGTTTGTTGAGAATCATATTCCGGCCACTTTCCTTGGCCTCATATAGCAGTCGATCAGATCGCTTTAGCAAGTCTTCGACTGAGGTAACATCGTCAGTCATTTCCAAAACACCACCACTGACAGCGACAACAAAGGGTATATAATCTTCGTTTAGAAATTCAGTTTGGTTGACCACCTGTCGAAAGTTGTCTGCAATCTGGATGGCTTCTTCCTCTGAGGTATTGGGCAAGATTACGAGAAATTCTTCGCCCCCCATACGACCTACAATGTCAGTGACTCGAAGGCGGTTTTTCATCAGCTTGCCAATTTTAGATAGCACTCGGTCACCCACCAGATGACCATAAGAATCATTAATTCGTTTAAAATGATCAATATCAAGGCTAATCAGCGAAAATGGCGTCTTGTATCGCCGATAAAGCTTCATTGAGTCGCCAAGTGCACGGGTCAGGTAGCGGCGGTTAAACAGACCGGTCAATTCATCCGTAACGGACAGGTAAGCCAGTGTATTTTCTAATTGCTTTTGGTCATCAATATTTGTCAGCATACCGTGCCAGACTAGTTTTCCGAAGGGGTCTCGGATGGGCCGCGCAACCGCCTGGAACCACTGCTCGGCCCCGTCTACTGCTATTCTGAATTGACAAGACGTTTCCGATTTTGATCTGTAACAGGTTTTTAAAGCTGCTTTGATATCAGTAAAGTCGGCTGGATAAATAATATCTAATAACACAGAGGCATCTGCCTCAATGGCTCTGCAATCAAGACCAAAATAGGCGTACGAACGCTCACTGACATAGTTGAATCGGAACTCGACTGGCGAATCCATTTCAAAAGAGAAAAGTATTCCTGGCACAGAGGCTGCCAGATGGGCAAAGTGCTGTTGTGATTCCTGTTCGATGGAAACGTCGATATGCGTGCCCATCATCCAGTCTGTTGGTGTACCGTCGGGTTCTTTCACCAGCATTCCTCGATCCTGGATCCAGCACCAACTGCCATCCTTGCGACGAACTCGGCATAGGCATTCATAGAAAGGGACTTGGTTATCCAAGTGCTGGCTGATCAGCATGTAGGATTGCTTCAAGTCGTCGGGGTGACACAGACGGTTCCAGGTTTCGATGGAAAGCGGTTGGATCTCTTCCAAGGTGAAACCGAGCATAGACGCCCAACGTTCGTTGAAAATCACCTCTCCGGTTTTGACATTCCATTCCCAGGTGCCCGCTCTTGTGCCGTCTATAATGGCCTGCAAACGCAACTCGTGAGAGAGATTCATGGTGTAATATCCATTCGATTCAATGAAGTTCGACTACCCTCTGGCGAAGAAAAGCTGTCCTGACTAGAGCATACATGTGAAAGAATTGGCTTATCTTTGCCCCCGTCCGTAGTCGATCAAAAATCAAGTTGCTTATCATATCCTATATTTTTTGTTATCCAACAGACGTCTAGGCAGCATCTCTACAGCTACCTTCCACCAAACGCACTATCAGGTAATGATGAAAAGCGACGGCTATTCAAATGAAGCATCTGCGTTCCTGCTACTCGTTTTGATGCTTCTTCTTCTAAATTTTAAGCACCTTGACCCCGTAATCCGAGGGGTTAACGATACCTTCCAGCTTGCCAATCTGCGACAGGTCATTTTGATTGATGACACTATTGATATTGGTATCAGGGAAGCGTAGGTTTTTGACCACGCTAACTTGACTCGGCATACCCTTGCCGTTGATATCCATCACCCAAGCAAGAAAACCACCTGAGAACTTGGCCAGACTGCCAATGGGATACAGACCATAAATTTGGATGTACTCCACCAACACCGTTTTGTCGTAAACCGTGTCTGATTCATGAATCCTGCGATAGGCGTCAAGCGGTGGGCGTGGAGGCTCACCGTTACGCGCGTGAAGGAGTTTGTTAATCGCCTTGATCACCGAGACCAACCGGACTAGCTCCGATAGCTGCTCTTCACGCTTACCCGCTGGGTAACCGGAGCCATCCAGGCGTTCGTTAGCATTCTCGATCACATCGCGACAGGTGGGACTTGGCTCCCAGCCAAGCTCGGAAAATTTTCTATACAGCACGGTCACATGGCCGCTAAGAATCGCTTTTTGGACGGGCGTCATGTTGACCTTGAGCGTCGGTAACTCCGCACTGATCAGCATGGGCTTGCCTAAGGTATGCAGCAAGGCACCAAGTACCGCCTCCCGCACCCGAGGGTCATGCGGATCGCGGGTAAGCAGCATATCAACTAGCTGTCCAGCGACCTGAACGGCATGCCTCACCCAGTCTGGCTCGTCACGTAAAAATGCCAGCGCATAGAGAAACGTCTTGCGATCCTGCCCCACAAGGTAGCGCAGGGTATCGACGCAATCGTAAAAAATCTCGGCCGGAAACTGTTGCCGAGTGTTCATGTACATCAGCCCTACTTGCAGCTGATGGGATACGTCCATTACACCGCGTTCCATGGGCGACTGACGAGAGCGCTTATCACGTTCCTGAGCTTCTCGTTGCTGAATTTTCTTCTCCTTCGTACCTGGAATAAACAACGGTGAGTGGTAAAGCATTTTGTCGTTCGTTCCAGTACGGTAAGCAGCCTCTCGTTCTGACTCATTCACGTAGTGAAATAGAGCTTCAGTCTGGGCAGTCGACAGGTTGAGAAACTGAATACCGACAGCCGCATAGCCTTGGTTACCGAAGGGTCGTATATGTCGAATGATGCCCTCAGCAAAAAAACTGTCTCCATTAGGAAACTCCAGCGTTACACCAGGCACTTCCTTGTCTACGCCCATCGAGATGCTGTCCGCTAGATCAATGTCGACCATGCAACCGCCAATAGACAAATTTCTCAACCTACCCGGCACGTTGAGTTCGTGTAGATAAACTTCGATGCCGACACGGGCATGCATACCCATAATAAACGGGATGCGAACGGCGCCTCGGTTCTCCTTAACGAACATGGTTGCCGGTAGTTGGCACTCCAGACGGTACAGCGCACTATCGGTCTTGAGCAATTTAGCGGCAACATTACTGAGGCTATAGGTATCACGCTCATTGCCGTGAGGCCCTTTCAATGCCTCCAGGTCAAAACTCAGACTGCCGGTGGGAACATAACGCTCAATATCTGATCCAGCGTACTCTACCTCTAGCACCATACACCCGTTCCCCTGGTGCAATTCAATCACCTCTGCCTTTAAAGCATAGGGCATGTCCTTAGAGTATATAGATAGTTCATGAGTGTGTTGAAGCAGTGAACGAATCACGCTAGCCGATGGATTTTCATAAAGTGTTGGAGCAGTCATTTTAAGTGCCTCGGTAATAATTCTTATTCGCCTATTTTTTTCAAGCCATAGGTCTTTTCTCGTTGATACGGCAAACTATATACACTTTAATTAGTAGAGCAATGACTAGGTTTGTAATGCTTTATGCTTATTAGTGATTAATAACAAACTCGTCTTTCTCGCACTAGGTCACTAATGCACATATTCAGGACACGAACAATTAAAATGGGGAGGCTGGCTTGTATAACGAACGTTCAATGATGGAGGCACAGCAAGCGGTGCATGAGCTGATCGCTCAACAAGCGTCTCTTGAGCAGATGCTGGATGCCATCGCCAACTGGGTTGAAATGATGCTGCCCGATGCCGTCGTGGGGTTCATGCGTTTCAATCCTGATCAACAGTCGCTAAGCCTCTACCCTAGCCAGCGCTTCTCTCGTCGTTATCAACACCAGCTTCAAGAAGTACCGATTGGCCCTGATTCAGCTTCTTGCGGCGGAGCTGCCTACCGGCGACAACAGGTGATTACCGAAGACATTCGCACGGATTCTCGCTGGCTAGCGTTTCGCGATGCCGCCGAACAAGAAGGACTGCGCGCCTGTTGGTCAAGTCCCGTGATGACGGCCACTGGCGAGTTGTTGGGCACTTTCGGCACTTACTACCGGCACCCCTGCTCACCTAACGAAACTAGCAAAGATCGTTTGCGCCTGGCGGCAGCGCTAGTTGCGTTAGCCATCGTGCGTGATCGCGACTCACGTCAGCATCGCAGCTTGTCGGAATGGCACCGCTCACTGTTTGTAAACCACCCAAACGGCGTTTATGAGTTTGATTTAGAAGGCCGCTTCCAGCGTGGGAACCCTGCTTTATCGCGGATTACCGGCTACCCGGAAGAGGCGCTGATTGGTCATCACTTTAACGAGTTTATTGAACCTGATTATCAGGCGCTCACCCAAGCTAATTTTGATATCGCCAGACGGGGCGGCGGTTGCCAATACGAGACCATGGGTATACACCACAATGGCCATGCCTATTATTTAGAAATCCTCAACTTCCCCGTCTCGGTTGATGGTGAGATTGTCGGCGTTTATGGCATCTGCCGAGATATCACGGCAGATAAGCAAGCGGAGGCGGCTCGGCGCCTGTTGGAACGAGGCATCCAGGCGACCCCCAACGGGGTGCTCATGGCGGATGCCAGCAAGCCGGATATGCCACTGATCTATGCCAACGACGCCTTCTATCGCCTCACCGGGTATAACCCAGCGGAGGCGTTAGGCCGCAATTGCCGGTTCCTGCAAGGACCGGATACGGATCGGCAGGCGGTCATGGTCGTTCATCAGGCAATTGCTCTGCGAAAGTCGGTTGAAACACCGCTACTCAACTACCGTAAGGATGGCACGTCCTTTTGGAATCATTTGTCGCTCAGCCCGGTATTTGATGAGCAAGGTGTTTGCACTCACTACATTGGTATTCAGCAGGACATCACCCAGCATCGCGCGCAAGAAGCGCAAATCGCCTACCAGGCGACGCATGATCTACTGACGGGACTACCCAATCGTACGGCTCTGGATGAATGCCTGGAGGTAGCCTTCGAGCACGCCCAACAGTCGCAAGGAATGGTAGTGGTCATGCATCTTGATTTGGATGACTTCAAGACGGTCAATGATGGACTGGGGCATCACATCGGTAATTTGTTACTGGTCGCGGTGGCAGAGCGCCTTCAGCTTCTCATTGACCCGAGCGATACCGTGGCACGACTCACCGGCGATGAGTTCGCTATTGTGTTTGTCGACCTGGAGGGTCGTTCAGCATGCAAAGTGTTTGCGGAACGTATTCTGGATGCGTTCACACTGCCTTTTCAGATTGACGGCAAGTCGTTACATATCAGTGCCAGCATTGGTATTGCCTGCAACTGCGGGATTGTTAAACACGCCCATGAATTAATGCAGCGCGCTGGTTTGGCCATGGGAGACGCCAAGCAACAGGGCCGTAACACCTGGAATTGGTACCAAGGTGACGTGCAAAGGGTCACTGAAGAGGCGGTACTACTTCGCCATGACCTGCATACAGCCCTGCATGAGGAGCAGTTTGAGCTTTATTATCAGCCCATCGTAGAGGCAGTCAGCGGCCACATCCATGGCCTGGAAGCGCTAATCCGCTGGCATCACCCCGAGAAAGGAATGATTTCACCTGGGGTATTCATCCCGCTGGCTGAACGAACGGGCCAAATTATCCCCTTAGGTCGCTGGGTACTGCGTCGCGCCTGCCAAGAAATTGCCGCTATGCTTGCCGCAGGCGAGCGTGTGGTCCCCGTGGCCGTCAATATTTCATCACTTCAGTTTCGACGCGAAGGGTTCCTGGAGGAAGTCCAACTGGCACTAGCCGAAACAGGCCTTCCGCCTGAGCTTCTTGAACTTGAGGTGACCGAGAGCGTGCTGCTGGAGGGTGCCGAACAGGCCATCGCATTGATCACCGCGCTTAAGTCGATGGGCATTAAGGTGGCGCTAGATGACTTCGGAACAGGCTTTTCAAGCCTGAGCTATCTGCGCGATCTGCCCATACATAAAGTGAAGCTCGACCGAGCCTTCATCAAAGATATAACGACCAGCCGCAATAACGCCGCCATTGTCCAGGGGATTATTACCATGGCCCACCATATGGACTTGGTCGTGGTGGCAGAAGGCATTGAAGAGCGAGAGGAACAGCAGGATTTAGTCCGCCGCAACTGTGATTTGCTGCAAGGGTTTCTGTTCGCTAGACCCATGCCAAGGGATGCCGTTGTAGGCACTCCCCGATATTTTGCCTGCTGCCAAAGGATAAGCCATTTATAAAATGTAATGTATCTGGCAGGATGCTAGCGGTTACGTGGTGCAAAATAGCTAACCACAGTTAGCTATAAGTAATTCAAAGAGAAAAAGCCCATAGGCATCTGACTCAAGCGAGTGAGAGGTAGAGGTCCCAGCCTTATCAGGCATTCGCGTCACAACATCACAATATCGGTCATCCATCCCGCAATCAGCGCGCCTACGATTCCCAGAGTAAGGTAAAGACCAAAAATCGACGGACGAACAAGACTCCATACTGCAATGGCCGAGTACAAACTGATAGTGGCGCCTGACATCAAGAAGGCCATGGCAGCGCCTTTTGTTAGTCCCATTTCAATCAAACCCCGCAACAGTGGCAAAGCGGCATACCCTTCGATATAAAGCGGCCCCCCTACCGCTACTGCTAAAGGCACAGCCCATGCACTTTCTACCGTGGTGAGAATTGAGAAGTCCGTCTCTCCTAGATGTGCTCTCACAATGGCTTCTAAAGTCAGAGCGAAAGCTAGCCAGCGCACCACCAGGGAAAAGGTTGCTTTTGCCTCATCGATAAAGCGCGACGGCGCTGACGAATCGCACGAATTCATGCTGAGTTGCAACAATGCACCTTCTCGAACCCAGTTAGTTTGCGGCTTCCAACAACTCAACCCCTGCATAACCGCCCCTGCAACCAGGCCAAGCAATAGCGCAGCAAGTAATTTTCCGATGGCAAATGGCCATCCGAGAATGCCAGCTGTCAGGATCAGCATGCCCGGATCGGTGACCGGTGAGGATAGCCAAAAGGCCATAGCCGCCGCCATGGGTATACCCTGACGCAACAAGGCGGCAACCAGAGGAATACTTGCGATACCACAAACCGGCGTTATGGCACCAATCAGGCCAGCGAAGACAATCGCGTGCCATGGGCGACTATCTAACGTATCGCGCACTCGATCTGCGAGTTGGCTTGATGCGAGCCAACCCGCCATGAGGGCAACGAACAAAATCAGTGGCAACAGCTTGAAAAGCTCAACTATTACGGAGCGAACTAATTCGATACTTGGCTCGGGTAACAATGAGCCAAGAGCTGCCTTTTAGGCGTCTCTGGTATAATGCCGCGCTCTGGGGCAGACCGAATCGGAGCTTAGGGTTGTTCCTAGCAGCGCTTTGTTGGGCTTTGTATACATTCGAACGAATACTTGCCTACGATAGGAATTCCTGTATCGCCTCCGTTAATTTGAATCTACACCAAACAGTTTTCTACAACCATTCAAGAATATTCCATAAGGCCTGTCTGAAATGATGAGGAATATCACGATAGATCCTCCGGCTTTCAACGCCTGCTCTATTGTTGCACTATTTATATAAAGCAAAACCAAATACAAGGTGATTTGGAACGAAAAGTTCGCGAAAATATCTATTACCGCCGATTTGAGCTCTCCAGCCTCATGCCCACATCTAGGAGCCTGAAAAGCCAATCTCTATAAAGCCCGTATGGCCTGCCAGCAAACAATATGACAGGTATCGCTGCAATGCGAATTCCCACAGATTGGCCAATTGATAACCCCGCGATTACGATTTCTATAAAAGCTCCACAAACGGTGGAGAATACAATCATCGCGAAGGTGTCTGCGAGATACCGTTTCACTATTTGGAAAACTCAACTGTAATGCCCGGTTTTTATTCATGTGCAGTAGCCACATACTATTTTGGAGCCAGCCCGACTTGGCGCGGCATACCTGTTGGCGGAGTAATCAAGCCTTCACTTATGGCCCAACAGTTTATGTGTGCATGCGTGTTTTTCTGTCAACCATCAATCTGTAATGCCTTGAAATTTCTAAAAATAAAGCTTATTTTCGCGATATGCTTTTTCAGAAAAGTGCGCACGTGCGTTAACTTTATCGCTATCTTGTCAAAATTGCGCATAAGCATAAAATGACTTCTTATAAGCTATTGTTTTAACGCATTTAAAAGATTTTTCTCCAGCAATACGAACGCTCATATTACGAACCCTATCAAAAAAACGCGCATTGTGAGGTAAACGCTCCGTGAATATCCGACCTCTGTAAATGCCCGCTCAGGGTCGTTATCAGCCCTCCAACCAGGTGTCCCAGCAGCAATAATCTGTGTTTATTTGCACCTATTCTGCAAGCAAATATTCAAAATCTTCTTAGCTTCAACGCTACCAGATAATGATTGCTGCCGTCACTGGAAATTAACCTCGTATACCGCCTTCATTTATGGGCAATCAACACGGTAAGCTTGGCGGCACTCCTGCTGCTGATGATATTTTTGATAATGACTAACCACTGGATACTCGGCCCGGGTGCCATTGGCCGCCTGCTGGCCCATTCGCTTTCCCCAATAGCGACTACCACGCTACTCGGTCGCCGTATGTTGCCTGCGAGACAGATGCTGACCACGCCAGAGGGCGCACATCGCGTGCTACCATTAAACTCGTTGACGACAGCTCAACTGGCATCAAACACGCCTGAGCCGCCCGCCTTTGTGCATATCACTACCAAGGCCATGGTGGCTGAGTCTGCGCTGGCTGGCATTACTGACTGTATTTCCCCTTCTACCCCGCTAGTGCTGTGGCAGAACGGTTTTTTGGCGCAGCCGCGTATTACTCAGGCGTGGCCGGGGCAGGTGTTGTGCGCGACAACAACCGAAGGGGCTTACCTAACCGGTGATGATGGCGTGGTGCATGCGGGGCGTGGGCATACCTTTGTGGGTGGTTTGCATAACCAGCACGGTGCGCTGGCGGAAGAACTGGCGCACACATTAACCCAAGCAGGGCTTGCCGCCACAAAGGTGGATGATATTCGCCAGCGCTTGTGGCAGAAGCTGGCGGTGAATGCGGCGATTAACCCATTGGTGGCATTGAATGGCGTGCGTAACGGCAAGTTGCGCGATGAAGCTTATTCAGGCCGCGTGGTGGAGGTTGTAAAGGAAGTCGCGGCGATTATGTTCGCCGAGGGCATTGCGCCGCCCAATGATGGCAACGGTGAAGGTGCGTGGTTGGCGCTGGTGTGGCAGGTGGTGGAGAACACGGCAAACAATAAGGCTTCGATGTTGCAGGACGTGGAGGCCAAACGCCCCACCGAGCGCGGAGCGATATTGGGGCCGTTGATTGATAGTGCCCAGCGCCATGGGTTGGCGTGCGAGGTATTGCAGGCGCTGGATAATGAGTTGGCGGAGGTTGAGGCGAGCTTTTAGGCATTACCTGGGGCAGCTTCGCTGGCCCTCCCGCGGGCGCCTCGTTTCTTGCTGCGCTCGCTACTCGTTACCACGCGCTACAAGTGCGCTGACCTCATTTAGATTCAAGCATCACGTAACAGGAATCACGACCACTTTTTGGTAGGCGGGGCGTTCAGCGATCTGTTGGTACCAGCGTTCTAAATGGGGCCGCGGCTGCCAGGTTAAGCCGATATGCCATAAGTTGTATATAAACGGTGCAACGGCAATATCGCCCAGGCCAAATTCATTGCCCGAGAAGAACGTTTGCTTGGCCAGCACGTTATCCATTAATTCAAATAGCTCTTCACACGCCTGCATACCCGCTTCAATGGCAGCATTATCGCGTTTTTCAGGTGGGGTTCTGACATAACCCATCAGGATCGTGCGGTGCCGTGGTGACAGGGTGCTGTTCGACCAATCCATCCACTTTTCTGCCTGCGCCCGTTCGGCGGGGGCTTCGATCCATAGCTTGCTTTGCCCGTACTGCGCGGCAAGGTAGCGAATAATCGTATTGGATTCCCACAGTACGCTGTTGGTGGCGTCATCTTTGAGTAGCGGCACTAGCCCGGTGGGGTTCATGGCCAGGTATTTTGGAGTGTTGTTTACCCCGTGCTCAAGCCCCGCTTGGATCTGCTCGAACGGCAGTTCCAGCTCTTCTAGCACCCAGCGCACTTTTTTGACGTTGGTGGAGTTGTTGCGGCCCCAAAGCGTGATCATGGCAGTCCTTGTATATGAGCAGTTTCTTTAAGTTTGCCCGCCCTTGAGGTCGGAGACAAGCTGTGGCTTTGGTGGGGTAGCTGGGGCGGCTTCGCCGCCCATTCGCGCGGGGCCGTCCATACGGGTGCCTCATGTTGCTCGTTCCTCGCAAAACTCGTTACCACGCGCTACTCCACCCCTGGCTCCTCACCATTCACGACTTACCCCTCACCATTTACTCCTCCCACCTCACGATTCACCCTCTTTATCCCGATAGAGCTGCATCAGGCTTGAGAAGTCGAGTTTACCGTTGCCTTTGGCTTTATGCAGGGTGAACAGTGAGCGTGCGGCGGAGCCCATGGGAACTGCGGAGGCACTTTGCTGACTGACATCCATGGCGAGGCCTAAGTCTTTGATCATCAGGTCTACTTGGAAGCCGCCCTGGTAGTTTTTGGAGGCCGGTGCGTTTTCCATAACGCCTGGGTAGGGGTTGTAAACATTTAGCGCCCAGTTACCGCCGGAGCTCTGCTTCATGATTTCCGAAAGCACCGCGGGATCCAGGCCGTTTTTGACGCCCATATTGATCGCTTCGCAGGTGCCTGCCATCAGGATAGAGAGCAGCATGTTGTTGCAGACTTTGGCCACCTGCCCTGCGCCATGATCACCGGCGTGGAAGATGTTTTTCCCCATCACCTCCAGCACCAGCTTGGCCTGTTCGAAATGGGCTTCTGAGCCACCGACGATAAACGTCAGCGTGCCCGCTTGAGCACCGCCTACCCCGCCGGAAACCGGCGCATCCACAAAGCCGATGCCTAGCGCCTCACCTTCAGCGGCAACACTACGGGCGGTGTCGGCATCAATGGTGGAGCAGTCAATCACCAGCGCGCTCTGCTTGATCACTTCGAACAGCGGTGCATTGCCCTCCACATAAAGCTCGCGCACGTGCTTGCCCGCGGGCAGCATGGAGATTACAAAATCCGCACCAGTGGCAGCCTCTAGGGCCGAAAATGCCACTTCGCAGCCGTTTGATTTGGCGGCCTCCAGTGCGTCTTCCGAAAGATCAAAGGCGCGCACGTCAAAGCCCGCTTTTGATAAGTTGGCGGCCATTGGACCACCCATATTGCCTAAGCCGATAAATGCAACAGTCGTCATCTTTATTGTCCTTATAAGCGTGTTTATAAATTTAAGCTAGCACAGATCCGACAAGGGGTTTTGCGGCCAGGGAGAGGCAAGCAGTTCGTCGATAAAGCTCTTTTCTACCGAGGCCACATCCGGGTATGTCCACGCTGGCTGGCCATCTTTATCGATCAGCAGTGCGCGAACGCCCTCAGGAAATTCGCGGTGGCGACAGCACTGCACAGATAGTGCCATTTCGGATTGGAACACCTCTGCCAGCGACATATGCTTGGCCCGCTTTAGCTGCTCATCAATCAACTTCACTGACACCGGGCTACCGTGAGCCAACGTTTTCTGCGCTTTGACAAACCACTTATTATCGCTTTTTACCGCCGTGATAGCCGCGACAACTTGCTCCACGCTATCGTGATCCATCAATTCACGAATCAGCGGTGAGTGCTGGTAAACGGGCGCTTCCAACTCGGTAAATATAGGCTGGGATGTTTGCTCAAGCTCACGCATGATGCGGTTAACCACACCATGGGCATCGGTATTCTCACCGGCTCCCCAGGATGCGTCGGTCAGTTGCTGCAGCATGGCATCGCGGTGGTGGCTGGCGATACAGCGGTCAGCCAAGCCAAGGTGTACGGCATCTGGCGCATTGATCTGGCAGCCGGTCATGGCTAAAAATCGCCCTGCGCCGTTAGGCAGGCGGTTTAAAAACCAGCTGGCGCCGACATCGGGGTAAAGCCCGATGGTGACTTCCGGCATGGCCAAACGCGATGTCTCGGTCACTATGCGGTGGCTACTGGCGCTTAACAGCCCCATGCCGCCGCCCATCACAATACCATTACCCCAACAGATCACCGGCTTGGGGTAAGTGTGCAAGAGAAAATCTAGCCGATACTCAGTCTCGAAAAAGCGCTCAGGGAAGCTCGGGTCGCCTTCGCCGGTAATCGTTTTATACAGATTCACCACATCACCACCGGCGCAAAAGGCTTTTTCGCCTGCGCTATCCAGCAGCACCGCCACCACCCGCTCATCATTGGCCCAGTCGCGAAGGCGCGGCAACATCTCTTCACACATCGCAAGCGTTAAGGCATTGAGCGAACGTTCCGCGTTGAGCTTGATCTCCGCGATGACGTGGCCGTCTTGAGTGGGGTGTTCGGTAAACAGTACGCTGCTCATTGACATTCCTTATCCGTCGCTATCGTATCCACCATTATTTTATTCATTGTTATCCTATCAACAGTTATCTACAGCTCGGTGGCGCCATCGGCCAGAACCCGGCGTGAGATGATCAAACGCATGATTTCGTTGGTGCCTTCAAGAATCCGGTGTACCCGGGTATCGCGCACGAAGCGCTCCATGGGGTACTCCTTGATATAGCCATTGCCGCCGTAAAGTTGAAGCGCTTCGTCACATACCTTGAAGCCTACATCGGTAGCAAAGCGTTTGGCCATGGCACAGTAGGTCGGTGCGTCGGCGTGGCCTGCGTCCAGCTTGGTAGCGGCCATGCGTACCAGTTGCCGAGCGGCGACTAACTCGGTGACCATATCGGCTAAGCGGAACTGCAGCGCCTGAAACTCGGCTAGGCGCTTACCGAACTGTTTGCGCTCAAGCATATACTCGCGGGCTTTGTTAATCGCCTGCTGGGCAGTGCCAACGGAACACGTGGCAATGTTGATCCGGCCACCATCCAAGCCCTTCATGGCAATTTTAAAACCGTCGCCTTCGTTACCAAGCAGATGATTGGCGGGCACCCGCACATCTTCAAAAGTGATCATGCGGGTGGGCTGGCTGTTCCAGCCCATCTTCTCTTCTTTGCGCCCGTAACTAATGCCATCGCTCTTGGCATCGACCGCAAACGCCGAGACGCCGCTGGCGCCCTCACCGCCGGTGCGCGCCATCACCACGAGAAAATCGGTGCTACCGGCACCGGAAATAAACATCTTGCTGCCGGTCAACACATAATGGTCGCCGTCGCGCTTGGCAGTGGTTTTCAGCGAGGCGGCGTCGGAGCCTGAGTTAGGCTCGGTTAAACAGTAAGACCCCAGCAGCTCGCCTGTGGCCAGCCTTGTGCCCCACTGCTCTACCGCTTCCGGCGTGCCGAAATCCGCCAGCATCCAGGTGACCATATTGTGAATGGTTAGGTAGGCCGTGGTAGAGGTGCAGCCCATGGAGAGCTGTTCGAAAATGATGCTGGCGTCCAGCCGCGAGAGCCCTAACCCACCCACGCTTTCTGGCGCGTAAAGAGAGCAAAAGCCAAGTTCGCCAGCTTTACGAATCACATCGACGGGAAAGAAGGAGGTTTGATCCCACTCGGCGGCATGGGGCTCTAGCTCGTTTTGGGCAAACGCCCGCGCCATATCGGCAAAGGCGACCTGATCTTCGTTGAGTTCAAAATTCATGGCGTATCTCCGCAAATGCGCATGCGCACTGCTGTTGTCGTTATAATTGACGTTTACGTTAACTTATCCATTTACCCGGCTACAAGCAACCTGCCAACGCTTGCGACCTTAGGCGTATGCCTTTAATAAAAAATCAAAAAAAAGGCGCCAAACGGCGCCAAACATCGGACAGAGAGGGAGGGTGCTACTTAAAGTTTTTGCGATACATCTTGTCCAGCTCACCGATTATTCCGCTACGGAAACTGAGTACACAGACCACAAAGATAATGCCGAGAATAACGCTAACCCAATTCCCCAGCGGCGACTGTGCCAGGATATGCTGCAAGCTGACCACAATACCCGCGCCCATTAACGGGCCCAGCAAAGTGCCCACACCACCCAGCAAGGTCATCAGAATTACCTCACCGGACATATGCCAGTGCGCATCGGTCAGCGAAGCCAGCTGGAAGACCACGGTTTTGGTCGAACCCGCCAAGCCCGCTAAACCTGCAGAGATGACGAACGCCACTAGCTTATAGGCATCGGTGTTGTACCCGAGCGATACCGCGCGGGGCTCGTTTTCACGAATCGCTTTTAGCACCTGACCAAACGGCGAGTGCACCGTGCGCTGAATCAGCGCGAAGCCGAAGATGAAAATCGCGAACACAAAGTAGTACATCGCCAGGTTGCTGCTCAGGCTAATAAACCCAAACAACTCGCCGCGGGGCACGCCGTGCAGGCCATCCTCGCCGCCGGTAAACGGCGCCTGCACAAACATGAAGTAGACAAGTTGGGCGATCGCTAAAGTCACCATGGCAAAATAGATGCCCTGACGCCTGATGGAGAGCACCCCAAACACCACTCCAAGCAGCGTGGCCAGAACAGTCCCGGCGATAATACCCAGCTCAGGCGTCAACCCTGGGTAGCTCGCCAACAGGTAGCCGGTTACGTAGCCGCCTGTTGCCAAGAATGCCGCATGGCCGAATGACAACAGACCAGCATAGCCAAGCAACAGGTTGAAAGCACAGGCAAACAGCGCAAAACAGAGCACTTTCATCAAGAACACGGGATAGGCCAAAAACGGCGCTATCAGCCCCACCACGATTAGCGCAAGATAGAACATATTGCGGCGAAACTTGGCCCGTTTTTGACGTTCCAGTACCGCGGATGGCGCCGCCATTGATTGAGATTCTGCCATGTTCATGCCTCCTTACCGAACAGCCCAACGGGGCGCAACATGAGCACGAGGATCATGACAAGAAAGATCACCGTATTAGAGGCTTCGGGGTAGTACACCTTGGTCAGCCCTTCGATGATGCCCATGGAAAGCCCGGTAATAATGGCACCTAAAATCGACCCCATCCCGCCGATGACCACTACCGCAAACACCACGATTAACAAACTCGACCCCATGGTCGGCGATACCGGATAGAGCGGCGCTGCCAACACGCCGGCAAACGCAGCCAAACCAACCCCAAACCCATAGGTGAGCGTAATCAGCAGCGGCACATTGACGCCAAACGCCTGCATCAACTGAGAGTTCTCAGTACCCGCGCGAAGGTAAGCACCCAACCGAGTACGCTCGATCATAAACCAGGTAAACAGGCACATCGCCAGCGCTGCTACCAGCACCCAGGCGCGATATGTCGGTAAGAACATAAAGCCCAGGTTCAAACCGCCCTGGAGGATTTCCGGTGTAGCGTAACGCGCCCCGGAAACACCGAAGAAGTTGACCAGCGTGCCCTCAAAAATGAGCGCTAAGCCGAAGGTGAGCAACAGCCCATAAAGGTGATCCAAATGGGCAATACGGCGCAGCAAAAAACGCTCCAGCAGCACCCCAAAAGCACCGACTACTAGCGGCACTAGCAGCAGCGCCAGCCAGTAATTAATACCCAAATAGCGAAAGCCTAACAGCGCGGCGAAGGCCCCCAGCATGTATTGCGCCCCATGGGCAAAGTTGACGATCTTCAACAGGCCGAAGATAACCGCCAGGCCCAGGCTAAGCAGTGCATAAAAGGCGCCATTCACAAGACCCAGCGTTAGCTGGCCCATGAAGACGGCCATTGGCACGCCGAATATCATCGTCATAATGCGACTCTCCTCGCCCTCAAACAGTTGGCGGCAACTTGCCGCCAACCGGTTCTACTCATCACTTACGATGGTTATCTGGTTCAAGCTCAGCCTGGAAATTAGTTTTGCACCAATTTGCACTGGCTCTCAGATAGCGGGCGGTAGGCTTCTTCGGCGGGAATGGTGCTGAGAATTTCGTAAAGATCCCACTCACCGGTGGACTCATCGGGTGTTTTCACCTGGGCCAGGTACATATCGTGGATCATGCGACCATCTTCACGGATGCTACCGTTGCGGGCAAAGAAGTCCTCAATAGGCATCTCGGCCATTTGCGCGCGTACGGTTTCAGGGTCATCGGTGCCCGCGGCTTCAACGGCTTTCAGGTAGTGCATGGTGCTGGAGTAGATACCCGCTTGAACCATGGTGGGCATGCGGCCTACTTCATCGAAATAGCGTTGTGCCCATTCACGGGACTGCTCATCCATATCCCAGTACCAGCCAGTAGTTAGCAGCAGGTTCTGAGTGGCTTCCAGGCCTAGGGCGTGAACGTCATTCAAGAAAATCAACAGGCCCGCTAGCTGCTGCCCAGATTGAGTCAAGCCAAACTGGCTGGCCGTAGTGATCGCATTAACGGTATCGGCACCGGCGTTGGCCAAGCCAATAATTTTCGCTCCGGAGCCCTGAGCCTGAAGAATGTATGAAGAGAAGTCGTTAGTCGGGAATGGATGACGAACGCCGCCCACAATTTCACCGCCGCTCTCTTCCACTACTTTGGTTACGTCGGCTTCAAGTGCATGACCGAAGGCGTAGTCTGCGGTCAGCATAAACCAGCTATCGCCGCCCTGCTCTACGACGGCTTTGGCGGTACCGTTAGCGAGCGGATAGGTGTCGTACACCCAGTGGATGTGGTTAGGAGTACAGTGTTCATTGGTAATGCTAGAAGCCGCCGAGCCGGATACGATACCCAGGCCATTGTTCTCTTCCAGCACTTTGGTCACCGCAATGGACACAGAAGACGCTACCAAACCGCCCACCATATCGACATTATCCTGATCGATCCAACCACGCACGGTATTAGCACCGACGTCAGCGCTATTGCGATCATCTGCACTGGAAATAACGATGGACGCGCCATTTACACTGCCGCCAAAATCTGCCACCGCCATCTCCATGGCGGTTAGGCCGCCTGGGCCTGCGAGGTCGCGATAAGTGCCGGACATATCGGCCAGGTAACCAATGCGGACTTCACCATCGCTCATATCAGCCTGGGCGGTAGACATAGCGAGGCTTGAAGCGGCCGCAATGGCAATGCTGGCAGCCAGCGTTTTTTTCATAAAGGTCATGTTCGTCTCCTGGCCCGGAGGCCTTTGTTGTTGTGTAGTCTTTGAGTTGTCGTGAAAGTGCGTACTGCAAATTACTGATTAATATTGTTGTTTTGAGAGCAGCGAAACTGTTGGCGTAATGAACATTTAAGTGTCTATAAACCGTGTGTTATACCCCTAGCATTGAGTTGAGGTGCTCCCGACGCGATGGCAGCTGCGCGGCGCTGATTTCTTCGACAATCTGACCGTGATCCATCACGAAGTGGCGATCCGCAAGCGGCGCCGCAAAGCGAAAGTTCTGCTCCACAAGCACAATAGTCATCCCACGCCCTTTAAGCTGAACCAACACTTCGGCAAGTTTCTGTACAATGACGGGAGCAAGCCCTTCGGTAATTTCATCGAGCAACAACATGCGCGCACCCGTGCGCAAGATACGCGCCATGGCTAACATCTGCTGCTCCCCCCCGGAAAGCCGCGTCCCCTGGCTTCTACGCCGCTCATAAAGGTTCGGAAACATGGCGTAGATTTCATCCAGGCTCATACCGCCAGAACGCACAGTGGGTGGAAGCAATAGGTTTTCGTGCACATCTAAACTGGCAAAAATACCGCGCTCTTCCGGGCAGTACCCCACCCCTAAACGCGGAATATGGTGCGGCTTCATATACAGCGTTTCATTGCCGTTAATCACGATAGAGCCCGTTCGGCGTCCCACCATGTTCATAATCGATTTAAGCGTGGTGCTACGTCCCGCGCCATTGCGCCCCAGCAGCGTCACTAACTCGCCACGCTTCACATCAAAATTGACGCCATGCAGGATGTGCGACTCGCCATAAAAGGCGTGCAGATCTTGCACGCGCAACATTTCCAGGCTTTGCGTGTTTTCAATAGGCACTTCGGCCTCAGCGATGTTCATACGGCAGCTCCTTCTTTTTCAGAACCATCCTCTTCCGCGGCATCGCTACCCATATAGGCTTCGCGTACCAATGGGTTCCGGGAGACAGCATCGTAATCGCCCTCGGCCAAAACAGCGCCTCGCGCCAACACGGTGATGCGATCACACAGGCGGCTAACAACGCTTAAGTTATGCTCCACCATTAATACAGTGCGCCCTTGGGACACCCGCTTAATCAGCGCCACGATGCGGTCAACATCTTCTGCGCCCATGCCCTGAGTAGGTTCATCAAGCAGCATCATGGTGGGGTCGAGGGCAAGCGTAGTGGCCAGCTCAAGCGCTCGTTTACGCCCGTAGGGCATCTCTACCGTTAGCGTATCGGCATATTCTCGCAGCCCCACTTCTTCCAGTAGTTCAAGCGCACGCTCATTAAGGTGATCCAGGGATTTCTCAGATTTCCAAAAGTGAAACGAGGTACCCAGTTTGCGCTGCAGGGCCACTCGCACATTCTCCAACGCGGTCATGTGGGCGAAGACCGCAGAGATCTGAAACGAGCGCACTAACCCTAATTGAGCGATTTCGTTGGACTTTTTGCTGGTTATCGAGTTGCCGCGATACAAAATATCGCCTCGGGTAGGCGGCAGAAATTTGGTTAATAAGTTAAATACGGTGGTTTTACCAGCACCATTGGGTCCAATCAGTGCGTGAATATGCCCTTCCTGTACCTGAAGATTGACATCGTCCACGGCGGTGAAGCCGCGAAACTCTTTGGTCAGCCCTCGAGTTTCGAGGACAGGTCCCTGAAGGACATCGTTTGCACTCATAGAGTGGCAAGCCTCTTATTGTTGTTGTGCTAAATCTTTACCGGCATGGCAGAAACGGCTGCTACTGCCTTACCTGAACGTAAGGTGTATATGCAAACTAGCAACTGTCGCTATAGCAATACAATTACAACTTTGGTCTATCGACGATACTATCCTGAATTAATAACTGCTTGCGATATATAAATATCAGTGACTTACCTAATTTCAACGCTTTTCAACTGCTAGCAACAATAGCTTTACGTTAACGTAAACTTGTTTTAGCCTCAGTGGCAGTGTTCCATAGGAGTCATATCTTGGGACTAATTTTTAGGAACTGTCCTTAAGAACTGTCCTTAAGAAACATGCCTTTTGAGAGAACGTCACCATGAGCAAAACTTACTCGATCAGTGAACTAGCCAACGAGTTTGATTTAACCACCCGTAGCATTCGTTTTTATGAAGATCAGGAGTTGCTTCACCCTTCTCGGCGTGGGCAAACCAGGGTTTACAGCAGCAAAGACCGTGTGCGGCTGAAACTCACCATTCGCGGCAAGCGACTGGGGTTTTCATTGGCAGAGATTCGTGAGCTGTTCGAGCTTTGGGACGAAACCCGCAGCGGCAGCAAAAAGCAGCTGCACCTAATGCTTAGCAAAATAGGCGAGCGCCGTGCGGCGCTGGATCAACAAATGAAAGACATCACCATGGTGCAGCTAGAGCTTGAAAGCGCTGAGATCCGCTGCCGCCAAGCGCTCGAAGAACTACTCGAAAAAGAGCCTCAAGAAAAGCAGCACGAAGAGGAGCATGCGAGTGCGACCGATAAAACCTCTGCCTCCTCTTCCGCCACCATGCACTGACTCGTCGCGCGACATAACACCAGCTCGATTAGCCGAGACAGCTAACCAGCCCAAATAGCAAACACAAATAATCAGCAACAGGTGATTGACCATGTTTTCACACTACTCAGAACTCAATTTTGGCCTCGAAGACGAACTGAACATGTTACGCGAGCAGGTCAACGCCTTTGCTGCCAGCGAGATTGCCCCCCGTGCGGCCGAAATCGACCGCAACAACGAGTTCCCTAACGATCTGTGGAAGAAGTTTGGCGATATGGGGCTATTAGGGATTACCGTCTCGGAAGAGGATGGAGGCAGCGGCATGGGCTATCTTGCCCACTGTATTGCCATGGAAGAGATCTCACGGGCCAGCGCATCGGTAGCGCTCTCTTACGGCGCCCACTCAAACCTGTGTGTTAACCAGATCAAGATCAACGCCTCCCCCGAGCAGAAAGCCAAGTACCTTCCCAAACTGATCAGCGGCGACCACGTGGGCGCTTTGGCCATGTCGGAACCCGGCGCAGGCTCTGATGTGGTCTCGATGCAGCTGCGTGCCAAGCAGAATGGCGACCACTACATCCTTAACGGCAATAAAATGTGGATCACTAACGGTCCGGATGCAGACGTACTGGTGGTGTACGCCAAAACCGACCCCGGAGCGGGTTCCAAAGGCATTACCGCCTTTATTATCGAAAAAGGCATGCCCGGTTTCTCCACCGCCCAGAAGCTCGACAAGCTGGGCATGCGCGGTTCCAACACTTGTGAGCTGGTGTTCCAGGATTGCGCCGTTCCCGCTGAAAACATTCTCGGTGACGAAGGAAAAGGCGTACGCGTACTGATGAGCGGGCTGGATTACGAGCGTACCGTACTGGCCGCTGGCCCGATTGGCATTATGCAGGCTGCCATGGATGTGGTGATGCCCTATATCCACGAGCGTAAGCAGTTCAACCAGTCGATTGGTGAGTTCCAACTGGTGCAGGGCAAAGTGGCGGATATGTACACGACTCTGAACGCCTGTCGCGCCTACCTTTATGCCGTAGCAGGTGCCTGTGATCGTGGCCAAACATCCCGTAAAGACGCGGCGGGCGTCATTCTCTACTGCGCGGAAAAAGCCACTCAGGTAGCGCTGGATTCCATTCAACTGCTCGGCGGCAACGGCTATATCAACGAATACCCCACCGGGCGACTGCTACGCGATGCCAAGCTATATGAGATCGGCGCGGGCACCAGCGAAATTCGCCGGATGTTGATTGGTCGCGAACTGTTTACTGAAAGCCTTTAACAACAAATCAGCAAGGTCGCGCCATGAGCACTGTTAATAGCCAAGTCAATCCGCGTAGCGATGTGTTTCAAGCCAACGAAGCCTCAATGCTCGGTGAAGTGAACAAACTGCGGGAACTGACCGCTGCCATCGCTCAAGGTGGCGGTGCCAAAGCCCGCGAGCGTCACGAAAGCCGGGGCAAGCTGTTTGTCCGCGACCGCATCGATCACTTGATCGATGAAGGCTCACCGTTTTTAGAGTTTTCCGCCCTGGCGGCGCACAACATATACGATAGCGAGATTCCCGCCGCTGGCGTGGTCACCGGCATTGGCCGTGTTTCCGGCGTTGAGTGCGTGATTGTAGCGAACGACGCCACGGTGAAAGGTGGCACCTACTTTCCCCTCACGGTGAAAAAGCATATTCGCGCCCAGGAGATTGCCCGCAAGCATCGCCTGCCGTGCATCTATCTGGTCGATTCCGGCGGCGCCTTCCTGCCCCGCCAGGACGAAGTATTCCCTGATCGCGACCATTTCGGGCGCATCTTTTACAACCAGGCGACCATGTCGGCGGAAGGCATCCCCCAAATCGCCGTGGTGATGGGTTCCTGCACCGCGGGTGGCGCTTACGTGCCTGCCATGGCAGACGAGTCGATCATCGTTAAAGAGCAGGGCACAATTTTCCTGGGTGGCCCGCCCTTGGTGAAAGCCGCCACCGGTGAAAGCATCAGCGCTGAAGACCTGGGCGGTGCAGATGTTCACGCCAAGGTCAGCGGCGTCGCCGACCACTACGCGGAAAACGATGCCCATGCGTTGCAGCTTGCCCGCGCCTGCGTATCGCGGCTGAACTGGCAAAAGCGTGGCAAGCTCGCTATGCAGGCGCCCAAACCACCCAAACTCGATCCTTCCGAGCTGTATGGCATTGTCGGCACCGACCTTAAAAAGCCCTACGACGTGCGGGAAGTGATTGGCCGCATCGTCGATGACTCCGACTTTGATGAGTTCAAGCGCTACTACGGCGAAACCCTGGTCACCGGCTTTGCCCATATTCACGGCTACCCGGTGGGTATTGTGGCCAACAACGGCGTGCTGTTTTCTGAAAGCGCAGTAAAAGGCGCGCACTTTATTGAGCTATGCGCCCAGCGCAAGATTCCGCTGATCTTCCTGCAGAACATCACCGGCTTTATGGTTGGTTCCAAGTACGAGCACGAAGGCATCGCCAAGCACGGCGCCAAGCTGGTGACTGCCGTAGCCTGCGCCAAAGTGCCCAAATACACCGTCCTGATTGGCGGCAGCTTCGGCGCCGGTAACTACGGTATGTGTGGCCGCGCTTACGACCCCAACCTGCTGTTTATGTGGCCCAACGCACGCATTTCCGTCATGGGCGGAGAGCAGGCGGCGGGCGTACTGGCTCAGGTTAAGCGCGAGCAGCACGAACGCGAAGGCCGCGAGTGGAGCAAAGCGGACGAAGAAGCCTTTAAGCAACCCACCCGCGACCAGTACGAGCATCAGGGCCACCCCTACTACGCCAGCGCCCGCTTGTGGGACGACGGCGTGATCGATCCGCTGCAAACCCGCGATGTGTTGGGGCTTTCTTTAGCTGCCGCTATGAACGCAGAAATTGAAGAGACGCGCTTCGGCGTGTTCCGGATGTAAGGGGTCAATCACCATGGCTTACTCAACGCTGAATATAGAAGAGGGCGTGGCGCGCCTGACCTTAAAACGCCCCGAGGTGCATAACGCTTTTGACGACAGCCTGATCGCTGAGCTAAACGCGCACCTTGACCAGTTGCATACGTTGGCTGAAGCAGGCGATGTGCGAGCGGTAGTGCTGGGTTCAGAAGGCAAAAGCTTCTCCGCGGGTGCCGATCTGAACTGGATGAAGCGAATGGTCAATTACGACCTGGAAGATAATCTCGCTGACTCTCGCAAGCTCGCCGCGCTAATGCACGGCCTGGATACGCTGCCCTGCCCTACAGTCTGCCGTGTGCAAGGCGCCGCCTTTGGCGGTGCGGTGGGCTTGGCCGCCTGCTGCGATGTGGTGATCGCCTCGGGTAAAGCCAAATTCTGCCTTTCGGAAGTCAAAATTGGCCTATCGCCCGCGGTCATCAGCCCTTACGTGCAGCGAGCCCTGGGCGAGCGACAAATGCGCCGCTATGCGTTAACCGCAGAAGTCATGGACGCCGAAATAGCGCTCGCGCTGGGTTTAGTCCATATGGTGGTGGAGCACGATAAGCTAGACGACGAAGTGGACACCATGCTGACAACCCTATTAGCCGGCTCGCCCCAAGCCCAGCGTGCCACCAAAGCGCTAATGGCCACGGTTGCTCAAGCGCCTGGCAGTGACGCCACCCGCGAGCATACCTGCCAGGTGATCGCCAAACTGCGGGTAAGCCACGAGGGCCAGGAGGGTTTATCCAGCTTTTTTGAGAAGCGCCGCCCGGATTGGGTCGAATTTGATAACACACCTAACGCTTCGGAGCGTCGCTCATGAAAAAACACGAAAAAGCCGCTCGCACGACGCCGTTTGACACCCTGCTGGTCGCCAACCGCGGTGAAATCGCCTGCCGGGTGATGCGCACTGCCCGGCGTATGGGCCTGAAAACCGTCGCGGTTTACTCTGATGCCGATGCCAGCGCACGCCACGTACGTGAAGCCGACGAGGCCGTACGCCTGGGACCTGCCGCCGCCCGTGAGAGCTATCTCAATATCGATGCGGTGATCGAAGCTGCCAAGCGTACCGGCACTGGCGCTATTCACCCCGGCTACGGCTTTCTTTCTGAAAACGGTACCTTCGTCAAAGCACTTGAAGAAGCGGGCATTACCTTTGTCGGCCCGCCTGCCTCGGCGATTGCCGCCATGGGCGATAAATCCGCCGCCAAAGCACGGATGGCTAATGCGGGCGTGCCGCTGGTGCCGGGCTACCATGGTGATGATCAGGACGATGCTCTGCTGCGCAGCGAAGCCGACAAAATTGGCTACCCGGTGATGCTCAAAGCCAGCGCCGGTGGCGGTGGTAAAGGCATGCGCGTGGTCGAATCAGGTGATAGTTTTCAAGCCGCATTAGATGGCTGCCGCCGTGAATCCAAAGCCGCTTTTAGTGATGACCGGATGCTGATCGAGAAGTATCTGGTGCAGCCCCGCCATGTGGAAGTGCAGGTATTCTGTGACCGCCACGGCAACGGCGTTTACCTGTTCGAGCGGGACTGCAGCGTTCAGCGCCGCCATCAAAAAGTCATCGAAGAGGCCCCCGCCCCCGGCATGACGGCAGAGCTACGTAGCGCTATGGGTGATGCCGCCGTACGCGCCGCCCAGGAGATCGGCTACGTGGGCGCAGGAACAGTCGAGTTTTTGCTAGACGGTTCACCAGGGCAGGATGGCGCTTTTTATTTTATGGAGATGAACACCCGTCTTCAGGTCGAGCACCCGGTGACCGAAATGATCACCGGCCAGGATCTGGTCGAGTGGCAGTTGCGCGTCGCTATGGGCGAACCGCTGCCTTGCACCCAGGATGAGCTGACGATTTCCGGCCATAGCTTTGAAGCGCGTATCTACGCCGAAGACCCGGATCAGGATTTCCTACCCGCTACCGGCTTGCTCACTCGCTTTGCGCTGGATTTAGAAGGCGCTGGACTGAGCGATGATCAGGTGCGTTTAGATAGCGGTGTAGAGAGCGGTGACGAGGTGTCGATGCACTACGACCCCATGCTCGCCAAGCTAATCGTTCATGGTGCCGACCGCGATGCAGCGCTGGCCACGCTTAACCGCGCCTTAGCGGCATTGGACGTACAAGGCGTAGTGACTAACCGTGCTTTCTTAATGCGCCTGGCAACGCATCCTGGTTTTAAGAACGTTGAGCTGGACACACGCTTTATCGAGCGCAATGAAGCGACGCTGTTTGCGCCGCGCACTTACAGCACAGAAGCCTACGCCAGCGCGGCGCTGATTGGCCTGAATCAACTTGCTCAAGAGTGCGAAAGCGACTCGCCCTGGGATCGCCACGACGGTTTCCGTCTGAATGCGCCGCACACCATTCGTATCGCCTTATGTGATCCAGCAAGTGCACAAGCACCGGATAGCGATGAAGCGGTGGTGATCGTCGAGGGGAAACGCAGCGCGGGCGAGTCACTGTGGAATCTTACCATTGGTGACGAAACGCTTACCGCTAGTTTGCAACCGCTCACCGGTGATGCGGTCGCCGTGACCTTGAACGGCCATCGCCGCCGCCTGCAGGCGCGCCGCGACGGGCATGTGGTCGTGATGGCCGACCCCAGCGGCGAAACCCGCCTGTTCTGGCGGCGCATTGATGCCATCGACCACGGTCACCACGAGGCGGAGTCTACGCTGACGGCGCCCATGAATGGCACGGTGGTTGCGCTTCTGGTAGAGCCTGGCATTGTCGTCGAGAAAGGCATGCCGCTGATGGTCATGGAAGCGATGAAAATGGAGCACACCATGACCGCCCCCGCCGATGGTAGCGTGGAGACATTCCACTTCCAGGCCGGGGACACCGTAAGCCAAGGTGCCATACTGCTCGACTTTGCGGCCAACGAATAGGAGTCACTGATGCCATTGCCTACCTCTGTAAAGCTGTTTGAAATGTCGCCCCGTGACGGCCTGCAAAATGAGCCCGGGGCCATAGTGCCCACCGCGACTAAAATCGCTCTGATCGAGCGGCTTGCTAAAGCGGGTATCACGCATATCGAAGCCGCCAGCTTTGTATCACCCAAATGGGTGCCGCAAATGGGCGATGCCGTTGAGGTCATGGCCGGCATCAAACGCCAGCCAGGCGTGGTTTACTCCGCGCTAACGCCCAATCTAAAAGGGCTCGAAAACGCACTAACCGTGGGTGTTGAGGAGGTCGCGGTATTTGGTGCGGCGTCAGAAGCGTTCTCGCAAAAGAACATTAATTGCTCCATTGCCGAGTCGCTGGTGCGCTTTGAGCCCGTACTAGAGCGCGCCCGAGAGGCGGGCGTGCGAGTGCGTGGCTACGTTTCCTGCGTATTGGGCTGCCCCTACGAAGGCGAAATAGCCCCCGCCAAAGTGGCTGAAGTGGCCCAGGCGCTTTATGAGATGGGCTGCTACGAGGTGTCCCTGGGCGACACCATTGGCGTCGGCACGCCGCTGGCTGCTAAACGCATGATTGAGACGACGCGCCAACAGGTGCCCATTGAGTTTCTGGCCGCTCACTTCCACGACACCTACGGCATGGCGCTGGCCAATCTTTATGCCGTCCTAGAAGAAGGCGTTAGCGTTATTGATGCCGCTACTGCGGGACTTGGCGGCTGCCCCTATGCCAAGGGCGCTTCCGGCAATGTGGCCACCGAAGACGTACTCTACCTGCTTGAAGGGTTGGGGATTGAAACGGGCATCGACCTACAGACCGTGATCGAAACCGGCTACTGGATCACCAACGAGCTAGGTCGCAAGCCCAGTTCCAAGGTAGCCCTGGCAAAAGGCTCTAGCCGTTGAAATGAGACGTGAATAATAAAAATTAAAAGCAGCGAGTTATCCACTGCCTTCCCGTTCGGACAAGAAAAACATCGGAGAGATACACCATGGCATCACCTGCTCTTACCCAACCCAGCTACTCCAGCAGCATGGCTGACAAGCCGCTTCTTGGCATGACGATCGGCGATAAATTTGACCAAATCGCGACGCAATATGCTGATAATGACGCACTGATTGTACTGCATCAGAACATTCACTGGAGCTATCGCCAGCTTCAGGAAGAGGTCAATCGCTGCGCCCGCGCTCTGCTCTCTATCGGCGTCAATAAAGGCGACCGGGTGGCCATTTGGGCACCCAACTGCAGCGAATGGACGTTAACACAGTTTGCCACCGCCAAAATTGGCGCCATTCTGGTCAACATCAATCCCTCTTACCGCACCCATGAATTGGAATACGCGCTAAACCAATCTGGAGCGCGTTTTCTGGTCACCGCCAACAGCTTTAAGAGCTCTGACTATAGCGCCATGCTGTATGAGCTAGCACCCGAACTTAGCGCTTGCACTGAAGGCCAACTCAAGTCACATAAGCTGCCTGACCTTGAGTGCATTATTAATTTAAGCAGCGAAAAGCTGAGCGGCATGTGGCGCTGGTCAGACCTGATGGTAGCAGCCAAAAAGGTTAGCCAAACCGATGTTGACGACCTGCAGGCAACGCTGCAGTTTGATGATGCGATCAATATTCAGTACACCTCGGGCACCACGGGCTTCCCTAAAGGTGCGACACTCTCTCACCACAATATTCTCAACAACGGCTTCTTCGTGGCGGAGAGCATGGGCTTTACCAGCGAAGACCGCCTGGTGATTCCGGTGCCGCTTTATCACTGCTTTGGCATGGTGATGGGCAATCTGGGCTGCATGACCCACGGCGCCACGATGATTTATCCGGATGAGGGCTTCGACCCTGGCAAAGTACTTAAAGCGGTTCACGAGCAGAAAGCCACCGCGCTGTATGGCGTACCGACCATGTTTATCGCCGAGCTTGATCACCCCGACTTCCCTGGTACCGACCTCTCATCCCTACGCACTGGCATCATGGCGGGCTCGATCTGCCCTGCGGAAATCATGAAGCAGGTAATCAACAAGATGAATATGAAGGGCGTGCAGATAGCCTACGGAATGACCGAAACCAGCCCGGTGTCCACTCAGACCGGCGCCAATGACAGCATCGAGAAGCGCGTTTCCACCGTGGGTCGCACCCAGCCACACCTGGAAAATAAAATCGTCGACCCCGGTAACGGCGGTATTTTGCCACGTGGTGAAATTGGTGAGCTGTGTACCCGCGGCTATAGCGTGATGCTCAAATACTGGAATAACGATAAAGCCACCGCGGAGGCGATTGACGAAGCGGGATGGATGCACACCGGCGACCTGGCCACCATGGATGAAGAGGGCTACATCCAGATCGTGGGGCGTATTAAAGATATGGTCATTCGCGGCGGCGAGAATGTTTATCCCAAAGAGATCGAGGAGTTTCTCTACGCCCACCCGGCGATCTCAGAAGTACAGGTCACCGGCGTGCCCGACAAGAAGTATGGTGAAGAGCTGATTGCCTGGGTGAAACTCAACAGCACAGCGGGTGATGTCACGGGTGAAGAGCTTCGCGAGTACTGCAAAGGCAAAATCACTCACTTCAAAATCCCCCGCTACTTCAAGTTCGTTGACGAGTTCCCAATGACCGTCACCGGAAAGATTCAGAAATTCAAGATGCGCGAAATTTCTATCCAGGAGCTAGGTTTAGATCAAGAATCAGGTTTGGATCAAGAGTCGTAAGCAATGGCGCCCTCCAACCCTTTAGCCAACCACTATCAGCGCGCCCTGCGCGCTGATGAGGTCGTGGCGCAGATTGATAGCCACTACCCCGCTGGTCCCACACTGCATCAACTGGCACCATTAGACCAGCTGCATATTGGCGGTATGGCAGCCTCTACTCGTCTGCTTGAACGACTCAACCCTGTCACCCACGGAAAAGTGCTGGATATTGGCGCAGGGCTGGGCGGGCTAATGCGCCAGGGTGCCTCTCTCGGTTTTCAAATGACCGGGCTGGATATTACCCACGGCTTCAGTGCGCTCAATAAATCGCTGAGCTTACGGGTAAGTCAGCCAGACGCCCCACCGCTTGCCTGGGTAACCGGCGATGCAAGCGCCCTGCCCTTTGCCGATAGCAGCTTTGATGCTGTGCTGTTTCAGCACAGCCTGCTCAATATGCCCAATGCCTCCAAGGTAATCACAGAAAGTCGGCGAGTTCTGCGCCCAGGCGGGCAGATAGTGATGCACGAAGTCGTCAGCGGCCCCAACGTGGCGCAACTTCGCTATCCGGTGCCTTGGGCAGCCTCTTCTGAGCACTCCCATCTAGTTACCTTGGTTGAACTGACTCGGCTGCTTGAAATAGGCGGCTTCCAACTTGAACATGTGGACGATTGGAGTGAAATGGCCTGGGCGTGGCGCCAGCGCCAACGGCAAAAAGAGCAAGCGCCACGGCAAGCCGTGCTGTCACCTCAGTGGGTTTTTGGCGAGCGCTTTATCACTATGGGAAAAAATTTAGTCGACAATCTAGCCGAGGGCGCAATTAAAGTGGTGGAAATCCAAGCCAGTTGCTAATCTTAATAGCAATAGCTGTTTCCTCCCTACCCGTGGCTATACGACAATATATGGGTATGAAACGATAGGTGTACGAGAAATGCCAATCAAACGCTTGGCAAGCACCCTGATCTGCTGCTCTGTTCCCTGGTTTAGCGGCTACGCCGACGATACTCCGCCGGTGATGGCTTATACCGCACCCAATAGCGAACTCATGCAGCTTGATAATGGCGTTATCCTAGAAGGCAGCGACCTTCAAAGCCTTGATAACTATACCAGCGGTTTTCGAGTAACCGCAGGCTACAGCCCTTGGCGACTCCCCCAACTCGATATTGGCGCTGAAATTGCCTACCGGGAAAGCGAAGAGATCTCCACTTCCTCCGGTGTTAACCCCCTCATCATGGATACACTCAGTTTGGGCGGTGCCATTGTTGCCGGAGTTCGCATGGGCGCCTTCAGCGTCTATGCGAAGTCCGGCATCACAGAATGGCGTGGTGAAAGCGACCTGGAAGGCGCCGATGAAAGCGGTACTGCATTGCTGCAAGGTTTCGGCGCCACGGTGACGATCAATCGACTCGTCAGTCGGCTGGAGTACGAACGCATCGACACCCCAACGCTCAGCCATCTCAATATGCTAAGTGCCTCGCTGCATCTGCCGTTTTAAACTGCATCGCGATGCAGGCGGACCCGTGGTAGACATCTAGTTATGAACACGGACAACCGTCACCTCAGTTTACTGAACGTCGCTTCATGCAACAGTATTTAGATCTTGCCGAAATATTCACGTTGCGGCGACAAAGAAGAGTGGGGCACAAAAAGCCAGTGTTATGCCGATCAATGTTCTTCCAATCAGTCTTTGGTTTTTAGCCAATAAGCGAGCTATTCGGCCCAGTCTCGCTGCGAATAATACGATCAACGCACTCCCCAAAGAAATCAGTGTAATGATCACTCAGCACTCAACTTCATATTATGGATAAGCTTATCTTAGGCGGCGACATTGTTTGCCAGTGTCCGAATAGGTGCTTTTAGCGTCTATGCAGAGCCTGGTAATACCGAATTTAGTGCTTTTTATAAGTCAGCATCTTGCGTCTAAATCAATAGAGAATCAGAACTAAACCAACTCCGCTAACGATGAGCTTTCAAAGCTCTTCATATTGTCATGGTCGCCTTCACAAACCTTTCGTACCCAATTTGGATCTGTGATTAAAGCGCGCCCCACCGCTATTAAATCGAATTCATCGTTTTCCATGCGGCGCACCAACTCTTCAAGCCGAACCGGTGTTGAACCTTCGCCAGCAAAGGCCCCAAAAACATCACCCGATAAACCTACCGAACCAACGCTTATCGTGGCGGCCCCCGTAAGCTTCTTGGCCCATCCAGCAAAGTTCAAGCCAGATTTCCCATCTAACTCAGGAAACTCAGGTTCCCAGAAACGCCGCTGAGAACAGTGCAATATATCCACACCAGCTGCTACCAATGGGATTAACCATTCAGCCATTGCCTCCGGAGTTCCTGCTAAGCGCGCGGTATAGTCTTGTCCCTTCCATTGGCTAAGTCGCATAATAATGGGAAAGTCTGGCCCTACTGCGGATCGAACCGCCGAAACGACGTCTAAAGCAAACCGCGACCGTTCCTTAAGCGAAGTGCCACCATAGCGATCTTTACGCTCATTACTGGAGGCCCAAAAAAACTGATCAATAAGATAACCATGGGCACCGTGAATCTCGATACTATCGAAGCCTATACGCTTTGCGTCTACTGCGGCTTGTGCGAAAGCAGCAACGGTATCAGCGATAGCCTCTTCGGTCATAATCCCACCGCGGCGGATGTCGGTTGTAACAAGCCCAGAAGGACTCTCAGGTAATGTAGTAGGCTCCCAATCAGTCGAGGGGCTTTTAACCGATCCAGCATGCAGAAGTTGAGGTGCCATATGCCCACCAGCCGCATGCACACCCTCTAACACTGCTCTCCAACCCGCAAGGGGACGGTCTCCATGAAAAAGAGTCATTTCTGGGTCGTTCATTGAATTTGGGCGATTAATACCAGTCGCCTCAGACAGGATCAGTCCAACACTTCCTTCCGCTCGGCGCCGATAGTAATGAGCATGGGCTCGTTCAGGAATACCATCGACCGCGAAGGGTCTGCTCATTGGAGCCATCACAATCCGATTGGGAAGTGAAAGCGATTTTAGATTAAAAGGTCGAAAAAGAGTGTCAGTTGATGACATATGCTAGCTTCCTTGGTTTCGTATGGCCCCATCACCCCCTGCTGGTAGGCAATAGGTGAGCTTTTACAGGACGCGCCGATCAGACTTGTGCCTGACCACCATCCGCGAAAATATCAGCGCCATTTACGAAACTTGAATCTTCGCTAGCAAGGAAGAGCGCAGCTTTGGCAATCTCCTCCGGCTCACCGACCCTGCCCAAGGGGATGCGTATACTTAGATAATCAAGCATGCCCTGCTGCTGTTCGAGATCATTGCCAGCGAAGTCGAGGAGAAACGGTGTTCGGATAGGGCCAGGACTCAAAACATTTACACGAATACCAGTGCCTTTAAGATCAATCGCCCAACTACGAGCAAGGTTGCGCACAGCGGCTTTGGAAGCGGAATATATACTGAATGCAGCGGTTCCCTCGATGCTGGCGCTGGAGCCGGCTAAAATAATTGAGGCTCCCTTTGCCATAAGTGGCAATGCCTTCTGGACGGTAAAAACCATCGCTTTGACATTTTGTCCAAACGTATCATCCACTTGCTCCTCTGTAATCTGTCCTAGAGGTAACATGGTCCCGCCGCCAGCATTGGCGAATAACACATCAATGCGACCGGCTTCCGCTTTGATTTTTTCGAAGAGGCGATCGAGATCACCAGCCTGGGTTGAATCTGCTTGGATGCAGGTGACATTGCTGCCGATTGCGTCCTGCGCCGCTTTTAATGAATTAAGATGGCGCCCGGTTATGTATACATGTGCTCCTTCAGCCACAAACAGCTTGGCTGTGGCCAGACCAATACCACTGGTAGCCCCTGTGATCACTGCAATTTTGCCGCCGATTCTATTGGACATGTTAATTTTTCCTTATGTCTAGAGAGGACGACCCGAAAGATTCAGGTCAGTATCCTAAGACGAGTCTAGGGAGACTTAAGGAAGAGCAGAAGCCCGCCAGGATGAACACATAATTCACCGGACTGGATAATCAAATCTGCCCACAATGGCATCTGAACCAATAAAGTCAAACCAACCCAACAACTACATTCCTGACGCCGATAGACTTATTTACTAGGCTTACAGCTTTCTCTACTAAATAGCTCTACCGCCCAATCAGCAAAGGCACGTAGTTTCGCACTTGGATAGCGCGTTGCCGGATAGACAAGCTGGAGCGGATGGGATGGCTGAGTCCAGCCTTCCAAGATGGCGACTAACCGCTCTGAGCCGAGATGAGGACGCGCGCTGAAACGAAATATCTGACCGATACCTAAGCCAGTTAACACTGCTTCTGTGTGGGCTGTACTTTCACTCACATCCATAACGGAGCACCCATTAATTTCGTACTTCTCCCCCCCATTACTGAAGTACAAGGGCAGTGACTTACCAGTGTGAGGAAAGAAATAACGAATTGTTTGATGCTTTTCTTCAAGTTCCCGAGGATGCGTAGGAGTACCGTTCTTCGAGAGATAAGCTGGCGTCGCACATGTTACATAATCGACGCTGCAAAGGTGCCGCCCAATTAACGAGCTATCAGGCAAAGCACCGCCGCGAATAACACAATCTACTCCCTCCCCGATAATATCGGCAGGGCGATCACTCACGCCAAGCAGTAGCTCCAAATCAGGGTACCTTGCACGAAATTCAGGCAGCGCCGGTATAATGACCAGATTAGCCAACGATGAACCCACATCAACTCGAAGTCTGCCATGAGGCTTTATACGCCCCTCACCAGCGGCCATATCCATGTTTTCTAGTTGGGCTAGCAGATTCAAGGCATGTTCCCGATAAGCCTCACCGGAAGGCGTTATAGTAAATGAGCGTGTACTTCGCTCTATAAGTTTTGTACCTAGATGCTGCTCTAGATCTTGTAGTAGCTTGCTGACGGATGAGCGTGGAATATTGAGCGAATCAGCTGCTTTTGCGAATGAGCGGGCATCCGTTACTCGAATAAAAACTCGAATGGCGAGAAGTTGGTTCAAAGATGTGCTCCTGAAAAAAGGAAGGAACTGTGCGGGGAAAAGGCCAAATACTCTGGCGTAATCACGGCTGAACTACATCGCGCTTTCATAGCCGACTTGGAAAGCTGTGCTCGTGACACTTTTAGTTGGATACCATAAGCGATCACGTCTGTAGTAAGCGACTCAACCCTAATGGGCTTGGCGAAGTCTTAGTGGGGCGATTGAATAGTTTGGCTGGCGCGAGCCATGGCGGTATCAGGAGCCGCATTTTCAAGCAGCATCCATCCCCTGAAGCTCTTGCAGCACTCGATACAGAATCTCCCGTTCATAAACGGGTGTGAGGGCAGCGATCTCTTCACGACTGTTCATCAGTCTCAGCATGCGCACCCAAACACCCATTAATTAAGTAGTGATATCTGCCACCGAGAAGCCTGCCCCGTACTCATCCTTCCGGTTGACTTTGGAAAGTCAGCCAGCAACATCGAAAGCATGATCGGCTCAAGAATCAGACTCAGAATAAGGTAGAGCTCAACCGAACTGGCAGTATGCATGGCCCCTAACGCTGGCGACTGAATGGTGAGCGGCAGACTGGTTATACAGCTCCCGCCCAGCTGTTCGTCGTTGGCTTCGACAAGACCATGATAGGTACGACAATTACAGTTATAAAAAATTGAGATGAAAGGAGCATCCACTCAGCCACAGTAGCTTATTCGTAATACACCCAATGAGTAATACTTTATTTATTGGAAGCTAGCTTAGCTGTTAGCAAAGAGTCTCCCGCAGCTTTCGGTGCTTTGAACCTTGCCACATCGCGAGCGGGCGGCATTCCAAATAAGCGTGCGTATTCGCGACTGAATTGTGATGCGCTTTCATAGCCCACAATAAAAGCAACTGACGCAGCATCTTGTGTATCGAACAGTAGTAGCCAGCGAGCCCTAAGCAGGCGCAGACGTTTCTGATACTGAAGCGGCGACATGTTTGTGATGGCTTTAAAGTGCCGATAGAACGCTGCAATACTCATCCCAGCCATTGCCGCCAGCGGAGGCATGCGCAACGGTTCGGTGTAGTGATCGCGAATCCATTGCGTTGCTCGGCGGATCTGCGCAAGTCGGCCATCGGGGCGAGCAATATCACGTAGCATCGGGCCTAATGGCCCTTGCAAGACCCGGAAAAGAATCTCTCGTTCAATCATCGGTGCAAGAACTGTCGCTTCGTCTGGACGGCCTATCAGCCGCATCATTCGTAACCAAGCATCAATCATATCTGCTTGTGCTGACACCCCAGAAAAATGTTTCGGAGTCGATTGCTTGGCCACCATGGCCTCGCCCGCCATCAGCGTTGAAAGGATATTGGAATCCAATGTCAGGCTGATCGCTAAATAAGGCTGCCCCGGCCCACATGGATGAATCTCACCCGTGGCGGGTACCTCTATAGGCACGAGAAAATAGCTGATCGGTAAGCACTGCAAAACCTGATCGCCAATAGACAATGTTTTGGCGCCCTGGAGTACAAGGTGCAGCATCGGCTCGTAAACCTGACTCGCACACGCCTCGGCCTGAACCATTGCCACACGAGGCAAGCCGGTATCTGTCCAACTCGTTTCTGCACGCATTACGATACTGCGCAACTCATTAATCGCATTTTCCATCTGTTCGAATATGCGCCCAATCTTACAGCAAATCAATTACCTGATAAGAATAGGCAACCATTCGATAATAACTGGCAACCGTATAGCTGGTTCCAAGCCGGATACTCTCAGGGGTCGGCATAAACCTTCAACCCCCTCTGCTGACTACAAAAAATCAGAAACATCACTCCATTTTAGAAAAGGTCAGTCTCATGAAACTTGAAGGAAAAATTGCTGTTGTCACTGGCGCATCAAAAGGTATTGGTGCAGGTATCGCTAAAGCATTAGCTGCCGCAGGCGCGACCGTCGTAGTCAACTATGCGTCAAGCAAATCTCACGCCGATGCGGTTGTGGCAGAGATTCAGGGCCAGGGCGGTAAAGGCGTCGGTATCCAAGCAGATATGGGTAACGCTGCCGACGTGACACGTCTGTTTGAAACTGTCAAAGACGACTTCGGAACGCTGGATATTCTCGTTAATAATGCGGGTGTAGCGGTATTTCAAATGATTGATGATCTGACCGAAGACGCGTTCCATCAGCAATTCAACGTCAATGTGCTCGGTTACCTTTTAGCTGTTCGAGAAGCCGTCAAGCTGCTTGGCTCATCGGGTAGCATCATCAACATCAGCTCGATTCTCAGCACCGACCCCTACCTGGCTTCCAGTGTCTATTCTGCCACCAAGGGCGCGGTCGATACATTGACGTTCGCGTTGGCTCGGGAGCTTGGGCCACGTGGGATCAGAGTCAACTCGATCTTGCCCGGTCACACCAATACGCCTGGGACTGACGGTAATTTCGCTGGAGAACTAGGAGAAAAGCTTATCGCAGGCACACCTCTGGGCCGTTTTGGTGAGCCAGAAGACATTGCACCGTTGGCTGTTTTCCTAGCGTCGGAGGACTCACATTGGGTAACGGGAGAGTCCATTCGAGCGTCGGGTGGTGTACGAGGCGTTGGTTACTAGACACTTCCCTATTAATGCTGAAGGCGCACGATGTCGTGCGCCTTCATGGTTTCCAGGTTCGCAAAAATGCCCCAAGTTTTAGCAGCAACAGACCAAAATGCCGCTTCATCCCAAACATTAACACCCACCCCGGCCCCATGGAGCGCGGTAGCGACTATTGGCGTGGGGGCATTCGCCCTCGTTACAGCCGAGTTTTTACCCGTTGGCCTGCTACCTCAAATAGCAAGTGATCTAGCCATTAGTGAGGGACAAGCAGGCCTCATGATCACTATTCCAGGAATCGTGGCGGCCTGCTCAGCGCTCTTAACGGTCAGTCTGGCCAAAACCTTTGATCGGCGACACGTACTCTGGATCCTGCTCAGCCTCCTGGTCGTATCCAACGCACTCATGGCGTGCTCAAACGGTTTATTTGTCTTGTTATCAGGCCGTGTCCTGCTGGGTATTGCGGTGGGTGGATTTTGGACTATAGGCGTATCGTTAGGCCCTAGATTGAGGCCCGACTCAGTGGGGCGAGCGACATCAATTATTTTTTCGGGGGTTACGCTAGGCACCGTTGCAGGCGTACCAGCGGGAACGCTGCTTGGGGGCTTGTTCGGTTGGCGCATCGCATTTGTCGCTTTTGCCGCTCTGGCCTCACTTGTCGTCGTTGCATTAGTGCTGCTTCTGCCCAGCATTCGTCCGGAAAAAACGTCGGGGTTCACACAATTACCGGCTGTACTGAGGTTGCCCAAAGTCCAGGTTGGCCTGGTGGCTGTTATGCTGATATTTATCGGACAATTTTCGGCCTATACCTACATCACACCTTATCTGAATCAAATTAGCGGAATTGAATCGAGCAGGCTGAGCTTTCTCTTATTGGGGTATGGGGTTGCTGGAATATTTGGCAATTTGCTATGCGGCTGGTTCGTCGATCGAGACGTACGCTTAGCGGTATTGGGTACATCGTTGTTGTTAGGCTGTTCGATGCTATTGCTGGTTTCCATGGGAGATAACCCACTATCTGCAATAGCAGCAGTCATAGCCTGGGGGTTTGGATTTGGGATGCTACCTATTGCCATTCAAAGTTGGATTTTCAGTGCCGCGCCTGATCGCCTGGAAAGCGTTGCGGCGCTGTTTGTATCTATCGCTCAACTCGCAATGGGAGGTGGAGCATTGCTCGGAGGAGTTACTGTCGATCATTACGGTATCGCAAGTGCCGTATGGGTAGGCGCAGTGGGAGCTCTTTGCGGAGCAATATGGATCTTTGCGCGCTTTCCGTAGAAGCAGGTTCGATAGACGCCAGATCAGGGAAACGCTACTTTGCTATTTCTATCGCATGTTTCGCCCACACTAATATAGATTGTGGTCAAAAACGTCTATTGCATGTCGGAAGTATGTGGGTGAGCGTATGCTTTTGTCTAACTGGGCACCGAAGCATCCCTACTTTTACGTTGGCGACCCTTTATAAAGAGAAAATATTTCAAAACTGCCTCATGGGCTACCCGCCAAACACTTTCAGTAATCGCTGTATCTAGTTCAGAAAATTAGCAGCTAGAGTAGCTGGCTCATTCCCACCAATTATCAAGAGGTATGCAATGGAATATGACTTTTATTGGATCAGCGGTAGCCCTAACGCTTGGCGTGCCATGCTAACACTGGAGCATAAAGGAATTTACTACCGTTCCCATAGGCTTGACCCCGGCAACCAGGAGCAGAAAAGCCCAGCATTCCTGGAACTCAACCCTTTAGGCAAAGTACCTGTTCTAAAGCATGGCAATGTCGTCATCGCTGAATCGATTGCTATCATGGCTTATCTGGAGCGCGTACACCCGCAGCCGCCACTCTTTGGGGTAACAGCTGCCGAAACGGGGCTGATATGGCAGCGGATTTTTGAATTCGTCAACAGTTTGCGCGATGTCATAGACGATGGCGTGGTTCGTCCACTTAGCCAAGGGGCGATGTTAAATGACACTGATGCATTGAAAATGGCTGCCAACAGTATTTACGCATCATTGGATAGAATGGAGACCACTTTGGGAACATTCGATTATCTGGCGGGCAATAAGGTGTCTGCGGCAGACTTTACAGTGCTTCCCAATCTTTTGATGCTTATACGCATCGGCAGTCGTACCGATGTATTGGCACTCAAAATGAATCTTAATGAGATTCGTTCTCGATATTCTGCAATCGACAGCTGGCTTGCTCGTTTGGAGGCATTGCCAGCTTTCGATGCCGCATATCCACCGCACTGGCGCTTATCTTGATTGGCCGAGTGGCTATTGGCATCTGCTCGTTTATATAAATGCCGGAACGAATAGTGCTACTGGGCACCATTACTAGGCTGTTGTTGAGGTTTTGGCTCATGCTCAGGTGGTGTCCAGATAGGCACATCCTGCCGCTGCGGCTCCGGCCAATCCTGCTGCATTGCGCTATTCAACGACTCTTCCAGCTTCATAAATAGCTCACTATAGCGAGGGCCGAAAGTATTCCCTCCCTCAATGTCCTTCCAGGTTGCAAACAATTCATCCTCATGGGCATCTTCGTTCTGTACAAAGGCCCAGGTCATCTGTTTAGCACGCATGGGGTGCACGCCCATGGCAGTCAGTGCGTGCCCGCCCAGTTCCAACGCTGAATGATAGGTTTCACTGATAACGTCGTCGGCCCCTGCGTCACGTAGTTGATAGCCATGCCCACGGTCGAATGCACGGGCTAGCACCCACACTTGTGGGTAGGCATGCTTCACATGCTTAACCATCTGCACCGCACGCTCACGATCGTCTAACGCGATAACCAATAATCGGGCGTGCTCAATCCCTGCGGTCTCAAGCAAGTCGGAGCGGCTGGCGTCGCCAAAGTAGCTTTTGATGTTAATTTTGCGCAGGTTCTCGATCTGCTCAATCTCCAGATCCAGCGCCACGATGGGGATATTATTGGCGCGCAGCAAGCGGCAGATTATTTGTCCAAACCGCCCTACCCCCGCAACGATAACCGGTGCTTGCTCCTCAATAGCATCGGCTTCGCGATCATCGTTTTTAGCGATAAGGTAGCGCGGCAGCACCAGCCGGTCATAGGCAATAAATAGCAACGGCGTTAAGAACATCGATAGCGCCACCACCAGTGAGAGAATTTGGGAGGTATCAGTAGGAATCACGTTGTTTTGAACGCTGTAGGTCAGCAGCACAAAGCCAAACTCACCGGCTTGGGCAAGGCTTAAAGTGAATAGCCAGCCGTTGCTACCATGCACTCGAAATAGCAGCGCCAAGCCCAGCAGAATCACACCTTTAACAACGATAACCGCCACGCCTAGCGATAGCACCGTGCCCCACTCCGCCGCCAGCACCGAGAAGTTGATGCCCGCTCCCACGGTAATAAAGAACAGCCCCAGTAGTAGTCCTTTGAAAGGCTCAATATTGGCTTCCAGCTCGTGCTTAAATTCACTGTTGGCGAGCACCACCCCCGCCAGGAAGGCACCCAGTGCGGGAGATAAATTGACCACACTCATCAGTGCGGCGATGCCAATCACCAGCATCAGCGCACTAGCGGTAAATACTTCACGCAGGCCAGAGCCAATCACATAGCGAAACAGCAGTGGCATTAAGTAGTAGCCGCCGGCGATGACACTCACGATGGCACCCACGACCACTAAGGCGTGCGCCCAGCCGGGCAAGTGCGCTACCAGGCTTAAGCTGGCATGACCGTCATCACCGCCCGCCCCCATCAACTCAGGCAGCGCCAGAAGCGGGATCAGCGCCAGCATGGGGATCACCGCAATATCCTGAAACAACAGCACCGAGAAAGCGCTGCGACCACCCTCCGTTTTGGCGAGCCCCTTTTCATTCAGTGTTTGCAGCACAATGGCTGTGGAAGAGAGCGCAAAAATCAGCCCCACCGCCAGGGCGGTTTGCCACACAAGCCCCAGCCACCAGGCAATAGCGGTGCCAGCAGCGGCGGTTAACACAACCTGAAGCCCACCCAGACCGATCAGCCGAACCCGCATAGCCCACAACCCTTTGGGGTCAAGCTCCATGCCCACCAAAAACAGCATCATCACCACGCCAAACTCGGCAAAGTGCTGAATGGTGGTGGTCTCCTGCCCCACCAGTCCAAGGATTGGCCCTATCACTACCCCGGCGACCAAGTAACCCAGTACCGACCCCAGACCAAAACGCTTGGCAAGAGGTACGGCGATCACCGCAGCAACAAGATAAATAAAGGCTTGAATGAAATAACTGGTCATCGGGGCTCCTTAAATTGACAGGCGCTACTTGACTTCCCAGAGCATTCAGGTAGCGTACTAGTACGTTAGTACATCACTAATTACTCGGTAGCAAACTATGCCTTCAAACGGTCACTATCAGGCTGAGCTAATCGACCACCTACTCTCCATTAATTCACCTGAAGCAATGGATCGAGCGCTGGCGAGCCTGCTAACGCCTGCAGAGTACCAAGAAATCAGTAAACGCCTACAAATTTTTAAGCTGCTGCGTGAAGGCGTGCCCCACCGCAAAATTGCCGAAACCCTCGGCGTGGGCATCGCTACGGTTTCACGGGGTTCCCGCGCACTTACCACGTTACCCTCTTCAAGCCCTTCTTCACGGAATGATGCATCATGACCACTGCCAATACACATGCCTCATCAGACCCGCAGCCTTTTACGCTGCCACGCAAACCTCACTATGTGACCTTGGCAGCGGACTGCGACTTCTTTGCCCTGTTTCAGAAGATCGAACGTCGGTTTGATACCTGCTACATGCTGGAGTCATTGGGCGAAGATAGCCATATGGCGCGCCACTCGATTATCGGGTTCGACCCCGAGTACACGCTCTATGCCAACGGCAACACGCTGACCATTGAAGAGCGTGACGGCAATGCCAACCACTACCCTAGCGACAACCCCTACGAACTGCTGCGTAGCCTGATCCCGCAGAATATTATTTCCCGCAAGTACGCCGGTGGGTTAAGCGGCTATCTCGGTTACGATGCCATGCAATACTTCGAGCCCTCGCTTACGTTAAAAGCCAGCGATGATTTCGACACTTTCCGTTTCGGACTTTACAAAGATGGCCTGATCCTCGACAAGATGACCGGGGAAGTCACCTACTTCTACTACGACAATAGCCGCTACGAATTTCTGCAGACGCTAATTGATGCAGACGATGAACCAGCAGGCCCGCTGAAAATCACCGCCTTAGGCGACACCATGAGCCAGGCAGAACACGCTGAGGCAGTGGCCAAGGTGAAGCAGGATATTATCGACGGTAAGGTGTTCCAGTGCGAAGTTGGCTTTAAAAAACGCTTTAGTATTGAAGGCGACGCCCTGGCGCTATATGACCAGTTGCGCACCATCAACCCGTCGCCGCAAATGTACTATGTCAAATTCGGCAAGCAGAAGCTGATCGGCGCAAGCCCGGAGCTTTTGTTCCGGCTTCGCCAGGGCGAGATGGAAACCTTCCCACTGGCGGGTACCACCACCCGGGGTCAAACGCCCCAAGAAGATACCCAGCTCGCCCGCGCGCTGCTTAACGATCCCAAAGAGATCGCCGAGCACAATATGATCGTGGATCTACACCGCAACGATATTGGCCGGGTGGCGCAATTTGGCACGGTGAAAGTGCGCAGCCTGATGGATATCAAGCGCTTTAGCCACGTGCAGCACATCTCCAGCGAGATCGTCGGCATCATCGCCGAAGGTGAAGATATGTTTACCGCGCTGGCCAGCAACTTCCCCGCGGGCACCCTCACCGGCGCACCCAAAATCGAGGCGATGAAAATCATCGATGATCTGGAAACCGACGGGCGCGGCCCCTACGGAGGCGCAGTGGGTCAGTTCTCGTTCAACGGCGACTGCACCTTTGCGATTCCCATTCGTACCGTGTTTGTGAATGGTGAGCATGCCTACGTGCAAACCTGCGGTGGCAATGTATTTGATAGCAATGCCGACGATGAGTATGAGGAGATCCGCCGCAAGTTTGCCGGTACTCGCAAAGCCCTTACCCCCTTTATGGAGACGGACATGGAGAGCCCAGCATGAAGGTACTTATCATCGATAATTACGACTCCTTCACCTATAACCTCTACCAGTTTATTGGTGAGATTCTAACCACAGAGAAGAATCGCGGCGGGCTGGCCAATTTTGAGATTATCGTTAAGCGCAACAATCAGATCGATTTCAACGCCATCGAAGCCATGGCCCCGGATCGTATTATCATCTCCCCCGGCCCCGGCTCGCCGGATGACCCGCGCTACTTTGGTGTGTGCGCTGAAGTGATTGAGAAACTGGGCAAGACCACCCCGCTGCTGGGAGTGTGCCTGGGCATGCAGGGCATTGTGCATGTATTTGGCGGCAAGGTGGTGAAAGCGCCGCTGCCGATGCATGGCAAGATCAGCCCGATCAGCCACAATAACGCATCGGTGTTTAACGGCGTGCCCGACCAGCTTGAGGTGATGCGCTACCACTCACTAATTGCCGATGCGACCACCCTGCCCGAGTGCCTGGAAGTGACCGCCACCGTGGGCGCACTTGAAGCGGATAGCTTTGAGCAGCGCAGCCGCTGGCAGGCATTGGGTGAATTCGAACTGATGGGCATTAAACATCGGGAGTACCCGATTCACGGCATCCAGTTCCACCCGGAATCGTTTGCCACCGAGGGCGGTAAAGAGCTGATCGCTAATTTTCTTTTCGCGCCCGGCAACCACGACAGAGCGTAGGTACCAAGCATAGGGTGGCTAAACGGGTGGCTAAATGAGACTCAATGAAACAGTTAGCCACCCTGCACAGACCAGATTCACGACAACCGTCAGCCAGAACGTAACTTGAAAGGCGGTTTTCTGGGTTTTATGCCGCAGCCGCTGTTGGGCCAGTAGCGCACCTGGCCAACCACCCACTACCCCAAGCAGATGTAGCGACTTCTCACTCACCCGACGGCGGTTTTTAATAGCTGCCTTTTTGTCGATAGCATAAGTGATATAAGCGATAACGCTCACTACAGCGTAAAAGGCGACGATTGGGATCACAGTGAAGACTCTTGAATGATGGGGGAGTTACTTGCGCCGCTGAGAAGGCTTTCCACCCGCCGCTGGCTTACCACGGCCTTTACCAACGGGCTTACCTTTAGCACCAGACTTGCTTTTAGCTCCGGGCTTGCCGAGGGCTTTTCCGCCCTTGGGGTGCGGCTTACCTGGCGCACTGCCTTTCGGGCCGGTGCCTGTTTTTCCACTGACTTTTCCGCTGGCGGCTTTTTTACCCTTGACGGGTGGTTTAGCCCCGGCCGCTTTGGCACCAGCCGCCTTCGCGCCTGCTTTGGCCGGGCGCCCTTTCGCGGAAGGCGGTTTTGCCTTTCCTGCGCCTGAGCTGTAGTTGGGCCTTTCCGGCTTAGCTTTACTTTTCTTCTCTGGTGCAGCCTCTGAGCTTTCGGTCAACGCGATAATGGTTTCGATCTCTTTAGGAGTGAGATCGCGCCAGTCGCCCAGGGCCAAGCCTTTTAGCGGCACATTCATAATGCGCGTGCGAATCAGTTGGGTAACCTCGTAGCCGAAGTATTCACACATACGGCGAATTTGCCGATTGAGCCCCTGCACCAAGGTAATGGTGAATACAAAGGTGGACTCTTTTTGTACCTTGCAGCGCTTGGTCACCTTGCCAAGAATCGGCACGCCGCTCTGCATGCCGTCAATAAACTCGTCGGTGATCGGCTTGTTCACCGTCACCTGGTACTCTTTTTCGTGGTTGTTATTGGCGCGCAGAATCTTATTAACCAAATCGCCGTTATTGGTTAAAAAAATCAGCCCTTGGGAGTCTTTATCGAGCCGCCCAATGGGAAAAATGCGCACGCCATGCTTCACAAACTCAACGATATTGTCTTTTTCGCTGGATTCAGTGGTGCTGACAATGCCCACCGGTTTGTTCAGCGCGATCAGCACCAGATCCTCCTCTTCCTGAGGCTCGATCTCCTGACCGTTAACTTTAACCAAGTCACCCGCCACCACTTGATCACCGGTGGTCGCGCGGCGACCGTTAATCCATACGTTGCCCTGCTCCACAAAGCGGTCGGCTTCACGGCGAGAGCACATCCCGCTCTCGCTAATATATTTATTGATACGGGTAGTTTTTCGAAACGACATAAAACGCCATGTGGCTATAAGAGGATAAGCAAACAGTTAAAAAGAGGAGCCGGGCTCCTTTAAGAAGGCCAACTCCTCGTCGGCAGAGGCCCGCCCCAACAGTGCGTTGCGGTGCGGGTAGCGCCCAAAGCGATCAATAATCGCCTTGTGGCGCACTTCAAAGTCGTAGTTATTCTCTAACCCCGGCTGGTCAAATAGCTGCATCGCCACTTCATGAATGACCGCGGATTCGCTATGCATATAGGGCATATACAGAAACGCCCGTTGTGCACTGGTCAGCTCTGCATCTGACCCAGCAGCTACAGCCTCTTGCGCTAGCGCCAGCGCTAAGGGATCAGTGGCAAAAGCACGGGCGTCATCGCGATAGATATTACGCGAGAACTGATCCAGCACAATGATCTCCGCAAGCCGCCCTTGCGGCGTTTGACGCCATGCGTAACATTCACACCGCGCGGTTTGGGCATGCAGTGCACCAAACCGCTGCGAGATTGTACGATCCAACTCAGTGTCTTTTTTAAACCACTGAGCAGGCGTCAACTCCTCAAACCAAAAGTCGAGTACCGCTTGAGCATCTGAGGACATTGACGCCTCTCTGTAGTAGTAGAACGTTGTAGTAGAACGTTACGGTTAAAAATCACGGTAAAGAAACGTGTCAAAACAGCCTAGCCGGTGTTGCGAAGACCTGCCGCTATGCCCGCCATAGTGACCATCAACGCTCGAGAAAGGTCGGCGCTGATCGCCCCATCGGCGTCGCGATTACGCTGCAGTAACTCCGCCTGCAAACCGTGCAGCGGATCGATGTAGGGGTTGCGAACATCGATCGCCTGGCGAATAAGCGGCGTATTTTCCAATAGCTTCTCTTGCTGAAGAATATCCAGCACTGCTTCTTCCAACGACGCGAAGCGCTGGCGTAACTTTTTACCCAACGCCTTCAGCGAGGGCTCGTCGACCAAGCGGTGCTCATAATAAGCGGCAATGGCTACATCGGCTTTGGCCAGCAGCATCTCCAGCATGTCAAGATAGGTGCCAAAGAAAGGCCACTCGTTGCGCATCTCCTGCAGCACATCGCGTCCACCGGGCTGCTCTAAGCGCCGCGCAAAAGCTTCGCCGCTGCCCAGCCACGCGGGTAGCATCAGGCGAATCTGCGTCCAGGCGAAAATCCATGGAATGGCGCGCAGGGTTTCGACCCCGCCATCCTGGCGGCGCTTGGTGGGGCGTGAGCCCAACGGCAGCCTACCCAAGGCGCCTTCCGGTGTGACCGCGCGGAAATAGGGCACAAAGTCCGGGTCTTCACGCACGACGCCCACATAGGCACCATGCGCTACCTTGGCGAGCTGATCCATCTCTTCACGCCAGTGTGGTTCCGGTGCACGCGGTGGCAATAGCGTGGCTTCCAGCACTGCACAGGCATAAATCTCCATGGAGCGCAGGGCAATATCGGGTTGGCCAAACTTGAAGCGAATCATCTCGCCCTGCTCGGTCACCCGCAGACTGCCGTTTACCGAGCCTGGAGGCTGAGAGAGTATAGCCGCATGGGCCGGGCCGCCGCCACGGCCAACGGTGCCACCGCGGCCGTGGAACAGGGTTAAATCGACGCCGTGCCGGTTACACACATTCACCAGCGACTCCTGAGCGCGGTACTGTGCCCAGGCAGCGGCCAACTGGCCGGCATCTTTTGCCGAATCAGAGTAGCCAATCATGACCTCCTGACGGTCATCGATCAGCGAACGGTAGCCCGGTATCGCGAGCAGTTGATCCACTACATCGCCTGCGTGATCCAGGTCGTTAAGGGTTTCAAACAGCGGCGCAATAGGCAGCGTTACCTGCCCTCCTACCTCTTTCATCAGCAGCGCCACGGTGAGCACGTCCGAGGGCTCAGCGGCCATGGAAATGATATAAGTCCCCAGCGCTTCGGAATGCTCCTGTGCTATGACTTTGAAGGTATCCAGCACTTCGCGGGACTCGGCGGAGCACTCCCAGCGGCGCGGAATCAGCGGGCGACGTGAGGCCAGCTCCTCAAGCAGAAATTCCTGACGTTTGACTTCGTCCCACTCATGGTAGTGACCCAGGCCAAGGGAGCTTGTTAGCTCTTCAATGACCTGGGCATGGCGACTGGCTTCCTGACGTAGGTCAAGCTTGGTCAGCGTAACGCCAAACACCGCTACTCGACGCAGCGTATCCAGCAACGCGCCATTGGCGATGGTGTCGAGGCCCACATCACACAACGAACGGTAGCAGGCGAGCAGTGGTGAATAGAGCTGATCGCGGGTTTCGATAATCGGCCCGCCGTCGTAGTTGCGCCCTTCCAGTTCGGCCTTGGCCCAATCCCGGGTCGACTCCATCTTCGCAAGCAACCGCTTCAGCACTTCGCGGTAAGGCTCAGCGACATCGCCCGCTTCGGCTTTAAGTGCACTATTGGCCTTCCACATGGAGAGCTCGGTTTTGAGCTGTTCAAGATCGCGCAAATAGAGGTCGGCGGCCATCCAGCGGCCAAGCAGCAACACTTCACGGGTCACTCGGGCGGTCACGTTGGGGTTGCCGTCGCGGTCGCCGCCCATCCAGGAGGCGTAGCGTATCGGCGCGGCGTCCAGGGGCAGGCGTTCACCAGCGGTATCCAGCAGCAGGTTATCCAAATCTCTATGGAAATCTGGCACCGCCTGCCACAGCGAATTTTCAATCACCGCAAAGCCCCACTTGGCTTCGTCCACCGGGGTGGGCCGCTCGTGGCGAATCTCGTCGGTGTGCCACGCCTGGCTAATCAGTTCTTCCAGGCGCCCCTGAGCGCGGGTACCACGCTCCGGGTAATCCTCGGAGCTCTCAATGGCGGTTAAGCACTCATCGATGGCATCGTATTTTTGGATCAAGGTGCGGCGGATAACTTCGGTTGGGTGCGCGGTTAGCACTAGCTCAACGCGCATATTGGCGAGGGTCTCGACCAGTTTACGCGGTGAGTTGCCCGCCTGCTCGGCACGCTCAAGCAGTTCCCCCAGTACCGGCTGGGAGCCGGGCTTGTAGTCCTCGACCCGGCGAAAGCGCGCCCGATAGTGCTGTTCGGCAATGTTCGCGAGGTTTAAGAACTGGTTAAATGCCCGGGTGACCGGCAGCAGATCCTGCTCGGGCAGCTCACGCAGGTACTCGATCAATTCGCGCTGCTGCAGTGAATCACCCTGGCGCCCGCGCTTGGCGTGGGCGCGAATAGTTTCAATTTTATCGACAAATGCTTGGCCCAAATCGTCGGCAATGGTTCGCCCCAGGCTGTCGCCCAGAATACGCACATTATCGCGCAGAGATTCGTGTAGGTCGTGACTCATTGGCATGGCCTCCTTGCAGGGGTCGCGTAATTATTAGATCAGGAATGGGTAGATTGTTTTTCTTCTGCTTTGGCTGCCTGCCAGTGGGCTTCCATCTCGTCTAGCGAAGCCTCTGTTAATGGCCGCTGGGCAGCGCTGAGCTCGCATTCGACAAAACGAAAGCGGCGCTCGAACTTAGCATTGGTAGCGCGCAGGCACTGCTCAGGGTCGGCATTCAGCGTGCGGGCAAGATTTGTCACCGCAAACAGTAGGTCGCCGACTTCTTCCTGGGCGTGTTGTTGATCACCGGCGGCGAGTGCCTCTTCTACTTCCGCCAGCTCTTCACGGATTTTAGCTACCACGCCGCGCGCATCGGGCCAGTCAAAACCCACTCGCGCCGCACGTTTAGACAGCTTGGCGGCACGGCTAAGGGCGGGCAGCGTGCGCGGCACATCGTCTAGCACAGAGGGCCTCTCAACCGCTCTTTCTGCACGTTCCTCGGCTTTCAATGACTCCCAGCGGCTGTTGACCTGCTGGGTTTGCACCTCTTCGGCACTCACACCTGGCGGGCGGCGGGAAGCCAGCGTGCCATCCGGAAACACGTGCGGATGGCGGCGCAGCATTTTGGTGGTCAATGTATCGACGATATCGGCAAAGTCGAAGCGCTGCTCTTCCGCGCCGAATTGGGCGTAGTAGACCACTTGAAAGAGCAGATCGCCCAGCTCGCCGGGCAGTTCGTCAAAAGCGCGCCGCTCGATGGCATCGGCGACCTCGTAGGTCTCTTCCAGGGTGTGGGGCACAATGCTGTCCCAATCCTGCTGGAGATCCCAGGGGCAGCCCTGTTCCCGGTCGCGCAGCACCTGCATCAGAGTCAGCAGATCATCGATACCATGGCGCATTATGCCCCTCCCTTGCGAATTTGTTGTTCCGGGTCGGCGTTGCGCAAACGGCGCACTTCGGTAACGTTGGGCAACTGCTGGATACGCGAGAACAACCGCCCCAGGGATTCAAGGCCATCGACTTCCAGAGTAATGCGCAGCCGGGCAATGCCTTCATCGGTGTCCGTTAGCGTGTTCACGGCAAGCACGTTGACCTTTTCATTACCGAGCAGGCCCGTGACATCGCGCAGCAGCCCGGAGCGATCCCAGGCCTGAATCTCGATGGTCACCGGGTAGCGAGTCTGGGCGCGTTCGCCCCACTCAACTTCGATAATGCGCTGGGGTTCGTCCAGCCGCAATTGCAGAATATTACTGCAGTCCTGGCGGTGAACGGTGACGCCGCGCCCTTGGGTAATAAACCCGATAATCGGTTCACCAGGCACCGGGCGGCAGCAGTTGGCCATACTGGTTTTAAGGTTGCCGACGCCGAGCACCGTGATATCGCTTTTGGTGGCTTTGCTGGATTGGCGCTTAGGTTTGGCGAGCAGGCGATCGAGCTGCTCTTGGTCGTCGGTTTCACCAAACAGTTGCTGAGCCTGGTGCAGCACTTGGCCGATACGCAGGTCACCAGCGCCGATGGCCGCGTACATGTCCTCGGCGTTGTGGTAGTTGACCGCCTTGGCCAGCTTGGGCAGATCGAGACCTTCGACATCCAGGCGACGCATTTCACGGTCAAACAGCACGCGCCCCTCGTCCAGGTTTTGATCCCGTGCCTGATGTTTGAACCACGCCTGGATTTTGGCCCGCGCCCGGGAAGTGCGCACATAGCCCAAACTGGGGTTTAGCCAATCGCGACTTGGGCCACCTTTAGTGGCAGTAAGAATTTCTATCTGCTGGCCGGTTTTTAACTTGTAGGTTAGCGGCACAATGCGCCCATTAATCTTGGCGCCTCGGCAGCGATGGCCAATTTCGGTATGCACCCGGTAGGCAAAATCGATCGGTGTGGCAATCCGCGGCAGGTCAATCACGTGACCGTCGGGAGTGAAAACGTAAATACGGTCAGGGGCCACATCACTGGAGAGCCCTTCGCGCAAATCGCCAAAGCCGCCCACTTCGTCCTGCCACTCTAGTACCTGACGCAGCCAGGCAATTTTCTCTTCGTAGCTACGGCTTTTGGCGTTGGTATCGTGGCCTTTGTAACGCCAGTGGGCACAAACGCCCAGCTCCGCTTCGTCGTGCATGGCGAAGGTGCGAATCTGGATTTCGAGCACCTTGTTTTCCGGCCCCATCACGGCGGTATGCAGCGACTGATAGCCGTTCTTTTTGGGGTTGGCGATATAGTCGTCGAACTCGTTGGGCACGTGGTGCCAGCGCGAGTGAATAATACCCAGCACGGTGTAGCAGTCCGCCACTTCCGGCACCAGAATGCGCACCGCACGCACGTCATGAACTTGCGAAAAATCGATCCGCTTACGCTTCATTTTGCGCCAGATCGAGTAGATATGCTTGGCGCGCCCATCCACGTCGTAGCGGTGGATGTGCTGAGCTTCCATCAAGCCTTTGATGGTCTTGACGACATCGTGAATATAGCGGTCGCGGTCAAGGCGTTTCTCCGCCAACAGCTTGGCAATCGCCTTGTACTCATCTTCATGCAGGTAGCGAAACGATAGATCTTCCAGCTCCCACTTAAGTTGACCGATGCCCAAGCGGTGGGCTAGCGGCGCATAGATATCGGCGACTTCACGGGCCACCTGTAAACTTTTTTCCCGGGGGGCGTCTTTTACCTGGCGTAGTGCGCAGGTGCGTTCGGCAATCTTAATGAGCGCCACGCGCACATCACCGACCATATTGACCAGCATCTTGCGCAGGTTTTCCTGCTGATTGTGTTGGCCCATGCCATGGTCCGGTGCCAACGGATAGCTAATAGCGGCCATTTGCAGTACGCCATCAATCAGGCTGGTCACTTCTTCGCCAAAGCGTTTTGTCACGGACTCAAGGCTCAGCAGCCCTTCCCGCACTGCACGGTAGAGAACGGCGGCCTCAAGCGTGGCTTGGTCTAGCTTTAACTCACCAAGAATATCGGCCATTTCCAGGCCCATGCGGAAACTAGAGCCTGGCGATAGCCATACGCGATGGGTGCGCGGGGCCTCAAGCTCCAGCTTTTCGGCGAGTTCACAAGCGTCAACTAGACGCTCAGGCTCACGTAGGCGCACATCCTCCTGCAGGCGCGTTAACCACTGCTGTATATCCACCTTTCCGCTCGCGGTTAGCGGCTGGTCTTCACGCACTTTCACCATGACAATTACTCATCCTTTCAGGGAGACGGTCTCTACACGACCGTCACCGTGGCTTGATGCGATGGGGAAACGTCTAGCCCCCGGACTCGAATAGCATCAGCGTTTCCATATGCGCAGTGTGAAGGAACATATCCGCCACTGCTACTTGCTTGACCCGGTAACCCGCATGCACAAGATGTGCCGCATCCCGAGCAAGCGTTGCCGGATCACAGGAAATATAGACCACCCTGGGCACCGGGTGATGTGCCAGCGCCTGACAAATAACTTCGGCGCCGCTGCGCGGCGGATCGAGCACCAGCGCATCGCTACTGCCATGAACGGTCAACAGCTCCTTAACGCTGGCAGCGCTGTTTAAGTCAGCCTGCTGACCGCTGACCATCAGTTGGTTGCGCTTCGCGTTAATCGCAATGCGCGCCACCATGGCGGGGTTACCTTCCACCGCATAAACCTCAGCACCCGCTGCCGCTATAGGTAGGCTGAAATTACCGATACCAGCGAACAGATCGAGTAATTTTTGCCCTGGCTTGGGCGCTAACCACTGGATAACCTGGGCGACCATTTGCTGGTTAACCGGGGCGTTGACCTGTAAAAAATCGCCCGGTGCAAAACTTAAGCTAAGCGGTGGTTGGCCGGTAATGGTTAGCGACTCTTCAAGCGCCGGCGCTGCGCCATGCCAGTGCAGTGTGGGTGTTTCACGCCCCAACCAAGTGCCCAGCGCCACGCCCTGCTGCTGCGCAAAGGCTTGCCAACGTTCGGTGTCCCCGGTGTGCTCTTTTAACTGACGTACCAACACCACCTGCGCGGTCGCGGTCGCCAATAACTCAATATGCCCTACCTGGCGCGGCGCCTCTAACGTACCCAGCAACTCACGCAGAGGAGTTAACAGGCGTTGCAACGCATCGACCAACACCGGGCAGCGTTCAATATCCACCAGGCGGTGGCTATGGGCGGCACGAAAGCCCAAGCGCGTAGTGCCCTGGCTGTCGACTTTGACCCCCAGCCGCGCACGGCGCCGATAGCCCTGATCACTGCCTTGAATCGAGCCGATCTCACTTAGCGTTATACCCTGGCGAGAAAACAGATCGCGCACCACTTCACGTTTATGGTCACGCTGGGCGTCGACACTTAGGTGCTGCAGATCACAACCGCCACAGTGGCCAAAATGCGGACAAGGCGGCTTAACGCGCAGCTCGGAGGTGGTCAGCAGCGATTTGATATGCGCTTCGTCAAAACGTTTGCGGGTGGTATGAATTGCCACGTCCACTTGTTCACCTGGCAGCGCCTGATCCACAAAAACCGTTTTACCGTTGGCTGAATGAGCCACGCCACGCCCATCATGAGCCAAACGCTCAATGACCAGCGGCGATACGTCCTCTACAGCGGTATGCGGAGCCTTTCCACCCGGCGTGCGCGCTAGCCCAGAGTGGCCTGACGCGGGCCTGGGCGGCCGCCGTTTTCCCAGCATGGCCATGGTTATACTCCTGGGGCAAATAGGCCAGTGGAGAGATAACGATCACCACGGTCGCAGACGATAAACACAATCACCGCATTTTCGGTTTGCTCAGCGATGCGTAACGCACCGGCTAAGCTGCCCCCCGATGAGACCCCGGCCAGAATGCCCTCTTCACGAGCCAGACGGCGCATATGCTCTTCGGCCTCTTGCTGGCCAATATCTAGAGTGACATCCACCCGCGGCGCTTCAAAAATAGCCGGCAGGTACGCTTGTGGCCAGCGACGAATGCCGGGAATACTGGCACCATCGGCGGGCTGTAAACCGACAATCTGAATAGCCGGGTTTTGTTCTTTCAAATAGCGCGACACCCCCATAATGGTGCCCGTGGTGCCCATCGAGCTGACGAAATGCGTCACCTCGCCCCCGGTTTGCTCCCATACTTCGGGACCGGTGGTACGATAGTGGGCCAACGGGTTATCAGTGTTGGCGAACTGGTTTAGCGGCTTGCCTTCGCCCCTGGCGATCATGCCATCCGCGATATCCCGAGCCTCCTCCATACCGCCCGCTTTGCTGGCGGAAATTAATTTAGCGCCATAGGCCGCCATTGCCTGCTTACGTTCTTCCGAGGCGTTTTCCGGCATAACCAGCACCATCTGGTAGCCCTTAATCGCGGCCGCCATGGCTAGCGCAATACCGGTATTACCTGAGGTCGCCTCAATCAGCGTATCACCGGGGGCTATATCACCTCGGGCTTCTGCTTCATTGATCATCGAAAGCGCAGGTCTGTCTTTAACCGACCCAGCAGGGTTATTGCCTTCAAGCTTGGCCAACAGGGTATTGTTACGCCCCGCGCTAATGCGCTTAAGGCGTACCAGGGGCGTGTTGCCAACCACATCTTCTATTGTGGGATAGCGCTTAAGATCGTTCATGAATGTTCCTTATCGTCACCGTTATGCTGCATTATATCGGTGCTGCCTTAGGCTGGACAGGCAACCTCATTGAATCAGCGAGCTTCTTTTCATGTCTTTGAACACCCGTCTGCTGTTTGCGTTACTCGGTTTCCCGCTCCTGGTGTACGCCATGATGGCCGTACTGCTGGTCATACAGAGTGATACGCAAGCTAGCGGGGCGCATCAAGCGCGGTTAGAAAGCGTCGGCGAGCTGCTCGCCCCGAACCTCGCTGCGGCGGTCGCAACGGGTGATGAGCAACGTCTGGAAGCGCTGTCGCGTCAACTCCTCGCTATGAAAGGGCTGCGGGCGGTTGCGCTATTTGATGCCCAGGGCGACCGTCTATTATTACTCGGGCAATCCAGCCTACCACCGCTAAACGCCCCCGCTGATCAGCAATTGATTAAGCAGCAGGATGCATGGCGACTGCGCTTGCCATTGCCCCCTCCTCAAACAAGTGTCAGCCAAGCTGAGAACAGCCGCGTTGGCTGGCTAGATATCGAAATGGATACCCGTACGCTAATCCTTGGTCGCTATAAGTTGATTGCAAGCCTTAGCTTGGGTGGCATGCTACTTGGCCTACTGCTGTTTTTAGTCGCTTTTGCGATCAGTCGCTATACCACCCGCCCGCTGGAAGAAGCCAACCAAGCCCTTTATCGGCTATCCCGAGGCGACTATCGGCTACATCTGGCGCCTTCTAATGCCACAGAACTTCATCATCTGAGTAGCTATATTAACGCCCTGGCCGAGCACTTTCAGCAGGCCCAGCGGGATATGCAAACGCAAATCGAGCAGGCCACCAGCGAGCTGCAAGAGTCCATGGAAACCATTGAGGAGCAGAATATCAAGCTCGATTTGGCCCACCGCAGCGCGCTGCGGGCGAATGCCGTGAAGTCTGAATTTCTGGCCAATATGAGCCATGAAATCCGCACACCGCTAAACGGGATTATCGGTTTTTGCCGATTACTGGGACGCTCATCACTGGATACGCGCCAGCGGGAGTGGCTGCAGCACGTACACCGCGCTTGCGACAACCTGCTTATGCTGGTTAACGACGTGCTCGACTTTTCCAAACTTGAAGCGAATCGCCTCACCCTGGAAGAGACAGATATCGACATTGTCGCACTGGTCGACGAAGTGGTCGGACTACACGCCCCTGAAGCCCAAAGCAAGCAACTGCACTTGGTGGCCATGGTATATGACGATGTGCCTACCCCGCTAACCGGTGATCCGCTGCGTATTCATCAGGTATTGAATAACTTGATTGGCAATGCGCTTAAATTCACCCAGCAAGGCGAGGTGATCGTGCGTGTCATGTTGGATAATTTAGAAGGCCAGCATGTGGTGCTTAATCTGAGCGTCAGTGACACGGGCATTGGCCTAAGCGACACCCATCAGGAGGCCCTCTTTAGCGCCTTTTCCCAAGCAGAACCAAGCCACTCACGGCAATTTGGTGGCAGCGGCCTTGGGCTTACTATCTGCCGCCAATTGATTGAACGCATGGGCGGCGAGATTGGCGTGGAAAGCTCGCTGGGCAAAGGAACCACTTTCTTCTTTACGCTGCCTATGCTGGCTCATAAAGCGACCGAGCGACCCCCAGAAATTAGCTTGGCCAACCCGGTCATTCGCTTATATGAAACTCATGCTCCAACCCGCCATGTACTGGAGCACTTGCTAGAGCGCTGGGAAGCACAACCAATTGCCTTTGATGCCTCGGAACCAGCGAAATTGCTGATATTGGGGCTTGAGCACAGCGACTTTAGCCCCGAATGGCACGCTCACTGGCAAGCGGTGATTGATCAAACACCCTGCCCCACATTGATTTTAGCCAATGGCAATAGTTTTGATCTGCCGCCACTGCACTTAACCCATGGCGGCGAGACACTCTACAAACCTTTTTCCCGCGCGCAGTTGGTAACAACGCTCAAGCAGCTACTGCTATCTACGCACGTGCAGAATAAGAGCGAGCAGGAACTCCCCGCATTACCAGCAGCGTCTCAGCCACTCAAACTACTGATTGTCGATGACAATGCACCCAATCGTGAGCTGCTCAAAAACCTACTTGAAGACCCTACCCTGCATGTCTCTACAGCAGAAAGCGGCCACCAAGCGCTAGAATTCGCCCGTGCCAGTAACGTCGACATGGTGTTAATGGATATTCGTATGCCGGGGATGGATGGTGTACAGACCACCCAAGCATTGCGCAGACTGAGTAGTACCTGGGCTCGCTGCCCCATTATTGCCGTTACCGCCCACGTGCTCAGCAGTGAACGTCAGCAGTGGCTCGCGGAAGGTCTTGATGACGTGCTGGTAAAACCCATTGACGAAACACAGCTAGCACAGTTGCTCAACCGCTTTTTGGGGGTAACTCATCGGCTGACCGCCAGCACTGCAGAACCGCCCTATCCACAGCACGACATTAACGCCACCCAGAGACCACGGGTTAGCCATGCGGCACCGGCCACGCTACCCATCATTGATCTGGAGATTGGCGCACGTTTAGCGGGGGGGAAGGAGCACTTGGCACGAGAGCAGCTAAAACGTCTGATCGACAGCTTGGAGGAGAGTGAACAGCATATGCGCGCCGCTTTTGCCCAACAGCATTTGCCCACGCTGCTCGATTGGGTACATGGTCTCAATGGCGCTAGCCGCTACTGCGGTGCGCCCGAGCTGGCCTTACTGGTAGAGACCTTGGAAACTCGCCTACGCACCAGCGGCTTAGACCATGTAGAGGGGCTATTGGAAGACCTTTACCGGGCAATGGCCCGGCTGCGAGCATTGCGCCCGCAGTTGGTTAGACATTGATTGAACAGGCTTCAAGACGTTGCCCATTAGATGCTGGGAATAAATGACATGAACCCAGCATTGGCTGATCTGGCGGCGAGGTGTTAACGCTCTAACACCACAAAAGCCACCGCATACTCGGCTTCATCGCTCAGGGTAACGTGGCTAGCGGTGACACCCGCCGCTTGCAATAGCCGCTCGGCTTCGCCATTAAGCAGGAAATAGGGCTTACCCAAGGCATCGTTCAACACTTGAATATCCCCCCACTGCAGCCCTTGGCGTAGGCCTAAACCCAGCGCTTTTACAAATGCTTCTTTGGCAGCAAAGCGCTTGGCCAGAAACGCCGCGGGTTGAGCTTTGTGTAGCCAAATCGCCTGCTCATCGGGACCTAAAATTCGCTCAGCAAAGCGTGGCCCGTGCCGTTTCATGGCCCGTGTAAAACGCTCCACACGGGCAATATCCGAGCCAATTCCCACAATCATCGCCTTAAAAACCTCTGAATAGACAACCTATGATCAGTGCCCGCAGCAGTCATTATGAACATGCTCAGAGTGGTTTTCATGCTCATGATCGTGAGCATCGAGAGCCGCCATTAAGCCCGCCTCTTGGCCAGCGATGATCAAGCGTTTCATCTCCTGAACGGCCTCTTTGAGGCCCTCAAACAGCGCACGAGCAATAATGGCATGACCGATATTGAGCTCGTTAACGCCCGGCAGCGCCGCAATCGCTTCAACGTTATGGTAATGCAAGCCGTGACCAGCATTGACCACTAAACCCAGCGAGATAGCGTGAGTCGCTGCAGTCGTTAAGCGATGATACTCTGCATTCGCTGCATCGCTACCGGGACGCGCTTCTGCGTAAGCGCCCGTGTGCAGTTCAATCGTCGGTGCACCGGCGCGCTGGGCAGCATCAATCTGCTCCACATCAGGGTCGATAAACAGGGATACATCGCAACCCGCCGCACTTAGCCGTTGGCAAGCGCTGGCAATGGCGTCAAAGCCGCCGACAACGTCTAGACCGCCTTCGGTGGTCAGCTCTTCGCGCTTCTCCGGCACTAAACAGACATGGGCAGGGCGGACTTCTTCGGCCAGCGCCAACATCTCTTCAGTGACAGCCATTTCCAGGTTCATGCGCGTGTTAAGCACTTCGGCCAGAATGCGTACATCGCGGGGCTGAATATGACGCCGGTCTTCACGCAAATGCACCGTAATGCCATCGGCACCCGCCTCTTCCGCAACTAATGCTGCCTGCACGGGGTCAGGGTAGCGAGTACCTCGGGCTTGGCGAAGTGTCGCAATGTGATCGATATTGACGCCTAACAGTATCCGAGGGGGGTGCATAGTGCCTCCAGCGCAACAATAAGATAAAAGTTTGTGAACAGGAAATTCAAAAAATCAGGGACGATGACGACGCCGAGCTAAATCGAGCATCAGTTCTCGCGAACGCAAAACGGTGGTGCCAAGATGGGGTGCCAACGCCGCTCGCATTACTACCTTTAATGCATTGGCAAGGCCTTCATGTTGCCAATCACCCTGCTCAATGTAGCGTAACGTTCTGCCGTCAAGGCCACGCTCAGTAGGTATGAATGCCCGGCTGGCGGTATCAAAACGGTAGCGGAGCTGAGGATCCAAAACGCCACCTTCAGGTGTCGCAAACTGCGGCGTGGCCTCGAGCGCCTCTAGCAGCGCCCACTCATAGCGGCGCAGCGCCAACGCTCGTTCCGCTGGCGCTGGCAGTGCTTTCAGTAGCGCGGTATAAAACGCGAACACGTCAGGCGCCGGCAATTCTAACGGCAGCAGCCGCGTGGCGATCTCATTGGCGTAAAGCCCGCACAGCAAGCCCTCTCCGGCCAACAACGCCGTCTGGCCGCGAGACTCCATCAACGTTAGCCGTTTTAAATCACGGCTGCCCTGCCAGGTCACGAACAGCGGCGTAAACGGCTGCAGGCGTTGGCGCGATTTAGAACCGGGCCTTTGCCCGCCATGGGCCACAGCACGCACTCTGCCGTGATCAAGCGTTAATAGATCCACCAGCGCACTGGTTTCACGATAAGGCCGACGGTGGAGTAAAAAAGCCGGCTCTGGCGACATCGCTACCTTCAATCGAGGTCGTAACCCAAGCTTTTCAAGGCGCGCTCGTCATCCGACCAGCCGCGTTTTACTTTCACCCATAAATTGAGCATCACTTTGGTGCCCAGGGCACGCTCCATATCCAGGCGCGCTTCACGACCAATGCTCTTGAGACGATCGCCGTTTTCACCAATTAAAATGACTTTTTGGCCTTGGCGCTCAACGAGAATAAGCGCGCTGATATGCGTTACACGCTCTGTCTCGCGGAACTCTTCAATTTCAACGGTCATCTGGTAAGGCAGCTCATCGCCCAGTTGGCGCATCACTTTTTCACGCACCAGTTCAGCGGCCATAAAGCGCAGGCTTTTATCGGTAATCTGGTCTTCAGGGAAGAAGTGGACGCTTTCAGGCAGGTGTTTGGCCACTTCCTCTTCCAGAGTATCGACCTGAGTGCCGTGCTTGGCTGAAATCGGCACGATAGCGGCGAAGTCGCGGCGGGCGCCAACATCCGCCAGCCACGGCAACAAATCGCCCTTTTCGCCCAGGCGGTCGACTTTATTGACCGCCAGGATCACTGGCGCTTTTACGTGCTCCAGGCGCTTTAACACCGCCTGGTCTTCTTCCGTCCAGCGGGTGCGGTCGATAATAAATACCACACAGTCGACATCGCGCAGCGCCTGGGTGGCCGCCTGATTCATAAAGCGGTTGATGGCTTTATTGCGATCCTTGGACATGATGTGCATGCCCGGCGTGTCCACATAGATAAACTGTGTCTCATCGACTGTTTTAATACCCATGACCTGGTGGCGAGTGGTTTGTGGTCGCCGTGAGGTAATCGATATTTTCTGCCCCAGAATACGGTTCATGAGGGTCGATTTGCCCACGTTGGGTCGGCCGACGATGGCAACGAATCCGCAGGTTTGGCTCATGATTTATCTCCAGGGCTTTTTTCAAGGTACGACAGCGCTTCTTCTGCCGCCTGCTGTTCAGCATGACGGCGGCTTGGGCCTTTACCAGTGGTATGCTCAGCCAACAGGTCAATGTAGCACTCCACGGTAAAGGTCTGGGCATGCGCCTCGCCCTTTACGCAGACAACTTCATAGCGCGGCAACGCGGCTTGACGCGACTGCAAAAACTCCTGCAACCGTGTTTTGGGATCTTTTTGGGTATCTTGCAAAGAGATATTACCCAGCCTTTCCGCGTACCAATCCAACACCCGGTTGCGCACCACATCCATCCCCGCATCCAAATAGATGGCGCCAATAATAGCTTCGACCGCATCCGCCAAGATCGATTCACGACGATGCCCGCCGCTTTTCATCTCGCCAGAACCTAGCCGCAAGCATTCACCGAACTCCATTTCACGGGCCAGTTCCGCCAGGGTTTGTCCTTTCACCAGTCGCGCGCGCAGGCGTGAAAGCTGCCCTTCACGGGCCTGAGGAAAGCGCTGAAACAGCGCCTCGGCGATGACAAAGTTGACGATGGAGTCACCTAGAAACTCCAGGCGCTCATTGTTACGACCACCGAAGCTACGGTGGGTCAAGGCCAATTCCAATAGCGTATCGTCGCCAAAGGTATGGCCGATTCGTCGGCAAAAAGCGTTCAAGGAATTACTCACAGCTCTCCTACGTCATTGACGTTAACTAAATTGACATAACTGACTAAATTCAGCACAGGCAGCATCTTCATTCAATGTGCCGCACGCTGGTAAAACTTGGCAACCCGCCATCCCAGTGCATCCACACCGCAAAGGCGCGGCCCACAATGTTCTCTTCCGGCACGAAGCCCCAATAGCGGCTGTCGTTGGAGTGGTCACGGTTGTCCCCCATCATGAAATAGTGCCCTTCAGGAACCTCCACTTCACGCATTTGCGGGCCAGGGTCTCGCGGGTTGTTATAAATAAAGTGCTCGGCGTCGCCAAGGCGCTCTTCTAATAGTAGCTGTTGGGGCGAACCATCGGGCCCATCCTCGATCAGCTCTTTGGCCACCGGCTCGCCGTTAACGTAAAGCTGCTTTCCCTCATAGCGGATACGATCCCCTGGCATACCGACCACCCGCTTGATGAAGTTCACCGAAGGCTCGTTGGGGAAACGAAACACCATCACATCGCCACGCTCAGGATCATCGACTTCGAGAAAGCGGGTGTTGACTACCGGTAAGCGTAAGCCGTAGGCAAATTTGTTGACCAGAATAAAGTCGCCCACTTCAAGCGTAGGCCGCATTGAACCAGAGGGGATCTGAAAAGGCTCAATAATAAAACTACGCACCACCAGCACCACCAGCAGCACCGGGAAAAATGAACGGGCGTAGTCGACCGGCCACGGCTCTTTAAGCAGCTTTTCGCTGGTAACTGGATCCAGCCCTTCCTGGGTATTGGCCTCCGCGGCGGCGAAGCGTTGGCGGCGCTTGGGCTTTAATAGCCACACGTCCAACAGGTAAATAACGCCCGAAAGCGCAACAGCAAGTACCAGCAGTAATGAAAAATCCATGAGTGGCGTTCTTTCCTAGTCGTTAACCTTGAGCACAGCAAGGAAGGCATCCTGGGGAATTTCCACACGCCCCACCTGTTTCATGCGTTTCTTACCCGCTTTCTGTTTCTCGAGCAGTTTCTTCTTACGGCTGACATCGCCGCCGTAACACTTGGCCGTCACGTTTTTGCGCAGCGCTTTCACGGTGGAACGTGCCACCACTTGACCACCAATAGCCGCCTGAATCGCCACATCAAACATCTGTCGTGGGATCAGCTCTTTCATTTTTTCCACTAACAAACGACCTCGATGGTGGGCATGATCACGGTGGATAATCACCGCTAGCGCGTCGACTTTGTCACCATTAATAAGTACGTCAAGACGCACCAACTTGGCCATTTCAAAACGCTCGAAGTTGTACTCTAGCGAAGCGTACCCCTTGGAGATCGATTTCAGGCGGTCAAAGAAGTCCATAACCACTTCGGACATGGGCAATTCATAGGCCAACTGGATTTGGTTACCCAGAAACTGCATATCCAGTTGCGTGCCTCGGCGCTGCTCGCACTCGGTGATCACGTTGCCCACATACTCCTGGGGAACCAGGATACTGGCGCGCACCACTGGCTCACGCATTTCATCCACGTCAGCCATGTCGGGAAGCTTTGAGGGGTTGGAAACGTAGGTGACGTCGCCATTTTTCATTGCTAGTTCATAGACAACCGTGGGAGCGGTAGTGAGCAGATCGATATTATACTCACGCTCCAGACGCTCCTGGACGATCTCCATGTGCAGCGTGCCCAGAAAACCCACCCGGAAACCAAAGCCAAGGGCATCAGAATTTTCCGGTTCATAGGCAAGCGAGGCATCGTTAAGCGCCAGCTTCTCTAGCGCATCACGAAAGTCTTCGTAATCATCCGCACTGACCGGGAACATACCGGCATACACCTGCGGTTTTACTTTTTGGAAACCAGGCAGACGCGCGACATCTGGCGTCTTGGTGTGGGTAATGGTATCGCCCACCGGTGCGCCGTGAATTTCTTTGATACCCGCGACAATAAAGCCGACTTCCCCGGCACGCAGAATTCCGGTCTGCTTGCGCTGGGGGGTAAAGATCCCCACTTCCGTGGTACCCCAGTCGCGACCCGTCGATTTAATGCGGATCTTATCGCCTTTACGCAGCGTGCCATCAAATAGACGAACCAGCGAAACTACACCAAGGTAGTTATCAAACCAGGAGTCGATAATGAGTGCTTGCAGCGGCGCTTCCGGGTCGCCCTTGGGCGGTGGTATATCCCGCACCAAGCGCTCTAGCAAGGCATCAATGCCCAAGCCACTTTTGGCCGAGACCTGGCAGGCGTCGGTGGCATCCAGGCCGATAATCTCTTCAATCTCCTGGGAAACCTTGTCGCAATCCGCCTGTGGCAAATCGATTTTGTTAAGCACCGGCAGCACTTCTAAGCCTTGTTCGATAGCGGTATAGCAGTTGGCCACCGATTGGGCTTCAACACCTTGCGCCGCATCGACAACCAGCAACGCCCCTTCACAGGCGTAGAGCGAACGCGATACTTCGTAGGAGAAGTCGACATGTCCAGGCGTATCGATAAAGTTCAGCTGGTAAACCTGACCATCGGCAGCGGTGTAATCCAGCGTGACCGACTGCGCTTTGATGGTGATACCACGCTCACGCTCGATGTCCATAGAATCGAGCACTTGCTCTTTAAGCTCACGCTCGGTTAACCCTTCGCAGGTCTGGATCAGGCGATCAGAGAGTGTCGATTTACCGTGGTCAATGTGGGCAATTATAGAGAAGTTGCGTATGTGCTTAAGCTTTCCGTTGGGAACGTCTTGGGACATCGAGTCTGTTCTGCCTTAGTGGTACGCAAGCGGACGCATTAGCAGGCCGCTTCGAGAGTTCAAAGCTCGAAAACAGCTGCCGTTTAAAAATAGGGGCCATTTTCGACAAAAAGATATCCGCTATTGTAGCGATATGCGCAGGCTAGGAACAGCGGTCCGGCGAGAACCACCGGACCAGGAGTGAAAATAGACGGGTTATTCCAGACGCAGCGCTACAAACAGGGAACGTCCGTCGCGGAACAGACGAACTGGAATAGCGCGATCGGTCGGCAACGCCTCGACAATCTCTACCAGCTCAGCTGATGAGGAAACGCTACGATGGTCGATGCTCACTAACACATCACCTGTGCGGATACCGGCTTCAGCGGCTACGCTGCTAGACTCAACCTGACGAACGATCACACCGCCGGGAATATTCAGTTGCTCGCGCATGGTGTCATCAATTTCAGCGACCATTACGCCAAGACGCGCTTGGTTATTGCTGCCTGCCTGTGCCGACTGCTGCTCAGCGTCTGGCCAACTACCTAACTCGACGGACTCGGTCAGTTCTTCACCGTCACGCATCAAGGTGAGCTCCACCTCGGTGCCTGGCGCGCCTTTACCGATCAATCGCGGCAACGAGCTTGAGCGCTCAACCTCTTCACCATTGACTTCAAGAATGACATCGCCTGCCTGGAGCCCACCCTGGGCCGCTGGGCCTTCTGGATCAAGATCGGCAATCAAGGCGCCAATCGCATTCTCCATACCGAACGACTCGGCCAGATCCTCAGACACAGGCTGAATCATGACGCCCAACCAACCACGATCTACCCGACCGCCTTCACGCAGTTGCTCGGCCACATCCATGGCAACGTTAATGGGAATGGCAAAAGAGACGCCCATAAAGCCGCCGCTACGGGTAAATATTTGCGAGTTAATTCCCACTACTTCGCCGTCTAAGTTGAACAGCGGGCCACCGGAGTTGCCGGGGTTGATTGCCACATCGGTTTGGATAAAGGGCACATACGCATCCCGCGGCAAGGTGCGATTAATCGCACTGACGATACCCGCAGTGACCGAGTGGTCAAAACCGAAAGGAGAGCCAATCGCAGCAACCCACTCACCTACTTTTAGCTCGTCAGAGTCACCGAGATTGAGCGTAGGCAGATCATTTGCATCAATTTTGAGTAACGCCACGTCGGTTTGTGGATCGCTACCAACCACTTCTGCACTCAATTCACGGCGATCATTGAGCCGCACAAGGATCTCATCGGCATCTTGCACCACGTGAGCGTTGGTCATTACATAACCATCTTCACTGATGACGAACCCCGAGCCTAGAGACTGTCGCTCTTCTGTACGTCCCTGACCATTACTAGGGGGCGCTGGAAAACTATCCCCAAAGTTCTCTCCAAAAAAGCGGCGGAAAATCTCGGGGATTTCCTGACCACCGAACCCGCCAAAATCGGGGGCGCTGCTGCGCTGAACCGTTCGACTGGTTGAGATGTTCACCACCCCAGGGGCAGCGTCTTCAACTAATGCGGTGAAATCAGGCAAATTCTGAGCGCTGGCTGCTTGGCCAAACGTTAGCAATGCCACCACACAAACCCATAGCGTGGAAGGGAGAATCAAGCGCTTCATGCAAGAGCTCCTACTTAATGTGATAGTAAGCGAAGGCATATCAACAACTCACGGCGAGACACCGGAGAACTCATTAACGAACTAATTGACCAAGCGTGGGCGAAAGCGTTCCCCACGCCCGCGTATTAGACATTTAATACTTAGCGCACCGGCCATCAAAGCAATAAAAAAGCTCAGGGGCGCCAGCCAAATCGTAGTGCTAACGAGCGCGATCAGCCCGGATAGCAACAGCGCAAGCAGTAGCGGCAGCCCATAAACACAAAAAGCCAGCAACGTGACAGAGGCACGCGGCAGGCTGATAGTGACTTGGCTTCCTAACCGATAGTTGCGCTCGGCGTTATCTGTTTTGGAAGGAAACACTACGGCAATACGTTGGCTGCGCTGGCGCGCCAGCAATCCAACCCCACACCCTCGCCCTTGAGCACACTGCTCGCAGTTCTGCTGGGCGGCAATTTCAACGATTATTCCCTGGAAGGTGTAGTCAACAACCGTGCCAGTACGAAGCAGAGAGGTGCCAAGCAAAGGGCCACAGGGCGCGGAGGTCATCATTTTATCGACTCAGCCTCATCGACACTTTCTTGAGATTGACCTTCTTGCAGGTCGAAAGTGATTGAGCGAACAATGCGCTGCAGCGTTGCTACTGGCAGCTCACCAATGGCAACCAGTTGCCAGCGCCCTTCAGCGGTGATGGTGTGCTCAATGGCGACGGCCGAGACACCCAACTGCTGCACGCCTTCCTGCAAGGCAATGGTCGCTTCAGATGCAAGAGGCTCTACAAAGATACTCACAGTGGCCAAACCATCACTGTAAACACGCTGATGTACATCTTCGCCGGCAAAAGTAACCGGTTGCGCAACAAAACCGTCGGGCAACCAAGAGGTATGCCAAGGCGTATTGAGGATAACGGTAGGTGAACCTACACGTACGATGCCGGTATATTTTTGGGGCGATTGAAGCTGGGTAATTTGGAAGGTTTCAATGATCCTGCCTTGCTGATCACTGAGTACATGCTTAAGGAGTAGGCCGGTATCTCGGTCTAGCCACCACTCATGGGAAAAACGCCATTGGTCGCGAGGCTCGAAAATAAGTTTAACGGCTTCGCGACCAGCTACCCGAGCATCGTCCTCAAGCTCGATAGCGTAATATTTCTCAAGATGAGCCGCCCACCTTGCAGGAGTAGGCATCTCCCCATTGCTATGCTCTTCAGTCCAAGCCAGTCGACCCACCGGCGAGCGCCGCTCAATACTCACGGAAGGACCGTCTAGGTACTGAACCACCTGCTGTCGAATGCCATCCTGGATGCGATGCGACAGCGCCAGTGTGCGAACATCAACAGCATCAATCGCCACCGCCCTGGCTTGGAAGGCATAACAGTGGCTAGCCCACAAACCACGCTCAAGCCACTGCGTGGCGTTACTGGGCTGCGCATCGGATTCCGCCGCGCACTCGTAGCCAGCATGGCGAACCGATTGGCTAACGTCAGAAGAGCTATTGGCGTTTTCTGCATGCACTTGAAAAGAGAGCGTACCAACTACTGCTGCCAGTACCCAGGCACGCTTTAACCGCCAGGGCACTATCATGTTGCGCACTCCCATCCCGCGCACTCCCTACTCACTTAACAGGCTTCGTCAAAAAGAACATCATTCAGCTTAGCGCTGACCTAATGGTTCAGTCACTGCCGATGAACGCATTAATGGCATCCAACTATCACCACTGCCGTAAGCAGCGCTCTGAGTATGCTGTTCTAAGTAAGATTGCAGCAAGCCAATCTGATCTACATCAATATTGGTACCCTGGGAAGCAGTCACTCCCTGTGGCGTCTGTGCTGAAAACCCCGTTTCACTAATATTCATTAGACCGCCCTGACCCGACTGACCGCTAAGCCGAAACGGTGTGGGCTCAAACATGGGCATATCAGCACGTGAGGCTACTGCCGACTGAGAGGCCAAGTTGACTGGCTGTACCTGGGTAGCACCATTAGCGCCAGATGCGGTCGTTGCCATGTCACCACTGCCCTGGCCAACGGGCGAGTCGTTGCCAAAGAACTGAACGCCGGTGATCACCATCAGTGACACTGCAGCAGCAACGCCAGCGCCGCGGGCGAACGAAATCCCCCCCGTACGGTGGGCTACAGGCTCGGCACCTTGCTTCATTGGAGCAGGCTCTTCGCGCAGTCGGGCCATAATGCCAGCGGAGAGATCGACGCTTACATCGACGCCCTGCTCCCGCTGCATCATGCTGCGGGCAAGGTGATATCGGCGCCATGTATCTGCGGCATCGTCATCATTAGGCAGTGCCTTCAACACTCGGCGAAGCTCAAGCTCATCACTCTCGCCATCCATTAACACCGAAAGTGATTCCCGTGTGTTTTGACTCATACTTCACACCCTCACACTGTTTAAAAGAAGTACTGGGGTAATGGCTTTCGTTATACGCACCACCACTCCGACGACTTCCAAGGCCAAGACTCAGTTATAGGCTAATAAATTAGTAAAACTCATTAGCCTGCAACGCTAAGCTCATGACACTTTGCACATTGATATATCAGCAACTGACACACCAAGCGTGCTCATCAAAAGATAGTCAGGCTTTATGACGCCTTACATGCCAGACAGTTCACAAAAAATAAAACCTTTATATTTAAGGCTGACACCCAATACCGCTCATATCGCCTCCCCCACTACGACCACTACTCTTCGCGACTGTTCCGCGCTGTCGATACTAATGGGCGGATATGTTCATCAACCGCCTCGCGGGCGCGAAAAATTCGTGAACGCACGGTTCCCACAGGGCACTGCATGACCTGAGCAATATCTTCATAAGCAAGACCATCCAGTTCACGCAGGGTAATCGCCGTGCGCAGATCATCCGGCAAATTTTCGATTGCCTGATAAACCGCGGCTTCGAGCTGATCTCTGGCAATCGCCGCTTCCGGCGACTCGGAATCCGCCAGTCGCCCGCTTTGATCAATGATTTCAGCGTCGGCAATATCCATATCACTTCCCGGCGGGCGCCTTCCCCGCGAGACCAGATAGTTTTTCGCTGTGTTAATCGCGATGCGATACATCCAGGTGTAAAACGCACTTTCTGAGCGGAACTTACCCAAGGCGCGATACGCCTTAATAAATGCCTCCTGGGCTACATCCTGAACTTCAGAGTGATCATGAACATAACGACCAATCAGGCCGATAATTTTGTGCTGGTACTTCTTCACCAGCAGATCGAAAGCGCGCGTATCACCTTTTTGGGCACGTTCAACAAGCTGTTGGTCTGTTTCCCGAGTGCCCATTCACACGCTCCTCCAGCTCGTACGGCATGCGCCGAGCCCAATTCCTATTAGCCCTGACAAATGGGCGTTCACAGCAAGCAGCATAGCGTCCCTTGGGCATTAATTAATATAGAGTGAATAAAAGAGCGAATACCTCGCCCGAGTAAATTGCTGCATTATTATAACGGTACTAAATTTTAACGACAGGGCTTCCAGTGTTGCGCGTTCCGTGCAACGCATCAAGCGCTTACCCCCTTTCGCAAAACCCTGCGGCTGACACTTTTAATGCCGCTATAGTTCCGCAGCAATTGATTTTTACCTGCTCGGCGAGCGATAGTATGTGCCACTTTTATCGCCCCCTCACTTTTTCAGCCATTACGCAAAGCACAGGTAGCAAGATGCCAGAACAGCAGGTTAATAACCTTAACGTCCTCGCTCAAGACGTTCTCACCACGCCAGAAGCGCTCAAGAATGCCGTGCCGTTAACGGAGGCGGCCGAGCGCACCGTGATCGAAGGTCGCCAAACCATTCAGAACATCCTGGATGGCAATGACCCGCGACTGTTGGTAGTGGTCGGCCCATGCTCAATCCACGATGTGGAAGCCGCCCTCGACTACGCCCGCCGTCTTCGTGCGTTGGCTGACCAAGTCAGCGATAGCCTATATATCGTGATGCGCGTCTATTTTGAAAAACCGCGCACAACGGTCGGCTGGAAAGGCCTGATCAACGACCCGCACCTCAACGACTCCTTTGAGATCGATGAGGGTCTGCATATCGCCCGTAAATTGCTGGTCGATCTGGCCGAAATGGGCTTACCGCTAGCCACTGAAGCGCTAGATCCCATTTCTCCCCAATACCTGCAGGACTGCATCAGCTGGTCAGCGATTGGCGCCCGTACCACCGAGTCCCAGACCCACCGGGAAATGGCTTCAGGCCTCTCCTGCCCGGTCGGCTTTAAAAACGGTACCGACGGCAGCCTGGACGTGGCGATTAACGCGCTTCAGTCCGTGGCCAGCCCGCACAATTTCCTGGGCATTAACCAGGCGGGCCAGGTAGCCATTATCCGCACCCGCGGCAACGCCTACGGCCACGTCGTTCTACGCGGTGGCAACGGCAAGCCCAACTACGACAGTGTAAGCGTTGCCCTGGCGGAGAAAGAGCTCGAAAAAGCCAAGCTATCGCCCAACATCATGATCGACTGCTCCCACGCCAATTCCAACAAAGACGCTGCGCTACAGCCATTGGTGCTGGAGAACGTCACCAACCAGATTTTGGAAGGCAACACCTCCATTATCGGCCTGATGATTGAATCCAACATTGGCTGGGGTAATCAAAAACTGACCCAAGACCTTAGCCAACTGCAGTATGGCGTCTCCATTACCGATGCCTGCATCGACTGGGATACCACTGTGGACACCTTCAACCGCATGAACGATAAACTTGCCGCCACACTGGCCAAGCGCATCGTCAAATAGGTCGGCAACCCCGCTACGGCGGGGTTTTTCATGACTTTCTAACGACTAATCTCGCGCCGAAATGGCGGCAGTGCATCCAGCAGTGCTTGTCCGTAGCGGCGGGTAATCACCCGCTTATCCAGCAAAGTGATCGTCCCGCGATCACTCTCTTTGCGAATCAAGCGCCCACAGGCTTGCACCAGCTTAATAGACGCATCGGGCACGCTAATGCGCATAAACGCATTACCGCCCTGGCTCTCTATCCACTCCGCTAACGTAGCACCCACTGGGTCGTCGGGTACCGCAAAGGGTAACCGTGTAATCACTACGTGCGTCAAATAGTCGCCGGGAAGATCGATACCCTCAGCAAAGCTCGCCAAACCAAAGATAATACTGCCCTCGCCCCTATCCACCGCGGCCCGATGACGCTCGATAAGCTCACGTTTAGGTAATGCATCCTGAGCGAGCACGCGCTCCTTCACACTCGCGGGCAGCGCTTTATCCACCGCACGCAGCTGGGCGCGGGAAGAGAACAGCACCAGCGCCGCCTCTTTGTCGGCCAACTCCGAGACAAAAGTCACAATCGCCCGCTCATGGGCCTCCCTGTCGCCAGGGTCAGTGGCCTCTTTAGGCACGCGCAGCACGGCATTGGCGTAATCAAAGGGGCTCGGCAGGGCCTGATAGCGGTAGCGATTCGCCAAGCCTGCACGCTCTTGCAGGCGCTCAAAGCGCCCCAGCGCGGTCAAAGTCGCCGAGGTGACCACCGCTCCATGGCAACGCCCCCATAAATGCTTGGCCAGGGTATGCGCGGCTGAAACGGGGCTAGCCGAAAACTCAACTTCCGGCTCCCCCGCTACACGGCTTAGGGTAATCCAGCGAGCGCTGGGCGCCTCATTAGCAACATCCTGCTCGCTGAAAGCCTGCCACAATGCATGCGCTTCTAAGGCCCGCCCATGAAGCAACGCAATGAGCGGCAGCCAGGTTTCTGCCTGCTCACGATCGAGGCCAGTCTGTTTATCGGGATCAAGGCTTTCGCGCAGAATATCGCTGATACTCTCGAGGCAGCGCGACAGTGAAGCAAACATCACCAATAGCTGTTGCGCCTGTTCCCGCAGGGCATCGGGCACTTGGCCCTTCTCAAAACGCGATTGATGGGTGGCCTCTTCGTCAGCCAAACCGTTTGGCCGCTCCGCCAACTGATGCCCCATACTAAACACGTCCCCCAGTGCGGGCTCCAGGTTATGAATCAGCTCCGGCAAGCTAACTAAAAGCCGCGACACTGTTGGCTGAATAGCCAATGCCTGATGAAGGTCGGTCAAACTGCTTCTCAGCGTTTTCAGCCAACGCAAGCAGCCGTGCACCGCAAAGCGGTGAGCAAAGTGGGAAAGCGCCTTCTCGGGCAGGTGGTGTCCTTCGTCGAAGACAAAGATGCAGTCCGCTGGGTCGGGCAGAATAGCGCCGCCGCCCAAGGCCAAGTCGGCAAGCACGAGGTCGTGGTTGGCGACAATAACGTCAGCGTTCTCAAGCTCTCGGCGGGAACGAAAAAACGCGCAGGCACCGAAGTGCCCACAGCGCCTACCCGTGCACTGGCGATGATCCACCGTCAGCCGCCGCCAGTGGGCATCCTCAATCGCCTCAGGCCAATTATCACGATCCCCTTCCCATTCGCCCTGACCGTAAGCTTGCGCCATATCACTGGCAATCACAGTGAAGTCGCTACTTTGTGTTTGTAGCGACTGCTCAAACAGCGATAGCGTCGGGTTGGGTTCAGTACCTTCAAGCGCCTGATCCAGACGTGCCACGCACACATAGCGGCCACGCCCTTTGGCTAATGCGTAGCGAAAAGCAATGCCGCTATGACTGGCCAACGAGGGTAGATCCTGATTCAGCACCTGCTCCTGAAGGGCGACCGTGGCCGTGGAAATAATCAGCCGCTTGCCCCGCGCTTTCGCGATCGGTAAGGCGGCGATCAGATAGGCCAATGTTTTACCGGTACCGGTACCCGCTTCAAGCACACAGACATGGGTATCGCTGGTGCGCTTACCCTCGTCGTCGCTCTCTATATTACCCAGCGTCCGGGCGATTTCGGCGATCATCATGCGCTGACCGTAGCGTGGGGTCAGCTCAAGGGTGTCCACCACGCGACGGTAAGCGTCTTGAATCTCACTTTTGAGGGCTGTATCGAGCATGCGGCTTAGAGCGTACCTTCCGGCGGATGCACGCAGGGCAGCTTGTCGTTGATATAGCGTTCGATTTCCGGCAGCGAGAAGGCATCCTCTTCACCGACGAAGCTAATCGACACACCCTTAGCACCAGCTCGACCGGTACGACCGATACGATGTACGTAGTCTTCTGGATCTTCCGGTAGGGTGTAGTTGATGACGTGGCTAACGTCTTCAATATGGATCCCACGGCCTGCAACGTCAGTGGCGACCAACACCTGAATCTCACCTTCGCGGAAGCTTTCCAGGGTTTTGATACGCTGATTCTGAGGCACATCGCCTGACAGCATCGCCACACTGACACCGGCTTTTTTGAGCAGGTCATCAAGCTTGCGAACTAAATCGCGACGGTTACCAAAGACCATCACACGCTCAAAGCTCTCTTGCTGAAGCAAATTAACCAGCAAGCGCTGCTTGTCGTCATCAGACACCAAATACACACGCTGATCGATGTCCGCCTGATTCTCAACGGTGACTTCGATCTCAACGTGGGCAGGATCAAGCGTCCATTGACTGGCGAGATTCAAGATATCGTCGGTAAAGGTGGCCGAGAAGAGGAAGGTCTGGCGCTCCTCTTTTTTCGGCGTGTAGCGAATAATCCGCTTCACATCGGGGATAAAGCCCATCGACAACATGCGGTCGGCTTCATCTAACACCAAAACTTCGACTTCATTGAGGTCGATATCGCGCTTCTGATGGAAATCCAACAGACGCCCAGGTGTTGCCACCAGAATATCGATCTTGCTGCCCAGACTTTCACGCTGCTTCTGGTAGTCCATACCGCCGACCACACTCGCCACGTTGAGCTGGGTGAAGCGTGCTAACGCTTTAGCATCCTTTTCGATCTGCAGTGCCAGCTCACGGGTGGGCGCAATAATCAAGGCACGCGGAGCCCCTGGCTTTTGACCATTGGGTGTTGGCTCTTCCAGGAAGTAGGCCATCACAGAGATCAAAAAGGCTGCGGTTTTACCGGTTCCCGTTTGCGCTTTGCCGACAATGTCGCCACCTAATAGCGTTTGGCGCAGGGCCTCCGCTTGAATAGGTGTGCAGTACTCAAACCCTTGGGCATGAATAGCGCGCATTAAGGGCAGCGGCAGATCAAAGTCATGAAAGCGCCACTTGCCGGCCACGGCGGGCACCTGAAACTGACGAAGATCCCAGTTCGACTGGCGACGACGCGGTTTACGGCGGCGACGTTTTGGCTTGCGATTCTGGGCCGGGGCTGTGGTCTGTTCCGACTCGCTCATAGGCTGTCTATCTGTCCATTGCTGTGGAAGTTGGCATCACGAAGTGCGCATTGTACCAGGGCTTGGCGATAAGAGCGCGTCCTGCTGTCGAAGGAGTCCCAAGGCCTGTTAGAATAGCCGTCAAATCGACGTAAGGAGCGCGACATGACGCGTAAGAAAAAAACTCGTTCACTGGCCGACAAGGTGACTATTCGTACCGGCCGGCGGAAAGATTATAAAAAATGGCGCCACGACAATCCCGACCAAGTGGCCCCTTCGCGCCGTTTTGTAGCGAAAAAGCAACAGCAGCGCAAACTGCAAGCGGTGAGAAAACTCGCTCGCCAGCAGAGCGGGCAAGATATTGCTATACACCCTGACAAATCGAGCAGTGACGCTAGCAAACCTAAGGGGGACGACTCGTAATGCGCTTGGTCTCGTTCAACATTAATGGCATTCGAGCACGACTTCACCAATTACAGGCGTTGATCGACACTCAGCAGCCGGACGTGATCGGGCTGCAAGAAACCAAGGTGCAGGACAGCGAGTTCCCGCTTGCCGACGTGGAAGCCATGGGCTACCACGTTTTTTATCACGGCCAAAAAGGCCATTACGGCGTCGCTTTAATGTGTCGTCAGGCGCCCGAAGAGATTTTTTACGGTTTTCCCGATGATGAGGAAGACGCTCAGCGCCGCATGATCGGCGTTCGTCTGATCGCAGAGGATAGAGAAGCCGTGACGGTATGGAACGGCTATTTTCCTCAGGGCGAAAACGTTACTCACCCGACCAAATTCCCCCATAAAGAGCGCTTTTATGGCCAGCTAGCGCGATTGCTCAACGAACAGCACCGTCCCGACGAGCGGCTAGCGATCATGGGCGACTTTAATATCTCGCCGGAAGATCAGGACATTGGCATTGGCGACGCGAACCGCAAGCGCTGGCTGCGTGAAGGCAAAACCAGCTTTCAACCCGTTGAGCGCGAATGGCTCGACGGCATTAAAGCTTGGGGGCTTACCGACAGCTATCGCCTCTGCTACCCGCAAAGCGATGACCGCTTTAGCTGGTTCGACTACCGCTCAAAAGGGTTTAACCAAGAGCCCAAGCGCGGCCTGCGTATCGACTATATTCTCGTCACCAAGGCGCTAGCTGAGCAGGTCACCGGTGCGGGCATAAACTACGACTTACGCGGCATGGAACGGCCCTCGGATCATGCGCCTACCTGGAGCGACTTCGATATTGCGCTTAAAATCTAGACCTCCCTGCATACGGCGTTAGGGCGCCGCGAGGGCGCTGTGAACCCATCTATGGGTGCTACTTTTTCCATCCCTGGAAAAGAGCCTCGCTTTACCCTATCGCCGATCCACTGTACTGGACGAACATCTTTTTCTACGTGAGATTAACTAGTTAAAGCTGGCCAGCCACTGCTCCGCCTCCTCGTCACCTAGCGAGGAGGCGAGGGCAAAAGCTTGTTTCGCTTGTCCATCCTCACCCCAGGCGTAAGCGAGTTGGCCATAGGCTCGCCAGTCGGAGGCAGTTTGCGTATGCAGCGCTAAGGTGTGCCAGGCATTCAGGGCCTTCTCAACGTCTTTGGCCTGCCTCCAGGCGTTGGCAAGCAAACGCAGATGGGTCTCATCGCGGACTATATCGCCCTCATTCAGCGCCCGCTCTAGATGCTCTGCCGCTCTAGCGGGGGTTCCGCCCGCGAGATGGAGTTGGATCAACAGCCAGAAATCTTCCTGCCCGGTCAACTTACCTAATTGCCACGCCGTCTCCCACAAGCCAGCCGCTACCCCTGACTGACCAGCCTGCTGAGCAAGCCCGGCGGCTTGGCGCCAATCGGCGGCGTCGCTTTGCGCATTCAAGCCATCCAGCAGCCAGCCCAATGCCTGATCGCCTTGTCCTGCATTGCGATACACAGCAAGCGCCAGAGTCTGCTGTACTTCGCTTAGCTCTGGCGTCTCATTAAGTGCCTGCTCTAACCGGTCAGCGGCGTCTTTCCAACGCTCCTGTTGCGCCAGCAGGCGGGTTAGCTGCCATGTAGTATCAATATCCTGCTGATTGGTTAACCACTCACTGAGTAACTCAATGGCCTGATCGTGCTGACCGGCAGCACGGCGCAGTGAGGCCTCCTCACGTAGCCAACGGGCGGCTTGGGCACTATCGATACCGTTTAAGCCACGGGCAATCGCCAGCCGATCCGCTGCCGCAGCATGCTGATCCTGACGCGCCAAGGCACCTGCCGCCAACTGCTGATAGAGCGCACTGGCCCACTGATCCGATTGGTTGCCGGATGCCAACCGCTCAGCCTGGGCCGTTGCCCGCTCAACGACCTGAGCCAACGCCCCCTCTTTTAACTGGCTTTGCAGCGCATTGAGGTCAGCAATCACATCGCCTTGCAGCGCAGGACTGGCCTGTGATGAGAGAGACCAAACGCTTAATAATAAAAGGCATAAAAGACGCTTCATTCCGCTACCTCAACTGAAACTCGATCCGCTGGGTGGCATTGCGTAACCGATCACTGGGTTCAAATTGCCACTGGCTAATTGCATCCCGTGCGGCATCGTCAAAAACGCGGCGCGGCTGGGCATTGGTGACGCGAATAGAGGAAGCCTCAACACTGCCATCGCGGCGAATTGTAAACGCCACTTCTACAAAACCCTCCATACCCCGACGCTGCGCGCGTGGCGGATAGCTGGGGTTCACCCGGCTGGTCGGCGTAGCTTGGCCAACACTCACCGGTTCGTTAGAGGGAGCGGGCTCAGCCGCTGGAGCTGCCTCGCGCTCAGCAGGTTCGCTCGGCTCAGCAGTTGTAGCGGCGGGCGCTGGCTCAGCAGGCGCTTCTCGCGGCGCAGGCTCCGGTTCGGGAACAGGTTCAGGCTGTGGCTCCGGCTCTACCTCGGTAAGCTCAGGGAGTTCACTGTCCATTTCAACCGGTTCAACGGGCTCATCCGGTAGCTCTACTTCCGGTAAACTGATAGTGCTTTCTGCTACCGGAGGCGGCTCGGGTGCAGGCATGGGCGGTGGCGCTTGCTGGGGTGCCGCTTCAACAGGTTGAGGTGTGGGCGCCTCCTGCTCAGGGGCCACTTCCGGCGCTTCAATCATGGTCATCGCCATGCTCATGGTCAGCTCTTCGGGCTCCCGCTCAGGGGGTGCCACTAGCTGGGCAAGCAGCCAGAACAAGCCCACCGCCAGCACGACACCTCCCAATAACGACAGCAGGTGGCGCATCATGACCCGCTCCGACTCGCCGCCACCGCCACTTGGTCAACACCCGCCTCACGTAGGCGATCCATCACCTCGATCAGCAAGCCCGTGGTGGATTCTCGATCCGCCTGGATAACCACTGAGCCATCATCACTTAACATATCGGCTACCTGCTGGCCGATCCGGTGGGCGTCCACGGGGCTGCCATCTACCCACACCGCACCCTCGGGGGAAATCGCCACGAGCACTTGGGCATCCGGGCGCGGGGTGGCGGCGCTGGATTCCGGCCGCTCAATCTCGACACCGCTCTCTTTGACAAAGCTGGTAGTCACAATAAAGAAAATCAGCATGATAAATACCACGTCGAGCATCGGGGTAAGATTCACCTCATTGCTCTCAGCAGTCGCATCTATGGAACGACGTCTACGCATCACTCTCCTCCAGTGCCCGCGCCAGGCGATCATGCAGCCGCTGGTCTTCGCGACGGATGACGTGCTCTAAACGACTAATAAATAGCAGCCCCACCACGGCAATGGCCATGCCGGTCAAGGTCGGCAGCGTCGCCCGGGCGACCCCGTCTGCCATAGCGCGGGCTTGATGGGTCTCACTCAACGAAAGGCTATCGAATACGCTAATCATGCCCGTCACGGTGCCTAACAAACCTAGTAACGGACATAGCGCGACTAACAGTTTTAACCATGGCAAGGGTTTTCGCAGCCTGGCGACCAGCGCCTCGGCCCACACCTGACGCAGTGTTCGGGCACTCCAGCTGGTGTGGTCGCTACGCGCCGCCCAGCGGCGCAACAGTTGACGCCGCGCTATACGCCAGGTAATTCGGTAGTACCACCAGCGCTCCATGGCCATGGCAAACACCAATACGGCCACGATGGCCAAAACCACCAGGACCGCGCCACCCGCCTCTACTAAGCGCTCAACGGGTTCGAGCCAGAGGGGAAGAGATGACATGTTAATTCACCACAGGCGTGTGAGATTCCAGATGATCCGCCAGTGTCGCGCTCGCCTGCCCTTCAATCACGTGGGTCAAGTAACGGCTGCGGCCTGCCAACGCTGTTTGCACAAACAGCAGCGGCACGGCGGTAATCAGACCCAGCACGGTAGTCACTAGCGCCTGACTGATACCGCCCGCCATAAGTTGCGGGTCGCCGGTACCAAAGACGGTAATCGCCTGGAAAGTCACGATCATGCCGGTTACCGTACCCAGCAGGCCGAGCAACGGTGCTATCGCGGCAAGCAGCTTCACCATCGGCTGGCTGCGTTCCAACCTGGGCAACTCGGCCAACACCGCTTCATCCAACCGTGCTTCCAGGGCTTCCGGAGTTTGATGTTTATCCATGCCTTCAAAGCGCAGTAGCACCCGCCCCAGGGGGTTATTGGTCCGCAGCTGGTCGAGAGATTGCCGCTGGCGATTAACGCGCAGACTGACCAAAATCAGATAGCCGTATTGGCCCAGGCCGATAATCAGACCCAGAATACCCAGCGCCACGACCACATAGCCAACGTACCCGCCCTGCTGGAAACGCTCCCATAAGCTGGGCTGCTGCGCCAAGGCTTCGAGCACGCTGCCCTGAGTGGGGTCGACGGCAAACAGCGCGCTTTCACCCTGGAAATATTCCGGTAATAGCTCAGCAATTTGTTGGGGCGTTCGCGGCATCACTGTCAGGCTACCGTCGCTTTCACCGCGCTGTAGTAGCTCGCTCTCGGTAAAAGCCGCAAAATCGCCTAACCGCACCAACTCACTTGGCGACACCTCGCCGCTGGCGTCCGCCACTGGCATTGAAAGCCGCTCGGCACGGCCGGTGCGCGCGGTTAGCGTCGCCAAGCGGTCTACCGCATTTTCCAACTGATGGCGCTCAAGCACTTCCACGCCATCTAAGCGCGGCGGCAGCGATTCTTCTTCGAGGGTGAGCAAGCTCTCTTCACCCAGCGCATTGCGAATTTCAGAACTATGCCGGGCAAGATTACTCAACAGGCCCGAAAGCGCTTCGCCCTGCTCCGCCTGGCGCGCATTTAGCTCGCTGGCTTGGTCTGCTTGCTCTGCCTGCTGTTCCTCTAGCGCCTCTTGCTGCTGCTGGGCCTCTTCATGCTCGGCGCGGGCTTGCTCCAGCGCAGCCTCTAAGGCTTGCTGATCATCCAGAAAGCTCATTAGCCGCTGCTGGTCACGCAATTCTGCGGCCTCTCGGGCTTCGCGCAGCGACGTTGCACTTTCAGTTTGCGCCATTGATGCGCCACTGATCGCTACCAGCCCCCATACAACGCAGGCATAAAAAAGTTGACGGAGAGTTAGTCGTCTCATGGTTGCTCTCCCTGCAAGTCATTGACACTAATCGAGAGCGGTAAAGTTAGTAGATCCGGGGCGCGCTGATCGTCTGCCATGCGCAACCCACTGCGCACTTCGCGCAGGTATTCGTCATCCAGCGGCTGCCATGCGCCATTTTCCGCGCGCCACACCCCGCCTTCGCGCCCATCAGGGGTTAGATAATAAAAACCGATACGACCAACACGTAAGAAATCCACTTCACGTTCGCGGCCATCCTGGCTTAAACGCCCCCGCCAGCTATCCATCTCACGGCCATAATCGAGCTCGACGCGCCAAGCTTCGAGCAGCCCATTAATGCGCTCAATGGTGTTTTCGCCCTGTTCATCAGGCTGGCGTTCAACCCGTGCCAGCCGCTCCTCTCGCAGAAAAGGCAGGTCACGTTCAATCCATTGGTTCAACTGCGCAGACATATTTTGTTCAATCACAGGCAGCGCTGCACGCGTCTCTTCAAGTGTATCCAAAGCAGTCGCTAGGCGCTGCTGGCGTTCGGCTTCTTCCGCTAAACGCCCGGTTAGTGAGGCATTGCCCGCCTCCATCTGACGCGTTTCACGCTCCAAGCGGCGCAACTCTTCCAACTGCTCACGGGTCTGCTCATCAGCAGCATCAATCTGCTCCTGAAGCGCTGCCTGGGTTTGCTGGGCTTCGACACTTTCGGCCGCTTGAGCCACTGCTTGTTCACTTGCCATCAGCGCGCCGCTGGTCAGCACTCCCGCTAACCACCATCCACGCAAGGCAAAGAAAGGCCTGTTCAGCACGTCGACTCTCCGTCACTGAGTAGCGGGCGGCGAGCACCGCCCAACTAGAAACTAATTAGGTATTAGAACGATTTGCGTTTATCTTTTACGGGTCATAGCCTACCACTAATAGAATAAATGACAATATTTATCATTAACGATCAGTTGATTTAGCTTACCTAACATGCATAAAAAAAGGCGCCCATCGGCGCCCGTTATCACAATACTCAAGCTTAATGGTTTACCACTACGTACTCTTTCGTCAGCGGTGCCAGTGGGAGTTGCCAAGCCTCTTCACGGGTTACCCATCTTGCTTCGGCTATTTCAGCCGCCGCCTCGACAGGCTCGTCGATAACAAGGCTAAACAGATACGCTTCGAGCATCATGTCCGACTCATTGGCAGCGGGAGCGGAGTGTATGCCTAATGGCGAAAGCTGATCGCTATTCACACTCAAGCCTAACTCCTCTTTCAGTTCACGGCACAACGCCGCTAGTGCGGTTTCACCCGCATCGATCTTGCCGCCAGGCTGCATAAAGAAGGACGTATTGTGCTTACGCACCAGTAGCAAACGACCATCGGGGTCGCTCACCATTGCTGCGGCAATTTTCAATACGTTAGCAGGGTTGTCTGGCATACCTCCTCCTTTATGCGCCTTTATCGATACCACCAGCTTATCTACTCCCCACTCATACGGCCATTAAAACGCCCAGTCGTCGTCTTCGGTGGCGACGGCTTTACCGATCACGTAGGAGGAGCCGGATCCAGAGAAGAAGTCGTGGTTCTCGTCGGCGTTGGGTGATAGCGCCGCCATGATGGTGGGATCCACATCGGTGACGCTGCTGGGGAACAGTGGCTCGAAACCAAGGTTCATCAGCGCTTTATTAGCATTGTAGTGAAGGAATTTTTTAACGTCTTCACTGAGACCTACCTCGTCATAAAGCGACTCGGTGTAGCGCACTTCATTGTCGTAGAGCTCCAGCAGCAGCTCGTAGGCGTAATCTTTGACTTCCTGCTGACGCGCTGGTGTCGCTTCCGCCATTGCCTGCTGGAATTTATAGCCGATGTAGTAGCCGTGTACCGCTTCGTCGCGAATGATTAGACGAATAAGGTCGGCGGTGTTGGTCAACTTGGCATGGCTTGACCAGTACATCGGCAGGTAGAAGCCGGAGTAGAACAAAAATGACTCAAGGAATACGCTGGCGACTTTGCGCATCAGCGGATCATCCGAGCGATAGCGCTCTAAAATCAGCTCAGATTTTGCCTGCAGCGTAGGATTCTCTTCACTCCAGCGAAAGGCATCGTCCACATCGCGAGTGGTGCAGAGCGTCGAGAAAATCGAGCTGTAGGAGCGCGCATGCACTGATTCCATAAAGGCGATGTTGGTGTAAACCGCCTCTTCATGGGGAGTGCGAGCATCTTCCATTAATACCGGCGCCCCCACGCTGCTTTGGATGGTGTCCAGCAGTGTCAGGCCCGTAAAAACGCGGATCGTCAGCTGCTTTTCTTTCTCGGTCAGCGTATTCCACGACTGAATGTCGTTCGACAGCGGCACCTTCTCGGGCAGCCAAAAATTACTGGTCAAGCGGTTCCACACTTCCAGGTCTTTATCATCCTGAAGCCGGTTCCAGTTAATCGCATCAACCCGCGATAAACGATGCATGGTATTCATATCACTCTCTCAAAGCCCGGCTATGAGAGCCGGGCTAGCAAAGCTTATTTATAAAAACTGGTTATAAAAAGCTTGTTTTAAAAACGAATGCTCAATAATAGATACAAGGCGTATCGACAAAAATCAGTACCATTACAGCGTGCAAGACACGCAGCCTTCTACCTCGGTACCTTCTAACGCGCTCTGGCGCAGGCGAATGTAGTAAAGCGTTTTGATGCCTTTGCGCCAGGCGTAAATCTGCGCCTTATTGATATCGCGCGTGCTTGCGGTGTCAGGGAAGAACAGCGTTAGCGATAAGCCCTGGTCGACGTGCTGCGAGGCTTCCGCGTAGGTGTCGATAATCTTTTCCGGACCGATTTCGTAGGCGTCCTGAAAGTAGTCAAAATTAGCTTCATCCAGGAAAGGCGCCGGGTAATAAACACGCCCCAACTTGCCCTCTTTACGAATCTCGATTCTCGCTGCCACCGGGTGAATACTGGAGGTGGAGTTATTGATATAGGAGATCGACCCCGTCGGCGGCACCGCCTGCAGGTTACGGTTATACAAACCGTGGGCCATCACCGAAGCTTTCAGCTCCTGCCAATCGTCCTGGGTCGGCAGCGCGATACCGCTGCGCTCAAACAGCCCACGTACTTTATCGGTGCGCGGCAGCCACGCCTGGTCAGTGTACTTATTGAAGAAGGTACCCGAGGCGTAGGTAGATTCTGCAAAGCCCGCAAACGACTCTTTGTGCTCAATCGCCAAACGATTCGACGCACGGATGGCATGGAAGGCAACGCAGTAGAAGTAGAGATTGGTAAAATCCAAACCTTCGTCAGAGCCGTAGTAGATATGCTCCCGCGCCAGATAGCCGTGTAGGTTCATCTGGCCCAAGCCAATCGCCCGCGACTTGGCATTGCCTTCGGCAATAGAGGGCACGCTGCGCAGGTTACTCATTTCAGAAACAGCGGTGAGGCCACGAATGGCGATTTCCACACTGGTACCGATGTCACCTGCGTCCATCACCTTGGCAATGTTCATGGAGCCCAGGTTACAGGAGATGTCCTGACCTATTTGGCGATAACCCAGGTCATCGTCATACTCGGTAGGCGTATTGACCTGAAGAATTTCAGAGCAGAGGTTGCTCATGTTGATACGGCCAGCGATCGGGTTGGCGCGATTAACCGTGTCTTCGAACATGATGTACGGGTAGCCCGACTCAAACTGCAACTCGGCTAAAGTTTGGAAGAAGGCCCGTGCATTGATCTTATGCTTACGAATGCGCGCATCCGCAACCATCTCTTGGTACTTCTCGGTAACGCTGATATCGCCAAACGGCACACCGTAAACACGCTCTACATCGTAGGGCGAGAACAGGTACATGTCGTCGTTGCGCTTGGCAAGCTCAAAGGTAATATCCGGAATCGTCACGCCCAGGGAGAGCGTTTTGATACGAATTTTCTCGTCGGCGTTTTCCCGCTTGGTATCCAAAAAGCGCAGGATATCCGGGTGGTGAGCGTTAAGATACACCGCCCCTGCCCCCTGGCGAGCCCCCAGCTGGTTAGCATAGGAGAAGGCGTCTTCCAGCAGTTTCATAATCGGGATGATGCCCGATGACTGGTTTTCAATACGCTTGATGGGCGCACCCGACTCACGAATATTACTGAGCAGAAACGCCACGCCGCCGCCGCGTTTTGAGAGCTGGAGGGCCGAGTTAATCGAACGGCCAATCGACTCCATGTTGTCTTCGATACGCAGTAGGAAGCATGACACCAGCTCGCCGCGCTGCTGCTTCCCGCAGTTCAAAAAGGTGGGAGTCGCCGGCTGAAAGCGGCCGCTAATGATTTCATCCACCAGCGACTTCGCCAGCGTTTCGTCGCCCCGCGCCAGGGTTAGCGCGACCATGCAGACGCGGTCTTCGTAACGCTCTAGATAGCGCTTGCCGTCAAACGTCTTCAGCGTGTAGCTGGTGTAGTACTTAAAGGCGCCCAAAAAGCTTGGGAAGCGAAACTTATACGCATAGGCTTGCTCGAACAGCGCCTTGATAAAGGTGAAGCTGTACTGGGCCAGCATCTCGGCTTCGTAATACTGCTCTTCGACCAGGTAATCGAGTTTCTCCTCTAACGAGTGGAAAAACACCGTGTTCTGGTTAACGTGCTGCAAAAAGTACTGGCGTGCCGCTTCGCGATCTTTATCCAGCTGCAGCTCGCCATTGGCACCGTACAGGTTGAGCATGGCGTTAAGAGCGTGATAGTCCAGCGTGCGCGCTTCTGTCTTCGCTGCTGGCCGTTTGGCCTCACCGTTTTTAGTGGATACGTCGTTCGAGGCTGAGTCTTTCGGCGCTAGGTTTGTCGTTTCCAAAACTCTTCTACTCCTTGACGGACATTGGCCACGTCATCGTCGGTGCCAAATAATTCGAATCGATACAGCAGCGGCACATGGCATTTTTTCGCAATAATGCGGCCAGCAAGGCCATACGCTTCGCCAAAATTTGTATTTCCCGCTGCAATCACCCCCCGGAGGAGGCTTCGATTATGTGTGTCGTTAAGAAAATGGATCACCTGCTTGGGCACCGCACCCTGCTCGCTTCCCCCACCATAAGTGGGGGTAATTAAAATATACGGCTGGGTGACTCGTGGAACAGGCTCATCTCGATTCAACGGCAGTCGCTTTGCGGCAAAACCAAGTTTTTCTACAAATCGATGGGTATTGCCTGATTTTGTAGAGAAGTAAACCAAACTGCCGGCGATAGGTGAAGGTGAGCAACTTGCCAGCATTTAAGTAACTTAAGCCAGCGCTTGAATGCGGTCTGGACGGAAACCCGACCAGTGATCCTCGCCGACGACTACAACAGGAAGCTGGCGATAGCCGAGGGCTTCGACTTCTTCTTGGGCACCAGATTCAGCAGTAATATCGATAACAGTGTAATCAAGCCCCTGCTTGTCGAGCGCGCGGTAAGTCGCGGTGCATTGAACACAAGCGGGCTTGCTATAAATTTGGATTTCCATGGCTATTTTCCTTTTCATAGCGGCATTTTTCGGGTAGAGCACATCTAGTGCCTGCCCTCTCTAAAAGATACGACGCATACTATATATAGACCAATGAAAAATCAATTCAAGCATATGTGGTATTTTTCATCCACAGGATATTGACAGCTAATGCCCAACCCTGCCCCTAAAACACTGCCCCCAGGCAATAAAAAAACCGCCCACTAAAAAGTGGACGGTTTTTAACAGCGCCGTGAACCGGCGCAGTTAGCGGCTCATAGCAATATTAGCTAATCGCAGCCTGGTAACGACGCTCAACGTCTTCCCAGTTCACCACGTTAAAGAACGCAGCAATGTAGTCAGGACGCTTGTTTTGATACTTCAGGTAGTAGGCATGCTCCCAAACATCCAAACCGAGCAGCGGTGTATTACCGTGCATCAACGGGCTGTCTTGGTTCAGGGTATTCTCTACCACCAATTTCTTTTCAGGGGTAATGGAGAGCCATGCCCAACCACTGCCGAAACGGCCAACGGCGGTTTTTTTGAACTCTTCTTTAAAAGTATCCAGACCGCCCAGCTCAGCGTCAATCGCTTTTGCGACATCACCCTGGGGATTACCACCGCCGTTAGGCGACATCATTTGCCAAAACATGGAGTGGTTGGCATGACCGCCACCGTTATTGATAACGGCTTGACGCTTGGCTTCTGGAACGCGATCTAGATTAGCGACCAGCTCTTCGACAGGTACATCTTCAAGACCCGTGCCTTCCAGCGTGGCGTTCAGGTTGTTGATGTAGGTTTGATGGTGACGAGAATGGTGAATCTCCATCGTCATCGCATCGATGTTTGGTTCGAGAGCGTCATATGCATACGGCAATTCGGGTAGTGTATGTGCCATATCATCATCTCCTTGAGTGGCTTTCGTTGCTTTCACTTACCTATGTGCGGTCAGCCCGCAGCCTTTTCAACCACCGGGGTGGTTTTTCTTACCTTTTGCCCCAGTACTTTAGTCAACTATTGCCAGTTTACCTAATACACCCGCCAAAAAAAAAGCCGACTTCAGACGAAGTCGGCCCACCGCTATTGAATCACTGTATTGATTACAGCTTGCTCTCGAGCTCGGGCAGGATC
>NZ_JACCGK010000016.1 GCF_013416325.1 Vreelandella sedimenti
CAAGCGAGGAGGAGTCCATATACGCGCTACTGGAGTGTGGCGTTATAAAGAGCAGTGCTAGTGCTGACTTCTCTGGTGCTGGAGCCTTTTAGCGTAGCTAAACGTGCGTCTGTCGATACCGCCCATAGCTCCCCGCTGCGCTTTTGCCTACAATAGGCCCCTTTATGCACGCGCGCAGGCGCGTTGCTTTTATTGTTTTCAGGCCAAGGGACAGGATTCATGCTCGATCCGAAACTGCTGCGCGGTGATCTTGACACGGTTGCTCAACAACTGGCCCGCCGGGGCTTTGTGCTTGATAAAGCGGGGCTGCAGGCGCTGGAGTCGCGTCGCCGCGAGCTGCAAACGCAAACCGAGCAGCTGCAAAATGAGCGCAATATGCGCTCCAAAGCGATTGGTAAAGCCAAGGCCAATGGTGAAGATATTCAGCCGCTGCTGGATGAAGTCAGCGATTTAGGCGATCGCCTGGATAAAGCCAAGCGCGAGCTAGCTGAGGTGCAGGAAGAGTGGGATGACGCCATTAGCGGTATTCCCAATCTGCCCCATGAAAGCGTGCCGGAAGGCAAAAGCGAAGACGAGAATGTCGAGCTGTACCGCTGGGGCACACCGCGGGAGTTTGATTTCGAGGTGCTCGATCACGTTGATCTAGGTAAGCAGTCGGGTTATCTCGATTTTGAGCTGGCGGCTAAAATCACTGGCGCTCGCTTTGCGGTAATGCGCGGGCCGATAGCGCGCCTGCACCGGGCGTTGGCGCAGTTTATGCTGGATACCCAAACCGAACAGCACGGTTACGAAGAGTGCTACGTGCCGTATATGGTTAACCGCGATTCGCTGATGGGCACCGGCCAGCTGCCGAAGTTTGGCGAAGATTTGTTCAAGTTGGACGATGAGCGCGAGTACCACCTGATTCCCACTTCAGAAGTACCGCTGACCAACTTTGTGCGCGATGAAATTGTTGAGCAGGCGGCATTGCCGATGAAGCTTACTGCTCATACGCCCTGTTTCCGCTCCGAGGCGGGCTCACACGGGCGCGATACCCGCGGAATGATCCGCCAGCATCAGTTCGATAAAGTCGAAATGGTGCAGATTGTGGAACCGGAGAAGAGCTACGAAGCGCTGGAAGAGATGCGTGGTCATGCAGAGGCGATCCTGCAGGCACTGGCGTTGCCGTATCGCGTAGTGACGCTGTGCAGCGGGGATATGGGCTTTGGGGCCACGAAGACCTACGACTTGGAAGTGTGGCTGCCCAGCCAGGAAACTTACCGAGAGATCTCGTCAGTCTCTAACTGCGAGGATTTCCAGGCCCGGCGTATGCAAGCGCGGTATCGCCATCCGGATTCCAAAAAGCCACAGTTGCTACATACGCTGAACGGTTCAGGGCTGGCGGTTGGTCGTTGCCTGCTGGCGGTGCTTGAAAACCACCAGCAGGCGGATGGCTCGGTAACTATTCCTGAGCCGCTACGTCGCTATCTGGGCGGCGTGGAGCATCTGGCCCTTTAAGCGCCCACTCAACACTAACCCCGGCATCAATACGAATGGTGCCGGGGCTGTAATCACTGGCGACACCGGATTGACTGGCGCCAGCGGCATCGCTTTCTGCCCGCATTGCCATCATGCGCGGCTGGAAGATAGGCGATTGCGTCTCTTCAATGCGCTGCACATGGCCGAGCTCGGCATCTAAGCTGTCGGCCATCAGGTTTGCTTTGTGTTGCGCTTTTTCTAGCGCTTTAACCAGCGCTTCGTCAGTGGCGGCGTCGCGGTCTTGTAGATCAAACTGCACGCCATCCAATGAGTTAACACCAGCGGCTATTAGCGCGTCTAACACCTCGCTTAATTGATCAAGGTCGGTGAGTTCGACGGTGATCGGGCGCTCAAGACGTGTGCGCTGCAAGGTCTCATGCTCGCCATCTTCATTGCGTGGCCCTTGAACATGCTCAGGATAAACATTTAACGAGCCTGCATTGATAGCATTGCGTTCAAGGCCGGTGGCTTCCATTTGTTCGATTAATTCGCTGGCGCGGGCCTCTAATCGCTCGCGGGCATCGCTAAGTGCGCTACTATCGCTCTCTTCCAAGGTGGAAAGGGCGGGCGTGTTTTCCCATAACCGTGCATTCAGGGTGGCCTTGTCGGGTTCTACCTCAACCCAAGACTGCGCTTGAACATACAGGCTTGGCTGGGGCGGTTGTGACGGTGCAGCGTGTGCAAAAGGAACGCTAAGGAGTGCCAATAGAGCGCCGCCTAATAGGCCATTGCGTATACGTTTAGAGCCTGGTTTGTGAAGGTTAGCTGGCATGACTTGCATAAATGTTTTCCTTAGTGAGCGGGCAGTGGCGCCGCCAAGTTAAAACCGGGTATAAATCATTCAAGTAGACGCAGCTTTGAAGCGAAGTAGAAAAGAAAGTTCAGCACGAAAGAGTAGACACAAAACAGTTGCTTATTATTTGCACGGTTTGTGCAATATGGTGAATGCAGCCATTATATATGGACAACAAGCTAGGGATGGAACATGTCGAAATTGTCGGACGAGGATTACCGTAGTATTCCACTCAATGCCACCTTGGCGCTCGCTGCGTTGGTAGTGATCATCGCTGGAATGAAAGCAGGTGCTGATTTGTTAGTGCCGTTGCTGCTCGCGATATTTATCGCAGTAGTGTGTACTTCACCGGTGCAGTGGCTGCATCGCTGTGGTTTAAGCATGCGAATGTCGGCATTTCTAACATTGATGGTATTGTTGGCGTTTATATCGCTGATTGGCCTGCTGGTGGTCAATAGCTTTAGTACCTTCGTGACGGCGTTGCCGGAAATTGAGTCGCGGCTTTATGAACAGTATTGGAACTTGCTCAATGCACTCTCCTCTCGGGGGTTAGCGATTAATCCCGACCAGATCAACTCGCTCTTTGAGGGGGAAGATGAAGGCTCCTGGATGCCGGCGCTATTGAGTCAGCTTGGCAATCTCTTCATGCAAGGCATCATTGTTGGACTGCTGGTCATCTTCATGCTGTTCGAGACGTTGAACGTGCGCGATAAAATTTCCCGCGCACTGGAAAATCCGGCACCTAGCTTGAAGCGTTTTAGTGAGTTCAGCTTAACGCTGAAGCGCTATCTAGCCGTAAAAACCATGATTAGCCTGGCCACCGGGGCGCTGGTATGGCTCTCTTGCATGATTGTAGGCGTGGATTTTCCTCTGTTGTGGGGCGTGTTGGCCTTTGCACTCAACTTTATTCCCAATATTGGCTCCGCGCTGGCGGCGATACCCCCCGTGTTGTTGCTGCTGGTCGCCCAAGACGGCGGCGCTTTTCAGGCGTTGCTGCTAGCCTCTGCTTATTTGGTCATCAACTTTGTGCTCGGCAACCTGATTGAACCGCGGGTAATGGGGCAAGCGTTGGGGCTTTCGACATTTGTGGCGTTTTTATCGCTGGTGGTATGGGGGTGGATCTTTGGTGCGGCGGGGATGCTGCTTTCAGTGGTACTAACGATGACGTTGAAGATCGCACTTGATAGTCACCCACAAACACGTTGGATCGCTAGGCTGTTAGGGCCTGGAAAGCGCCGTGTAAAAGATCTTCGGGTAAGCGATGCGAGTCTACCGCCGTGGAAACGCAAAAATTAGGAAGGAAATTTAGCGAAGGCGTGTTACCGCCGACAGAGTCGGCGGCTATTACAAGTGCTACACATTCATCAGGCGTTTTGTTCGATGAACTGCGTCAGTTGTGACTTAGATTGCGCGCCAACCAGTGAAGCGACTTTGGTGCCGGATTTAAACAGCATGACGGTAGGTACACCGCGTACACCTTGCTCGGCAGCAATTTCTGGTGCGTCGTCTACATTGACGCTAACAACTTTCAGGCTTTCCTGACGTTCTGCAGCCACTTCATCAACGACCGGGGCCATGACCTTGCATGGGCCACACCAGGGCGCCCAGAACTTCATTAGCACAGGCTGTTCAGCGTTGAGGACTTCTTGCTCAAAATTGGCGTTGGTGACATCAACATTATTAGCCATTTGCTTCTCCCGTTTGCGTTGCTCTTACTGTTTCGTTGCCTCAAATGGAGCAACGGTCATTATGCGATCCATTGGTGCTCTTTCAGCGCGCCTCGTGTCTATCGCGATAAGTGTGGGCAGATGTTAGCGGGCGCGAAGGTTGCTGGCAAATTTCCTGCACGGTGAGTTAACTAAATAGCAGAAATTAAAGGGTGCTGGTAGGGCGTTTTTTTTATAATATAAAAGTATTATTTTGGTGTTTTTTATTCTATATGGTGCTGTAGAGTGCCGAGTGTGACGACTCAACCCGTCAGACGTGATGTGGCACCAGCGCCTGTGTGTGCTTAAAGATTCAGCCTACATCAAGATACGGTCTACGCAGATCTGTAGAGAGAATAAATAAGGTGAGGATATGAAGCTACAACAGCTCCGCTATATCTGGGAAGTCAATCGACATAACCTGAACGTCTCGGCCACGGCGCAAAGTCTATTTACCTCACAGCCGGGGATCTCTAAACAGATACGTTTGTTAGAAGATGAGCTTGGCGTCGAGATTTTTGCGCGCAGTGGCAAGCATTTGACACGTGTGACACCTGCCGGGCAGTCGATTATTGACCTGGCCGGGCAGGTACTGCGTCTCACCGAAAACATCAAGCAGGTGGCTCAAGAGCATAGCGATGAGCGCCGTGGTAGCCTGGCCATTGCTACGACCCATACCCAGGCCCGTTACGCACTACCGCCCATTATCAGCGAATTCACCCTTAAATACCCTGATGTGGCGCTGCATATGCAGCAGGGTACGCCCAAGCAAATCGCACAGATGGTCAGTGAAGGCCAGGCCGATTTCGCCATCGCGACCGAGTCGCTAGAGCTATTTACCGATTTAGTACTACTGCCCTGCTATCGTTGGAACCGCTGCGTACTGGTGCCTAAAGGGCACCCGCTAGCCACTCATCAGGGCCCGTTGACCCTGGAGGCGCTCGGTGAACATCCATTGGTTACCTACGTGTTTGGGTTTACCGGCCGCTCGCAGTTAGATGATGCCTTCAAAGCGAAAGGGTTAACGCCCAATGTGGTGCTAACCGCCGCCGATGCCGACGTGATCAAGACCTACGTGCGGCTGGGCATGGGGGTTGGCATTGTGGCGCATATGGCCGTGGACGAGGCGCTTGATGATGACTTGGTGGCACTGGATGCAAGCCACCTGTTTGCCAGCTCCACGACAAAAATTGGTATCCGTCGTGGCACCTTTATGCGCGGGTACATGTATGATTTTTTGGAGCGCTTTGCGCCTCATTTAACCCGCGACCGGGTTGATGAAGCATTAACGGCAGGCCCGCGCCATGATCAGTTGTTATTTGACGACCTGGACCTGCCGGAGTATTAGGCTCTTTTAAACAAAGCCTAAGCGCCAGTGAGCATTAGTGCTGCAAATGCAGCCCGCATTCGCGCTTCTCTTCCACCTTGGTAGGGTCGAAGTAATCGAAGTTATTGGGCAGATTATGTGCCTGTAGATACTGGTACATATCTTTGGCGCTCCACTGCAGCAACGGGGCAACTTTCAATAGGCCATCGCTGTTGCGGCTAACCGGCTGCATTTTTGCGCGCTCGGGGGTGTCCTCAGCGCGCAGTGCGGTGAACCATACGTCGGGCTGCATTTCACGCAGCGCACGCTCGAAGGGCTCGATTTTAACTTCCTGAGTAAAGGCTGCGTGGCGCGGGTCATCGATACCCGGCATGGGGCCTTCCAGCGCCTCGCGGTGGGCGCGAGTGCGCCGGGGTACAAAGCTCACGATGTTCAGGTTGAGTTGTTGAATCACTTCTTCAGCGAATTGATAGGTCGCTTCGGTGTTGTAGCCGCTGTCCATCCACACAATGGGAATATCCGGGCGCACCTGGGTCACCATATGAAGAATCACCGCCTCAAAAGGGCGAAAGTTGGTGGTGCAAATAGGTCGTGCACCCTGGGCCAGCGCCCACTCAACTAACCCTTGAGGATTATTTGCGAAATCTCTGTTAATCGCTTCAAGCTCTGAGGACATACTGCCTCCTAATCGGAAATTAAATAATACTGCCTAGGCTACCAAACAGGAGGCAGCGAACCCCAATACCGTTTAGTTTGGCTTTTATATTCCTTTTTGATATAGAGCTCGCGCTGCTTATTCCAAAGCGCCAATAAGGTGACGAATTTTATCCAGTGTCTCGGTGTACTCTTCGTCCGCTTGAGAGTCTGCTACTAAGCCCCCGCCGCCCCATACATGCAGTCTTCCCGCCTCGGCAACCATAGTGCGGATAGCGATGGAGGTATCCATGCTGCCACGTACATCGACATAGCCAAGGCTGCCGCAATAAACACTGCGTTGGCAGGGTTCTAGTTCATCGATGATCTGCATCGCGCGAATTTTAGGTGCGCCGGTAATGGAGCCGCCAGGAAAGGCTGCCTTAAGCAGTGCCAGCGGGGTGTAGTTGCCGGCCAGCGTTCCCTGCACCACGCTAACTAGGTGGTGCACATTAGGGTAGCTCTCTAAGCGACATAGCTGCGGAACGCGAATGGAGCCTGGCTGGCAGACACGACCCAGGTCATTGCGCAGCAGGTCAACGATCATCACATTTTCAGCGCGATCTTTAGTGCTGCTCAATAGCTGTGCCGCCAGCGCCTGATCCTCTTCAAGCGTGGCCCCTCGCGGGCGCGTACCTTTAATCGGCCGTGTTTCGACCTCGCCGTTGCTGCACTGAATAAACCGCTCGGGTGAAAGTGACAGTACGGCCTTATCGCCCCAGGCCATAAAACCTGAATAGGGTGTGGGGGTCGCTTTACGTAACTGCAGGTACGCCTGCCACTCATCCCCTTGGTAGTCGGCATAAAAGCGTTGAGCCAGGTTGATCTGATAGCAGTCACCTGCTCGAATATAGCGCTGCACGGCGTTAAAGCGTGCGACGTATTGGGTGTGGCTAAGTTCTGCTTTAAAGGTATTCGTTAATGTAAACGCGCTCGTTGGCTCTGGGGTCTTGGTAAGCCAGCTTTTCACCTGTTCACGACGCTGCGGGGTAGCGATTAACCACGCCTGCTGGGCCATGTGATCCAGGGTGATACACCAGTCGTAAAGCCCCAGGCGGGATTGCGGTAACGTTACTGGGCATGCCTGGGAGCTCTGAATCGATAAGGTTCGCCCTAAATCGTAGCCCCAGTAACCTATTAGCCCGCCTAAAAAAGGGAGTTCACTGGTTTTATTAGGGATATTCAGTTGATCCAGTAGCCACTGCTGAAGGGCAAACGCATCGTTAGCCAAGTGCGCCGGGGGGTTAAGCTGATCTGACGCAATACTCGCTACGCCATGGTGGGCAACTTCCAGCGTAGCAAGCGGGTCGCTGCTGATAATATCAAAGCGACCGGTGGCGATAGGGCGGCCACTATCGAGCAGCACCGCGCCGGGCCTGGCACGTAGGCCGGCGAATATTCCCAATGGGTCGGGTGAATAGGGCAGGGCAGTTATCGTCAACGCCTGGTTCATTAAGCAAACGCCTGGCCGGTAAAAGGGCTGCATATGTTAGAGGTCGTTGAAGATCGGCACCAGTCGCACGATTGACGCATTTCTCACGCTCGGAAGAGGATTGTTGACACTGATTTCGCAGATAGACTTTTTGCCTACTACGAAAGATGTATAAAGTCGCTTTATAAGCAGGTTGACGGCGGTGGTTCGCGGGGCTAAAGTTTCGCTATGTTTCTAATTGTCGACAATTTGCCATGAGCTTACCCGTTTCTTCTTCTTATTCCGATACCTCGCCGCATGAAATGCCAACCCCTGAAGTACGCACGCTCGCCGAGCGGGTATTTCATCAGTTGCAGGATGCCATCGTACGCGGCGAGCTTGCTCCCGGCAGTAAGATCACCGAGCCGGGGTTGTCTAAAACCTACGGTATTTCACGTGGGCCGCTGCGCGAGGCGATGCGCCGCCTGGAAGCACACCGCCTCATCGAGCGCGTTCCCCATGTGGGTGCCCGGGTGGTTAAGCTCTCGATGAAGGAGCTTTTAGAGCTGTTTGACCTGCGTGAAGCCCTGGAAAGTATGGCGGCGCGCTTGGCGGCGGAGCATATGTCGCCGGCAGAGGTGCAAGGCTTGCGTGATGTGCTGGCGCTGCACGAAAGCCAAGCCGATCTAAAGCGTGGCGAAGCTTACTACCAGCGCGAAGGCGATCTCGATTTTCACTACTGCATCGTTCAGGGCAGCCACAACAAAATGCTAATGAACCTGCTCTGTGATGACCTTTACTACCTTGTGCGCCTTTATCGCACTCAGTTCAGTGCCAGCGGCACGCGACCGCAGCGCGCCTTTGTCGAGCACCATCGCATTGTTGATGCCATTGAAGCTGGCGATGCGGAGCTGGCCGAGCTGCTCATGCGCCGCCATGTCAGCGCCTCCCGCGCCAATGTGGCGGATCGCTATGCAGCGACCCTAGAAGAGTCAGCATCTAAATCGCAAAGCTCTTAATCACGCAGCTAAAACATAACTAGAAATTAGCAATAGGAGAAACGCCCCATGTCCCAGATGACTCCCGGCGCCCGGTTTCGAGCCGCGCTTGAGGCTAACCGTCCGCTGCCGATCTTAGGCACCATTAATGCTTATACAGCGTTGATGGCCGACAAAGTAGGCCATCAAGCCATTTACCTCTCTGGTGGCGGCGTAGCTAACGCCTCGTTCGGCTTGCCGGATCTGGGCATGACGACCATGAATGATGTGGTGGAAGATGCCCGCCGTATCTGCGGCGCTACCGAGCTGCCGCTGTTGGTGGATATCGATACCGGCTGGGGCGGTGCCTTCAATATCGCCCGCACCATGAAAGAGATGCAGCGCGCTGGCGTGGCCGCGGTACATATGGAAGATCAGGTCGCGCAAAAGCGCTGTGGACACCGCCCCAATAAGGCGATTGTCTCCCAGCAGGAGATGGTCGACCGCATTAAAGCGGCAGCGGATGCCAAGATCGATCCCGACTTCTATTTGATTGCCCGCACCGATGCGTTTCAAAAAGAGGGGCTTGATGCGGCCATTGAGCGTGCCAACGCCTGCGTTGAAGCTGGTGCAGATGCCATCTTCGCTGAAGCGGTTCATACCCTGGATGATTACAAAGCCTTCTGTGAACGGGTCAACGCGCCCATTTTGGCTAACATCACCGAGTTTGGCGCTACCCCGCTGTTTACCCAATCCGAGTTGGGCGAGGTTGGCTGTCGCATGGTGCTTTACCCGCTCTCGGCCTTCCGCGCCATGAACGCCGCGGCACTGCAGGTCTATCAAAGCATCCTCGACAACGGCCACCAAAAAGACGTGGTGCCGCTGATGCAAACCCGCGACGAACTCTACGATTTTCTCAATTACCACGACTTTGAGCAGAAGCTGGACGCGCTGTTTGCCGAGAAAGGCGATGACCAATAAACCGCCAGTTAAGATGAAACGCAGTTGGAAATGATTTCTTCTGCAAACTGGTGAGAGGGCAGGTTTCCGCGAGGGCGCTGTGCCCCCTCCCTGGGCGCTACTTTTGTTATCCATGACAAAAGACCCTCGCTTCAACCTGCCCTCTCACCAAGATAGCTTTGCCGAAAGTTTAATGAACGACCTTATTCATAAATCGATAGTAAAAATAAAAGCAGTAATAGGAGACACACCATGGCTGATAAACCCGCAACAGGAGCAGGACTGCGTGGCCAGAGCGCTGGTTCCACCGCGCTGTGTACGGTAGGTAAAACAGGTTCAGGCCTGACCTACCGTGGATTCGATATCAAAGAGCTCGCTGAAAAAGCCAAATTTGAAGAGGTCGCTTACCTGCTGTTAAAAGGCAAGCTGCCCAACCAGGGCGAATTAGATCACTACATCAGCAAGCTCAAAAGCCTGCGCGGCTTGCCCGATGCGCTGAAAACGGTGCTTGAGCAGATTCCCAAAGACGCCCACCCGATGGACGTAATGCGCACCGGCACCTCAATGCTGGGCAATCTGGAAACCGAGGAAAATTTTGATCAGCAACAAGATGTTGCGGATCGGCTGCTGGCTGTGCTGCCCTCGATTATTTGCTACTGGTACCGCTTCTCCCACGATGGCGTGCGCATCGATACCGAAACGGATGATGACTCGGTAGGCGGTCACTTTTTGAATATGTTGCGCGGCGAGCCCGCTTCTGAACTGCATGCGCGGGTCATGAACGTATCGCTGATTCTTTACGCCGAGCATGAATTCAATGCCTCTACCTTTACTGCAAGGGTATGCGCCTCGACGCTTTCCGATATGCACTCCTGCGTGACTGGTGCGATTGGGTCGCTGCGCGGCCCACTGCATGGTGGCGCCAACGAAGCGGCCATGGCGATGATCGAGGATTGGCAGTCGCCGGAAGAAGCAGAAAGCAAGATCATGGGCATGCTGGAGCGTAAGGATAAGATTATGGGTTTTGGGCATGCGATTTATCGTGAGTCCGACCCGCGCAACGCGATTATCAAGCACTGGTCCAAGAAGCTCTCTGACGATGTGGGCGATAAGGTGCTTTACCCGGTTTCTGAACGGGTCGAAGAGGTCATGTGGCGTGAGAAGAAACTATTCTGTAACGCAGACTTCTTCCACGCCAGCGCTTATCACTTTATGGATATACCCACCAAGCTGTTTACGCCGATTTTTGTCTGCTCGCGGCTGACCGGCTGGGCGGCGCATGTATTTGAGCAGCGCGCCAATAACCGCATTATTCGCCCTAGCGCCGATTACACTGGCCCTGAGAAGAGCGAATGGGTGCCGATAGAAGCGCGAGACTGAACCGCTTGCTGCCCGGTGACTTGGACACCGGGCTTTTTTCAGCCCCCTTCTTGTGAGTCTGTCTGCTATGAATACCCAATACCGTAAACCCCTGCCTGGCACAGAGCTTGAGTTTTTTGATGCTCGCGAGGCGGTGGAAGATATCCAGCCCGGTGCCTATGCACAGCTGCCCTATACCTCTCGTGTGCTGGCCGAGCAGTTGGTGCGCCGCTGCGATCCTGAATTGCTCACCGATGCGCTTAAACAGCTGATTGAGCGCAAGAGTGACCTGGATTTTCCCTGGTACCCCGCGCGTGTCGTCTGCCACGATATCCTAGGCCAGACTGCGCTGGTCGATTTGGCCGGGCTGCGTGACGCCATCGCCGAGAAGGGCGGCGACCCCGCTAAGGTCAACCCCGTGGTGCCCACCCAACTGATTGTCGATCACTCACTGGCGGTGGAGCACGCAGGGTCGGAAGAGGGCGCCTTCGAGAAAAACCGCGCCATTGAAGATCGCCGTAACGATGACCGCTTCCACTTTATCAACTGGACCAAAACGGCCTTTGAGAACGTCGATGTAATTCCCCCCGGCAACGGCATTATGCACCAGATCAATCTGGAAAAGATGTCACCGGTGGTGCAGAACCGCGATGGCATTGCCTATCCGGATACCTGTGTGGGTACCGATAGCCATACGCCCATGGTCGATGCCCTGGGTGTTATCTCCGTAGGTGTGGGTGGCCTGGAGGCCGAAAGCGTCATGCTAGGCCGTGCCTCCATGATGCGCCTGCCGGATATCGTCGGCGTGGAGCTGACCGGCAAGCTGCAGCCAGGAATTACTGGCACCGATATGGTGCTGGCGATTACCGAGTTTCTGCGTAAAGAGCGGGTAGTGGGCGCTTACCTGGAGTTTTACGGCGAAGGCGCCGACGCGCTGACGGTAGGTGATCGCGCCACTATCTCCAATATGACCCCCGAATACGGCGCGACCGCGGCGATGTTCTACATTGATGGTCAGACTATCGATTACCTGAAAATTACCGGCCGGGAAGATGAGCAGGTGGCGCTGGTCGAAACCTACGCCAAGCACACCGGCCTTTGGGCGGATAGCTTGACCGAGGTTAAGTATGAGCGGGTATTGACCTTTAACCTCTCGTCGGTAACCCGCACCCTGGCGGGGCCCTCCAATCCCCATGCCCATTTGCCTACTTCAGAGCTTGCCCAGCGTGGTATTGCTGTTGGGCTTGAGGCGGCTCAGGCGGAAGAGAGAGCGGGCAAAATGCCCGATGGCGCGGTGATCATCGCTGCCATTACCAGCTGCACCAATACCTCTAACCCACGCAATATGGTTGCTGCCGGGCTCATCGCCCGTAACGCCAACCGGCTGGGTTTGCTGCGCAAGCCATGGGTGAAGTCGTCGCTGGCGCCGGGCTCGAAAACCGTCAAGATGTACCTGGAAGAAGCTGGGTTGATGAGCGAGCTGGAAAACCTCGGCTTCGGAGTGGTGGCCTACGCCTGCACCACCTGTAACGGTATGTCCGGGGCGCTGGATCCAAAAATCCAGCAGGAGATTATCGAGCGTGATCTCTATGCGACCGCCGTGCTTTCCGGCAACCGTAACTTCGATGGCCGTATCCACCCCCATGCTCAACAGGCGTTTTTGGCGTCACCGCCCCTGGTGGTCGCCTATGCCATTGCGGGTACGATTCGCTTTGATATCGAGAAAGACGCATTAGGTGTGGATCGGGCGGGGAACCCCGTCACTTTGAAAGATATCTGGCCCGCGGATGAAGAGATCGATGCGATTGTTAAATCATCGGTGAAGCCGGAGCAGTTCCGCCAGACCTATATTCCAATGTTCGATCTGGACAAGAGTGCCCGCGCCCAGGTCAGCCCGCTATATGACTGGCGACCCCAGAGCACCTATATTCGTCGCCCACCCTACTGGGAGGGCAATATGGCTAAAGTGCGTACTCTGAAAGGCATGCGGCCGCTGGCGATACTGCCGGACAATATCACCACCGATCACCTCTCGCCCTCCAACGCGATTCAGTTGAACAGCGCGGCAGGGGAGTATTTGGCCAAAATGGGCCTGCCGGAGGAGGACTTCAACTCCTACGCCACTCACCGTGGTGACCACCTCACCGCTCAGAGAGCGACCTTCGCCAACCCCAAGCTGTTTAACGAGATGGTGCGCGGTGCTGGCGGCAAGGTAAAGCAGGGGTCGCTAGCGCGGGTAGAGCCCGAAGGCCAAGTCACCCGCATGTGGGAAGCGATTGAAACCTACATGGCCCGTAAGCAGCCGCTGATCATTATTGCCGGGGCGGATTATGGCCAGGGCTCCTCACGGGACTGGGCGGCCAAAGGCGTGGCGCTGGCGGGGGTGGAGGCAATCGCCGCAGAAGGCTTTGAGCGTATTCACCGCACTAACCTGATCGGGATGGGGGTGATGCCGCTGGAGTTTGAGCCGGGCACTACGCGCATGACACTCGGTCTTGATGGCACTGAAACCTTCGATGTCGAAGGCGCCGTTTCGCCAGGGGCAATGCTCACGCTGGTAATCCATCGCCAAAGTGGAGACAGCGAGCGCGTCGCGATGAAGTGCCGTTTGGATACCGCCGAGGAGGTGTCAATTTACACCGCTGGAGGCGTACTGCAGCGCTTCGCCCAGGATTTCCTCGAATCGTCGGCAGCTTAAACCGTATCTGACCAAGAGAACCCGGTGTCTTTAGCTTTTCGGACAAAGCTTAGAGCACCGGGTTATTTTTAGGAGTGGTAATAATGAGCGAGTCAGTTCAAAACAAACATGTGCCGCAAATAAAGATCCCGGCCACCTATATGCGCGGCGGCACCAGTAAGGGCGTATTTTTTAAGCTCAACGATCTACCCGAAGCAGCCCAGCAACCGGGCGTAGCGCGGGATCAGTTACTACTGCGCGTCATCGGCAGCCCCGACCCCTACGAAAAGCAGATTGATGGTATGGGGGGCGCCACTTCAAGTACCAGCAAGACGGTGATTCTGTCTGAAAGTGAATCGGCAGAACACGATGTGGATTACCTGTTCGGTCAGGTCTCCATCGACAAGCCCTATGTGGATTGGAGCGGTAATTGCGGCAACCTCTCCGCGGCGGTCGGCCCCTTTGCGATTAGCAATGGTCTGGTTGACCCTGCACGTATTCCTGAAAACGGGGTGGCCGAGGTACGCATTTGGCAGGTGAATATCCAGAAAACCATCGTGTCACGGGTGCCTATCGTCAATGGCGAAGTTCAGGAGACTGGCGATTTTGAGCTGGATGGCGTGACCTTTCCCGCCGCCGAGATTCCAGTGGCCTTTATGGATCCGGCCGATGGCGAGGGGGACATTTTTCCCACCGGTAACTTGATTGACCAGTTGGACGTTCCAGGCGTGGGGATATTGAAGGCGACCCTGATTAATGCCGGTATTCCCACCGTGTTTATTAACGCCGCCGACATTGGCTATACCGGCGCCGAGCTGCAGGATGCCATCAATGGTGACAGTCGGGCGCTTGAGATGTTTGAAACCATTCGTGCCCATGGTGCTGTGCGCATGGGGCTAATCAGTGATGTGAAGGAAGCTGGCAACCGACAGCATACGCCCAAAGTAGCTTTCGTAGCGCCGCCGGCGGGTTACGTATCATCGAGCGGTAAAAACGTACTGGCGGCGGATATCGACCTGCTGGTGCGAGCGCTCTCCATGGGCAAGCTGCATCACGCCATGATGGGCACCGCCGCCGTTGCCATTGCTGCGGCGGCGGCTATTGAAGGCACCTTGGTAAATCTAGCGGCGGGTGGCGGTAAGCGAAACGAAGTCACCTTTGGCCATCCTTCCGGCAGCTTGCGGGTTGGCGCTGAAGCAAGCTTAGTCGAAGGACGGTGGCATATCGAGCAGGCGGTGATGAGCCGTAGTGCCCGGGTATTAATGGAAGGCATGGTGAGAATTCCTGAGGACAGCTTTTAGGGTGCGTTCCTTGAGCCATACTGAGTAGTAGATGATTCAACAGTAGGAGATAGAGCCATGTCTGCCACATCCGAAGCCAATGAGCGGCCCGATTACGATCCCGAGCTTCAGGCTATTGCCGACTACGTACTCAATTATCAGGTGGTGTCCGATGAGGCATTGGAAACCGCCCGCTACTGCTTAATGGATACGCTTGGCTGCGGGCTGTTGGCGCTGCGCTTTCCAGAGTGCACAAAGCACTTAGGCCCGATAGTGGAGGGCACGGTAGTACCGTTTGGATCGCGGGTACCGGGCACCTCGCTTCGCCTTGACCCGGTTAAGGCGGCGTGGGATATAGGCTGTACCATCCGCTGGTTGGATTATAACGACACCTGGCTTGCCGCCGAGTGGGGTCATCCCTCCGATAATCTTGGCGCAATACTCGCCGTTACTGACCACCTTTCACAGCAGCGGGTTGCACAAGGCGACGCTTCGCTTTCGATGCGCGATGTGCTCAACGCCATGATCATGGCCCATGAGATTCAGGGCGTGCTGGCGCTGGAGAATAGCTTCAATCGCGTTGGCCTCGATCACGTGGTGCTGGTTAAAGTCGCCTCTACGGCGGTGACCGCCAAGCTGTTGGGCGCCAATCGTGAACAGTTGCTCTCGGCGCTTTCACACGCCTGGGTGGATGGTCAGAGCCTGCGCACCTATCGTCATGCGCCCAACGCAGGTTCACGTAAAAGCTGGGCCGCAGGGGACGCCACCTCACGAGGCGTGCGCTTAGCGGATATCGCCCTGCGCGGTGAAATGGGTATTCCCAGCGCGCTCTCGGCGCCCCAATGGGGCTTCTATGATGTGCTGTTCAGTCATGCCAACAAAGATTTGAGCCTCAAGCCGGAAGCTGACCGCCGCCTACGCTTTCAGCGGGAGTTTGGCAGCTACGTGATGGAGAACATTCTGTTTAAGATCTCCTTCCCCGCTGAGTTTCACGCTCAAACCGCCTGTGAAGCCGCCGTGACGCTCCATCCGCAGGTGAAAGACCGCTTGGCCGATATCGATAAAATCGTGCTCACCACCCACGATTCGGCTATTCGGATTATTTCCAAAACCGGCGCACTCGCCAATCCGGCCGATCGCGACCACTGCCTGCAATACATGACAGCGGTGCCGCTTATCTTTGGTGCGCTTACCGCCGAGCACTATGAAGACAGCTTTCATGCAGCTCATCCGCTAATAGATGAGCTGCGTAACAAAATGGTGGTAGAAGAAAACGCCGAGTATTCGGCGGATTACCATGACCCTGAGAAGCGCTCTATCGCCAATGCGGTGCAGGTGTTTTTCAGTGATGGGAGTGCGACTGATAAAATCGTAGTGGAGTACCCGGTAGGCCATCGACGTCGTCGGGAAGAGGGGATGCCGCTGTTGGTTGAAAAGTTTGAGCGCAGTCTGGCAACTCGCTTTCCGACAAGTCGTTGCCAAAAAATTGCCGAGCTGTGCAGCCATCAAACGACGCTTGAAGCGATGCCAGTACACAAATTTATGGATATGTGGATGATTTAACGTGCGCTATTCACAGTGCTCGGTGCTTATACACACCGGGCACTGTGGGGGTAACGAGCGACATGTTCTCCAATGAGGCTAATCAAATGTCACTTGATCGCGCATGCGGTCAACGGTGGCAGGCCCAATGCCGCTGACGCGCTCAAGGTCTGCAGCGCTTTCAAAGGCGCCGTTGATTTCGCGCTCTTCAATGATCGCGTCGGCTCGGCTGGGGCCGATCCCTGGTAGTTCGGCCATCAGTTCAGCGTCGGCAGTATTGACGTTAATTGGGGCTACCTCTTGTGCCAGCACGCCACTGGAAAGCCCTAAGCTAATGCTGAACAGTAGCGCGGCCAACATTCCTTTAAGTGTCATTTTCATATGCATGATCCTTTTAATAGCGTTGGTTTTCTGTGTTTACACATGCGACGTCGTGTAGAGGTTTCTACCTGTGCCCGCGTTATCGGTGGGCAAGATAAACGGCGCTGCACTTGTTAACTTAGCTTTATTTAAAGCGGGATTATGTCAGCGATATATGACAGCAGTTGTAAGATTTTAGCTATGAATGTATGGCAAATGGCTTACACGATGAGGGCGCGAGGAGTAGGGAGAGGCTGATATAATGGTCAAAAACGTACTTGGAGTAACGTTGTGGCCACCGATTCCCCGATTATTATTGCCCTTGATTACCCGTCGCTAGACGCCGCGCTGTGCATGGCTGATCAGTTGGATCCCACCCGATGCCGTGTGAAAGTAGGTAAAGAACTGTTCACCCGTAGCGGCCCGGCAGTGCTTGAGGCGCTGCATGGGCGCGGATTTGAGGTGTTTCTGGATCTTAAATTCCACGATATTCCCAATACCGTTGCCAGCGCTGTGCAGGCGGCGGCTGAGCAGGGCGTGTGGATGGTCAACGTTCATGCCAGCGGCGGGCGTCGGATGATGGAGACAGCCATGCAACGCCTGGATCAGAACGCCTTAACGACCCATCTAATCGCCGTTACCGTATTGACCAGTATGCAGACCGATGATTTGGCAGAGCTGGGGATCAAAACGCCACTGGCAGAACACGTGGAGCACTTAGCGCTCCTGGCCAAGCAGAGTGGTTTGCAAGGGGTGGTCTGCTCGGCCCAGGAGTCTGCGCGGATCAAAACGCTATGCGGTGAGTCGTTCTTGAAAGTGACCCCTGGTATTAGGCCAAGTTTTGCAGTCGCTAATGACCAACAGCGGACGATGGGCCCCAATGAGGCTATGGCAGCGGGAAGCAGCCACCTGGTCATTGGTCGCCCCGTTACTCAGGCTGACGACCCCATGGTAGCGCTTGAGGCGATTGAGGTGGAGCTAGAGGGGCACTAAATATTTCTGCATACCTTAGCTTTGTGAGCACTATTCGCCCTCCACGCCAATGATCGGCTTAATCGTGCCCCAGAAGCGACAACTGGGGCATTGCCACTGTAACGCGTCGCTGGCAAAGCCGCAGCGCTGGCAGCGATGGCGCGTTCGGTTAAGCAGCAGCGCCTCGGTATGATGTTTTAGCAGCAGCAGGCGCGTATCGGGGGAGGGTTTTCCGCTAAGCCGCTGGCTTTCGATATACAGGTCGATCAAATAATCCAGCCCGCCCAAGCTTGGTATTGCACGCAATCGCTCACCAATCAACTCAATCGCTTTGTCGACGCCGTCACGATGATGGACGAGCTGACCTAGGGCAATAATGGTACTGGTATAAGGCGCTTGCTCAAGTAGGCGATAGAGGTGCGCCTCGTAACCGGTGTCATCATTATTGCGCATATAGGCGTGCTTAAGGGCAGGTAGCATGGTGGGGATATGCGCTATCTCCTGGCCGGGGATGTTGTCTAATCGCTCAATAGCGCGGGCATAGTGCCCGTTGTCCACCTCTAATTCGGCCAGCATCAGGGTGGCGCGAACGCATTTCTCATCCAGCTGCAGGGCTTTTTTGAGATGCTTTTTCGCCAGAGGTCGACTGGCTTCACTAATTTCTTCCAGTGCCAGCTCGCATAGCCAGTGCGCCGCAGGGCGGCGCATCTTAGGATACTGTTTAAGCAGCGGCTGAATAACGTCAAGGGCTTGCTGCCACGCTTTTTCACGCTCTAATAAGTCGACGAGCAGCTGTTTGGCAGCATAGCGGTGATCATCATCACCGCTATGCTCCAGCAGGGTATTGAGTAGCCGCTGGGCGCGGTCATGAACACCAAGCGCCATAAAATCCCGAGCAAGTTCCAGCTGGATCTGTTCGTTGGTGTGCTGCGAAAGGGCGGGGCGAGCCAATAGGTTTTGGTGAATACTAACGGCTTTGTCGGCCTCGCCGCGGGCGCGAAACAGCTTGCCGAGGGCGATATGGGTGTGAACCGTGTCACTGTTGACCGCTAGCACGTTGATAAAAGTATTGATCGCTTCGTCGGGCTGCTCATTAAGCAGGTAATTCAGCCCGACGAAGTAGTCCCGGGAGAGGCCTTGAGACGAGGCCGCAGGCGGATGTGTGCGATGTCGGCGGCGTAAGGCTTGGCGATAACCTAACCCGTAACCAATGGCAATGGCGACCAACAGTACGCTTAGCAGCGCGACATCCAGCATTTATGCCAGTTCCTTAAACTCCTGAGTGCGTAGGCTATCGAGCTCTTTACGCTGCTGCTTATTCTGGCGCTGGCTGCGGGCCAGGGTGGCTTTTAACCGCACGTAGACACCTAGCATGGCGAGCATGCCGAGTATGACGCCAAACACCAGGGTCGCGAGTAGCCAAACCGAGAGTGATACCGCTGGCAGCTCCAGCCAGATAAGGTTTAAGGCAATGGTTTGCTGATTATTAACGGCAAACAGAATGCCTACCAGCACTACTATCAGCAAAATAGCGGCTAAAATCAGCCCTTTGATCCAACGCATGTGAGTTTCCTAGTCTGTGACGTTCACGGTAGCGCTATTGTGTACGACTCAAGCGGCGACGTCATCCCACAGAAATTAATAGTCGCGTTTTAGTAGCCTAGTGCTCGACTCGCGTCTACCTGCTCGCGTAGCTCCTTGCCAGGCTTGAAGTGCGGCACATACTTGCCTTCCAGATCAACTGCATCGCCTGTTTTTGGATTGCGTCCTACTCGGGGCTCCCGGTAGTGCAGTGAAAAACTGCCGAAACCACGGATTTCAACGCGACCACCGCTAGCTAGAGAATCCGTCATATCGTCCAGGATAATACGCACCGCCGTTTCAACATCTTTGGCGGATAACTCCGGCTGACGCATCGCAATTTGTTCGATTAATTCAGATTTAGTCATCGGTTGGCTCCCTGCAAACATTGAAGGCCGTGACGTGCTCTCGACCTCGCTAACATCAAATTCAGCATACTGCGCAATTCAGTATAAAACAATTCAGATAAAACAAGGTTCTACACTCTTTAACAGCATAGGCGATGGAGGGCGCTGGCGCGACCCCACAGCTTAGGTATACTGGCCTTTCATTTATATATTTGGAGCGGCTGACGTTGAACGACGATAATTCCCCAGCAGCCATTTTGCGCAAACGGCTTTACTGGCACTCCCGGCGCGGTATGTGGGAGCTTGACCTGCTGCTTATTCCATTTCTTGAACAGCGTTTTGACCATCTTGGCGAAGCGGATCAACTGGCCTACCAGAAGCTCATTGAAGGCGAGGATCAGGATCTTTTTGTCTGGCTGATGCACCGAGAGTGGCCCGAGGAGCCTAGCCAGCGGCGTATCGTGCAAATGATTGTTGAACATGCTGAAACCACCGATAATTCTGCCTATCGTACCCTCTAAGTTGTGGCTGCTAGCTCAGTGCGGTTTGTTGATTGGAATAGTGGCATTAAGCTATTGGGTCGGGGGTAAGTTAGCAGCAGTGGCGATGCTTGTGCTGGGCGGCGGCCTTGGGTGGCGCGGCTATCTTCGTCAACCCAAGGGCATGCTCTCGCTGACGCCGACGGTGCCACAAGTTCAAGGCCGTTGGCTGCGCGAGCCGCAGCCTGAAAAGGCTGCTCTCACGCGAAATGAGGCTCTGGGCGATACGGATCGAGTACGCTGTGACTATCTAGGGCCCTGGTTAATAGGGCTTTATGTGGGTAAGCAGCGGGTTTGGCTCTGGCCTGATAGCGCGCCTCAACAAAGCTTGCGTGAGGCGCGCAAGCTCTTTCATCGTCCGGGCCGCTAGCGGTTTGTTGCTAACGCGTCTGTTAAGTCTTTCATCGCAAGCGAAGAAGCAACGGCTTCAGGCTGCCGGCTAGGCCAGTCGGTGGAGTAATGCAGTCCGCGTGACTCATGGCGATGCTGAGCGGCGAGAACAGTCAATATTGCTAACTGTAGCGTCTGGTGCAAGCGTTTGCCTTCCGGAGCTGTTAGGGCCCCCTGAATCTCTTCCACGCTGTTTAGCAGTGACTTCAAGTGCGCCAGGGCAGTACTTAGTCCGGTGGCGCTGCGCACAATGGAGACATGCTGGCTCATGGTGGTGCGCATTTGTTGGCGTATACCCCTGAGCACTGCCTTGGGTAAGACAGCCGCCGCAGCCTGCACCGGGGGCTGAAATTCGCTACCGCTAGTCGTTTGGCCCTGCTGTGCCACGTCGGCTAACAGCGCCTGTGCACAGCTACGGGCAAATACCAAACACTCTAACAGCGAGTTGCTGGCCATACGGTTGGCACCATGCAGCCCCGTGCAGGCGGTTTCACCGATGGCATAGAGGTTGGCAACGTTCGTGGCGCCGTGCAAGTTGGTGGCGACACCGCCGCAGCTATAATGGGCGGCAGGCACCACGGGGATAGCCTGCTGGGTGATATCAATTCCCCGGCAGGCACAGTGCGCCAAAATAGTGGGGAAGTGGTGGCGAATTGACTTTCCACCTAAATGGCGAATATCCAACCACACGTGACCCAGAGAGTTGCGCTGTATTTCGGCATCAATGGCGCGGGCGACGACATCCCTCGGGGCTAGCTCCGCGCGCTTATCCAGCGCCAGCATAAAACGCTCTCCCGCCTCATTGAGCAAATGCCCGCCTTCACCACGAACCGCCTCACTTATCAAAAACGCCGGGCCTTCGGGATCGAACAGGCAGGTTGGGTGAAACTGTTGAAACTCTAGATTCATTAACCGAGCACCCAGCTCTGCAGCCATCATCATGCCTTCGCCGCTACTAGGGGCGGGCGTAGTGGTGTGGCGGTAAAGGCCGCTTGCGCCGCCGGTTGCCAATACGGTATGGCGCGCAGTGAGCGAGTGCCACTGTTGGTTGGTATCGCTGCCATAGGCGCCGCGGCAGGCACCTTGGGGGTCTTGTAGCAGGCCAACCACCGTTAGATCGTTGCGCTGGGTGATGTTGGGGTGCTGCGCTACTTTGTCTACGAGAGTATCTACCACAGCGCGGCCGGTGGCATCATCCGCGTGGATAATCCGGCGTGCGTTGTGGCCGCCTTCTCGGGTTAGATGATATGGGTAGCGTGCGGCAGGATCGTGCTCGGGTGTAAAGGGAACACCCTTATCAATCAGCCACTGAATAGCAGCGGGCCCATGGGTAACGGTAAAGCGGACGGCCTCGATATCGCATAGCCCATCGCCAGCCACCAAGGTGTCATTGATATGCGCGTCAAGGTCGTCATCCGGCGAAAGCACGGCGGCAATACCGCCTTGAGCCCAGCGACTGGCGCCTTGATCATCTTGTGCAGGGCGAACCAGCGTCACGGACCTGTGATCAGCCACTTCCAAGGCAAGGGTGAGTCCAGCGACGCCGCCGCCAATGATAAGTACATCGGATATTGGCGTGCTCATGGTGCCCGCTCCCCCTTGATGCTGACCGAAATATTGCAAACCCTAAACGTTACTAGCTTCGTCGAGCGCGAAAAATTAGAAGGCAGGCATCATAGCGCGGCGATTAGCGTTTAGCGATGCTTCGGCTTAAGAAATGAGTGATATTCGGGGAGACAATTGCGTAATGTTCGAGTACGCGAATAGACGCGGTAAAAGGCCGCGTAAAGAAAACCGATACAGAAAATAAATGACTGAAGAAGAAAAACTGGAGGGGAAGTAAAACAATAGAAGTGGTGCCCGGAGCCAGCACCTAACTTATCAAGCGAAACAATGCGTTAAGTTATGAAACTGGCTCTAGGATACAAGGCAGGATACAAGCCGCAGCTTGTTAGGCATTTCCGTTCGAGTACCGCGTCATCAATTTAGCGCTGTAATCGTAAATATCGGACAGCCGAAATAGTACGCTGCACGAGCGGTCGGTTCCAGTTTTAAAACCCTGCGGGCATTCGGGGTCTGCTTTGCGCATACGGTCGAACTCGGTAGGGCTGCGTCCTAATATCCGGGCAGCCTCTTTTCTGGGTATCTGAATAAAGCGAGGATCAACCCAGCTTTCGGGGGTACGGCTTTTTTCTGCTGCTTGCATAATAACCTCCAGACAAAACAAAGCCGCCTTTTGGGCGGCCTACAAAGCGGTGGAAAAAATTAACATGCTGGCTCTGGAGCACTCTTAGGTGAATGCAGCTCGTCATATTGCTTCATCATCCACCAGTGCTTATCTCCAGTTTTAGGGTCATAAACAATGGTGTCTTCATTCTCGTTAAAATCAGTCCAAACGTCACCGCAAACACTGGTCTGACACCAGCCGATAGCGACGACCTCCTTGCCTTCTTCGGATTCCATCACACTTCGTAGCGCCTGGGCTTGCTCGCCAAGTGAGCTATCTGGGTGAGCCTGGGCATATTCTTCAAATGCCTTGGCTGCTCGCTCCCACTGGTCTGCCTCCAGTAACACATTGTCCATGGTACTGAGCATTACAATGGCGTCGTGCTCAGTCATTTCACCAGGGTGACGGCTATCGAAGTTCCAGACTTCACTCATCTTCTCTTCATCGCCGTCCATAATCCCCATTGGGAATCGTTCCATCTTGCAATAGCGCTTAGCGACGTCTTGCCAGACGTACATCGCTCCGCGCCATGCGTTTTTAAACTCTTCCTTTGCGTAGTCGTCATCCTTCAAAAAAAACATTTCTGTGTAGCTCATAAATACTCCAGGCAATAAAAAACCGCCTATTGTTGGCGGTAGTCTTTGAATAATCGTGTCGATAATCGCCAGCGTGGCGTATCAGGAATAAGCCGCCGCTTTCTCACTAGCGCGGCTATCCGCTTGGCGTTGGGTAGGTCGGTTAGCATGCTCAAACTCCGTGCAGCGCACGATCACGCGGCGCTTGCTCTTGCTCATCGGCGGCATAGTGGAGAAGGGTAGTTGGCCACAATCGGCAATGGCGTGTCGGCAGGCCATGCACATCGTGCCTTTGGGGTAGTGGGTCATTGATGGCCCTCGGCTTGTTTACGTCGCTCGCGAGCCTTCAGGATTAGGGCTTTTTCCATTCCCATAGCTGAGAATTTAGGCAATTCAGCAGCAAATTCTTCCAGCTCTTCTGCCCGCTGGATCAGGTCGCGGCAAGCGAGGCTGGCTATAGGCTCTTTCTTGCTCAAAGCTTCAATAGTGCTCATCACATCCTTTGCAAAGCTTTGATAATCTGGAGCATTGTAATTTAAGGGAAAGGCCAGCACTGCGGCGCAACGCTTAGCATCAACGATTAAATAGCTGAGTTGCTCTAAATGCGCAGCCAGCGCATCGCGCTCTTGTTCCATCTTGGCCCGCAACGCTATCTGCGCTTCCTCTGCGGCACGGTACTGGTCGCGCTGCTCAATCAGCGCGTTAACGGCCTCATGGGCGGCGCCAATATCTGAGCCTTCGCCTGTCATCTCGCAGATAACTTCTAGGTGGTTACGGTATTCGTCACGTGCTGCCTTAGCCTGTTCAAGCTCTTTCAGGGTGTCGGTGTATTGTTGATCCATTGCCATTACGCGCACCTCATGGTGGAAAGTTGCTTGGCCTGCTCGGCAACCTCAAGGCGCAGCTTGGCGTTTTCAGCAGCCAAGGCATCATTCTCTTCAATGAGCCCGTACTTTTCGGCCTCAAGATCGTCGTTGCGACTGATCAACTGATTAACGGCAGCACGGCGGCATACTTGGGAAAGCGCGGCGTTGGTGCCTCTATGAATAGCGATCATGGTTAATCTCCAGTATTGATTAAGCAGCTTGTGTGACTGGCATAAATCGCTGCTCGTGGCTGAAATTAGCTTCAACGATTGCCCGGGCAAGGGGTGGGCATACGCTGTTACCGATCAGGCGGACTTGCTTGTGCTTCGCCAGCGGCTTGCCGTCGATGTGTGCGAACTGGTAGTGCTTAGGGAAGCCGGTAGCCTTTGAAAGCTCGTGCGGCTGTAGCATGCGCATACCAATATCTACGACTATGTATGTCTCACCATCGATAGTGACGGTCACCAGCTGGAACCGATCTTTCGTAGTAATCGTGGGCGCAGGCTGGCGCAGGTCGCGGCCAGTCTCGCCGCTGCCACTGCCGTAGTAAGGCGCCAGGAATGCCGCCGTCAGGTATGCGTGTGTAGTGCTGGCGCAAATGGTGTTGAGTGGTGCCCGCGCATCGATAGCGCTGCGCTGGGCGCCTTTCATATTGATCATGAAGGCGCTGACCAGGGCGTTATGATCGGTTGTGGTGACCGTGGGTAGAGGGTCGCGCAGATCCGCACCGACGACGCCGGTGTAGTGCTTGGCGAGGAAAGCCGATACCAAGGCGAAATGACCGCCTTTCACCTGGGCGCATTGCGTGCGCAGCGGTTCGTCTGCTGGCATGTTGCGCTGGCTACTGGCGTTTGCGCACTCGGTAACGAAAGGCGTCACCAGCGCATAGCCAGGTGAGGTGGTGATGGTTTGCAAAGGCTGCAGTAGCGACTGACCACGGAAGGGCGTGTAGTAGTCGGCAGTGTGGTTCAGCTTCACGATGAACGGCTGCTGATGCTCGACCACGTAACGCATCACGCCCTTGGCGATCCGGTTAAGCGTGGCGGTGGCCAGCGGCTTTTTACGGTCGAAAATCGAGGGGCAGGGCAGCGACCAATCAATACATTCAGCGGCGCTGCGCCACGCCTTGAGTTTGCCACGCTGGACGGCGGGCGTTTTCGGGGCCGCGTGTGTGGGCTTCGGCCAAGTGATCGGCAAGCCGTCACGGCGGGCGATAAGAAATAGCCGCTTACGAATGGTCGGCGCGCCATAGTCGCAGGCGCGTAGCAGTCGCCAGTCTACCTGGTAGCCGTGCCGCTTAAGGCAGCAGACGAACCCACGGAAGGTCTGCCCCTTGCGTGCCGGGTCGGGGCGAACCTTGCCGTCTGCTCCTTTGATCAGTGGGCCCCAGTCTTGGAACTCCTCGACGTTCTCCAGCACGATCACCCGCGGCTTAACCTTGGCTGCCCAGCGAGCGGCTACCCACGCCAGCCCGCGTACGCTTTTCGATACCGGGCGCCCGCCTTTGGCTTTGCTGTGATGGCGGCAGTCAGGGCTAAACCATGCCAGCCCAACGGGCATGCCGTTGGTGGCTTGCTCGGGGTCTACGTCCCATACGTCTGCTACTGAATGATCGCTGCCTGGGTGGTTTGCAGTGTGCACAGCAATGGCGGTGGCGTCGTGATTAATGGCCAGATCAACCGAGCGGCCTAAAGCCTGCTCGATGCCTTCGCTTGCGCCGCCACCGCCGGCGAAATTATCAACGACCAACTCGTGGCCAAACAGGTTTAGGTTGCTCAATACTTCTCTCCCCATAAAAAAAGCCAGCAGCAAGGCTGGCATTGGTGTTAATTTTGGATTCGCTGAACTAATTAGGAGCCGTTATGTTTGATCAACACCGTGAAAAGCTTGGTATACCTGAGTCTCATTCGTTTGAAATGGTCGAGAGCTCTAATAAGGTGAAACATGGGTGGGATACCGATATCGATGTTTTTGAGCAGCGGGATCCTGACGGAAACGTCGTGGCGCGCTACAGAATTACTGACGCAACGAACATGTACCCTCCCCAGAAACGAAAGGTGGATTACGAGCGAATAGGCTAGGCATAACCAGCATTCGCTAGAACGGGATTTCGTCGTCAAAGTCGTCAAAGTTGCTGTAATCAGGAGCGCCGTAGTTCTGCGGAGGCTGCTGGTTCTGAGGCGGGGCGCCATATCCTGTATTATCGGGGTGTTGCTGTGCGCGCTGATTCTGGGGTGGCTGCTGTTGATAACCACCTTGAGGCGCTTGGTTCTGCTGATTGCCATAGCCTTGCGATTGCCCGCCACCGTTCTGGCCCTTGCCGCCTACAAGGTCGATCTCAGCAATCTTGAGCGTGACGGCAAAGCCCTGAGAGCCATCACCCTTATTGAATTGACGTGTGCCAATTTCGCCAGAGACAAACACCTGCTGGCCTTTGACTAAGTACTGGATCAAGCCGCCTTCAGCGCGCTTGCCCCATAGCGAGCAATCGAGCCACAACGTTTGTTTGTGCTCGCCAAATCCAACATCGACCGCTGCTGCAAAGCCAGCGACGCTCGTACCGTTACCTGTTTTTCGCACTTCGGCGTTTCGCCCGATGCGTGCGACCGTGGCATATACGCCCATGATCTACCTCCAAAAGAAAAGGGCCCGAAGGCCCTCTGTGGTTGTGTGCTGCTGTTAAGGCTGGAAGGTGCCCAACAAGCATTCGCTTTCTGGCAGGCCGTCGGTTACCAGCTTGGCGAACTCGGCGGCAATCTCTTCTTTAGCGGCATCCAGCGCGATAGCGCGTAGACCAAACGATGGCCCGCCTTTGGTCTTGCTGGATACGCGCATTGCCAGCGTGCGCTCTGACAGGCCCTCGTAGGTCGTAAGCTTCCAGTAAATAACGGTGGGCAAGCGCTCGGCATTCTTGACGGTGACGCTATTCATCACGCCCACACGGCTGGAATGCTCTTGCTTGTCGCTCTCGATGCTGGTCAAGTCATCCAGGCTGACTTTACGGAAAGCGTGAATCACCTTGCCGCGCTCTAATGGCTCGCCTTTGCTGTTTTCGAACTCCAGCAGGTGGCCCCAGTCCTCTACCAACTCGACCATTTCCTCCTGATCTAAAGTGCTGCCGTCAGCGTCAAGATAGGCGCTGAACTCGGGGGTCTTGGGTAGGTTGAGCGTAGCTGAATGGTCACAGTGACCGGGCAGTGACTTATCTCCGATATCCAGATAAGAGCACGCCGCCATGGCGTCGCGGTCAATGAATACCGGAGCGTCAGCTTGCTGCCCGGAAACGTAGGTGATGAAGTCTTTCAGCCCCTTGGTTCTGAACTGGCCACGGAAACGGCGTCGATGGTCTTGGTACTTCTCCATATCTACCATCTTGAAGTTATCGCCAACGATCAGCGCGTGACCTTCGGCGGCTTCGGTACCGGTTTTGTGGCTGGCTTCAATGTGCTGCAGCGCTTCTTTAGTTAAAGACATTAGTGCTTCTCTCCTTGTGAGGCATCTTTACGATGCGCGTGGCCGATCATGTCGAATTGGTTTTTAGGCTCAAGCGTCATTTCGCCGCCAGTGTTGACGCACATGACCGTTTCAGTGGTGTGTTCTTCCGACTGGGTGCCGTGCGCTGTCGGAATCTTGAAGGCCAGCTTATGACTGACGCCGACCTTGCTGCCGGAGCCGATGTTTTCGACTGTCAGCTCGATCGACACCTTGGCTTTCTTTTTAGGGTTATCCGTTGCTGATGCTGCTGCGTGGCTCAGGATAGTGCCCAGGCGTTCAGCCAATACGCCGCCGTCCAAGTCCTCAACGAACTTGGCTACATCGGTAGGGTGTGACATTGCGAGTTACCTCATCGAGGTGGTGGGTTGTGTGGGGCCGCTGGCCCCGGGCTGGTAAGGGCTAGGCGTCCTGTTCTGCATGCCCAGCGCAAGAACCATCTGGCTTGCGGTTATTACACTTGCTGTCGCACACCAGAAAGATGATTCCCTGCTCCTGCATTTCGCGTAGCTCTTTTCGAGCGCCTTCGGCGCCTTCTGGGTGCGTGACGATATCGCCCAGACGCTTGTCGCCATAGCGCAGCAGAACGCGAACGGGAACATGGATGTGGAATGTAGTAAGCGTGTTCGTAAGGGGCATTGGGTAAGCTCCTGCTAGCCGTCAGCTAAATCAGAGGCGCACGTCTGGCACAGCACTTTATTGCCGTGCTTTCCGAAGCCACCAAGCGCTACGACGTCACCATCTTGGAAGGGCGTGTTACAGGCAAAGCAGCGGTTATACTTTTTACGCAACCGCTCGCGTGCCTTTCTGAATTCTGGCCCGTAAACCAGAAACTCTTTTTTGATCCACTCCGGTGTGTAGATGGTGGTGACCGTCTTGGTGATTGACTTCACGCGGCTTTAGCTTCGTGGTCGAGAAGGCTCCAGTAGACTTCCATGCAAGCGCGGGTGTCGGCCATCGCGCTGTGCGCATTCTCTAGCGGCTTGCCAGTGAAGAATTCATAGGCTTCCGATAGCTTTGGCGATTTAAAGCCATATCTGCCCTTCGGCAGCATCTCCATGATGGGCTTGGCCAGAAGCATGGTGTCGGCGAATTCTTCTTTATCGGCCCATGCTTCCGAGTCGGCTTCTCCCATATAGCGCTTGGCAGCAATGCGGATAATGCGCTGGTCAAAAGTGCGGTTATGAGCGACCCGCGGGTATTGGTTCCATAGCTGGAAGAAGAGGTTAAGGGCAAGTGATTCATCCACGCCTACTGCGAGGGCATGCTCTTGCGTGATGCCATGAATCTCTGAAACTTCGGCGGGAATTTCCCAGCCGTTTGGCGCAATAATCAGATCCAGCGCAGCGATTTCCTTGCGAGTATCGCTATCGGCCAGGATGGCGGCGAGCTGCACCAGGTGCGGCTGGTGTTCGCTTTCGCTGGGCGATTTCCAGTCGGGCAGGCCAGTGGTTTCAGTGTCGAAAAAGAGAACAGGGTTCATATGGGGCTCCAAAGAAAAGGGCCTTTCGGCCCTGGATGGTTTGTTGAAGGGATTAAGCGGCGAGTTGTTCCATCGCATCGCCGTAGCCAGACCAGCTGTCAACGCCAGCGGCTTGCAAGGCCAGCAGCATGGCCTCGGCCTCAAGCAGGCGGTCGTACTCTTTACGGGAGATCGTGACCTGCTCGGGGGCTTTCACCTGGCTACCACGTTGGAAAGAATTAGCGGCAGCTTCGATGCGGCTGGTATCGATGGGAGCGCGATGCTCGGCTACAACCGTCTTGTCTGGCTCGCTAGCCTGATCCACGCCTGTATACTCGGGCTCGCTGCTCTCAGCAGCGGCGGGCATGGGTTCCGGCTCGGGTTCAGGCTCTGGTTTGCGCTTTTCAGCCTCTTCGGCTTCGCGCTTAGCATCCTGCTCGGCTTTAAAGCGTCGCAGCTCTTCAAGCTCACGCTGTTCGGCTTCGCGCTTTTCATTCTCTTCACGCAGTCGGCGGCGCTCGGCGTCTACTTCCGCTTGTTCAGCTGCTAAGCGTTCACGCTCTAACACTTGGCCATGCTGCTCGCTGATGCGTTTCAACACATCCGCTTTGGCTTCTTCCGCTTCGTCGGTAACGTCGAAGTAGCCATCTAGATCGATGGCGAGCGCGGCGTCGTGAAGCTCGGCGAGGCCGGTTGAGTCAAGGCCAGCAATGGTATCCAGAAAGCTCCAGATATTGATGTTGATGCTTTCGCGTAGCTTGGCGATCCGCTCCTGCTTTATGCGCTCGGCACGCTCGTCTTCATGCAGCTTGGCATCTTTCAGCGGCTGCTCAATAACCTGCAGCTTCTCCACCAAGTCTTTGCCGTAGGCGTTCACGCGTTCGATAAAGTCGCGGTGCGGTTTTGTGATTTCCTTGCGCAACTTCTCAGTGCTAGTCCGGTAGGTGGTTAACTCCTTGATGCCTTTTTTGCAGAGAGCGTAACCCTCTTTCGTCTGCACATTGGGCACGGTGCCGTACTGCTCACGCAGCCCTGCTAGGGCCTGCTCAACGGCATCCAGCTTAATCAGTTCGCTTTTGTAATCGGTGTTGGGGGCTGCGTTAGTCATGGGTCGGTTCCTCTTTTGACTGCTTGGCTTTTTCTTTCTCGGCGATAACGCGGGCAATTCCCTCGTCGCGCGCTTTGATGATCATGTCGCGCCCTTTGTCGGGTTCCACCCGAGCAATGCTGGCTTTATCCGGCAATCGGCTGAGGATGCCGCTGGCAGCCATCTCGATGCTCTTCGGATGAGGGATTTTGTTACGTAGGGTGTCACACTCGCGCTTGATCCAGTCCCAGTAATCATTCCGGTAGCTCTCGATCTCGGCGTCTTTATCCTCGGCGACAGCGATACGCGTGGCGGCTTGTTGGGCCTGGGTATAGTCCTTGTTATCAAAGCGTCCGTAATAAACGTCAGCGGCGAAGCCGAGGAGCGACAGGCACTTCTTGATAGCGTCAGTGACTGACTTCTTAGGCGCCTCGCCGTCTGTTTTCCACTTACCGGCACTGGTGCGATAAACGGCGCGAGTGTGACCAAACTGCGTAACTTCGCCGCGCTCACCATGCCAGCGATACCAAAGCACTAGGCGTATGGTGTGGGTCTGCTCGTGGGCGATCAGCTCGTTTTTGGTGCCCAAAATAGGGGCGCCAACGTCGTAGCGTTCGTCTTCAATGCGATAGCCCCAGCCGATGCCCATGGGGCCAAATAGCTTGGTTGCTTGCTCAATGACATACATCGCGTCCAGCGTGGTGATTTGCTGGCCATCGACGTTGGCTTCTCTAACTGCAGTTGTTGGCGTCTTTTCGACTTGATGCCAGAGCTCAAGGTGGTCGGCGCTATCGACCACGCGATAGCGACCGGAAGGCACGCGTAGGCGCGGCTTCTCGTTGGTTGGTGTCATGGTTTATACTCCGAGGAGATCTTCTCGACGTTGATCTATGGCCCCTAACGTGTTCGCGCACGGAAGGGGCTTTTTAGGTTAATGGCTCTATAATTCCCAGTCGGTAGGCTGCCCTGCACAACTTTGGATAGCACTCAGGCGGGTAGCCCCAAGGACAAGGAAAAGGCGAGTCAATATCGAAGTAGCGGCGATTTAGCTTGGCATCGCGCTTGATGTGATCACGGAAAAGCTCAACCAAGCACTTTAGCGTCCCGCCGCTTGTGAAGCCTTTCCATCGACCTGAGTAGTGGGTGTAGATACGCTTTTCGCTATAAGCGTCGACGAAGTAAACGTGGCCATGATTGTCTAGGTACATCCAGGCGCAGCGATCTAATCCACTTTCTGGCGTGTAGTTGAAAAACCGCCTACCCATGCTCGCAATGATCGTGATGAACTCGTTAACGTTGGCCAGCCGATTTAGCTGCTCTTCGCGCTTGCTCATGCGGCTCTCCTTTCGGCTTCGTCTTCCTCAACGCGTAGCTGCTCTGCTTCGGCAATATCTTTTGCCCATTCGTAAAGCACGCGTTGACCAGACAATGATTGGATGTAGGCATCGACCATGTCGGCCACAGTGGTAGTCGCCGTGAGCTCTTCCATTGCGCTGGCCAGGTCGCCGACCTCGTCCAGATAGGTGGCAAACTTTGCTACACCTTCGGGATCGCCGTCGTGGATGGCCTCGGTGATTGATTCGGCGCGCAGCTGAATTTTTGTAGCTCGTTTCATGCTGCCTCCTGAGTATTGGCGGCGTTGAAAGCTGCAAGCAGCTCAGCCACTTCTTGCGGCGTGTTGCCGTAGAAGTGCTCTATCTGAACGCCGCTGGAGAAGATCATGACCGACACGTAAAGATTGCCGCCCGGGTGGTAAGCAGTACTGACAGACACAAAAAAACCGCATTCGCGGCATTGGTCTGCTAACTGGTGTAACTGGGTGAGGGCAGTCATGGCGCTGGCCTCATGCCAGGGCAGTGCTCAGCCGCGATACCTTTATGGTCGCGGTGGCCTTGCCGTTGCTCAATCGGAATGCCTCGCGCCGCCTGCGCTTCAAACTGCACGACCCGCTCGCAGTAGCGAAGATGCTCACGCTCGGCTTCTGCATGATCGGCATTGCCTGCCCACGCCATGGCGGCTATTAGCACTATGGGAAGCGCCATAGCGAGGGTTTGTTTTTGAGTAATATTCATAGCTCCCATACCTCCTTAAGCTGCCGTTGAAGCGCAAGATCAGCGCGGCGTTGGTCATTCGTCAGCCTTAAACGAAAGCGCTCAGCGTCTTTGTCGTCTACGTCACGACGCCTGGCAGTGGGGCGGCTGGCGATGCGGATATGCTTGGTGTGTGGTGGTTTAGCCATATGGCCTCCTGAAAAATGCGCGCCGCCTCTGTAACTCTCGCAGTGCCAACGTTGAAAGAAGGGAAGCGGCGCGGGAATGCAGCCGAAGCGGCAACATTCCGGCTAAAAAAAGCCCGCCGAAGCGGGCAATGACCAGTGATGCCGAATAGCATCGGGATGAGGGCTGGCAACCAAACCAGCGATAGGGTTATTAACCCGGCCTTTAAGGTCTGCTTATTGGCAACGCCTGCAGTCGCTGCCATGCATTTCTTGGCTACCTCATCCCGATGGCCACCAGATAACGCCCTGATGGCACGGGTGGGTCTTTGTCGGATGCATTCACTGCATCGAAATACTGCCTGGGCCTTCCCGCCGCCTCCCTGGTAGCGGGCAAGCAGTATTCCGATGCCGCCTGTATTCTCAGCCCAGGCGGCTGGCATTAAGTGGCACTCTCGCAGTTCCCTCGCTTTCTCAACCGCTTGCGATGGCAGTCGATCCAGTGGTTTCTTCGCAGTCGGGCTGCAGACTTCCCTCCATATCGCGTAATCGCGTTGCAACACTTCGCAGGGCTATTACGACGCCATCCGTACAGTCCGACTTACGCCCAGGTTGGGTGTGGGCACAGATGGCGAAGCGGTGGGCGGCCATTGGCCGTTAATGAGCTACATGACTACCTCCGCTGTTTGAATCCGGCTTTGTCATGATCGGCGGGCCGGTGTCGCCTTGTATCCCTATACGCAAGGGCGAGCGTCTAACTGGCCAGCGTTATCTCTCCACTAGGCTGGCGTTGGATACCCATCTCTGGCCGTGGCGGTTCTAACCGTTGGAGCGTTTGATGGGAGCAAATTGTTAAAGAGCGGTGACCTGTAGGGCCTGAACACGTTGCGCTGTGTTCGTGTGATACAATTTAAGCATGCTGAAATGATCCGTCAAGGTTTCTGCTGAAATTATTTAAGCATGGTGAAATTTAAGGCGCAAAAAAGCCGCCTCGTTTGGGCGGCATTCTTTATCTAGGGGAGGAAAGTGTTATTGAGTGGCTGCGCGACAGAATCTTAGGCTAATTTCAGCACCTTTGGATGTTGCTGCATTTTCTGCAAAGTACAATACGCAGTTTTCGTAGCTTGACCAGGCGTCATTCGCGGAGATGAAGCTGGTTCGGTTGCTCCACGTCACGCCTAGCGCAAAGCCACAGGCTAATATCAGGACGATTAAGCCGGTACGAGCGATCTGGCTCATTAGTCAAATACCTCCCACCAGAAGACCCGGCCAATGACTTTTGGTGCGTCTGGCCCCATGAGGCTGTGAACCTCCTCGGGGTACTCGTCGCTGTTATCACTGACTAATCGCACGCGACCCAACGGCATCTTGTAGAGCCGTTTAATGCGGAGCATGCCGCCGTGATCGAGTGCGTAAATTTTACTGTCGATGATGTGCCGCGTGCCTTTATCAATGGCAATGGGAGAGCCATCGGCAATGGTGGGCATCATGGAAGTGCCGGTGGCGGTGGCGCAGGCGGCATTTTCTGGCGAGACGCCACGCTTCGCCAGCTTGGATAATGAGAACCGCATTTTATGACCATGGTTTTCGACTACTTGGGTGCGTCCATCACCGGCAGCAAACTCTACTTCATAGAAGCAAGGTAGTTCGACTTCGTCAGCCGTTAGCGGCTCGTCGCCCTCAACCACTTCTGTGTCGTGGAGCTCAAGTTCATTGGTGCGAGCTGAATACCCAGCACGTGGCTCCTCCGGCCCTTCGTGCATATCGCCTTTTCCGTCGACCAGCCATGTGTAGGAGACACGCGTTGCGCGAGCCAGCTTCAGCAAGCGCTCAGCAGTAGGGGCTTTGGTATCGCCGTTTAGCCACTGGGTTACGGCAGACGGCTGAACGCCGCACGCCTTAGCTATCGCGCTTTTGGTTTGGCCACTCTCTTTGATGGCCTGACGAATTCTTTCTTGGATGCTCATTTCAGCAAGCTTAACTGAAACGTTTTTCAGTATGCTTGCGGGATTGCTTTCAGCATGCTTAAATATTTTCATCAATAGAGGACACTCCGATGAAAACCGAAGACGCGATTAAGCATTTCGGCGGAAAAAAAATTGAGCTGGCAAAAGCGCTCAAAATTTCCCCCTCCGCCGTAACGATGTGGGGTGAAGAGATCCCGCTGCTGCGGCAGTACCAGCTTGAGCGCATCACAGATGGTGCGTTGAAAGCTGATCCGATTGCTGCCTAAACCAAACCGCCTGCCTGTGAAGGCCGCGTTATCACAACGGTACAAAGGAATACACATGTCCCTATACCTCGCAGATGACCGTCGCCGCAAACAAGAGGGCGAACACTTAACCAATGTTGTGAAGGTTCGCTTCACTGACGCCGAGCTTGCTGACATTGAGAGCGCTGCCGCCATGACGACCGGCGGGCGAATCGCTCCATTGCTTCATGAGCTTTCTCTAGAGGCGCTGGAGGCGCGACGAATGAAACAAGCCCAGCTGTTAGACGACTTGGCGAACGGACGCGCGCTTGATGACAGTGCCCGCCAGGTATTGGCCGACTTAATGGCCCGCAATGCTGAGCGTCACCTTCTGGATAAGGTGGCACAGCAAGCAATGGCCTGAAAGGGCCGAGGAGTATCACGTGATAGATCGTCAGGTAGTCGCGCTAGCCGTGGCCAGTATGTCGCCTGAGGGATTGAGGGCGGCACAGATGGAAGCCGTAAAGCGGCACATGACGGTAGAGGACGTTGTGCTGGAAGCAAACTTGAGCATGGTGCATGACCAGCTCTATGCGCTGCGCCATACGTCGCCATCGTTGACTGTGATAGAGGGAGGTCGGGCGTAAGCCCGGCTTTTCCAATATTAGGCCCTGAAAGGGCTAGGCCAGAAACGACAAAGCCCGGCATATCGCTGGGGAGCGCGCCGGGCTTTAAACACAATTTGCAGAGGTAATTATGGCACAAGTAGCCGACTTAAACCAATTTAGAGCGCGTCGCGATGACGCCCAGGCACCGGCACCGCCGAGCAAGGGGCCTCAAGTGGAGGACGGATACACGCGTATAGCTAACGAGCTATTTGACGAAATTATTGGAGCGCCAGTTACGGATCGCGAGCGTCGCGTAGTGCTAGCGGTCGTCCGCTTGACGTATGGATGGAATAAAAAGAGTGACCGCATTTTCGCAGAGGACGTTGCCAAACTAACCAAGATGCACGAATCCCGTGTTTCAAAAGTGATAAGTGAGTTAGTTCGTCGCAACGTTATTTTCCGCAAAGGTGGCAGCCGCTCACCGATCACCTTGAATAAGGATGTTCCAAGCTGGGAACCCTCAAACGGCTCAAAACGGAAGGCTCCGACAAAAAGAGCCGAGTCGGCTCAAAATGAGCCGGTTAAAACAGCTCAAAATGAGCCGACCTATAAAGACAGGAAAGACATACCCCCTCTCACTACGTTCGAGGGGGAGTGTGCACAGGATTCCCAAAAAACAACTCCCAGCGATAAGAATCCGACCCCTGCCAGCAAGGGAAAGGCTGCGCCCAAATCCAAGCCAACCGCGCTTGACCTGACAAACCTACCTGAAGGCGTTTCTACCGACGCTGCGAAAGCGTTCATCGACCACCGCAAGGCGCTTAAAAAACCGCTTACCCAGAGAGCGCTCATGCTTGCGCTAGGCGAGGCCATCAAAGCCAGCGTGGCAATCCCGGGCATGACGCCAGACCAAGCGATTGACGAGGCAATTTTAGCGGGCTGGCAAGGCGTTAAAGCTCAGTGGCTGATCAATCGCCAAGGAGGTCGTGGTGCCCAGCCTCAGCGTAGCGATGGCCGCAAGGGCTTTGCACAGCCGATGCCGGTGGGCTCCTACGGTAAAAACGATCTTGAAATGCCGGAATGGGCGAGGGATTAACCATGGCGCAATCACTGACAACCACTCCAAAAGTACGCGGGCAGCTAGCCAGCATGTTAGCGGGCACTGCTGAAACTAAATCAGAAGACTGCCGGGTTCATGGCCCTTTTGCCAACACAAAAATGCCCAACGGTCAGTGGGCTGGATGCCCCCAGTGTGTGATGGAAGATGCGCGGGGCGTCAGTCAATCAGAAGTCAGCCAGGCCAGCGAAACCAGCAGCCGCCGCCGACTTGAGAAGTTGCGTGAAGAATCCCTGATCCCGAAACGCTTTGTTGATAAATCGCTGACTGGCTTTGAAGCACACAGCCGGGAGCAAGCCTACGTGCAGAGCGTGTGCCGCGCTTACGTCACCAAGTTTGACGAGCGTCTTGCTCAAGGTGGCGGGCTGATCTTCACCGGTAGCGTGGGCACCGGCAAAAGTCACCTGGCGTATGCCATCGGGAATGCCTTGCTGGCCAGTGGTCGTGTAGTGATGGGGATTGATGTTTACGAGCTGATTGACCTGATCAAGGAGCGCGCATTCAGCAAAGAGAAGGGCGCAAGCGAGCGTGAGGCTATTCGTGCCTTCGTTGGCGGGCTAGACCTGCTGATTCTGGATGAAGTCGGTGCGCAACTGGGTACCGAGTGGGAGCGGCTGATGCTCTTCAAGATCATTAACGAGCGCTACAAGCAGATGCTGCCGACGATCCTGATAAGCAACCTGGAAACCGACCAGCTAGAAGATTACCTCGGCAAGCGAATTATCGACCGCATGCAGGAAGGTGGTGGTGCCACGCTCAAGCTGGATTGGGGCAGCTACCGGACTGAGAGAGGTGCGGCATGACCGACCAACCAGTACTTACCGAAGCCATTGTGCAAGACGTTGTCTACGCATACTGCGCGGCGGCAAAACATGAAATAACGGTACCGAATTGCGGTTCCGTATGGGGGCCGGAAGCGGATATTGCCTCAGTCACTAAGGCACGGCTTGGCCACGCGTTTGAGATCAAGGTAAGCCGTGCAGATTGGCTTGCCGAGCTGCGCCAGATTCGCGGCGAAGAGCAAACCGCAAAGTGGTGGCGTGCGAAAACCTTGTCCAACGCCAAGCAGCAGGCGGCAGAGACGGCGCGCATGGCGGCAGCGGGCTCAAATTGCTGTGGCTTGGTACCGCCCAGCTATTTCTGGATGGTGACCGCGCCCGGGCTTATCAAGCGCGAAGAGCTGCCTGAATACGCTGGATTAATGGAGATCGAACCCTACCGCTTTGGCAACGTGCAGTCACACGGCTTCATGATTCGCGAGGTTCGCCCAGCTCCTCGCCTGCATAGGGTCAAGCTGCTCGATAACCAGATGATGGCCATGGCGCGTGGCGTGACGCTGCGCTACTGGCAACAGCGGAGGGCAGTGGCATGACGCTATCAACCTTTCAGCGCAACTGCCTGCTTAGCCAGGGCATTGAGATCAAAGACGAGCTAACCAACGGCAGTGTGGTGTGCATTACCGGGAATGGCGAACGTATCTATACAGCCAAAGACCTGGCAGGAATCGCAGTGCCACGTCTTATGGATCGCTTCACGGCTTGGTTAATGCCTACACGGGAGGTGGAGCATGGGTAAGCCAGTCACTTATCAAACCACACTAGGCAGCAAAATGGCTGAACGCGCGGAAGCTGACGCCCTGGCCGCCGATCACGAGCTGAGAACGCTAGCGAAAGAATTTGAGAGCGCGGCTCAAGGATTTTTCGCAGACGAGCAGACCGTCAGCGCTAAAGGATTTGTAGGCGCATGCTTCCGCGCCCGTCGGGCATGGAGCGAGTACACCGGGGAGCCGCTGATATGACCAAGCCAGCCGCTAAGCCGTTCGTCTCGCGTGCCTCTAACACCAGCGACGGGATGGCCGCATTAACTCGCCTGCCAGGCGTAATCATAACGGCCTTTCAGCAGTGGAAGGTCATCGAAATTATTGTCCGTGAGTACAAGCCAAAGAAAACCCACGAACAGGACAAGCTGCACGGCAAGTGGTGCAAGGAAGCCGCAGCGCAGGGCGACATGACAGCAGAGGAGTACCGAGGCTACACCAAGCTCCACTTTGGCGTGCCGATTCTCTGCCGTGATAGCGAAGAGTATCAGGCTGCTTATGAGCGAGTAGTAGCTCCTCTGCCCTATGAAGAAAAACTGCAGCTTATGCAGCTGCCTTTCGACTTCGCGGTGACGCGAGGCATGACGACTAAGCAGAAAGCTGAGTTTCTAGATGAATGCTGGCGTCACTTCACCGGACTCGGTTTCCGGCTGACGGATCCAAACCTGAAAGGCTTCAACCCCAACGAATACCGCGAGGTGGCGTAATGCTTCCCAACGAATGCTATCTACCCACCAAGCCACACCGCAGCGGCCAATGGCTAAGCAATGTGCACGAGATTGAAAGCTGTGTGCTGTGTGGTGCCTGGGGTATCCAAGCAGCGCACAGCAACCAGCACCGTGGCCGAGGGCAGAAGTCTAGTGATGCGTTAACCGCTGCGCTTTGCCCCAAGTGCCACCACGAGATAGATAACGGCCAGCATCTAAGCCGCGACGAGCGCCGAGCGCGCATGAATGAGGCCATCGTGCTGACATTGGATCAACTGGCCAGGCGCGGCCTGGTTAAGGCGGTGAAGTGATGAGCATCTGGATGCTGCCCGCCGCCGCCATAGTGGGCGCCGCCTTCCTGATCGGGCTGGGTCTCTATCTCACTGACGGCTATGACGACCAGGGTGAGCCATTGGAGTACAGCCACCACCAGGGCGAGGGCGACCAACCATGATGCACAACAACAAACGCCTGGCTGCTCTCGGTCGTCTCAAAGCCGGACAGATGAACAAGACTGAGGCTGCCTATGCCCAGTATTTGGAGTTGCTAAAGCGTGCAGGCGATATCCAGTGGTACCGCTTCGACGGTATCAAGCTGCGCCTGGCTGACAAGACATTCCTGACCGTGGACTTCGCCGTCATGGATCGCGATGGCGTGATGGAGCTACACGACACCAAAGGTGGCCCGGGCGTATTCACTGAGGATGCCAAGGTCAAGATGAAGGTAGCGGCTGAGCTTTACCCGTTTGTCTTCAAGGTGGCGTTCCCGCGGGCCAAGAAGCATGGCGGTGGGTGGACGATTGAGGAGATAGGGAATGGGTGACGTTATCGACATTGGCGGTAAGCCGCGAGCAGGTGAAACCGCATTCCCCACATGCGGCTGCGGCGAAACCTACACCCCGCTGGCCATTATGAGCGAGCGGCCATTTATCGCTGCTCTGGTATGCACAGAGTGCGGCAATGAGGTGCCGGTTAATAACGGCTACATAGGTGAGCGAGGTGATAGCGCGTGAGTGCCGACATCCATCATTTCTTCGCGCCGTGCCGCTGGATGACTATCGAAGAGCTGATTCAGGAGTTTCCGCGCTTGCGGCCTGATATGGGGCGCCATGATTCAGTTCGGCTCATTGAGTCAGGTGAGAGGGAGGGGGAAGCGGCCGTCACGTTACGCAACGGTATGCGCGAAGAGTACGACAAGCGTGGGCGCATTATTGGGCTTTATCCGAAGAGCGCTTTACATGAATAGGCCCACAGCATGGCCCGATGGCCGCAAGCTAGGAGGGGAGAACGGCTATTCAGACGAATGGCACGAATGGGCCAAAGAGTGCCAGGTGAAGTACGTAGCGAGGCAGATGCTCAGCGCACCACAAGAGCATCGTAAAGCAGTGCATGCCCAGTGGGTAAAAGCATTCCCGCACGCAACACCTGAAAGAGTGAAAAGCGTTTGGGATGAAGTGGTTAGCGAGCTTAAGCGCAACAAACAGGGCAACAAAACGCAACAGATGGGCAATAACGCAACGAAAACGCAACAAAAGCGCAACGGGGAGCGGTGATGCGATACATATCAGCTAGACAAATGATCTTCGAGGCGTATCACACGCGGCGCGGTAACAGTCCCATCGCCGACCTGTTTGATAACCTCAAGCGGATACGTGAACACGTGGGCAACAATGGTGCCAAACTGCGCAGCCTGACAGCAGAGCATAAGCGCAACACCAAGGCGCTCAGTAATGCAGGCCCCTTTGATGAAAACCTCGAAGAGCTCAAGCGTGCGTTGGCCAGCAGTGAGCGCCGCCTATCAGAAGTGCGCACAGCGTTAGAAGATGTATCGAAGTCGAGCAACGAAGGGCATCTTCCCGACAATGACTGGAAAATCGTCAGCGGGCTTGAAGCGGGGCAGGTAATCAGCGCGGTCGAGCGTCAGCCTCAGCACCTGCAGGCGCTTGCCCGTTACTGCTTTGGCCCATTTACACGTGATGAGTTAACAGAAGATCGGGAGTGGCTGCACACAGCGTTGATGCACGTTGGCATGCAAATGCGCTTACCAGGGCAGGGTCAAAGCGAATACCCGCCAGCGGAAGCCGTTAATCAACTGCGGTGGATAGTGTCGGCAGCGATTCACCACCACGCAGAAGCGACTTACCCGTATAACCGGCCAGGTCTGCACAATCCTCGGCGCATTGCCGCATGGATCGAGGAAGAGCATGGGGAGGAGGTGGACGTTCGTCGCTGGGCAGCTAATGGGCGCACGTGTTGGAAGGGAGTGTGGGAGAAGTTGCTGGATACGCTGGATCGCTGGGAGTGCCAAGCGCTTCATCCTGTGGCAGAGTTATTGTCTAGGGCTGCTTAGCCTCAACTTAGTGAAGGATAATGTGATGGATGTCTCCTCAGCCTCAGATGTAGTAGCTATTTTCTCGCTCCCCCTTACGGTTATTGCAACAATTGCAGCTGCCGTAGCGGCTTGGTTTGCAGGTAAGGCTATTAACGATAGTACAAAACAACGCAAACAGGACTTGCGGTTTATGTATGCTCAAAGGGCTGTGAAGCTGAGCGATATTCTTAAGCTGCACTACAGAGATATCGACAATATCGACCAACAGCTTGAGTTCAGTACAACATCAGTCACGCATCTGGCTATGTCCTTGGGCCTACCTTTGGATGATTTACTTCACGAGGCTAAAGTTTGTGAATCCTTGGCTCAAGCGATTGGAGAGGATGCTGCAGGTGAGATGGCACGGCTTTTAGAGCTATTAAACTGTATGAAGCTGGAGCACACACGAAATATAGAATCGACTTATAGTGCAATGTCAGCTGATCGCAAAGAGTCAGAGGTTTGGATGAATGCATATTCAAAACGGGAAAAGCTTAAAAAATCTAAGGAAGAGAAAAATCTCTTTCAAAATTCATTTAGCGCTTTGACCCAATCAATTCAGGATGCCTATAAGGTTAAGCATTAATGCCTAGGTCTCTTGCGCACTGTGCCTGAATTAGCTAATCTATCCCCACTATCTAATTCTACGCCCTGGCATTGCGCCGGGGCGTTTACATTTGAGGCCCTGCCAGTATCTGGTGGGGCTTTTCTGTTTATAGCGGGTATTGAGAAATGGCGTCTCGCTAGGCTCATAACCTAGACAACAGGTGGTTCGAATCCATCGCCCGCTACCAATTTCCCCCGCCGTGAGGCGCTGGAGCTTAATATGCCCAACAAGATTAGTGCCCACTTTCATCGCACCGAGTTTGCGTGTAACTGCGGTTGCGGTTTTGACACCGTAGATGTGGATACGCTCGACGTGCTCGAAGCGGTGCGCACTCATTTCGGCAAAGCTGTGATCATCAACAGCGGCTGCCGCTGCCATGATTACAACGCCAAGGTAGGCGGAGCGCCTAACAGCCTGCACACGCTTGGCCGTGCCGCTGATATTCGCGTTCAAGGCGTAGAGACTGACGACGTGTACGACTGGCTCGCCGAAAACTTTCCCACTGCCAGCCTTGGGCGCTATCAGACGTTTACTCACGTCGATACGCGCTCTCATGGTCCGGCACGCTGGTAAGGGGAGGAGTGCAATGCCATGGCGAAACACAGGCTGGCTACAAGAAGCGCTGCTGGCGGTTACGCTAGCGGGAGCAGTGTTTATGGGCTTTATCGCTAAGATTGCCGCCGAGATTAAAAGCGGCGAGCGGGATAAATTTTTTACGAAGCGTTTGTTGCTCGATGTGCCTGCGCTCATCGTTATGTGCGTTATCGCAGCAGGCTTAAACATCTGGTTTGGGCTGGATGGCTGGCCTTCGACGAGCGTCGCAGTTGTATGTGGCTGGGCAGGCCCGCGCAGCATTGACGTGATGATAATGGCGTTCGCTGATCGTGTGCGAGGTGGTAAACCATGAGCTTAGTAACTAAGGCTTTGAGCGCTATTACTGGCCCTCTGTTTGGCGTGATCGATAAAGCAGTGACTGATAAAGACGAAGCCAACCGACTAAAGAGCGACATCCAGTCTCAGCTTATCGATTCCGAGAACAGTATCGTTAAGGCGCAGATGCAGATTATTTTGGCAGAAGCGCAAGGCGAGAGCTGGTTACAGCGTAATTGGCGCCCGCTGCTGATGATCGTGATCGTTGCCATCATTGCGAACAACTATCTACTGGCACCTTATTTAGGCGCAATGTTTGGCGTGGGTTTAATGCTCGACCTCCCTGAGCCCTTATGGAATTTAATGACGCTCGGCGTTGGCGGTTACGTTGGGGCGCGCACAGCGGACAAAGGCATTAACGCTTGGCGCGAAGTCCAGAGTGAGCGTAATCGCACCCAGCCGAACCTCTATCGTGAAGCTGACACCAAGTAGGCGCCTATCAGCGTGGCTCAGGCTGCGCTGGATCGTGATTGTGTTCCTCTCATCTGGTTATTGGCACTGGAGGCGATAATGGGATCGGTAACGCACTTCCGTAGGATGAAAACCCTCACGCCTTCGGGCGAGGCAGCGTGCATAAAGCTGGAAGACGACATCATGAAGGCTATCAGCGAAGCAGAAGAGGCTGGCCTGTGCTGGGGTATGGTCGCGGCCACGCTGCACCAGTCCGCGCACTGGATGCACGAACGCATTCAAGATGAAGAGTAAACCCAAATAGGCGGTTGAGGCCGTCGAGGAGTAAAGCATGATTGAGTATCGAGTACGTAAAATTGAACGCTATGAAGTGACCCGCTATAGCGAGAACGTCGAGCGCACCACTGGCAGCAACGAGGTGGTAGCGTCAGACCTCACGCAGCGCCAAGCGGATGATATTGCAGGCGCTATGTTTGAGCGCAGCAACTCTGCGGGAATGGTCTGCAAAGCCACTTACGCAGATGGGCGGGAGATATCGAGCACCAATCAATGCACCGGCATCGGTGAGCGCCCTACCTAACTGTTATTGCAGCGGGGTGATCTAGCGCTCACATCAGGGCGCTCAACCAATGCTGATTCTCGCTGTGAAGCGACACGGCTACGCTGCGAAGCGTCGCCTTTGGCCATGCCGTGAGGCACCGCCAATAACCGCCGGCACGTCGTGAGACGCCCGGCCCCTATTCTATGGAGACGCTGCCTGTTAAGGGTGGCGTTTTTTTATGGCTCAACGAAACGACTGGGAGCTGATCGAGCGCGAATTCCGCACTGGTCGTTTCTCGATGACTCAGCTCGAAAAGCGCCACGGCGTTCACCGCTCCAGTATCTCGCGCCGCGCAAAGAAGGGAAATTGGGAAAAGGATCTAACTGAGCGGGTACGCGAGCGCACGCAGCAGAAAATCACCAAGGCGTCGCTGTCACCGGAAGCCCAGGCGGCGTTCGATAACGACGACGAGCAGATCGTTGAGTATGCGGCGAATGAGAACGCTGCCGTCGTTAAGGGTCACCGTAAGAATCTGGAGCGCTGGCGAGGGATTGCTGAGCGTTATGCCGAGCTGCTGGACAGTCAGCTGGCAGAAGGCAAGATCAAGGTGCAAATGCTTGATGTCATCACGGAGATTGATATTCCCCTGGAGTACGTCGGCAAGTGCATGGGGCACGGTACCCAAGCCCTCGACCGCGTTATCAAGCTAGAACGCCAGAACTATGGCCTTGATGCCAACGATAAAGACGAAGGCGTGAAGACGTTTGAAGAACTGATGAATGAGGTGGCTCCTGATGATCCTGGCGCCGAGTGAGCGGGCACGTCAGGTCAAGCGCGCAGACGCCTATCTGAGAGCACACGCGAAGGGCAGGTTAACCGATAAAGCCGATCTTAAAGCAGCGCTTAACCTCAAATGGTTCCGTCTCAACTCGCTCTACAAGATCAAGGATAAGTCCGGTAAGAAGGTTCGCTTCAAGCCAAACAAGGCGCAGCGAGAGCGCTACCTGAATGGTCACTGCCTTGATCTCATCCTGAAGGCGCGCCAGTTGGGCTTCACCACTTTTGAAATGATCGACGCGTTGGATGATTGTCTGTTCAAGGACAACTTCGCCGCGGGCTGTATCTGCCACAAGCTGGAAGATGCGCAGGATATCTTCAGGAACAAGATCACCTTCGCTTACGAGAACATCGACGACGCCTGGCATGCGCTTCTGAAAATGCTGGGCACTAAGATACCCAAGGCGATCAGCGACAAGAGCGGTAGCGGTGCCTACGTTTTTGATAACGGTTCAAGCATCAAGGTCTCCACTTCTTACCGTGGCGGCACGCTCCAGCGTCTGCATGTATCTGAATTCGGCAAGATCTGTCGGCAGTTTCCGCATAAAGCTAAAGAGATCGTTACCGGCGCCTTTGAAGCGGTGGGTATCGGCAATCAGATAACGCTCGAAAGTACCGCAGAGGGGCGTGAAGGCTACTTCTTCGACTACAGTCAGACAGCGCAGCAGCTCAAGGAGATGGGGCGCCCGCTGACGGAGATGGACTTCCAGTTCCATTTCTTCCCATGGTGGCAAGAGCCGACTTACACCATGTCGCCAAAGGGCGTCGTGGTACCGCAACGGTTGCGGGAGTATTTCGAGCAGCTTGAACACAAGCACAGCATTAAAACGACTGCAGGCCAGCAGGCGTGGTACGCCAAAAAAGCCGAAAAGCTGCAAGACGATATGCAGCGCGAGTACCCCAGCACGCCAGAAGAAGCGTTTAGCCAGTCGGTCGAGGGTGCTTACTTCGCCACGCAGATGCAGTTCCTGCGTAAGCACAAGCGCCTCACTAGCCAGGTGCAGGTTAATCCTAGCCTGCCGGTCTATACCGCTTGGGACTTGGGTATGAACGACACCATGGCGATTTGGTTTGCTCAAGTCGTCGGGCGTGAAGTGCACCTGGTGGACTACCTCGAAGGCGAGGGCGAAGGCATCGAGTACTACGCTGACCTGCTCAATAAGAAGGGTTACCGCTACGGCGGGCACTTCGGGCCACACGATCTTGCTGTTCGTGAGCTTGGCACCGGTAAAAGTCGTTCCGATGTGGCGAAAGGCTTCGGTATTAACTTTGAAACGGTACCGCGCATTAGCAACCATGCTGAGGGCGTACAGGCCACACGCCAATTCTTGCCGATGTGCTGGATCAATGAAGAGGATTGCCACCAAGGTGTGCTTTGCCTCGATAACTACCGCAAAGAGTGGGATGACAAACGCGGCGTTTATAAGCCGACACCTCGCCATGATTGGGCATCCCACGGCGCTAAGGCGCTAGAAACTCTCGCCCGATCATCACTTTTTGCAAGGGCTCAACTGCCCGGCACGCCAGCCAGCACCGGCAGGCGTGGCAATTGGGCTGCTCACACTTAATCACGCCGGGAGGCGCTATGATTTATTCCGCACCTGACAGCTCACAACAGCAGCGGGCTAATACGGCAGCGCTGCGCCTAGCCGGTTTGCAGAGCCGCGATATTGAAAAGCTCGCCCGCGATTCGGCGATGGGTATTGCGCAAGAGCTGATGAAACACCAGATACCCATTCCGTCTAAGAAGATTCGCCCTGACGTTGGCAACGTGCAGATCGACATGATCATCATCGAGGAGAAGGTATCGGCGCCTGAGCCAGGCATGCGACTGCAGTTTGATGTGGAAGGCGGCATGGGTGTTACCTTCACGATCAAGCTGCTGGAGTTCTTGCAGGATCCTAAAGGGTACGTAACCGACTTGTTCACCCAGCTTGGCCCAATGCGCCGCAACATTCAGCGTATGCGCACCCATAAGCGTGCAGCTGACGCCGCCATCTATCGCGCACTGACGCAAGGTGCCGCTAATGGCTAATCTGGGACTGCTGCAATACAAGACTGCCTCAGAAATGCACGTTGAGCAGGCAGCGGAAGCCCAGCAAATGGCCGCAGAGGAAGAGCGTCGCCGCCAGCTAGTGGAATCGTCGCTGGGCGCTCATATTCGCCGTTCGTGGGAATCAGCCAAAACCGCCAAGCAGGAAGTCGAATACCGGCTGCTGGATTGCCTGCGTCGCCGAAAGGGTGAGTATTCCCCTGATAAGCTATCGGCGATTCGCAAGGAAGGTGGTGCCGAGATTTACATGATGCTGACGGCCACGAAGTGCCGTGCCGCGGGCTCATGGATCCGCGATATCATGATGCCCGCCAATGAGCGCCCTTGGGGGTTACGTCCTACGCCTGTTGCCGACGTCCCTGACGAGTACATCATGCCAGTGCTGCAGCAGCTCCAGCAGCAGGCGATGCAGGCACAGCAGCAAGGCCAGCAGGTGGATATGGCTGCCCTGGTTGAGCAGGCACGCGAGCAAGTCCGGCAAATGGCGCAAGAGAAGGCCGAGGAAGCCGCTGAACGTCATGAGGTGGTCATAGCCGATCAGCTATCGGAAGGTGGCTGGAACGATGCGTTCGAGCAGTTTGTTGATGATTTTGTCACCTATCCGACGTCCTTCATCCGCGCCCCTATTCTTCGCCGTGTGCCCACGCTGGAGTGGCTAGAAGGGTGGCAGCCGGTCAAGACTACTACGGTACGCCCTGAGTTTGAGCGGGTGTCGCCGTTTGATATGTACCCCAGCCCAGACGCGACAAACATCGATGACGGCGCGTTCATCATTGAGCGGGCTCGCTTTACCCGTCTGCAGCTTAACCAGCTGATCGGCGTGCCATCGTTTAACGAAGAGTCTATTCGCCGCGTACTTGAGCAGTACGGCCAGGGCGGCTTGCGCGATTGGCTATGGACGGATGGCGAGCGTGCCGAGCTGGAAGGGCGCGGCCACGAATGGCTTACCCACGGTGAAACTATCGATGGGCTGATCTACTCCGGTGGCGCCCAAGGCGTCACGCTGCTGCAATGGGGCGTGAATCCTGACGATATTGAAGACCCGCTAGCTGAATACGAAATTGAAGCCATTCTGATTGGCCAGCACGTTATCCGGGTGCGTATCAATCGCGACCCGCTAGAGCGCCGTCCCTACCACAAGGCGAGCTATCAGCCGGTACCGGGAAGTTTCTGGGGGCAAGCGATCCCTGAGCTCATGGCCGACATTCAGGATGTGTGTAACGCCACGGCGCGCAGTTTGGTTAACAACCTGGCCATCTCCTCCGGCCCGCAAGTTGAAGTCTACGAAGAGCGCCTACAGCCCAACGAAGATCCCACCAACATTTACCCGTGGAAGATATGGCGCACCAAAGACGGCAACGTCACTGGCAATAACGCTGCCGTGCGGTTTTATCAGCCTGCGAGCAATGCTGCCGAGCTCTTGAGTGTCTACGACGCCTTTGAAAAGCGTGCCGACGATGCCACCAATATTCCGCGCTATACCTACGGTAACGAAAACGTCGGCGGCGCAGGCAATACCGCTAGCGGCCTATCGATGCTCATGGAGTCGGCCAATAAGGGCATCAAAGACGCGATTCGCCACATTGACCGTGGTGTGATGCGTCGTGTCATCGAGGCGCTATGGCTCTACAACATGCAGTACAGCGACGACCCCAGTATTAAAGGTGACGTCAACGTCGTGGCACGCGGTAGCTCTGCCATGCTCATTCGTGAGCAGACCAGCATGCTTCGCCAGCAGTTCTTGCAGCTGACCCGTAACGAGACCGACATGAGCATCTTGGGTATGGAAGGTCGCCGCAAGCTGCTGGATAGCGTAGCCGAGAAGTTGGACATGCCGGGGCTCATCCCAACGGAAGAGCAAATGGAACAGAACCTCGCCCAGCAGCAGAAAGCCGAGCAGGCCAAGATGGAGGCCGAGCAACAGCTTGAACAGGCCAAGGGCCAGGCAGAAGTAGCGGTTAAGCAGGCACAGGCCCAGAAGTACGGCGCCGATGCTGCCGAAACCCAAGCCGACACCCAGATCGCCCAGCAGCAGGCGCCGCTTGATGCCCAGCACCTGCTTGCTGAGATTGCCAAGCTCATTGCCGAAACACAGGGAAAACAGAATGAACGAACAGCAGTGGAGAGCCCTGTCGCGAATCAACAGCAGCCAGGACGGCAAATACCTGCTGGAAATGCTCAAGTCCCAGCGCGAGGATTGTCGCGACTCCCTGGAGCAATGCCGGGATACGCTTGAACTGGCTCGCAAGCAGGGCGAGGCGGCCGCGCTGTCAGACTGGATTGAAAAATTGGAGACCTCACGGGAGGTAATCGATACACGCTTTAAATAGCCGGGCACTGCCCGGCCTCACAAACAAGCCGCTTCCCTGGAGGCGGTTTTTTTGTGGGTGCGCTCAACACTGCAGGTTGAACCCGTTACCCAAATCGTGAACCCCGGCAAATGCCGGCTCACAGACACGCCGAGAGGCGTCATAGGAGTTGAAATGTCACTACCCCAATCCGTTCAGGCACAAGCTGCCGCTGCCGCCAAGCACTTTGATCGCACGCCAGAGAACCCCGAGGCTGAGGAAGAACAGACCCCGACTCCCGCTAGCGAGCAAAACCCGCAAGACGACACAAAGCAGGCTGACACGGCCAATCCCGAAGACGCGCAACCCGCTGATCTGACGAAAGACGAGCCTAAGCCAGAAACCCAAGATGCGATGTATTGGCAGCATCGCTTTCAAGTGCTGCAAGGCAAGTACAACGGTGAGCTCCCAGCGCTGCGTAAAGAGAACGAACAGCTAAAACAGCAGGTCGCTGACAAGGATCGGCGCATTCAGGAGCTGGAAAAACAAGCCCCTTCGCCTGATAGCAGCGGCATCACTGACGACCAGCTCGCCCACTTCAAGCAGGAGTTTGGCGAAGACCTGGTGACGTTCATTGAACGCATGACGAAACAGAAGGACGCGGCACCCGAAACAGGCAATACAAAAGAACTGCAAGAGCGTCTAGACCGCCTCGAAGCTGAGAAGGAAGCCGATGCGGCTGAAAAGCGGGAAGACGCCGAAGCACGCTTTTGGGTGAACCTGGAGCAAGCCGTTCCTAACTTCCGTCAGATCAATAGTGATCCTGCGTTCCTGCAGTTTCTTAGCAAGTTCGACCCTCAGTCGGGTAAGCAGTATCAGCAAGCGCTGAGTGAGGCGCAGCAGTCCCAGAGCGCGAAGGGGGTGGCAGACATCTTCAAGCTCTATCTGAGTCAGGCGACGCCAAAGACGCCGGAAAAGCGCACGGTACCCGATGAGCAGGTGGAGCCTCGCACCACGAAAGCAACGCAAACGCCAAATTCTCAAGGCGCGAAGTTGTGGACGGGGGCCGAGATTTCACAGTTCTATCGCGATAAGACCGCTGGCCGCTATGCCGCCGATGAAGCGCAACGCCTGGAAGCCGACATATTCGCCGCCCAACGTGAAGGCCGGGTTCGTTAACCCGGCTGGCGGTTCCGATTCCTCGCCGTGAGGCGATAAGAGGTTATTCCAATGGCAGGCCCAGTACGCGACGCAAGTCATCCCGACTATTCCAGCACCTCCAGCCCGGGTTTTATCCCGCAGGTCTGGTCGGGAAAAATGATCGAGAAGTTATATACGCGAACCTGCTTCGCTGAGATTTCCAACACGGATTATGAAGGGGAAATTAAGAGCCATGGCGACACGGTGATGATCCGCACCACGCCGTCTATCACCATCCGCGACTACGAAATTGGCGGCGGTCTCAATTACGAGAAGCCCACCAGCGACAAAGTCGAACTGCACATCGATAAGGCGAAGTACTTTGCCTTTGAAGTGAACGATGTCGATGAGTACCAGGCGGACATCAAGTTGATGGACAACTGGTCGGATGACGCTGGCCAGCAGATGAAGATCGCCATCGACAAGGTGATCCTTGGCGATGTATTTGCCGATGCCGCTGCCGAGAACGCCGGTGCAGGCGCGGGCAAAGAGTCTGGCGGCTACGACATGGGCGCAGCCGGTGCGCCGGTGAGCATTTCCAAAACCAACATCCTGGATGTGCTGGTGGATTGTGGTTCGGTGCTGGATGAGCAGAACGTTCCTGACGACGCACGCTGGATTGTGTTGCCTGCGTGGATGAACGGCATGCTCAAAAAGTCCGACCTGCGTGATGCCAGCGCGATGGGTGACAACCAGTCAGTCTTCCGCAACGGCAAGGTCGGCATGCTCGACCGCTTTGACGTGTACATCAGCAACAACATGTCGAAAGTCACCGATGCCACGACCACACGCCAGGCCACCAACGTGATCTTCGGTCACAAGAAAGCGCTTACCTTTGCGTCACAGATGACCAAAATGGAGAACCTGCCTAACCCGACTGACTTCGGTCAGTTGGTGCGTGGTCTCAACGTCTTCGGCTATGAGGTCATTGACCCCAACGCCATGGGCCACCTGTACGCCGAGCGCGCTGCCTAAGCGCCCCACATCGCCACCCTCCGGGGTGGCGTTTTACTTACCGTGAGGTAACACGCTATGAGCAAGACACTGATTGAGCAGATTGAAGAGGCGGTGACCAAGGAAGATTTTGAGCCTATCGCCGAGCAGCTAAACGTTGAAATCAATAAGCGCCAAGGCGTTGAAACGATTCGCGCCGAGCTGCTTGAGGCCGCTGAAACCCTGGCAGAGCAGGGCGTCACTTCTTCGGAAGAGCTATCCCCAGATGCTGGCGACTATGACCTTGAGAATGTGCCAGCCCCTGAAAAGCCCAAGTATAAGGGCCGGAAGCTCAAGCACATTAAGAACGGGCGCATCTTTCCCTGGACAGCAGCCCTCGCTAAGAACCGCTACATGCAGGAGGTGTAAGCCATGGCCGTCACGACTGTAGGCACCGTCATTCGCAACGCCAAGTTGGTGCTGCAAGAAGTGACGGCCGCCGGTACCCGCTGGACGAACGAAGAGCTAATCGGCTGGCTGAATGAAAGCTATCAAGCCATTGTTCAGATCAAGCCCGATGCATCCGCAATTAACGCCTCGATGGAGCTTGTTGTCGGCACGCGTCAAGAGATACCCGCCGACGGCCTTCGTCTTATTGATGTAGTGCGCAACACGGCAGCTGCCAGCGATAAGATGGGCATCATGATTACCACGCGACGCTCCCTGGATACCACGCGACGAAGCTGGCACGGCGACGCTGAAAGCGTCGACATTGAGCAGTACATGTTCGATGACCAGGATCCGACACGCTTTTACGTATACCCACCTGCAGCGTTAGGCGCAGAAGTGGAGCTTATCTATTCCTCAACACCTACGCCGCACGATGTCGCGCAAGGGCTGGAAGGACTGCAAAGCGAAACCATCCGCCTCAACGACAGCTACGCGCCGGTGATTACCGATTACATCCTGTACCGCGCTTATTCCAAAGATGCTGAGCATGCGGCGAACCTTAATCGGGCTCAAATGCACATGTCGGCCTACATGGGGGCTTTGGGACAGAAGATAGAGGTAGCACGCGCTATTTCACCAAATACGCCTGACAACTCATCCAACCCACCACGGACGCGCCAGTAATGGATTCTCTATTAGAAGCCATCGTGCAGGACGTGCCCGAAGCGCCACTTATCACCATACGGGACGCGATTCGATGGGCGGAGTTCAGGCTGTGTCAAGATGGCAATGCCTGGATAGTCACTGATGTCACTGTCAGCAGCGAGGGGGGCGTCATGGCCCCTGACGGGGTTTACTGCGTCCGTGCGCTGACGGTATATCGAAATGGGCGCGAGATGACCCCCGGAACAGACTATGAGCAGCTTGCCCCTGATGCCGTCACCATTCATCGCCAGAGTGATGCTGATACGTTTACTGCCCGCGTAGCGGTTAAGCCCATGGCTGACAGCGCGCTGCCCGACGCGTTACGCGATCAGCACTTTGAAGCGCTACGCCATGGCGCGACGTTCCGGCTTCTTATGCTGCCCCAGCCGTGGCGCAACGTTGAGCAAGCCGCGTATCACGAAACCCACTTTAACGCGGGCATTAACGATGCTTACCGTCTGTCAGTGTACGGGCAGCAACAGGGTGCGCGTGTTAAACCTCGACGCTTAATTTAAGGGGGCTGTATGTCATTCGAGCAAGCTGTTGTAAATCTGGAGCAAACCAACGCGGCGTTACAGGAAGAAGTGGTTCGCTTTCGTGATGCCGCGATGGGGTTTAACGCCGTTTATCCGACGATTACAGAAGGACGGCAAGCTGTCGATGACGGTAAATACTTCAGCGTCCCAGGCGGCGGCGCTTATATGCGACTGTATCGACGGCAGGGTACGAGCTCTGAGTTGATCGCTGAGTTTCCTGATCGAGCCCAAGTGCAAAGCTTAGTCGATGTACTGGGAGGTCGTGGGGTTGTGGGCGGTTCTGGCGATCTGGTGGCGAGGGGCTATGGCAGTCTTGGTACAAATGCACGGCCGATGCCCGACGGTGATACTTTAGCTACGTTAAGCCAGTTTGGTCTATTTCATGTAGCTGCTAACGATCCTGATTTACCGCTTGTTACCGGTCTTGGCGTTGTTCTGCATTTGCCAGCTAATACAGCAGCAAATGCTACTCAACTATTGTTTCGCGCGGGCGGCAGCAGGCAGGCACTAATCCGAGACGGCGGGCCAGGCAACTATAACCATTTCGTGCCTATCTTCCATGCCGGCAACATCCTTAGCCCTATTAGTTTCGATGATGAAGTACCCAGCGGCGGATTGATGGAGAGCGATAGCAACAGTGATGGTAGTTGGGAAATATTGGCCACTGGTCGTATTAAAATGCGCATGAAAAAAGGGATAACGACTGGTATTACAAATCATTTCGATCTTCCCAAGCCGCTGGCTACTATCACAGGAGCGACTATCAGTGTAACCACTGACACAGATTTAACAGCGTGGTCATCGAATGCGGATAGGGGATCTTTTAGGGCTAATGGCCGGTTTAATAATGCTGGCTCGATCAACGTGCTTGCGGATTCAAACTTTTTTAATTCACCTACCTCGGGAGAAGTTGGCTCTGTTTTCATTGAAGTTGAGGGAGATTATATCTAATGAAATTACTCTTTCTGGCTAAAAGCAAGGCACCTACTTCATACAATGTAAACGGCCCATTAATTAACAATATCGACACCGGTCTATTTGTAGAAGGAAGCCAGTTTATCGGTAGTGAGGAAACGCGCGATGCGGGTATTTACGATATGTTCTGGCGGGATGGCGACCAGCATATCGTACTAGGTCAGCCCACTAAAACAACTGATACACCGTGGTCAGCACGAGAGGGTGAATGGATCGACGCGACTGATTACGACCCCTCGCAGCGGTACATAGTGGCTACCAACCACCATGCGTTAGCGCTGATAGAAAGTGGAGCGGCTGAATACTGGCAAGACCCGTCAGATGGGAAATGGACGGTTCGCATGATCGAAACAGAAGAGGAGCCCACAACATGAGCGAAGCCCAAGCCACGTGGCGTATTACGCCAGAGCAGCAAGCCCAACAGGCGCTAGAAGCATGGCGCGCTACTACGGTCGCCAGCGCCTTCCAGGCCCACCAGGCCCTTGATGATTTTAGTCTGATCGATCAGGTAGAAGCATTGCTGGATGACCCCGCGACCGCCACCAAAGCCCGCCGGGCGTGGCGCATGGCCACCGAGTTTCGCCGCCTCAGTCCTACGGTGCTAGAGCTGGCTGGAGTGCTGGGGTTAACCGATGAGCAGCTTGATGAACTGTTCAGGCACGCGCTGACGATCGAAGCCTAAGCCTACCTCACAATATTTACCGCCGCGGAAGCGGTTTTTTATGCCTGAAAGGTGGGCCCATTGAAAATCCAACACAGCGCCTTTCGTGGCGAGCTACCTATTCTTGATGCTCGATTGCTGCCAGAGAATAACGCCCAGCAGGCGCGTAATGTCTATTTAAAGCGCGGTACGCTTAAGCCTGAGCGCGCTCCTCTTAACATTGAGTCACTGTCTTCGGTAGTAAACCCTTCGACGCTTTACCGCTATCCCAGCGGCAATGACGGACAAGGTTTCTGGCTGACGTGGGGCATGGGGCGCAACGTTAATGTTGTAAAATCGCCGCTGGCTAATGACGACTTTTCCCGAGTGTACTGGACGGGGGACGGCCCACCAAAGATGGGCGGCATTAGCGATATTACCAGCGGTACACCGCCGTACCCGGGCAGTAGTTACCGTTTGGGCATCCCTTTGCCAAACAGCGGGCCTAATGCATCCGCGCCTAGCAACCGCGCACCTGCCGGCGAGCGACCGACCACGATGCTAGAAACCTCTTATGTAGTGACCCTGGTATCGAGGTTTGGCGAAGAAGGTGCACCCAGCGCGCCAAGTAACATCATTGAACGCTGGGATATGGTTAGCGGTGCGCCTGCAGGTGGTGAGGTGCAGCTAGCACTCCCGAGCGTGCCCAGCGGTAGCCATGACATTGTGACGAAACGCATTTACCGCGCCGAGTCCAGTGGCGTGTATCAATACGTGGCTGACGTCAGTGCCGCTACTAGCCAATACAGCGATAGCATTACCAGCGCGCAGCTAGGACGTTCGTTGCCGTCGGTTGAATGGGATATGCCGGATGCTCGCTTGCAAGGATTAACGGCGCTTCCTGGTGGTATTCTGGCGGGCTTCTTTGATAACACGCTGTGCCTTAGTGAAGCGTACTTGCCTCACGCCTGGCCAGTGGCGTACCAGTTAGCGTTTAAAGATAACATCGTCGCGATTGGTGCAACGTCGTCAGGACTGATCGTGGCCACCCAAGGGCAACCCTATCTTGTCAGCGGATCGAGCCCCGAGGCCATGTCGCCTATGCAACTGGATGTTGACCAGCCGTGTCTATCAGCTCGCTCGCTGGTCGATATGGGCGAGTACATCATCTATGCCGGGCATGATGGGCTTGTGGCAGCCGGTGGCCGCGATGCGCGTGTAGTGACCGCCGAAGTTTTTACCCGCGAGCAATGGCAGGCGCTAAATCCGTCCAGCATGCACGCCTACCGTTATGATGGTCGCTATCTGGCGTTTTATGAAGGCGGGTGCATGGTGTTTACGCCCGGCGAGGGCGTGGAGTTCCTGGATATCAATGCGAGCGGAGGCTATTACGACATTGCAGCAGGTACGCTTTACTTGATCCAGGGCAGCACGATCAGTGCATGGGGGCAGGGAGATGCGATGACGTTCACATGGCGTTCTCGTTTACATGAGGCAGCGCCTGGCAGTGCTGGTTTTAGCTGCGGCAAGGTTATTGCATCCAATTACCCGGTGCGACTGATTATCTGGGCTGACGGCAACCAGGTGATGGATGCCGAGATAGTGAGCCCTTCTATGTTTCGCCTGCCGCCTGGCTACACACTTTGCCGTGATTGGGAGCTTGAAATTCAAGGCACCAACGAAGTGCAATCCATGCAAATAGCGACCTCGCCCAGCGAATTAGTTTAAACCTCTTTGGCCCACCGTGAGGTGCCCATGAACCGACGCCGTCGGACATTACCGCCAGTGCCTCCGAAGGCACCGAGCGAGCTACGCCCCCTCATTGCCGCCATGACCGAGATACTTGAAACCGGTGAAGGTGTGCGCGGCGATCCGCTTGATCGCAAGGTAACCCTACGCGACCTACTGGATAGCGGCATTGGAAAGCTAAAGCCGGGGATGCGCCCCAATCAAGATGGCAATTTAGATTCGGGCTTACTGCCGCCAGCGCCTGATTTAAGCATACCGCCAGCGCCGTCGGGTTTTGATGCTCAGGGCGGCTTCTACGGCATGATCAACCTGAGCTGGACCATTCCCGGCCAGCAGTACCGCAACCATGCCTACACCAACATTTTCCGTAGCGAGGAAGATAATTTTTCTAATGCGGAAATAATTGGCCGCGAAGCGGGCGGCTTCTATACCGATTACGTGCGTGATGATGCTGTTGATCCTGACGATCCCACTAAGCTCAAGGGCTATTACTACTGGATTACCTTCACGTCGGTAGTCGACATCGAAGGCCCGCCCAACAGCCCGAACGGCACTTATGCCACGCCACTGGCTGACCTTGGTTATGTGATCGAGTTAATCACGGGTCAGATTGATGAAGGCGTATTAGCGCAAACGTTGCAAACCGAGATTGCCCGTATCGGTGAGTTAGACACTGTGCTGAACGGCCCAGAGTCATTGGACGGCACCGTCGCAAATCGTCTCGCCGAGGAACGGGAAGAACGAATTGCAGGGCTTGATGGGGAGCGGGCCGAGCGCATTGAAAGCCTGACGTTTGAAGCGCAGGCGCGCGCGCAAGCGATCCAGGAAGCGACCGATAATCTGACGACAACCATCACGCAAGCGACCGAGCAGTTGCAGCTTGAGGACAGTCTGCTCGCGTTGCAGCAAGACGTAATGGCTGCCACGTACAACGCTAATGCCGCCTCGATCTACTCGATGGCCCAGGTGCGTATCAATGATAACGAACTGTTTGCTACTCAGATTAACCAGCTGTTTGGGAGCGTGGGCGACAACGAAGCGCTAATTCTCAACGAGCAGCAGATACGCATTGATCAGTTTAGCTCGCTGTCTACCCAGGTCGGAATCCTCTCCGCGCGACTCGAAGCGCGACCCTCGCTGGCAAGCAGCTTTGAGCCTGGCAGTGACTACAATGCGTGGTATGCATCGACTGGCAGCAGCCTAAGCCCTGAAACAAGTGACGTTTACGCGGGGCAGCAGGCGGCGCTTATCGCGTCAACGCTTCCGAGTGCAAACCCGCAATCTGACGGCGTGCGCCGCACGATTAGCCCAGACACAACAAGTGAGTTTGCGGGTAACGAAATACGCCTTTCGCTCTATGCCAAACAGCCCGCGAGTAGTGCCAGCGCTGAATTTGCGGTGGCTTACTGCATTGATGGCGTATTTGGTGAATGGGTGCATTTTAACGCGACTAACGATTACGCATTTTATGATGTAGTCATTACGGTGCCCGCTGACACTGAAGGGCTAGACCATGAGCTAGTGATATGGGGTGATACGTCAGGGGGAGGCGATGGCGTGCTGGTGGATCGGGTGCTGGTCACGTTTGCTGAAACAGACATCCCCGAGGTCACGGCAGCGATTGAGCAGGTTCAGCAGGCCCTTGCCGACCAAGAGCAAGCTGTTGCCAGTGAACTACAAGCGTTTCTATCTCAGCTCGATGCCAATACGGCGTCCATTCAAAACGAAAGCGAAGCACGCGCCACGCAATACGATGCGTTGGCAAGCGACTTGGAAACACTCACCGTCCAGACACAAGACAACACGGCAGATATCGTTGCTGAACGTGAAGCATGGTCAAGTGCCGTCGATGCGCTAGCAGTCGAAGTTGAAGGGTTGATGGCGGCCGTTGGTGACGACGTTGCTCTTATCACGGAGGAGTCAAAGGCGAGGGCGGCAGAGGATGAGCTGCTGGCGGCGGTACAGCGCGTTATCTCTGCCTCCCGGGGCACCGCGTCGGCGACGTTCTACAGCCTTGAAGAAGTGCGCATCGACGATAATGAGGCGACGGCATTACGTATTAATGGCGTAGAAGTGGAGCTGGCCGATGCGTTCTCGGCGATAGAGCAAACGCAGAGCCTCTTGGCGTCTGAATCACAATCACTAGCCAACCAGATTACCACCGTGGCCTCCGAGCTCGGCAGTGATTTATCAGCGGTTCAGCAAACCATCAGCACTGAAGTAAACCGCCTAGATGGCCGCATAAATTCCCAGGCGCAATCGTTGATTGCTGTGCAATCTAGCCTCGACAGCGATATTGCATCGGTTCAGCAGTCGCTTAACACCAATATAAATCGTGTTGATGGTGAGCTGGTCAGCATCGGAGCTCTCTATACTGCCCAAGTACAGGTGAATGGCTTGATAGGTGGTTTTGGCATCTATAACGATGGCACCCAGGTAGATGCTGGTTTCGACGTGGACAGCTTCTTTTTAGGCCGCACCAACGCTAACAAGCGCCGTCCATTCATCATGGATAATGACGTTGTGTACATGAACAACGCCATGATTCGCAACGGCTCTATCCAGGAAGGACAGTTGGGGGCTATCACCATTGGCAAGTTCTTCCTCAATGACGGGTCACCGGTCACTACTGTCGGCGGCCTAATCCGTGCCGACGCTATCGACGCTGATAATTTGAGTGTGGCTGAAGCGGCAACATTTTATGGTTTTGCTGCCTCAAGCGATTGGCCGAACTCAGGGTGGGCGCTTAATCCTAACGGTGACTTTGGTCTTAAATCAGTCAGCACCGGGGGAAGAGTTGAGCAAAATGGTGACGGCATGAGCGTTTATGACTCTAGCAGTCGGTTAAGGGTCAGGATCGGTCAACTATGAGCTTTGGCTTTGAAATATACGGCCCCGGCGGCCAGCTATGGTTAAGTAGCAATGATTTAACGGTTCGCACCGTGGGCTCGTTTAGGCTTTTTGGCACCAGTGGCAATATTTACAACGCTGCCATTAACCCAAACGCTACTTATTCCCTCGCCTTTACCTACTACTACACCGGTGATATTGCGTATCAGGTGGGGCCTGAATACATGGATGCCGTCGATAACATGCCCGCAAGCGGGTTTTTGCCTCCCAGAATAACAGTGACGTTTTACCAAGGCCGCGCTTACTGGCAGAGCTCTTATGATCTTGCGGGGTATGCGTACTTATCAATTTTTTCAACAGGATGAGTCATGGCCTACGGCATCGATATAAGAAACAGTAATGGTCGCGTTCTGATTGATGGTGAAAATCAAAACTACTTTCTAATACTAAGAAGGGCGATCACGGTAACGTTTAACCGGAAGCCGGACAATATTGAGAATGGCTGGTTTCCGAAAACGGTATTTTTCCCCAGCACTATTACTACGCAAATGCCGCCTTACTTGTGCCTTAGGCATACTGGCGGGCGTCCTATTGGAATAACGAAGCTTATCGGATCGCCAGGCAACTGGCGTGGCTTCGATGCTTGCACCAACTTTACTGGCAACCCAGATAGGGTCACTTCATCGGTCAGCAGCAACATTGAATACGAAGTGTATATCAATGCCCAGAATGCTATTGGTGCCGCCATTGCCGCGGGATATTGGTTTGATGCCACGCACGGCATATTAGTCAATGACGCGGGAGGCGGGCGAGTATTCGACTCTCGGCTAATCAACCAGGCAATTATCAGCACTGGCCAGGTGAATACCGGCATTTCAGAATTTGAAGCGCGGCAGAACACGTCTGATCTCAACTCTTACAATTATTTCGAGGCCCGAGAGGGTAATGTGGTGCTGTCATTGCCCAACAGCACGATGATTGATTTTTACCCGCTGATGGGCGTCTACGGCCGACAACACAAGATGCGACCCTTTCTGGTGGGTAATACTGTACGGCTTTATTTTGCTTGGGAGCATCGCCGTTTCTCTGCAACGGTTGGCTTCTATGGCTCACACACCGATGTAACCCCTGGTTATATGCTGACTCGTAGGCAATCGTTCTAAGCGTCCAGCCAATCCTGCTATACTGATCCTTTAAACTGGCTCACCGTGAGGTGCCCATGCCACGTCAAAATGAAGCTGCTTTTTTACGCAGTGTGCTTTGCAATAACGAAGCGGCCGCAGCCTATTGCGAGATGCTGTTTCGTATCTCTCAGACGCTTGATGACCTCATCGATAAAGATAAGCCGGTCACCGATGCCGTGCTGATTCGCACCTTCTGGGAAGCGCTGATCGAGCTGCCCGCGAATCCCTTCTATCGTCAACACGAACCCTACCTTCGCCCACTCATGGCCAGCGCCTTACAAGACTGGCGCGATAGCGCGTGCCTGGAGCGCTCTGATAACCACCACTACAAAACCCTAGCCTTTGTTCTCCGTGACCAACTAACCGGCATGGTGTCCCAGTGTGCCTACTTGGTTGGTGGCTATGAGTGGATGAATAAAGTCAGCCTTTCTATTCGTGATCACTTCCACGAAGACACGCTGGAAGCGTACCTCGATGGGTTTGCTAAACCAGCAGAACCAGATAAAGAGGGAGTCGACTCATGAGCGGAGGCGGTGGTGGTGATAGCAAAGTAAAAGACACACCCGAGCAGCGTCAGCTTGCCCAGGTAGCGGCGGAAAAATGGAACTACGCCCAAGAGAACCTGGCGCCGCTTGAGAACGCCTACATGGAATCCGTAGGCGATATGACCAGCGATGCCAACATGAGCTATATCGCGGGCCGCACGTTGCAAAGCCAGCAGCAGGCGGTAAGTGATGCGAGCGAACAGGCGGGCATGCAGCTAGGGCAAGCGGGCGTTGACCCTTCTAGCGGTCGTTACCAAACGGCCATGAGCGATATTGCACTAGGTGGTGCCAGTGCCGGCGGTGAAACCTTGGGCCGCGCTCAGTTTGAGCAAGAGAATCAGCAGATTCAGGGGCTGCAAAACATCGTGGCCATCGGCCAAGGGGAAAGCGGTCAGGCACAGGCAGGGCTCTCAGGTGTGGCTGCACAATCAGCGCAGGATGCACAACAGACCGCTGCGAATCGTTTCAACCGTAAAAGTGCCAACCTGCAGCTTCTCGGCCAGGTCGCCGGTGCCGGTACCGCTAGCTATATGAACCAGCCCAGCCAGCCTCAAGGGCTAAATCTCTATAACCAAGCAAGCACAGGCGGGGTATAGGCGATGCAATATCAACCCACGCTAGGCCAAATCAATTATGCGCCCTCGGAAGTTGCCCAGCAGCGTGTCGACCCGAGCCAAGCCATGCGCGGTGACCAGGGCGCTTCACAGCTTCTTGGCCAACTCAATCGCGCCCAGTGGAATGACTGGCTCAACCGTTTCTCACCCTACGTTGATGAGCTGGCGAATGTCGCGCAAGACAGCAGCGCGCCCGGGACAGCCGCCGCAAATGCCAGCAGTGCCGTTGGTTTGGCTTACGACAATAGCCAGCAGGGGCTTGACCAGCAGCGCCAAGGGTACGGCATCAACCAAACGCCTCAGCAGCAAGCCGCCGAGCAGCGGCGTACCAGTATCGAGCGCAGCGCCTCCATGGTGAGCGCAGGCAATGAAGCGCGCATCTCTGCCCAAGACAGGCAGGACGCGATACTTGCTGGCGGCATGGGCCTCTCCAACATTCCTGACCGAGTGATGAACCAATGAGCTATGGATTACTAGGCCTTCGTCAGCAAATGGAAGGCGAGGCCATGCAGGGGCTAAGCGACCTCGCTGGCCAGCAGCGTCAGGCCGAAATGCAGGAAGAACAAATGCAGCAGGCAGAGAAGGCCCAAAAGATGAGCGCCGTTGGCACGGGGGCGGGCGTTGGCATGATGGCCGGTATGCAGGCAGGTAGCGTTGGCGGGCCTGTGGGTGCTGCGATTGGTGCGGGTATAGGCCTACTTGCCAGTTCGATTTTCTAGGGAGAAGACCATGAGAGGACTCGATACACGTGGCTTGGCAAGTGGTTTCGCGCAAGGCTTTGGCTTGATGGATCAGTTTCAGCGCGGCCAGAAGGCAGACGAGCGCGCTGACCAGCAAATGGGCATGCAGGAAGAGCGCATGGACATGCAGCGCGAACAGTTCAGCGCCCAGCAGGAAGACGTAACCCGGCAGCGCGACATGGAAAATATTCAGTTCATGCTTGGGAAAATTGGATCTGGCATGGAAGTCGGTGAGGACGAGCTAGAAACCCTGCGCAAATATCCCAAGTTTTGGTCAGCGCTCGATCCTGAAACCGATAACTCAATTAATCAGGCAATGTCGATCATTGACCCTGACACCCCAGTGGATGCCAACGACCCCGAGAGTCTGGACGCACTCAATCAGATGTTTGGCGCCGAGATTAACCGCGGCGAAGGCGGGCAAAAGCGTGTGGTCGGCATGTATCCGGCGCCGGATGGGCAAAGTGTCGCGCTTGAGCTGGAGGTAACTGGCGAAGATGGTAACACCTACCGCGCACCTATGACCGAGGGTCGTGGAACCGCTGATGATGACCTGGTGAAGTATGTGCCCGTTGAGAAGCTGGTAGAGCAGGTGCAGGGCATGCGCATGCTACGTAATACGATGCGCTCTCCAGAAGCACAGCAGCGCGCTACTCAAGTGTTAGGCCTGCTGCGTGGTGACAGCAACGAGCAGTGGGAGCAAGTAGAAGGCCCGGGCGGATCGATCCTTCAGCGAAATACAAGAACCGGTGAAACTAAGCAGGTGCTTGGACGTGCGCCTCAGCCGCGGGCTGGCTACTCGAATCGCGAGCCAAGCAACATTACAGAGGCCCGGCTGCTTGTCGAAGAGGGTGTTTACGAAACCTTTGCTGATGCTTATGCCGCCGTTAAGTCAAGCGCCGGGCAGAACAATGACTATTCTCGCTCAGAAGACCGCATTGACGCGCTCCGGAACCGCGCTGGGGACTTGGAAAAGTTTATCCAAGGCGATGCGGCAAGGATGCCTGACGATGAAGAGATGGCCCAGGCGCAAGAAGAGCTGCAATCCATTAATCAAATGATTCGAGAAAGCGAAAACCAAACATACGGCATCGTGATGCCAGGCCAAGGTCAGCCTGCTCCTTCATCCCAAGCCCCGGAAGAACAAGGCGAGACCTCGCCACCTCAGCGAGAGCGCGGCTTAAGACCCGGCCCGGCGCCTAGCGGAGAGACTAACGAAGATCCCGCCGCCGCCATTTTGAACAAGTACTTCTAATCACGAAGGAGCCGCGTGTGAACGCCGCCGAAAATCGCACCCCGCCAAAATGGACGGATATTGCCAACGATCCGGATTTCCAAGCTGCTGATTGGCAAACCAAACAGCGTGTGCGCGGCGAGTTCTATCGCCGCGCAATTGAGCCTGAAGTGCCTGAGTCACTGCGGGCGGATGTTCAAAGCCAGTTCTTTACCCGCACTGAGGTAGATGTTTTTGGTGAGCGAGAAAAGCAGGCCAGCGCTGATGAAACCCAGCCCGACACGCCTAATCTAGCCAGCAACGCGCTGCGCAATGCGGGGGAGCGAGGTCTAGATTTGGTCGGCAACGCTATTCAGTTCGCTGGCAATGTTGCCGAAAAGGGCGAGCAGCGTATCACCGAAGCCCTGGGCGGCATTAACCCTGGTGTCATTGGTGGCAGCGCAGAAGAAATGCGCTCGCGCGGCTATGAGCCGGACGTTGAGCTGGGTGGTTACGGGCTCGACTTCACGATGCGCGCCAAGCCAGAGGACACCCGCACAGGACTTATTGACACTGGCCAATCGGTTGAGGATCTCACCCTTGGCTACCAGCCCAATTACACGATTGACCGCGCTCTGGATAAGCCAAGCATTAAAACCATCGCAGGCGCTGCTGCTGAACAAGGCCCAGCCGCGCTGGCAGATATGGCAGGGTTAGTGGTTAGCTTGCCCGCCTACTTGGCAGCTCGTACTCAAGAGATCGGCGAAGGTCGTGTCCGCAACGATGGCCGCGAAGGAATGCCGGAAGGCCGCGATTATGCTGTCTCCGGCCCCACGGCTGCGGCTTCTGTGCTGCTAGACCGCTTTGCATTGGGTCGCTTACTGCCGGGGGGTAAGAATGCAGTGACCAGCGCGCGGCAAATCCCCGGCGCCGTTGGGCGCGCTGCTGGCACGGAAGGCCTGACAGAGGCGATTCAAGAGGGCGGCATTGAATACGCGGGAGAATCCGTAGGCACTGAGGCAGGCTGGGATCCTGTTACCGCTGGTCGCCGTGCCGCGGGCGGCGTGATCGTCGGTGCGCCCACCGGCGGCGCTGTACGAGGTGCAACGGCAGCCATGGAAATGCGCGGAAATAATCAGAAAGCAAGCGAACAATCAGAGCCGAGCGACGCGCCCGCTGAACAGTCTTCTCCCGACCCACAGGAAGTGCCGTCCCCAGGAGCTGAAACCGCCAATGTTGAGGCCATCGGTACCGCTGCCGAACTAATCGCCAAGCCTCGCTTTGAGTTATCATCAGTTGAGCGCGAGGTGCGCGATTCCATAAGCTATGGCGATGCTTTTAAAGCCCTGCGCGCTGCCGCTGAAGAGCGTGGCGATAGCGACGCCGTTGCCGAGTTGGACGCCGTTAGTGGTGAGGTTTCTGCTGCACTGGAAGCGGAAACCATGGCGCGCACGCGCAACGATAGCGAGGCCTTTACGCCTATTCGTGAGCAGCTGAAAAGCGCCTCCGAGCGATTCACACGTGTAATGGATCGCCTGAATACGCCTGAGGCCAACAGTGAAGTCAGCCCATCCACCGCTAACGAAGAGGGTGATGCTCAGTGGGAAGAGGCATGGCGTGAACAAGCGGCTGAAGACGGCATTGCCGACTATGATCCCAATGCCAATCTACCCGACACCACGATTGATATTGATGGCCAGCAGGCTGCTGACAGTGAGTTATCTTCGCCTGCAGCGCCCGGCATACCGCGCCAAGATGAGCAGTCAGATGAAGCGCTACAATCCGCGCCTCCGCAAGCTAGCACCGAACCCGCTCTTGCCCCTGATCAGCCTTCAGTAGACCCTGATACCAAGACACCGCGCCGTGTGCCCGTCGAAAGCATCCAGGTAGATCCACAGGCCTACCAGTTTAGAACCGAAGTCAACGAGCAAGGCGTGGACAACCGCCTTGAGGGCGTTCAAAAGTGGGACGATATACGTGCTGGTAATCTGATTTTGCATGAGCGCACCGATGGCACCCTGTATGCCGCCGATGGACACCACCGTATTAACCTTGCCCGCCAGCTTGAGCAGTCTGACGTGAATGCCATTGTGCTGCGCGAAGCCGATGGCGTGACGGTAGAGGATGCGCGGCGGGAGGCCGCAGAAGCCAATATTGCCGCTGGCAGCGCTACGGCGATTGATGCCGCCAAGGTGTTCCGTAATAGCGAGGGAGACACGGATACAATTATTCATGATAGCAATCTGCCACGCACCCGGCTTGTGCGTGATGGTGCTAACATTGCCAAGCTCGATACTGAGTCGTTTGGTGCTGTGCTCAACAAGGTGATTACTGAAAAGGATGGCGCTGTCATAGGCCGTTCGTTTTCTGATCCCGACCAGCAGCTTGCTGCCGTAAGCGTATTCCAGCGAGTGAAGCCGACCAACGATAATCAGCGCGAATTGCTGGCCAACGAAGTACGCCAGGCAGGCTTTACCGAAAGCCAAGGCGGGCAAGGCGGCCTGTTCGGTGATGACCCGGCAGAATCTCTGATCGGTGAGCGCGTCAAGGTGATGGACAGCTTACGCCAAACCCTGGTGCGGGATCGTCGTCTATTCGCTACGCTTAATGACAATGCGCAAACCGCCGAGCAGGCAGGTAACCGCATTGCCGAGGATAGCAACAACGCCTTACAGGAAACCTCCGCAGAAGCGATTGCACTGCTTGAGCGGGCAACCACTACGCCAGTAATCAACCAGCAGATTAATGATGCCGCGCGCCGTGTTAAAGACGGTGAAACACTGGCCAGCGTGACGCGGGAATTAAAGGAGACGCTACTTAATGGCACTGACAGCACAGCAGCGAGCGAAGGACGTACACCAGCACCTAGCAGCGGACAGGTTGATCAAACAGGGCAAGACGCTGGACGAAGTGAACCAGTACCTGCAGTCAACGACACACGAACAGCGCGTGCAAGAGAACAACGCTCACGCCCTGGAGCAGGAGCGCAAGCAGAACCAGCGTTAACCCTAAAATCTGACGGCAGCCCTTTCCAGACACGCCGCGCGGTCGAACTATCCAAGCGGTTCCGAGATACGCCGAATGCGCAGCCCGTTGAAGTAGATGGCGGATGGGGTTTTGCTGTGCAAGATGCTACGCAAGAACCCGCTGACATTGCCGCGGCTGAACCAGAAACCTTACTTGAAACCCAGACAGAAGAAAGCCTTGCGCAGCGTGAGCAGCAAGTACAACAGGCCGAGCAAACGGAAGCCGACCAGCGCCGAGAGCAAGAGCAGCGCGCCCAGGCAGACCGGGACGCCGATGACTTTGTATTAAGTGGTAGCAACCGGCCTAACGATATTGCTGAATCACGCGGGCAGAATGATATTTTCGATTCTCAACCTGCGCCTCCTGTAGCTTCAACCAGTGCCCGTAAGCCTCGAAATGAGCTGACACCACGCCAAATGCGTGTAAGCGAAGCGTTTGGCGGCGCTGTGGCTGGCGACACTATCAACCTGCTCACCGATGTCGGCTACTCCAAGGCGGGTAACGCCTACGTCATTGATTCGATCAACAAAGACGGAACGCTTCAAGCCACCAACGTTGAGCGTGGCAGTTCGGTGCTGATAAGCCAGGGCGATTGGACGCTGGCAACACGGCGCACCAAGGCCCCCATTTCGGACGTCGTTAGAAAAGCCGATCAAGATGATGCTCGCTATTCAATGGCTACTGAGAGCGCCGCTGTGTCACAAGCGCCCAGAGTGGCTGACATAACAGCAGCGTTAAAGGGCAAGCCTGAGTTTGCAGACACCCGCGTCATTCAATCAGCCACCGAACTACCTTCTGATGCGCTTATGGGCATGGTGCTTCGCGGCATTAACCCGACAGACGTACGCGGCATGTTTGTTGGCGGTGAGCTGTATGTTGTCGCTGATAACATGTCCAGCGTGGACGAGGCGGTACGCACCGCCATGCATGAATCAGTGGGCCACAAAGGGATGCGAGGCGTGCTGGGCGCTGAGCTTGAGCCTCTGATGCTAGAGGTTTACAAAAGCCACACTCGATCCCAGGCAGGGCGGGACAATATCGCCGCCATTCAGGCAGCGTATCCGTTTATCGATGTAACGACCCATAAGGGGAAAGTGACGCTAGCCGAAGAGTTGGTGGCTCACTACATCGAAGACAGCAATGGCAGTCCAACGCTAAGCCAGCGCATCAAGTCCACTGTTCGCCGATTACTGCGCAAGCTATTTCCTAACATCGAGTGGCGCACCAATGACATTCTGGCGCTGGGTGAGCAATCACGCCGCTGGTTGCGTCGCCAGCAGGCACAGCGTGACCTCTCCTGGCAAGATGAAACGCTCTATAGCTTGATGGAGCAGCAGTCCTCGATCACGCACCGTGAACTCTCTAAACAACTGCGTGATGAATACCCCGGCTTAAAGCTAGATATGGCTGGCCGCGGCCAACGTGTGACTATTTCTCGCATTGTCTCGCCCGCACAAAACGAAGGCACTGGTTCCGAAGTAATGCGGCGCCTAGCGCATTGGGCGGATGCTAGCGGCAAGACACTCGCGCTGACACCCTCTGCTGACTTTGGAGGTAATGTTAATCGTCTACGCGAGTTCTATAAGCGCTTCGGCTTCATTGAGAACAAGGGCCGCAATAAAGACTACGAAATCAGCGAGACCATGTACCGGGAGCCTGACCACGGCGTGGGTGAGCAGCGCTTTAGCCTGAGCGCGCCGCCAGGAACAATTGGCGGCAAGTTCTCCAACACTGATAGCACCAAGTTTGCGATGCCGGATGAGGCGCTAGCAGACACTGCCATTCGCAAGATGGCTGATAAAATGCGACCGCTTAAAATATTGGAAGACGCAATTCGGCGCAGTGGGCGCACGGTTGAAGAAGAGGCTGATGCTTACCTGGCTGAGGAACTTTTTCACGGCAAGGCCGAATATGACCTGCGTCAGTTGCGTGAGCAGTACGTGGAGCCACTGGCGGAAGGATTGGCGAACTATAAAATCAGTCAGTCTGAACTTGATGATTATCTCTACGCACGCCACGCCCCTGAGCGTAACGCGACTATCGCAGAGCGCAACCCTGATAAGCCTGACATGCAGGATGGCGGGTCTGGCATGACCAACGCCCGGGCGGCAGAGATTATCGACAAGGTGACCAAATCCGGCAAGCAGGCTGAATACGACCGCCTGGCCAAGATAGTCTATGACATGACCCGGTTACGGCGTGACGCGATACGAGAAGGTGGGCTGGAAGATGACACGGTTGTGGATGCTTGGGAAGCGTCGTGGCAGTACTACGTGCCGTTAAAAGGCAATGCTGCCGATGAGCCAGGTCGCCCTAAGACAGGGCGCGGCTTTGAGGTTAGTGGTCGGGAGTCACGTACTGCAGCAGGCCGTAAGAGCATCGCTGACTCACCCTCATCCCAAGTTATCGTCGATGCCAACGAGTCGCTTATCCGCCGGCGCAAGAACGAAGTCGCGCAGTCGCTTCTCTCATTAGTGACAGATCATCCCAATCCTTCACTGTGGGAAGTCTTTACCGACAGCAATCCAGACACGCAACGTACCCCGGTAACCATTACCGATCCCGACACTGGCAAGAGTCGTATTGAGGTGCAAGAGCGGCCTGTAAATATGACGGGTAACGACAAGTACTTCAAAGTGAAGCGGGCAGGGCGCACGTACTATCTGAAGATCCACGATGAGCGCCTAATGAACGCCATGCGCAATGTGGGGCCTGAGAATAATGGCTTGCTAATCCGTATGGCCAGCACCGCCACGCGGGCAATGTCGGCCATGATGACCAGTTATAACCCTGAATTCATGCTGACTAACTTCACTCGGGATGTGCAAACTGCGCTGCTGAATCTAACAGCAGAGCAGACGCGTGACGACGGCAAGATTAAAGGTGAGGCCATCGTTCGCCAAACGGCGCGCGACATTGGCCCTGCCATGAAGGCCGCCTGGAGAGGCCTGCAAAACAAGCCCAGTAAAAACGACAGTGGCCGCGAATGGGACACTTGGTTTAAAGAGTTTCAGGAAGACGGCGCCAAAACGGGCTACTTCGATATGAAGGATATCAGCTCACAGGCAAAGGAAATTCAATCTATGGTGCGCCGCTCTGATGGCACCACCATGTCGCATATGTTGAAGGCGCGTAAGAAAACCGCTGACTTTGTTGAAAACATGAACGGAGCCGTTGAGAACGCGGTGCGCCTCTCGGCCTATGCCAATGCGCGTCGCGCAGGCGTTTCTCGTAAACAGGCGGCCAGCTTGGCCAAGAATATGACGGTCAACTTTAACCGTCGCGGGGAAGCGGGCACGGCACTCAATGCGGCTTATATGTTTGCCAACGCCTCTATCCAAGGCACTATGAACTTCGCTCGCACCATGGTAACGGCTAAGAACACGCCGGATGGTAAAAGCCCGATGAACGTATGGGCGCGCGCCAATATGGCGCAGAAGCTAGCGTTTGGCATGGCGTCAGGTGCGTTTGCCTTGGGCTTACTCAACCGGTGGGCATCTGAAGAGGACGAGGATGGAGTGCTGTTTTATGACAAGGTTCCCGACTATGTCAAAGAGCGCAATATCGTCATCATGAGCAGCCTGTGGGGCGGCGAGCCTGACGACTTCGTGTCGATCCCGTTGCCTTACGGTTATAACGTGTTCTCAGTGATTGGCACCCATGCCGAAGCGGTTACTGCGGGTACGCTCGATGCGGCCGAGGCGGCTAAAAATCTAGGCCTAGCAATTCTCGGCAGCTTCTCGCCCATCGGCTGGGAAGATTCAGACAGCGCGACTGGCTTGCTTATGAAGAATCTGACGCCAACTCTGGTACGCTCATTCGCTCAAGTGGGTTTCAATGAAGATTTTGCAGGCAGGCTGATATACAAAGATGACTTGCCGTTTGGAACGCCCACGCCGGAAAGCTCGCGCGCCATGCCCAGCACGCCAGAACCCTATAAGGCTATTGCAAGCTTTCTTAATAACGTGACCGGTGGTAGCGAGTACCGAACCGGCAGTGTGGATATCAACCCCGATGTCATGCAGCACCTGGTCAACTACTACGGCGGCGGCGCCTGGGGCTTTGTCGAAAAGACGTCAAGCTTTGCTGCCCGCGTAGCTACTGGCGAGGAGATCGAGCGGTACCGGATACCATTTGTGGGACGCTTTGCCAGCAGTACTTCGCCTTACCGAGATCAAGGGCTGTTCTATGATCGCCGCGATGAGCTCGGGCAAATCGCCAATGAGGCCGACGCACTAAAAGGCCGGGAGCGTATCGACTTTCGGCGCGATAATATTGAGCAAATCCGGCTATTTAACCGCGCCAAGAATATCGAAAAGCAGCTGCAAGAGGATCGCAAACGGCGAGACCGCATTCAAGAAACCGAAACGCTCAGTGATGAGGCTAAGAAGAACCGGATAGAGTTGATTGAAAAGCAGATGAAGCGCCGAGTAGATGACTTTAATCGGCGGTATAACGAGCTGTAGTGAGGAAAGAGTGCAGCCCTCAACGATCCCATTGGTTTTGGTGAGGGCCTGTATCTAGCATATCCATCCGCGTCTCCCAGTCGTCAACCAGTCGGCGCTGCTGGCTCTCTGGCAGCATCTGGAAAAGCATTTGCGTTTGCTGGCGTAGCTCCGATATGTCTTCTCTAGCAGCAAAATACAGGCCTGCAAAAAGCGTTGAAGCAAAAAATAGCAATAGAATTATGCCGTTCTTATCCATAGCAGCCTCTTATTAAGCTAAGCATTCGTTTGAAGGTTAATAGACAGAGAGGTGAACAGCGAGGGCCTGCTATTGCTCAGAAAACTCCATAGCTTTCTGTGCTGGTATTGGTTCAATATCTGCTAGCGACTTAGCGACCAATCCAACACGGCCTGCTTTTTTGAATACTGTTTTATCGTGCGTCCAAAGCTCTTTGGCACCATTTGATATAGCAATGGCTACTACTTGCCGATCAACCGCGATCTTGGCTTTAGATTCTCCGCCTTTTTTCAACTGCTTAGACTCTTGGGCATCAAACAGTCTTGCGCATTCGATAATACTTTTCGTATCAAAAGGCACGATAGATAGCGAAGTGACGCCATTGACGAAATTGATATAGCTTTGCTGATGCTCAGGTTCGACTTTCACCAGCACTTCGGCCATCACTGGAGCAGGAATTAGTAGCTGGAAGCCAGGCTCGCTAAACCGCTCGAAGAGGGCATCTGCACGTCCTTCAGCATTAGTGATTTCTTGTTTTGTTCTTGGGCAATACAGGCTGTTACCGATAATTCCAAGAAGCTGCATAAGTACATTGGCGTCTAGCGCTGCCTTCACGCTACCTCCTGTAGTCGAAGATGTTGGCGTGAGACTGGTCGGCAGGCTCTTGCTTGATACCTCCAAGCTTCCTCAGCTTAAGCAGCGCATCTTTAGCCGACATGTGTTCGATGATTTCGTAACGCTCTATTGTTATTTTGGCTAACCGCCAATTACCAGGCTTCTCTGAAACCCACTCGCCTTCACCGTGAGCGTGAATGTATTGGTAAAGTGAAGCTCCCAACTCTTTTGATAGCGCTACACTTGTTTGGGCATAAATGATTTCACCTTCTAATGATGAAAGGCGAACCGGTACAGTGTCATCAGTGCCGCCAACACGGAATACTTTACCCTTGATAGAGGTAGGCATTGATTGCCTAAGTTCGTCCTTTTTGGGTCGAGCATTGCGCGAGGCTAACCGGATAATTTCCTGGTCATTCACGCTGAATGAGCCTGAGTAGCCGTCGGCATCCATTAGGCTGACTACTTTCTGATAGGCCTTCCGGTAGGTTTGAGCACCTACATTGCGGCTCGCATTGACGACGCGACTCTTAACCATGTCTGCATGATCATCGTCCACCATGAAATTCAAACAGGCGCTACCCTCATCTACGCCGTCTAGATACAGCGTATCCGCTGAACCGTAGAGGTCAGCTAGTTTTTTGAGGTACTCACCTAGCCGTTTAATATTCAGGCTATCGGGGCGAGCCTCATTGAGCTTGAGGGTGATTTTTTGCATGTTTTAACAGTAGCTAAATTCGAGCGGTTTTGATAGATGAATAAAGTGAAGGTTTAGGTTACTTATTGTCTTTCCGCTTGATCTCAAAATTATTTTTCAGCTCATCAAGCATCTTCCCGAATTCCCCCACCACCTTCTCAAGCTCATCTTCGGCTTTATCCCGGCTGCTCAAAGACAGCTCGAAGCTTTCCTGTAGGCGCGCAACAATTTCCGCGTTCAATGAGCGGTGATTTTTGTCTGACTCCTCTTTGAGCTTTTCGTAAAGCTCGTAGGGAAGGCGGAATTGCGATCTGAAGGTATCATCTTTTTTCATAGTGACAGCTTGACACTATTAAATCCGGTTCGTATAGTGACAAAGTGTCACTAAAAAGAGGTTCCAATGCACACATATCGGACACAAGTCCGCTTCCCTGATCAATCTTTGGCTGAGCGTATCAAGCGAGAGGCTGAAAGTCAGCAGCGCTCCATGAACGCTCAAATTTTGCATCTTATCAAAAGAGGGTTAGACAGTGAGCAAAAAGCAGCAGGCTAAAAACGAAGAAACCCCAGGTGCTGGAACACCTGAGGCTTCGATACCACACCAAACATCTACGAAAGGTGACGCTATGAATTCTAGCATCAATTCAGTTCAAAGTTGCAATTTCGATACTAAATTGCCTGTTATTGCTGGGTATGAGATTACGACCGACGAGCAAGGTCGATTCAGCTTAAATGCAATTCATAAGGCAGGGGGAGCTGAAAAACGTAAGCGCCCATCCCTATGGATTCAGAATCTGCAAACCAAAGAGCTGATTGCTGAGATGATCGACCAAAGCAGGAATTCCTGCTTTGCCGACTCAGACCAAAACCAGGATTTTGGCTTAGCCCCCATTGAAGCAAAGCACGGAGGCAGAAACCCAGGCACCTACGCTCACGAACTGCTAGCCATAAGCTACGCCGGATGGATCAGCCCCAAGTTTCAGCTTCAAGTTAACCAGGTGTTCCTCGATTACCGCATGGGAAAACTGCAACAGGCAGAAACAAAGCCCACTTACGAGGCCCTACCAAACCCTCTTACTCCAGCCCACCAGCGGGGCATCCAAAAAGCAGTAGGGCGCCGCTGCTTTAATTTCCCAGAGCCAGCGCGACCCAAAGCCTACAAGCGCATCTATTCACACTTAAAGGATCGCTTTGGCGTGGCGAAGTATGACCAGATTCCCGACGAGCGTTATACCGAGGCGCTGGGCGCGGTCGAGTCATACTCATTCAACGGCGACTTCCTAGAGGCCGAGGCGCTGCCTGAAACCAAACAGGTTAAGGTGCTGGATCTCGACGCATGGCTTGATATGAATTTTTACATCAAGCACCGCCAGATGGATTCGCGGCGCGTGCTGATCACGCCTAAATACCTCGTTGACTCGGAGTACTGTTCTCCAACCCTGCGACTGGTCAAAGAATTGGAAGCAGAAGGGCACAACCTGGATGCTTGCCGGTTAGAAGTGCTCAGCCTGCGGCACCATCTTTCAAGCTGCATGAGCAAAATCGAGCAGATGATGGGGGTTGCTCAGGGGATTAATGGGCAGGGGGTGAGCTTTACTCGCCAGAATTAATATGCGCATCTAGGCTTGGCGAGGGCCCTGCTATCGGTAAGCAGCAAAAGGGCCGCATCAGCGGCCCTTTTATATAGTATCGATATGTTATTTTTTGCTAACAGCCTTTTTCATTGCTCGCATAGCAGCTTCTGTTTCTTGCCTTGAGGGCTGTTGGCGCTCTTTTCCAGATGATTGCGTAGCGGTAGAAACGTAACCAGAGCTTTGGTAGAAGCTAGGATCGCGAGGTCTAGAAGTATTCGAAAACACAGAGCTGCTAGCATTCGACAGGTTAATCATCATGATTGAATCCCGTGTGTTTGTGGATGAGCTGTGGCTCATTGAGCATGGTGAATTCTTCACCTCGTCTCAGGACTCCGATGTGGGTTCTTCCGCCAACTGTAGCAATCCCTGGCTCAAAGCGCTGCATGCCTGACTGAGTATTGACCAACATCTCTACAAAATCGATAGCATATTGCGTTGGAAGATTCGCAAAATCTATATTTGTTTTACTAACTCGCAAAGCTTCATTATAAACATTGGGATCAACTCCTCGGTTATGAACCAGATCATGCTCAAGAGAGCCGTCTGCACCGATGAGGAGCCGGTGGACGAAATTTGCTTGTCCTGCCCATGCAATCCCAGGCTGGCCATCGTACTGCAGATTCATACTGTTTTCCAATACATCGACCCTATAGACACGTCCTTCACCATTAGGTTCGAAGCCAGCAATTAGAAACTCTACGTTCGGGTACTCATGGAATGACTTTCCGGTTGACGACTCAACATACCCAACAGTAATTTCCCACTTATCTCGAACGTACTGGAGAAAAGCGCCTGCGACCTCTTCTACCGTGGTTAGATTATTCCCACTCTCTCGACGAAATTTATTGGCGTGTTCAGCTATGGTCATGTTTTCAAGGATAGCTAGCCCAGCCGTCACAGCAGCAACCTGTATATTCTGCTCACTTAAGCAGAACATCTTTCTAACTCCGCCGAATACTGTGGTTACAGCCGTCGATGCCATGCCTTTAAAGACGAAGTTGCCATGCTCATCTTGAACCGGGCGCCCATTGTCATCCATAACGAGCTCCACATCGCGGGCTTTGAAAACTGGTTCTGCCATACTCGAGAGGCTATCACAACCCAAAACAATTGCTTCTGAGGTGGCTAGTGCGATGTTGATTGTCATGTTGTTTTCCGCAGGCTAATTAGACTATGTGGGCATAATAAGCAGATTCTAAAAGGCTAATTAGATCTTAAAATTGACCTTGTTTCTATTTTTCAATGCCCAGCTGGGGAGGGCACGCAGCTTAAGGGGGGTATATACGTGATCTATGCTGAGTCAGAAGATCCGCCTACGGACAATTTATTACGGCTCAAATCTTCTCGCCGTCCTACCTTTCTCAGCACCTTGATTGCGAGCCCTACGCCACACACCTTCCTGAATCATATCAGTACGTCGCAATAGAAACAGAGTAGTCCCTGCAGTCATCACATCGCTACTATTCAGCCATGATGGTTTGCACCTACCACTATATAGATAGCCCCGATAAAGAACGTGATACTCGATCACGATGTTCGTGGGGAAGCCTTTACGCAGATTCTTCCAGCCCCGGCGCTCCAGAGCTTTACGCCATAACGTAGCGCGGTATCTACTGGCCTCGGTTTCTTCGCTCATCGGCCATGTCGTCCAGACGTTCAATAAACTCAGGCTTCGGTACCGACACACCAGACAGCTCTTCAATGCGTGCGGCAGCTTCACGACATACACGATGGCTTGGACTTGAACGCAACCCAGCAATCAGCTCTTCATCGGTCAATTTTCGGCGGAAGTAGTCGGCGGGGTTTTCCATGGCAGGCTCCTGATAAGATAATTTTTTTCAGGATAGCAGCGCGGGGTTACGCCATCACCTGGTCTCTAAATGATTGTTTACTCTCATCGCTCATGCCTTCCGCTAGCGCATCCAAGTAGTCCGCGTACCATTGCATCATTACCTGGCGTTGAGCGAAGTACGCCGCCTGATTGTAAACCCCAGCCAGCCCCGCTTCCTTGTGAGCTAGCTGGGCTTCTACATAGTCTTTATTCCAGCCGTGTTCGCGCAACAGCGTCGATGCCGTATGCCGCGATCCATGCCCCACCATCCTATCCTTGTATCCCACCAGCTTAATTACTTTATTGAAGGTGGCGTCGCTCATGATTGTATTCACAGCGCCTTGACCAGGGAATACCCAGCGCTGGCGACCGGTCACCTCATGCACTTCATGTAGTATCTCGATAACCTGACGCGGGAGTGGCACCAAGTGGTCGCGCCGCGCCTTCATCTTTTCGGCGGCGATGGTCCAGACGCCGTTTTCAATATCCAACTCCGGCCATTCCATGTGTCGAACCATGCCCGGGCGTGAAGCAGTATAGAGAATGATCCACACCGCCTTCACCACAATGCCTCGGCTTTTAGACTGGCGGAGGGCACGCAGAAAGTCGGGCAGCTCTGGCTCTAATAAATGAGGGTAGTGCTTTGCCTTGGGTGGCTCGGCGGCAATATGTCGAAGCTCACTAGCGGGATTCACTTCGCACTTACCTTGCGCCACGGCTAGCGAAAAGATTTGACTAAGCCATGACCGCACCTTTCCTGAAATGACATGAGCGCCACGCTTTTCAAACGTCGCTTGAACCTCAGCGCAATCGCGGCGGGTAATTTCATCTAGCGGCATGTGCCCAAGTGCCGGGAGGATATCCTTATCCAGGTAAAGGCGCATCTGGCGAGTGGTGCCATATGCGCGACCGGCATCTAGCTTTCGCTGGTACCAGTTCTCGGCCGCTTCGGAAAAAAGCGGCTTATCTTGTATCCCGTCGCTGTATCCTTTGATGTCGTGACCATCGGCAGCTAGGGCTAAAAGCTCCTGTGCTTTTTTGCGGGCCAGCTTGCCGGATACAGAGGGGAAGGCACCCATGCCATGCCAAGCCCATTTGCCGTTAGGCCGCTTGTAACGCAGGTTCCACGACTTAGAGCCATTAGCGCGCACGCGAAAGTACAGCCCGCTGCTGTCCTTTTCCTGATAATCCGCTTCTTCCGGCTCTAGCGAAGCAAGCACGGTGTCGGCAAGAGGGCGGCGCTTTATCTGGGAACGCTTCATCGTGATCTCCATGTATCCAGAATAACGAAGGATACAAGCGAGGATACACAATACAAGTTATTTATTTGGGTTGATCTGGGGAGATATGGTCTAGGCTTGGAGGGAAAAGAAAGGCATTTCAGAGGGTTATGATTGATTCGGAGAGATATGGTTTAAGAGAATGGTGCCCGGAGCCAGCACCTAACTTATCAAGCGAAACAATGCGNGGACTTGAACCGGCACGGGGTTGCCCCCGAGAGATTTTAAGTCTCTTGCGTCTACCGATTTCGCCATCCGGGCTATACATCACAAAAAAATCACATCGCAATGCTGTTTCGTTCTACTTAAAACACCACTGCTACACAAAGATGGAGGCTGGAGTCGGAATCGAACCGGCGTACACGGAGTTGCAGTCCGCTGCATAACCACTCTGCCATCCAGCCTCAAAAGTCGTTGGAGCGGGAAAGTAGATCCGACCGGGCTGGCGTTCCAGCTCACGACCCTCTCTTGCTTTACCACGCTATCCAAGATGGAGCGGGAAAGGAGATTCGAACTCCCGACCCTCGCCTTGGCAAGGCGATGCTCTACCACTGAGCTATTCCCGCTCGACTCGAGGGCGAATTATACGGATCGCCGCCGTGTTGTCAATCAATGAATTAGCGTGTGTTCCTTATTTACTTATCAGCAGCTTACATGGAACGGCTAAGATGCGGCCAGGCGGCTTTTAGGTACTGAATCATCGACCACAGCGTTAGGATAGCGGCGGTATACAGTACTACAACGCCTAACAGCGCAAATTCGTGCGCTGGAGGTAGCGCCAGTAAGATCAGCAGCGACACCATTTGCAGAGTGGTTTTAAGCTTGCCTACCCAAGAAACCGCCACCATGCCGCGTTTGCCCATTTCAGCCATCCATTCGCGCAGCGCCGAAATGACAATTTCCCGGCCGATAATCACCAGCGCAGGGAGCGTGAGCACCAGGGTGTCGTAACGCTCGATCAATAGCGCCAGGGCGACGACCACCATGAGTTTGTCAGCCACTGGGTCTAAAAAAGCGCCAAAAGGCGTTGATTGATTCCAGCGACGCGCTAAATAGCCATCCAGCCAGTCGGTAATGGAGGCCAGACCAAATAGGCCGGCCGCCACGGGCATACTCCAACTGAAGGGTAGATAAAACAGCACCACTAGCAGTGGAATAAAGGCGATTCTCGCCAGTGTTAGTATGTTGGGTATATTCATCGCAGAGAGCGATCCTTGCCGGGAAATCAGAGGATTCGAAGTGTCTGGGCCTCATTCTATCCCCCTTGGCCGATGGCATCCATGCCAAACGGGCGTTTATCCGTTGAGTGCTCGGTAAATACTCTCGGCTAACGACGCATTAATGCCCGGCACGCGAGCGAGTTCATCGCGGCTGGCCTTTTGCACGCCCTGCAAGCCGCCGAAAAAGCGCAGTAATTCCCGTCGACGTTTAGGGCCAATGCCGGGAATATCTTGTAGGGTTGAAGTGCGTCGCGCTTTATCGCGCTGAGCGCGGTGGCCAGCAATGGCAAAACGGTGTGATTCGTCACGAATATGCTGGATCAAGTGTAGGGCGGGGGAGGCGGGATCCAGATCTAACGGATTGTCCGCTGTTTCCACAAACAGGCTTTCAAGTCCCGCCTTACGCGTGGTGCCTTTGGCGACACCCAATAGAATGATGTTGGCGATGTCGAGTTCTTTAAATACCTCGCGGGCCATATTGAGCTGGCCCTTGCCACCGTCGACGATCAGGATGTCAGGAGCGACTGCTTCACCGCTTTTCACGCGCTTAAGGCGTCGGGTTAGGGCCTGCTGCATGGCAGCGTAGTCATCACCGGCGGCCACCCCTTCAATGCGGAAATGGCGGTAGTCGCTTTTGCGTGGGCCCTGATGATCAAACACCACGCAGGAGGCAACGGTCGCCTCGCCGTGGCTATGGCTAATGTCGAAACACTCCAGGCGTTGCGGTGTGTCCGCTAAGCCTAGCGCTTTCTGCAGGGCGGTAAAGCGCTGGGTGAGCTGGGTTTGGTTGGCCAGTTGAGAGGCTAGCTGCTGCTCAGCGTTGGTAATGGCGAGCTGTTGCCACTGGGCGCGGTGGCCGCGCACTTGGCTGGTAACGCGAATCCGCTTGCCCGCCTGTTGGGTCAGCGCTTCGGCAATCAGCTCGCTGTCGTCTAACGGGTGACTGGTAATCACTTCGCTGGGCACGTTGTGCGGTTGACCGAAATAGTATTGGCTGACTACTTCGGTGAGCAGCGTTTCAAGCGGTAGATCCAGATCGTTTTTCGGCGTGTGATGACGCGCCCCCAGCAGGCGACCATCGCGCACGCTCAATACCGAAACGCCCAGTGCGCCGGGGCGCTGGGCGAGGGCGAAAATGTCCGCATCACCGCCGCCGGTGTCGACAAACTGGCGTTGCTGAAGCTGGCGCAGTTGCTGAACCTGGTCGCGAAGACGGGCGGCCTCCTCGAAGTTGAGTGCCTGGCTGGCCTTTTCCATTGCCTCCATCAGTTCTTGTGTAACACTCTCACTTTTGCCTTCCAGGCACATCACTGCGTGTTCGAGGTCGCGCCGGTAGTCTTCGGCGGAGATATAGTCGACGCAGGGAGCGCTACAGCGCTGAATCTGATACTGCAAGCAGGGGCGTGAGCGATGGGCAAAGACGCTGTCCTCGCAATTGCGAATATGAAATATCTTTTGCATCAGTGCCAAGCTTTCACGCACGGCTCCGCTGCTGGGGTAGGGGCCTAAGTAGCGACCATCGTCGCTGCGCTGACGGGCGCGCTTATACTCAAGTGCCGGGTAAGGGTGGCGGTCGGTGACAAAGACAAACGGGTAGGACTTATCGTCGCGCAGTAAAATGTTATAAGGCGGACGCAGTTGTTTGATCAGGGTCTGTTCGAGCAGAAGAGCTTCGGTTTCCGTGCGGGTGACGGTGACCTGAACGTCGGCGATACGCCCCACCATGGCCTGGGTTTTGGTGTTCAGTTGACCACGGAAATAGCTGGCTAGGCGTGCCTTTAAGCGCTTGGCTTTGCCCACATAGAGCGTATTGCTTTGCTCATCGAGCATGCGGTAAACCCCGGGCGAGGAGCTTACCGAGCTCAAGAACTGTTTTGAATCAAAGGTCATATTAGCGTGTCGGTACCCGATAACAGCAGGGAAAATAGGGGTTATATTTGGGTGGCGTCAAACCCCTCGACCAGCCCGTGACGGAGCGCTAAGTGAGTAAGCTCGACGTCGGTGGCAACCTGTAGTTTATCAAAGAGTCGGTAACGATAGGTGTTTACCGTTTTAGGGCTTAAGTGCAGGCGATCGGAGATATCTTGCACTCGCTGGCAGTTAACGATCATAAGGGCAATCTGTAGCTCACGGTGGGAAAGGTGGCTAAACGGATTATCTTCCTCGGTGAAGTGCGAAAGCGCCAGGCGTTGGGCAATTTCCTGACTGACATAGCGGCGGCCATGAAACACTTGGCGAATGGCATCGGTCATTTCTATCGCATCTGCACCTTTGCTTAAAAAGCCTGAGGCACCCGCTTCGAGCATGCGGCGCAGCACACTGTCTTCCATGTGTGCAGTCAAGATCAAGACCTTCACGTCTTCCATGTTGCGGTGTATGCGTCGAGTGGCTTCGAGCCCGCCTATGCCCGGCATGCGAATATCCATCAACACGATGTCGGGTTTTAAATGGCGACACTGTGTTACTGCACTTTCGCCATCGTCGACCTCACCCACAATTTTAATGTCACACTCTTCGTTTAGCAGGTGAGCAATGCTGGTTCTTACTAGGTGATGATCATCGGCGATAAGTACACTGATCAATGGACAGGCTCCTGCTTGGAAACATCATGGACTCAGGCGTTGGCCTTGGACGCTACTCTATCTTGTTAACTACATTTGCATTATAGAGTGCCACAGCTAACGACAAAGGAGAATTAGTTGTCCGCTGCTGATGTAAAAACTTGACCACGGTAAATGTTCACCGTAGTATCCGCCTCGCTGTTGGAAAGACAGCTCGTGGGGCCTTAGCTCAGCTGGGAGAGCGCAACACTGGCAGTGTTGAGGTCAGCGGTTCGATCCCGCTAGGCTCCACCAACTAAAATTTCACCCAATATTAGAAAAAAGCCTCGTTGTTTAAACGAGGCTTTTTTTGTTTGCAGTAAATCGTTTATTCAGTGACTTTACCCAGAAGCAAAAACTCGATCAACGCTTTTTGTGCATGCAGGCGATTGCCTGCTTCCTGCCAAACCACGGCACGTGGGTCGTCGAGCAGCGTGTGGCTGATCTCTTCTCCGCGATGGGCCGGGAGGCAGTGCAGGAAGAGGACGTCTTGGTTTGCCTGATCGAGCATTGCTTCTGTAACTTGGAAGCCTGCGAAGTCGGCTTCACGTTTCGCCTGCTCCTCCTCTTGGCCCATGGAGGCCCAAACGTCGGTGGTGATCAGGTCAACGTGCTTTACCGCTTCCTGAGGGTCGTGCAGCAGCGTTACTTGATCGCCAGCGGCCGCCATAATGTCGGCACGGGGCTCGTAGCCTTTTGGGCAGCAAATGCGCAAGTGAAAACCGAATTGGCGAGCAGCATTGATCCAGGAGTGGCACATGTTGTTACCATCACCAATCCACACTGCTGTGCGTCCCTTTACGCTGCCGCGTAGCTCAGTCCAGGTCATCACGTCGGCAAGTAGCTGACAGGGGTGGTAGTCATCGCTTAAGGCGTTAATCACCGGTACGCTGCTGGCGCTGGCGTAGGTTTCCAGCCCAGCGTGGGAGAAGGTGCGAATCATCACTGCATCGACCATTTCAGACAGTACGCGAGCGGTGTCTTCAATTGGTTCGCCACGACCTAGCTGAGTATCGCGGGGGGAGAGAAAGAGTGCATGGCCGCCAAACTGTGCCATTCCCGTTTCAAACGAAACCCGTGTACGCGTCGATGATTTTTCAAAGATCATCGCCAGGGTACGGTTGGGGAAGGGTGTGTAAACAGGACCTTGGGCTTTTAGATTGGTTTTGATCGTAATGGCACGCTGGATCAAATAGTCCAGCTCATCTGGGGTCAAATCTAGCAAGGTCAGGAAATGGCGTGTCGCCATAAGGGCTTCTCTCCGCGCAAAAACACTATCCTAGCTAGGCTGCAGGGGATGCGCAACGCGAACGGCATGCGTAGAATGCCATATGCACGTTAAAGCCGAGCGCTCTACTCAGGTACTATTCTAAGTACTATTTCTTAAGTGCTAGTCTCAAGTACCCATTACAAGGGCTAGGTTTTAGAATCAGGTTCAAGGATCTGGTTCAAGGGCTAAGCCAAGTAGATGAGTGAGAGGGCATCGGTCATCAATCAGCGAGGAAATAGTATGAGCACGACTGCCGAAAACATTCAGCGTCAAATTAGCGAAAACCCGATCCTGATCTACATGAAAGGTTCGCCCCAACTGCCTCAGTGTGGGTTTTCTGCCCAGACCGTCCAAGCGCTTATGAGCTGTGGCGAGCGTTTTGCGTTCGTTAACGTTCTGGATAATCCGGATATTCGCGCCGAGCTGCCCAAAATTGCTAACTGGCCGACCTTCCCGCAACTGTGGGTAGAAGGCGAGCTGGTAGGTGGTTGCGACATTGTGGTTGAGATGCATCAAAGTGGCGAGCTGGAAAAACTAGTAAAAGCCGCTGCTGAGCGTGCTGGTGCGGCGGAAGGTGGTGATAACGCCTAGGCGTTGTCTAACAGCCCGCTTTATTCAGGCGGTTGGCGGGCTGCGGTGCAACCGTTAGAATGGCGTTTGTTCTCGCATCGTCTTTGTTATGCATCGTGGCCTTTGCCCCACGCTGGCTACAGCGTGGGGCAAGTCTGCCCGCCGAAGGAAGTACAGCTTCATGAGCTATCAGGTTCTGGCCCGTAAGTGGCGGCCTCGCACATTCCACGAACTCGTGGGCCAGGCCCATGTTCAACGCGCCTTGGTCAATGCCCTGGATCAGGGGCGTCTGCACCATGCCTACCTGTTTACGGGTACTCGCGGTGTGGGCAAAACCACCTTGGCGCGTATTCTTGCCAAGTGTTTGAACTGCACGGCTAACGGGCGTGGTGATGAAGGCATTACCTCTACACCGTGTGGGCAGTGCGATAGCTGTCAGGCAATTGATGAAGGGCGCTTTGTTGATCTTATTGAGGTCGATGCGGCGTCAAGAACCAAAGTAGAAGATACCCGGGAACTGCTGGACAATGTCCAATATGCGCCTACCCAAGGGCGTTATAAGGTGTACCTGATCGATGAGGTGCACATGCTTTCCACCAGCAGTTTCAATGCGCTGCTAAAAACGCTGGAAGAGCCTCCCCCGCACGTTAAATTCCTGTTAGCGACCACCGACCCGCAAAAACTGCCGCCGACGGTACTTTCACGCTGCCTTCAATTTACCCTCAAACATATGCCACCAGAGCGCGTGGTGGAGCATCTCACCTATGTGTTGGGTGAAGAGGGCGTCGCTTTTGATGAAAGCGCCTTGTGGCTATTGGGTAAGGCGGCGGAAGGCTCAATGCGCGATGCCATGAGCCTCACCGACCAGGCTATTGCGTTTGGCCAGGGGGCCGTTCGCCATGCGGATGTGGCCGCCATGCTGGGTACCTTGGATCATCGCCATATTCTTGGGCTGGCAGAATCTCTGGCCGATGTGGATGTACAGCGCCTGCTCTCCGAAGTGGCCGAATTAGCTGAGCAAGGCCCGGACTTTGCCGCGGTGTTGGATGAGCTATCGAGCATACTGCACCGCTTGGCAGTGGCGCAGATGGTGCCGGATGCCGTGGATAACAGCCACGGTGATCGTGACGTTATCCTGCAGCTAGCAAGCCGCTTCACCGCTGAAGACATTCAGCTCTATTACCAAATTGGTATTCAGGGGCGTGGGGACATGGTGCACGCTCCTGATCTGCGCAGCGCGTTAGAAATGACGTTACTGCGTATGTTGGCGTTTCGTCCTCAGGGCGTACCGAAACCGCCGCGCACCCCGCTACCTCTTCGCCGCGAGCCTTCACAAGAAGGGGCAGCGACCGAAACGAGTGCTCAAGTAGCAGTGGCAGAGACGCCATCACCGGCGCCGCAGCCCTCGCCAGCAGTTGATGCAAAACCAGAAGTTCATTCCACACCAGACGCTCAGCCTGAAGCGCAATTAGAGCCAAACCCTGAGCAGACAGCGCCTGCCGCTGAAGAGGAGCCTCCACTGCAAGAGCCACCGCCTTGGGCAGTTGAAGCGGATACGCAAGCGGCTGAGGTGGAAGCTCCCCAGCAAGCCCCTGAGCCAGAGGCTATGCCTGAATCAGAACTTGCTACTGAGCCCAAGCCTGTTACTGAGCCAGAGCCAGCCTCAGTGCCTGCACCCGAGCCCCAAACGGTGGAGCCCTCAACGGCGGTAGCGGCAGAAGCCTTTCCAGAAAACCGGCCGGAAATTCAGTCCGGCAAGCTGGATAATGCGCAGTGGTTGCAGTGCTTTGATTCTCTTGGCTTGGGCGGCTTAACCCGTAACTTGGCGGGCAACTGCTTGGTCGAGAGTGACGATGGTACGCTGCTGACGCTTCGCCTCGACCCCAGCCAAGAGGCCATGCAGGCAGAAGTGCATCAAACCCGCATTGAGCGGGCGCTTAAAGAGCAGGGCATGCCAAGGCGAATAGCGTTTTACGTTGCTGAGTTGTCTAATAGCCTTGAGACGCCACGGCAGCGCGAAGAGCGTCTTAATAAAGAGCGTCATGCCCAGGCGGTTGATCTACTCAATCAGGACCCCCATGTACAAAAGTTACAGCAGACGTTTGGGGCAAAGCTGATAGAATCCAGCGTAAAGCCTGCCGACGCTATGCGCTAAGCTCATTGTCTAGACGCGTGATAGAAACACTCGTTTTAGCTATACCTTTTAACTACGTATGTTGGAGATCAGACCATGCTTAAAGGTGGAATGGGCAACTTAATGAAGCAAGCCCAAGAGATGCAGGAAAAAATGCAGCAAGCCCAGGAAGAGGTCGCCAAAGCCGAAGTCCAGGGTGAGGCGGGTGCCGGTATGGTCAAGGTCACCATGAACGGTCGCCATGACGTTTCAAACGTGACCATTGACCCCAGTGTCATGGAAGAGGACAAAGAGTTGCTGGAAGATTTGCTAGCCGCGGCGGTCAATGACGCAGTGCGCAAATTGGAAGTCAGTTCTAAACAGAAAATGGAAGAAGCAACGGCAGGTTTGAACCTTCCGCCCGGCTTTAAGATGCCGTTCTAAGCAATGCGTTTTTCTCCTCTCGTTGAGCAGCTAATGGATGCGTTTCGCGTATTGCCAGGCGTTGGGCCCAAAACGGCTCAGCGCATGGCAATGCATTTGCTTGAGCGTGAGCGTCCTGGAGGGCAGCGTCTGGCGGCGGTTATTCAACAAGCGATCGATGAAGTTGGATACTGTCAGCGCTGCCGCACGCTCACTGAAGCAGAGACCTGCATGCTGTGTGAAAGCCTGCGGCGCGATGACGCCCTACTTTGTGTGGTGGAGTCGCCTGCCGATCAATTGGCGATTGAAGAAGCCGGTGGTTTTAAGGGGCGCTACTTTGTGCTCCACGGGCACCTTTCGCCGCTAGATGGCGTGGGGCCTGAGTCGATTGGTTTAGACTTACTGGAAGCGCGTGTTGCAGAAGGGCTCATTGAAGAGGTGGTGTTGGCGACCAACCCCACCATCGAAGGTGAAGCGACCGCCCATTATATTGCTTCGCTACTAACAGAACACGGTGTCAAACTCTCGCGGCTTGCCTATGGCGTCCCCATGGGTGGAGAGCTGGAGTACGTTGATGGCGGCACTTTGAGCCGTGCATTTAATGGTCGTCTGCCGTTTGCCAGTGAATAAGCCTACCTAAAACGCAAATGCTTTAGCATTTGCGCCAACCTGGAAGAATGCTTTTGTCCTCTCTGACCCCCTCTTATCAATGGCTTGATACTCCAGAGGCGCTCGATGCAGCGTGTGAGCAAGTAGCCGATGCTTCTGTAATTGCTCTGGATACTGAGTTTTTCCGAGAGAACACGTTCTTTCCAGTGCCGGCGTTGGTTCAATTCACCGCGGGGGAAGAGGCTTATCTGATTGATCCGGTAGCCGTCCCGTGTACTGATCAATTCCGAGCCCTGCTGCAAAATAGTGCTATCAAGTTACTGCACGCCTGCAGTGAAGATCTAGAAGTCTTCCAGCACTGGGCAGGTGTATTGCCGGAACCGTTAATCGATACTCAGGTAGTACAAGGATTTTTAGGCGAAAATCCTGGAATGGGGTATCAAAAGCTGGTCGAATTTTGGGTCGGCGAAACCCTGCCTAAAGAGGAGACCCGCTCAAACTGGCTATTGCGCCCGCTGTCGCCTGCACAGTGCCATTACGCCGCGCTGGATGTTATCTATTTATTAAAAGTCTGGACGCTTCAGGCTGAAAAACTGGCCATGCTGGGGCGGCGCGAGTGGGTGGACGCTGAGTGCGTTAGCTTGATTGAACAGGCGGGCCGCAGCGTCGATAACGACCAGCAGTGGTACACCCGTCAACGCCAATTATGGCGCTTAACGCCCCGCCAGATGGAAGCGTATCGGCTAATGACCACTTGGCGTGAAGGCGAGACACGCCGTCGTGACTTGCCGCGCAACTGGTTGATTAGCGACAAATTGCTATTCGCGATCGCTGAAAAAATGCCCAGCAATCGCTTCGAACTCGCTGAGGTGGAAGGCGTTAAACCGATGCTGATCAAAAAAGAGGGTGATGCACTGCTGACAATGGTCAAACAAGCCCAGCACTGCGATGAAAAAGTGCTACCCAAGCGTTGGCCAGACCCCATGCACCCGACGTTTAAGTCACGCTTTAAAGCACTCAAGAAGGCGGTAACCGCTAAAGCTAATGACTTGGGTGTGGCACCGGAAATGCTCATGCGCCGCCGTGATATTGAAACACTGGTGATGCAAGACTTGGCGGAGGAGCCATTGATCTGGCCGAGCGGTTGGCGAGGCGAGTGTTTGAATACTGCGTTGGCCCAGGCCCTTGAGGAGCGATCGTCATGAGCGACAAGCTGATTTGCGAGGTTTTTAAAAGCTCGCGTAAAGATGAAATGTACTTATATGTCGATAAACGTCAAGGATTTGCAGACGTCCCTACGCAATTACTTGAAACCTTCGGCAAGCCTGTGCCGGTGTTTACCATGCTGTTGACCGCTGACAAAAAATTGTCACGGGTTAATGCGGCAGACGTGGTGGAAGGGATTAAAGACAAAGGGTTCTACCTGCAAATGCCGCCGCCCAAAGAGGCCTATTTGCTCGACGTGCATCGCGCCCACGTTGCCTCGCGCTCTGATGCTCGTTCTGATGAACAGTAGCGCCATCCGGTTATGAATTTTCTTGCCCATGCGTGGTTGGTGAGCGCTGGTAGCGATGACTTTCTCTACGGTAATTTAATTGCCGATGGTGTTAAGGGGCGCAATTTGACCGATTGGCCTGCTGCTACTGCCCTGGGCATTCGCCATCACCGTCGAGTGGATGCCTGGGTAGATAACCACCCGAGCGTTGTTAATGCACGGCGGCGTGCGCCAACGGGACAGCGGCGCTATGCGGGGATAGCGCTGGATATGGTGTGGGATCATTTCCTGGCCCGTGATACGGCGGGGCAGGCGGATCAAGAAGCAATTGTTGAGCGCTGTTATAGACTGCTCTCCGCCCGTGCCGCGCCGAATCGCCTGGCCGGAATGATGCCGATTCTCGTCGAACAGGACTGGCTAAGAGGCTATGCTGACTTTGCGTTTACCTGCCGGGCCGTTGCCGGGATTGGGCGGCGTTTGTCTGGCCCCAATCAGTTGGCTGCTTTAGTGCCTTGGTTGTATGAGGATTATCAAGGGTTAGAGAACGATTTCCACACACTATGGCCCGAACTATTGGCTGAATTAAGCCACCAAGATACACCCCCATCATAATGAGTTTTTCGAAATAATGAGTCAGGAGACGATGGAGACCGCAATGCGCGAACGTTTTTGGGAGCGCTTTACCCTCGAAGAGTTGACGCCCCAGGAGTGGGAAGCGTTATGCGATGGCTGTGGACAGTGCTGCCTGCTAAAGCTGCACGACGAGGAGACTCAGGAGTTAGCAGTACTGAACGTTGCTTGTCGCTTGCTGGATATTCACAGCTGCCAGTGCAGCGATTATGCGAACCGCTTTGAAACCGTTCCCGACTGCACCCAACTGACGCCTGCCTTGGTTAAAGAGTTCACCTGGCTGCCGCAGAGCTGTGGTTACCGGCGGGTGGCTGAAGGGCGCAAGTTGGCGGGTTGGCACCCGCTGTTAAGCAATGACGCCGAGCGGGTTCACCGCAAAGGCGTCAGCGTACGCAGCTTTGCGGTGTCCCAAGATGAGGTGCCGGAGCAGCAATTGGAGTCACATATCATTGCCGTGCTGCCGATGTAGTTCCCTTCGAGCACTTTACTCAGAAGTTGAAGATGCTTGCGAGTGCAGTCCCAGCGCCCAGAGAATAAAAGCGTCTTGGCGGGCGGTATCGCGCCACGCTTTGAATCGACCGGATGCGCCGCCGTGGCCGCTGCTCATATCGGTGCGCATCAAAATTGGCGCTGAACCCAGCTGCTGTTGTGCCACCTGGGCATAAAACTTGGCGGGCTCCCAGTAGCTGACACGGGTATCGAACCAACTACCCTCAATCCATAGTGCAGGGTATATCTGCGCTTTAATGTTATCGATGGGCGAGTAAGCAGCTATTCGCTCGGCGACCTCTGGTTCTTCAGGGTTGCCCCACTCGCTGTACTCCGCGGTCGTCAGAGGTAGCTCCGGGTTCTGCATCGTGCGCAGTACGTCTAAAAAGGGCACATCTAGCAGAGCGGCGCAAAACTTTTCCGGCGCACGATTAATGCAGGTGCCGACCAGCAGCCCGCCAGCGCTGGCGCCATAGGCTGCTATGCGCAGTGAATCACTGACACCCTGTTCTACAAGCGCATCCCGGGCGGCCAGGAAATCGTCAAAGCTGTTCTCCTTGTGGGCCATCTTGCCGTTTAAATACCAGGGTTCGCCGCGTTCGCCGCCGCCGCGCACATGAGCAACGGCAAAGGCCGCACCGCGCTCAAGCAGTTCCAACCGGGCAATCGAGAACCAAGGGTCAAGCGCATCGCCGTAGGCACCGTAGCCATATAGCAACGTGGGCAAGGGCTGATCCGCCAGATCGGCGCGCAGCACCACCGATACGGGCACTTGCTCGCCATCGCTGCTGGTTGCCCAAAGGCGGCGGCTGACTAGCTGTTCAGGCTGTAAGTTGCCGTAAACAGGTACCCGCTTCAGTAGCGTTCGTTCGCCGCTGGTTAGATCGAGTGAAAACCAGCTGGGCGGCTGGGTAAACGACTCTTCGCGCAGGCGCACTACCCGGGTATCGAAGTGCGGCGCATCTTCCAGCATCTGTGAGCAGGGTTGTTCAGGCAGTGCCAGGGTCTCATCCAGGGAGCAGTTGTGCTGAGCATCGAAAAGTAAGCGCCGCAAACGCACTTGCGCCTGGGCATGGTCGCGCTCAGCCAGCATCAGCCCCCAAGAGAACGCATCAACGCCTTCCAGGGTGGCTTCTTCACGGTGGGCGATTAACGTTTGCCAATTCAATTGGGGCTGACCAAGCTGACTTTCGGGCAGGAAGTCGAGTTGGAAGTGAGCACCTGCCTGGTTATGCAGGCGGTAAAAGCTGCCTGGCCGGTGATCAATGCTGTACTCAACCCCCGCTTGGCGCTGTTGAATACACTGCAGGGCTGAATCAGGAGAGTGAGCGGCCAATAGGTGAATTTCACTGGTGTCTTTTGAGCCGCTTTCTAGCAGCAACCACGACCGCGAGCGCGTTTTGCCAATACCGAGCCAAAACTCAGGATCCTCTTCTCTTAGCACTAATACTGGCTCATTTGAAGCGTCAGGCTCCATCAGTGAAAGCGAAAGCCGCCAAACGCTGTCTGGGCGCTGAGTGTCGTCAAACCGCGTGAACAGCAGAGTCGCTGTAGTAGTAGTTTGATCTTCTGCCCAGCACAGCCCCGCACCAATATCGCTTAATAGTTGCTCAGGCGTCCCGTTAGGCAGCGCTTTCAACCAAAGGGTAAAACGCTCGTCGCCTTGAGTATCTTCTGTCCAGGCCAACCACTGCTCATCGGGAGACAGCGCCATATCGCCCATGTCGTAAAAGTCGTGCTCGGCAGCACGGGCTCTAACGTCGAAAAAGCATTCCTGTTGTTCAGGCTGGCGATTGGGGTGGCGCCACCAGCAGGGGTAGTCATCCTCGGCACTGGTTTCGTTCCAGAACGTGAAGTGGTCAAGCGTTGTCTTAAGGCTGGTCACGGCTAATTCGCGGCGCGCTAGGTGACTCTGGTATAACGCTTCCTCCAGCGGGGCAAGTGGGGCAAACCAAGCGGCTTGTTGCTGGTTGGCGGCCTCTAAAAAGGCACTGACCTGTGGGTCGTCGCGCTCTTCTAACCAGTGCCATTGCGGGTCATTAGCGCGATAATAGCGTGCAGCGGGTAAGCCTGAAGGTATGCCTTGCTGTGCTTTCATAAATTGATAGGTACCATAACGGGAAATCAACGTCGGGTGAGTTCACCCATATGAGGGGTATTATGCTGTTTGCAAATTCAACGCCACTACTGTGGTTGAGTTATTACGGGCTGTCGCTGTTAGTGATTATCGCAGTCTATTTTGCGTTCACTTTTCTGCCTCGCTTGCCACGTCTTGTACTGACCTGGATGGTGGCAGGGGCAATATGGGCACCCGCTACTTTCCGGCTGCCGTTAATAGAAGAGGGTGAATTCTATACCGGTTGGGCACCTTCGGCGATGGTGGCAGCGGTTGGCTTTTTAGAAAACAACGGCGCGGCACTTCGTGGCGGGCTAATGTGGCTGGTGTTGGGGATGGCATTAGGCGCGCTTATTGGTGTTGCTCTGTGGTGGTGGCGCCGTCCTGGGGACGATGAGTATGTCGTCCAGGAAGAAGAGAGTGCCGATGAAAGCGAATCACCACGCCGTCGCGAACCGATGATTGGTTAATGGCTGTGTTTAGATCCAATGCTTTTGCAGAGGTCGAAGGGTGTCTAAGTGTGTGTAAAGTGTATGTGTGAAGCGTATGTGTGAACTGCTGGGTATGAGCGCCAATGTGCCCACCGATATCTGTTTTAGCTTTTCGGGCTTCTTGCACCGCGGTGGGGGCACCGGCCCCCATCGCGATGGTTGGGGAATTGCTTTCTACGAAGAGGGCGGTTACCGCGATTTTCGCGATCCCCATCCCTCCGTCGATTCCCCTATCGCCCGGCTAATTTGCGATTACCCGATTAAGTCCAATGTAGTGATCAGTCACATTCGCCAAGCCAACGTGGGGGGCGTAAAGCTTGCCAATACCCACCCTTTCACGCGAGAAATGTGGGGGCGACCCTGGTGCTATGCTCACAATGGGCAATTAAGTGGCTGGGAGCGTTTAACGTTAGGAAACTACACCCCGGTTGGCAGCACCGATAGCGAGTATGCTTACTGCTGGTTAATGGGCGAACTTCGCCGTGAATTTCCTTCCCCGCCCGCTGATCCCGCAACGCTGTGGGAGCGCTTGCATCAGCTATGTGAGCAACTAAGAGCACTGGGCGTGTTCAATATGCTGCTCTCTGATGGGGGCTACTTATATACATTTTGTGCCACGAAGCTTGCGCATATTACCCGCTGCGCGCCCTTTGGCGAGGCGGAGCTCTCCGACGCCGAGATGACGGTGAATTTTGCCGAACATACCACGCCTGACGACATCGTTTCAGTGATTGCCACTGAACCGCTCACGCACAATGAAGCCTGGCAGCGGATGGTGCCGGGTGAGCTATTGGTCTGGCGTGATGGAGAAATTCAGGCGCGTTACTGTCCATAAAGAAACGATCTACTAAATTGGAATGAGGGACGCAGCAGCAAATAAAGTGAACCCGACTATGGGCTAAAGTTGAAACGTTAGTTTCAATCGATCGTTTTACAGCCTGTTAGAGGTCGTATATCGTTGGGCTTCTTAACCTGTTTTTTTCAGATAGAGCCTAGCGACAACAACAAGGTCGGTGACTTACGCCGACGCCAATAGCGGAGATTGCCCATGAGCGAACACGCCAACGCCGCCGTTTTACGTGGCCCAGCGCTTGAAGGGTTGGATCAGTACGATTCAGTCACGGATGTTTTTCATAACGCAGTAGCACGCTTTAAGGACAAGCCAGCTTTTTCCTGTATGGGCAAAACGCTCTCTTTCGCTGATCTTGACCGCCTTTCCGCAGACTTTGCTGCTTGGCTACAGCATGAAACCGACCTCGTTCCCGGTGATCGTATTGCCATCCAGTTGCCCAACGTACTGCAGTTTCCTGTGGCGGTATTCGGTGCACTGCGTGCAGGCTTGGTAGTGGTCAACACCAACCCGCTGTATACCGAGCGGGAAATGGCCAACCAGTTCAAGGACTCCAACGCTAAAGCCATTGTGATTTTGGCCAATATGGCCGACAAGCTGGAGAAAGTGCTCGATAAAACAGATATCAAACACGTTTTAGTCACCCAGCTAGCCGACTTACACGATGCTCCCAAGCGCTGGCTAATCAATGCAGTGGTGAAGCATGTTAAGAAAATAGTGCCTGCTTATTCACTACCCAGTGCGATTAGTTTTCGCGATGCATTGAAAAAAGGCACCTCACTTGGCCATACCGAGGTCAAGAGAAGTCCCGATGAGTTAGCCGCGCTGCAATATACCGGTGGTACTACGGGTATGCCAAAAGGTGCAATGCTGACCCATCGCAATCTCATCGCCAATATGCTGCAAGCGCGGGAAGCGATTGGCCCTCATCTGACTGATGGCGAAGAGCTGGTTATCGCACCGCTACCGGTTTATCACATCTATACCTTTACGGTTAACTGTCTGTTCCTAATGGAAACCGGTAACCACTCTTTGCTGATCACTAACCCTCGCGACCTGGATGGTTTTGTCAAAGAGCTAAAGGGGCTGCCCTTTACTGCTTTTATCGGCCTCAATACGCTGTTTAATGCGCTGTGTAATCGCGATGACTTCAAGCAGCTCGATTTTTCCAAATTGAAGCTGACGATCTCCGGCGGCATGGCGCTGACCAAAGCAGCGGCGCAGCGTTGGGAAAAAACCACCGGTTGCCCAATTGCCGAGGGGTATGGCCTGACCGAGACTTCTCCCATTGTTAGCTTCAACCCGACCGATGCGATCCAACTGGGCACTATCGGTAAGCCCGTGGCAGGCACCGCGGTAAAAGTCGTCGACGCTGATGGCAACGACGTGGCATTGGGCGAGCCGGGAGAACTGTGCGTGCAAGGGCCGCAGGTGATGAAAGGCTACTGGCAGCGTGAAGATGAAACCCGTGACGCCATCGATGAGGATGGTTGGTTTCACACCGGCGACATCGCTGTGCTGCAGGATGATGGTTATATCCGCATCGTTGATCGCAAAAAAGATATGATCCTGGTCTCTGGTTTTAATGTTTATCCCAATGAAGTTGAAGATGTGGTGGCAGCCCACCCGGATGTGCTTGAGTCTGCGGCGGTCGGTGTGCCGGATGACAATGCTGGCGAAGCCATCAAGCTGTTTGTGGTCAGTAAAAATGACCAGCTAGATGAAAAAACGCTACGCGACTGGTGCAAAAAAGAGCTCACTGGCTACAAAGTGCCGAAATTCATAGAATTTCGCGATGAGCTGCCCAAAACCAATGTGGGTAAAGTACTCCGCCGTCAGCTGCGTGACGAAGTGCCCTCAAAAACGTAATCAGATAGCCATTAATAAACCTCGATTAGCGGGCGAGGGCAGGTTGTAACAAGGGTCTTTCGCCATGGCCGGAAAATATTCCTGACAATTCCGGCATTTCCGCCATCCATGGCGGTCAGATGGCGAAAGTAGCGCCCACGGATGGGTTCACAGCGCCCTTGTGGAAACCTGGGCTCGCCCGCTTCCTGCTTGCTTTGTGGTTAGGCGTCGCGGCGCTGAAAGCGTTACACTATACGACCCGCTCAATTGAGCGGGTTGATTTTTTATAACTCTTATTAATATCTCTTGTTAAATGCCCAAGCGAATGGAAGCCGACTCAATCGTGACCACCGACACATCCCCAGCCCCCACCGATAGCCAACGTCTTGCGTCGCTGAAACTGGCCGCGGGCGATGTGATGCTGCGCGATGCAGAGCGGCTGGAGCGGCGGCTGACCGGTTTAAACCGTCGCCTGCGTGATAACAAGCCGATTAGCCGTGGCTTGGACGAGGTGCAGCGCGAACTTGGGCGTGCCCAACAACAGCTCAGTCAGCGCGAAAGTCAAAAGGTTGCCCTCAACTATCCGCCAGAATTGCCGGTGGTTGAACGCCGGGAGGATATTGTCAACGCCATCCGTGATCATCAGGTCGTGGTGGTGGCGGGGGAGACCGGCTCAGGCAAAACCACCCAGCTGCCTAAAATGTGTTTGGAACTGGGCCGAGGCCGCCGTGGCTTAATTGGCCACACCCAACCGCGTCGCTTGGCTGCCCGCAGTGTCGCCAGTCGCCTGGCGGAAGAGCTGGAAGCCTCTCTGGGCGAGCAGGTGGGCTATCAGGTGCGCTTCACCGACCAGAGCAGCCCAACGACCCTGGTCAAGCTGATGACCGACGGGATCTTGCTGGCCGAAACCCAGCATGATCCGCTGCTGCTGCGCTACGACACCATCATTATTGATGAAGCCCACGAGCGCAGCCTGAATATCGACTTTCTACTCGGCTATCTCAAACGCTTACTACCCAAGCGGCCCGATCTAAAAGTCATCATTACCTCGGCGACTATCGACGTGGAGCGCTTTGCCAAGCACTTCGGCACCGCCAAGACGCCTGCACCGGTGGTGGAAGTCACCGGGCGCACCTACCCCGTTGAAGTGCACTACCGGCCGCTGGTGCGCGATGAGGACGATGAAGAAGACCGCACGCTGCAAGAGGGCATTCTGCACGCGGTGGAAGAGATTGAAGCCGTTGAACGCGAAAAAGGCTGGTTGCATGGCCCTCGCGATGTGCTGGTGTTTTTACCTGGTGAGCGCGAAATTCGTGAAACTGCCGATACCCTGCGCCGCGCCGAGCTGAAAGGCACTGAAATCCTGCCACTCTATGCGAGACTCTCCAACGAAGAGCAGAACCGCGTGTTTGCGCCGCACCGTGGCCGGCGCATTGTACTCGCCACCAACGTCGCGGAAACGTCGCTGACGGTGCCTGGGATTCGCTACGTGATCGACCCTGGCCTCGTACGTATCAGCCGCTATAGCTACCGTTCCAAGATTCAGCGACTGCCGGTAGAAGCGGTTAGCCAGGCTAGCGCCAACCAGCGTAAAGGGCGCTGTGGGCGGATTGCCGAAGGCGTGTGCATTCGCCTCTACAGTGAAGAGGATTTTCTCTCCCGGCCCGGCTTTACCGACCCGGAAATCCAGCGCACCAATCTTGCTTCGGTGATTCTCTCGATGCTGGGTCTCAAGCTCGGCGATATCGAGGCCTTTCCGTTTGTTGACCCCCCGGATAGTCGCTTCGTCAAAGACGGCTTTCGACTCTTGTTCGAGCTGGGTGCGGTGGACGAAAAACAGCGTCTTTCTCCGCTCGGGCGTAAACTAGCACGGCTGCCGATTGACCCGCGCCTGGCGCGCATGGTGTTGGCGGGTGCCGAAGTCGGCAGCCTGCGCGATGTGCTGATCGTCGTCTCGGCACTCGCTATACAAGACCCCCGCGACCGCCCGGCGGATAAGCGCCAAGCGGCCGACCAGGCCCACCAGCGCTGGCACGACCCGGATTCCGACTTTATCGCCTTGCTGAACCTCTGGCACGGCATTGAGAACGCCCGTGAGGCGCTTTCAGGTAATCAGCTGCGCCGCTGGTGCCGCGAGCACTACATCAACTACCTGCGCATGCGCGAGTGGCACGACACCTTCCGCCAACTGCGCCAACTACTGCGCGATATGGACATCGATGTGCCCGCTCCGCCGCCCCGCAATGATGACGAGAGCGAAGAGCAGGCGCGTCAAACGCGGCGTAAAACCTCGGGCAAAGTGCATCAGGCGCTACTCTCGGGGCTACTCTCTAATCTGGGGACGTTGGTGGAGAACCGCGAGTATCTCGGCGCCCGCAATCGCAAGTTTATGATTCATCCAGGCTCAGGGTTGGCAAAAAAGTCGCCTAAGTGGATCATGGCGTTCGAGATGGTGGAAACCTCTAAGCTATTTGCCCGCACCGTGGCCAAAATCGATCCGCAGTGGATTGAACCCCAGGCGCAGCACCTAGTTAAGCGCAGCTACAGCGAACCGCACTGGGAAATGAAACGCGCCCAGGTAGCGGCCTTTGAGCAGGTAACGCTGTTTGGCCTACCGATTGTGGCGCGACGCCGGGTGCACTACGGACCTATCGCCCCCCAGGAATCCCGGGAGCTGTTTATTCGCCGTGCGCTGGTGGAAGGGGAGTTTCACACCAAAGGTGCCTTCTTTGCCCATAACCGCGCGTTGATCGACGAAGTCGAAGCGCTGGAAGACCGCGCTCGGCGGCGAGATATTCTGGTCGATGAAGACACGCTCTATGACTTTTACGACCAGCGGATCCCGGCGGAGATAGTCAACGGCAAGGGCTTTGAGCACTGGCGCAAGCAGGCCGAGCAGCAAGAGCCGCAATTACTGCATTTCGATATTGATTCACTTAAAGCGCGCGACGCGGACGACGTTACCCAGGCGCAGTATCCTGATCATTTGATTCTGGCGGGCGTGGCCTATCCGGCCAGCTACCACTTTGACCCTGAAGCCGAGGATGATGGTGTTACCCTGACCGTTCCCGCCGCCATGCTACCTCAGGTGCCGGTGCATGCCCTGGAGTGGCTGGTGCCTGGGCTGTTGCGTGAAAAGTGTATTGCGCTGCTCAAATCGCTGCCGAAAAGCATCCGCCGCCAGGTGGTGCCAATTCCCGATTGGGTGGACGCGGCGCTGGAGACTCTGGTGTCTGATCAGCGCCCGTTAACCGAGGCCTTGGGGGAGTTTATTCGCCTCCGTACATCGACCCGGGTGCATCCCGACGACTGGCGCCTAGACGTGCTCGAACCGCATTTGATCATGAATATTCGCGTGGTCGATCATGCGGGCGAAACCTTAGGGCAGGGGCGCGATCTGCGTGCTTTAGAGCAGCGCTTTGAAGCGGCAGCCAGTGCAGGCGCCCAGGCCCTGGCTGAACAGGTTAGCCAAGAGCCAGCTGTGGCCGGGCTACCCAAGACGCCGCTGCCAGCTTCGCGAGTTACCACCCAGGCAGGTATTCGCGTAGAGGCGTATCCTGCCCTGGTCGCTGAAACCAGGAATGCTAAAACCAGCGGCATTGACGCCAGCGAATTCAAGGTGGCGCTGTTTGACCACCCTGCAAAAGCTGACGCTGCCCACCAGGAGGGCATCGCCCGGCTGGCAATTGCCAAGTTACCTGAACAGGTTAAAGAGATTAAACAACTGCCGGGTGTTGAGAAGTGTGCGCTACTGTTCGCCAAAGTGGGCAGTAAACAAGCTTTGATCGACGATCTTCTGCTCGCGGTGTTTACCCAGGTGATTGCTCAGCATCCCCTGCCGCGCTCGGAAGGCGAGTTTAGCCAGCGGCTGAACGCTACTCAAGGCCAGCTTTTAAACGAAGCTAAAACACTGCTGGTGCGCGTAGAGGCCGCGTTAAAAGGGCATCTGGCGGTCAGTAAGGTGCTCAAAGGGAAGCTTAATTTTGCTCTGGCGTTGGTGTATAGCGATGTTAGCGCTCAGATGCAGCGTCTGGTCTATCCAGGCTTTATCCGCGATGCGGGCGCTTGGCTGGACGAATACCCGCGCTACACCGAGGCGGCGCTCATTCGGTTTGAAAAAGCTGCCCGTGAGCGCGGTCGCGATCAAATGATGATGCAAGATGTCCAGACATTAGAGGCCCGCTTTGATGCGCGCCGCGAAAGCGAGCGACGTGGAAGGGTGGAAGACCCTGAATTGGTCGCTTTTGGCTGGTGGTTGCAAGAACTTAGGGTGTCGCTATTCGCGCAGCAATTGGGGACTAACATGGTGGTGTCGGTAAAACGACTTGAAAAACGCTGGCAAGAGATCACTAGCGTTTAGCTAGGGGTTGAAAAAAGTTGCTGGAAAAACCGCTATTTTACGCACACAGTAACGTGATGGGGTCGCCGTAAGTCGCACGCTACATTGATGGCCGGTCACGTCGGCAAGCCGCTTAGAGGAGATTGGCATGACACATGTGGTGATTACCGGTACAGGTCTCTATACACCGGAACACGCCATTGATAATGCGGCCCTGGTGGCGGCATTTAATGCTTGGGTAGACAGCGAGAATGAACATCATGCCGGAGCCATTGCGCGCGGCGAAAGCGAACCGCTGGCACATTCAAGCAGCGAATTTATCGAAAAAGCCTCCGGTATTAAGAGCCGCTATGTGCTCGATGCATCTGGCATCCTTGACCCACAGCGTATGCGGCCTAAACTGCCGCAGCGGGGCAATGACGAAACTTCAACTCAGTGCGAGATGGCGACCGCTGCCGCGCAGCAGGCGCTGACTACTGCCAAGGTAGATGCTGCTGACATTGAGCTGGTGATCGTGGCCTGCTCAAACCTGGAGCGCGCCTACCCCGCTGTGGCGGTCGAAGTGCAGCAGGCCTTGGGCACAAGTGGCTACGGGTTCGATATGAATGTGGCCTGTAGCTCAGCGACGTTTGCGTTGGAAACGGCTGCCAACGCCATAGCCTCCGGCAGTGTGAAGCGTGCCCTGGTGGTCAATCCGGAGATTTGCTCGGCGCATCTCAATTTCCGAGACCGTGACAGCCACTTCATTTTCGGCGATGCTTGTACTGCTGTGGTACTAGAAAATAGCGCCATTGCGGTGGCCGATGAGCAGTTTGAAATTCTCGGTACGCGTCTGGTTACCCAGTTTTCCAACGCGATCCGTAATAATGCAGGGTTCCTTAACCGTGTAACGGACAGTGACCCACTAGCCTTGGATAAGCTGTTTGTGCAGGAAGGGCGTCGGGTATTTAGAGAAGTTTGCCCGATGGTGGCTAAATTGATCACTGATCATTTGGCCTCCTTAGAGTTGACCGGTGGCGATCTGAAGCGCATGTGGCTACACCAGGCTAACCGGCATATGAACGATTTAATTGCCCGCAAAGTATTGGGCTATGACCCGAGTGAAACACAGGCGCCGATTATTTTGGATCGTTACGCCAACACCAGTTCAGCGGGTTCTATCATCGCCTTTCACCTACATCGCGAGGAGCTTGTGGAGGGCGATATTGGCGTGATTTGCTCCTTTGGAGCGGGCTATAGCGCGGGCAGTGTGGTTATTCGTCGTTTATAAATGTCTGTAAAGGTGTAGGGGAATTGAAAAAGGAAAATGTCATGTGGCAGTGGTTTAATAACGAGAAGCCTGCGCTTTCGCTGCGTAGCAAAGGGTTGTCACTACTGCTGGTGACGTTACTCACAACCGGCGGCTGTGCCAGTACGCAAACGGCGGAAAATGCTGCTCCCGAAGACCCTTGGGAAGGCTTTAACCGCAAAGTTTTTGCGTTTAACGATGTGTTGGATCGCTACGCGCTCAAGCCGGTGGCAACAGGCTATCGCGCTATTACCCCTGATCCAGTGGAAACGGGGGTGGGTAATTTTTTCTCCAACTTAGGCGAAGTGCGTACTGCGCTTAATAGCGTGCTGCAGGGTAAACCGGCAAACGCGGGCCTCGCCACATCACGTTTTTTGATTAATTCCACGGTAGGCATTGGCGGACTGTTAGATTATGCCACCCTAATGGAAATTACTGCGGATGAGGAAGATTTTGGCCAAACGTTAGCGGTGTGGGGGTGGGAAGATTCGCGTTATCTGGTGCTGCCTTTCTTTGGCCCCAGCACGCTGAGGGATACCACCGGTATGCCCGCTAACATGGCAACGAACCCCGTTAATTATGTAGAAGACGATACTGTGCGAGTGAGCCTTACTGCACTCAATGTGATCGATATTCGAGCGGGTTTGCTTGACCAGGAAGAATTAATTCGTGGTGATCGCTACCGTTTTATTCGTGACGCTTACTTGCAGAGCCGCCAATTTGAGGTGAGCGATGGAGAATTGGGTGATGACCCCTTTGCCAGCGAAACCTTCGACTTTGATGACAGCGATTTTGACAACAGTGGTCAGGATGATAGTGACTCTGGTGACAACGAAGTCACCGATTGAGGCTTATGATGGATCATTCTAAGCAGTTGATCGCGGTGATCGACGAACCTGGTCGTGAACGTGATGCGCTGTCTGAAGCGATCACCTGCGATGGCATGTGGGTGTTTGCCGCGGAGGATATCGCGCATTTGCCCGCTGACACGGCGCTCATTGTTGCCCATGCTCGAGCAGTTCCGCGGCAGCAATGGACACACCTAACGCGACGCCTACCGACACTGGTAGTCAGTGACTCGCGTCAGGATGCCGACTTGATCAAAGCGATTGATGTGGGGCTGGTAGACTATATTGTCCACCCGCTGCGACACGCCGAGCTGTTGCGACGAATGATTCGTAAGGCCATTGAGCTCAACGATTTGGCGCTGGAGCGCGAGCGTGACCATGCACGGCTGGCGGAGTTAAACGAGAGCCTAGAGACCCACCTCGCGCTGCTGCGGATGGATCAGCAAAGCGGAGGGCATATCCAGCGGCGCTTGTTACCGCTGCGGCCCAAGGTGATTAACGGGGTGTATTACGACTACGTATTTGCCCCTTCGCTCTATTTGTCTGGTGATTTCCTCGATTACCAGCGCTATAACGAGCGCTACAGTGCTTTCTATTTCGCTGATGTATCGGGGCATGGCGCCTCGTCGGCGTTTGTTACCGTGCTGCTCAAATATTTATGCAACCGCTGGCTGAGTGAGTGGGATGGCCAGCATCCGGAAAATCTGCCGCCTGATTGGTTAAAGGCGATGAACCGCGAGCTGCAGGGCACCGATATTGGTAAACATGCCACCTTATTTGTCGGTGTTATTGACCACGAGGCGCATACTCTTCACTATTCGCTCGGCGCGCAGCTTCCCATGCCCCTGTTGGCAGCAGAGGGAGAGCTACGCCGTTTAGAAGGCGAGGGAATGCCGGTAGGCCTTTTCCCCGATGTGGAGTATCCTTCGCTGAGTTGTGCATTGCCGAATAAATTTCGTCTATGGCTCTGCTCAGATGGAGTATTGGAATGCTTGCCGGGTAAAACGCTCGACACGCGGCTCAAGGAGCTTGAGCAATTAGTAAGCGAGAGTGTAACGCTTGAGCAGTTGCGCGACCGGCTAGCAGAAACGAATGCACTTCTTGCCGAAGGGGATGCAGAGTTTGATGCCAACCAAGAGCGCGATGCTTTACCCGATGATCTAACAATCATGATGGTGAGCGGATTTGGTCATGCTGATTGAAGAGGGCCGCATTAAAGCGGCGTTCGATTCTGGTGTTTTTGTTCTAAAACTGTGTGGTGATGTGCGTTTGACGCTCTGTGCCACACTGGATACTCAAGCCCAGCGTCTTGCCGAGACGCCGGGGTTGCGTGCCGTATTGATTGACCTGCGTGAAGCCACCAATGTCGATTCGACGGCACTTGGCTTTCTGGCCAAGGTCGCGATGGCGGTGAAAGGGCGCCTGGAGCAGCCGCCGACGATTATTGTTGATAATCCTGATGTGCGGCAGATGTTGGACGTGATGGGCTTTGCGCGTTTCTTCACGCTGATGGAAGCGCCGCTACAGCAGACGAGTACGCTCAACAATGAGCTTGAAGAGCTGCCCCAAGAGCCGGCAGACGAAGAAGGGCTGCGTGATCGCATCCTGGAAGCCCACCGTATTTTAATGCATATGAACGAGCATAACCGTGAGCAGTTTCAGCCACTGGTTGACATGCTTGAGTCGCAAGACGCCACTACGCATCACTAAGCTCCTCCTCTCCTTGATAAGCCCCTGGTCACTTCCAAGCCCAAGGGCTATCTACCGATAGTCTCCAATCCCGACAAAGGCCTTAAAATCAGCTATGATTAGCGGCCTATCTATTCCAGTGCGTACATTATCGCCTTAAGGAGACCCATGGATCTGAATCCTCGCCGGGTAGCACTGTTGGTTGCCGCCAATACGGCGCTGGCGCCCTTTGCTATCGACGCTTATTTGCCTGCCATGGGGGTCATCGCTGAAAGTATCGGTGCTAGCATTCACCGTACTGAACTCTCCATCAGCGTGTTTTTGTTCGGCTTTGCACTGGGCCAGCTATGTTTTGGGCCGCTTTCGGATCGCTTGGGCAGAAAGCCCGTGCTGCTGAGCGGCCTGGTCGTGTTTATGCTCGCCAGCCTGGCTATCACTCAGGTCGAAAGCTTGCCCACGCTGTTGGTCTGGCGTTTTATCCAGGCGCTGGGGGGCGGGGCCTGTGTGGTCAACTCGGCGGCGATTGTGCGCGACTGCTTTAGCGGGCGCGAAGCCGCCAAAGTGATGTCCACCATGGCGATGATCATGATGCTGGCTCCATTGGTGGCGCCTACCGTGGGCAGCTTATTGTTGCATATTGCCGGTTGGTGGCTGATTTTTGTATTTCTGGCCGTCTACGCGGGCTTTTTGCTCTGGCTGCTGGGAACGCGGTTACCTGAAACTCGCGATATGTCGCTGCCTGCAGCTTCACCACGGCAAGTAATACGTAACTATGCCAGCGTGCTTAAGCATCGTGAAGGCATGGGCTATATCTGTGCGGTAGCGGCTTCTTTTGCCGGCCTGTTTGCCTTCGTGACCGCTTCGCCGTTTCTCTACCTCGACTATTTTGGCCTCTCCCCCGGCACTTATCCGCTAGTGTTTGGGGTCAACGTTGTCGTTATTGCGCTCTCTAATCGGATCAATATTCATCTGCTCCGCAAGCGCATGCCTCAGCAAAATTTGCGTTTAGGGTTGCTTATACAGCTGGTGGCCGCGCTTGGGTTGGTAGCCGTGACCGCCCTGGACATCGCGTCGCTAGTGATCGTGGTACCGTTGATTATGCTGTTTACCGGTATGATCGGGCTGATCACGCCCAACGCGATCTCGTCGTTACTGGATCATTTTGGCCATATCAGCGCCACGGCAACGGCGTTGCTGGGCGGGATCCAGTTTACCTGCGGCGCCCTCGCGGGAGTGATGGTAGGGCTGTTCGAGGTAGAGCATCTTTGGCCCATGGTGCTCACCATGCTGGGCGCTGCGTTGCTAGGCAATATCGGTGTACGCAAACTGACTAAAGCACCTGCTGCGGATGGATAGTTTCTCAAATGGGTAGGGCGTATGGATAGTTTGAATGGATAAGTTGAATGGATAAGTTGAATGGATAGCATGCTGGCTTGGGTCAATATGCCAATGAGCACTTGGTTAGCTTGCTCCGCCGTACTGTTAATGGGTGCTTTTGTGCAGCGCGCAACCGGCTTTGGTTTGGCCATTATCGGCGCACCGCTATTGTTGATGCTAGAGCCTCGCCTGGTGCCGGTCACTCTGGTGCTGTTCGGGTTTACCGTCTCGCTGATGATGGTGCGTCACTACTGGCACGAGGTGCGTCTGGATTCCATTGGTATGGCGCTAGTGGGGCGCCTTCCCGGCAATGCGCTGGGTATTTGGCTGCTACTTGCCGCCCCCATGTTTGTGTTAGAAAAGCTGATTGCGGTCATCGTCCTGTTTGCGGTACTCGTAACCTTGTGCCGCTTTCAGTTGCCGGTAAACCGAATAACGCTGTTCGGCGCAGGGGTGCTCTCTGGCATTTTTGGCACCGTTGCGGCTATTGGTGGCCCGCCCATCGTGCTGCTGATGCATGGTTTGCCCGCTGATCGAGTGCGCGGCAATCTAGCCGCCTTTTTCATCTTGACCTCTCTGTTAACTTTAATCACCCTCGCTTTGGCTGACCAGATTCAGCTTTGGCATTTCCAGGTCGCGCTTACCTTCCTGCCCTCGGTATTAATAGGTAACGCCCTGGCAGATACCGTAGCCCACCGATTAGACCGGCGCCTGCTACAAGGTGCCTCGCTGGCGTTATGTTCCCTCGCAGCGCTAGGGCTTTTGTGGTGATGTGAGGCCTGGTTGCCTCTATGTAACGGAAATTTTTCTACGTTTTGCTCGCTGTCATGAAGTTGTCATAGAACCAGTGCAAGGTATGCCTTGCGAAGGCCAGATCCCTACATGAACAGGAGTATTTCGCATGAACCGTATTCTAAAAACCACCGTTATCGCGGCTGCTGTAATGAGCGTTGCCGGTGTTGCTCAAGCCCGTGATCAAATCCGAATCGTTGGTTCCAGTACCGTTTACCCGTTTGCCAGCTATGTAACGGAAGAGTTCGGTGCGACTACTGGTAACCCGACGCCTGTTATTGAATCGACTGGTTCGGGCGGCGGTTTGCGTCTGTTCTGTAACGGTGTTGGTGAAGGCACACCCGACATTACTAACGCTTCTCGTCGCATGAAAGTGTCTGAGTTTGAACGTTGTGAAGAGAACGGTGTTACCAATATCACCGAGGCTAAAATCGGTTCTGACGGTATCGTATTGGGTCAATCAAGCGAAAACGATGACATTGCTTTAACCCGCGAACAGATCTTCATGGCAGTCGCTGCCATGGTACCGGTTGATGGCGAGTTAGTTGAAAACCCCTACACCAACTGGAGTGAGATCGACTCTTCGCTGCCAGACCGTGAAATCTCCATTTATGGGCCGCCGACAACTTCGGGTACCCGCGATGCTTTTGAAGAGCTGGTAATGGAATCTGCGTCTGAGGGAATGGATGTTTACGGCGATGAAGCCTATACCGATATCCGCTCTGACGGTGTGTATATCGATGCCGGTGAAAACGATAACCTGATTGTTCAGCGCCTTTCAGAAGACACCGGTGCCTTTGGTATCTTCGGCTACTCTTTCCTGGAAGAAAATACTGACACTATCAGCGCCGCCAGTATTGATGGCGTCGATCCTGAGGCTGACGCGATCAGCTCCGGTGAATATCCTATCGCGCGCTCACTTTGGTTCTACGTGAAGAACCAGCACGCTGAAGAAGTGCCACCGATGTACGATTATGTCGACATGTTTATGAGCGAAATGATGATTGGTGACGATGGCTATCTGCGTGATATCGGCTTGATCGTTCTGCCAGAAGAAGAGCGCGAAGAGTGGCGCCAAGCTGTCGCAGACCGCACTGCAATGACAGCAGACGTTCTTAAGTAAGTTGGTAGGTCAGATGTAAAAGTGGTCGGCAGCGCAAGCTGCCGACCCGTTATTGTTGATAGGTTTCTTAACCGGTGACCACGTGAGAGAGATGCGATGCAGACCAACCAGCTTCTTCTGATTTTTTGCAGTGCATTATTGCTGCTGGGGCTGCTGGCTTTTTTTGCTGGCCGTTCAAAAGCCACTCGGTTACGTAGCGCGGGTACGGCGATGTTCGCCCAGCCTGACCAATACGCTTGGTTTACAGTACTCTCCACCGCCGGGCCGGCCGTGGTAGTGAGTGCCTTGGGCGCTTTCGTTTTGCTTCTAATGGGCGCCGACATTCCTACGCTTTATTTGCTGGCGGCAAGCCTAGTGATAGCAGCCATCGGGCTACTGGTGAGTCTTAATCAAGTAAAACCCGATTTTCATGCCCGTCAAGCCATTGAGCGGGTCATTCGCATGACCCTGGCTGGGGCAGCGTTAATCTCCATTTTGACGACATTTGGTATTTTAATTTCGATTATTTCCGAGGCGCTGCGCTTTTTCCAAATGCACAGCTTCTGGGAGTTCATCACCGGCACCACTTGGAATCCTGGCGCGAGCTTTTTAGCATCCGCGGGTCGCGGTGATGGTAGCGGCGCTGAGTTTGGATCGGTACCGCTGTTTGCCGGCACCTTTATGATTACTGCCATCGCTATGCTGGTGGCGGTGCCTATCGGTTTGCTTTCAGCGATTTATATGTCTGAATTTGCACCGCGCAAAGTGCGAACCGTCGCCAAGCCGGTGTTAGAAGTATTGGCAGGTATTCCTACCGTCGTTTATGGCTTTTTTGCCGCCATCACCGTGGCGCCGATCATTGTCAATATTGCCGGTTTTCTGGGGCTCGATGCGTCTTATAATAATGCGTTGGCTCCCGGTATTGTAATGGGCATTATGATCATTCCATTTATCTCATCGCTATCTGATGATGTGATCAATTCGGTGCCCGATAGTATGCGCCAAGGGTCGCTGGCACTGGGTATGACCAAAGGGGAAACGATTCGCGATGTGGTAGTGCCCGCTGCCATGCCGGGGATTATCTCAGCGTCGCTCTTGGGTATGTCTCGTGCCATGGGTGAAACCATGATCGTGGTTATGGCGGCGGGGATGCGGCCTAATTTAACCGCTAATCCGCTGGAAGATATGACCACGGTGACTGTGCGTATCGTGGCGGCGCTCACCGGCGATCAGGAGTTTGAGAGTGCCGAAACATTATCAGCTTTTGCCCTTGGACTCGTGCTCTTCGTGATCACACTTGCACTCAACTTGGTGTCAGTACTGATGATCCGTCGTTTCCGTGAAAAATACCGCGTGAATAACCTGTAACGCCGAGGAACTGTTTCGATGAGCCACTCTTTTGACGAAATCAGCCAGCAGCTTAAGCGGCGTCACCGAAAGTCTACCCGCCTTAAATGGATCACCATGGGATCGTTAGGTCTCGCGGGCCTTTTTCTGGTGCTGTTTTTTGCCGATATGTTGAATAAAGGTCTACCTGCTTTCCAGCAGGCGTATATACAAACCGAGATTAGCTACACACAAGAAGCAGAGACTGACGGACGACAAGCCTTTGACGAAGAGCTGTTACCGTTAATCAGCCGCACCGTGGTTCGCGTGATTCCCATGGAACTACGCAACAATCCTGACATGATCGGCACCAGCGAAGAACAGTGGGTGTTGGCGAATAGCGAGGTGGATCAGTACTTAAAAGGGCACCGGCATCGCTTGAGTGAGGAGGAGCAGGAAGCCCTCGATGCCCGAGTTGAATCTGGACAAGTGGATCTACGCTTTAATACCACTTTCTTTGGTTCAGGTGATTCAAAAATTGCCGAGAACGCGGGCATTTTATCGGCAGTGGTCGGCACCATTATGACCATGATCGTCACCCTGGCGATATCTTTCCCGATCGGCGTGATGACAGCTATTTATCTTGAAGAGTTTGCTCCTGATAACCGCTTAACCCAGATTATTGAAATTAATATCAATAACCTAGCTGCGATCCCATCGATTCTATTTGGTCTGCTGGGCCTTGCGATCTTTATTAACTTTTTCGGGGTGCCGCGGTCTTCCCCATTAGTGGGCGGTATGACGCTGGCATTGATGACGCTTCCGGTGATCATTATTTCGACGCGTACCGCGCTGCGTAGCGTGCCTGAATCCATCCGTCACGCAGGCTTTGGGGTGGGCTGTTCACGCTGGCAGGTAGTGCGGGATCACGTTCTGCCATTAGCAATGCCGGGTATTATGACAGGTTCTATTATCGGCCTGGCGCAAGCGATGGGTGAAACGGCGCCGCTGATTATTGTGGGGATGGTGGCCTTTATCCCCGATGTGGGCGTTTCCTTTACCAACGCGGCAACAGTGATGCCTGCGCAAATATTCACCTGGGCCGGCGAACCTGAGCAGGCGTTTGTGGAAAAAACTGCTGGGGGTATTTTGGTGCTACTCACCATACTCATCTCACTCAACGCTTTTGCCGTTGTGATGCGTAAGAAATTTGAGCGTCGCTGGTAGGCCAGTGCGTTATAGAGGATATTTCTATGAATAGCCATGCAACTGTAATGAACGGCCAGCAGACACCTGCGGTTGGGCAACCCTATACACGGAATGAAGCTGCGTGCCACGACCTGAGTTTCCGAGTTCGCGATTTGAATCTGTGGTATGGCAAAAACCAAGCGTTGAAAAATCTGAATATTGACCTTTTCCAGAAAAATGTGACGGCGCTGATTGGCCCTTCGGGGTGTGGTAAGTCGACGTTCTTACGCTGCTTGAATCGTATGAACGACCTGATTCCTAGCGTACGCACCGAAGGTCTGGTCGAGATGGATGGGTTGGACGTTAACGCACCTAAAATGGATGAAGTGGCGCTCCGCCGCAGGGTGGGTATGGTGTTCCAAAAGCCTAATCCGTTTCCTAAGTCGATCTTTGAAAATATCGCTTACGCACCACGCATGCACGACTTGGTCAGCCGTAAAGCCGAGCAGGAAGAATTGGTTGAAAAAGCGCTGCGCGACGCTGGGTTGTGGAACGAGGTGAAAGACAAGCTGCATGAGCCAGGCACCTCTCTGTCCGGTGGTCAGCAGCAGCGGTTGTGTATTGCTCGCGCTATTGCGGTTCAGCCTGATGTGATTTTGATGGATGAGCCAACCTCAGCGCTTGATCCTATTTCGACCGCCACCATCGAAGATCTGATGGACAAGCTGAAAGAGAAATTCACCATCATTACCGTGACACATAATATGCAGCAGGCGGCGCGAGTGGCGGACTACACGGCGTTCTTCCACCTGGGGGAAATCATTGAGTACAACGATACCAAAGTGATGTTCTCAACCCCGGCACAGAAGAAGACCGAGGACTATATCTCTGGCCGTTATGGTTAATTAAAGCTTACTAATTAATACTTACTACGCAGGCCTACTACATGATGGTGGGCCTGTTTGTTAGTAAGCGTTTTTTTAAGTGTTTATATATGTTTTAACGTATATAGCCGTTATGCTTTCTCTTAATAGATTGTGTAACCGTTAGCTTAGGAGGCACTCATGGCACTACGTATTGGCATTAACGGCTTTGGACGGATTGGGCGTTTGGCACTGCGCAGTTTGTGGGGTCAGGTAGACGCTGGCGCGGTAGCAATAACACGCATTAACGACCCGGGCGGCGATGCGGCAACCTTTGCTCACCTGCTGGAGTTTGATTCAGTTCACGGGCGCTGGGCACCAGGGAAGGGCATCTCGGCAACCGATGACGCTATCGTTCTCGATGGAAAAACTGTCGTCTTTAGCGTTAATAAAGCAATTGCTGATAGCGATTGGTCGAACTGCGATATCGTGATCGAGTGTTCGGGCGTAATGAAAACCACCGATAAACTGCAGGCGTATCTTGATCAAGGCGTCGACCGTGTGGTGGTGAGTGCGCCTATGAAAGAGGCGAGCGTGCTTAATGTGGTGGTGGGGGTGAACGACCACCTTTACGATCCTACTCAACATAAGATCGTCACCGCTGCCAGTTGCACTACCAACTGTCTGGCGCCGGTGGTCAAAGTCATTCAGGATACCTTCGGTATCCGCCATGGTTCAATGACCACAGTGCACGACATTACCAATACCCAAACAATTCTAGATGCCCCGCACAAAGACCTGCGCCGGGCGCGTGCTTGCGGTATGAGCTTGATCCCCACCACGACCGGCTCCGCGAAAGCCATCACAGCCATTTTTCCTGAGTTAGCGGGTAAGCTTAATGGTCATGCGATTCGTGTACCCCTGGCGAATGCTTCGCTCACTGATATGGTGTTCGAGCTTGAGCGTGTAGTGAGTGTCGAAGAGGTTAATCAGACGCTAAAAGCCGCCGCTGATGGCGAGCTTGCCGGTATTTTGGGCTATGAAGAGCGCCCGCTAGTGTCGATTGATTACCGCACCGACCCGCGCAGCTCCATCATTGATGCACTCTCCACCATGGTTATCAACGGCACCCAGCTAAAACTCTATGCCTGGTACGACAACGAGTGGGGCTACGCCAACCGCACGGCCGAGTTGGCTCTGATGGTAGGTAGTGGGCAGATAGGCGGTGAGCAGGTGGGTCGTGGCTGATTTATCGTTGTTAAAGCGGGTAAAGGCGCTACCTTTCGAGGTGCGCCAATATATGCTGATTACTGGCAACTACTGGGCGTTCACGGTAACCGACGGCGCGCTGCGCATGCTGGTGGTCATGCACTTCCATCAACTGGGTTACTCGCCGTTAGAAATCGCCATGCTGTTTCTGTTTTACGAAGCTTTTGGTGTGGTGACTAATCTGGTAGGCGGCTGGTTGGGCGCGCGGTTGGGTCTCAACCGCACCATGAATGTGGGACTTGGGCTGCAAATTATTGCGCTTGCTATGCTGATGGTGCCCGCTAGCCTGCTGACAGTTGCTTGGGTGATGGCTGCTCAGGCGCTGTCGGGGATCGCTAAAGACCTCAACAAGATGAGCGCTAAAAGCGCCGTTAAAGTGCTGGTTCCAAAAGAGAGTGCTAACGCCAATAGTTCACTCTACCGGTGGGTGGCGATGCTGACCGGCTCTAAAAACGCGTTAAAGGGGCTAGGCTTTTTTGTTGGCGGGTTGCTGCTAACGTTGATTGGCTTCCAGGCCGCTGTGTTGGTGATGGCGGTGATGCTTGGCGGCGTGTTACTGCTTTCACTGTTGAGGCTTAAGGCGGATTTAGGCCGCCAAAAAGTAAAGCCCAAGTTCTCCGAAATCTTCTCAAAATCGCGCGCTATTAACGTGCTCTCCGCGGCGCGCTTTTGCCTATTTTCGGCACGGGATGTGTGGTTTGTGGTAGCACTGCCGGTGTTTTTATACGATCAGCACGGTTGGACACACTGGACAGTGGGTGGGCTGTTAGCGGTATGGGTGATCGGTTATGGCGGGGTGCAAACTCAGGCACCTAAATTAACTCGCCTGATCAAAGGCGATGCGCGGGCGCTTACCGCTGGCTGGGCGGCGGCACTGGCGGTGTTGGCAATTTTGCTGGCGATGCTGCCCTTGGCGCAAGTAGGTTGGTTAGTTGTCGGGCTTCTCGCCTTTGGCGTGCTGTTTGCAATTAACTCCAGCTGGCACAGCTATTTGATTGTGCACTATGCTCGCTCTGACGGCGTCTCCATGGATGTCGGTTTCTATTATATGGCCAATGCCATGGGGCGTTTAGTGGGTACACTACTGTCGGGCTGGCTGTATATGGCTTACGGGCTGAGTGCCTGCCTGTGGGTGTCAGCGGCCTTAGTGGCTGCCAGTGCATTGATGGCGCTAGCGTTACCAAGAGATAGAGATTTAATAAGTAAATAGTCACTAGTTAACAGGAAAATGATGGCGGGTCTTGTTGGCAATTCTTACCAGCGCGAGCATAAGTGGTACTTCGACCAATACGCCGACGACTGTGGCTAGCGCAGCGCCTGACTGCAAGCCAAATAGCGCGATAGCCGCTGCCACTGCCAGTTCAAAGAAGTTGCTGGCGCCGATCATTGCCCCCGGTGCGGCAATGTTATGCGGCAACCGCCAGGCTTTAGCCCAGCCATAGGCAATAAAGAAGATCAGAAACGTTTGAATAATCAGTGGTATCGCGATCAATACGATATGCAGCGGATTATTGAGAATGACCTCGCCTTGGAAGGCGAATAGCAGCACCAGGGTAATGATCAAGCCAATCGGGGTGATCGGGCCGACGCGTTTCATAAACACGTTGTCGTACCACTCGGCGCCGCGCTTTTTAATCAAGCTTTGCCGTGTGATATAGCCTGCTACCAGGGGAATCACAATATACAGCACCACTGACAGGGTGACAGTGTCCCAGGGCACCTGAATATTGGAGATGCCCAGTAGGAAGACCACGATAGGGGCAAACGCGAACAGCATAATTAGATCATTAAGCGCCACTTGCACCAGGGTGTAGGCGGCATCGCCGCGGGTAAGGTAGCTCCACACAAATACCATTGCGGTACACGGCGCAGCCCCAAGCAGAATTGCACCGGCTAAATACTGGCTGGCTAGCTCGGCGGGAATAAACGGCCGAAAGATCACCATCAGAAATAGCCAAGAGATGGCGAACATAGTGAAAGGTTTGATCAACCAGTTCACGGATGTAGTGATGATCAAACCTTTTGGCTGACGACGCACACCCAGTAGCGAGGTGAAGTCAATTTGCGCCATCATGGGGAATATCATCGCCCAAATGAGTACCGCCACCGGAATTGACACCTGCGCCACTTCAAAGCGTGACAGCGTTTCCGGTACTGCTGGGATCAATTGCCCAACTAAGATGCCTACCACAATGGCGAGTGCTACCCATAGCGTGAGGTAGCGCTCAAAAATTCCCATGCCTTCGGCGGTAGAGGGTGAGACGTTGTCTTGCAGTGCTGGCATGTGAAGCTCCTGATTAGATGGCGCGTTGATTAACCCGCTTTGAGACTTCTTCGGCGCTCTCTTTGCGCTCTGAATAACGATCCGTCAGCACATCACTGCGATCACGCACTAGTAGAGTGAATTTCACCAGCTCTTCCATGACATCCACGATACGGTCATATAACGGTGAAGACTTCATTCGGTCTTTATCATCAAACTCCATAAAGGCTTTGGGTACCGAGGACTGATTGGGAATCGTCAGCATACGCATCCAACGGCCCAAGATACGTAGCTGATTGACCGTATTGAAGGACTGCGAACCGCCACAGACCTGCATTACCGCCAATGTTTTGCCCTGCGTAGGGCGAACGCCACCCAGGGCAAGGGGGATCCAATCTATTTGCGCCTTCATAATACCGGTCATTGCGCCGTGACGTTCGGGGGAGCACCACACCATCCCTTCTGCCCATTGGGCCAATTGGCGTAGCTCATCGACTTTGGGGTGGTTGGCATCTTCTGCATCCGGTAACGGCAGCCCCCTGGGGTCAAAGATTCTTGTTTCTGCGCCCATGGCGTTTAGCAAGCGTGCGGCTTCCTCAACCGTTAAACGGCTAAATGAGCGCTCACGTAGTGAGCCATATAGCAGCAATATTTTAGGTGCGTGTTCAGTGCGTTGTGGGATGCCCAGTCGCTCACTACTGGGTGGGGTAAAAAGTTCAACGTCTATATTGGGCAAATCATTTAGGTCGGAAAAATCAGTCAGTGAGGTCATCGCGGTTTACTCGGTTTGAGTCATTTTAGTTTGATGGTGCCATCATATATGTTTTTTCGTATATTTCTAGGATAACTGTATGCCTGCAATATTGCCGTCATGAACCCGGCGTAGAGTGACAGCCACTAACTACATAAGAGGCTGTTTATTTATGACGAAGCGCCGCGTGTTGTTCCTCTGCAATGCTAACTCTGCACGGTCTCTGATGGGGGAGGCGTTGCTTCGCCATTTGGCAGATGACCGTTTTGAAGCGTTTAGCGCCGGTTCTGAGCCCGATGAGCCCCATGCACTGACACTAGAAGCGTTGCGCAAACACGGGCTTCCCACTGAGGGCTTGCGCAGTAAGTCGTTGGATGAGTTTGAAAGCGAGACCTTCGATTTTGTCATTGTGTTGTGCGATAAAGCCCAGCAAGCCTGCCGCGATTGGCAAGGGGAGGCGGGCGAAGTTCTATCCTGGGATATTCGTGACCCTCGCTTGATCGGCAAGTCAGATGCTTATGAGCAGGCATTACTAGAGATTCGTCGGCGCCTGCAGCTCTGGCTGCCCCTCCACACATCTGATTAACCTTACTGAAAGGGGCGGGTCGAGATGAAATGGATTAATAACTTAAGCGTCAAGGCAAGCTGGACGCTTGTATTAGTCGCCTTTAGCGGCCTGGTAGTCGTCATTGGCGCACTGGGTTTGTTCGCCAACCATTTTGGCCGTGAGGCATTTACATCGCTTCATGAACGGGACATGGCACAAATTAGTCAGCTCAATAGCGCCTATACCCAGCTGTTGCGTGCGCGTATTCAGATGAACCGTGCAGCGGAGTTAATTCGTACCCCTTCGTTTGATCGACCTGACCCTCTGATAGAAGAAGCCCAGCGGTTGCTTGATGAGGCGTCCGAGAACTTCACTCAATTTACAGCGAGTGAATTTGATCAGGATCAGCAGTCGTTTGTCGAGCAGTTAGCTTCGAACTTTCAATCATTTGTTAACAATAATCTCAATCTTCAGATGATGATGCTTGAAGAGCGCGACATATCAGGTTTTTTCTCGGGCGAGTCGCGAGTGGATGATAGTAGCGAGCACTTTGTGGCAAGCGCCGAGGCTTTTATTGGCGCTTCCACTCAGCGGGGTAATGCCTTACTTATGCGCTTTGAGCAGGTCTCATCGCTACTTTTTTGGGGCGTGATTACAGCGCTTGGCGCTGCGCTGTTGGTAGTGACGGTAGTGGTATGGGGCGTGCGTAAAAACGTGCTTCGCCCATTGAAGAAAATCACTGGGCACTTCCAGCGCATTGCTAACGGAGACCTGTCGGCGCCAGTAACAGCGCACTCAAGTAACGAAATTGGTCAGCTATTTAGTGAGCTGGATAAGATGCAGCACTCGCTGACGGCCACGGTGAATCGTCTTAATGCGAGCAGCCAGCAGGTATATAGCAATAGTCAGGAGATGACTGAGCAGAACCAGCTTTTGGCGACCCAAACCGACACTCAAGTGGCAGCATTGCAGCAAATGGCAGCGAGCTTGGAACAGCTAACCGCCACGGTGAATCAGAATGCTGAAAGTGCGGCGCATGTTAACCAGTCAACGGCAGATGTGTCCCAAAAAGCGCAGCAGGGTGATGAGGTGATTAGCCAGTTTATTGCCACCATGGAGGCGATAAATAGTCACTCCGAAGAGATTCAAAGCATTATTCGCATGATTGAAAGCATTGCTTTCCAAACTAATATTTTAGCGCTCAATGCATCGGTTGAAGCCGCGCGTGCCGGTGAGCACGGTCGTGGGTTTGCGGTGGTCGCCAATGAGGTGCGTGCGCTGGCAACGCGCAGTGCCAGTGCCGCCAGTGATATTCGCTCACGTATTGAAGCGTCGAGTGCGAGCGTCCAGCAAGGCAGCATATTGTCTCAGCAGGCTGGTGAACATACACGGGCGATCATGCAAGCAGCGAGGAATGTGGACACGCTGATGACGCAAATCACCCATGCCTCTGAAGAGCAGCGGCGAGGGATTGAAGAGGTCAACCACGCGGTTGCTCAAATCGATACCACTACCCAAGATACCATGCACTTAGTCAATCAGGCGGCCCAGAGCGCGGAAGTGCTGTCCCAGGAAGCCTTGCAGATGCGTGAATATGCCGGTCAATTTAGTGTGGTGGAGAGTGCCATTGAACCAGGCTTGTCTGGTATGGATAAAAATCAAACTGACTATCCCGAATGGGAGCAGCTCAGTCATCAAGAGGTCGCCTTACCGGATGACCATGGGCAAGCCCGTCGTCAGGCGGGATTATTGGCTTCCGCCTAGTATTCTGGATGAAGGAATTTAGCTTTACTCCTGAGCTTACAACGCTATCATGCGATTTTCTCTGAGCGTCATGTAGCGTGTTAGCAACAAAGTGGTTAGTGACACCCTTTAGCTTGTTTTTTCAGCGTTTTCTAAACGACCCTATGCTGCTCTCAATGAGTATCCTATGGGTCGTTTTGTGTTGGCTGGAGCCTCAGTCACTGAGTGAAATGGCTGACCGGGTTCACTGGACAACCCTTGCAGTGTTAACCGGTCTAATGCTGCTCAGTCGCGTGTTGGAACTGAGTGGTTATTTAACGCTCTGGGGTCGTCAGTTATTAGCTCTACTGAGTGGTGAGCGCCGACTTGCGGTCGGTTTGATTCTGTTTTCGGGGCTTCTCTCCGCGATAGTCACTAACGATGTGGCGCTGTTTATTGTGGTACCACTGACGCTTAGTCTGGCGGGAATGGCAACACTGCCGATTGAACGCTTGATTGTGTTTGAGGCGCTGGCTGTGAATGCTGGCTCATCGCTGAGCCCGATTGGTAATCCGCAAAACCTCTATTTATGGCAGCTTTCAGGCATTCGCTTCGGCGACTTTTTATGGGTGATGTTGCCGCTTGGGGTGGGCTTGATGCTGTTGCTCTTACTTCTTGTTCCCTTGGCATTTCCGAAAGCGTCAATACACTTGGAAGCAGTTTCTGCTATTACGGCTAAGCGTCGAAGGACCCCGTTATGGGCGGCGCTTATTGGCTACCCACTTTTTCTGATCGCGGTAGACATGGGATGGGCGTTACCGGCGCTAGTCGGCGTCTTGCTTGCGATGTTATGGGTGGCTCGACGGGCGGTGTTCAGTATTGATTGGCTGCTGCTGATAGTGTTTGTATTGATGTTCGTAAATCTAAGTGTCATCGGTGAGCTGAGCGTTGTTCAGCAGTTTGTACATTCAATGCGCCAGTGGCCGGGTGGCGATGTTAGCGTCGGTGTACTCCTTTCACAGGTCGTATCCAACGTGCCAGCGACCCTACTGCTTGCCCAGCAGAGTGAGTGGCAGCCGCTGGCCTGGGGCGTTAGCGTGGGTGGCTTTGGTTTGGCGATAGGCTCAATGGCGAATTTAATCGCGCTACGTTTGGCGCGCCAGCCTGGGATTTGGAAGGAGTTTCATTATTGGTCGCTCCCCATGTTGGGGCTGGGCTGGCTGTTTTCCGCCGTATGGCTCAGCGCCCTGACGTGGTAATAGTGTCAGGGCGCTTCACAAGAGGCTATATTTTGTAATAGCGCACAGCTTAATCAATTAGCTCAACGGCGACGGCCGTTGCTTCGCCACCGCCAATGCATAAGCTGGCAATACCGCGTTTGCCGCCTTTGGTACGCAGGGCATGAATTAGCGTAGCGATGATGCGTGAGCCGGTAGAGCCAATTGGGTGGCCCTGAGCGCAGGCTCCGCCAAACACATTGACCTTGTCATGGGGAAGGCCCAAGTCATCCATGGCCATCAGTGTAACCACCGCAAAGGCTTCGTTAATCTCGAATAGGTCTACGTCATTCACGCCCCAATCGAGCTTTTTCATCAGCTTTTCAATCGCACCCACAGGCGCGATGGTGAATTCGCTAGGGTGACGAGAGTGAGTCGTGTGGCCTAGCATACGCGCTAGTGGCTTAATGCCTTGCTGATCTGCAGCTTCCTGACTCGCCAAGATAAGTGCCGAAGCGCCGTCGGAAATTGAGCTGGCGTTGGCGGCAGTAATCGTACCGTCTTTGGCAAAGGCGGGGCGCAGCTGGCGGATTTTGTCGAGCTTAGCTTGGAAGGGCTGCTCATCGTGTTCGACAAGGGTTTCGCCCTGGCGAGAGGTGACCATCACCGGTGCCATCTCTGCGCTTAAGCGGCCCGCGTTGGTGGCGGCCATGGCGCGCTCAAGAGACGCAATGGCAAAATCATCCAAGCGCTCGCGGCTGTAGCCACGTTGAGTAGCCACATCCTGGGCAAACACGCCCATTAGTTTGCCCGTTTCGGCGTCTTCCAGCCCATCCAAAAACATATGGTCTTTCAGTTCACCGTGCCCCAGCCGGTAGCCGCCGCGTGCTTTGGTGAGCACGTGTGGCGCGTTAGACATCGACTCCATGCCGCCAGCCAGCAAAATATTGCCACTGCCCGCCTTGATTAAATCGTGGGCAAGCATCGTGGCTTTCATGCCCGAGCCGCACAGCTTGTTAATAGTGGTGGCGCCATTGGCATCTGGAATGCCGGCTTGGCGCATTGCTTGCCGCGCTGGGCCCTGCTTCACACCGGCGGGCAGTACACAGCCCATAATGCCCTCGGTGATCAGGGCTGGGTCAATTCCCGCCTCTTCAATGGCCGCTTTGATGGCGACCGCGCCAAGCTGTGGGGTTGTCATATTTGCCAGGCTGCCCATCATGCCGCCCATCGGCGTGCGTTTGGCAGCGAGAAATACAACATCGGTGGCGTTGCTCATGGCCAATCTCCTTCAGGATTATTGTGATTATCATGTTAAGTGGTGGTTGATACGTTGACCCGTAGGCGGTGCTGTGGTTCTCTCCAGAGTAACCAAGCAAGCGCTAGTGTAAATAACATGAATGTAATGAATGCATCCCCTCGCCGCAAGGAACTGACGCGCCTCGCTGCTCAGCTATTCGTCCAAGAGGGCTTTGATCGCACGACGGTGCGTATGCTGGCGCAGGAAATGGGTATTAAGTCCGGTAGCTTGTTTCATCATTTTAAAGATAAGCAGGAAATCCTCGCTGCGGTCATTGAAGAGGGCACTCAAAATGCCTTGATGATTGCGCGCAAGGCGCTGGACGAGTGCGACGCAGAGCCTGAAGTACGCCTGCGTGCCATGGCGCGTGCTCATCTCGAAACCCTCTTCACCGACCGCAATGCCCATGTGGTGGCACTCTTTGAGTGGCGCCGACTCGATCCAGCGGCCAGTGCTCATTTGAGCCACTTACGCGATGCTTATGAGGCGCTGTGGGTCACTGTTATTGACGATGCTTTGGAAGCAGGCTTGATCCATGGTGACCGCTTTCTTGTCTCGCGTTTTGTTTTGGGGGCGCTGAACTGGACAGTGCGCTGGTACGACCCCAACGGGCCTCGCTCGCCTGATGACCTCGCGGACGAGCTGGTCGCCATGATTATGCCCACCTCTGCTTAATACTCTGACAACAGCCTCGACCAACGTCTAACGCTACAGCTTATATCAGTGCTTGCTCTCTGCGCCGTTTACTTTTAGCGTTGCTATTATCTTTTAGCTTACGTTAACGTCAACGGATAAATATAACAACATTGCTTGCGGTTATTCTCACTACGAGCTCATTTCCAATAACACAAGAGAGCCATCATGACAGCGACATCACAATCACTGCCCGACTATCACCACTACCTCGATAACTTTTCCGTGCATAGCGTTATCGCTCGCCTGGATGATCACCGAGATGGCCTACTAAATGCCTTTGAGGCCTGCTGTGGTCGTCATGTGCGCGCTGGCCGCGGCGATGTGCTGGCGTTGGTTCAAGAGGACTCTCAAGGTGATATGCATACCCTGAGCTACGCCGAGCTAGACGAGCAGAGTGCAAAGTTGGCAGGGTGGTTTCAATCCCAGGGGTTGGGTATAGGCGACCGCATTGCCTGCATGCTGCCGCGGTCACCACAGCTATTGATTGCAGTGCTCGCCACTTGGCGTATTGGTGCGGTCTATCAGCCGCTGTTTACCGCCTTTGGCCCCGATGCGGTGGACTATCGGCTAGGGCGTGCAGGTACCAAGTTGGTGATTACGGATCACGCTAACCGATATAAATTCGATGGCCTTAGCCAATGCCCTCCGGTACTGGCTGTGGGCGGGGCAACCAGTGAGCATGCCGGTGATCAAGACTGGCAGGCGGCGTTGACGCATACGTCAATGAGCGACAAGCCGCCGAGGCTCGCGCCTGAAGCGCCATTTCTGCAAATGTTTACCTCTGGCACCGTGGGCAAGCCGAAAGGCGTTGCCGTTCCACTGGCAGGGATGACTGCTTTTGCGATCTATATGGAGCTGGCCATTGACCTGCGTAACGATGACCGCTTCTGGAATATGGCTGACCCCGGCTGGGCCTATGGTCTCTACTATGCGATTGCCGGGCCTTTATTGCTTGGTGTGACGACCCATTTCTGCGAAGCAGGGTTTAGCGCCGAAGGTGCACTGGCGTTTATGAAGCGCCACCACATTACTAATTTTGCCGCAGCGCCTACCGCCTACCGTCTAATGAAAGCGTCAGGGCTATTTGATGACGCCCATGAAACGCTAGAGCTACGCGCGGCGAGCTCGGCGGGCGAGCCTCTAAATACTGAAGTAGTGACCTGGGTGGAGAAGTCGTTGGGATGCCCGGTTATGGATCATTATGGCCAGACCGAAACCGGCATGACGTGCAACAACCACCATGCCCTTGACCACCTCAAGCATGTGGGCGCAATGGGCGTGCCGATGCCGGGTTATCGCCTGGCGGTTTTGGACGCGGAGTATAAAGAGCTGCCTGCCGGGGAGCCAGGTGTCCTCGCTGTCGATATCAAAAACTCCCCGGCGCACTTCTTCCAAGGCTACACCTGGCAAGAGAAGAATCCCTTTGTGGAAGGCTATTACCTGACGGGCGATGTGGTTATCCGCAATGAAGACGGTACCTTTCAATTTGCCGGGCGTGACGACGACATTATTACCACCGCGGGGTACCGGGTGGGGCCAACGGATGTAGAGAATAGTGTGATGACGCATCCTGCGGTCGCCGAATCAGCGGCAGTGGGGCAGCCTGATGAGATTCGCGGCGAGGTCATCAAGTCGTATATCGTGCTCCGCGAAGGCTATGAAGCAAGTGACGAGCTTGCTGATGAAATCAAACAGCGAGTGCGCGAGCGGCTTTCGACCCACGCTTTTCCGCGCATTATTGAATTTGTCGATGAGTTGCCTAAAACCCCCAGCGGCAAGATTCAGCGCTTTAAATTGCGTGCCCAGGCGGTAGAAGAAGCCAAAGCAAGTCAATAGCCCATCAAGTGAGTAGCCAAATCAAATGAATAAAAAAGCGAGTGAATAAACCCACCACTATATATAGCAACCATTCATAACGGCCTTAGGGAATACGGAAATGCAGGTTAAGGAGAGTACCTTTTTAATTACCGGGGCTGCCTCTGGTCTTGGGGCGGCTACCGCTGAGCGCTTAGTCGCTGCAGGCGCTCGCGTCGTGTTATGCGACTTAAACGACAGTGTCAATGCCCATGCCCAGCAGTTAGGAGTCAACGCGCGCGCCATTCTGGCGGATATTACTTCAGGCAAACAGATGCAGCAGGCCGTAGATGCGGCGGTAGTGCTGGGTGGCGAGCGCGGGCTTTCAGGCGTGGTTCATTGCGCCGGGGTGGTTAGCGCGGCCAAGCTGGTTGATCGTGAAGGCAACCCGGCTGATTTAGAAAGCTATATGAAAACGATCAATATCAATCTGGTCGGCACCTTTAACGTTATGCGCCTTGCGGCTGCCGCAATGGCTAAAAACGCTCCTAGTGAGAGTGGTGAGCGCGGGGTTATCATTAATACCGCTTCCATTGCTGCTTTTGATGGGCAGGTAGGCCAGTGTGCTTATAGTGCCTCTAAAGCGGGTGTTGTGGGTATGAGCTTGCCAGCGGCGCGGGAATTGTCGCGCCATGCTATTCGGGTAATGGCAATCGCCCCTGGCGTATTTGAAACGCCGATGATGAGTGAAATTCCTGACGAGGCGGCCCAGGCACTAGCGGCGGCGGTACCTTTTCCTAAGCGTTTAGGTAAGCCAGATGAGTTTGCTCAATTAGCTGAGCAGATTATTACCAACCCCATGCTCAATGGCGAACTGATCCGCTTAGACGGTGGCATTCGCATGCAGTAACCAGGTGGCAAGTGGCTAAAAGAGAAATAAAACGACTCGTCTGCTTTTGGTTGACGAGTTTTTTTATTATTTGCACCAGCGGGTTATCGGTTGGGCGACCAAAGTTCTAGAGTGTTTTTGGGCTAAATTCAAACGCTCACTTGACTCTGAGGGGCGCCCGCGCTAATTTTCAAACATGTGTTTGAAAGCTCTCTGCCATTAAGAATTGTTTGGCTTTCAATCCCCCTTTCTTAGGAGAAGTGTGATGCCCAGCTATCAGGCCCCTATTCGTGATATGCGTTTCGTTATGGACGAGATGCTTGACTACCCTGCTCACTACGCGCGTCTGCCAAGCGGTGACGATGCATCGCCAGATGTTGTCAGCGCTATTTTGGAAGAGGGGGCACGCTTCGCCCGCGACGTACTACTTCCGATCAATCAGAGTGGCGATGAAGAAGGGTGCCTACTGGAAGGGGGGGAGGTCAAAGCGCCTAACGGTTTCAAAGAGGCCTACCAGCAGTACGTAGAGGGGGGGTGGCCGAGTCTGGCCGCCGATCCTGCTCATGGTGGTCAAGGGCTGCCGCCTTCATTGGCGATGCTGTTGTCGGAAATGATCTGCGCCACTAACTTGGCGTGGGGCATGTACCCAGGGCTCTCTCATGGTGCGGCAGACGCACTTCGCCATCATGGCACCGATGAGCAGAAGGCAACGTATCTCACCAAGCTGGTAGAAGGGGTATGGACGGGCACTATGTGCCTAACCGAGCCGCACTGCGGCACTGACCTAGGATTGATCAAGACGCGAGCAGTGCCCGCAGATGGCGATGCCTATGCGATTACCGGCACCAAAATCTTTATCTCGGCCGGTGAGCATAACCTGGCTGAAAATATCGTCCATTTGGTATTGGCAAAACTGCCCGGTGCACCGGAAGGCTCTAAAGGTATTTCGCTATTTGTAGTGCCTAAGTTCATGCCCGATGCCCAGGGTAATGTGGGTGAGCGTAATGGCGTCACCTGTGGTTCGCTCGAGCACAAAATGGGCATTCATGGTAATGCCACCTGCGTGATGAACTTCGATGGCGCAACCGGCTACCTGGTCGGGCCGCCCAATAAAGGGCTGGCGTGCATGTTCACCATGATGAACGCTGCACGTCTCGGGGTGGGTATTCAAGGGCTGGGTTTGATTGAGGCCAGTTTCCAGAATTCATTGAGCTATGCCCGTGACCGGTTACAGATGCGCGGCCTATCGGGCAAGCAGGCTCCTGAAAAGCCCGCTGATCCGATTATCGTCCACCCTGATGTGCGTCGCATGCTGCTTACCCAGAAAGCTTTCGCTGAAGGCGGGCGTATGTTGGTGCTTTATACCGCGCAAATGCTTGATGTGGTGGAGCATTGTGAGCCGGGTGAAGAGCGAGATCACGCTGAAACCCTGCTTGGCTTGCTAACACCTATTGTTAAGGCCTTCCTGACCGAAGTTGGTTTTGAAAGCACTAACGAGGGCGTACAGATCTACGGTGGTCATGGCTTCATTAAAGAGTGGGGCATGGAGCAATTGGTCCGCGATGCTCGCATTACTCGACTCTATGAAGGTACTACCGGTATCCAGGCGCTTGATCTGCTGGGCCGTAAAGTGCTCATGAGTCAGGGTGAATCGCTGAAGGTATTCACCAAAGAGATTCATAAGTTCTGTAAAGCTGAAGACGACAACCCTGCGCTTAAAGAGTTTGTCGGGCCGCTCGCCAAGCTGAATGCTGAGTGGGGCGAACTGACCATGGGCGTGGGTATGAAGGCAATGGAAGACCGCGAGGAAGTCGGTGCGGCGAGTGTTGATTACCTTATGTACTCAGGCTACGTCACTCTGGCGTACCTATTTGCACGTGCGGCCAAGCAGGCGTCTATTTCTCTAGAAGGTGACGAGAAGGCATTCTATGCCGCTAAATTGAATACCGCTCGCTTCTACTACCAGCGGCTATTGCCGCGCACCAAGGCTCATGCACAGATGATACAGGCAGGTGCTTCCAGCCTGATGGCCATCTCCAGCGAAGATTTTGGCTTGGGATTTGAAATTTAAGTAGCGGCTAAAATGTGAAAAGAGCACTCTCTGGTCAGGCGTTCTGATCGGTGGTTTGCGGCAGAAGGGTAGCCTTCTGCCGCTTTTTTATAAGCAATAACTTCTTTTACTTGCTATCTTATTAGTCAGGCCTTAAAGTACGCATCCGCTGCCGGGGACGCCAA
>NZ_JACCGK010000056.1 GCF_013416325.1 Vreelandella sedimenti
AACAGTGGCGTAGAGCAGATTGTGGGTGTTAACGAAGAGCTTTCCACCCGCACCGAAGAGCAGGCAGCATCACTAGCTGAAACGGCCTCCAGCATGGAACAGCTTACCGCCACAGTTAAGCAAAATGCCGAGCACGCTGACCATGCGCGTAAGCTTGCCACTAGAGCGGCCGATAGCGCTCAGCGCGGCAGCGACTCGATGTCGTCCGTCACGACCACCATGGCGACGATTAACGAAAGTGCCACCCAAATGAGCAGCATCGTTAACACCATTGATGGTATTGCTTTCCAAACCAATATTTTGGCACTGAACGCGTCAGTTGAAGCCGCCCGAGCCGGTGATCAAGGGCGCGGTTTTGCGGTTGTCGCCAATGAAGTTCGTCAACTTGCCAGCCGCTCGGCTGCTGCGGCACAGGAGATTAAAACGCTGATCGAAGCGTCGGACAGCAAAGTAGTTGAAGGCAGCCGCCAAGTGCGCGACACCGGTGATGTGATTAACAGCATGGTCGATGACATCAAACAGCTCAGTACGCTGGTTCAGGAAATTTCTGCCGCCACCATTGAACAGAGCAGCGGCATTGAGCAGGTCAACCAAGCGGTAACGCAAATGGATCAAATGACCCAGCAAAACGCCAGCCTGGTGCAAGAAAGCACTCACGCGACTCAGGCCCTGGCCCAGCTCAGCGCCCAGCTGCGCCAACTGGTTGCCCACTTCCG
>NZ_JACCGK010000017.1 GCF_013416325.1 Vreelandella sedimenti
CAAGCGAGGAGGAGTCCATATACGCGCTACGGTTCGTGCACCCACTTGAATGGGTGGTTTTCGTAGCGCGTGGTAAGCGAAGCGCACCCGCGGGAGCAGCGTGAAGCGGTGCCGGGGTTGGGCGAATAACGTTAACGGGGCGGCATTGCTAGACCGGGCAGCTATGGGCGCCTAGAATAAACCGCTACATCGCCTGTTAATTTGGAAATTCTGTGACTGCACCAACGCCCGCGCTTGAGCAACCCTATTTAGACTTGATGCAAACCGTTTTGGAGCATGGCGTTGACCGCCACGACCGTACAGGCGTCGGCACGCGCTCCGTGTTTGGCCATCAAATGCGCTTTGATTTATCGCGTGGTTTTCCACTACTGACCACCAAAAAACTCCATCTGCGCTCGATTATTCACGAACTCCTGTGGTTCCTGAAAGGCGACACCAACATCGCCTACCTAAAAGAGAACGGCGTGCGGATTTGGGACGAGTGGGCGGATGAAAACGGCGATTTAGGCCCCGTTTACGGCTACCAGTGGCGCAGCTGGCCCGACCCAAAAGGTGGCAGCGTTGACCAAATTGCCAAGGTGCTCGGTCAAATTCGCACCACACCCCAATCCCGCCGCCTGATTGTTTCTGCATGGAACCCAGCCCAGGTCGATGAAATGCAGCTACCACCGTGCCACTGCCTGTTCCAGTTCTATGTGGCCAATGGCAAGCTGTCGTGCCAGCTCTATCAGCGCAGCGCCGACATTTTCCTCGGCGTGCCGTTTAATATCGCCAGCTACGCCTTACTACTGACCATGGTCGCCCAGGTGACCGGCCTGCAGCCGGGTGAATTTATCCACACCTTAGGCGATGCGCACCTGTACAGTAATCACCTTGAACAGGCCAAAGAACAGCTATCGCGTGCGCCTAAAGCGGCGCCTAAGCTGGTGCTCAATCCAGAGGTAGACGACCTGTTCGCATTCCGTTTTGAAGATATTCACATTGACGCTTACGAGGCGCACCCGCACATCAAGGCCGAGGTAGCGGTATGAGCCAGCGAAACGATACGAGTAATCAAAACGGCGCTTTCGACTCTCTGGTGCCGGTGGCAATGATCGTTGCCATGGCTAAAAATCGTGTGATCGGCGTAGACGGCAAGTTGCCCTGGTACCTGCCCGAAGATTTAAAGTTCTTCAAACGCATTACCCAGGCAAAACCGCTGGTCATGGGGCGTAAAACCTACGCTTCCATTGGCAAGCCGCTGCCTAATCGGCTTAATGTCGTTGTCACCCGCAACGCCGAGTTTTCCCACGAAGGCGTGCGCGTGTGCCACGACCTGCCCGCAGCGTTAGAGCTAGCCGACCAGCACGCCACCATAGAGGCGGCAGAAGAGATCATGGTAATGGGAGGCGGAGAAATCTACCGCCAAGCGCTTCCCTTTGCACAGCGGCTTTACATAACGGAAGTGGACATAGAGGTAGAAGGCGACGCAACGTTTCCTGACTTCGACCCCAGCGAGTGGCAAGAAGTACAGCGCGTAGCGGGGCAGCCAGCAGAAGGGCAGCCAAGTTATGATTTCGTCGTTTACGAGCGCATCGCCGACTAAAAAGGGCAAAGGAGAAGGCTATGGCCGCCAGCTTAATGAATATATTAGATGATTTAGAAGCGCGTCTTGAACGCACACAAGCTGAGCTACATGCCCTGCGTGAAGAAAACCAGCGGCTAAAACAGCAATTGGCGTTGCAAGAAACCCAATCGCAAAGCGTGCCAAGCTCCGAAGCCACGACTAAAATAGATAATGAAAGACATAGCGAAGAAGCTGTCGATGCAAAGGTTCTCGACCCAAAAGCGCCTGAAACGCCACCATCTAGTGAAGTAGCGCCAGATCAGGTCGAGCCAGAAGAAGTCAAGCCAGAAGAAGTCGTGTCAGAAGAAACAGGGCCAGAAGAAACAGGGCCAGAAGAAAAAGGTGAATCATCGGCTACCGCTGAAACGGTTAAGGCACCTTCACCGCACGCCCTGCTGAATCAATGGTACGAGCGCTACCCCAAGGCGTTTTTTAAAGGCCACACCAAGCCCTTAAAAGTTGGCATTCATCAACAGCTTGCAGAGCGCGAAGAGTGGCCTAATAAGCTAATTCGTCGAGCCTTAGCCAACTACGTGAACCTCCCGCGCTATATAAAAGCAGTGCGCGAGGGTGCCGAACGGGTAGATTTGGATGGCCAACCCGCAGGTAAGGTCGATAAAGAAGCGGCGCGACACGCAGCAGAAAAACGCGGTGAGAAGAAAGAAGGAGGGCAGCCCAAAAAAGCGCAACCTAAACCATCGCCTGCCGCTAAAAACACCCGTCAAGAAAAACCGAAACAGCCTGATTTAGCGCAGGATGCAGAACCGAAGGCAGAAAAAGGCGAGCCGCGTAAGTCGCTTAGCTTGGAAGACAAATTGTTAGATTTACAGCAGAAATTCAAAGGCCGCTGAGACCGGGCCCAGCAGCAGGGGTTCCATAAAAAAGCACAAATAGTAAGAAAACACTGTTTTTTTCTATTGCGTTCCCTGGAGTCCCGGTATAGAGTTTGTTCTGCGAGCATTGGACTATAACAAGGCTTAGTTGAGGACATGCCGCATACCACCGGGAAAAAACCGGCGGATGGCAAAAGAGCATGGCCCGCAAAAGCCAACTGCCAACTTATTAAGAGTTGAGCAGCAACGATCGAAACAGTATACGAGTTAAGGAACTTACATCATGAAAAAGACACTTTTAGCGACTGCTATCGTTGGCGCCCTGGGTGCCTCTGCTGCAGCACAAGCAGCTACCGTTTATGACCAGGATGGCACCCGACTGGACGTCTATGGCCGTATCGCCATGGGTGTTGCTGGTGGCGGCCCTGAGTACAACGGTGACGGCGAAAAAATCAACAACGACGCTGAGTTCGTAGATGTTTACTCACGTCTTGGTCTGCGCATGAGCCACGAAGTTTCACGTGACCTGACTGCTTTCGGTCGTGTTGAGTGGCGTTTCGACGGTGACGAGCGTACCGGCCCTAGCGGTAATGGCAACAGCGGTTTCAAAGAAGTTCGTCAGAGCTACATCGGCTTGCAAAGCGACCAGTTCGGTACTTTCCAAGCAGGTAATTTCGACAGCTTCTACAATCAGTTCGTTTCTCTGCCGTTCGATTGGGAAATTGATCGCGGTTTAGAGTTTGCTGGTCACCCGAAGCAGTCGCGTGGCGACTCTATCGGTTACTACACGCCTGACCTGAGCGGCTTCACTGCATTCTTGCAACTGAAACACTATAGCGAGCGCGGCCTGACTGAAGCGGAAGAAACTTCTGAAGGTGACGTAATCGCGCCGCAAGGTGGTGTTCGTTACGCACAAGGCCCTGTAACTGTTGGTCTGGGTTTTGTTGATGACGTTGCACGTGGCGGCGGTAACGCTGAAATGTTGTACGGTCTGATCGGTTCTTACGATATCACTGACCAGTTCTCTGCTCGCTTGGGTTACGAAACTCGCGACGATAACAACCTTCGTGGTGGTGGTTACGACACAGTTGGCCTAGGTGGTACTTTCACCACTGGTCCTTGGGCGTTTGCTGCTGACATCTACGATGTAGATCCTGACAACGGCGACAGCCGCACTTCTTGGGCCCTGGGTTCTTACTATAACGTTTCCAGCAACTTTGATGTGTTCCTAGAGCTGCAGCAAGCTGACCAACCGTCTATCGACGTTTCCATCGGCGGTGGCAGTGGCGTCGATGTTGAGCGCGCTGATGGCGACGACATGTACTGGCTAACAGGCGCTCGTTACCACTTCTAAGCCTGGTTTAAACACTACGCTTAAAAGGTAACTGCCTAGCAGAACCAAATAGAACCGGCCTCTTTAGAGGCCGGTTTTTTTTGCATTTTTGCCAATAATATTTATTAATACAAATAAGAACTGTTTTCCTTTAAGGTCGGCTTGATATTGTATAACATTGTTTCGCTGCATATAGCTGAGAATAGCTGAATAGCTAAAGCAGCGAACAAGATTAGCGTATCAAGGGATTATTTCTAATGCAGAAGAAGCAGTTAGCGGTGGTTGTAGCAAGTCTGTTAAGTATCTCCTCGGTTCAAGCCACAACACTTTATGATCAGGACGGCACGAAGCTGGATATTTACGGCCGTATTGCCATGGGTATTGCGGGCGGTGGCCCTCAGTTTAATAGCCCTGGCAATAAAGTGAATGATGGCGCGGAATTCGTTGATGTTTATTCCCGTGTGGGGTTTCGAATGAGTCATGCGATCACTTCAAACATGACGGCATTAGGTCATTTGGAGTGGCGGTTTACCGGTGATGAGCGCAATACGAACCAGGGCTTCAATGAGATTCGTCAAAGCTACATCGGTTTATCAAGTAAGCAGTACGGCACATTGCTAGCAGGTAATTTTAATAGCATGTATTTCTAAGATATCCCAGTAAAGCTGGTTACCCAGTACCCTAAACAGGCAGACAGCGCTCCACATCATGGTCATGTCGGGGCGCTTTTCGTTGCATGCCAGGCAGAATGATCCTGTGCAATATACCGGCACAATAGGCCGGACAAGGCGTTCGACTGGCTGGCTACAATGTCGATAGGCTGTGCCGGTTTGCTTAAGACGTAGGGCACTTCCCGGGTGGCAGTTTGTGGGCACCACAATAGGGCAGCTTACCCGTTGTTCTGTTATGATTAGGCCAACGGTCAGGCTGATATGAATAATGCTGAAACTGGTAATAAAGTAAGCGTGTTTAGTACTTTTTTGTCAATGCAAGTGACTGGTAGAGTGAGTTCGTTATGCTTAGTATATAGGTTTTAAATTATAACTATTGATTGTTTTAACCAATATTTACCATTAGGTTAAATGAATATGGAAGCCAGCAGTTGCCGCTAATGAATGAAAACAAATTAAGTGCAATGACTGTCTTGTCGAAAATTAATTGCAATAAAGAATTGCAAAAAAAATACTGTGACACATGGATAGACGATCAATAGGAATTGTAGAACGCTATCCGGCTCAGCTTATAATGCCGGGCGTGGATATATTTGCGCTTGTAGTGGGTGGATTGCTAGCACACTGTCTACGTTTTCAATCTCTCCAGCTGCATGACAGGTATTGGCTGGCAATGGCAGTAATGGGGTTGCTAGTCTTGCTGATCAATACGCTGCAAGGCGGCTATATACGCTGGCGTATCAGTAAAATATCAACACTGTTGGTCAAGCTAAGTATGGTATGGGCGATAGTTGCCATTTTGGTAGCTTCACTCATATTCTTTGCACATGCAGCGGGTAACTATTCACGACTGTGGATCGGCTATACGCTTGTCTTTTCGTTTGTCATAGCGGCCGGGCTAAGAGTGGCTGCCCAGCTAATGCTTAAATATGCGAGAAAGCTGGGCAAGGCGAAACGGCCAGTCTTCTTGGTGGGGCCGTCGTTGCAAGTGATCCACGTCGGTAAGGGAATGCGCGATGCCCCCTTTGAAGGCTACTGCATTGCCGGTGTCGAGCGCTTGTATGAAAACCCGGATAATCTTTTCTATGAGCGCCTGGTAAGGCGAGTGACCGAGTCAGGTGCCCGCGAAGTTTGGATCTGTGTGCCGCTGGAAATGGGCGGGCTGGTTCGCTCCATTTTCTACGAGCTTCGCTACCACACGGCTGAGGTTCGCTTCATACCCGATTTCGAAGGCATGCAGCTACTCAACCACCGCATAAGCGAAGTGGCAGGTCATCTAGCTGTCGATCTCAGCGTTTCGCCGCTGGATGGCGTGATGCGCATCGTCAAGCGCATGGAAGATCTGGTGCTGGGGTCTCTCATCAGCCTGTTGATACTGCCGGTCTGCCTGGTAATAGCGATCGGTATTAAAGCCACATCGCCCGGGCCGGTATTGTTCAAGCAGTATCGCACCGGGGCCAATGGCAAATTTTTCAAAGTCTACAAGTTTCGAACCATGTACGTGCACCAGGAGCCGGAAGGCTGGGTGACTCAAGCATGCCCCGGCGATGAAAGGATAACGCCTATCGGCGCTTTCCTGAGGAAAAGCTCTTTCGATGAACTGCCGCAGTTTTACAACGTGCTGCAGGGGCGCATGTCGATTGTAGGGCCAAGGCCGCATGCCCTGGCGCATAACGAATATTACAAAGACATTGTTGAATCCTATATGAAGCGGCACAAGGTAAAGCCGGGCATCACCGGTTGGGCGCAGGTAAACGGCCACAGGGGCGGCACCGATACCATCGAGAAGATGGAAAAACGTGTTGCCCATGACTTGTGGTATATCGATAGCTGGTCGTTGGGCCTGGATTTAAAGATTATCTTCCTTACCATCATCAAAGGCTTCTTCAACAAAAACGCCTACTGATGTGGGTGCTGATAAAAAAGTATCATTCCAACCGAGCTGGCACGCTCAATTCCAGAACCGAGCGTGCATTGAAAGCCGTTGTTTAAGGCGGGTAGGCAGTTGCCTCTCATGGCGCCCAAGCCGGTAGCCCAGGTACTTGGCAAACGTGCGTAGCAGAGCGCCGGGGAGCGCCAATGGGGCGTGTTTTAGCAGGTAGCCCGCCTCAGAGCGAATAAACCGCAAGCCTTCACCCTCCGCGCTGCCCAGCCATTCCAGCAGCCACGCCTCCTGGGCATGAAACGCCCCAATATCAAAGTAACGCTTGAACTCTTCGCTGATCGAGTAATTATGGGAGTGGTGTACGCAGGCAGTGGCGTTATAAGCCAGCTTCCAGCCTTGCTTGAGAAGCCTGGCGCCCGCCATCATGTCTTCGGACAGAATTACATGGTCAGGAAACCCACCAGCTTCTATCAACGCCTGCCGACGGTAGGCCGCGAAAGAATTAGAGAGAAAGGCTGTCTTAATGCCTAACGTTGGGATATCCGCTTGACTCACCACTCGAGACTCAGCGGGATAATTGAACAAGCGAGCATGTGTGGCAATCGGTGTGGCATCGTGGTGCGGTAGTTGTCTACCAAAAGCCGCGCCGATGGTATGGTCTTCAAAGCTCTGGCTGAGAGTCGTTAACGCAGCAGGGTCTGATATAAAGGCATCCTGCGTCATGAAGATCACCACATCACAGTCGCCCAAATCATGAAGCAACCTGTTACGGGTGCCGCCATGATTAAAAGTCCGACGATCAATGCTAATTACCTCAGCACCTGCATTGTGAGCCAGGGTGGCGGTGTCGTCATCAGAAGATGAGTCAACCACCACCAATTGCATGTTAGGCGCTAGCCCCTCAAGGGTAGCTTCAAGCCAGCGCTGCCACTGTGGCCCTGCGTTCAGCGTAGGCACGCAAACGGCAAAATTAAGTGCCATTACCTACTTCCCTATAGAAGGTTGGCTGCGGGTAAGAAGCTCTTCGTCAGTTGATTTCTTAACATCGTGATAGGCATTATCAAGCGCCAATTGCCGCTGCTGCTTCACAATGGGATTGGCGGGAGTACGATAAAGAGACGTTGTCTTTTCCACTAGTTTAAACATGCTTTGGTAGGCGTAGCGGCGCCATAAATTCCAATCTTCAAGCTGATCAAGTGCTTCATTAAATCCGCCAAGTTCTTCATAAAGCGCACGACGGAACATAATGGCCTGAATCGAAATAAAGTTCTCAGTCGCCAAGCGCTCATGGCTAAATGCCAAGCGGTGCTGGCCATGCATTTGATAAAGCAGCTCATTAATGTGCTTGTTTTCTTTATCAATATCACACATCACATCCCAGGCAAGGCTGTAAACGCCTGATAGCGATTCTTCGCTTTCCAGTGCGGTTCGTACCAGTAACTCAATATGATCTGCGTAGATCAAGTCATCATCATCAAGGAAAAGACACCACTCACCACTAGCTTTGGCAAGCCCCAAATTGCCTGCAGCGCTGCGGCCTAATTTATCCTGGGAGTAATACCGCACTATTAGCTCGCTATTTTCAGCTAGGCGATCAACCGCTTGCGAGCAGTGTGTACCGCCATCTTCGACCACGATCCACTCAATGGCGCGATAAGTTTGGTTGAGAACACTGATACCCGCTTGGTTTAATAACCAATCTCTACCCTGATAGGTGCGTGTAATAATTGAAACGAGCGGCCTTTCCTCAAACGTTTCAACCGCCGTATTAGATGGAACAAATGCACCTTCGCGAGTCAATTCGTAATCCAGCCCCCGGAACACACCGACCGAAAGGTTACCTGCTTTTTTACGTTCGCGATTTAAAGCAGGAAGCTGATGCAAGAGTGCATAGTACTCTTTCGCTAATCGTTTGCGCGCGCCCTCGAAGGGCTGAGGGCGAGCAACGCTAGCGATGGCCAAACCAAGTGTCGCTAAGCGAGCAGGAACAGTACCGTAACGCAACCGCAAATAGAGGTTAGCACGGGTGCTACCTAGATATTGAGCTGGCTTAACCTGGTGTGCCTCTTCATAGGTATAGTGAGCCACGGTCGCGTTTGGGCAATAGCGCAGTCTGAAGCCCGCCTCGCGAATCCGGAAAGAGAACTCAACGTCTTCGCCGTACAGAAAAATGCGCTCATCGTAGCCATTAATATGATTAAACGAGGTGCGACGAATCAGAATACATGCATGAGACGACCAATGGGTCTCCCAGGTAACTGGGTCATAATGCTTAGGGTGTTCATAAGGGCGCTGTCGAAGCTCCCAGCAAGCAACATCGTCTTGATCCCTGGCAGCCAAGGTAACCACACGCGAAATCGACTCTGGATCAAACTCAAGATCAGGGTTGGTGATTAAGGCATACTCACCCTGGCTATGGTTGATCGCCCAGTTATGTGCCGCGCCGAAGCCCAGGTTAGGCCGCTGGTGTAACTGAAAATCAGCAAACGCATCACCCATGGTAGAGCGTATAGCGGTAATCCCTTCAAGGGTGTCATCCGTAGAGCCATTATCAACAATCGCAATTTCAATACGATCAAGCGGGTATGCCTGAGAATGAATGCTATTGAATAATGAAGTTAACCATTTGCTACTATTATAAGTAACAAGAGATATAGTAATTAACGGTAAAGCAGTGTCGTGAGGTAGTGGAGTACTGGATGCTTGCGCTAACCCCCCATGCTGAATAAGAAGCGGTTCATCTAAGTTGCGTTTTTCAGTAAGTTTATTTAAAAGCCGCAAATTATGAGGTTCGTTAAAGCGAGCTTCAAAACGCTTCATCACATCTGCCAGCGGACGAAGCACTGATTTTACCGGTGCAGGTAGCCTGCGGGCCGCAGAGCGAGCCTGGTAATAGCAATGACGTAACGAAATAGGTGAATGACCAGCACCCTTGCGCAGGATTGCCACCGCATGCCAACGTGCATGGCGGCTTATATAAATAGCGCGACGCAAAGGTTTGGTCACACGCCAAGAACGAGATGACTCAATGGCGTTAAGCTGCCCACGTAAGTGCTCGTTTTCCTGGCGCAGATAGGTGATCTCATTCAACATATTTTGCGCGCCTTGGTGGCTGGAAGCCTCATTAGGCAAGCGTCCATGCGTATTGTTGTGGCTTAAGTTGCGATCTTCCAATGTTCGTCCTGAAATAGCAGTAATCAAGTAAAAGAGAATCGGTTTATGATAGTCGATCTACTATCTAAGGTCGACGCGCATTTCTTCGCGTTGTTAGAGGCAGGCGTGTAACGTAGAATAAGCGGCTTATTCTAGCCACCAATGGACGGAAGCCGTGACGCGAACGCACATGGCAGCGCGGTTTAAGACTGCGCCGAGGCAATTAATTGCAAGTGTTAATACTCATCACCAACTGCTTTTGAAGCTGATTTGGCGCGATGTGGTAGGGCGTTACAGGGGGTCTTTGATTGGTTTGTTGTGGTCGTTTGTGACACCGCTAATCATGCTGGCCGTTTACACATTCGTTTTTACTTATGTTTTTCAAGCGCGTTGGAATGTAGGTGAAGGCGAGCCAAGAGCATTATTTGCACTAGTACTTTTTTCGGGATTAATGCTGCACGGTTTATTAGCGGAAGTGCTTAATCGTTCGCCAAGTATTATTATCAATAACGTTAACTATGTAAAAAAAGTCGTTTTTCCCTTAGAGCTTTTACCCATCGTTATTTTAGGGGCCGCGCTTTTTCATTTTGCGATTAATGTGGGTGTCATGCTACTGGCTATGCTGCTAATGGGTATGCCGCTGCATGCGACTATTTTGCTCTATCCGCTCGTCGTACTGCCATTGGTGCCGTTAACACTGGGACTCGGATGGGGACTTGCGGCGCTGGGTGTTTTTGTGCGAGATATCGGACAGCTAATCGGTATTGTAACTACTATTTTGCTATTTCTTTCGCCGATCTTTTTTCCCTTGGATGCGCTGCCGCCCTTGCTGCAAAAGCTGCTGGTGTTAAACCCGTTAACCATCATCATCGAAAATGCACGTAACGTTTTGCTGTGGGGTGAAATGCCGAACTGGGGAGCGTTAATGATTTATAGCGTTGTCGCACTAGCGGTGTTCCTGGTCGGGTTCGTTGGTTTCCAAGCGCTACGTAAGGGGTTTGCTGATGTCCTCTGAAATTGCTATCCGCGTCGAAGGGCTCTGCAAAGAGTACCGTGTCTACGAAAAGCCCTCTGACCGACTCAAGCAAACCTTTGCGCCTCTCATTGCAAAGTTACGGCGTCGGGAAACTAAGCTCTATTATCGAGAATTCAGAGCGCTCCGGGATATTTCATTCACCGTTAGGCGCGGTCAAACTGTTGGCTTAATAGGCCGTAACGGTTCCGGAAAATCGACCCTGCTTCAGCTTATTTGCCAAACGCTTACGCCGACCTCCGGTATCGTTGAAGTAAATGGCCGGGTCGCCGCTCTACTAGAACTTGGGGCAGGCTTTAATCCTGAGTTTACCGGTAAAGAGAACGTCTATCTCTACGCCTCTGTTATGGGATTGTCGCAAACTGATATCGACAGCCGTTACGATAATATCGTGGCGTTTGCAGATATTGGCGAATTTATTGGCCAGCCGGTTAAAACTTACTCCAGCGGCATGTTATTACGACTTGCCTTTGCCGTTATTGCCCATGTAGACGCAGATATTCTGATCGTCGATGAAGCGCTAGCGGTCGGGGATGCCTTCTTTGTTCAAAAGTGCATGCGATTTTTGCGCCGCTTTATGGAAACCGGCACTGTGCTGTTTGTAAGCCACGATAGCTCGGTAGTAACCAACCTCTGTAATCACGCCATTTGGTTAGAAAAAGGCAATGTTATTGAACAGGGTGATCCCAAGCAGGTAGCTGAACACTACTTGGAAAGCCAGTACGCAGAAAACACGCCTTTTGAAACCCCGGTGCCTTCAGAGCAGCAAGCTGAGGAATCCCAGCCAGAGGAAGACGGTGGTGAATCCATACGTCAGACCGATAGTCAGGGCGAAGCTAGCGACTACACAGCGGCAGAAGACTTTTATGATATGCGCCGCGAGTGGATTAATAACTCAAAATGGCGCAACGACATAGAGCTCTTTGCCTTCGACCCAGATGCTCCCAGCTTTGGTGAAAAGGGTGCAGAGGTAACAAGCGTTGTGCTACTCAGCGAAGAGGACAAAATGCTGCATTGGGTTGTAGGTGGTGAAGCAGTACATCTACAAATCAACTGCAAGGCGCACCATAGCCTAAAGAGTCCAATCGTCGGGTTTGTAATAAAAGACCGCCTAGGGCAAACCCTATTTGGGGATAACACCTTTTTGGGCACCGAACCCATTAGTATGAGTGCTGATGATAATTTCTGCGCGCATTTTGAATTTCGCATGCCCATCTTGCCCGCCGGGCAATACTCCGTATGCGTGGCATTAGCCGATGGCACTCAACAAGAACACCGTCAACATCACTGGATTCACGATGCTCTTATCGTGACCTCTCATGCAAGTTCTGTTGCGCACGGTTTAGTGGGCATTCCAATGCGGCGTGTTGCGCTTGAATCACTTAATATCCCAGCGTCGTGATTAAAATCGAGACATCTACAATGAATCAATCTCACACACTGACTGTTGATAAGACCTGGTTATTTGAGCCTCGCTATATTACTGAACCCGATAGCTGGGCAGGGCATACGCCCTTCGCAGCATGGCTGGTATCCAATCAGAAGCCAGATCGCTTGGTAGAACTGGGGACTCACACCGGGTTTTCATACGGCACCTTTTGCCAAGCAGTAAGCGAAAACGCGCTGCCTACACAGTGTTTTGCAGTAGACACATGGCAAGGTGACGAGCACGCGGGAAACTATGACGACACCATCTATCAGCAAGTAAAAGAGTGGCACGATGAACGTTACAGCGGCTTTTCACGCTTAATGCGAATGACCTTTGATGATGCCCTAGCGCATTTTGAAATGAAAAGTGTCGATCTGCTTCATATCGACGGACTGCATACCTACGAAGCAGTCAAGCATGATTTTGACACTTGGCTACCTAAGCTATCGGACAGAGCTGTAGTGCTTTTTCACGATACTCACGTGCGTGACAGAGGGTTTGCCGTATGGCAGCTGTGGGATGAATTAACCAAGCAATACCCTCATATTACCTTTGCACACTCTAGTGGACTGGGTGTGCTTTTGGTGGGTAAAGATGTTGCGCCAAGTGTTAAACAGCTTGCCAACACCTATCAACACAGCCCTGAACTAGTGAGTGGCATGTTTGCTCAGTTGGGCGGCCGCATTGAAAACCTATGCGAAATGCGTCGTCAGCGGCATCAGAATGAAGCACGTGGCAGGGCACTCGAAGAGCGGGAAGAAATGTTAGTGCTGCGAGACAATGCCATCGTGACGCTGGAAAAAACAGTTCGTGAGCAGCAGCAGGCGCTACAACAAGGGCGGCATTTACTCACTACAGCAGAAAGTACTTCTCATTCTCCTGAAAGCATAAGCATGCCAGCTGAAAGTGAAGCATGGCAGCACTCCCTGCTGGCTCGAATTGCTAAAAAGCTTTACAGTCGATAATTGATTATCATGCCCATTAACCAAACAGGAAAGTGGTTCTGGGCATGGTTGCTACAATGTTATTGCTCGCGACTGTTACTCATAGGTTCTGATGTATTTAACGTAGATTTTACTATGTAACGAGGACGCTGTTTTGTTTCCAAGTAAATGCGTCCAATGTATTCCCCAAGCACGCCAATTCCAATTAATTGTACCCCACCTAAGAACAGTATTGCTGTCATCAGAGATGGGTAGCCTGGGACAGGGTTGCCCCATAAAAGTTTGGAGATAATCATCCAGCTAGCATAAAAGAAAGCTAATAGTGCTACAAAAAAGCCTATATATGTCCAGATCCTTAAAGGCCATGTGCTAAATGAAGTAATGCCATCAATTGCAAAGTTCCAAAGCTTCCAGCCACTGAACTTTGTTTTACCAGCAACTCTAGCAGGGCGACTATACTCAATGATCGCTGTTTTAAAGCCTACCCACGAAAGCACTCCTTTCATGAATAGCTGCTTTTCAGGCAAACTCAAAATAGCGGTTACAACTTCTTTTGATATCAGTCTGAAGTCACCTACATTTTCTTCTATTCTAGGCGAACTAATAGAGTTGTGGAGTCGATAGAACCAAGTTGAGGTTGCGCGTTTAAGAAAACTATCATCTTTTCGATCGCTGCGTTTAGCCAGTACTACTTCGTAACCTTCCTGCCACTTTGATATCATCTCAGGAATAACCTCAATCGGATCCTGAAGGTCAACATCAATAGGAATGCTGGCATCACCCGTTGCATAGCTTAAGCCAGCTACTAAAGCTGATTCTTTACCAAAATTTCGAGAAAAATTGACTACAATAACATTAGTATTCTCAGCTGCTAAGCGTTCAAGTATTTCGAGCGATTGATCCTGACTGCCATCATTTACAAAAATATACTCGATCATGTTCTGACTGAGTAGATTGGATGATGTAACTGCTTGGTAGAAGATATCGATAGTATCTTCTTCGTTATATACAGGGATGATTAATGATAATTTCATAGTCACTTCCGAAAGACGCAGAAAGAGGAGTAGAGATAACCTAAAATAAGGCTAAGAGCTGAAAATATAATTAATGTCAATAAGGGGGGAGTACCCAATGAGTCACCTAGTAAGCCGGTAAAATAGCTCAATATGCCCATTGCCAGAACAAAGCTTATGTACCGTAATAGGGAAGTCTTTTGCTGAAAGGTATAACGTGCATTGACAAAGAAGGAGAAACTGACGGCTAAACAAAAAGCCACAAGATTAGCTATTGACTGACTTGTACCTAATCCCCAGTGAAGCACCAAAAAAACTACCCAATGAAGCAGGGTGTTGACCAAGCCAACGGTTGTGTAGCGCTTAAAGGTGGCTAACCAGCGGCTATTGGTAAGAGCATTACTCACGGTTGGGTATCCTGTTGGTTGATGATAACTACAGCGACATCATCGATGAAGAAAACAGACTCGTTTGATGGCCATGATTCACGATTGGCAGCAGCATTAACGGCAGCAAGTCGCTCTGCCTCATTGGCCGGAATAAAGCGGCTATCCACAATGCGAAATATCCATTCCCGAGACCAAGGTGCAAAGCGAGCCGTACCTGCATCACCTCTTGGGCCAGAGGCCATAGGAATCTCATAAATGACAGCAATTGACTGGGGAGTAGCTAGCGGGCGCTCTAGCTCAGCGGCTGTCGACTCAATTCGGCCTATAATACGGTTGGTTGCCAGTAAGTCGGCTTGTGTAGCTAAATACTTATCATATGCAAATTTGTTGATTTGACTAGCGCTATCGAATAAAAACAGCGTAGAAAATGTGCCTGCACATATAAGGGCTACAGCAGCAAAATGTTGATTGATATTATTGAAACAAATTTTATCAATGACGAAAGCAACCCAAAAAGCATGTAATGATGCTAAACCGATTAACGATCTAGGTGGGAAAGGGGTGTTTGAGCCCGCAAATGCTAAAGCAAATGGTGCAAAGAGAGATAGTATGACCAGCAAGATAACGATGACTGCATCAGCCTTTCTTCTCCAGATTAGCAGCATACAAGTAATAGCAAATGTAATAAAAATACCAAGCAGTGGAAGTGTCCAGCGAAGAGTAATGTAAAGAGTCTCGGGAAGTGTTATGAAGCTTAATGAGTGAGATAGAAAAAGTGACTTTATTATCTCGGCATTTTCAATTAGAGCAAATGGTGATATGGACATTCGGCTGCTCGGCTCAATCCCAATAAAGCGATAGCTGATGCTTGTAATTAAAAAATATAAAATCAGTGATATTATTAAAGCAGTGGTGCCAATTAGAAATCTTTTAATAGCAATTGAAAGGTTTTGTGTAATTATACTCATAATAAACGCACAGATTAAGACAACGCCAGCCACCTGAGCAGCTGCGGGGTAAAGAGCTGGTGCCAATACAAGAATAGCCATGCCGATGCCATACCTACCCTTGTAAATGGCATACAACCCCGCAAGAGCGCATAGGTTTGCAAGTGGATAAGCAACACGCGTGCTAGAAAAATCAAATAGCATGCCATAGTAAATGGAAATGCTGCTAGCCAGCATAAAGCTATAAATAGCTGCGCCATGACTAAAGCCAATGATCCGAGCCGCGAACCAACTACTCCATAAAAGTAGCATGCTGCCAATGGCAGAGTAAAAAAGACCCCCCGGATTATTGTCTTGAAGCCACTCAAATACCATAAAGTAGCCCCATCTTCCTTGGGCTAAAAATGTTCTAGCATCCTGTGAGATACTTTGGATTTGGATAATGTCGTCACTATTGAAAGTAGGTATTATCGCCTGATAAGCATACGCGATGACCACAAGGAGATATAACCAAGCATAACCACTTGCTGATGATGTGATTTTGCTTAATATGTTTCTATAAAACGACAGCATGTAGCGCTCCAAGTACTCAGTCTATTGATGGTGTGGTTCTTTTGTGATCTTTATAAAAAACGATTTTCTTATCTGATCGCTGCACTGTTGTTTTGAGCTGTTCTAAGTCTCTCGAAATCATCCTGATAATTCAGTGTTGTTTGTTTGGTACATCAAGTTTCTATATTTTTAGCTTTGTAATATTAAGTGGCTAAAGTGATGGAAAATACAGATCGAAAGTTTATTAGTAGGGTTCGTCAAGCCTGTATCTTCAAGTGGATTCTGCCAAATCAGGGCCATCAAAAAAGCACGTGTCATTGTATCGTTTATTTTAGGTTATAGGTAGCATGCTTGATGATTAAGGTTCTGGTGGTCACCAGTGCCAAGCACTGAACGTTAGCGATGCTAGGATTGAATTGCTGATAACCAAGATATGTCAGTGAAATACTTAACTACCAAGTCAGTAGTAGGTCGCTGATCACTACAGCAGCAAGCCCATACCGGCAGTAGCTCTCATAAAAGGGGAGGAGGGATGGTCGCGGGGCCATTTCATTCATTTCCTCTAGGTGGGGGGGCTGTCATAATCAGCTCAATATTTACCGATTATCGTAGAGGTGCGCTTTACCTTGCCTAACAAGTAGATGGCGATTGAGTACTATGGTGCTGCGTATGAAACATAAGGAACATTCAATGAACATTTTAGTAACAGGTGGCGCAGGGTTTATCGGTTCAGCGGTGGTTCGCTACCTGATCGAACAGACCGAACACAGCGTGGTGAACGTTGACGCATTGACCTATGCCGGTAATTTGGAATCGCTAAGCTCGGTAGACAACAGCGAACGCTACACCTTTGAGCAGGCCGATATCGGTGATGCGGCGAGCATGGCTGATATTCTTGATCGCCATCAGCCGGATGCGGTGATGCACCTGGCGGCAGAGTCCCATGTTGACCGCTCAATTGATGGCCCCGCCGCCTTTATACAAACTAATATCGTCGGCACTTATACCTTACTTGAAGCGGCTCGCCACTACTGGAAGGGCCTGCAAGCAAGCGCGCCTGAGAAAGCCAGCGCATTCCGCTTTCATCATATCTCCACCGATGAAGTGTACGGCGATCTAGCGTTGAGTGAAGAGTCAGAGGTAAAGAGTGAGGAAACACCCTCACCCCTCACCCCTCACCCCTCACACCTCACAGGCGAAGCCGCTGTTCACCGAAGAAACTCCCTACGCCCCCAGTTCGCCTTACTCCGCCAGCAAGGCAAGTTCCGACCACCTGGTGCGCGCATGGCACCGCACTTACGGTTTGCCGGTATTGCTCACCAACTGCTCCAACAACTACGGGCCGTACCACTTCCCTGAAAAGCTGATCCCGTTGATGATTTTGAATGCGTTGGCGGGTAAGCCACTACCCGTTTACGGCAAAGGCCAGCAAGTGCGCGATTGGCTATATGTAGAAGACCACGCCCGCGCGCTGGTCAAAGTCGTCACGGAAGGCGTCGTCGGCGAAACCTACAACATTGGTGGGCACAACGAGCAGACGAACCTCCACGTGGTAGAAGCCATCTGTGAGATTCTGGATGAATTGGTGTTAAGTGAGGAGGGAGGAGTAAGGAGTGAGGAGAACCCCTCACAAGCGAGGCGCTCACAACTCACAACTAACGATTCACCACTCACCACTTACAAAGACCTAATCACTTTCGTGCAAGACCGCCCAGGCCACGACTTGCGTTACGCCATCGACGCCAGCAAGATCGAACGCGAGCTAGGCTGGAAGCCAGAAGAAACCTTCGAGACCGGGCTGCGCAAAACCGTTCAGTGGTACCTCGCCAATGAATCCTGGTGGAAGCGAGTACAAGACGGCAGCTACCAGGGCCAGCGGCTAGGCAGTTTGTAAGGTGTAAAGAGTAAGCGCTTCGCTTGTAAGGGGGGAGGGGAATGGTCATGAGAAAGCATCAGCAACTCCGAGTGTGGCAAGAAGCTATGGATCTGGTTGTTGCTATTTATTCGATGAATTCTACCTTTCCTTCAGCTGAGCGGTTTGGGCTTGCTAGCCAAATGCAGCGGGCCGCTGTTTCGGTGCCAAGTAACATAGCTGAAGGTGCGGCACGGGGCAGTAAACCAGACTTTTTAAGATTTTTGCATATAGCGCGAGGCTCGCTCAGTGAGCTTGAAACTCAGTGCCAAATTGCCCAACGCTTAGGGTATACGGCTGATATTTCAGCTCTGGAAATAGCGATCAACTCTGTATTTTCACAGCTAGGCGGGCTGATCAAGGATTTAAAGGCATCCCTATGAACTCTGAACACACACACCTCACACCTCACACCTCACGCCTCACTATTCTCATTACCGGCGGCAACGGCCAAGTAGGCTTTGAACTCCGCCGTCAACTCGCCACCTTGGGAGATATATTAGCCCCCAACCGCGCAGCGTTGGATCTTTCCAACGCTGATGCCGTCGATGCATTTCTGGCCGAACACCAGCCAGACTTGATCGTCAACGCAGCAGCCTACACCGCAGTCGACAACGCCGAATCTGACCAGGCAATGGCAACGCGCCTAAACGCCGAACTGCCAGCGCAATTGGCCGAGTACTGCCACCAGCGGGGCAGTTGGCTAATCCACTACTCCTCGGATTACGTGTACAGCGGCGAAGGCACCACCCCCTGGCAGGAAGGCGATGCCACCGGGCCATGCAACGCCTATGGCGCGACCAAGCTGGCCGGTGATGAAGCCGTCGCCAACAGCGGTTGCCAGCACCTGATTTTCCGCACCAGCTGGGTCTATAGCGCCTTTGGCAAAAGCTTTCTGGCCACCATGCTGCGGCTAGGGGCCGAAAGAACAGCATTAAGCATTGTGAGTGACCAGATGGGGGCGCCCACTCCCGCACGCCTGATTGCACTCGTCACCCAACAGGCGTTAGCGACGCTGAATAACCCTAAAACCGCCAACGATTTGGAAAGCGGCGTGTATCATCTCGCCCCCAGGGGCGAAACCAGCTGGCATGGGTTTGCCTGCGAGATATTCCAGGTAGCAAAACAGGCTGGATTACCAATGACCATTAGCCCAGAAGGTGTAACGGCAATACCCACCGTTGATTACCCAACCCCGGCGGCGCGCCCGCTGAATTCTCGGCTGGAAGTCGATAAGATAGAAGCAGCACTGGGAATCCAGTTGCCCAGTTGGCAAAGCCAGTTGGCGCTTACCGTGGAAGAAATAGCAAGCTCGCGATAGTGGCGGGCAACGAGCAAGGAGCAATAACGATGCAACGTAAAGGCATAATTCTAGCGGGGGGCAGCGGAACCCGCCTGCACCCCATCACGCGCGGTGTTTCAAAGCAACTGCTGCCCATCTACGACAAGCCGATGATCTACTACCCCATTTCGGTGCTGATGCTGGCAGGCATCCGCGAAATCCTGATCATCTCCACGCCGGAAGACCTGCCCCAGTACAAAAACCTGCTGGGCAATGGCGACTTCTTCGGCGTGCGCTTCGAGTACGCCGTGCAGCCAAGCCCGGACGGCCTGGCCCAGGCGTTCATCATTGGTGAAGAGTTCATCGGCGATTCGCCGGTCTGCCTAGTGCTGGGCGACAACATCTTCCATGGCCAGCACTTCTCCGAGCAGCTAAAACGCGCCTCTGAGCAAGCCAGCGGCGCCTCGGTATTTGGCTACCTGGTAAAAGACCCTGAGCGCTTTGGCGTGGTGGAGTTCGACGAAAGCGGCACCGCCGTTTCCATTGAAGAGAAGCCCGCCAAGCCCAAATCGCCCTACGCGGTTACTGGTCTCTACTTCTACGACAACGACGTAGTGGAGATCGCCCGCCAGGTGAAGCCATCAGAGCGCGGTGAGCTGGAAATCACCAGCGTCAACAACGCTTATCTGGAGCGCGGCGACCTGCGCGTCGAGCGCCTGGGTCGCGGCTTCGCGTGGCTGGATACCGGCACCCACGACAGCTTGTTGGAAGCCAGCCAGTACGTGCAAACCATCGAACACCGCCAAGGCCTGAAAGTCGCCTGCCTGGAAGAGATCGCCTGGCAGCAGGGCTGGCTAACCGATGAAGCGCTGCGTGAAAGTGCCACTGCGCTGGCTAAGACCGGCTACGGCCAGTACCTATTACACCGTCTAGATGCAGAAGGAGCCCACTAATGCTCGTTGAAAAAACCGCACTGCCCGAGGTGGTGATCCTGACCCCCAAGGTGTTTGGCGACGAACGCGGCTTCTTTATGGAAAGCTTCAACCAGCAAGCGTTTGAAGAGGCCACCGGCTGCAAGCGCAACTTCGTGCAAGACAACCACTCCCGCTCCCGCCAGGGCGTGCTGCGCGGCATTCACTACCAGCTAGAACAGCCCCAGGGCAAACTGGTACGTGTGGTTCACGGTAGCGTATGGGATGTAGCCGTGGATTTACGCCGCGACTCAGCCCAGTTTGGCCAGTGGGTAGGCGTCGAGCTTTCCGCCGAGAATAACCGCCAACTGTGGGTGCCAGAAGGCTTTGGGCACGCATTTGTAGTGATGTCAGAAACAGCAGACTTCCTCTACAAGACCACTGATTTCTACCACCCTGAATCTGAGCGCTGTATCCGCTTTGATGACCCGGAGCTAGGTATCGAATGGCCCAAACTACCGGTCCCGTTTGCGCTCTCTGAGAAAGATCAGGCGGGTAGCACCTTTCAGTCAGCGGAAGTGTATAGCATGCTATAATCTCCAGCGCTCGCCAGCGAAAACGCACGTGATGCCTACGCCACACTGGATTACCAGTGTGGCGTTTTATTATCTTTTCCAACGGTGGTTCAGCGGCGGTGGCTAAGGCGGTGAAACGTAATGCATTCGATGGTTAAGTAAAATGAGCAGATATTGGAAGGGTTGTCAATGTAGAGGCGGAGACGGTATTCCCCTACAATGTCGAGCTGGTGCGAAATATCTAGTTTGATAGCTACTTCTTTAAGCCAGTAAGAAGGTAGCGCACCACCACATTCACCCGCGCAGAAGAGTAGGGCAAGGGAATACGCCCGTCACGATCCCTGGGCGGTAGCGTGCCTTTAATTTGGAATTAACTATGCCATTATCCCAACGTTCATTGGTGTCGCCAGCTCGCATGCTGCTGGCGGCGCTCAGTTTAGTCATGGTTAGCGGTTGCGCCTCTTACCCCTCCGGCTCTAGCCAGCAAGAAGCACAGTACGTGCTCAATAATGACCCCGCCACGTTGCTGCAAGACGAACGCCTCAACGACTTTCTTACCAAAGCCCCCGCCGGTGCCATCATGAATGTAACCAGCAGCCCCTGGGGCGATAACGTAGAGGTCGTGGCCGATGCTGCTTACCTGGCTGCCAGCGGGCGCGAATGCCGCAAGCTGCGAGTAGTGGAAGCAGGCACGAACGCCGCGGGGGCCGCTCTGGTGTGTAAAACGCCGAACGGCTGGGTGAATCAACGCGTCGTGGCACAAACATCACAGGGGCGCAATTAATGAACGTTTTAAAACTGCTTAACCGCGCGTCGCTCAAACGCTCTATGGCCGTGGCCTCCATTGCGCTGGTCAGTACACTCACCACAAGCACCGGTTGGGCGCAGTCGCTTAGCCTTTCCGATAGTATTCTGCCCGAACAGGCTGAGCGGCAAGGGGCCGCAGGCCAGGAAGAAGTTAACGATACCCCCCGTGCAGACTGGCGCAGCGGTACTTACGGCCCGGTTTCCCAGCCACCGCAAAACCCCGATGCGCTACCACCGTTTGGCGCCAACCTGTTCACCGGCGGCTTTCGTGGCGCCATGGGCGATGGCCTGAACCCGGATTACCGCATCAAACCCGGCGACCAAGTCACCGTGCGCGCCTGGGGCGCGTTTGAGTTTGACCGCGTGCTACCGGTGGATGCCCAAGGCAACATCTTCATTCCCGGCTCCGGCCCGCTGAATGTAGAAGGGCAAAGCAGTCAGGAAGTGGATGGCAGCGTACGCAGCGCGATTACCTCGGTGTACCCGGATAACGTAGAGGTCTACACCAACCTGCAGGGCGTTCAACCGGTCGCCGTTTACGTTACCGGCTATGTAGAAAACCCCGGCCGCTATGCCGGTACGCCCAACGACTCACTGCTCTACTTTCTTGATCAAGCTGGCGGTATCGACCAAGACCTAGGCAGCTACCGCCAAGTGCGCGTGGTGCGAAATGACACCACCGTCGCCACGGTCGATCTTTACGATTTCCTGCTCAATGGCAGCATTGCCCGTCCGCAATTTCAGGATGGCGACACCATTGTAGTAGAAGAGCGTGGCCCGGCAATTGCCGTGGGCGGCGATGTGCATCGTGAACACCGTTACGAGCTAATTGGCAATCAGCTTAGCGGCGCCGAGTTGGTAAACCTGGCGCGGTTAAAAAGCGGTGTTTCCCACGTACTGCTGCGCGGTGACCGTGAAGACGGCCCCATTGCACAATACTTCCCCATCGATATGTTCGCAGGCCAAACGATTCGCAGCGGCGACGAAGTACTGTTCAGTTCCGACCAGCGCAGCGAAACCATTGTGGTAGAAGTGGAGGGCAGCTACTACGGCCCCTCACGCTACGCGCTACCCAGGGATGCCCGCCTAAGCGAACTGTTGGATGCTATCGCCGTGCCGGAAAACATGACCGCAGTGGAAAGCATTTCAATCAAGCGGGAAAGCGTTAAAGAGCAGCAAGCGCAGTCGCTAGAAGACAGCCTGCGCCGCCTGGAAACCACCTATCTCGGCGCGCCTTCCAATACCAACGAAGAAGCCCAGATTCGGATTCAGGAAGCTGAGCTGATTCAAGACTTCATCTCCCGCGCCAGTGAGCTAGAACCCAGCGGTCGCTTGGTAGTGGCCTACGATGGCCGCATTTCCGATATTCGCCTGCAAGATGGCGATGTGGTGACTATTCCGGAAGTCAGTGACTCCATGCTGATTAGCGGGGAAGTGCTAGTGCCCCAGGCCGCGGTCTACCGCCCCGGCATGAGCGTGATCGACTACATCGAAGGCGCAGGCGGCTTCACCGAACGTGCGGATGACGATCACATTCTGGTGGTTCGTCAGAATGGCGCGGTCGAGAACGCCCGCAACGTCAACCTGCGCCCTGGGGACGAAATTCTGGTGATGCCTGCTGCACCCACCCACAACCTGCAGCTAGCCTCCACTATCACGCAGATCCTCTATCAGGTAGCCGTTGCTACCCGCGTAGCGGTCGATCTGTAATAGCGGGTGAGTGGTCAAGGGTGAGTAGTTAATGGTTGGAGTGGGGTTTCGAGAGAGGGTTACCACTCACAACTCACAACTCACCACTCACCACTCACCACAAAGCAACAAGCGAAGCGACGTAGGCACACACTTTGTATCTCTTTAAACAAGTAACGCTATGGATAACGTAAACAGCGGCCCGCGGCGCGCCCGTACGCCGTGGCAGGTAACCCGCAGCGTGTGGTACGCCATGTTTATGCGCGAAGCCATTTCGCGCACCATGGCAGACCGTATGGGCTGGTTCTGGATGATCTTCGAGCCTGTTGCTTTTGTTGGAATAATGGTGGCAATTAGAAGTTATGTAAGCAGTGATAGGCTAATATCTAATGCGCCATTTATACCTTGGATGATTGCTGGTTTAATGGGATTTTCTTTAGTAAGGGAAGGAATGCTGCGCGGAATGGGGGCAGTTATTGCCAACAATGCATTATTTGCTTATCGACAAGTGCAGCCTTTTGATCCAGTCCTAGTGCGTAACTTTTTAGAGGGAATGTTACGTACTTTAGTTTTTTTTATATTTGTTATAGGTGGTTTAGCACTAGGCTTAGAATTATATCCTGATAATGCCATAAAAGTTATGTCCGGGTGGTTGTCTCTTTGGTGTTTAGGTCTTGGCTTGGGCTTAATTACTTCGGTAGCATCTACGTTAGTGCCCGAAGTTGGCAAAATCGTAAGAATGGTTTCATTGCCTTTGCTTATTGTTTCAGGAGTTATATTTCCACTGAACCAACTGCCGCATTGGTTGTTAGAATACTTAATGTATAACCCTATACCTCATGGTTTAGAAAACTTGCGTTTAGGTTTCTTCGATAATTATCAAGTCGTACACGGAACGAGTATGCTTTACTTCTGGCTAGTGACGCTTTTTCTGAATGCTCTGGGGCTTTTATTGCACCTGCGTTTTTCTGATCGTTTAAAGGCAAAATAATTCATGCACTACTCTTTACACCGATTCATAATCAAGTTTCCTCAGTGGGCGTTAGCTTTTTTTGCAATTTTACTGGTGTCATTTTATTGGTTCGTGATTGCAGAAAAACGGTATGTATCTCGTGCTACGGTGGTGTTGGAAAGCCCGCAAGTAGCAACACCGGAATTTAGTTTGTCTTCCTTAATGGGGAGCGGTGGTGGGGGGAACACCCATGACCTGTTGTTGTTGCGTGAGCACCTGCTCTCAGTCGATATGCTGCGCCAATTAGATGAAGAGCTAAATATCCGCGGTCATTACACTGAGCACGGCGATATTTTTGCCAAGCTACATAATCGCGATGCACCCATTGAAGACTTGCACAAATATTACCTGCGCCGGGTAGAAGTAGAGCTCGACGAGTACGCCGGTGTGCTAAATGTTCAAGTAGAGGCGTATACCCCCGAGTTTGCTCATGAGATGACCACATTGCTGCTTGAGGCAGGTGAGAACCATATGAATGAGATGGGCCACCGATTAGCTGATGAGCAGGTACGTTTTTTAGAGCAGCAAATGGTGCGCCTGGATGAGCGTTTTAGCGAAACGCGCCAGGCATTGCTGGAGTACCAAAACGAATACGGGCTGGTGTCACCAACGGATACCGTAGCAAGCATTAACCAGGTTGTCGCAACACTTGAAGCAGATTTAGCTCGCCTGCAAGCGCAGCGTAATGCGCTTTCCAGCTTCCAGAGTGCGCAGTCACCGGAGTTACGTCAGGTGGAGCGCAATATCAGCGCACTGCGCGACCAAATCATCGAGCAGCGCGACCGCATTGCCCAGGCATCGGGTGATTCGCTCAACAGCGTATCAGCAGAGTATGAAACGTTAGAACTGCAAGCTCAGTTCGCCCAGGAGACCTACTCCAGCGCACTGGCGGCACTGGAAAACACCCGACTGGAAGCCGCCCGCCAGCTCAAGCAGGTAAGCGTACTGCAAAGCCCGCTAATGCCGGAGTACCCCACAAAGCCCGATCGGCTCTACAACAGCAGCGTATTCGCCATCATCACCATCTTTCTAGCCTTCATCCTCAGCATGCTGATGATGATCATCAAGGATCACAGGGATTAGGTGAGTGGTGAGTTGTGAATGGTTAGTGGTGAGTGGTGAGTTGTGAATGGTTAGTGGTGAGTGGTGAGTTGTGAATGGTTAGTGGTGAGTTGTGAATGGTGAGTGGTGAATGGTTAGTGGTGAGTGGTGAGTGGTGAATGGTTAGTGGTGAGTGGTGAATGGTGAATGGTGAGTTGTGAGTGGTGAATGGTGAGTCGTGAATAGTAAGTGGTAGGGGTGGGAATGAGGAAGCATCAGGAGCTGAGAGTTTGGCAGCAGGCGATGGATCTGGTCGAACAAATCTATCAAATTACGTCGCTATTTCCTGATGACGAACGATTTGGTCTCACAAGTCAGATGAGGCGAGCTGCTGTATCAATTCCAAGCAACATTTCAGAAGGGGCAGCGAGAGGAAGTGATAAAGATTTTATTCGTTTTTTGTTTATCGCACGTGGCTCGTTGAGTGAAATTGAAACCCAGCTATTGATTGCCCAGCGTCTTAGCTACATTCAGGATGTGAGCATTACGATCGAATTGATTCATAAAGTCTCAGGCCTTCTAGGTGGGTTGATTCGCAATTTACAGAGCCGATAATTTACTCACAACTCACAACTCACAACTCACAACTCACAACTCACAACTCACAACTCACAACTCACAACTCACAACTCACAACTCACAACTCACAACTCACAACTCACAACTCACAACTCACAACTCACAACTCACAACTCACAACTCACAACTCACAACTCACAACTCACAACTCACAACTCACAACTCACAACTCACAACTCACAACTCACAACTCACAACTCACAACTCACAACTCACAACTCACAACTCACAACTCACAACTCACAACTCACAACTCACAACTCACAACTCACAACTCACAACTCACAACTCACAACTCACAACTCACAACTCACAACTCACAACTCACAACTCACAACTCACAACTCACAACTCACAACTCACAACTCACAACTCACAACTCACAACTCACAACTCACAACTCACAACTCACAACTCACAACTCACAACTCACAACTCACAACTCACAACTCACAACTCACAACTCACAACTCACAACTCACAACTCACAACTCACAACTCACAACTCACAACTCACAACTCACAACTCACAACTCACAACTCACAACTCACAACTCACAACTCACAACTCACAACTCACAACTCACAACTCACAACTCACAACTCACAACTCACAACTCACAACTCACAACTCACATGCTCGAAATTATCCACCACGGCGGTGCCACTGGGGTCACCGGCAGCTGCCACCAACTGGTTCTCAATCAAAACGAATCACTACTGGTAGATTGCGGCCTCTTCCAGGGCGAAGACTCCAAAGAAGACAGCTTCGAGCAGCTACAGATCGAATTCGATACCAGCACCGTTAAGGCCCTTGTCATCACCCACGTTCATATCGACCATGTGGGCAGGCTGCCTTACCTACTGGCGGCGGGCTTCACCGGCCCTATTATTTGCTCGATCCCCACGGCCAAGCTGCTGCCGCTGGTAATTGAAGACGCGCTAAAAATTGGCTTCACCCGCAACGCCCAACTGATCGAGCGCTTTCAAGCGCAGCTACAAAAGCAGATCGTCAGCGTGCCTTACGGCAAATGGCAGAGCATAGGGTCAGTCAGTGATGTAAGCGGCCACACCGGCGCTAGCGTAGGCACAGCTGAAAATGCAGAGATAAGCGAAAGCACAGGCACCACCCGTGTAAAACTCAAACGGGCAGGGCACATTCTGGGTTCAAGCTACGTAGAAGTAAGCTACCAGGATGCCGTCACCGGCCAAAAGGAGCGCGTGGTGTTCTCCGGCGACCTGGGCGCCCCCTACGCGCCTTTACTGCCCGCGCCAAAATCACCTTACGGCTGCGACCAACTGGTGCTCGAAAGCACCTACGGCGACCGCCGACATCCAGACCGCCGCCAGCGCCGCGCTACCCTGAAGGCAGCCGTGGAGCAAGCACTCGCTAACGGCGGCACGGTGATGGTGCCTGCGTTCAGTATCGGCCGAACGCAAGAACTGCTGTACGAGCTGGAAACCATCATTCACCAATCCCGCTCATCTCAATGGCAGTCGATGGAAATAATTGTCGATTCACCGCTGGCAGCACGCTTTACTCAGGTGTATCGCGAGCTAAAACCTTACTGGGATAAAGAAGCCCAGAGCCGCCTACGCAGTGGCCGCCACCCGCTCAGCTTTGCCAACATCTACACGGTAAATAGCCACGCAGAGCATGAGCAAACGGTGGAGTACCTGGCCCAGACCGGCCGCCCGGCGGTAGTGATTGCCGCCAGCGGCATGTGTGCAGGCGGGCGCATCATGAACTACCTAACAGCCATGCTGGGTGACGAACGCCATCAAGTGTTGTTTGTAGGCTACCAAGGCGCAGGCACCCCAGGGCGGGATATTCAGCAGTACGGCCCCCAGGGCGGCTGGGTAAACATAGACGGCGAGCGAATCGATATAAAGGCAGGTGTGACCTCTATCAGCGGCTACTCCGCCCACGCCGATCAAAAAGACCTACTCAACTTCGTAAAGCGTATGCGCCGCTGGCCCAACACCATTCGTCTGGTGCACGGTGAACAAACCGCCCGCGCAGCGCTCAAAAGCGAGTTGGAAAAACTCTATAAGCGAAAAGGAAAAGAAGTGAGAGTAGTGAATGGTAAGTAGTGAGTTGAGGAGCATTCACCTGATTCACCACTCACTATTCACCACTCACTATTCACGAATTCAAAATGATCGAAATAAAAAACCTCTACAAACGCTACCACAACCACCACGGCAGCGATTGGGTGCTCAAGGACATCAACTTGACGATACCCACCGGGGTAAGCGTAGGGCTGATCGGTGCCAACGGCGCGGGTAAGTCCACGCTGCTGCGCCTCATCGCGGGTATGGACAAGCCTGAGCGTGGTGAAGTGATTCGCCACAGCCGCGTTTCCTGGCCTGTGGGGTTGGCAGGCGGCATGCAGAACAATATGACCGGGAGGCAAAATGCTAAATTTGTAGCCCGTGTGCAGGGTAGTACCCATCAAGAGGTTAAGCGAGTCATTAAATTTGTCGAAGACTTCGCAGAGATAGGCGAAGCTTTTGATGAACCAGTACGTACCTACTCATCCGGGATGCGCTCCCGCGTTTCATTTGGCCTATCGCTTTCCTTCGACTTCGATATCTATATCTCTGACGAAGCCACTGCCGTTGGCGATAGGGCGTTTAAAGAAAAAGCCAAAGCGCTGTTCAAGTCTAAAATCGGTCAAGCATCGTTAATAATGGTGTCTCACTCAGAAGGTATTTTGAAGGATCTCTGCCAAGTAGGCCTTTACCTAAAAGAGGGCCGAGGATATTGGTATGACGATATTAATGAAGCCATTAAGGCCTACCATGCGGACATTGATAGCGGCAAAGCAATGGCTGAGCCCAAGGCGGTTCGTAAGCCCAAGCGTTTCGACAACTTGCCCGGTAACATTCCTGAGGCTGAAACGCATTTGCAGCAGGTCAAGAGCAAGTTGGTAGAAGCGCAACGAGCGTTGGAAGTCGCTAAGCAGCAGAATCTGTTGCCTGTTTACCGCAAACATATTCGAGACGACATCCCCAAACGGCAACAGCAAATAACCAATGCCCAGCTTCACCTGGAAGCACTTAAGAAAGAGCAGGGCAATGCCACTGCTGAATAGGTTGTAATATTTAATTCAAGGACTGTGTACATGGCGAATAAAACTTTCTTGATTACTGGTGGTGCCGGTTTTATCGGTTCAGCGGTGGTGCGCGAGCTTATCCAGAACTCAGCTCACCATGTTGTGAATGTAGACAAGCTGACTTATGCAGGTAATCTGGAATCGCTCGCTAATGTTGAAACCAATGAGCGTTACACCTTCGTGCAGGCTGATATTTGCGATGCAAACGCTATGCAGCAACTGTTTGAAAAGTACCAGCCAGATGTTGTGATGCACCTAGCGGCAGAAAGTCATGTGGATCGTTCCATTGATGGCCCGGCTGAATTTATTCAAACCAATGTGGTCGGTACCGCTGTACTTCTAGAAGCCGCCCGTAGCTACTGGAAAGTGCTGCAGGAGCAAGACTCTGCCAAAGCCGAGGCGTTCCGCTTTCATCATATCTCTACCGATGAAGTTTATGGTGATCTTGAAGGCACGGATGACCTGTTCACCGAAGAGACATCCTATGCTCCCAGCTCGCCTTATTCAGCCAGCAAAGCCAGTTCAGATCATCTGGTACGCGCATGGCAGCGTACCTATGGGCTCCCCACTCTGGTAACCAACTGCTCAAATAACTACGGCCCGTACCACTTCCCGGAAAAGCTGATCCCGCTGATGATTCTTAACGCCCTGGCAGGCAAATCCCTGCCGGTATACGGCGATGGACAGCAGATTCGTGATTGGCTCTATGTTGAAGATCACGCCCGCGCATTGATCAAAGTAGCCACAGAAGGGCAGGTAGGCGAGACCTACAACATCGGCGGCCACAACGAGCAAACGAACCTGCATGTCGTCGAAACCATCTGTGAAATCCTGGATGAGTTGGTGCTAGGTGAGAAGTTAGGCATGAGGAGTGAAGAGAATGGCGCTAACCCCTCACAAGCGCAGCGCTCACCACTCACTACTTACAAAGAATTAATCACTTTCGTGACTGACCGCCCCGGCCATGATGTGCGCTATGCCATAGACGCCAGCAAAATCGAACGCGAGCTAGGCTGGGTGCCAGAAGAAACCTTTGAAACCGGCCTGCGTAAAACAGTGCAGTGGTACCTCGCCAACGAAACCTGGTGGAAACGCGTACAAGACGGCAGCTACCAAGGCCAACGCCTAGGGAATGTATAGTAAGGGGTAAGCGCTTCGCTGGTGAGGAGTGAGGTAAAAAAACATGAGGAAGCATCAGCAACTGCGGGTATGGCAAGAAGCGATGGATCTCGTTGTCGCTATTTACTCAATGACCTCATCCTTTCCCTCAGTTGAGCGATATGGGCTAGCTAGCCAAATGCAACGTGCTGCTGTATCTGTGCCAAGCAATATAGCCGAAGGAGCGGCGCGTGGTAGTAAACCCGACTTTTTAAGATTTTTGCACATAGCACGTGGTTCGCTCAGTGAACTTGAAACTCAGTGCAAAATTGCCCAACGCTTAGGGTATATGGATGATATTTCAACACTGGAACTAGCGATCAACTCTGTATTTTCACAGCTAGGCGGACTGATCAAGCATTTAAAGGCTTCACTATGACATCTGAACACGCACACCTCACACCTCACGCTTCACCCCTCACTATCTTCATCACTGGATCAAACGGCCAAGTCGGCTTTGAGCTCCAACGCCAATTTGCCATCTTCGGCAACACCTTGGCTCCTACACGCCAAGAGCTCGACTTAACCAACACCCAAGCGGTTGACACCTATTTAGCTGAGCACCAGCCAGCACTGATCCTCAACGCTGCCGCTTACACAGCGGTCGATAAAGCCGAAAGCGAGCCAGAGCAAGCTAAACGCCTCAATGCCGATCTGCCAGCACAGTTAGCCAAGTATGCTGCCGAGCACAACATTCCGCTGGTGCACTACTCAACCGACTATGTGTATCCAGGTAATGGTGAAACACCCTGGCAGGAAGATAGCCCTACGGTACCGCACAGCGTATACGGCCAAACCAAGCTGGAAGGCGACCAAGCGGTTACCCAAAGTGGCTGCCAGCACCTAATTTTCCGTACCAGCTGGGTATATGCCGCCCGCGGTAACAACTTTATGAAAACCATGTTGCGCCTGGGCCGCGAGCGCGAAGCACTCAACATCGTCAACGACCAAATAGGCGCGCCCACACCAGCCCGCCTAATCGCCCAGGCCACCGCACTAGCGTTCACGCCTCACTCCTCACAATTTACGCCTCACTATTCACCCCTCACGCCTCACATCCCCTCAGGCATCTACCACTTGGCGCCGCGAGGGGAGACAAGCTGGCACGGCTTCGCCTGTGAAATTTTCAAGCAAGCAAGTGCGTGTGGTGCAGAACTAGTGATTCAGCCTGACAGGGTAAGTGGTATACCTACTGTGGATTACCCAACTCCCGCGAAGCGGCCGCTTAACTCCCGAATGTCTCTAACTAAACTTGAAGCTGCGCTTGGTGTCACATTGCCAACTTGGCAATCACAATTGGGCCTGACACTCAAAGAAAAATTGGAAAATTGATAAGCCAAAACAAGTAGGCCACGATGAACCAAACTAAACAACACAAAGGTATTATTCTGGCAGGGGGATCAGGCACACGCCTTCATCCAATTACCCGTGGGGTATCCAAACAGTTGTTGCCTGTCTACGACAAACCGATGATTTATTATCCCATTTCGGTGCTGAGGCTTGCGGGTATATCGCGATATCTTGATTATTTCAACGCCAGAAGACCTACCACAATATAAAAACGCTGTTAGGCAACGGTAAAAATTCCGATATTAACCTTCAATTCGCGGAGCAACTTAGCTCAGATAGTCTGGCTTAAGTATTTATTATTGGTGAAGAATTTATTAGTGGCAGTCCTCTATGACTGGTGTTAGAGAACAATTTTCCGGTCAGCATTTTTCAGAGCAGTTAAAGCGAGCAGGTCAGCAAACAAATGGTTCAACCGTTTTGGCTATTTAGTGAAAGACACTGAACGGTTTGGTGTGGTGGAATTTAGTGAAGATGGCAAAGAGCTTTCGATTGAGGAGAAACCATAAAAAGCCTAGATCTAGACATACGGGTAACTGGGTTATATTATCTACGATAATGATGCTATAGAAATAGCTAAGAACGTAAAACTATCAGAGTGTGGCGAGCTGGAAATTACTAGTATCAATAACGTATACCTGAAGCGGGGGCTCAGCGTGTAGTGCCACTAGGCCGTGGCTTTGTATGAATGGATATTGGAACACGCGACAGCTTGCTAGAGTCTAGCCAATACGTGCAAACCATTGGGCACCACTAGGGGCTAGGAATTGCCTGCTTGGAAAAAATAGCCTGGCAGCATGGCCGGGGTAGTGATGAGCGGCCGGTAAAAACTCGCCAAACCGCTTGCCAATACCCAATTAAGCAAATATTTGCAGGAACTATTGAAGGTAAAGGGTAAAAAACAAGCTTGAGCGGGTAGCCAGCCACTGACCTTGATTCTTAATGCTCATCAATGGTGCTTCGTTAATCTAGAATTATCTAGGTTATTCTTTATCTTACCCATTTTATTTTAATATGGTTGGACTGCTGACTTATTTATGCCTATTAATAACACTGTTTACCGCTAAGTATTATTGATGTGTTTTGTGATATCAATATAAATGCACTCTCCATGAATTAAATAATTTCTGTAGAGATAAATGGTTGTAGTATATTGTAATGTATTTATTGATAAGTTGACATGCCGGTATAAAAATACAGATTACAATGCTTTGGATGAGCTGATTTTTCAGTTTCTGATGATTTTAGCTTAGGAATAGATTTTTTATTGCTTAATGGCATGATTTAAAAGCCGATAATATGAATAGTAATTTAGACAGCCACATGTTTGATTGGAGCAAAAAATGAAAGTTAAAGAAAAATATAAATTTGGCAAAAAAGGCACTAAGGAAGAAATGATTGAAAAATACTTCGATGCTAAATTTTATCTGAATCATTATAAAGATATTTGTGAAAAAAGCGTATCTCCAATTCAGCACTATTTAATATTTGGATGGAAAGAGGGGCGAAATCCCTCGCGTTGGTTTTCAACTAACGCGTATCTGGAAGATCATGCTGATGTAGCGGAAGCTGGAATTAATCCTCTATTACATTTTGTTTTACATGGTAAAAAAGAAGGCAGAGCAGTAAGAAGTGTAGATGATTATAATGAGGAAAAAAGAAAAAAAGAGGAATTAAGCAAGAAAAATTCTTTATCTGATTTTAATGAATTTGATGTTAACGCTGTCGTAAAAGAAAATTTCGATGAGAGTTATTATCTTAGAAATTATCAAGACATAAAAGATGGAGCTATAAATCCTTTAGAGCACTTTACTATTTTTGGGTATAAAGAAGGTAGAAATCCTGCGCCGTGGTTTGATACAAAAAAATATGTAGAAAAATATGGTTACTTATTTGAAGGTGACGTAAATCCTTTTGCTTATTATTTAATGGTTGGTAAGAAAATAGGCCATATTATTTATGCAGCAAGGGATTATACAAGTGAAGGGCTTTTAAAATTACCACGTAACCCATTAAGTACTACGATATCTACATCGGGAATAAAACCTTTTAGAGTTAAAGATTTAAATAATGCATCTGTAACTTACAATAAGAAATGTTTAGACATTCATTGGGTTGTGCCTGATTTTAATAAAGGTGGCGGCGGCCATATGACTATTTTTAGATTTGTCAGATGGCTAGAAATTTTTGGGCATAAATGTACTGTTTGGATTTTTAATCCATATATAAATGATAATGAAAATGAAGCATATGAAAAGGTTGTGAAGTTCTTCCAAACAGTTAGAGCAGAAGTTAAATTCATTACTAAGAATCATTTTCCACAGAATGGTGATGTTTTAATCGCGACATCATGGCAAACTGTTTCTATAGTCAAAGAAATTAACTCATTTAAAGAAAAATTTTATTTTGTACAAGATTATGAACCTTATTTTTACCCTCGAGGTGCAGAATCTATTCTTGCTGAAGAGACCTACCGTGAAGGCCTTTCATGCTTATGCGCCAGCCCTTGGTTAGAAGAAAAAATGAAAGTTGATTTTGGTTGTTGGGCAAAATCATTTATGTTGGCTTATGATAAAAATGAGTACAAAGTTTTTGAAAGTAAAAGTGATAATAAATCTCATAAATTTAAAATAGCAGTATACAGCAGAGTGTTTACTGCAAGGCGAGCAGTAGAGCTGGCCTTGTCAGGCCTGGAACTTCTTTCTGAAGATTATGATAATATAGAGGTTCACTTGTTTGGAGGTGATGTTCCGTTTGAAGAAGCTCCTTTTGACTGTATTGTACATGGAGTTTTAAATTCAAATGAATTAGCAGAACTTTATAATGAATGTGATATTGGAGTATGCTTTTCAGCGACGAATTACTCATTAGTTCCGCAAGAAATGATGGCTTGTGGCTTACCAATTATAGAGCTTGATGTAGAAAGCACGCGCGCTATTTTTCCAGAGGGTACGGTAGAGTTTGCTTACCCTAACCCGGAAGGTGTAAAAGCTGCAGTTGCAGAAATGATGAACTCTGCTGAGAAGCGAGCTGCTCAGTCAGAAAAAGCATTAACATGGGTAAAAGAATTTTCATGGGAGTCTTCTGTAAAAACTGTAGAAAAAGCTTTAATAGAAAAGCTTTCTGAGAAATGGGAACAGAAAAGTGTAAATGCTAATAATGCTGTCTTAGTCTCAATAGTTATACCTACATATAATGGAGGAAATTTACTTTTTGATGTTCTAGACGCAGTGAAACGTCAAAGGGCACCTTGGGAATTTGAGATCATTGTTATCGATAGCAGTTCGAATGATGGTACTGCAAATATGCTTAAAAGCTATTCTGGGATACGCTTTTACTCAATCGATAAAAAAGATTTTGGTCACGGAAAAACCCGTAATTATGGAGTTGAGCTTTCTAAGGGAGAGTATGTTGCATTTTTGACACAAGATGCACTGCCTGCAGATGAATTTTGGCTTTACAACATGGTAGCACTTTTAGAACATTATCCTAATGCAGGTGGAGTATATGGAAGGCACCAAGCTCATGATGAAGCTACATACTTCACTCAAAAAGAAATAGAAAACCATTTTGCAAATAAACTGAATTACCCACTATGTATGAGCAAAAATTTGGATTTAGATAGATACAATGAAGATATTCGCTGGAAACAAGCTATGCATTATTACAGTGATAATAGTTCTTGCTTAAGAAAAAAAGTTTGGGAAAAAATACCCTATAGAGATGTTAAATATGGTGAAGATCAGCTTTGGGCATACGATATAACTGAAAAAGGATATGAAAAAGTATATTCTCCTGGTTCTTTGATTAAACACTCTCATGATTATCTTCCTGAAGAAAGCTATGAAAGATCAAAAATTGATGGAGATTATTTTTCTTATTTTTGGAACTATAATGTGGTGCCTGATGATCCGGAAGAACTAGATAAATTAATAAAGGAAATAAGACGTAAAATTGCTTCACAAGGTGCTAAGTTAGGTCTTAAGCATGAAGAGTGGGAGAATTGGCAGGAAGTTATGGAAAAACGTTTACAAGGTTTATATGAGGGACAAAAAAGAAGTGATTCTATTTTTGCTCCAGAAAGCAAAGAAGCCAGTAAGTACTAATAAGGGGGAGTGAACAATGCCAGGCTTAATCTTATGTGCCACACAAAGATGTGGCTCGACTATGATAGTAGAAGACATACGTAATACTGGAGTTTTAGGTCTTCCAGAAGAGTACTTTATACCCTGGGATTCTTCCAAAAAAGAAGTTGACTGGGTAGCTGCTTTACAAGGTATTAAAAATAAAGCAAAAACATCGAATGGCTTCTATTCGATAAAGGTGATGGCAAACCATCTTCCTGTAATTGATGAATGCCTTAAAGGATCACGTTTTGACACTAAAGATTCTAATTCGGTTTTGTTTCCACGCTTTAGAGAAGCATTTAAAGATTGTAAATTCTTGATGATACGTCGGGATAGTATAGTTCGACAGGCAGTATCGAGAGAAATGTCACGACAAACTGGCGTAAATCATGCCACTAAAAATGAAAATGATGAGCACTTTGCTGGTAATTTAATGAAGGGTTATCAAGAAAATTATAATAAAAAAACGCATTATAATCTTAAAGGGGTTGGCAATGAAGTCAAAAAAATTTCTGCAGAGAATGCACTTTGGGAATCGTTTTTTGAAAGCAATGAAATTAAGAGCCCTCTTGTATTACGCTATGAAGAAGTATGTAAAAATTTCCCTGCCTATTTGACCAGAATTTCTAATTTTACGAATGTGCCTTTAGAACAAGACTTGGATTTCCAACAACGTAAAATGGTTAGGCTTTCAAATTCAGTCAATGATGAATGGGTAAAATCGTATCTTAAAGATTTTGGTTATTCCGTTTAAATAATACAGAGGCTATAATGAGATATTTAATGATAGGTGCTGGGCATTTTTTAGATGGCAATGATAAGCAATCTAACGTTTTTGCCTTTAATGATCTGCTTAAACAGTCCGGTGGCAATTCTGGGAATTATATGATAGGTGAAGGTGTCAGGTTTCATATACTGGACTTTATGGATAATGATACTGATACTTTTGAATATATGCCATGGTCGAAATTTAGACTAACAACATCGGCGCAACTTGATGAAAACTATGATCAAGTAATTTTGGCCGGCGCTAACATGATTAATGAGAAAGCTGATTTCAGCTTCGCTTATAATAAGCTTGCAGCTACTAGTTTGCCTATTTTTGCGATGGGCGTTGGGGCTCAAGCTGAAAATTATAGCGATGGCATAAAAGTTCCTACTGGTACAATTAATTTTTTTAAGCTAATAGATGAGAGATCAGCTTCAATTGGTGTAAGAGGTGATTTCACAGCATATATTTTAGAAAGTATGGGTTGTTCAAAAGTAGAAATTAATGGCTGTCCATCGTATTACATAAATAAAAACAATAAAGATTTTTATATTGAAAAGAATTGTGAAATTTTAAATTCTGCATTTTTAATGAAAAGAGACAGGAATAAATATAAATCCGATATGCTTCTTAAAGAATATCAGAGTGCTGCATTGAGAGAATGCATAGATAAAAATTTTAAACTTGTAGTCCAAACTGATTATGCTGAAGCTTCAACGGCTTATAATAAAGTGATGGTATCTGAACCGTGGGGAAGGTTAAAAAAATATTTTTCTATAAAGAAAGAAGAAGAGCAAAAGTTTAATAATTTTTTTATTAATAATACCGGAATTTATTTTTGTTGGGATGAGTGGGTTGACTTTTTAAAGGGTGTTAATTTTTCGTATGGTGCTAGGTTTCATGGTAATATGGTTGCCCTGATGAATGGTATACCTGCTTTGAATATAACGCATGATACTCGAACCAAGGAATTTTGTGAAACCTTAAATCTGCCTTACATTGATATTGAAAGTTTAGATAAAAAATATATGACTTCTGATGAATTGTATGATTATGCTAATTTTGATAATTTTAATTCTCAGTACGGTATTATGTGTAAGAAATTTGATGATTTTTTACGTTTGAATTTAAACTAGTCCTTCCGGGGCTTTTTAGCCCCGCTTTATATAGGAATTATATTTCTCTTTAGCGATTTTTTTGACTAATCTTTTATTAAAAAATAGTATTGTTTGTATGTTTATATGCTTATTGTTTTATTTGTGATAAGGTAAAAAAATGGTTTATATTTCCGATTATGCAGGCTTTATTGACAATAAGGCAAGAGAAACACATGTCATATTTTCCAGCGCCAATATGCCAAGAGGTAAATTGTCAGGAACTCGTGTCTTCATACGCACGGATGTAAATTATATTTTTTTAAATTGTATTGAAAATTCCTGGTTTTTAAATGGTGTAATAGGCTTCGGGAAAGATCTATTAGAAACTATTGATAAATTAAAATTATTAATTAAAGAATTAGGCGATCACTATGTCGTTTTTTACGGTGGTTCTATGGGGGGGTATGGAGCTCTTCTATATGGATTACACATCAGACCACATCGAGTGGTCGCAACTGGTGTAGAATATATATTAGGTATTAAAGGAGGTTTTTTTAATAAGCATTGTTTAAATAAGAATTTAATTTGCACTGATTCAAGTAATGAATATTTATATAACCTTGTGAATTGCAACAAAGAGTATTTAGATAAAGTTTTCTTGATATATGGTGAAAGAGCGTTTAGCGACTTAATCTGCGCACTAAAAATGTCTTCGGATGGTTTTAGTAATATATTTACTATTGTCAATGAAGATCATTCTATCCCTCCTTTTTTGACTTCTTTTTTTGATATTAGCGACCTAATATCTTCTAAGGATATATATTCATCTTTAGGAGCTTTTTCAGGGAATATAGTTAATTATCCTGATTTTGTAAATGCTTGTTATGAATTCTATGTCAATAAAAACGCCTACAGTCTACTCGACTTTAAAGATATTGAAAATCTTCCTCCTTTAGTTAGAAGCTATTATTATTTCTATAGATTTTTATATGAGAAGAAGAAGGGGGTCATAAAGGCTTCTTTTTGGCTTGAAAGAGCTATTTATTTAAATCGCAGTTGCCCTATAATTCTTTATAATTATGCCGATTATATGAATCTTATAGGAGATTACAACACAGCATTAATGTACTCTAAGTTATCTTATAGTTTTTATGTTAAAGGTGTGAAGCCTCTTTATAATGCGCAATTATCTTGTATTGAATCTTTAATAAATCTTGAAAATCACGATGAAGCCATTAAAAGTTTTGCTTTGTTTAAAGAAAAAATTTCTAAGTCTGCTTTAAATAATCCTCACATAGCTCTCAGAATAACAAAAATAGAAAGTCGGCTTGGTATTTAAAAATCCATAAATAATAAATTTGACTTTGTCATGTTTTTAAAATAAATATGTAAGCATGCTGCATTATTGTTTTGAGAAATCTATTTTTTTCAAACTTGAAGAATGCTTATAAAATTTATGCATTCCCTTTCTTTTTTAATTACTTTATTTAATTGTCTCAGATGACATTTGCCTAGTTTTATGTGTAAAAATTTATTTTATTCGCAATAAAATATATGAAGCGTCTTATATAATGTTAATGGTAGTTAATGTTTGAGCCGACGACGGCTTAAAATTTTATTAGATTGGCTTGATTGTGTTATTTAATCATTTTATTCCGCTACGACCTCAAAAAGAAATTGTTAAAAGACTTTTTAAAAAATTGTTACTGGAATATAGTTTTTTATTTTTATAAGCGATGTTTTTATTATTTATTTAAAAGTTCTTGCATATAAAATAATCTTTTAACTCAAGAGGTTTAATTGTGTCTGATACTACTATATTGATATGTACCGGTTTCCATCGGAGTGCTACTTCAGTAACGGCACAGTGGTTAGCTCGATTGGGGCTAAATATGGGCCACTGGATGCTAGGAGCTTCTCCTTCTAATAGAGATGGACACTATGAAGATAATTCTTTAGTTATGTTACAAAATCAAGCTTTGGCTGCCCAAGGTACTTCATGGCGCTTCCACGACGAGGTACCTCTGTATCCTCTTCAGGCCGTCAACATGATTTCACGATACTCTGCCAGCCGTGACCAATTTTCTCCTGAAGGCTGGTGTGTTAAAGATCCGAGATGTACACTTTTTTTACCAGCATGGAATAATGTACTTGAATCTAGGGCGCGCTATTTATTTGTACTTCGACATTGGTCTGAAAGCATACAGTCACTTTATAAAAGGCATGCTGAAGCATTGGTCTTCGATCACAGCTCTGGCTTGAAAGAGGCGCATCTTCAGTTTTGGCGAAAACCCACATTGGCATTGGAAATGTGGATCGCTTACAATCGTCGTTTATTGGATTTTTTTAAAAAACATCCAGATCAGACCCTATTGATAAGTCAGCGTAGTATATTTTCTGGACTTAAATTGCCTGAAATATTGAATAAACGCTGGAATATGTCGTTCGATTTCGCTGAATCTCCTGTTAAACCTCACTTATTAGCTGATATAGTGGACAATAACATTTTATCCATGTGCACTACAGAGCTTGTTGAAAAAGCTGATAAGCTTTGGGAAGAATTAATGGCTATTACAGATTATAAAAATAACGATGAAAGTGCGCGCTGGTCAAATAACGAGAATAAAATTTGTCAATTAAGAAATGTTTCAGAAATCTTAGATACTTATATTCCTACTGTTATCCCAATTGATTTGAAGGCCCACTTAGATTGGCTAGAAACGCAAGCTGGGCCGCTGAATTTATTGCCTGTGATTCAGTGGTTAAGATCTGATGCTGAGTATCGCTTTGGTTTATGGGAAAAGCTGGCTCGTTTAGCTTTGAAACATTCTAATTGGAGTGTTGCTATTGAAGCTCTAAAACATATAGTTATTGTTGGTAACCCTGCACCAAATATATTCAAGCTTTTAGCGGATGCTTATCTTGGGCATGGTGAGTATGATATGGCTATTAAGTTATACGAAAAAGCGATATCAAAAAATAAAAAGAATTTTATTTTTTATGTATCTCTCTCTCATTTGTATATGTCTTTAGGACGACATGAAAAAGCAGAGATGTTATTAAAGAAAAGTACTAAATATTTTGATAGAATTCCAGGCTTGCTTTTTAATGCTATTATAGATGCACTTTGGCAACAAGGGAAATATAATGAAGCTAAGGACTTGCTTGCAGCAAGAAAAGATGAAGGTAGCATACTAAAATTATCACTATATGAAATAGAAGAAGGAAATGAAAGTGGTGTTGAAAGGCTACGTAAATGGCGCTCGCGACGTCTTGAGTTTAATTCTTTTGAGTCTTTTAAGTGCCAAATTGAAAGCAGCGGTTTAAGCAAAAGTTCCAGCATCAATCTAGTTAAAAGGGTTCAGGATATTTATGCTGAATTATTTTGAATTTTCTCATCATTTTAAGGTGCCTTATGTTACCTGTTTTTTTTGTACATATTCCTAAAACTGCTGGTACTAGTTTTCGTAAGTCGGCAGAATCTTTTTATGGTAGAGAAAAAATTGTCTACGATTATTCGCCAAGTTCCGAAGAAACTTCAAATATAATTAACAAGTGGATATATGAGAAAAAAGATCCTTTGAATTTTTTTGAAGAGTTTAGTTGTTTAAATTATTCTCTTTTAAGCGGGCATGTTAATGCCAGTAAATATATACACCTATTGGGTGCTCAACAAACTGTTTCTTTTTTTCGAGACCCTGTTCAGCGTGTAGTTTCGGAATACTACCATTTCGTTCGAAATAATAACTATAAAGGCGACCTCCCTTCTTTTTATCGTAAACCTCAATTTATTAATCGGCAAACGAAGATAATGCACGGCGTGCCTTTTGAGTCAGTCGGTTTTTTTGGGCTTACGGAAGAGTATGAAATTAGTTTAGAGATGCTTAATTCTCTTTATGGGCTGAGTATAAAATCCATAAAGCTTAATATGGGTAGAAAAGATCAAACAGTAGACTATAAGCTTTCTGATGAAGAGCGCATTGAAATTGAAGCTCTTAACGAAGACGATATTGTTTTTTATCAAAAAGTTAAGAATAATTTTAGAGAGCGATATTCACTTTTTAGAAATGGAGAAACGTATGTGCATGGATTGGTGCAGCAACTTAGTCCAAAAAAAATAAGTGGTTGGGCATGGTATGCTATGAATAGCTCTGTTGTCTCTCTAAACATTTTAGTAGATGATAAGCATGTCTCTACGATTGAGTGTAAAGAGCTAAGACCTGGCTTGTTACGTCTCTCTCCACCAAGAAATGGATATGTTGGCTTCCAATACAATTTTTCTGAACCGTTGCTGAGTGGATCCATCGTTAAAGTAGTAGTAGTTGAAACTGGTCAGTTGCTTACAAATCAGGAAATTTAAATAATATTTATATTTTAGCCTTTGGCCAAAGAGTACAAGAGAATATTGTGAAGCTTTTTGTATGTTTTCCCCAATGCAAACCCCGTTGCCACCTGCGGCGTTTGAAAGAATGTGCAATATTTCAGTGGCAGGCTACTGACGCTGACCCGCAATTCACTCTGCCCAAGGCACGCCTGTTACCTGGATGGCAAATGCTTGAAGTTGCTGTTGATCATGATCAACCCAGTGCGGCAGTGAAAATCTACTTTAATCGTGGAAATGGCTTTGAAGAAGAAAGCAGCGTTTACCTACCGTTAAAGAGTGGACGCATCACCAAACGGCTTTTTTGGATGCCTTTCGGAGTCAAAACACTTCGCTTGGATCCGTTGGAAAGTGAGGGGCATTTCACCATTCGTCACCTGCGTTTTGTGTGGTTAACCCCATGGTTTGCTCACGACCGGTTGGCGCAGCGTTTAGCCAATATGCACTATAAGTGGCGTAATGTACCTAAGCGACAGGTTATCAAGGCGCTTAAAGAGCAGGCGGTTTCAAGCGGTCGTCCATGGCGTGAAATTGCCCTGGAAACCTATGAAGCGACGTTTGAGCGGTTTTCGGTTCAGCGTAGTTACGGTGATTGGATTGCGGGTCAGGTTAAGCCCAGTGAAGCGGAACTGGCTAACACACTAAATGGGTTGGCCTTCAAGCCCTTGGTATCGGTGCTTGTTCCCGTTTATAACCCGACGCTTGAGCACTTGAAGAGTTGTTTGGATTCCGTGTTGGGCCAAGCGTATCCCCACTGGCAACTCTGTATTGCTGATGATGCGTCTACTGATCCGGCTGTTTCGGCACTGTTGGCAGATTACGTTGAGCAAGATCGCCGTGTTCATGTGGTTACACGGGAGAACAATGGTCATATTTGTGCCGCCAGCAATAGCGCACTAGCATTGGCAGAGGGCGAGTATATCGCACTTGTAGACCATGACGACTGTCTGGCTCAAGAGGCGCTGTTGGAAATGGTTGTGGCTCTTAATCAGCAGCCTCAGGCACGGCTGCTGTACAGCGATGAAGATAAGCTCGATGAACGCGAGCAACGCTTTGACCCGCACTTTAAGCCGGATTGGAACCCCGATCTATTACTGGCGCAAAATTATATTTCGCACTTGGGTATGTATGAAACTGCCTTGGTAAGGGAAGTTGGTGGGTTTCGTCAAGGGTTTGAAGGCAGTCAGGATTACGACCTGGTGCTTCGAGTGACTGCCCATTTGACCCCAGAACAGATTGTCCACGTGCCTAAGGTGCTTTATCACTGGCGAGCCACTGAAGGCTCCACTGCCATGAGTAGCGGACAGAAAGATTACACCTCCCAGGCTGGGCTTGATGCTGTCGCAGAGCATGTTGCTACCTGCCACCCTAGGGCCAGGGTAGAGCATGGAGCGTTCGCCAATACTTATCGCGTACGTTGGCCGGTACCCAACTCTAAGCCATTGGTGAGTTTGTTAGTGCCCACGCGTGATCGTGTAGAAATATTGAAGCCCTGTGTGGATGCCATTCTATCGCGTACCGATTACCGTAATTTCGAGCTGTTGATTCTGGATAACCAGAGTACCTGCTCGGAAACACTTGCCTACATGGAGAAGGTCGCCTCGCAGGACTCACGGGTTCGTGTATTGCGTTGGGAGCAACCATTTAACTACTCTGCTATCAATAACTTCGGTGCCCAAAATGCCAAGGGTGACATTATTGGTCTGGTTAACAATGATATAGAGCCGATCAACTCAGATTGGCTAACCGAAATGGTCAGCCAGGCAAGCCGGCCTGAGATTGGTTGTGTGGGCGCTAAGCTCTACTACCCAAATGATACGGTTCAGCATGCAGGCGTTATTTTAGGGATTGGTGGCGTAGCTGGTCATGCCCACAAGTACTTTACTCGCCACGCTATTGGTTATTTCACTCGGTTGCATCTTGCGCATAATTTATCGGCGGTAACTGCCGCGTGCATGCTGGTTCGAAAGTCAATTTTTGATGAAGTTGGCGGACTCAATGAAGCACACTTAGCGGTGGCCTTTAATGATGTAGATTTTTGCCTGAAGGTACGTGATGCAGGCTACCGCAACTTATGGACTCCCTATGCCGAGCTTTACCATCACGAATCCATCTCACGTGGGGCCGACGACAACACTAAGAAGCGTGCCCGTGCAGCGGGTGAAGTCGCTTACATGCGTGAAACCTGGGGGGAGCAGTTGGATAATGACCCCGCCTATAACCCTAACCTTACACTGGTGCATGAAGATTTTTCGCTTCGCTAATCAATTCGGGGCACTGGGATCACTTGACCAGGTCAGCGAAGATGGGGTGCGTGGGTGGTGTTCATCAGAAAAGCCCCTTCGCATTAAAGTGAATGGGCAAGAGTGCTTACGTGCATATTGCCAGGAGCAAAGACGCGATGTGCAAGCAGCAATAGGAGGTGAAAGCACTGTCGGCTTTAATGCACAGCTGACATTGGTTCCAGGGGACTTAGTTGAAGTTACCACTTACTGTCGCAAACCCTTAGCGGGAAGCCCCAAACGGGTGGCAAGCAACACTTGGCTGGGGGCAGAGGCCGTAAAGTATCCAGCTTTTAAGTTAATCGCAGTCCTCCTATCGGAAACTCATGCTAGTCACTTCCAGCCTTTTTTTAGGCGTAACGCTGAGTTGGCAGCAGTGGCACTACGGGCTCCTAATCAGCCTGATAGGCTGGTAAAGTTTAATTGTAACGCTGCGCATAGACGCGATGTGCAAGCTTTTTATAAGCTTGTCATTATCCCCTTCTCATTACCTGCGCCTGAACTACTGCCTACGCCTAATGGGGAAGGTTTGTTTGCTCTAAACTGTCTTCATTATCGTTATGTAGAAGGTCGAACCTATTCCGCAGCCTCATTACTGCCTGAACAGGCTCGCCGTGATGTGATCCACGCCCTCGGCAAGCTACATTCAATTGCTATCGGTAATCTGAGACGGCTAAATAGCCATCAGCCTTACTGGGCTTATTTGCAGCGGAGTATAGTTCGGCAGGCATTACTTTCGTGCGATATTGGCTATATAAAAACGTTGATGGTGATGAGGCGCTGCATTCGTAAGCTACCAATGGTGCTTTCTCATGGTGATCTACACACTGGTAACGTGCTAGTGGATGCCACAACAGGCAAAGTGACATTGATTGATTGGGATCGGTGGGGGGAATTGCCACTTGGTTATGATGAAGCCTGCTTCTTACGAGGCATACCATTTCGACAAGCCTTGGCGTATCTGCCGGATCAACATGCTTTGCGTTTAGGTTTTACGATAGTGAGTTATTGGTTAGGTGCTGTGGAGGGAAATGGTTTTCGTTATACGGAGCAGGCTAAAAGCATGATGAATTTTTTAGAGAAGCATATGGGTTAGTTGGCTTGAGTTCTTAAATGCCGCATTAAGGAATTACAATGCAGTTATTAGTTGTTGGTGGAGCAGGTTATATTGGTTCCCATATGGTGAAACAGTTGGCAGCAGCTGGCCATAAAGTTGTGGTCTTAGATAATTTGTCGACTGGATTCAGCTCGCTTGCCAAGTATGGAAGCCTTGTGATAGGTGATTTGGCGGATGTTAAGCTGTTAGAGCAGCTCTTTCAGGACCACAAGTTTGAGGGTGTTATGCATTTTGCCGCTGCAAGCTTAGTGGGTGAATCAGTGCAGCGTCCAGGTAAATATTATCGAAACAATGTGGCAAACACTCTTAACTTGCTGGACGTGATGGTGCGCCACGGGACAAAGAATTTTATTTTTTCCTCTACCGCGGCAACATTTGGCGAGCCGGAATACACTCCCATTGATGAGGCTCATCCTCAAAAGCCGATTAACCCTTATGGCGCAAGTAAGCTCATGGTTGAGCGAATTTTGCAGGATTTTCATGCGGCTCACGATTTAAATTCGGTGTGTTTGCGATACTTTAATGCCTGTGGTGGCGACCCAGAAGGAGAGATTGGAGAGTGTCATGATCCAGAAACACACCTCATCCCTATCATCTTGCAGGCAGCATCCGGTCGTCGCAGCCACATCACTGTTTTTGGGCGGGATTATGCTACGCAAGATGGTACTTGTGTGCGTGATTACATTCATGTAGAGGATCTATGCTACGCGCATGCACTGGCGTTAGATGCGTTGGCAAATTGCAAACTACAAGGGGCTTTGGCTTATAACTTAGGCAATGGATTAGGTTATTCGGTACAACAAGTACTTTCTACTGTACAAAAAATAGTTGCGGAAGATGACAAAGAAGTGACTGTTGAAGAAGGGCCACGTCGTCCAGGCGATCCTGCAATATTAGTTGCGGATGCCGCATTGGCGAAATACATTTTAGGCTGGCAGCCGAAGTATGCAGACTTAGAAACTATTATTCGCCATGCATGGGCCTGGGAAAAGAAAATGGCTATAGTTGCATAATCAAGTAACGTCTGTTTGATTCAGGATTCGATTATTTTGCAAAGCTGTAATACATTTATAGTTTTAAGCGATGGGGCTAGGCCAACAGAAGATATTTATTTTTTGAAATCTGCGGCCCCAGAGTTGAGTCGTTTGGGGAACCAAATTGAGCGAGTAGTTGCCTCCCGCTCTTTTGCGAATGCTAGATTGCATGGAAGGAACGTTTTAAATAGCTACCCGAGTGCTACCTTATTATTGTGCCGCTCTCTGTCATTAAGCTGGTTGCGCTGGCTAGAACGCAACCGCAACGTCTTTGGCTATATCGTCTATTTGATCGATGACGACGTTGCCGCTGCCTCCGTCGATGCTACGCTACCCAGCGCCTACCGCAAACGCATGGCGGGCATAGCAAGCCTTCAGCCCCGCCTGCTCGCCCTGGCCGATGAGGTGGTGGCATGCAGCGACCAACTGGCAAGCTACTTTACACCGCGCCACGCCAAGGTTTCGGTGCTTACACCGCCGTTGCTGGCGCCATTGCCGAGCCAGGAGCATTTGTCGGTTACCGCTTCTTCAGAAACGCCTTGGCAGATAGGCTTTCACGGTACCCGGGCGCACCTTCAGGATTTACTGCATATCGCACCTGCCTTGGAAGCACTGCAAAAACAGCGTGATGATACCGAGCTTGAAATCATGCTGGGCCAACATATTCCCAGGCGGTTGGCGGCGCTACCACGGGTAAAAGCCCCGGCACCGTTGCACTGGCAGGCTTTTCAGCAGTACCAACGCCAGCGACGAATACACATTGGCTTGGCACCGTTATTAGCAACGCCGTTCAACCAGGGCAAGTCGTTTATCAAGTTTTTGGATATTGCCGCTATGGGTGGGGTAGGGATCTACTCCAATCGCTACCCCTATACCGAGGTGGTTCGCCATGGCGAAAACGGCTTGCTGGTGGACGACTCCCCCGAGGCGTGGCAGGCAGGGTTAAACCAGTTGCTCGATAACCCTGAAGCAACCGCTAAAATGGCAAGCCAGGCGGCGCGGGACGCCCTAAACATTGGTAACCCACAGAAAGCGATAACGTTTTGGCAATCGCTATAGCGTGATAATCAAACTCCCCACTCACCACTCACCACTCACCACTCACCACTCACCACTCACACCTAAAACGGAAACACCCAAGGCGTAATCAGCAATACCGCCGCTGAGTAAGTCACACTAACCGGCAAGCCAATCTTTAAAAAGTCGGTGATGCGGTAGCGCCCAGGTGAATACACCATTAGGTGGGTTTGGTAGCCAAACGGGATTAGAAAGCAGGCGCTGGCACCGTACGCAACGGCCATTACAAACGGCAGTGGGTCGGCGCCAAAGGCGTGGGCGGTGCTCCAGGCCACCGGAAAGGCCAGCGCGGCAGCGGCGTTGTTGGTCACGGTTTCTGTGAGCAGCAGCGTTAGTAGGTAACAACCCACAAATGCGGCATAGATACCGTAGCCGCTGAACAGCCCCTGCATACCGCTGGCTAACAAGCCCGCCGCGCCTGAGTTTTCCAGTGCCTGGGCAATCGCTAACGCCGAACCAATAATCAGCCATAGCTCAAACGGGAAACGGCGGCGCAGTTCCGCCAGGCTGATCACTTTCAACAGCAGTAGCCCGCCCAGCAGTATCAGTAGCCCGTGGAACAGTGGCAGCAGATTAGCGGTAGCCAGGGCGATCACCGTTGCAAAGCCGCCCACGGTGAATAGGCTCTCTTTGTTACTCAATTGCGGCCTGGTGAAACTGCCGCTGAGTAAGTGGAAGTTGCGGTCTAGGTTGCGGTGCTGCCGGAAATCAGCGCTTACCGCTAACAGCAAGCAGTCCCCCACGCGAAGTGGGATTTTCCCCAACTGCCCCTCCAAACGTTTTTCTCCCCGCCGTATACCCACCACTCCCGCACTAAACATGCTGCGAAAATCCACATCCTGCAGGGTTTTGCCTGAAAGCTCGGATTCGTGGGAAATCACCACCTCCACCAAATTCGTCGCTAACAGGTTGTCGGCCTGATGGCCGAACAGCTGCAGCCCTGGAAAGCGCTGCAGTGCTTGTACCTTGCCCACTTCCCCCGTGAAAACCAGCGTGTCGTTGGCCAGCAGTTGCTCATCCGGTGCCACGGGGCTAATCAGCCGCCCGTGGCGCTCTATTTCCAGTAAGTAGAGCCCCTCTAGGCTACGCAGGCCGTTTTCTTCGATGGTTTTGCCGATCATGGGCGAGTCGGGCTCTAGGTCGGCCGCTAGAAAGTAGGAGAGCTTTTCATTGGTGTTTTCCACCTGGTGATGCGGCAGGGCATTGGCGCGCCACATTAGAACGCATAGGGTCGCCAGCGCCACAGGGATACCCACTAGACTGAATTGGAACATGCCTAACTCGCTGCCACTGGCGCTCAAGTTAAACGAGTTCACCACCAGGTTGGTGGACGTACCCACCAGGGTGGTAATGCCGCCCAAGATGGAGGCGTAAGAGAGCGGGATTAATAGCCGGGATGGCGCGATACGCTGCTGGCGCGAAATAGCGCCGAGAAAGGCCGCTACCACGGCCGTGTTATTCAAAAAAGCGGAAAGCACCGCCGTACTACCCATTAAGCGTGCCGTAGCAAGTCGCGGGTGGCCCTTTAATAGGTGGCGCGATAGCCAGTCCAGCAGAGGCGAACGTTCAAGCGCCAGCGATACCAGCAGTAAGAGTAATAGTGTGGCGAGTGCCGGGTTGGTGTATTGGGTGAGCAGGGTAGCGGTGTCGACAAACCCTAGTAGCAAAAAAATAGCGGCCAACGTGACAAAAGCAATGGCAGGCTTTACGCGCCCGCTAATTAACAGCGCCAATAAAAGCGTAATAGAAAACAGAACGGCCCAGGGGGTCATATTGGGTCCTTAAAAACGGTAACTTCATGGTTCACTTGCTGGATTTTACGCAGGCTTTTATGATGGTGTCTAATGATTGCCGATCTTCGATCTGATGATTATTGAAAATTATATTTAATACAGGTGGTTAGCGATAATTTTGAGCATTAAACATTTATCGCCTGAAACGCTCAATGAGCGCCGCATGCAAGCCGTAAAGCTACGCTTGGATGGGGTCACGGTTGCGTTGGTAAGCCAACAAACCGGGCTTTCTTCCCCGACCGTTTCGGCGGCCTGGAAGGCGTTTCGTGAAGGTGGCTGGGCGGCAGTGCCGGTACGCCCCCGCGGCCGTTTAAAAGGGCAGGCCAATGTGCTTGATGCCGCTATTCAACAACGGTTGTGGGAGGCACTGTATGCCCCGCCCCCCGCTGAACAGCCAGGCTGGAGCAGCGCTGACCTTGTGGCTTTTTTACGCGATGAGCATGGTGTTGAGCTGAGCCAGCGCGGTATTGAGCACTGGTGGGAAAGCCAAGGTTTGAAGCATGAGCCTTGGCCGTTAAGCGCATTGGCTAAGCAACGCTCGCAGCGGGGCCGGTGGTATCGGCAGGCCGTTGCGCCGCGGTTTAATAGGTTAGAAGAGGCCGACCAGCGTTGGCAGGGTGGTGTGCGCCGGGTGGCGCATCCACAGCGTCCGGTTTATCAGCTCTATTTGCATGGCCCCCGTGGCCGGTTGTGGATGCGTTGTTTTAGGCGCCCGCCCGTGGCAGATGATTATCTGGCTGCAATGCAGGCGCTCATTGGCAAGAGTGAACAAAGTAACAGGCCAGTCGCCTTGGTATTTCATGGCGCTTGGTTGTCAGCCAGCCCGCAGGTAACGGCTTGGTTGGCGCAACAAACGATGTTTTGGTTAGTGCCGGTGCCTGCCGATATGGGCTTGGCTTCCTAGGCCCTGTCTGAAAACTGGCTGCGCTCGACCATACGGCGTTAAAAATCGGCTCAAAGTACTCATTTACACTACGTAAACTTCGTCTTTTCGCCGATTTTTGCCTTGTCTGGTCTTCGCTCGCCGACTTTTCAGACAGAGCCTGGCACTTGAAAGCAAACTTTTTCACGCTATGTTTTTTCACACAATTGTTGGGACAGATGATGACATCACTCACCCATTTACAGCGACTGGAAGCGGAAAGCATTCAGATCATGCGCGAAGTGGTTGCCGAGACTGAAAACCCGGTAATGCTTTATTCCGTTGGCAAAGACTCGGCGGTCATGCTGCACCTGGCCCGCAAAGCTTTTGCACCTTCTCCGCCGCCGTTTCCGCTGCTGCACGTTGATACCCGCTGGAAGTTCCGGGCCATGTATGAATTCCGCGACAATATGGCGGAAGAGATTGGTATGGATCTGCTGGTGCATATCAATCCGGAAGGTGTCGAGAAGGACATCAATCCGTTTACCCACGGCTCGGCGATTCATACCGACATAATGAAGACCGAAGGCTTAAAGCAGGCGCTGGATAAGTACGGCTTTGATGCGGCTTTTGGCGGCGCCCGGCGCGATGAGGAGAAATCCCGTGCCAAGGAACGTATTTTTTCGTTCCGTACTGCACAGCACCGCTGGGATCCTAAAAATCAGCGCCCGGAGTTATGGAAGCTCTATAACACCCGGAAGAATGGCAAAGAGTCTATTCGCGTATTTCCGATTTCCAACTGGACCGAGCTGGATATCTGGCAGTACATCTACCTGCAGAATATCCCCATTGTGCCGCTTTACTATGCGGCTGAACGGCCGGTGGTGGAGCGCGATGGTGCGCTGATTATGGTCGATGATGAACGCATGCCGTTAGAGCCGGGTGAAGTGCCCATGATGCGTAAAGTACGTTTTCGCACATTGGGGTGTTACCCGCTAACCGGTGCGGTTGAATCAGAAGCGGATACCTTGCCCGCCATTATTCAAGAAATGCTGTTGACCAAAACATCGGAACGCCAGGGCCGGGTCATTGATAGTGATAGTGCGGCATCCATGGAGAAGAAAAAGCAAGAGGGGTATTTTTAATGTCTCACTCATCTGACCTGATTGCTGGCGATATCGAAGGCTACCTGAAAGCCCATGAGCACAAAGGCTTGCTGCGCTTTATTACTTGCGGCAGCGTAGACGACGGCAAAAGCACCCTGATTGGCCGCCTGCTGTTTGAGTCCAAGTTGCTGTTTGAAGATCAACTGGCAGCAATAGAAGCGGACTCGAAAAAATACGGCACCCAGGGCGGCGAGATGGATTTTGCGCTGCTGGTGGATGGCCTGGCCGCTGAGCGCGAGCAGGGCATTACCATTGATGTGGCCTACCGTTTCTTCTCGACCGAGAAGCGCAAGTTCATCGTGGCGGATACGCCGGGGCATGAGCAGTACACCCGCAATATGGTTACCGGGGCTTCCACTGCCGACGCGGCTATTTTGATGGTCGACGCACGCCATGGGATTTTGACGCAAACCCGCCGCCATAGCTTTTTGATGTCGTTAATGGGTATGCGCCACCTGGTGGTGGCCATTAATAAGATGGATTTGGTCGACTACTCCAAAGCGCGTTTTGATCAAATCGTCGAAGAGTACCGTGCTTTCGCCAAACAGCTGGGGTTGGAGAACATCACCTTCATTCCTATGTCGGCGCTGAAGGGCGACAACGTCATCGAGCACAGCGCCAAAATGCCGTGGTACCACGGTACGACGCTGCTGGGTTACCTGGAAACCGTCGAGCTGGATGCTGAGCATCTTCAACGCTCTCCCTTCCGCATGCCTGTGCAGTGGGTGAATCGCCCCAACCTGGATTTCCGCGGTTTTACCGGCATGGTGGCCAGCGGTGTGGTGCGCCCAGGCGACCAAATTCGCGTTCAGCCTTCTGGCAAAACCAGCACTGTTTCGCGGATTTATACCCTGGATGGTGACCTGGAAGAGGCGGTAGCCGGGCAGTCGATTACACTGCTGCTGGAAGATGAAATTGATATTTCCCGTGGCGATGTCATTTCCGGCGTAGATGAGCCAGCCCACACCGCCGACCAGTTTGAAACCACCCTGGTGTGGATGCACGAAGCACCGCTGTTGCCGGGCCGCCCTTACTTGATGAAGCTGGGTACCCAAACGGTTTCGGCAACCGTGACGGATATCAAGTATCAGGTCAACGTCAATACCCTGGAACACACCGCGAGCAAGCAGCTTGATCTGAACGGTATTGGTATTTGCACCCTAAGCCTTAACCGTGCCGTTGCCTTTGATGCCTATAAAGACAACCACGATACCGGTGGCTTTATCCTCATCGACCGTATGACCAACAATACGGTTGGCGCAGGCATGCTGCACTTCGCCTTACGGCGTAGCCAGAATATCCATATGCAGCATGTGGATATCGATAAGCAGGCGCGTGCGTTGGCCAAAGGCCAGAAACCTGCCGTGTTGTGGTTCACCGGGCTTTCTGGGGCGGGTAAATCGACCATTGCTAACCTGGTTGAGAAAAAACTCTTCACCCACGGTCAGCATACTTATCTGCTGGATGGCGATAACGTGCGCCATGGCTTGAATCGTGATTTAGGCTTTACCGATGCTGACCGCGTTGAAAACGTGCGCCGGGTAGCGGAAACCGCCAAGCTGATGGTGGATGCCGGGTTGATCGTGATGTCGGCGTTTATCTCGCCATTCCGCAGCGAGCGCCAACTGGCACGGGATCTGTTGGAAGCGGGCGAGTTCATCGAGATTTTTGTCGATGCTCCGCTGGATGTTGTCGAGGCGCGTGACCCGAAAGGCCTGTATAAAAAGGCCCGCCGTGGTGAGCTTAAAAACTTCACCGGTATTGATTCGACCTATGAAGCCCCCGAAGCGCCGGATGTGCACCTGAAGACATCCGAAATGGATGCGGAAGAAGCAGCCGACGCCGTGATCGCAGCCTTGCGTGAACGTGGAATGATCAGCTGATTTGAATGCACTAGCTGTCAGGTGGTGGCGAGGTTGGCCGCTACCTGGCAGCTTTTTTTATGCAAAGGCTAGGTCTTAAAGACTAAATCTTAAAGGGCTAAGTCTTAAAGGGCTACGTCTTATAGAGGGATTAGATTATGGCGCTTATTGATCAAGTACTGCTGGATGCCATTGAAGGTATAGCTCGCGAAGCTGGCGACGCCATCATGAGCGTTTACGCCCGCGAGTTCAGCGTGGAAGAGAAGGAAGACAAAAGCCCGTTAACCGAGGCAGATAAAGCGGCGCACAACGTTATTATGCGCGGTTTGCAGGCGCTGCCGGTGCAGATCCCGATCCTCTCTGAAGAGGATATTGAGGGGTTTTCAGGTGCTGATGCTGAGGGCCGCTACTGGTTAGTTGACCCGTTGGATGGCACCAAAGAGTTCATCAAGCGTAACGGCGAGTTCACCGTCAATATTGCCCTGATTGAAAACGGTAAGCCGGTGCTCGGCGTGGTGACTGCCCCGGCGCTTGAGGTGGGCTATGTGGCCGCACGGGGGCTGGGCGCGTTTAAGATTGAAGCCGATGGTCATCGTAAGGCTATTTCCGTGGCAGGCAAACCTAATCCGGGTACCGCATGGCGTGTAGTGGGCAGTCGTTCGCACCCTAGTCCTGATTTGGCCGCTTGGTTGGAACAGTTGGGCGAGCACACCATGCTGCCCATGGGCAGTTCGCTGAAGCTGTGCATCATTGCCGAAGGTTTCGCCGATACCTACCCACGTTTGGGCCCCACCTGTTTGTGGGACACCGGCGCCGCCCATGCGGTAGTGCTGGAAGCAGGCGGCCGGGTAGAAACCCTGGAAGGCACGGCGCTTAGCTACGCCAACCCCAGCGAAAAGCTCAACCCCTACTTTGTGGTGTGGGGGCATTAAGCCTGAGCAGCTCTTGAGGTATCGCTTTACTGTTGATCAACAGTATACCGGTTGGACACGTTAAAGAAGCAGCGTTGATGGTTATATAGCCCCTTAAACAGGGGCTTTCGTTATTATGGGCTAAGCTATTGTAGGCTTTGCTTTTGTATCGCTGCCCGTTGGTTGTGTTGTAAAAAGGAGTTCACAAATGGAAGCCGTTTTAAAAGCGTTTTATGAACAACAGCCGAATGCCAGCGTGGTTAAGGAACGCGTAGCGTTTGGCACCTCTGGCCATCGTGGCCGCTCCATCGAGCGTACCTTTAATGCCTCGCATATTTACGCCATTACCCAGGCAGTGGTCGATTACCGCCTTGAGGCGGGTTACCAGGGGCCGTTGTTTTTAGGTTTCGATACCCACGCGCTTTCTCGCCCGGCGTGGGAGTGCGCGCTGCAGGTGTTGGCTGCCAATCGGGTGCCGGTATTCGTCGAGAAGGATCACGGCTACACCGCGACGCCGCTGATTAGCCAGGCAATTCTGCACCACAATCACCCTGAGGATCAGGCGGCGCCGGATGTGGCACTCGCGGATGGCTTAATCATCACGCCTTCGCATAATCCGCCGGAAGATGGCGGCATTAAGTACAACCCGCACCACGGTGGCCCGGCGGATACCGATGCCACCGGCTGGATCGAGCTACGCGCTAACGCTTACCTGCTGCGTCAATTAGAAGATGTGCACACGGTGTCGGTTGACGAGGCGATTGCTCACGCTCAGGAGTACGATTTCACTGCACATTACGTTGCCAAGCTCGGCAGCGTGGTGGATATTGCCGCGATTCAGGATGCTAACCTGACCTTAGGCGCCGACCCCATGGGGGGCACGGCACTGCCGGTGTGGCAGGCGATAGCAGCGCACTACCACCTCAATCTCGAGGTGGTGAATACTACGGTCGATGCTGAGTTTGCATTTATGCCGCCGGATCACGACGGCAAAATCCGTATGGATTGTTCAAGCCCGGCGGCGATGGCCAATCTGCTCAACATTAAAGACCGCTTCGATATCGCTTTTGGTAACGACCCGGATGCCGACCGCCACGGTATTGTCGATGCCAACGGCTTGATGAATCCAAACCACTTTTTGGCGGTGTGCATCGATTACCTGATGACCCACCGCCCAGAGTGGGCTGCTTCGCTAAAAGTCGGTAAGACGCTGGTTTCTTCTTCCATGATTGATCGAGTCGTCGCTTCTCACCAGCGCGAGCTGTATGAAGTGCCGGTAGGCTTTAAGTGGTTTGTGGAAGGTCTGCATGAAGGCTGGCTGGCGTTTGGCGGCGAAGAGAGTGCTGGCGCTAGCTTGCTGACCCGCAACGGCAAGGCGTGGTCTACCGATAAGGATGGCATCGTGCTGTGTTTGCTGGCAGCGGAAATTATGTCAGTGACCGGTAAAACGCCTAGCGAGTATTACCGCACCCTTACCGAGCGCTTCGGCGAGCCCTTCTACAAGCGGGTGGATACCGCCTGTTCGCCGGAAGAGAAAGCGGCGTTTAAAAACCTGACGGCTGAGAGCGTGACCGAGAAGCAGCTGGCGGGTGATCCCATTACTGCCGTGCTGGTCAACGCCCCCGGTAATGGCGCTTCGATTGGTGGCATCAAGGTCACCACCGAAAATGGCTGGTTTGCCGCACGCCCCAGCGGCACGGAATCGCTATATAAAGTCTACGCCGAAAGCTTCAAAGGCGAGCAACATCTGGACGAGCTGATCGAAAACGCTAAAGCGCTATTGGCGGGGGTGTTGAAAGGGTAGAGCCGCCCCCTTGAACTGTCGGCTGTTCTTGCTGATTACTACGATAGAGTCGGCGCTATGCTGGTGGTCACACCATGCCAGCATTCGAGAGCGACAAAAATTTGAGGTGATGTGACCGCCGTAAAAATCGATTTCAATTTTTACGGCGAGAAGTTCAGTGCTTCAGGTGTCATTGTGGATAGCGGCTGTGGGTGTGGGTTTCTGGCGTAATGCCCTGAAATTATGGCATTTTCAGCCGCTTTCTTTATCCTCTGTGAGAATCCTGGGTTAGCGGTAAAATACTTGCTGTACCTTGTCGCCTTACCTTACTCAAGAAGAGAAAGTACGCCTTGCGGGGTCTGGTTAGCTTGGGCTAGCACAGAAGTGCCTGCCTGCTGCAAAATCTGCAGCTTTGCCATAGCAGAGGTTTCCTGAGCATAGTCGGTATCCATAATGCGCGATTTCGCCGCGGTGGTATTGACGCTCTGCGTTGCCAGGTTTTCAATAGCGCTATCAAATCGATTAGTGAGGGCGCCGTACTGACCACGGTAACCATCAACTTGGTTTAGCGCCTCCTGCAGCTTGTCCATCGCTTCACGCGCTTTTTCGATGGGGTCTAGCTCAACATCCTCCAAGCCAAGAGACACATGATCCGCTGGAGTTGGCTCTACAGTAATAGTGTCCATTTTTTCACCGACCTGAGCATCGACTACAATTTCAGTTGCAGCGCTCTCCGGAGAAGTAGCGTCAGACGCAGGCATGTCATCCCACTCAGCCTGCACGTTAAAAACGCCTGTGCCTGTCACAACCAATATTAAAGGCTCTTTTACTTCATCAATATTGACCCGTTCCAGGCTATGGGTGGCATCTGTTGAGCCATCACTTGCATCTGTATCACTACTAAAGCGATCGCCATCACCTGTATACACAAACGTCATGCCGCCATAGCTCTTGGTCTCACCATCCTCAAGCTGATCTGAAAATACGGCGTCAGCATCTGCTTCAATATAAAACAAGTCAGAAGCATCATATTCAGCATCAGAAAAGAAACCTAAGTCTTTCTCAGAGTTTTGGAAAATCTTAGCTTTAAGATCATCGGCCGTATCAACACCATTCGCTTTCCAGGTGTAATCATCCAAAGGCGTTCCAACCAGGTGCTTGCCGCTACGAGTGAAAATTTGTATATCGTCTTCAGCACCGGTCAAACCATCAACTGAGATAGTGACATTTTTGGCTCCACTAGGGATGAAAGTAACAGGCTCTATGCCGGAGCCCTGTCCCATAAGCCTATCGCCACTATCTTCGAAGAGATCCCCCATACTCTGGGTTTCCCCCAAGCTGGACTCAACCGGCGCCAACGGATATTTTCCAAACGCTTCTGTACTCGTGGCAATACGATCAATCTCGGCACGCAGCTCTTTATACTCGGCGTTTACCGAAGCGCGGTCGGTATCGGAAAGGGTTCCATTTGCCGCCTGCACGGCTAATTCTCGTGAGCGGTGCAGGATGTCATTGATACCATCTAGCCCGCCCTCTGCGGTTTGCATCAGCGAGATGCCGTCATTAATGCCACGAGTGACCGTAGTATTAGCGCGCACATTGGATTCCATGCGGTTGGCGATCGCCTGCCCCGCGGCATCATCTTTGGCGCTATTAATACGCAGGCCTGAGGAGAGCCGCTCTATCGCAGTGTTTAAGCTGGCCTGCGTTTTTCTTAGGTTATTTTGTCCACCCAAAGCGGCAAGGTTGGTGTTAATGGCTGGCATCGGTAACCCTTCTTTATAAATAACATTATGTATTATAAGCCTTATACGGCCAGAACAAATAAAACTTTAGTGTTTTCTGCATTAACGCTTTTTGAGTACATTCAAAGGCCCATTACCACCGCTCAGATTGTCTACTATTTGGCCAACCCCTGTGACCCAGACACATTTCCTACTTTTCGTCATTGAATCGAGCGGGGAGTGACGGGCACCATCCATCGGGGGCGCAAGCTTGGGCCGAATTCGTTTAGAATGCCGTAGGTCGTTGAGCACCGAGACCAACTGGGTTGTCCATTTGCTAATTATAAGGAAGCCGTCGCCGATATGAGCCAGCAGTGTAAAGAATTAATAGCCAACAGCGGTATCGCGTTCGGCACCAGCGGCGCCCGGGGGCTGGTCGAACAGTTTAGCGATGACGTATGTGCGGCCTTTACCGTGGCTTTTTTGCATGTCATGCGCGAGCACGTTGACGTCAACCGGGTAGCCATGGGTATGGATCGCCGTCCGAACAGCCCTGACATGGCGGCGGCATGTACAGCTGCTGCAAGGGCGGTGGGCATTGAAGTGGCTGACTACGGCATCCTGCCTACCCCTGCGTTAGCGCTCCAGGCCATGGCGGATGGTATCCCTGCAATCATGATTACCGGTAGCCATATTCCTTTTGATCGTAACGGCATCAAATTTTATCGGCCGGAGGGTGAGATCACCAAGGCGGATGAGCAGGCCATTCTAAACGCTGAGGTTGAACTGCCACAGCTGGGGGCGATTGCCCGTAATAGCGAGCGCAATGCGGCTAATGAACGTTACTTAACGCGTTTTACAACATGGTTTGAGGGCAAGCCGCTGATAGGTATGCGTGTGGGCCTGTATCAACACTCTGCGGCGGGGCGTGACCTTAGTCAGCAGGTATTAGAAGCGCTGGGGGCAAGCGTTATCCCTCTTGGCCGTAGTGAGCAGTTTGTACCTGTCGATACCGAAGCGGTTAGCGAAGAAGACCGTGCTAAGGCTTCCACCTGGTCAGCAGAGCACAACTTGGATGCATTATTCACCACGGATGGCGATGGCGATCGCCCGTTGTTGGCCGATGAACATGGCCAGTGGTTGCGTGGCGATATCCTTGGTTTGCTATGTGCTCGGGAATTAGGCATACAGGCGCTAGCGGTACCGGTGAGTTGTAATACTGCTATTGAAGGCTGTGGGGCATTTGCGCAGGTGGTACGTACCCGCATAGGCTCACCTTATGTGCTGGCCGCTATGGGGGCGCTGACTGAACAAAATACTCAGGTAGCTGGGTTCGAAGCGAATGGCGGTTTTTTGTTGGCGAGCCGGCTGCAAAAAGAAACGGGTTACCTGGAGGCACTGCCTACGCGTGATGCCTTGCTGCCCGCATTAACACTGCTGGTAGCAGCTGCACAGCAAAATAAGCCTCTGTCAGCATTAGTCGATGGCTTACCATTGCGCTTTACCGCCAGTGACAGGCTCAAATCCTTCCCTACAGAGCGCAGCGCTGCTTTGTTGTCACAATGGAAAGATGACTTGCCTGCCATGCAAAAGGCGTTGGGCTTGGAAGCGAGCATTATTCATGTAGATAGTACCGATGGTCTACGGGTAACGCTTACAACAGGAGATGTTGTTCATCTTCGCCCATCAGGCAATGCGCCAGAACTGCGCTGCTATGCAGAAGCTGGGACGTCAGAGCAGGCCGCCGAAGTGGCCAAAAAAAGCCTAGCTGCTTGCGCTCATTTTTTATAACCCACCATGCAAGGTGGTGGGTTGCGGTATGGCAGCCAACCGCTTGCTTGCGCAAAAGCTATGGTTGGGTTGCTTAAGCTCCTGAATTCGGAAACTCTCATCTTAGAAAATGAAGATATTCATATTGCTTGCTATCTCCCTGTCCGTTATAGATAAGTAGACTTTGAATGTTAATTTATGTAAATATAGATTAATGTCTAATTATTCTTTTCTTTTAGGCCGAATGAAAAATTCATGGGGTCGCAAATGAATAGGGTCGCAATTGAATAGAGTAACAAATGAACAGGGGGAGTAATGAATAGTTCGAGTTTACAGCTGTCGCAGCGTGTATATACCCCATTAAATGCATTACAGGCCCATGCTGAACGTCTCCAGGCGCAATCGCTCAGTGACCTGATTGGTAGCGATACTCCCTCAGCCCGTCGGCGCTCTAGTTCATTAGCATTTACTTTTAATACGCTACATTTAGACCTTAGTAAGCAACGTGTAACTCAGGAGACCCTTTCATTATTAACTGATTGGGCACACAGCTGTGGGCTTGAAGAGAAGCGTAAAGCATTGTTTGCTGGCGCTAAAATGAATACCTCTGAAAAGCGTGAGGCAATGCATATGGCAGCGCGCTGGCCAACGGCTGCTACTCCTCCCAACGGCATGGAAGATGCCGCCGCTTTTTGTCAGCAGCAGCGTTTACGCTTAGCCGAAATTGTTGAGCGAGTGCATCAGCGTGAGTGGTTTGGTGCCACTGGGCAGTCAATCACCGATGTAGTGCATATTGGCGTTGGCGGGTCTGATTTAGGGCCAAAACTGATTAGTGAAGCTTTGGCAGATCGACCAAGCCATACTGTTGTCAACGTTCACTTCGTCTCTAGCATGGATGGCACCCAGCTTTTACCGTTGATGGAGTCACTGGATCCTGCTACCACGCTATTGGTGTTGGCATCTAAATCGTTTACCACAGCGGATACGCAGTTCAATGTACAAACGGCCTTGGTATGGTTGAGTGAATCACTGGAAGTTGATGTGCCCACTATTTGTTGCTATCAACTTTTAGGGGTCTCCTCCAGACCGGATAAAATGACTGAGTTTGGTATTCCTGACGCCCATCAATTGGTCTTTAAAGACTGGATTGGTGGGCGTTTTTCATTATGGTCGCCAATTGGTGTCAGCGTTGCGATGCAGCTTGGTATGGCTAAATTTAATTCGCTGCTCGAAGGGGCGCACATGATGGATCGCCACTTCCTGGAGACGCCGCTGACCGAAAATTTGCCCGTCTTAGTCGCATTAGTGGGCGCTTGGAATTGCCAATTTCTGAATATTTCCAGCCATGCCATACTGCCTTATGATGCCCGGCTGAAAAGTTTGCCTGCCTATTTACAGCAATTAGAGATGGAATCAAATGGTAAGAGTGTGTGCCTGGATGGGCGCTCTGTTACTCATGCGACCTGCCCAATTATCTGGGGCGATGTGGGGTCGAATGCTCAGCATGCGTTTTATCAACTTATGCATCAGGGCGGGCATACGGTAAGTGCCGATTTTGTAGCGGTGGCCGGGCGTGAGGTAGCAGCAACACAGGCTGTGCGTGAGTCGTTGGCCTCCCAGGAGCAACTAACCTTAGCTAATTGCCTAGCCCAGGCGCAGTTGTTCGCGTTGGGTGACGATGCTATTCCTAATGCACTGCGCGGATCTATGGCTCAGAGTCATCGCGGCAACCAGCCTAATTCGCTTTTGCTGCTTAATCAGCTAAACGCTTGGAGTATGGGGGCACTGTTAGCGCTTTACGAACACAAGGTGTTTGTTCAATCGGTATTGTGGAACCTAAACCCTTTTGATCAGCCGGGCGTCGAGCTAGGCAAGAAGCTGGCCACCCGCCTTTACCAAGCGCTGGCAGGGGAGGCTTCCGAGCAAGACATCGTACATGACATAGAACATGACATCGTACATGACATAGTTAACGATCCTAGTACCTTACAATTGCTGAAAAAAGTAAGCGAATGGAGAAAGTGAGTGTTGCTCTGTTTCAAGTTGAGCGGAGCTAAAAAAATAAAGGTAAATTAGAATGTTTAAAAAAATGAATGTCATCTTTATTTCGACCACTACGGCGCTTTCACTGCTGCTATCTTGCTCTGTTTTGGCGGATGAAGTGTATAGCGAGACAGCCACAGGAATGGTCGAAGCAGCTGTTCAAGCGATCTGTGATGGCGATAAAGACAGGCATCTTGCAATGCATCAGCGGGAAATTGCTCCTGATCTCTATTATGACGAAAAGTTTTCAGCCTTCCATGAAGCATGCAGAGAGAAAAGGATATTAAGCATTGAAACTATATCAGATCTTGGTAATGCATTAATGCAAGAGCAAAAGCGTAGATTTCACATTGATACGAACATTGTTATGGGTGACGGGTCTGTGTACGCAACCACGTTTCGAGTGATTTGGGGGGCATTCGGGGTACCCGAAGTCGGAAATCCAGTCGAGGCGTGGAGATTGGGTGGAATTAGTAGAGTGCAGGTACCCACGCTTAAGGAAGTACGCTAGACAAGTTAGGCTGGGTAAGAGCTGCCTACGCTCGATAATTCAGCGTTACAACTCGCCCTGAACGTCAACCCGATTCTTTTTTCACTGATCTTTGCTTTGCTTTGCTTTGCTTTGCCTTCGCTCGTCGGTTTTTTGTACAAAGCCTCGTTTCACCTCATCCCAATATACCGCAGATACGGCGCCGCCAGTGCCTGGTGGCCCGTGTAGCTTCGCGGCCATCCCCGTGGGTAGCCTTACCCATGTCGAGTACTCCTCTGGCATTACCTTCTCTTCTTACTCACCCAATAAGTTAGGTGGGCTCACGTGTATGTGTGATTAATAGATGCTGATTATTAGTTGATAATACACTTTAAATAAAAGTTTATTACTAGTTATCTTCTAATCAGAAGTATGAGATAAGCCGCGAAATTTGAAATATAAGTTATGGGTGTTACTTATGTGGTCAGTTTGTTTTATTAAATTGGTTCTTGTGCGCTTGGCAGTTTTTGTCCAGTCTTATAAAAATTAATAAATTTATTGAATGATATAAATATTTGGTATCGAGGGTTGCCATTATACCCCGGGGCGGTAGCGTGGTTAAAAGAAGAAACCCCTCACCATCATAATAAATGACAGATACATGCCAGGCGCCGATCCGAACTGAGGGCTGCACTAGGTTGATTGTCGGTCTTTTACGTATGACGACTCATGAGTATATACGATCAATATGCATGGTTGATCAATCAAAAAATTTATTTTAAATAATGGTTTACGACGAAGAAATGTGTAATTAAAAGAATGAGTTGATGCCGGTTTTAAAACATTTAAGTTTCTGGTGTTACTTTTTTAGTCAGTTAATTATTATTAAGTTCAATCTTGGGCGCTGTGCTTTTTATCCAAGATTACTAAAAATACACAATGCGTTTAAATGTTATAAAAACGCTTGGTCTCGGGGATTGCCGCTATATCCTGGGGCGGTAGCGTGGCTGATGGCAAGTTGCACCAAGTTGTATCAAGTTGCATAAAGTTTCACCAAGTTGCACCAACTAGTTGCACCAGATAGTTGCACTAAATATGCCTTTATCCGCCACGCTTTTATTTAACCACCATGCTTATAACCTTATCGTTTCATACACCTATACCTATACCTGCTTCCTCTAAAGTTACTTAATCTCTTTTCTCAACGTCTATATAAGGTCGCCGCGTGACAGACAGCCCGCCCTCAAAACCAACCTACGCGCCAGACATCGACCTTGGCCATTTTTTTGGCTGGCTAGTTGACTGTAAGTGGTTGATTTTATTTGTAATATTTCTTTTTGGTGTCGGTGGCTACCTGTATGCTGGCTCGCAGCCCCGCATATACAGTGCCGATTCGCTTGTGCAGGTAGAAAGCAAGGATAGCACGCTGATCAACCTGCCCGGGATGTCGGGGCAGGCAAGCCTTGAGGAAAACAGGACACTGACCGAGATCGGAATCCTGAAATCGAGAATGGTACTGGGTGGGGCAGTTGACCGCGAAAATCTGACCATCCGAGTCACCCCCAGGCGCTTGTACTTTCTCGGTAACTTCCTCGTCAACCGGGGTGTGTCCGTACCCTCTTTGATGCGTGATCATCCTTATGTATGGGCCAATGAATTTGTCGATGTCTCGCGATTCGAAGTGCCCGAGGGGGCCTCTAGAGGTCCCTACATTATCCGCTCAGAGGGTGATGGTGGTTATACCTTGCTACAGGGCGAGCGTGTTTTGTTTACCGGGCAGGCTGGCGAAACACTGCACAGCGACGATGGTTATCGGTTGTTCGTGCAACGCCTCGAAGCGCATGCAGGTGCCGAGTTCCTGCTATCCCTAAGTACCCGTCTGAGTGCGATCAATGCGCTCAAATCAAGTTTGAGTAGCTCCCAAGCGGAAGGGGAGTGGCTGGTCAATCTTCGCCTGACCGGTCAGGACAGAACGCAGATTGAGGATACTCTCAACACTATTATGGAGGTCTTCCTGGCACAAAACATCGAGCGTCAGTCCGCCCAGGCCGACCGTCAGCTTCAGTTCCTTGCGGAACAGATTCCCCAGGTTAGCGAACAGCTCTCCGCTTCAGAATCTAACCTGAACGATTATCGCGCCCAACGCGATTCCGTTGATCTGGATTTCCAGACCGAAGCCATGCTGAACAATCTGGTGACAATCGAAAATCAATTGTCGGATATCGAGTTTCAGCGGATCGAACTGGGGCAACGTTTCACTAGTGGTCACCCAACCTACCAAGTGCTGGTTAATAAGAAGCAGCGACTGGAAGAAAGCAAAGCGGAATTGGAAATTCAGATTCACGACCTCCCCGAAACCCAGCAGGAGATCCTTAGGCTTGAGCGGGCGGCTCGCGTTAATCAGGAAATCTATATACAGCTGCTCAACAAGCAGCAAGAAATGCGCCTGATTCAGGCGGGAACGGTGGGCAATGTCAGGATACTCGACTCGGCTGTCGTCCAGCCGTGGCCCATTGCGCCGCTTTCAAGCCGGATCGTGTCCAGAAGTTTGCTCATGGGCTTGTTCGTCGCGATTGCTATCGTTTTGGCTCGCTACCTACTCAATCGTAGCATCGAAGTACCCAAGCAGCTTGAGGATCAGGGCCTTCCTGTCTATGCGGCCGTGCCCCTTTCCGTTGAGCAGAAGAAGCTTTCGGGAGGCTTCAAGACCGGTTCGCATTACCGCAAGCGCGCCGCTCTGCGTCAGCGTATTGGTCTTTGTGACCTGCTGGCCTTGCGAAGCCCGAATGATCTCTCTATCGAAGCTATACGCAGTCTGCGCACCAGCTTGCACTTCGCCATGATGGATGCGGATAACAACCGACTCATGATTACGGGGTCTTCACCAACGGTCGGAAAGAGCTTCATTAGCGCTAACCTGGCCGCGGTTTGTGCCCAGACTGGTCAGAAGGTACTCGTCATCGATGGCGACCTGCGTAAGGGGCATCTCCACCATGCCTTTCAAGGCGAAAGCGATGCTGGGCTTTCCGAACTACTGGTTGGTCAACTGACATTAGAAGGAGCGGTTCGTAGTACCGCGGTGGAAGGGTTGGACTATATCTCTCGAGGCGTCTCTCCGCCCAACCCTTCTGAACTGCTGATGCAGCCGAGCTTTTCACAGCTAATGAAGGATGTGTCCTCCCGCTACGACCTGGTGATTATCGATACCCCACCGGTACTGGCGGCGACCGATGCCGCCATCATTGGTAAGCAGGTTGGCACTAGCTTGCTCGTGGTGCGTTTCGGAATGAATCCGGCGCGGGAAATCGAAGCAACGATACAGCGTCTTGGAACCAGCGGCGTCACTCTCAAAGGCGCCATCCTCAACGCTATGGAACGTACAGCCGCCACCAATTATGGCTATTACGGCCACTATAAATATTCTTAATAATAATTAAGTTTTTCTGGAGGGACGATGCTCGCTTGTCGTCGCTGTAGATATCGAGGGCGTCGTGTCGTACGCCATCAGACTAACCATCAATGTGGCCCTTAAGGTCCAGATTGTCAGTGGCGAACAGGGGAGTAAACTATGGCAACGATCACTTCCATCTTCCCGGTGCAAAGCCGACACTCCCGATTCCTTAATCGACTGCTGCTGAGTCGCAAGCTGCAACTTTTGCTGGGTTTTCACCTTACGATCATTTTTCCTGCACTGGCCATCTGGGGTGAAGCCATTTGGAATGGTGCCGATAGTGACCAGCTGGTGACGTTGTTCGCTATTACATTAGCTTACTGGTGTTCGCTTACCGTCTTGCAGTGTATTAACCAGCTTCCCGGTACTCTTGGCTATTTTTTGAGCATACCGGTCACTTCGGTTTGTTTTGCCACTCTCTTCACGATGCTTCGTTTGATGTCGTTCGAGCCTAGCGAGACACTCTTCCTTACCAGTTACTTTCTCACTGCTTCTTTTTCTACTGTGGGTTACTGGGTTGCTCAGCATTACCGTGAACTCAAACTTGCCGTGGTGCCTTATGGCAAGGCACCAAGCCTGTGCCATATACCCGGTGTTAATTGGCACAGCCTTGGCTCACCTGGGCTGGATAATGTTCGCGTGGATGGCGTGGTAGCCGATTTGTACGACGATCTCCCTCCTGAGTGGGAGGAGTTCCTGGCAGACTGTACGCTTCACCGCATTCCCGTCTATCACGCCACCACTACTTATGAGTGGCTAACGGGTCGTGTTCAGCTTGGTCATCTCTACGAGAATCGCTATGGAAGCCTGCAGCCGGATGAAGGCTACGAAATGATTAAACGGTACCTGGATTTGCTGACTATCCTGGCAACGTTGCCTCTCATCTTGCCAATCATGGCCATCACCGCTATTGCTATTCGTATGGAGGGCCCCGGCCCCGTTTTATTCACCCAGCAGCGCATGGGCTTCCAATGCCAACCCTTCACTGTTTACAAGTTCCGAAGCATGTACATCGACCAGCAGGGAATGGGTTATACCGAAAATAATGAGGATCCACGCATCACTCGTGTTGGCAAGGTGATTCGGAAGTACCGCGTGGATGAACTTCCTCAGTTGTTCAACGTGCTGAAGGGGGACATGAGCCTGATTGGTCCGCGTCCAGAATCCATGGATCTAGCACATTGGTACCAGAAAGACGTGCCTTTCTTTCACTATCGACACGTCGTTCGTCCCGGTATCTCTGGCTGGGCACAGGTAGAGCAGGGCTACGCAGCAGAAGTGGATGGCATGAACCAGAAACTGGAATACGACTTTTACTACATCAAGAACATTTCTTTCTGGCTCGATCTGCTTATTGTGATGCGCACCATCCGTACCGTGCTGACCGGCTTCGGCAGCCGCTAATTCCCCTCCAACTAATTCCCCTCCAAATAGTGCCATGACTTGTAAGGGCCAGGCACTCAACAGAAGCGACCTGATATGCGACATCTATGCCTGATACGTTTGGGCTCTTCCCTGGCGCCCGACGCTTCAACCCTCCCTCTAATTACTTTACCTATTGCTCTATGCTGAGCCAGCTAAAGGAGCTCTACGCTCTCCTTACCGCCGAGCAGCGCAAAAAGCTCCTGCGCCTGCAATTCCTGGTGGTGTTGATGTCCTTCACCGAGATCGCTGGGGTGGTGTCCATCGGTACCTTCATGGGTCTGGTCGGTGATATGAGCCAGCTGCAGGGCGAGGGGAGGATGGCTGAGCTTTACCATGCCAGCGGTCTTGATACGCCACAAGCCTTTCTGTTCTGGCTGGGTATTGGCGTGCTGGTCATCTTCATCGGCGCGGCGCTGATCTCGATGTACACCATCTGGCGGCTCTCGATGTATGGCGCTCGTGTGGGGGCACAGCTCGCCAGCCGTCTCTACACCCATTACATGCACCAGTCCTGGCTTTTCCACGCCAGCGGCAGCAGCAGCCAACTGACCAATCAGATCGCTCAAGAGTGTCAGCGCATCACCAACTCGGTGATTAACCCTTTGTTGCAGATGAACGCCAAGCTGGTAATGGCGCTGTTCATGTCGGTGGCGATCTTTCTCTATAACCCGCTGGTGGCCCTGGCGGGGCTGACGATTTTATCCTTGGCTTATGTGCTGCTCTTTCGTACCGTGCGTCGGCGGCTGATCCGCAATGGCAAGAGTATTTCCGAGGCGCAGCAGCTGCGTTTCAAGCTTATGGCCGAGGGCTTCGGAGGTATCAAGGATACCTTGGTGCTGGGCCGCCAGCAGCTGTTCACTGAACACTTCGATGGTGCATGCGACCGCTTCGCCGAAGCCCAGGGTACCACCCAGACCCTGAGCATGGCGCCGCGCTACGCAATGGAGCTGGTTGCCTTTAGTAGCGTAATCTTCCTAGTGCTGTATCTGCTGGCCGCGTACGAAGGCAACTTGGGCTCCATTTTGCCAGTACTTTCCGTTTATGCCCTGGCGGGGTTTAAGTTATTGCCGGCCTTTCAGCAGGTCTATACCAGCCTCTCACAGATCCGCGGCAATCTGGCCTCCTTCGATGCCCTGCGAGATGACCTTTACAACAGCAGTAAAGCGCGCCTTGCCGTTCAAGCGAGTAAGACCGAGCGGGCTGTTGAGCCATTATCCCCCAAGCAGCACGTGCGGCTAGACAACGTGACCTTTTCCTATCCTGGCAAGCAGGAGCCGGCGTTAAGGGGGCTGGATATTGTGATTCCAGTTAACCAGATAGTGGGTCTTGTCGGTGCTTCTGGCTCCGGTAAATCGACCGCTATTGATTTGCTACTGGGCCTGATCGAGCCTTGCAAGGGGCAACTGTTGATCGATGACCAGCCGGTGACGTCTGTGAATCGACGTGCCTGGCAGAACGCCTTGGGTTTCGTACCCCAATCTATTTTTTTGGCAGACGGCAGCATACGCGAGAATATTGGCTTCGGTTTGCCGCCTCACGCCCTTGATGATGTGAAGGTTCACCGTGCTGCGAGTTTGGCACACCTGGATGAGCTCCTCGCCGAATTGCCGGATGGCCTTGACACTCGAGTCGGGGAGCGGGGCGTACAGCTCTCCGGCGGCCAGCGTCAACGTATCGGTATTGCCCGAGCCCTCTATCATGACGCGGATGTACTGATTCTAGACGAGGCCACCAGCGCTCTGGATGGTATTACTGAAAATAGCATCATGGAGGCCATCAACGCGTTTTCCGGTAAGAAGACTATTGTCATCATCGCCCACCGCTTAGCAACGGTAAGACATTGCGATCAGATCTACTTGCTTTCCAAGGGAAGAGTCGTTGATCAAGGTGATTACCCATCATTGTTGAGTCGAAACAAGACTTTCCAGCGTATGGCTCAACACGCATAAACGCCAGTTATCAAACCGCTTTATATCTCGCAAGTTCTCAACTCTAGATTAAGACCGAGTGAGGGTTCAGTGCCCTGACAACCTTTCTGAAAAGAGACAGGAGAGTGCAATGATTAACACAATATTAGTGACCGGCGGGGCGGGGTTCGTTGGGTCGCATCTGTGTGAGCGGCTTTTGAGCGAAGGGAATAACGTCATCTGTGTCGATAATTTCTCTACGGGTAGCAAGGACAATATCATGCACATGCATGGGAACCCGAGATTCGAAATCATTCGCCACGACATAAACCTGCCTTTATTTGTGGAGGTTGATCAGATTTATAACCTCGCGTGTCCGGCAAGTCCCATTCACTATCAGCTCGATCCCGTGCAAACCATCAAAACGAGTGTGCACGGTTCCATCAATCTTTTGGGGCTAGCCAAACGTACCAAGGCAAGAATTCTTCAGGCGTCAACAAGTGAGGTCTATGGCGATCCGGAGGTTCACCCACAGCCTGAAACCTACTGGGGCATGGTCAATCCTATCGGTATAAGAAGCTGCTACGATGAAGGCAAGCGCTGTGCCGAGTCATTATTTTTCGACTATCACCGGCAGTATCAAATGGATATCAAAGTGGCGCGTATATTCAATACATACGGGCCGCGGATGCACCCGGATGACGGGCGAGTTGTCAGCAACTTCATCATGCAGGCGTTACAGGATAAAGAAATCACCATCTACGGAGACGGACATCAGTCACGCAGCTTCTGTTATGTTGATGACCTTGTCGATGGCTTGGTTCGGCTCATGAATACAGACGGGGTAATAGGCCCTGTCAATTTGGGGAATGACGGCGAATTCTCGATGCGTGAGCTGGCTGAAAAGGTGATAAAGCTTACGGGCAGCAGTAGTCATCTAAGCTATCACCCCCTTCCTATGGATGACCCAAGGCAGCGCCGTCCGGATCTCCGCCAGGCTGCAGAGAAGCTTGGGTGGGCTCCTTCCGTAGCGCTGGAGGAGGGGCTGACAAAAACGATCGACTATTTTACTGGTCTGTTGAAACGTCACGGTGATGTCATGAACGTCAACCCGGAGGTCAATGAACCGACCTACAGCATCCAGGCTGTATGAAGTAAAACTCAACACCGTACTTAGTGGGTATGTTCTGATGGCTGGGTCGATAGGGTTAAGTGAGGCTGGACTCTGGATTGTCAGCCTCAAGTTCCATCAAAGAGCAGTCGTACTTCAAGTCACAATATTTTATTTTTATCAAAAGCTCAGTCAATAACTCAGTTAAAACTCAGTTAAAAATATGCGAGTGTACCGATGACTAACTCTATAATAACACTCATTAAAAACGTGGTGAGGAGTACAATAAAAGCACCCATTAAGAAGATGTTGGCTCTGCTGGAAAACGCTTGTTTAGCTAGCCCAATAAAGTCCAGATTTTCTGCTTGGTACAGCAACGTTGTTGAGAAGGGAGTTGAGAAAGGAGTTGAGACTGATGAGGATGCCACAGGTTTTAAACCAACTTTTGAACCACTGAAATGGAAAAGTATAAACAAGGTAGAATATTCTGGTGTATGTGTGCTATCCAAAGGAAAGCTGTTGATGTACCGTCCGCTGGAAGTGTTTCAGCGACATCCTGATGCTCGCAAGGCGATTGTCAGCACCAGAAACTATCGTCCATTGAAATACCCTGGTTCACAACATTCCCTTTCCCTCGCGTTAGTGCGCAGAAACTGGGCATATTGGCGGAAAGGAAAAAAAGCTGTCAGCTTGACGGGCAGCGTTGCACTCTTGGGAAATTGCGAATTTGACAACGCTAACTATTACCATTTTTGGGTCGACGTGATCGCCGATATCTGGTTCGTACGCCAGCATCTTGCTGCAGAGGAGCTTCCAGACTATTACTTGGTTCCGTTCGCAAATTTGGCTTGGCAGTGGGACATACTCACGCTTTGTGGCATCCATGAGTCACAGGTGATTCCTTACGCTAAGCATGATGTTTTATCACTTGATAGGTTGATCATACCGATTCGAGACAAGGGGGCCTTAAACCTGCCCTCATGGCTGATCCGCGCGATGCATGACATGTGTGGTTGGACGCCAACACCGCACAAAGGGAAGCGTCTGATCTTCGTGTCGCGCGCTGATGCCGATTACAGGTGTGTTGCTAACGAAAGTGTTATCTGCAATCGCCTTCGTGAAAAGGGTTTCGAGGTGCATACCTTGAAAGGATTAAGTATCACAGAGCAGCAGCAACTGTTCGCTACCGCGGCTATCATCTGCGCACCTCACGGCGCTGCTTTGACCAATGTGGCGTGGTGTGGCCCAGGTACCATCATTATTGACTTTTTATCTGAACAGCACTTGGTTCCATGTTTTAGTGAGTTGGCTGCGCAAAATAAGTTGGTTTATTACCCTTATATTTGCAAACGGGTGGAGGGCACTGCCAGCGGTTTAAAGGGCGACATCATTGTGTCAGATTCTCAGATCGATTCCGTATTGGATATCGTAACCCATCATTTAAAATTAACGGGTGAAGTATTGGAAAGTTAAGGCGAAGTTGGATTATATATTAGATGGACTATGGTCGTAAGAGTTATATAGAGAGAAAGTGTAAAATAAAAATAGCGTCGTCTTTAATTAATCCTGGAGAAGGCCAAAGTTATTTTCTGTCAGTGAATAGTGCCAGTCATCTTGGCAGACTTGTTTTTGGTGGCATTACCTATTGATAAATTAGTCAATTTGTAAGAGTGTCACTTCCTCACGAATGAGGAAACCCAGACTGCCTAGAGACTCGCTATTACAACGACAGTAACTTGTCTGAAATGATATAAAAGATTAGTTATTAGTGGCCCCTGATGCTAACAGTGGCAATTTAGTAGTTACAGATCATGGTAATCCCGTGCTTTATGATAGGTTACGTGTTGTACATGGCAACTTAGACCGCCTGGCAAGCCTGCTTTAAGCAAGATTTAGGCGTGCCTGTCGACAACTAAAAGAGTAGCCGAATGATTAAATTTATAAGAAAATACTTAAATGGCTTGATAATGGTTGTAATAAAGGTGCCTGTGAGAAAGGTTCTTTATGCTTGGTTAGTGAGTCCAAAAAAATCCGCATTTTCTTCTTGGTATGATAATAAAATTAACGAACAAGTTTCTATATCCGATGATGCCACCATGGGTCTTGGGTTGACGCATGAAACACTTAAACGGGAAAGTGCTAGAAATTCTAAGCTTTCTGGTGTTTGTGTTGTCGACAAGGGGAAACTGCTGATGTGTAGGCCGTTATTAGAAGTTCAAAAGCGTCGTGCAGACTCTCGCAAGGCCATTGTCTTCACCAGCAATTATCGTCCGCTGAAAGGCACTGTCCCAGAACTTTTTTTTACTTTTCGCTTCATGCGCATAAACTTGAGATATTGGCTGAAGCGAGAAAATCATACTAATTTGCCGGGTAGCGCTGCGCTCTTGGGTAACTTCGTATACGACAATGCTAATTACTATCATTTTTGGGCTGATGTAATTGCCGATATCTGGTACATACGACAGCATCTTACTGCAGAGAAGCTTCCGGATTATTACCTTATTCCGCTCGCAAATTTGACTTGGCAATGGGATGTTCTGAGGCTTTGTGGCATACATGAGTCGCAGGTAATTCCTTACGCCAAGTATGAAGTTCTTTCATTTGATAAATTGATCGTGCCGATTCGACATAAAGGTGCTGCAAATCTGCCGTCGTGGTTATGTCGCGCAATGCATGACATGTGTGGGTGGACACCCAAAGTACCAAAGGGAAACCGCCTTATCTTCGTATCACGCGCCGATGCTGACCGTAGATGCGTTGCTAATGAAAGTGTTATCCGCAACCGCCTTCGTGAAAAGGGTTTCGAGGTGCATACCTTGAAAGGATTAAGTATCACGGAGCAGCAGCAGCTGTTCGCTACCGCGGCTATCATCTGCGCACCTCATGGCGCTGCTTTGACTAACGTGGTGTGGTGTGGCCCTCATACTGTCATCATTGACTTGTTATCTGAGCAGCACATGGTGTCATGTTTTAGCGAGTTAGCTGCGCAAAATAAGTTGTTTTATTACCCTTATATTTGCAAACGGGTGGAGGGCGCTAACAGCGGTTTAAAGGACGACATCATTGTGTCAGATTCTCAGATAGNGCTAACAGCGGTTTAAAGGACGACATCATTGTGTCAGATTCTCAGATAGAATCTGTATTGGATGTCGTTGCTCAATATACCGATCGCGCCAATAATGTAATGACAGGGTAAGTTTAATTTCTTCTATTAATGATAAAAATTTGCGGGACGTATAGATGAAAGTGATAAAAACTAAATTAGTTTCCATTGTTGTGCCTGCCTATAATGTAGAAAATTATATATATAATTGTTTAAGCTCAGTTATTGACCAGACTTATTCGGAAATTGAAGTACTGGTGATTAACGATGCTTCCACTGACAGAACGTACGATGCAATATTGGAGATAATTAAAAAAGATGCTCGCGTAAAAGTAATAGACCTTGAGAGTAATGTAGGTGTCCACGCCGCCAGGGCTAAAGGTATTCGTGAAGCAAGAGGCGATTTTATAGGTTTTGTCGATGGTGACGATCGTATAGCACCCGAAATGGTCGAAATTCTCTTGGAATCTGCAACAGAGAATAACGCCGATATTGCTATATGCGGGGCTGAAAAAGTGACTGAATCGGGTGTAAAATTGGGTAGTAAGGTGTTTTTTTCAAAACCATTTTGTCAGCAAGCAAATATCTTTGAAGATTTCTGTAGTCGACGCTTTGGATCCGGTGTTTTGTGGAATAAATTATACAAAGCTGAGCTGATTAAAAAACATGGTGCAATTATACTTGATAGAAAAGTTGATGCGTCTGAAGATTACATTGTGAATGTCGGTTGTTTTTCTGAAGCTGCTTGTGTGTCGGTAGTGAGTAATTTTTTATACTATTATTTATTAAGGTCAGAAAGCGCATCCCAAGGAAAAAATAAGGCTAAGCATTTCGTAAGAATTATTGATGCTTATGCGGAATGTCTTAAAGTTTACAGTAATTTAACAACATCCCAAAAAGAAGAAGTCACGAGGCTATACTCGAGTCAGCTTTGTTTCAATGATTATCAAGTTGGTTCTGTTGATGAGCTATATAGCTATAATGACAATCTGAAAGAAAGTATTATTAGCTTTTCTTGTAGTTATCCAGCGGGTTTGTATTCACTTATTCATTCATTCCAAAAGCAAGAAAATATTAACGCCAGTAAAGTTGATAAGCTTAAAAAGCATTTTAAAAAAATATTAAAATCATTTTATATTAAAGGTGTGTAAGTGCTTTTGTTTGTGTAATAGCTTTATGTGTGTAAGAGAATGTACAAGCCTTCGTTACACGTGAGTCATTCACTGATTCTATATTCATTACCTATGGTTTGCTTTAAAAATGATCAATAGTAACTGTTCAATACACGTTGTCACTGGATCATTTCCTGCACGTTCCCAAACGTTTGTTCAAAATCATGTGTGTGGTATGGCTAGCCGTGGTTGGTATGTTTCCACTCTGGCAAGCAACGTAGAGTTGGGTATGACGAGTGATGAGTTGGATGCAATCGATAATCTTGGCGTGCAGCGTAACTATTGGGGGGCGTGGTCTAGTAATCGGTTCAAGCGATTAATCCAAATGGTAGGATATATGCTCTTCACTCCTGCCACGATCCGTTATTGGAATGGACAAGGTCCGTGGGCGCGCTCAGAAATGTTGGAGGCAAGGCGCATGTGTGATTACCTCAAATCTAATGAGGTAAAAAAAATTCATGTTCATTTCGGACATACTGCTGCATTCCTTGCTGCGATAGGTTGGGATAAGCCCACAGTGGTCACTTGGCATGGCTATGATGCAAATATGCTAACTACCTCTCGAGGTGATGCTATCTACCGCGAGTTGTTCGAACGAGATTGGAAGCACACCGTCGGCTCTTCTTTTATGCAACGACGTCTTATCGAACTTGGCGCCCGTAAAGAGCAAGTTTTCAAGATACCCATGGGTATAGACCTTAGCTGTTTCCAGTTTGTGGACCGTTCTAGCCGTGTTCAGAATACGATAAAACTCGTCTCGATTGGACGCTTAGATGAAATGAAAGGGCACAGTTACCTTATTGATGCAGTGTGTGAAGTGAAAAATTTAGGAATAGATTTAAAGTTAAATATTATCGGTGAAGGCCCAGCCAGAAAAGAATTGGAAAGCCAAATTCAAAAAAAGGGATTGGAAGAAAATGTGGCTCTTCTTGGTTCCCGGCCGCCGTCGTATGTACGAGATGAGTTAGCTGCTTCAGATATATTTGCACTAACAGGTGTTGTAGCGCTTTCAGGCCGGGTTGAAACGCAGGGAGTAGCCTTTATTGAAGCCCAAGCGACAGGCCTTCCTGTAATAGGATCAGATGTGGGTGGTGTCTCCGAATCCATGCTACCAGATACTACCGGCATACTCGTTAAGCCAAAAGATGTAAGCGCCATAGCAGAAGCGATTGCAACTTATGCTGATAATAGAGAGTTGCGTTTAGCTCACGGTAGAGCCGGGTCTGATTTCGTTCGCGATAGATTTAATATTGATACTATGCTCAAGTCATTTGAAAAGCTTTATCAATCATGAGGCCTGTGCTGTAAATATTGCTTCTTAATATTGGGTTTAAATATTTCATTATGTCTAGTCTAAAGCAGCAACTCCCATTTCTAAGGCTTCGTACAAGCCTTGTTCTGCACTTGAGAGAGATCAGGGCCTATTCAGCTGGTCTTAAAAATGCCGGAGAAAGTGAGAGAAAGAAAAAAGTTCTCATTTATGGTCAAGGCCGGTCGGGAACAACATTATTTGAACATTTGATGTGTTCTACTGGGCATTTTGTTGGTTATCATGAAGTGCTAAATACTGTCACAAGAGAAGTGGTTTGGCCAATACATTATATTAGGGGGCTTGGTCGTCAGTTTGATGATGAGAATATCATTTTACACGTTAAACCGAATCACCTGGGGCAAGATCGGAAGCGGCCTGTTAATGTACGGTTATTTCTGAAAGCAATGTGTGAGGATGGGTGGTTCATAGTTCATATTCAAAGAAAAAATATTATCATGAAAATGATATCAAATTACTTAGCTGTCGCAAGAGGAGGTTATCACAAGACTGATGATAAGGAGGAAAAGCATGTGTTACGCATTCCGCCACAAGAATTCTTTGATCGATATGATAATCATCGCTTACTTTTAGATGAAGAAAATACTCTTCTCCAGGGCCTGCCACACATCAAAATATCCTACGAAAGGGATTTAGAGCGAACAGAATGCCATCAACAAACAATTGATAAAGTACTTGAAGAGTTGGGGTTGGAAAAAAGAACTGTTTCAACAAAATTAAAAAAGATTAATAATACATCTCCTGAAAAGTTAGTGGAAAACTTGGACGAGCTGCATAAAGGGTTCTTAGCTCGAGGCTGGGAGTGGACGCTTTGATGCCGACGACTGATTTTATGTCGATAGACCAGTCTTCAACCAAGAGTGTTGATGATAGCAGTATAAGCATTGTTATACCGTGCTTTAATGCTATTGCGTATTTGGAGCGTGCTATTGATAGCCTTAAACAACAAGAGGGAGTGAATGTTCAGATTATTGTAATTGATGATGGGTCTACGGATGGGAGTATAAATTTGATTAAATCTCTGCCATCAGTAGATGTTTGGAAGTCAGGACCAAATAAAGGCGCCTGTGCTGCACGTAACCGTGGCCTCTCACTTGCCATTTTTCCTTATGTGATGTTTTTGGATGCAGACGACTATCTAGATACTGGGACACTGAAGGGTTTGGTCTCGGCACTAAAAGATAGCCGAAGTATTTTCGCTATTGCACCAATGGTTATGATAAACGATACCGGCGAACGTATTTCAAAAACCTTGCCCCGTAATGATAAAGTTACAAATTTTATAGCTGATTGGGTGCGTGGGCGGTATGTTTCACCCTGCTCCATTTTGTGGAAAACTGAGGCTGTAAGACGTCTGGGGGGGTGGAATGAGTCGTTGTCGAAAAATCAAGATGGCGATATCGTTTTAAGAGCTGCTTTAACTATTGATAAAGTGGCTATAAGTAGTTGTGGGGCAGGTATTTATTGGTGTCACGATGGTGAAAGTCGTATCAGTAATTCTTTGGATGAAACGAAGCTAAGAGATAGCTTTTATGTTTTTTCAAATATTTATGAACAATTAAAAAAACGAGGAATGAGATGTGACGAAATTGATAATGCATTTTCCTATGCTACTCACTCACTAGAGAGATTGGCTGCAAGGAACCGTCTTTATAATATTAAAAAGGAAATTAAAGATTATCGAAAAGATGCAGGTTGGCCATACGCTGAAGGCCCTCCCTTGCATATTTTTCTAAGTCGGATAATAGGGCTAGATCGTAAAGAGAGGTTGGCACATCAGCTGAAATCTCTCATGCATTGATATTGAGTTTATTTATTAATTAGCGGTTTCTTAGCGATATTGTTAGTCTTTTGGCATGAGGGTATGTATTGGCTTTTATATTTAATGCTAGCTTTTATAACATGCCAGTAATTTTATAGGATCAACGGTAAAAACATGCCGCAAATCTCCGTCATTGTCCCTGCCTTTAAACCGCACGACTTCATCTCATTGCATGAAAGTATGGCCGCAAATGCGGGTGTGGATGCAGAGTGGATCGTGGTCGATGATGGCTCCGGCTCAAACTTTGACGCAGTCTTCTCGACGTTGCCCGAAGGTGTACGCCTGCTTCGCCAAAAAGAGAATTGCCGCCAGGGAGCCGCACGCAATGCTGGCCTCGCTGTAGCGAGGGGAAGGTGGGTAAAGTTCCTCGATGCTGATGACAAGCTGGATGAAGGGCATCTGGCTGCACTATTGGCAGCAACAGGGCAGGGCAGGGCGATCCCTTTCGCCGCTACGAAACACGTTTTCATAGGTGGTGGAGTGTTAGTGAATGAAAGTTGGTGTGATCTACCGCCTGACCCGGATGTTCAGTTTCGTCGACTGATTGTTCGTCCCTTTCTGCATCATTGTGGCGCGCTTTTTCCTCGTCACTTACTCACCAGCTTAAACGGTTACGACGAAAGCCTGGTCACCGATGAGGATGGTGATCTGCTTCTCCGTATCTTGCGAAGCGGCTACCACTTCATTCCTGTAGAGGGGGTGCACTATCTCTACATTCATCATCAGGCCGAGTCACGGGTCTCCGCCGATAACGACATAAAAAAGATGCAGGCACGCATCCGTGTTTGCGAGAAGGTTGTAAATGGCTTTGTCGAACAGCTACCAGTCGAAGTCGCTGAGGCACTTGCGCAGCGTATGGACAAGGTAGCCATGAACTATTGGACGGCATTTCCTAGCGAGGCGCAGGCATTGTTGGCCCAAGCTCGCCGGCTGGCGCCCGGTTACCGGCCGGATATGCGCTTACCTCTGCGCTTGATGCGCGACCTTGGTAGGCCGGGCATGGTTCTCGCAGCGCAAGGTTTATACCGAAGACTAAAGGGGCGCCCGAAAGGAGGGGCACAGGGATGAAACTGCTCGCTGTAAGTGAACATTACTACCCTCGCGTGGGGGGAACCGTGAACTACGTGCACGAGACTCTCTGTGCCTTGGCCAAGAGCGGCGTAGAAACGGAACTCTTGGTTCCCGGCCCAGCGGACAAGCACTGGCTGCCCGAAGGTATGGCCGAGCCTCCCTATGCAGTGCACTGGCTCGATGCTGGCTACCCGGCTAAGGGCGACCCGAGCCGGGAACAGCGCTACGATTTCTGTCGACAGGTTGATGCCCTGGCCGCCGAGCGGCTGGCAGGCCCTAATCGGCCCGACATACTGCACGTTCTATTCGGTCTCTTTGTTATGGAAGTGATTGATACGAAACGCCTCAGGCTGGGGGGAGTAGCCTGCCTGGCGACGGTGCATAACGTTCCACCTCTGGAGTGCCGACAAGTGGCCCCAAACGCCCCCTTGCCTGCACGCATTAAGGAGGCGCTGCGCCTGCAGGTGGTCACACTGAAGAACCGGGGTCGGTTGAAAAAGCATGATTACGACCTCTACATCTGCCCTTCACAGCAAGTGCAAGAGCTGTTGACCCCTGTGGTGGGTGACCAGGTGGGGGTAATTGGCCATGGTCCGACTACCGACCTTCAGGCGCTGATGGTGCCGCCGGTCACGCGCCGCCCGGTCGGCCCTGTGCGCCTTCTGACCGTGGGCGGCTATGCCCCACACAAGTGTCAGCACATCATTCCTAATACGGCAGCACGTCTTCGCGATATGAACATTGATTTTATCTGGGAAGTGGCTGGCCCGTCTGGTCGAGTAAAAGGTTACCGTGACCGCATTTCGCGGGATTTGGCCGACCTAGGACTCGAAGGACGGGTGATCTTGCATGATGCGGTCCCCTTGGCTGATCTGGGTGAACTCTATGATCGGACGCATATCTATGTGCAACCCTCGATTGAGGAGGGGTTTTGCCTGACAGCGCTAGACGCGGCGGCAGTGGGCTTGCCGGTCATCGGCTGCCGTGCAGGCGCGTTACCTGACATCATCAAAGCGAGTAATGGAATTCAAGTAAAAAGTGGGCCACGGCCTTTGGCCGAGGCAATCGCTTACTTTGTAAAGGAGGAGTGCTGGCAGGATGCCAACGTGCAGGCGGCGTATATAAAGGCGCACTTTTCGTGGACTCGCGCTGCCAAGTCTCTGCTGGAACACTACGACAGGCTTCTCTTCCAGAAACCGAGCTTCTATGTAGCTGAGCGCATATGAGAAGGATACAACGCCTGATCGCGTTCAATCCGGGAGCCCTTATGCTACAGCTGGAATTAGCGAATGATCGTATCCCGATCATGCTGGCCGACATTTTGCTGTCCTTGGTAAACGAGTATCTTTCAGAATGAGCCAGACACCCATTGGCCAGTGCGAACAGTCGCTCAAAGTGCTGTTACTGACCTCGAAGCTTTCGCCAGCGGCAGGCGGGCTGGCAGTTTCGGTGCCGGGTCTTGCACATAGTATCGACCAGCTGCCTGGGGTGGATATGCATGTGATGGGGACGTTAGACCCAGACAACCCTGACAGTGCAAAGAGCTGGGGGCCAAGAGTGTTCGCCTTTCCTGTGAAGGGCCCGCAGGCTGGGCAGTATGCTCCGAAAATGACTCAGGCCATTGCGGAACTGGCTCCTGACTTAGTCGACGTGCAGGGGCTATGGACCTATCCCTCGCTCGTTAGCCTGCGCCATGCGCGTAGGACGGGCAGTCCTTATATGATAACACCACGAGGGATGCTGGATCCGTGGGCGCGGCGCAACTCTGCCTGGAAGAAACACATCGCCTGGATTGCTTTTGAGTTTGCCCACTTAAAGGAGGCGCGTGCACTGCGTGCCACTGCCGAGATGGAGGCGCAGCATTTTCGCGACATGGGACTGACGAACCCCATTGCTATCGTGCCTAACGGAATCGATCTGCCCGACCTTGCCCTGCGAACTGACTCTGCGTTGCGCTCCATCCTCTTTCTCAGCCGTATCCACCGTAAGAAGGGTGTGCGCTACCTGCTTACTGCTTGGTATGCGCTTCATGCTGACTTTCCCGATTGGGAGGTGGTCATCGCTGGCATCGATGAGAAAGGCCATGAAGCTGAACTAAGGCAGTTGGTAGCAAAGCTGAGCCTGCCCCGGGTTCGCTTCGTGGGAGAGGTGCATGGCGACGCCAAGCAGTTACTCTACCGTGACGCAGATCTCTTCGTCTTACCGACCCATGCAGAAAATTTCGGTTTGGTGGTCGTCGAGGCGCTAGCACAAGAAACCCCAGTGATTACCACTACCAATGCCCCGTGGGCTGGGCTCACTGACCATGGTTGCGGCTGGTGGATTGACCTTGATCAGAACCAACTGACAAATACCCTGCGCACAGCGCTATCTCAACCAACTGAAAAACTCGCTGAGATGGGTAAGCGGGGCCGTATCTGGGTCAGCCAGGCTTTTAGCCTGGAGCAGGTGGCGTTAAAGATGCGCGACGTACATAACTGGGTTGCTGGTCGCGGGTCGAAACCGGAGAGTGTCTACGACTGAGCCAGCGCTACTTCTCGAGTTCTGCGCACATCAAGGGGCGCCGTTTTGGCGCTTCTTGAGGTTATTGACAGTTTTATATAGCCCGACCGATAGCCAAGTAAACTAGAAAACCTGAGGTTTTAAATTAAAAAATGCCTATCGGATATACTCTGCTTGACCCTCTGATTGTTCTTGCAGGGACGGGCATGGCGCTCTACTTTCTGGCTACCTATCCTGTCCGCCTGATGGGCTGGATGCCCGCGGCACTGACTCTCTACTTCTTCATACCTTTCGTGACCTTGATGACACTTTGGCAAACGGTGCCGATGTTGTTGGCGGGACGGGTCTTGCTCAATGGAAAATTGCGCGTTGCATCATCTGCAAAGCCAATAATGCTTTTTTTTCTCATAGTATTCTTTTCCTCGAGTTGCTATGCGCTAGTAGCCGGTTCTGACGGAAGCCGGGCAGCCATAAGGGTGATTTATTACACAGGGCTCTTTGCATTAATGTCCTTTTCATATGAGATGGCACGTCGTCCTGAATCCTATGAGATATTCCTCAAGGGGCTGGTGGTAACCGGTGCAATACTGGCCGCCTACGCGGCCTATCAAATTTTTGCGGTTTACGGTGGATTACCTTTGCGTGGCATCGTCCGTGGTACCACTGGCGTCGATGTAGCTTATGAATATGGTGTTCTGCGTGTAAACAGCTTCGCCAACGAACCCAAGCGCTTGGGCTATGTGTTGTTCGTCTGTGGGATGGCCAGCCTGTTTCTGGCCCGCATGTGGCCCAGGTGGAAGCGAAGACTGAAGTGGGTTGGTTACGGAACGCTCTTCATGTCCCTCTTCACTTTCTCCGGCTCCTACTTTTTATCGGTCTTTCTCTTTACCTGTATAGCACTGCTGCTCTACCCATCGTTTGCGACAAAATACGTTGTCTACACCTTGCCGCTAGTGGCGTTAGTAGTGCTAGTGGGCGCTTTCTTCCCTGAACTGGAGATCTTCGAGGCTATCCAGCAGGGCTATGTGCGTCGCGAACAGGAGATCGAAATAGGCTTGGATGGTACCCAGGTCTACCGACAAGAATTCTATGCTTGGGACTACTTGAAACGTTATCCCATTGCGGCCTTTTTTGGTGTCGGGTTAGGGCAGTACTTCTCTACCTTGTTCGGTGAATACGGTGCGGGCGTGGGTATCAATGCGTATGGAGGTCTTCTGCCGCTCAACTCCACTTTCTTGGAAATGGTCTTTGATTTTGGGGGAGCGGCAACGGTTATGTTCTATGCCGCCATCACATGGCTAATACTCAACCTACGCAAGGTGGGTGAGAGTTATCTCTCCTTCGCGCTGCTGTTTCTGACCATACAGAGTTTTACGATTCTAACGATACAGTTCATGGTGCTGTTCGCCGGTGTGGGTGTCGCTAGGCTCACAATGTACAAAGAGAGCGTGTTGTAGTAACTCTTTGGCCGACAATTAAAGATGGCCCCTTCTGATTTAATTTATAACCCAACCTATTGTCAGTGTCGATTAACAGTCACCCAGTGTGCCATTTGTTAGTCAATTCGCGTAATTTAAAAAAACATGTCGCTCTAGATTGAATGCCACCAAGATAAGGGGTCTTTATTTAATGGAATTAGACGCGTATGACAACGGCGAGTTTGATCGTGGTGCAAGAAAAGTCAAAGAACTGATATGGGTTGTTGTATCAGGCCTTTTTTTTTCTACTTGGCTACCAGGTTCTCTTTGGCGGGTTACATTATTGCGTTTATTTGGCGCTAAAGTTGGCGTCGGGGTCATTATTAAACCTCGTGTGGTGGTGAAGTTTCCTTGGAAACTTCATATTGGAGATTACAGCTGGGTCGGTGAGCAGGTATGGATTGATAATTTGGATTCTGTCTCTATTGGTAGCCATGTTTGTATATCGCAAGGTGTGTATTTATGTACCGGTAGTCATGAGTGGTCTTCACTATCATTTAAACTTATTACGAAGCCAATTGAGATAGCTGATCAGGTTTGGTTAGCTGCTTTTAGTCGCATATCACCTGGCGTAGTTATAGCCCAAGGGGCAGTTTTAAGTTTTAGTTCAATTGCCACAAAATCTCTGAGGGAATGGACGATTTATTCAGGCCAACCTGCTGAAGCCATCAAACATAGGGTGAAGAAAGAATAATCTTCATAGCTTTATTTTAAGGTTTATCCATCTTTCTGTAATAACGAAAAATGACTATTAAGTTATTGGTTTTTATTGCGAGCTGTTTATTAACAGTCGTTTTTTTAGATAAATAATTTAAATGAGGTCTCTACTATGAAGAAAGCCCTAATTACCGGAGTGACGGGCCAAGATGGTTCCTATCTCGCAGAGTTTTTGCTTGGAAAAGGCTACGAGGTGCATGGTATCAAACGCCGAGCATCTCTATTCAATACCCAGCGTGTAGATCATATATATCAAGATCCACACGTCGAGAACCAGAAATTTGTACTGCACTATGGTGATCTGTCGGATTCAACTAACTTGACGCGGATTATCCAGCAAGTACAGCCGGATGAGGTTTATAACTTGGCGGCGCAGTCACATGTGGCGGTAAGCTTCGAAGCTCCCGAGTACACGGCGGACGTGGATGCACTGGGTACGTTACGTATCCTGGAGGCGATACGCATGTTGAGCTTAGAGAAGAAGACTCGGTTCTATCAGGCTTCGACCTCTGAGCTTTTCGGTGAGGTACAGGAAACTCCCCAGCGCGAGACAACACCTTTCTACCCCCGCTCGCCCTATGCTGTTGCCAAACTCTATGCCTACTGGATCACGGTTAATTACCGGGAGGCCTACGGCATGTATGCCTGCAATGGCATACTTTTCAATCATGAGTCGCCACGTCGTGGAGAAACCTTTGTCACCCGGAAGATTACTCGAGGCCTGAGTAATATTGCTCAAGGACTAGAAACCTGCTTGTACATGGGCAACATGGACGCGCTGCGCGACTGGGGGCATGCCAAGGACTACGTGCGCATGCAGTGGATGATGCTGCAGCAAGATACCCCCGAAGATTTCGTGATCGCCACAGGTAGACAAATATCGGTTCGTGATTTCATTCGCATGAGTGGCGCAGAATTGGGACTGACGCTGCGCTTTGAAGGGCAGGGCGTTGAAGAGAGTGCCGTCGTCGAACACATTTCCGGTACCAAGGCGCCGGGCCTAACGGTGGGAGATGTCATTGTGCGCGTCGATCCGCGCTACTTCCGTCCGGCCGAAGTAGAGACGCTGCTGGGTGACCCGTCCAAGGCCAAGGCCAAACTGGGCTGGATGTCGGAAGTCATCGTCGAAGAAATGTGTGCTGAGATGATCGCCGGAGATCTTCGAATTGCCCAGCGCCATGCGCTGCTCAAGGAGCACGGCTACGATATTCCTGTCGCGGTGGAGGGGTGATCATGGCCGTTTTTTTCAATACTAAGATATTCGTCGCTGGGCACCGTGGCCTGGTTGGTTCCGCCATCGTGAGGCATTTGGAGGCGCAAGGCCATACCGATATAAAGACAGCCCCGCGAGATGAACTTGACCTAACCAACCAAGCACAGGTGTCGGCATTTTTCGAGGAGCACAAATTCGATCAAGTCTATCTAGCCGCGGCAAAAGTGGGAGGCATTCATGCCAACAATACCTATCCTGCCGAGTTTATCTATCAGAACTTGATGATTGAGTCCAATATCATCCACGCTGCCCATCAATCGGGTGTCAACAAGCTGTTGTTTCTGGGCTCGTCGTGTATCTACCCCAAGCTAGCCCCACAGCCGATACACGAAGATGCGCTGCTTACTGGCAAGCTGGAGCCTAGCAACGAGCCTTACGCTATCGCCAAGATAGCTGGGGTCAAGCTCTGCGAAAGCTATAACCGCCAATACGACCGTGACTACCGCATCGTAATGCCGACAAATCTTTATGGGCCGAACGACAATTTTCATCCCGACAATTCCCATGTGGTTCCAGCGCTGTTGCGTCGCTTACATGAAGCGAAGGAAGGCGATGAGAAGGAAGTGGTGGTTTGGGGTAGTGGATCGCCGATGCGCGAGTTTCTGCATGTCGATGACATGGCCGCCGCTAGTGTCCATGTGATGGGACTGGATCACGCCCGTTACGCTGCTAATACTGAGCCGATGCTATCGCATATCAACGTAGGCACTGGAGAGGACTGCACTATTCGCCAGTTGGCCGAGTTGATCAAGCGGGTAATTGGTTTTACTGGTGAGCTGCGCTTTGATGCCAGCAAGCCCGACGGCACCCCACGTAAACTGATGGATGTCTCACGGCTCAAGGGGCTTGGCTGGCAGTCGGAAATATCGCTAGAAAATGGCTTGCAGGATACTTATCAATGGTTTCTGGCCAACCAGAACCTTTTTCGTAGCTAATTCAGCTTCCGCACTGTTTTTCGCAAAGCCTTCGCACAGGCTTCTCGAACCAATCTCTGCATGAGTTCTCGACCTAGGAGTTTCACCATGATCACACCCATCATCCTGGCCGGGGGAAGTGGTTCACGACTGTGGCCGTTATCGCGCCAAGAGTTTCCCAAGCAATTCCTGCCGCTGATCGGTGAGCGCAGCATGCTACAAGAAACCCTACAGCGCCTTGCGCCACTCGAGCATACGGCACCATTGCTAATTTGCAACGAGGAGCACCGTTTCCTGGTGGCCGAGCAGTTGCGCCAGCTGGGCATCACCGATGCTCGAATTCTGCTGGAGCCGGAGGGGCGCAATACCGCCCCGGCGATTGCCCTGGCGGCGCTGCAGGTCGCTGAGAAATCGCCTGAGACATTGCTATTGGTGCTGGCGGCGGATCATTTGATCGCTGACGAGGTCGCCTTTCATGAAAGCGTGGCCCAAGCCCTGGCTTTGGCTAAACAGGGGCAACTGGTTACTTTCGGCGTTGTGCCGTTCCGTGCAGAAACTGGCTATGGATATATCCAGCGCGGCGAAGGGCAGGGCGATGGCTGCTTTCGGGTTAAACGCTTCGTCGAAAAACCCGATCGTGCCACTGCCGAGGATTACTTGGCCACCGGCGACTACTACTGGAACAGTGGCATGTTTCTGTTTCGCGCCAGTCGCTACCTGGAAGAGTTAGAGCATTACCAACCGGCTATCGTAGCGGCCTGCCGTGCGGCGCTAGCCGGTGCGAGTCAGGATCTCGATTTCACACGGATGGACGCGGATGCCTTTCGAGCCTGCCCGGCGGACTCCATCGACTACGCGGTGATGGAACGCACCCAGCATGCAAGCGTGGTGCCGCTGAATGCCGGCTGGAGCGACATTGGTTCCTGGGCCTCTCTATGGGAGGCCAGGGAGAAGGACGCTCAGAGCAATGTGACTCACGGGGATGTGATGATTCACGAGGGACACGATCTGATGGTGCACGCCAGTCATCGCCTGGTGGCCACGGTTGGGGTCGATAACCTAGTCGTGGTCGAAACCACGGATGCGGTGTTGGTGGCCCATAAGGATCGCGTGCAGGAGGTCAAACGCATCGTAGAGCAGCTTCAGACCGAGGGGCGCGACGAGCATAAGAATCACCGCGAAGTCTTCCGGCCCTGGGGGGTCTACGACAGGATCGATTTAGGCTCACGCTATCAGGTTAAGCACATCACTGTGAAGCCGGGCGCTAAGCTCTCGGTTCAGATGCATCATCATCGTGCCGAACACTGGGTGGTGGTTTCGGGGACTGCCAAGGTGACCCGTGGCGACGAGACCTATTTGGTGAGCGAGAACGAATCGACCTATATTCCCATCGGCCGCGTACACTCCTTGGAGAATCCTGGCGTTATCCCTTTGGAGCTAATCGAAGTCCAGTCGGGCTCCTACTTGGGCGAAGATGACATTGTGCGCTTTATCGACCGCTACGGGCGCTGCTGAGGATATGAGTTCATGAAGATTTCTGTCATCACCGCCTGTTTCAATAGTCAGAAAACCATCGCTGAGGCCATCGAAAGCCTGAAGCGCCAAAGCTGGCCCTTCATTGAACACTTGGTGATTGATGGAGCCTCGCAGGATGCTTCCGTGGCTATCGCGAGTAAGACGCTTGGTGACGGCGATGTGCTGATCTCCGAACCTGATCGCGGCATCTTTGACGCCCTGAACAAGGGCCTCCAGCGAGCGAGCGGCGATGTGATCGGCTTTCTTAACTCCGATGATCTTTTTGCCCATGATAACGTACTTCGCCGGGTGGCGGCGTGCTTCAACGATCCCAACGTGGGGGCGGTCTATGGCGACCTTCAGTATGTGGATGCCGATGATACGGAACGCGTAATCCGCTACTGGAAATCCGGCACCTTCAGCCGACGCAAGCTACAGCGAGGTTGGATGCCCCCGCATCCCAGTTTCTTCATGCGTCGTGAATTCTATGAGGATCTGGGCGGCTTTGACCCTGCCTATCGTATCTCCGGCGATTACGACTCGCTACTGCGGTATTTGAGCAGCGAAATGTTTAGCGTCGTTTACCTACCGGAAGTGCTAGTGAAAATGCGCGTGGGTGGTGCTAGCAACGGTAGTCTGAAAGCAATCCTGCGGAAATCATCGGAAGACATCAAAGCGATGCGCAACAATGGTGTCAATCCATTGATAGCCCTGCCCTACAAGAATTTCTCCAAGCTGCCTCAATTCCTGGGTGTGAGGGGGAAGGGGGATTCAGCATGATCCGGCGTTCAAGGCCGGCATCACGCCTTGGTCAAGTCGAAACGTTTGTGAGAAATACTTTATGATCTCCAACATCTATTTGCTGTGGGCACGCCTGCTGTTCAAGAAGGAGCGCAAGCCAGTTCTCGAAGACTTGGCAGCCTGGAGAAAAAGGCACCCTATCCGGGATACGGATTCTGACAAGATGGTGACTTATCTTGTACCCATTTTCGAACGGAAACGGGCTCCCAATTGGAGCGTCGTCCAGACGAACCTGACGCGAACCATATCGGCTTTACGGCGGCAATCTGACCCGCGTTGGCGCATGATCGTCTGTTCCCAAGACTGCCCCGATCAGATCGCCTTCGATGACCATGTGCAATTTCTGAAGTATCCCGCCTCGCATAATGGCAGTCCTGATAAAGTCCAGAAGCTGCGCTTCATGGCGCGTTATCTTGCGAAAACGGAAAAGCGAGATGGCTATGCCTTCTTTCTCGATGGTGATGACATCCCGCATCCCGATCTGACGCGCTTCATTCTCGAAGATGACAATGGCCACGGTTATTACCTTCCGAAGGGCTATTGCTTTGATGCCGGAGAACGCTGCCTGCTAAGACCGCTCGAGGAAGAAGGCGACACGCACACCTTCGCTTGGCTATGTGGGTCAAGCCACGCGGTGCGATTTGACACGCGTTTCGACCGGTCTCAGACGGTGCATGTATCGTTGCGGGGCGATCATATGCAGGCGCGGCAGAACCTGAAATCCCGTGTCGGTCTGGTTCTGAAACCGGTTCCCTTTCCTGCGATGATCTACATTGTCAATCACGGATCAAGTGACCAAGATATTTTGGCAGAGAGTGACGGTCGTAAAAGAGCGCACGCGGGGCTGAAAGAAGTGAAGGAGTCTGAAATTGACGACGTCCTGGGAAGCTTTGGGACGAGCGTCAGTGAGCTTTCAAGATAGTATAACTTTGGAAGCGCTATGCCTCTCTAGAGCAAGAGGGTGGATGCCCAATCAGCTGCTGCTTTTTTGAATATTCTCCACTGGCACTTCCAGGTGCTGTGGCCGGTTAAGCACGTTGAGCAGGACGATGGCGCGCTCTTCGCCTTTAAGACGGGTGAAGATGGCTTCCAGGTCTTTGAAGGGGCCGTCGGTGATGGTGACTTTCTCGCCAGCGCTGAAGTAGGTGTGAATACCTTCCTGGCTGTGCGGCTGGGCGCGCAGGGTTTCAACGAGCTGTGAGGGCACGGCGACGGGCCTGTCACCGAAGGTCAACAGCCGCAGTACCCCGCGAGTAGAGCGGATCGGCCGCCAGTTGCTGACTAACTGATCCAAACAAATAAACAGGTAGTAGGGGAAGAGTGGCTCGGTCACCGTGGTGAGCTTGCCCTGGCGCTTGCGTTGACTATTCAGGACAGGATGGAACACCTCATAACCTTGGTTGGCGAGGTGTTCGGCCGCACGAAATGATTCGCCCCCTTTGCACTGAATAACGTACCAGGCGGGCGTTGCTGCACTTTCCTGGTCATCGTGAACATCCATGCCATTATCCTTAGGTCTAAAGGTGCGTGATAAAATTATGTCAGCAATGTGGTTAATGCATCAAGCGTTTGGTCAATATGTGCATGGGTGTGATCACAGGAGAGAAAAAAGCGCAGCCGTGCGCTTTTTTCAGGTACCGCCGGATACAGAATAGGCTGTACGTTGATCTGCTGTTCTAGCAGCCCGTTAGAGAGCCGGGCAGCCGCTGCGGAGCTGCCAATAATGATTGGTACGACCGCGGCGCCGATGCTTTTGCCGGTATCTAACCCACGGGCAGTGGCCTGTTCAAGAAAGTAGCGCGAAATAGCGTGCAGGCGCTGAACCCGTTCGGGCTCTTGCTGCATCAGTTGCAGCGCGGCTAGCGAGGGGGCGGCGACTTGGGCGGGCATGCCCACGCTGTAGAGAAAGCCGGGGGCCAGGTAGCGTAGTGTTTCCACCAGCGGCTTGCTGCCTGCGATATAGCCGCCGCAGCCTGCCATGGCTTTGCTCATGGTGCCCATCCAGATATCTACGTCGCGCGGGTCGATATCGAAATACTCGCGCAGCCCCAGACCGGTGTCGCCGATCACCCCAAAGGAGTGGGCTTCATCGACCATCAACCAGGCTTGATAGCGTTGCTTCAGTTCGATAAAACGCGGCAGCTCAGGGATGTCGCCATCCATGCTGTAGAGCCCTTCGATTACCACCAGTACGCGTTCAAACTGATGCCGATGCCGGGCCAGCAGGGCTTCCAGCGCTGCGGGGTCGTTATGGCTAAACGACATGCGCTTGGCGCCTGAAAGCTGCGCGCCCACCAACGAGCTGTTATGGATATACTCGTCGTGGAGCACTAAATCCTTAGGCCCCAGCAGGTGCCCCAGCGTGGAGACGTTAGTGGCGTGACCGCTCACAAACACCACTGCATCTTCAACGTCGTAGGCAGTAGCGAGGGCCTGTTCCAACTCTTGGTGGATAGGCCGTTCGCCGGAGACCACACGACTGGCGGAGACCGAGGTGCCGTAACGCGCCACTGCATCGCAGGCGGCCTGATTGATACGCGGGTCGCCTGAAAAGCCAAGGTAGTTATAGCTGGCAAAGTTGATACAGGTTTGCCCATTGATCACGCTGGTTGCCCCGGCGGTGCCTTCGTGCACCTTGAAGAACGGGTCGACCAGGCCCAGCTGGTCGGCGGCCTGGCGCATCATGGCAATTTGCTGATAGCCCGGCTGGGCATCAAAGCGCGTGAAGCGCTCGGGCACCGTGCGTTGCTCTCCGCCTTGTCCGTTAGAAGAGGGCGCGGTACTGGCAGCACGCGGCGTAGTACGCCGGCGTGCTTGTTCCAATAATTGCTGTTTCAGTTCAGAGTGCTTGGCGGTCATGGAGTCTCAGTCGCGGGTGATGAGGAAGCGGACGCAGGCTCAGTAGTGAACCCTTCAGCCCCGTGTTGTGCGGCCAGTGAGGCTATCGCATCTTGCGGAGCGTCTTCAACATCGTCGTGCTGATGCATTTTCTGAATCAGCACGCCCGCCAATTTGTCGAGTGTCGATGCTTCACTGAGCACCATCACTGAAACCTGTACGCCCAAGCGGTTCTCGATAGCGGTCATTAACTCAACGCCCATCAGGGAGTCGAAGCCCATATCGTAGACCGAGCGGTGAATATCGAGCTTCTCTTCATCGATCAGCAGAATGCTGGCCAGCTCGGCGCGGAGTAGATCGGTGACCGTACTGTGCAGCTCCTCGGGTGAGAGGTCGGCGAGCAGTGCGCTGATGTCGTCGTCGGCATCCATGCTGCCGTCGTCATCGCTGGCGCGGGCAATTTCGTTAAAGCGCGGCGCTTCGGCCGTGGGTAGGAAGCGAGCAAGTGCGCCCCACTCTAGTTCCAGCACACCTAGGCTTGGCCCAGGGGCCAGCAGCATCTGTTCGAGCACTTTCAGCGCGTCATCCGAACGTAGCGCGGAACCGCCCAGGCGCTCTTGCAGCGCATCACGGGTGCGAGTATTGCGGGCCAGGAAGCCAACATCTTCAATGGCGCCCCAGCGTACACAGGTGGCTGGTAACCCTGCGGCACGGCGATTGGCAGCAAACGCTTCCAGCCAGTGGTTGGCGGCCACGTAGTTTGCCTGGCCGGGATTGCCGAACAGGGTGGTGGCCGACGAGTAGAGCACGAAGAAGTCCAGCTCCGTTTCGCGGGTGAGTGCGTCAAGGTGGCGGGCGCCGTCGATTTTGGGCGCTAACACTTTCTGAATGCGCTCGGCATCCAGGTTACGGATCAAGCCGTCGTCGATCACCGTGGCGGCGTGCACAATGCCCCGCAGTGGTGCTAGTTCACCCTTGGCGCGCTCCAGCACATCGGCCAGCGCAGTACGGTCGGTTATGTCGCAGGCGGCGGCGAGTACCGTAACGCCTTGCTGTTCAAACGATGCAATGGCTGCCTGGGCTTCTTCACTGGTGGGGCCGCTGCGGCTGAGCAGGATCAACTGCCGCGCGCCTTTCTCTACCAGCCACTGAGCGGTTCTTAACCCAAAACCACCCAGGCCGCCGGAGACCAGGTAGCTGGCATCTGCGGGGAGCTGCATCGCTGCCGTGCCCAATACCTCGTTCTTGGGTGGCGCGATGGGTTGTTCATAAGTCACCACCACTTTGCCGATCTGGCGCGCCTGCTGCATATAGCGGAAAGCGTCGATTACCTGAGTGTGGCTAAACGAGGTAAACGGCAGCGGGCTCAAGGTGCCGTCGTTGAACAGCGCCATCATCTCGCCAAACAGGCGTTGTGTCAGCGCAGGCTGCACCTTCATTAGCTGGTCGGAGTCGATACCGAAATAGCTGAGGTTATTGCGGAACGGTCGCAGCCCAATATGAGTATTTTCGTAGAAGTCGCGTTTACCCAGTTCCAGGAAGCGGCCGAACGGGCGCAGTGCACGCAGGTTCTGGTTGATCGCTTCCCCGGCCAGGGAGTTGAGCACCACATCCACGCCTTCGCCCTGAGTGTCTTCCAGGATCTCTTCGGCGAAGGTGAGCGAGCGCGAGTCATAGAGCCGCTCGATGCCCATCAGACGCAGGAAGTCGCGCTTCTCTTCGGAGCCCACCGTGGCGTAAATTTCCGCCCCTAGCCATTGGGCGATTTGCAACGCTGCAATGCCCACGCCGCCCGCGGCGCCGTGAATCAGGATTTTTTCGCCGGGCTCTACTCGTGCCAGATGCTTGAGCGCGTAGTAGACCGTGAAGAAGGTCGTCGGGATCGTGGCGGCGGCGGCAAAGCTAATGCCTTCCGGCAGCGCTGCAACGGCGTGCTGGCTGGCAATGACCTTGTCGCTGAAGCTGGCAGGGCCGAAGCCAACCACGGCTTGCCCCGGAGTCACGTGGGTGACGTTGCTGCCCACGGCCTTTACCACGCCTGAAAACTCAAGGCCCAGGGTGGGGCCGGCGAAGCCGTTCTCTATCGCTTCATCGGAGAGCAGGCCCAGGGTGTACATCACATCGCGAAAGTTAAGCCCGGTGGCCTTAACACTGATTTCCACCTCGTCGGCACTGACTTGTGGCAACGGGCGCGGACGCCAGGTTAATTGGCGCAGTTGGCCGGGCATGGCAAAGCCCAGTGACATCGCCTGATGCGGCTGTTTGGTCTGCTCATTAGTCTGCCCTGCGGCAGCTGGGTGCGGCGCGGGCAGGGTGCGCAGCCTCGTAGCAAAGCGGTGACCCTGGTTATCGATCAGCGCTTCGTTTTCGCTGTCTGGTTGAGTCAGTAGGGTGGCCCAGGCGTGTAACGCAGGCTCGCTGACCGTTGCCGGTATATCCAGCAGGTAGACGCTATGGCCGACGGCTTCGTTGGCCAGAGAGCGGCCAAAGCCCCACAGGGCGGCATCGCCAGGGGTGTCTGTCGCGCTGGCGGGTAACGTTGCCTGCCATAGAGCGCTTACCCCGTTGGTCACCAACCACAAGGAGGCCGCAAGCGAGTGCTGCTCTAAGGCCAGTGTCCACTGCAGAGCGTGATTACAGCGGGCGGTTTGCGCTTCAGTGCTGTTCGCGCCCAGGCCACGCAGGTCAATCACATTGAGGGTTAGCTCGCCCTGGTTATCAGGTGTGGATTGAGCCAGTTCAGGTTGAGCTAGTTCAGGTTGAGACAGTGCATGAGCCAGCAGCTCAGCGGGCTCGCTCTGACTAACGCTGAGCAGCGCCGAAGTACCCAGTTGTTGCAGTGCCTCGACCAGGTTGGCCGCCAGCGCTTCACTGCTGTGGTCGGCGACTACCAAGTGACGCCGTTGAACTGTAGTGGACTCGTCGCCTGCCGCTGCTAACGGGTAGTGAGCGTGGAGCAGGTAGGCGCCGCTGTCGCTCTCTTCCAGCGCCATTGGCGCGGAGACCACAAAGCCCTGGTCGTTCAGCCAACTAATGAGCGTATCTTGCTCTAGAGCGGTTTGATCGATGCCGGGCGTGGCCAACAGATCATCCAGCCAGCGGCTCGGGGCGATACCAATCAGCATGACCTGGGCGCCTGGAGCGAGTTGCTCAGGTAATGCTTCGATTAACTGACGTGTCGCGGCCGGGTGGGTGATATCCACACTGACGAACGCTATTTGGGCCTTTTCAACGCCGATGGGGGCGGTTAACGCAGCAAACTCGTTTTGGTCAAGGTGCTGCATATCCATCAGCGGGAAACGCTCTTGCAGTTGTTCCGCCTGATGGCGCGTGCTGTCGAGAGTGGTGATCACGCGGTAATGGGTAAGGTCGTGATACAGCGCTTGAGCGCTGCGTTCCAGCAGACGTTCGCCCAATGCTGGCGCGCTGGGGCCTGCTTCGAGCAGTTGCAAACGCTGCCCAGCAGGGAGCTCTGCGATCAGCGCATCGATTAACTCGGCTAACTCGCCTGCCAACGCTTGCCAGCCGCTTTCGCCCACTAATACACGGTTTAATCGTGCCAGGTGGTCGTGGCTAATGCCCAGGGTTTCCAGGTCACTTGTGCCGCTACGCAGCGCCTGTTGGTGAAGCCCTAACCGGCCCACCAGGTGAATGGGCGCAAAGTAGTCGGGGTAGTCTTGCACCAGCAGTTGCCAGATAACGTCCGGCGAGTGCTGTGCTTCTTCGCTTTCGACGCCGAGACTCTGCTGAGCAAAGGCGTCGCTAAGGCTGTCGAGCAGCGGAGCGACTTCGTTGCCGTAACGCTGGCCGGTGCTTTCGCTGTAAACGTTGGCAATATCTGCAAGGCGAGCAAGCGCATCGGCAGGTAGTGCCAGCGGTTCTGCGTGTAGCGGCGCCGGGGTCAGTTCCACATCCAAATAGCTGAAGTGCTGGTGATGGGCGCGGTTGAGTCGAATTGCTTTGAAGCGGGTTTTGCTCAGTACTGCAACGGCGTTACCGGCGGCGTCATACAGCTCGAAATCGGCGGTAAAGGAGTGCGGTGCGCGCTTGCCCATCACGGCGCGGGCGAGAACCGGCACGCCTGCCTGGGTGTTGACTTGAATACGCTCCACGCGAACCGGCACAAAGGCGAGCTGGGCGGCAAACTCGCTATGTTGCGCAAGCAGCGGGATAAACATCTGGAAGGCGCTATCCAGAATGCCGGGGTGCACATGCAATGTGCTGAGCTGTGCTTGGACTTCATCCGACAGGGCGATTTCACCAATCACCGCATCGCCTTCAATCCAGCCTCTGGAAATGGCCTGAAAGGCGGGGCCGTAGTGCAGGCCGATACGCTCAGCCATCTCCAGGTGATCTTCCAGCGTGTAGTCCGGGGCACGAGTAGGCATCACCGGCGCCGGGCGGTTGAGCAGGAAGCCGCGGCTTTCACGCATGGTGCGGGCCACGGCATTCAACTGCCACTCTACCCCGGTGGCCGGTTCGCGGGAGTGGATCTCCAGGCGACCATCTTCCGGCAGGTAGCTAAGCCGCATGGTGCGGCCATGGGGACCATCCAGCAGTAACGGGGCACGAATTTCCAGCTCTTCGATGTCCAGCAGCGGGCTGTCTTTTAGCTGCAGCGCCGCCGCCAAGGTGAGCTCTACAAAACCGGCACCGGGGAACACTGCACCTTCGCCCACCACATGGTCGGCCAGCCAGGGTTGGCGTTGGGTGTCGAGTTGGCTTTCCCAGGTGTGTTCGTGCTGTGCTAACGGGTAGCCCAGCAGCGGGTGCTGATAATAGCGTGAAAGCAACCCTTGGCTGTCGGTGGTGCCGTGTACCCAGTGGTGGCTGCGTTGCCAGGCATAGCGTGGTAGCGGCACACGCTGACCCACCACCGGCAAGTGGCGGCTAGCCAGGTTAAGGCCACTCAACAGTAGTTGACTTAAGCAGTGCTGCAAGCCTTCAAGCCCAGGCTTGTGGCGTTCAATGGTGCCGAATACCAAACCAGGACGTTCCAGCTGGCGCAGTGTCTCATTGAGGTAGCGGCGCAGAATGGGGTGGGCGCCAATCTCTACGAAGACATTATTACCTTGCTCGATAAGCGCGCTAGCGGCGGCGTCAAATAGCACCGGCTCACGAATGTTTTTCCACCAGTAGGTGGCATCCAGCTCAAGACCGTCACTCAGCGCGCCGGTCACGGTGGAGTAGTAGGGGATCTGCGTGGCACGCGGGGTAATATCGGCCAGCGCGTCAATGACCCCTGCTTGGATGCTGTCCATCGCGGGGCTGTGGAAGGCGTAGTCCAGGGGCAGGCGTTTGGCAAAAACATCCTGCTCGCCCAGGGCGGTTTCCAGAGCACCCAACTGTTGACTATCGCCCGCCAGCGTAATGCCTTTCGGGCTGTTAATACCTGCCAGGCATACCTGATTGAACTCGGGCTTTTCGAGCCACGCGGCGATGTCGTCAGCGCTCATGGCCACCGCAGTCATTTCGCCGAGGCCACGGGTTTTACCCTGGTAGTCGCTGCGGTAGTAAATCACTTTGACCGCATCTTCCAGGCTCAGCGCACCGCTGGCCCAGGCGGCCGCCACTTCACCCACGCTATGGCCGAAGACCGCGGTGGGCGTAAGGCCTTGCTCACGCAACCACTCGGTAAGCGCCACTTGCAGGGCAAACAGCGCTGGCTGGGCGATCTCGGTTAGCGGGAAACGGTTCTCACCATTGCGGCCTTCCAGCTCGGCGCGTAGCGAGAAATCCCCTTGTTGCTGAAAGAGTGCGTCGACGCGATCAACCGCCGCGGCGAACACTGGCGAATCGCTGAGCAGGTCGCGCCCCATGGTTTCCCACTGACAGCCGTTGCCATCGTAAACAAACACTGGGCCGACCGCTTTGGGCAAGCGCTCAATTGCGGTGACACTATTTGTTTTACCGGCAGCATATTCACTGAGCTGCGTGGCGGCTTCTTCTGGCGTTTGCGCAAACAGCAGCGCGCCATGGCTATGTCGATCACGGTGGTGGAACAGCGTATAAGCGATATCGTAGAAGCGAGTGCCGTTATTTGCGCGTAAGTCGTTCTCGCGCAGGTAGTTGGCGAGCGTTTCGGCGCTTTGGCTGAGCGCTGCTTCGCTGCGGGCGCTAAGGCGAATCGGTAGCGGTGATTCTGGCGCCTGTGGCTCAAGTTTTGTCCGCTCGGGCGGGCTTTCCAAAATAACGTGGGCGTTGGCCCCGCCAAAACCAAAGGAGTTCACGCCGATAACCAAGCGACCCTGTTTTTTCAGCGGCTGGCCTTTGGTGACCACTGAGATATTCCACTCATCAAACTTGATGCGCGGATTGAGTTTGCGGATGCCAATCGTGGCCGGTACTTCGCGGTGCTGAATGCTGTATAGCGCCTTGGCGAGACCCGCTACGCCGGAGGCGGTTTCCAGGTGGCCCAGGTTGCTCTTTATCGAGCCGATCAGTAGCGGCGTTTTGCGCTGCTGGCCAAGTGCTTCACCAATCGCGCGGGTTTCAATCGGGTCGCCAACGGCGGTACCGGTGCCGTGGGCTTCCAGATAGTCGATCTCGTCTGGCGAGATACCTGCCTGTTTATAGGCGCGCTTCATCAGGTCAATTTGGGCGCTGGGGTTGGGCACGGTTAGGCCAGATTTGTGGCCATCGGTGTTCATCGCCGAGCCCGCCACTACGGCAATAATATTGTCGCCGTCGGCGACCGCTTGGTCGTAATCCTTGAGCAGGAAAATGCCGCCACCTTCCGAGCGCACATAGCCATTACCCGCCTCATCGAATACCTGACAGCGGCCAGTGGGTGAAAGCATGCTGGCTTTAGAGAAGATGATAAAGCCATAGGGGTGCAGGTGCAGGCTAATGCCGCCCGCCAGCGCCATACTGGTTTCGCCGCTGCGAATCGACTGGCAGGCCTGGTGAAAGGCCACCATGGAGGACGAGCAAGCGGTATCCAGCGACATGCTGGGGCCGTGCAGGTCAAACACGTAAGACAATCGATTCGAGGCGATGCTGGAGGTGTTGCCGGTGGCGGTGGAGGCATCAATTGCCGCCATATCGTCCGCGATGCGATAAGAGTAGTCGAGACTGGCCACACCTAAAAATACCCCGCACTGGCTGCCGCGCAGAGAGCTGGGCAGAATGCTGGCGTCTTCCATGGCTTCCCAGGCGAGCTCTAGGAGCATGCGCTGCTGGGGATCCATGTTGGCCGCTTCACGGGGCGAAATGCCAAAAAATTCAGCGTCAAACCCGCTGATATCGCCCAGGCTACCGGCGGCAAAGGTCACGCTGGTACCGGGGTGGCGCTTATCCGGATGCAAAAAGGCGTCGTGGCTCCAGCGATCAGCGGCCACTTCAGTCACTAAATCTTTTTCGGCTTGCAGGTCCTGCCAGAACGTTTCAGGGGTGGTGCCGGGGAAACGATGGGCGGCGCCGATAATGGCAACGCGTTTAGTCATTCTTGCTCCTGAGGTTCTGGTTCTGCCTTGATCACATCGTTACTTATATTGTGTCCAAACACTTGTTTGAATAACTGGACACCAAGCTCGTTTGCGGCTAATTCGTGCGGCGCATTTTTCTTAACAAAATGCTCTGTTGCAATATGCTCCGCTGCCAATTGCTCGTCTGCAGTTACCCAATCCGCTGTTGACCATACCATGTAGGGGGTGCGGCTATCTGGCGGCGTGAAGTGTGCATACGCCTCGGGCAGAATCGGTACATGATCCCCATACCAGCCTAGCAGCCCTGGTCGCTTTGCAGTATTTAGCGAATTTTTAACGCTTGCCAACATCTTGTCGGATTCACTTAAATGCTGCAAATAGACCGCGAAATCACGCAAATGAATGGGTAGCGGCCAAGGAGCGTCGGGCAGCGTAGTCGTTAACGTTGCCTGATTTGGGGCTTCTAAATGCAGCGGGCCGTGATTTTCCATGGTGATAGCAAACACGAATAGCGGTCTATTATCGTCATCTTCAAGCAGCCGTCCAATCTTTCGTGCAACCGCCTTGTCGCTAACGTATTGACCGTTTTTGTCGCTACTCTTGAAGGCATTGATATCTATAAAGTGATCAAAGCCTAATTGGGGCATCACCTTGTGACGAAAATAGAAGCTCGCCAGGTACGGATGCACACAAACCGTGCGATAGCCTGCCGCTTTTAGCGCGCTCGCTAAACTGGGCATTGGGTGGCGAGCAAGCGTGCGGTAAGGATTGAACTGGCGAACGCCCCAGTGGCCGGGTGCAAGACCAGTTAATACCGCGCACTCGGTACGCACGGTGTTGGCACCCCAGGCGGGCACGTTTAAGGTACCGTGCAGGGTGGCGCTTGCGCGGGTGGCATCGAAATGGGAGAGCAGGTCTGTGTTTACCTCGTTACACCAGGGGCGAGGGTCGAAAAACGACTCGCTTTGCACTAGCACCACGTTGGGCAGTGGCTGTTCACCTTGGTGCGCGCTCGCCACCGGCGTTAACGCGTGAAAGGGCGATTGCTCAGGCGCAGGAATGGGAGCGCGCATTAGCGCCACACCGTAGGCCCATAGGCTAGCGAACAGCCCTAAGCGGTGCATGTCTTCTATGGGCTGTAAGGTGATGGCGGGCAGCCTGCGGACACTAACAACAACTAGCAGTGCGCCCAAGGCTATTAACCCCAGCGCATGGCTTAGAAAACGGCTGGCGCCCTCGCTAGTGACCAGCGACCCTTCCCAGTAAAAGAATCCACCAATTGCCACTGCGGCGGCGCTGCTGGCGGCAATCGCCAAACCTACGCCGAAAAAGGGCACGTAAAGGCGCGGGTGCAGTATAGCGTCCCAGAAGTATTCAAAGTCGTGGCAGATAAACGGCTCGTTGAGCGTATGCGATTTGGCGTTGCTCGACTGCACCACCACCAGTTGCAGCGAGAGAAACACCATCACCGCAAACCAGGGGCGCTGGAGTAACAATACCAGCAGCCCGAAAAGCAGAAGCCATGAGCCAAGGTGAACACTATTGGCCGCTACTCCACGCTGCCAAAATGGGCGCGGTCGAGGGCTAAGTAGGGCTTCAAACAGACCGCTGATCAATAGACCCACGAGTAGCGGCCATATCAGTGCGCTAATCACGGGGCGTGTCTCCTGAGTGGCCAAAGCCCAGGCGCTTGATCAACCATTGCGAAATCCCTGCAGGCAGTACCGCCAGCCACCAGGTACCAAAATTAAGTGGGAAGGGGAAGCTGATGCGTGCTCGGTTTGCGGCGATACCGCGTTTAATTACTTTGGCCGCGCGCTCGGGTGGCCATTCCCAGGGTTTGGGGCCGGGCATGGCTTCGCACATGGGTGAGGTGACATAGCCGGGCATGACTACTGTTACACCAATGCCCTTAGGCGCGAGCAGACCACGTAGCCCTTCGCCATAGGCTTTGATGCCTGCTTTGCTGGCGCTATAGCTGGGGGTGGTGGGTAAACCGTGCCATGCGGCCAGCGAGCTGATCAGTACCAGTTGGCCGCTGCCGCGGGTCTGCATGGCTGGCACTAGGTGTTGCACCATGGCAATGGGGGTTTTCAGGTTGATATCCAGCAGCGCCTGCACGTCTGCCCAGGGCTCTAAGGTATCAGGCCCTTGGGGGTGGGTGTTTTTGCCCGCATTGGCGATGACGATATCTGGAACCTGTTGGGTGCAGACTTCGGCTAACCAGCTTTGCAGGGCGTGGTCATCGGTTAGATTGATGGTTGAAAGGGTGACCTGGGCACCTTGTTGGCGGCAGGTGGTGGCAAGCGCCTCTAGCTTTTCCTGCTGGCGTCCGTGCAATACCAGATGGGTGCTGGGATCGGCATAGGCGCTTGCCAGGGCGCCCCCAATCGCGCCGGTGGCGCCAGTGATCAGCACGCAACGTGAGTGTTGAGAGGGACTCACAGCCTCTTTCGCAGTTTCTTTCGCAGCTTCTTTCGCAACAACGTTCACAGAAGCTTCTCCAGTGGCGATGGGCAGGCTTCGAGTATGCGGGCGGCGTTATCCACGGCTAGATCGATACTGGGCTGGCAGTAGTAGCCACCGTTAACCTGAACGGCATGCATCACGGTCTTTTGAAAATAGCCAAATAGCTCGCTGTTAGGCGGCTGCGGCTGCTGCCAAAAATCCGCCAAGTCGCCTTGGCAGGTTAGCCCATCCAGATTATAGATTGGGTCGCTAAGCGCATAGGTGGGGCAGTTCTTCTCCAGCGAAACGATGCCCACGGTGCTGTTAACGGTGACATTGCCCTTGGCGTGTTTGAGCAGGGCGTTGAGGTCTCCAGACTCTAGATAGACGATGCGCCCTTGTAGGCCATGGCGTTCGGCAAGCCGCTTGATGATCTTGGGGTAATTGACCAAGCCCATATCCAAGGGGTGGTTCTTTATACACAGCAGCGAGTCGCTGGGCGCGTGCTTGGCGAACGAGGCCATCACGTCGTCCATCACTTCCTGCATATTGGCGTAGGGGGAGTGATCGCGAATTTGCGCATCGCTATTTAACTGCAGTGGCAGCATAAAATAGGGGCGGCCACTTTCGATCAGCGCTTTGATGCGTTCGGCATCGCGTTTTTTCCAAGCGGTTTTTAACTGAGTAAAGCGCTTCAGGTAGCCTGCGTACTCAACGGGGGCGGTGATCGGCGCGTGATTGCGGTAGTGAGGCGCAACCAGCGGATTGGCTAGCCCGGCCAAGTGGTAGCCCACATCGTGCATGGCGCGAATTTTAAACGAAGAGCGAAAACGCACGGGGGCGGGTGGTTTGGGCAGCGCTTTGCCGGTTTCATAAAACCAGCTTGGGTCACGGGGCAGTAGCGAGTGGCCGTTAACGCCTTCGCGCTCGAGGGTGATCCAGAACGGGCGGAAGTAGCCTTCTTCAAACACGTGGGTACGTACGCCGGCCGCGGCGGCGTTATCCACCGCAGGGCGATGAATGGGGCGACGATCTCCGAATACTACTTGGTCGGTGATCCCATACCGCTGCCAGAGTGACTTGATATAGCCGGGTAGCTCAGAGGTAGGGCCACGAAACAGATGGCTTTGGCCGTGGGTACGCTGCCAGTAGGCGATATCGCCCGCATTGAAGTTGACCTTGACGACACGGTGCCCATCGTTCACCAGGCGCTTGGCTAAGCGCTGGTAAAAAGGTGAGCAAACGCCCTGCAAAAATAAGAATGCACGCTTCTGATGCTTCAACTCAATGCCTTCCGATCAACAAGTTACGATAACAGCGGTAGAGATGCTGTTTCCATGTAAGGGTGTTTTTGTGTGTTCTTGCCTGTTCCAACAGGCTGACGACGGTTTCAGCATTGCATAGCTGGCGGGTCGTTGGGTCTACATAGCCGGGATAAAGAATCAGGGTGCCGGCCACCAAGGCATCCAGCGAGAGCGAGCGCGTGCGGCGTGGGCAGCCAAGCGCATCCTTGGTTAAGCCCCAGCCAGCATAAAACGGTAGACCGTAGGTGCTGACTTCCCGCTTGCGCAGCAGTGCTTCAAAGCCGGTTAAAGAGCTCATTGTATGCACTGCATCGACACGCTCTAACAGGGTTGCGATGTCGATGTCGCTGGCGTCTAGATCATACAGGCGTTTGGCGTCGGTATCGAGTGCTCCAACACGTGCGCCGCTCAATACATCGGGGTGGGCTTTGTAGACAATATAGGCATCAGGGTGCGCGTCACGCACGGCGCTTAGCAGCCCGCTATTGGTATTAATATCTGGCGAGCCGGTGGCAATCGAGGCATCGCTCTCCACTTGGCCAGGCACCAGGATGGTGTAACGCCCTTTGGGCAGCTCGATCCCTGCCTTTCCACGTACGTTGTACTTGGAGAGTTTGAGCGCCACCAGCCTTTCTCGTAACTGTTGCGCACGTTGCAACAGGTCGTCGCTAAAGAGGGCGCTATTGAGCAGCGTTTCTAAATCACTGGATTGGCTGGGGTCGTAATAGATACCCTGTGAATCAATCACCAGCGATAGTGGCTGAGTAAGATCGACCCCCAGCCCCACTGAACGAATGAACCCATCTTCCATGCGCCATAGCTTCGCCATGTGCTGGGCGTGCTGGCGTTTAAAATTAGCATCAATGCGGCTTGACCATACCAATAGCCGTTCATCGGGCTGCACGCTGGCTGGCAGCTCGATCTGATAATTTACCTGGGCGGCGGAGCCCAAAAAATCGCCGATGAAGCCCCGTTTCCATGAAGAGAAACCACACGCCCGCCAGTTGCCCCGGTAGCGCTCCTGCTGCCGCTTTTGGTCGGCGATCAAGGCGATGGTCTCTTCCAGCGTGGCAGGCTGCCGAGTGTAAGGGTTGGCGTAGCGGCAGTAGCGTAAATAGGCGGCGGCAAAAACCTCAGCTAACGTGCGTTTTACACGGCGGCGGTGGCAGGGCAGTTGATCATGGGTGAGCCCCCAGCCTGCATAAAACGGAATACCAAAGCAGTGTACCTGCTTTCCGGCCAGTAGCGCTTCAAAGCCGAGCTGACTGGTCACGACGTAAACGTGGTCAACCTGATCAAATAGCGCCCAGGGGTTAAGGTCTTCACCGATGACCCGGCAGCGTGGGTGGTCTACGGCATTAAGTAGGTGGCCCTGTTTTTTACCCGCGATAACGTCAGGATGGATCTTGACCAAGATCTCGGCGTCGGGGTGCTCTGCTAACGCTGCCTCAAGCATTTGCTTGAAGCTACTCGCGCTAGCGCCCCCGTAGTGAATTGAGGCATCTCCAGCGGTTTGGTCGACCACTAATACACGCGCTGGGCTGGCATCATTAATCGGCTGATCGGGAGCGTGGTTATATTTGGAGAGCCGATAGCGGGCAATCAGCTCCATACAGCGTTCTGCTTGATCTAATTCCTCAGCATCGAAAGTGGCCGTATTGAGCCAGTTTTCCAAATCAGAAGGGCGCGAGGCGTCGTAATAAATGCCGGCCTCATCGACTACCAAGCTGTGCGGTTGAAAGCCGTTTACGCCTAGCCCTAACGAGCGTAGAAAGCCATCTTCTAATGCGATATAGACTAGTTGATGGCGTTGGGCATACCGCCTAGCGCTTACACTAGTGGGTTTTAACCCCCATCCAATCACCGTATCGGGCATTTTCTTAAGGGAGCTTATTCGGACGAATTGGTCAAATTCGGGCAGCAATGCAGGCAAGGTGGCCAGCTTGCGAATACCTGGGGACGTGTAACCTGCCGTTCGTTTCGCCATACATAAGGCCGCAGTGAGGTAACAGGGTTAGGGATAGGCGAGGGAACATACGTTAATTGGCTAGGGTAATCAATTCGCCTTCCTTTAAGTGGTAGGTTGATTGTCGGCAGTGGGCACGCACAGGCGCCCTAGCTCAACCTTGAGTTTGTTAGCAAACTGTTACGGCCGCTTGGCTGCCAGATTTCAGAGTGCGTCAAACCTCTGGAAAAGACATGGCCAGGTCTTTAAGTTAATTTTGCCAGCGCTGTATTTCATTGTCATAACCCTGTAAAGGCCGTGCATGGTTGATAGTTGTCAACGCTCGCTAGACGCATAATGTTGGTAAAGTGAGTAGTTAAAATGGCTTAGGCGTACTACCTTCACCCACAACAGCAAATGGATATAAATGCTGCCGTTACTCTATACATTCAGGGGCATCCTGTGCGTTTGTCCCCCTTGTTGAAACGAATGCTTTTGGCTCGATCGTTAAGAGGCCGGCTACTGCTGGGCCTTGCGGCTACCTGGTTTTTGGTCGTTACCCTGGTGCTGGGCATGTCCTGGCAGCTGGGCAAAACCATGGTGCAGGAAACCAATATGGCGCACCTGCGCTATGAAGCCACTCTGTTGGCCGATGAAGTCTCCCAGCAAGTTGAGCTGCGCTTTCAGGCATTGGAGCGTCTGCGCGAGATGATCGGTACCACAGAGGATGCGGGCTGGATCAGCTATCAGCTGCAGCAGAACGATAGTCTACTAGCTTGGTTTGAGGGGATCGTCGTTGCTAACAGCGATGGTGAGGTTATTGCTGATTGGCCTGCAATCGTGGGTCGCGTAGGGCTCGAAACCGCTGACCTTGAGTATTTTCATATGCTGCGCGGTACTCGCCGCCCTTATGTGAGTGAGCCCTTTGTAGGTCGTGCGAGCGGCATGCCAATGGTGCTAGTGGGCGTGCCGCGATTTACCGAGCAAGGCGAGTTTGACGGTTTTATTGGAGGTATCCTTAGCTTGGATTCAGGAGGGATGTTTAGCCGTTTAGCCAAAGTACGCTTGGGCGAAAAAGGCTATGCGGGTGTTGCTACCGCTTCGGGTAAGGTCTTATACCATCCTAATAATTCATTAATTAATGCTTCTGTACCCAGTGAGGCATTTAACCCATGGCTGGATTTGGCGCTGGATGGCTGGGAAGGTGATGCCGTAGGTCGGCTTGTGGGTGGGGAAATGGGGCTACAATCTTATGCGCAGATTTGGCCAGCCGGATGGGTGGTGGGCCTCTACCTGCCGATTCAGCAAGCGCAACTGCCATTAGCTGGCATTATTCAGCAGCTTTGGTGGTTGTGGGTGCTTTTTGCGCTCTCCATGTTGCCCATACTGTGGTGGATGTTAGGCCGCGTGCTTTCGCCGTTAAAGCATTTGGAGAAGCAAATTGGCGAGGTGGGTTTAGGACACCGTGAGAGCGTCAGTCTAGCGACCAAGATGCAAGAGCTACAGCAGGTGGCGAGTACCTTTAACCGAGTGGAAGATGAGCGGCAACTGTTGTTAGGCAATCTTCAAGAGCGCGAGGCGTTTCTTGACTCGGTACTTAATGCAGCGCCGCAGGGTATGTTTGTCGCTAATATTAAAGGTGACATCACCTACATGAATCCTGCGCTGTTAGAAATGCTGGGCGTTTCAGCGGACGCGCCGATGGAGACATGGCTGGCACAGATCCATACTGACGATATCGCCGGTGCCCAGGATATGTGGTTGCATAGCCTGCGCAATGGTAGTGATTTTGTCCGCCAGTTACGCTTCTTACGTAGCGATAAAGAGTTGCTGTGGCTGGATATTCATGCCCGCGTGGTAATGCTTTCTCAAGATGGCCAGACCCTTGGTTTGGTGGGCGTAGTAAAAGATATTACCGAACGTAGGGAGCAGGAAGCCATACAGCGCTGGGAGGCAGAACATGACCCGCTAACCGGTCTGTTGAATCGCAGAGGCTTTGAGCGCCGCCTAGAAGAGGCCTTTGCCGATTTCCAAAAAACCAGCACACCTTCCGCTCTTTTGCTGTTCGACTTGGATCACTTCAAGCCCATCAATGATGAAGGTGGCCACGCCCTGGGCGATGAGATGTTGCGCCGCATTGCTCAGGTGGTTGCCTGGGAAGTCCGCCGTAGCGACCATGTGGCGCGCCAAGGGGGCGACGAGTTTGGCGTGTTGCTACCCAGTTGCACCCTGGCTCAGGCAAGGAGAATCGCTGAATCCCTGCGGCAGTCGGTCGGGGAGATCTCTGTGACACATCAAGGCAAACAGTACATGGTGACACTCAGTATCGGTGTCACCACCTTTGATGAAGAGGATTCTAATGTGTCCGACGTTTTGGCACGGGCCGATGCCGGCAGTTACAAAGCCAAAGGGCTGGGGCGCGATGGGGTCGTTGTCAATATGCCTCACAATAACGATATGCCTCACAATAACGATGACGTAATGGCGCTTTTCGACTCGCCCAAATAGTCTCTCATATAAGCACTTTAAGCCTGTGCAGAGGCTTGGCGCGGTTAGCAGTCGACAAAACATGTCCAGCAGTAGAGTATAAGCAGATGCTGAACTTGTCGTTAGAAGCCAGTTTTTAAAACCAAGGCTGACTGAGATACTGTTGTGAATCTACTCGAACTGTTTGCCCGCACGCTGGATGTCACGCTGCCTGTCTTTGCGATGGTGTTTGTAGGCTTGGGCCTTAAGCGCTTGAAATGGATTGATAGTGCCTTCGTTTCGACCGCTTCTGCTTTGGTATTCAAAGCAACACTCCCCACGCTGATCTTCCTTAGTTTGATTAAAGCTGACCTGAGTGTTGCGCTGGACGTCTCGCTGATGCTGTTTTTTGCTGTGGCAACGCTGGGGCAGTTTTTATTCAGTTGGGGCTGGGCGCGGTACCGTATAGCTCCTCAGGATCGCGGTATTTATGTCCAGGGAGCGTTTCGCGGTAATTGTGGGATAGTGGGTTTGGCGCTAGCGGCGGGCATGTACGGTAACTATGGCCTTTCAGCGGGCAGTCTTTTGCTGGGCGTGGTCATCGTGATGTATAACGCGCTTTCGGTCATCGTGCTGGCATTTTACCAGCCTGGCCAATCCACCGATTGGCGCAGCCTGCTCAAGCATGTAGCGAAAAACCCGCTAATTATTTCGGTATTTGCAGCGTTACCCTTTACCGCGCTCTCGATCCCACTGCCCAGTTGGGTGATTACCTCGGGGGACTATTTTGCCTCGTTAACATTGCCACTGGCGCTGATTTGTATTGGTGCAACGCTCTCCGTGTCGAGCATGCGTGACAGCAGCCAAGTGGCACTCGGCGCTAGTTTGATGAAGATGGTAACACTACCGGTGCTCTCGACCGTGGCGGCTTGGTTGGTGGGCTTTTCCGGCGAACAGCTGGGCTTACTGTTTCTGTTTTTTGCCAGCCCCACCGCTGCCGCAAGTTTTGTAATGGTGAAAGCGATAGGTGGTAATGTGGCTCTAGCCGCCAATATCATCGCCATTACCACCCTGATGGCGAGCGTTACCGTTACGCTTGGCGTTTTTGCGCTGCGTTTACTCGGCTGGATATAGTGTCATTAGATTGAATAGCCCTGCTGAATAGCGCAACTCGGTTGGCCCTGCCTAAGCCGACGCGTTATACTACGCGCCCGCAAGTTTGGACGACGTTAGTCCCTGTAGCTCAGTAGGATAGAGCAGCCGCCTCCTAAGCGGCAGGTCGCAGGTTCGACTCCTGCCAGGGACGCCAGTAAAATCAATGTGTTAGCCTCAGTGCTTCTCTGTAAATTCTCCGTTTTTGCCTCCGGTTCCCCTAGTGGTTCCCCTAGATTTGCAAGCATTGGGATGACTTACTGGTACCTCGTCAGTCAGCTATGCCCGGCGCACCAGCAGCCTATGATGATAGGTTGCGAGAAGCTACTTTACTCAGAAGGTTTACAGTCAGTAAGCCCTTAGTTGATTGCTGATAGGGTGGTGTTTGTGTACAGGGCTATAGCATTGATGCCGGTCGACTTCCAGTCGTGCGGTATGCATCTCGCAATAGGCTTCGGCATTAGCCCGTGAGCCTACTAGGTATATCCTGCTTGCCAGCTGTTGATCAGCATTCTCTGTCCAGATTTTCCAAATTAAGCCTGGCTCATGATTGATACTTTCTGCCGAGGTAATCATAGCTTTGGTCATTTCGTCACCGAAAGGACCATCAAAGGAAAAATGATCCTGTAGTATGACGGGTATACTGCCTCTTGTAACAAAGTATTGAGGGTGAAGAATAGAAGTTTTCACCCTTAGTTTAATTGTGCTTTTAGCCTTATATGCAGGAGCTATCTTCCGAGTTCATTTAAGCTCAGATAACCTGAAAAAACTTAGGCACGCCTGTTAATGTGAACAGGCGTGCTTGGTCTCATGGTTTCATGCGGCGTTATCTCGCTCCTTAATCCGGGCTTCAATCCACTCGTTGATTTCACTCTCTACCCATGCAACGGCTCGTCCTCCAATCCGAACTGGTGGCGGGAATCGTTGTTGATCCATGAGCCGATACAACGTTGACGTGCTCATGCCGCAGCGCTCTAAAACGATGTTCCTGCGCAGCAGCTGTGGGCGTTGAGTTTCGTTCTTGTCCATCACTCACCCTCACTTGCCTGATATGAAAATTAGCTAACAGGAGGAATAAGGTGAGGATTCTGACTATTTGCCCCTTTAAAATGTAAATAAAAGAATCTTTAAGTATCTTAATGTTTAATTTGCGCTGGTGCTTTTAAGCGGGGCAACGATGCGACGTTTGGTGGTGCGCGTTTTGTGTAGTGCGCTTTTCAATCCACTACAATCAACCTAACACTGTCGCAAAGTTTTTCAGTAACTGACTCTAAGACGGATGTCGATAAAACTAAAAAGGGCTGTTCAGTAAAGCTGCTTACCCTTACATCCTGTCCACTTATGATGTATGTGCAATTAGTCTTTGAGCTAACCATTCCATGTTGTTGCCTGTTTCTTTGATCGGCCGTGCCGAACTGGGACATCCATCGTGCCCGTTGTCGCTATTATCCAGCGCGGTGCGTGCTGGGTTTCCCAGCTCGAAAGATGACCACCTGGATAATGATCTCGATCTGCCGCATGCGGTCAGGCATTCTGCCGCGACCTGCTTCTGGCAACTCCATGATCGGTGGTAAAATTCACCATGGTGATCTGCTGGTGGTGAATGGAAGCCGAGTGATCGTGATTGCCGTAGATGGAGACTTGGCCGTCAAGCGGCTGGAACGGGTGCACCAGCGTGCCTATCTAAGAGCCAGCAACCCGGCGTATCGGTTCATCCCGCTGGAAGGGCGGCCGATAGGTGTACTGTCCAATAACTATAGCTGTATTGTCGCCCGTTCTAATGAGCTGAATACTCTGGGCGTTGCTATGGGCACTGCCCGGCATCTGCTTTCGCTGGCTTTGTACCGCCAGGTGATCCTACTGTCGCGCAACTGCGCGCTATATGGCGATATGTTCCACCAGGTGACGGAAGTGCTAGCCAGATTCTCCCCCCATGCTGAGGTTTACTCGATTTACTAGAGCTTTGTGGGCTTTCAGGGATTCGATCTTGATACCCTCGAAGATCGTGGTCGCCAGCTACGCGTTTCCATCAGATAGTGGACGGGTATTTCTGTCTCGGTGGGGGACACTGACTCGGGTGTTGGCCAAGTTGGTAAACTACGTCGCCAAGAAATATCCCGCCTATAGAGACCAAGGCGTGTGCCTATTAACAGCGGATAGTCCTGCTACGCACGCGCTGCTCAAGCATCTGCCGGTCTGGGGCATCGCTACCACTATGGTACTTTCACAAAATGCCACCCGAACTTCTTAGTGGCCTCTCAGAGTGAACGTTGCGACAAATCATTGACTGGCCTGATCAGTCCACTAGAGGTGCGCTAGTGTGAGAGGCTACTGACTGCACCCAACATCCCCCATGCCCCTTCCATGGTGGAAAGTGCTCTGGCCACCGGCACGCCGTCAACACGAGTCCGATAACACACGTCGCCAGACGCAGTTTAATGATGACTATCGTACCTGGGAGCACCGCAAAGCCGATTTTGATGCCGCCGAGTTTGCCCGGCAGCAGCGAGAAGAGCAGGGCGTGCTAAGGCAACGTGACGATATGACGCTCACCCTACAAGAGCGCCTGGAAGAGATCGACTGGCCTCGCGAGACCGTGATCGATTTTGATTTGGGAAGCGATGACACCACGATGGCGCTGGATATTGACCTGCCATCTGACGATGACATGCCGGATCAAGAATGGACGATGCCTGCCAAAGCGCTGCCTTTCGTGTGCTTGGCGCCGTGTTTGTGCGTTTGCCCTTTGTTCAAGAAGCGCGGGTGTCTGAGTATCGTCAAGTGGTCGACCCCATCACGGGTGGTACGCGCGATCAGTATCTCTATAGCATCAAGGTCACTCGAGCACAGTGGAACCGTATCCACTTTGATCAGCTGGCGCAGGTCGATCCGGTGACAGCTGTTGAAGCGTTTACGCTGCGCCGTTATATGACCAAAATCGGCATCTTTCGCGACATTGAGCCGTTTAAGCTGGTCTAAAAGGCCTCTCGCCAATACTGAACCGACGACGCAGAGACCACCCCCTGTTGGGTACCGATCTCGATGACCGCTTGCTGAAAGGTGCGGGCTAGGTCGGGCTGGTGGCACAAGGCTAGCGACCGAATCATCCGCGTGATACGTAAATGATTATGGCCACCGGCTTTCAGCCAAATATGGGTTTGTATTGCCAGCGTTGGTTGAGCGACGATATCGCTCCCATCCCGAGCGAGGCCAAAAAAGTCGAGCATAACGTCTAGCGAGCGCTGCTGATGCTGGCGCATAACGTCATTTCTCTCAAACGCAGCCTGTACCGTGGGCGTCAGCAAGGGAGCAAAGGCGTTAAAACGACCCGCCTCAGGGATAGGGAACAGCCACTGAATATAGTCGTGGGTGTGCTCTAGCCAGAAGGAGGATAGCGCCCAAATATCCTCAAGGCACCGGCCTTTATGATCGCGGCCTTCACCGCAGTAAAACTCAATCAAGCGCTGATCATTATCCATTAAGTAGCACTCATCAGGGGTTCTATCGGGGCATATAACGCCATCTCTCGGGCATGTCGTTCGGCATTGTCATCCTGATGTGCCTCAATGCCCTCCAGTGCACGAAGGTAATAGGCGGGTAAGCCATGCTCGCGTGCCCCGGCAAGCACATGGTGCTTGTACCAGGTATATGGACGCAGGCCGAGTGCGGTGAGGTTGCCGATATACGCCTGCACCTCAAACTGCCGGTCGCTTGCCAGGTCAGTGACGGTGAGCCACGTCTCGTTATATGCCGCGCCTAGCCCCTCATAGCGATCGAGCGTCGGTTTGTGATGAGAAGCCATTTCCCAAATGACCCCATAGACAGCGGACTGCGCTGAGGCAGGCACAATATCGCATTTGCCTGAGCCGTCCCCGCCGCGTTGATGAAATGCCAGGCGGTAAGCGGGCAGAAGGGCGGTGGTCACAAAGCGTGCTGGAACGCGGGCCGCTAGGCGCTGGGTCGCCATATTGGAACCGTAGGCAAAATAGAGCATGGGGACCCTCCTTGGTGTAGCAATGATAACGTCGTCGCGCTTTTCCGCATGCGGAAAAAGGGTATATCGAACCATGAGGCTGGCGGGTGTTTATGAAGTCACAGGGGATTCAGTGGCGTAGTGTGCCAGCATCTGTTCTGCGTTCGTTTTGATCGTCTCTCGCCATGCGTGAGGCGCGGCGACCTTGATATTTGGCCCCATGCCCATCAACCACCAAAGCGTCTGCTGATCATCCGGTACGTGGGCGGTTAGCCGATACCAGCCGTCAGTGTCCGGCAACGCTTCTATCGATTGTGTGTCTGATAGTGGCGTTTCCTGTAGTAGCCACGCCACTGGCCTAGTGATATCAGCCTCTAGTACCACATCGCTCGGCCCCTGAAGATACCCAAACGCACCGCCTTTTATGTACTCATCAATGTCAAAATCGTGCTGCTCTTGCCAGGGCTGTTGACTGAGTGTTGCCTGCTTCACGCGATGAAGGGCGAACTGGCGAAGATCCTTAAAGCCATCCACATGAGCTAACAGATAAGTGGCACTGTGGCGGCTCACAATGCCTTGAGGGTGGAGGATAAACGCCTTTTCAGAGTGACTGGTACGTGATAGGTAAATAACGTCAACGGCTTTCTGCTCAAGGAGCGCCTGAGAGATGGTCTGCCAGGTTGCCTCGTTAATCTCAGCGGGGATCAGCGCTTTACCGTTGGGAATGGCGCGTACTTTGCGTGCCCACTGGCTAAGCCCATTAGCGCTCATGTCGTCCAGCAGTTTCCGTGCGTCGGTAAAGTGGGGCGAGAGCTGGCCGACCACCACCGGAGGCAGCAACCCCTTCAAATACTCTTCCGCCAATACCAGCGTTAGCGCGCTGGGCACATCAAGCGCGGGTAGCTGACACTGAAAGTCACGATCAAAATACCAGCGGTAAGGTTTCTGGCTATCGTCACAGCCGATGGGAAACTGCGTGGAGAGTTTCTGGCTTAAATCCCGCTGCAGAGAACGTGTATCGATATTAAACCCGCGCTCTGCAAGCTTCTCTTTCAACACGGGCGTCGCGATACGCCCTGGAAAGCGAGGAATCAGCTGTAGCATGGTCAAGTAACGGAAAAGCGTATCACGAGGTTCAGACATAGTGACGCTAACCTTGGCTGGATATATGAAAGCGTTGAGTTTAACGTGCCTCACAAAACTTAGCGACCCGTGCCGGTAAAGCATCAGGCTCTTTGGCCACCAGGTGGGCACGCAGTCGCCACAACGTTACGGTGCTTTGATCTATATAAGTATTCGGCAAGTCATGCCAGAGGGCGGCGGGGTGGATATCCATGGATGTTTCCACTGCAATATTGGGGTGTCCTTCCAGCCAGCGATACACACTCATCGCGCTGCGCCCCACGCATACTGGAAAGAGCAGGGCATCAGCAGGGAAAGAAATCCCGAGTGCCAACAGCAGTGCATTCACCTCATGGTCACAAGCAAGGTGCCAACGTTGATAGTCGGCCACCAGCGGTGCGGTCAGATGACCTGCCACACAGTGCCAAATGAGGTGAGCTTGTAAGAACTGACGGGACGTATCAGATAACGTCGCGCTATAGAGGGGGCAAATAAAAAGTGATTTACCGTCCGTGCTTGCACTATTAAACACTGAGTTGATGACCGGTGTGACGGTTAAAAACTGGCTTAAAAAGCCCATGACGGGTATCTCACGTTTCCACTGCTCACGATCATTTAGCCACTTGGCTACTTCCTGTTGGGTAGTGTCTTGAGTCGTTACACATTCGTTCATGGTCATCTTAGCGTCCACCGTCCCTGATAAGAGAGAATGAGGCTATGACGTGGTTGCGACATTGTGCGTCGCATAGCCCAGCAAAACGTTCTCACAGTGGCACTATCGCGTTAGAAAAATGTGTCAAGATAGGTGTTGATATAAACACGCATAAGCACGCTGCCGATATAACAATGTCAGCAACAACCACTGTCGTTCGTTAAATATGAGATCTAGAAATGAGTAGCCGTCATGCCAATCGCGCCATCCTGGTGCTCGAGTCTCCATAGGCGTTAGATGACAACGACGCAACGCGTAGCGAACGGTTGATGGCCACTGTCGACAAGCTCAATCGAGAACTAGGGCGAGGAACCATACAGCTAGGGCTACCCCGGCCAGGCAACGCCTGGGTCATACGTTCTGAACACCGCACGCCGCGCTACACCACCCGCTGGGAAGACTTGCCCGCTGTGTGTTAGGCCTGCATCCTTAAAACGGGAGGAAAGAAGAAAAAAGACCACCTTGAGGCTACCAAAGTGATCGCCGTTTCGTATGTCTCCGAGGGGAAGCGTTTGCTAACAGATCTCAGAGCTCATCCGATTACTATACGGGTGCAAAGGGGGCTACGCGAGCCGGAGAAGTGCTATAGTTAATGATCATAAAGATGCATTAAGTCACTAATTAATAATGATTATCCCCAATTATTTTAAAAAATGTAATTGGGGATAATGTGATCTTGTGCTGCCCAACAGAACACTGATCAGTAAATCACTTGCTACAGCTGTCGTAACGACACGCACCAAGAAATCAGCTGAAGAATGCCCAAGTCACTGATTAAGTGCTAAGGTGGATTAGATAATAAAAGTTGCCAGTTGAGAGCAGGATGCCATCAGACCACACCCACCAGCACGATCCACTAGAACGCATCTTTGCATACAGGGTGTTTGATCTGCGTGACCGTTTCCCGCAACCGCTAGAAACAGTCCGGCAAGCACTAGAGTGCTTGCAAAGCAATAACGCCTATCTGCCAGATATGAGCGGTGAGATTGTGGCGTATCTGCGTGGTGGACGCGCAGTCCCTATTCCTGAACACCTGTTTATCCGACAGGTGGGCAATAGCGCGTCAGTGGTTCCAAAAAGTGAAAATGATCGTGTCTGCAACGCTGTGGACACGTGGCTTCGAGAGACCCTTTCGCGAGAAAACGAAGACACGGTGAATGCTTCAACCGTCAGACCCTCCCGGCTCAATATTTTGCTCGATCAGTGTGACCCCAATGCCCCCGAACCTGACGATATACAGGCGTGGCAGCACATGGGAGAGGTTGGCAGAGAAATCATCGAGGCGCCCGGTAGAGAAGACATATGGGACGCCGCCGTCAAAGCGATGGGAGAAGTGAATGCAAGACGATGGATGAAAGCGTCGAACCCCAAGCTAAATGGCAAAAGCCCCAACGTGGGTATCGAGAAAGAGCCTATGCGGGTGTATGAGCTTGTGTTGCAAATGAATACAGGAGCGGGCTAATGGCTGATATCGACCCAAAGCGGAAGTTCGATGAGTATAGGCCGATAACAGCTCCGCAGTGGTTGTTGTCGATCAGGGTTGCCGGTCAAACGACCGCTCTTCGGTGAAGATTTGCCATTCACTTCCCATACCCACAAACTCAGGTGAATACATTCAGTGAAGCTACAAACGATCCGGCTCTCAAGCTTCCAATCATTCGGAGCGGCGCCCACCGAGATCAGGCTGGAGGAGATTACTTATCTCATCGGCCCTAACGGCTCGGGCAAGACAGCAGCACTCCAAGCCTTGTGCCGTCTGTTTGCTTTTGAGCCATCACTACGCCGGATCTTGCGCTCGGATTTTCACGTTCCATTCAACGAAGCAGAACCGCCTGATGAGCGTCAGCTATGGATCGAGGCCGACTTTTTGTTTCCGGAACTCGGCGACGATGACGACGACAACAGCACGGTAGCTCCTCATTTCGGCCACATGCGCCTTGACGAAATCGACGGCACACCGCGAGTGCGTTTCAGGCTCACTGCCACCATGGGCTTGGATGGAGATATAGAAGAAAGCATGGCCTATGTGCTGGACATCAATGCAGATGGCTCACCGCTGAGCACAGCTCAAGTTCCCCGATCTGAACGCAACCATATACACGTTCACTACCTGCCCGCACGCCGTGATCCTGCCGATCACATTGGCTATGGCGCCAATGCACTACTGGGACGTATGCTGCGTGCCGTGAACTGGGATGCAGAACGAACTGTTATCAAGGGTTTGACCGACCAAATCAGCGAAAGCTTGACGGCGAATCAATCAATCAATGCGTTCAGCACAAGCTTGAAATCGGCATGGAGTGCTTTGCATAAGGGAAGCTTCTTTGTCGACCCCAAGCTCACATTTGCTTCGTCCGAGATTGAAGCCTTGTTGCGACACATGTCATTGTCATTCACGCCGGGCCATGACGGGCAGCTGGTGGACTTCTCGCGACTGAGCGATGGTCAGAAATCGATGCTGTATCTGTCCCTCGTGCTGTCCTCGCAAGCCATTGGTCGCGCTGTCCTAGCTGAAGATGACGATTCTTTCGACGCAGAAAAGTTGCGCCCGCCCGTGTTTACGCTGGTGTCGGTTGAAGAGCCAGAAAACAGCCTCTCGCCCCACTACCTCGGACGGATCGTGAATGCCCTTAATGGAATGACAGGCAAAGGGGACGCACAAGCGCTGATCGCCACCCATGCACCGTCTATGCTGCGGCGAGTCGCCCCGGAAAGTATCCGCTATCTGCGGTTGACCCAGAAGCGAACATCGCGCGTCATGCACATTCAGTTGCCTGATGCTACTGATGAAGCTCACAAATTTGTGCGTGAGGCCGTACAGGCCTTTCCTGAAGTCTATTTCTCCCGCTTGGTGGTTCTGGGAGAGGGTGACAGTGAAGAAATCGTGTTGCCACGGCTACTTCAGGCCAAAGGGGCTCCGGTTGATGAGTCGGCAGTTTCGATAGCGCCCTTGGGGGGGCGTCACGTCAATCACTTTTGGCGGCTGCTATCTGCACTGCAGATTCCGTATTTGACACTGTTGGATCTTGATGTGGCTCGTTATGCCGCCGGCTGGGGACGGATCAAATACGTGAATGATCAACTCGTGAAGTTTGAGCCGACAAAAGCGCTTCCTGGTGATTGGCCTCTACCTAAATGGGATGCAGTCGAAACACCAGTCCGAACAAATCACTATTTTGTTGAAGGCAAGAAAAGCGTATTCCTTGAGCTGGAGAATCGTGGAGTGTTTTTCTCGGCGCCCATGGATCTCGATTTTTCCATGCTGCTGGCCTACCCGGCTGCTTACGGTGCCGAGAAAGAAACGCCCGACGAGTCAACGATCAAGGCTGTCCTCGGCAAGAGCCATCAGGATACAAGCCAATACAGCGAGGACGAACAGCAGCTGTTCAGCACTTATCACCGCAGCTTCAAGCTAGGAAGCAAGCCGGCTGCGCACATTGATGCGCTTGCCAATCTCAGCGATGCTGACCTGCTCGCGAATATCCCCGAATCATTCGAACGTTTGGCCGATGCCGTCATCGCCAAACTAGCGGGGTTGCCGGAGTGATTGCAGTCGATGCCTGGAAGCCTGCGGATGGGTTGACTCTTGAACCGAATGCATTGCGGACAGCTAAGGAGCGCACGTGCAGTCTCGCGCTGACAGCAGGCCCTGGAGCTGGCAAGACCGAAATGCTTGCGCAACGGGCAGACTTTTTACTTCGCACAGGCACATGTCGTTATCCAAAGCGGATTCTGGCCATCTCGTTTAAGGTTGATGCTAGTAGTAACCTGAAAGAGCGGGTCAAGCGGCGCTGTGGTTCTGAGCTTGCCACGAGGTTTGACAGCTATACCTTTCATGCTTTCGCTAAGCGAATTATTGATCGTTTCCGCCCTGTGCTGACGGGCGAATATGCGCTAGATGCAGGATACAAAATTGCGGATAGAAAGCCTAACCCATCACGGACCTTGATCGAATTTTCCGATCTTGTGCCGTTTGCGATCAAGATTCTGCAGCAGTCTATAGTCGCGCGAAACGCCATCCGTCAAACCTACAGCGACGTATTCCTCGACGAATTCCAGGACTGCACCAACCTGCAGTACGAGTTAATCAAGCTCGCCTTTCAAGGCACGAGCATTCGCTTAACTGCCGTGGGCGACACTAAACAGAAAATCATGGGATGGGCAGGTGCCATGGACGGCACCTTTCCGACTTTCGTTCTCGACTTTGCCGCCGCCCCGCTCAATATGTACCGTAACTTTCGTTCAAAGCCGCGACTGCTTCGTCTGCAAAATGAAATCATTCGCAAGCTTGACCCACTTTCTGTCATGCCGGATGAGCAGCTTGCCGGCGACGAAGGCGAGGTATTCGCTTGGCGCTTCGAAGATAGTCGTCAGGAGGCTGAGTACCTCGCAGGCTTGATTGAAAGCTGGATAAAGACCGAGAAGTTACCACCTGCGGAGATTGCAGTCCTGGTTCGTAATCAGCTCGACCTGTACGCCGATCATCTGATGGCGGCGTTGGAGGCACGCAGTCTCCCGTTCCGTAACGAGCAGCAGATGCAGGACATCACGGTCGAGCCGGCTGCACGTTTGATCGTGGACTATCTCTCCTGCCTCTATGGCCAACGCGAGCCAAAAGCCTGGATTCGACTCATGAATCAACTCATCCCTTTTGCTGATGAGGAGATTCAGTCGAACGCGCGTAAGGACCTTGATCGACTCGTCAAGCAGCAACGAAAAGAGATAGCCAGATCCAAGCTTGTCGATGATCACTACTCAGGCTGGTGGGAGTTGGTTCGAGCATTTCTGAAGCAAGTCAGTATCGAAACGCTGGTCGCGCTCTCCCCAGACTACGAGTCACGCGACCGGTTGAAGGAGGTGGTTCGCGATACCAAGGCCAGAATCGAGGAATTGCTGAAGCTGGAGTCTGACTTACCAAAGGCTCTTGAGCGGTTCTCAGATGACCAAGCAGTACGAATCTTGACCATCCACAAGAGCAAGGGTCTTGAATTCGATTCGGTCATCATGATGGCCGTCGAAAACGAAATTTTCTTTGGTGATCAGGATGAAAACCGATGCGCCTATTTTGTGGGAGTTTCTCGTGCCAAGAATCGCTTGGTCCTCACGCATGCCAATCAACGGGAGCGCCCAGTCGGGCATTCGAGGCGCTGGGATGTGCAACGCACAGCTCAAAACGAATACTTTGGCTATGTCATGCCGTTTTTGAAAAAGGAGTAATAGGAAATCAGAACGACCTTGGAGCCAAGGGATATTCTGGGGTTTGGTGCATCTGTCGACAGCCGACACCCAAGATTCTTTTTTCCAGCTCCTTCCGCGGTTGGGTGAAGGCATGTGAAGCAATGAAAATTAGCGGTGACGAATGTCAGTTTTCTGTTTAGGCGGGCGTTAGGCTGCCGATAAGCATCGGCGAAAAAACGAATACATATTGAAAGCGAAAATTTGTGCATAGAGTAGAAATTACCCAGAAAAATAAAGATTTGTCTAACGTTAAGCTGAATTGGGGGCGTCCGGCTTTCACTGCTGATGATGGCTTGGGGTCACTTGATAGTTTGCACCAAGCGAGTGATGCTATCGTATGCATAGCTGGTTATTTTGACGACAAGCTTACTTCGATAGGTAGTGGAATAATGATCGGTCCAGGCATGGTGTTAACAGCATCTCATGTCTTTGATGAGTTTCCTAAAACTGGGTCAGGCCCTGTCTTGCTTTCATTTTTGCCCGATAATAAAGCGCGTGCTTGGCTCCCAACTGGAATTGTCACTTGTTCAGGCCCCAGCAAATATCGACCCGATGACCCAGAATGCAAGATAGTTTCTGACCTTACGATATTATCTTGTGATCTTCATTCAGATGCTCACCTAGCACACCCGCAGTCCCTAGTTCCGTTAGAATTATGTCTTCCATTACCGGGCTCTAGGTTATGGGCTGTTGGGTATCGTCATGGCGCCTTTGATGAAGATGCAGCTTTGGTATCTCCACTCGTCACCTCTGGTTTGGTTACTAACGTATTCCCCCATGGAAGGGGGGAAAGAATGCCTTCTTCTTGTATTGAGATTGATATGGAGTCTTTAGGAGGAATGAGTGGAGGCCCTGTATTTAATGAAGACGGACGAATAGTTGGCATTGTGTCATCGTCATTTGATGGAGGACCAACTTACGTGACACTTGTCTGGGATGCTATGAGGCTCTCAGTCGAAGGCCTACCACATGAAATATGGGGGGCGGAGCATTCAGGGAATATTGGAAGGGATTGAGCTTGGACTGGTTCGGGTAAAGGGTAAGTTTAAGGCGGGCCAAGGTAGAGATATTACACTGACCCTTTCTGACGCGGAGATGGCTTACTTGGTTCAAAGCGAATGATTGCACTCAAGCCTAACAATACGCTGTTGCCAGAAAATTTTACACCGCTTCGCGGCTCCAAAATTGCCGCAAAGCTCTGCGTTATACGGAATAGAAAGGAGTGATAAATGTTTGAAGATTTAAGCAAGGCCTTAAAAGGCTTAACTTCAGTTTCTATTCCTATAGAAAAGGACAAAAAAGGATTTATTGATAAACAGTGCCCATATGAGGACTGTGAATTCTTATTCAAAGTTGGACATGAAGACTGGTCTAACCTATTCAAAGACGAAGCCGTTTGGTGTCCATTATGTAGACATCAAGCTCCGGCAGATCAGTGGTTCACGAAAGCACAAGTTGAGCATAGCCTTAGTGAGGCAAAGAGAGTTGTTGAAAATACCATTCATAATGCATTGGTATCTGGCGCTGATAAATTTAATAGGAAACAAAGTAAGTATAAGTTTCTGTCAGTGTCTATGAAAGTTTCTGGTGGAAAGAAAAGCACTTATGCGCTGCCAGCAGAGGCAGTTGACGAAATGGAACTCGAAATTGAGTGTGAGAGCTGCACTGCGCACTTCTCAGTAATTGGAAATGCCTTCTTTTGCCCATGCTGTGGAGAAAACTCAGTCACTCAAAATTACTCTGACGCTATCCGTAAAATAAGAAGCAAGAAAGAAAATATTGAAGTCATTAAAAAAGCATTAACGGATGTTGCCGGATTGGATGAGGCTGAAGTTACATGTCGTTCTATACTAGAAAGTTGTATTTTAGATGGCGTCACTGCGTTTCAAAAATATTGTGAGGGTCTTTATTCAAAATATGATGAGCCGCCGTTTAATGCCTTTCAGCGTTTAGATCAGGGCAGCCGGCTTTGGAAAGAGGCTATTAATTATGGGTACGGTGATTGGCTGAGTCATCAAGAGCTTGCCTCACTTAATACTCTATTTCAGAAGAGGCATTTGTTGGCGCACAATGACGGCATCGTGGATTCTCGATATACCGAAAAGTCAAACGATGGATCTTATGCGGTCGGGCAAAGGGTTGTTATTAAAAATAGTGATGTAGATTCACTGCTAAACTGCCTTGTAAAGCTCGGAGACGGATTAATTGATGCAGTTAAGTCCGTATAACAAGCGCATATTGTCGGATTGGTTTTCCGCTGCGCTGCAAACCAACCGCAAATGCGGGCGTTAAGTTTGGAAGGAAACATGGATCTTACCCAGGCACTCAAATCTCTCGCACTAGATCAGTGGTACAAGCTGCTGGTTTGGATTGGGGGGCTAGCCACTCTGGGGTCACTCTTTATCCCAGTAAAGGCCTTCAGCAATTCTTCCGTGCTGCCACTTTTCGCAGGTCTTTTCTTCATAGGTCTCGGTGAATGGGCTAGCCATCGCAAAGCTCCATATGAACGAGAGACACCTCATGGGTCAACGGTGCGAGGTTGGGAAATGCAGCGGTTCAACAATCTTCCCGGTAACCTTATGTCGATCATAGGCATTTTGTTGGTAGTTTATGGCGCTTATTCCATTGTCACCGCATGAAAATTTAACAAGTTGTTGTAGTACGTTCCGGGCCTCCGGCCCTACACCGGACGCCCATTTCGCTGCGCTACATGAGCTGCGCTAAACCAAGGCGTTGGCTTGCTGAATAGTTTCAATAAAAGGAGTAATTAAATGACTTGGTATATTTTAATTGGAGTAGTGGTTGTGCTCTTTTTCGGTTACAAGTTAACAACTGCAAAGCCTAGAAAAGCTGCAAATATTATTGCTTTGTCTCTAGGAATAAAGCGACAGTTTGTCGACAATATGTTGTCTGCAATGGGGCCAGAGCGCGGGCGGTTATTTGTACAGAATATCGTAAATTGGGGTGATAAGGATAATTGCGGAGTTTACACATTTGTTGTCTACCAGATAATGAAAAACGACTCCGAGCAAAATATAAAATGGTGGAAGTCTAAGCTTATTGAGAATAATATAGATCCAAAAATGGAGTATTCAAAAGCCGAAGCCGCATTCGCATATTTGAAAGATTCGGGAGCTGATAGAAGCCAAATTGATAACTTTATTGGCGTTTACAATAGTATCAGCTAACAAGGCTAGGCACGGCGACGCATTTCCGTTGCGGCTTTGCCTTCACTGCAAAGCCGCGCATGCTAGTGGCGTTTAAGCGCTACATCAGTGACACCTAAAAGACCGCTCCTGGCCGATTCTTGCCTTCTAAAGGGAAGTTTGCTGGCTGATCAAGCCATCCCTTTCAGGGCTGAGTAAAGGTCTATTTTCGTGAAGAAAAACTCCCTCTGCTTCACTTGATCGGTAAAGCAGAGGGGAGGGCTGTAACGTGAAGGCTTGTATTGCCAGAGGATAATCTTGCAAATACATATAAAAAATTGCTTATGATCAGAGTTTTATGCTTATGCGCAATTTTCAGAGGCGGGTGATAATGTTGAAGTGCATGCGCATTTTTCTAACGAGCCTTACTAGCAGGAAATGGTGTTTACCCCATTTATATCAGTGGATTAGATGATTTTTGGCAAGGTAGGGCTTCCCAGATAAAACTCGCATGCGCATGAAAAAGTTTGTTAAATTACCTGAGAGGTCTTAAGCATGCACGAATGGGATGACGATATCGAGGCGCTTGATATGAGCGCTGCCGAAAAAAATGGCCTGCAGGTTTCTCGAAATTATATAAAGGCAGCGCAAGACGGAGAAATAAGTGATGAACAAATGGGGGCTTATAGCTATGCTAATGAGTTTAATAATTGTTTCGTTAGTCATGATCTGGAACCAGTTTCGAGAGGACCTTGATAAACCGCCACTTCATTCCTTGGCGTTTCACTGGCTTTTGAATCGCTTGCCCCCAAAATAAATACTGTCCTAGCAAGCGCTCATTCAACGTTAATTGCATGATCAGTTCCATAGCTACTCAATGGCCGGTGTATCTCATCACAGATGCGATCACATGAGAGGAAAGCGCTTAACAGTGGCTTTACATACCTCATCTGACGACTCAATATCTCACTCAGGATTCAACTCTGGCGAGTAGGTCGAACATATGCAAACGGTGTGCATTCACTCAACGACTTTTTGCCTGAAAGGTGTATCCTGGCGTTATCGAGCACTACAAAGTGAGAATACAGTTTTTTGCGCACTTAAAACTCGTCAAACGCTTTGATCACCGTCTTAGCTGTCACTGACCTCGTTGTGGTATGGCAGATCATTTTCGGCTCTTCGACGTTGGGTGTGGAATTCGCCC
>NZ_JACCGK010000018.1 GCF_013416325.1 Vreelandella sedimenti
ACTCATAGAGGTCTCTCCGAATGACGATAAATGACAAAAATCCCCGCTACCCTGAAGGGCCTGGGGCGGCGGCGTGGAACTACACCACGCGCCAACATTCAGCCGGTGATTAAACGCCGGATAGGGGTTTTAGCTCTACATTCAACAAGCTACGTAACTATTGATGTAGTAAAGCTACACAATTCTCTTAGAAGTTAGCCTTTTGTATAGGCGAAGATACCTCAAAGTCGCCACGCTGCCAATTCCGTCGCAGCGGAAAAGACTATCGAAAACAAACTATTGCACTGCAACATAAGCAATTCATAGAGCATTTGCCATTGCGACCGAATAGTCATTCGATGTAATTAAACTACCGTTTTATTGCGTTATTAGTGAAATGCTTAGCACAGAAAAAAACGTAATCGAACCGCTAAGGCTCAACGCGCGATGTCAGCAGTTGCTGGAAATACGCCCAATCAAACGCCGGGCCAGGATCCGTTTTGCGCAGTGGCGCCACATGGGCATGGCTGGTAATACGGCTGCTATCTAGCTGAGGGTTACGCGCCATTAGCCACACCACTGCTTCCACCAGAGCGTCATACTGTGCTTTGCGATAGGGGGTAACATCATTCCCTTCAAGCTCAATCCCCACCGAGAAATCGTTGAGCGCCCTTCGCCAACTTAGCTGGCGGGCATCCCACCAGTTGGAGCGCCCGGCATGCCAAGCACGCTGATCTGTATCAACAAACTGCACGCACTCGCCATCGCGACGGATAAGCAGGTGTGCGGAGACTCTTAAGTGGGCAATTTCGGCGAAAAATGGATGCTTGTCTACCGCCAATTGATTGGTAAATAGCGCCTCAATAGCATTACCACTAAACTGACCAGGCGGAAGACTGATCGCATGAATCACTAGCAACGACACCTCACCGGTGGGCCGAGGGTCACAGTTTGGTGAAACGACTTTACGCGCGCTTTCCCACCACCCGTCAAGGGGTTGTTCATTTTCCACTGGCAAGGGCTCCTGTACGTTAGCGCTCTCTTTCTCTGTTCTCTTTCACCTTCACCGCTGTTTTTCACTACAATGCCCGTCATCGAAGACGACGTTCAGGGAATACACGGCCATGCATTATCAATCCGCTCTTGCTGAAGAAATCCGCGCCAGCGCCGCTCGTTTGCTGGCAGAAGACGTTGGCCCGGGTGATATTACCGCGCAATTGATCCCTGAACACCAGTGGGCCAGCGCCGACGTGATTACCCGTGAAGCTGCAGTGCTGTGTGGCGCACCCTGGGTAGATGAGCTGTTTCGCCGCCTAGATAGTCGGGTAAGCCTGACCTGGCACGCCGCTGACGGCGATAAGCTAGAGGCCGAGCAGTGTTTGTTAACCCTGGAAGGCCCCGCCCGTGTCCTGCTCACCGGGGAGCGGGCAGCGCTTAACGTATTGCAAACGCTGTCTGCCACCGCCACTGCCACCCGCGCATATGTCGACCTGATTGAAGGCACCGGCGTTCGCCTGCTTGATACGCGTAAAACGCTGCCCGGCATGCGCTTGGCACAGAAATATGCGGTCACCTGTGGCGGCGGCCACAACCACCGCATTGGCCTATGGGACGCATTTTTGATCAAAGAGAACCATATTGCCGCCTGTGGAGGCATTCAAGCGGCGGTTGCGCAAGCGCGCAAGTTAGCCAACGACCTGCCCGTGGAAGTCGAGGTAGAAACCTTTGAAGAGCTGGATCAGGCATTGGCCGCGGGAGCTGATATTGTCATGCTCGACAATTTCGCCATCGAAGACCTGCACGTTGCCGTGGAAATTAACGGCGGCAGAGCCACTCTGGAAGCCTCAGGCAATGTGGATGCCGACACCCTGCGGGCAATTGCCGATACCGGTGTTGACTGTATATCGAGCGGCGCACTGACCAAGGACATCGCCTCGATCGACCTTTCCATGCGCATTACCCGCAGCTATAGCGTTTGATGATTAAGTTTCGACAGCATTAAGCGATTTGGAAAGTTTATAACGCAGCAGTCGTTCCCCGCTTCGCTCGACCCACTCCTCGCCGTGGTTTTTCCAACCACGGCGCAGCAGGCGCTCATAGAGCATTGAACTCGCCTCTATCTCGATTTGCCCCTTTCCCTGCTCAAGCAGCAGCCGTTCGGCATGTACCAGCAGCGTGGTACCGATACCGCGACCGGCCAGTGAGGGCCATACATAGAGTGTTTCAACCCGCCCAGCGACTAAATCCAACTCCAGGAACCCCACGCAGCGACCATCACAGGTAGCCACTAGGGTTGTATAGAGCGCTTGGCGCACTCCCCATGCACTGCCTTCGCGGGGCAGCGCATTGGCCCACGCACGCCGCTCATCCAGCGTGTAATGCGTGGCCGCTCCCTGCATAACAGCGTGATAAAACACTTCCGCTTGGTCGGCGGTATCCCGTGCTAGCGCCGCGCGATAGGTTATTCGCGTACTGGTTGGCGCTTGCTGCTCCTCGGTATTGGTCATGCGTCACCTCTGAGCTGTTCAGCTATCATTTGATCAAGACACATTCGATCACGCCCCATTTGGTCACGCCTAAGCCATTGGTCTGCTTTATACTACTTGGATCAATTCTACGCGAAACAACCCTAGCAGAAGGCAGTGTGATGGACGATGCCCCTAACAGCGAGCACTTTACGCTGACGACCATTGGTCATGTGGTTAGCGACTACCCCGATAAATTCGGTATTCCCCGCCAGCCGGGGCTCGCCCCCGCGGCCGATGCCCGGCTTGTCCTCACTGCGCCCTACAACGATCCACTCGCGGTGCGCGGTTTGGAAAACTTCAGCCACCTGTGGCTGAGCTTTATTTTTCATCAAAGCCCCGAGCGCTGGTCGCCACTGGTAAGGCCGCCGCGCCTGGGGGGCAATAAAAAGGTGGGGGTCTTTGCCAGTCGCAGCACCCACCGCCCTAACCGCTTGGGACTTTCACTAGTGAGATTAATCGCCATCGACACTCAGCAAGGCGTTACGCTTCAACTCCAAGGCTGCGATTTAGTCAGCGGCACCCCGGTAATTGATATCAAACCCTACCTGCCCTGGGCCGAATCCGAGCCTACCGCACAGGCCGGTTTCGCCACTGAAACACCGCCACTCTTGGATGTCGCCTTTCATCCAGCGGCACTGGACACGCTTGCTCAGCGCCAGGACAGCGCCACACTGCTGGCATTAATTGAGCAGGTACTCAGCCAAGACCCCAGGCCCGCCTATAAGCAAAAAGATAGGGCCTCTGAGCGTCTTTACGGCGTACGCCTGCGCGATGTGGATGTTAAGTTTTGCCCTCGCCAAAATGGCGAAGCCACCACCTTGGAGGTGATGGCTATCGAACCTTACGCCGAGCAATGAATCTGGCGTGCCGATTTAAGCAGGAAAGGTAATGCCCAAACGGCGGCCAACTTCCTCATACGCCTCAATCACACCGCCCAATCCCTGACGGAAGCGGTCTTTATCAAGCTTCTCACGGGTGTTGGCGTCCCAAAGACGGCAACCATCCGGAGAGAACTCATCCCCCAGCACCACCTCGCCTTTGAACACACCAAACTCAAGCTTGTAATCCACCAGCAGCATATCGCCCTCAGCAAACAGCGCTTTGAGGATATGGTTAACCTTGAAGGTCAGCACCTTCATCTTGGCTAACTGCTCAGGCGTTGCCCAGCCGAAAGTCTCCGCCAGCGACTCATTGATCATCGGGTCGCCCTTCTCGTCGTTCTTCAGGAACAACTCGAAGGTGGGTGGCGTCAGTGCAATCCCCTCTTCAACACCGAGACGCTTTACTAACCCACCCGCGGCGATATTGCGCACCACGCACTCCACCGGGATCATCTGCATCTTTTTGACCAGACTCTCGGTGCTGGAGAGCTGTTTTTCAAAGTGGGTAGGGATACCTGCTTCCTGCAACCGCTCCATAATGAAGGCATTAAAGATGTTATTGACCATTCCCTTGCGGGCCAGCGACTCGACTTTTTTGCCATCGAAGGCGCTGGTGTCATCACGAAAATTGAGCACCAACAAATCCGGATCGTCGGTGGTGTACACAGATTTCGCCTTACCGGCGTAGAGTTCTTGGCGCTTTTCCATGGGGGCTCCGTAAGGGGTCAAGGATCAACAAATTAACGTAAATAGCCGGAGACACGCTCAAGCAGCTCGCGCTGATCATCGGCGCTGAATGCCCGCTCGCTGGCATTAATGGCACGCAGAATGGTCTGGTCGCCGTTAGCCTGCAGGGCAAGACGAATCTGCTGGGACATTTTGCGCACATCCGGGCTGAAAACGATTTGCAGCGGGTTGCGGTTGCGCTCGGTTTCAGTCATATAATCAACCATAAACTCATGACTGGCGGGGTCGACGGCTAGCAAATCACGCTGACCTTCCTGAGCAAAATCCAGCTCAAGATAGTGATTCAACTCGGCCCATACCCGATCGACCGGCTGCGGGATCACCACTTCCCACTCGTCGTCCTGCTGGCGGATTTGCAATGTCTGCTCATCGGTAAGACGCTGAGCAGTCCAGGAAGAGGAGACACTGGCAGATGCACTGCGCGCGCTTAAATGGCTCTCTAACGCATCGAGGCAGCTCGCCATGGTTTGCCCGCCGCGTTCGCAGCGAACTTCGCTACTACCTGCGCGCAGTGCACTCTGCAGGCGAATTTCCGCCTGGGGCGTGACGATAACCCCCTGAGAAGCACTGCTCTGCTGCACTTCCAACTGACGGCTACGTACAAACTCTTCCAACTGCGGCCAGACCGTACCAGTATCGGCGGCCACCACTAGCCAGGTTTGATCGCCCACTTCACGACGCTCGACATACTCAGGTTCCATCCCACTGCCAATCGCTAATGACTGCGGCGGACGAATCTCTGCCGCTTCGTCAAGCCGTGCACCTTGGGTGGCGACTTGAGGAACCGGCAGCGCATCGCGATAGCGCTGGGTGTTGCGGGTCTCTGGTAGCACCAAAGGCGGTGCTGGGGCGGCCTCGGTGTAATCCAGGTTACGGTCGTGGTAAAAACCATCCCGCGCACAACCAGAGAGCGCGACAGCCGCTGCGAGTGCCAGCGGAACCCATTTAAGCGCACGTATTTCAAGCACAGAGCTCATCAAGCCACCTTAAGTCAACAATTCGGGTACCCAGCTCAACGATAAGCGAGCTGGGTAGCAAAGGGTATTGCGTCGGGTTACTCCTCTACGACGCCCGCCAGCTGCAGCGCTTCGCTCACCGTGGCGTGGTACTTTTCCGACAGCCAGGTTAGCGGTAAGCGAATACCCGCGTCCGCGTACCCCATACGATTCAGTGCCCACTTCACTGGAATAGGGTTCGACTCTATTCCCAGGTTGGTATGCAGCGGCATCAAAAGCGTATTAATCTGGTGCGCCTTATCGGAGTCGCCGGCCACGGCTGCCGTGCAAAGCTCATGCATCGCTCGAGGAGCAACGTTGGCGGTGACGGAGATATCCCCATGGCCACCCATCAACATAAAGTCACAGGCGGTCGCATCATCACCGGAGTAGAGCATAAAACCACTGCCCTTCAGGCGAGTGATTAGATCTTCCGCACGCTCCAGGTTCCCCGTGGCGTCTTTTAAACCGATAATATTATCCACGTCGGCTAAACGTAACACTGTCTCGTTGTAGAGATCAGAACAAGTGCGGCCCGGCACGTTATACAGAATCACCGGCAGCTTGCTGCCTTCGGCAACCGCTTTAAAGTGCTGGTAAAGGCCTTCCTGGGTGGGTTTGTTGTAGTAAGGGCACACTGACAAACAGTAATCTGCCCCAACTTCACCAGCGTAGCGCGCCAGCTCCACAGCCTCAGAAGTGGCGTTGGCCCCGGTGCCCGCGATCACGGGTATACGGCCATTGACCTCTTCCACCACGCTGCGAATCACGTCAAAGTGCTCCGCGAACGACATGGTAGTCGGTTCGCCCGTGGTGCCAGCGGCGACAATGGCATCGGTGCCATTTTCGAGATGGAAGTTCACCAGACGACGAAGCGCCTCCCAGTCGATGTCGCCATTGACCTTCATAGGCGTCGCCAGGGCGACGATGCTGCCTGTGATCATCCGTTTATTCCTCACCAGCCAAATTGTGATATCAACTATCTGTGTTTTTAAATACAAGCGTTTTTTTCAAAACCGAGCGCGATCACGCTATTTTGCATCAAGCGCCGACACCGCACAGAGGCCAAATGGTACTCAGGCGATTCGAACCTGTACAGCGTAAAGCGGTGTGAGTTTGTCGTCACCCTGTTTTGAGCTTTGACAACGGCCGCTGGCTTACGTGTAATCACGCGTAACAATCAATATTAACACCCACCCTTAAAAGGATGCCTTATGCCTGTTGAAATTGGTCAACCCGTTGCTGACTTCTCTGCCACTGCCACGGGTGATACCACCGTGACGCTGTCGGAAATGCGTGGCAAACAAGTGGTCATATACTTTTATCCCAAAGCCAGTACGCCTGGCTGCACCACCGAGGGCGGTGATTTCCGTGACCGCAAACCCGCCTTCGATGCCGCTAATACGGTAATTCTTGGTGTTTCTCGAGATGGCTTGCGCGCCCAGGAGAATTTTAAAGCCAAACAGGATTTTAATTTCGACCTTATTTCAGATAAAGACGAAAACATCTGCACGCTATTTGATGTTATCAAGCTCAAGAAAATGTACGGCAAGGAGCACCTGGGCATCGAACGCAGCACCTTCCTGATTGATAAGGAGGGCAAGCTAGCCAACGAATGGCGCGGCGTTAAAGTACCTGGCCACGCGGAAGAAGTACTTGCTGCGGCTGAAAAGCTAAACGCTTCCAACTAACTCAACCAGGGCTCTATTTCTGCTCAGCCCACTGCCCGTGCTGATCACTTGCACGGGCAGTGGATGAGCGCTATTCGACCTCCTGACTAGCCGTGGCAGGCATACTCCGACGCTCCTCCCGCTCATGCATGCTACGTGGCCAGGCGTAAATCAGTGCCTTGAGCAGTGTTGCCAAGGGAATCGCAAAGAAGATCCCCCAGAAGCCCCAAATCCCACCGAAGAACAGTACCGCCACAATAATCGAAACCGGATGGATATTATTGGTCTCAGAGAACAATACCGGTGCCAATACGTTGCCATCCAGGGCTTGAATCACGCCATAAGCCACCAGCACATAGACAAAATCTTCACTAAGACCAAAATAAAACCCCGCTACCGCGGCAACCGGCAGCGTAGCCACAGCAGCACCAATATAAGGCACTAACACCGAAAGGCCGACCAACACCGCTAGCAGCGCTGTATACGGTAAGCCAAAGAACGCAAAGGTAAAGAACGCCACGGTGCCAACGATGATGATTTCAATAAATTTGCCGCGGATATAGTTGGCAATTTGATCGTCCATTTCGCGCCAAATACGCGAGAGCAGCGTACGCTTTTGGGGCAGCAGCGAAAGCATAAAACCGACCAACACGTCGCGATCCTTGAGCATAAAGAACACTAGGATCGGCACCAGTACCAGGTAAATAATCAGCGACATAATATTGCCGAGCGAGGCCAGCGACAGCGTTAAGGCACGCTGGCCTAGCTGGCTAATCTCGCGGCTCGCCACGCCTATCCAGCTTTGCATCTGATCCGGCGTAATAATATTCGGGTAGCGCGCCTGCAGTTCATCCAACCAGCCCTGGCCACTGGCGAACATCCGCGGTGTCTCTTGCACTAGCCCCACTAGCTGATTCCAGATCAACGGCATGAGAATAAACGCCAGGGTGAGCAGCACGCTGATAAAGGCCAAAAAGACCAGGATGACCGCTAATAGGTGCGGTACCCCTCGCCGGGTAAACGCGCCCACTACGCCTTGCAAAAGAAACGCAATCACCAGTGCGGTAAAAAACGGCGCCAGCATGCGTCCAAACCAGATAATAGCGGCAAAGCCCGCCACCAGCACTACCAGCAGGATCAGCGCCTCCTCATCCGAGAAATAGCGCTCAACCCAGCTTTTTAAAATCGTGCGCAGGGTCATGAGTGCGCATCCCCAGCTTTTCTAATCCAATAAACATACACCGCGTCGCGCTGCTCACGGCCTTCCAGCGTATGTGCACTTTGATCGGTAAACGACGCCATATCACGCCACGAACCCGCATCGGTGGAACGCACTTCCAGTAACTGACCAGCTGTCAAACCTGCCAAGGCCTGCTTAGCCTTCAGCAAAGGCAGCGGGCAATGCAGCCCGCAAGCGTCAAGCACCTTGTCGGGTTGAAAGCCCCCGGATTGCTCAGACATATACACTCCCTCAAAATGACCTGCATGCTCACGGCATTGTTACATAAACTATCTTTTTAGCGATTGATTTCACTAGGCAGTCGATTTAACGGCACTTCCCTGTGTTTATCAATGTCACACTCTTCACCAATGCCATACCCTGACCACTGTACTTATTCATTATTTATGAGGATGCCATGCCAACCCTTCGTATCGCTTACCCAGGCTGGATATGTGCGCTTGCTTGTGCCTGTGGCAGCCTACTGTTTAGCCCACCAAGCATTGCCTCCAGCGATTACGGCTTGCCGAGCTTAGGGGCGGCATCTACCTCTGTCAGCAACGAAGAGTACCGCTTGGGCCGCGCCTGGTTGCGCCAGTTTCGTGCCCAAGCCCCTCAGTGGCAAGACCCCATAACCAATGATTATTTGCAAAGCCTGATTGCCCGGCTGGCCCCGCATAGTGATATTAACGGTCTGCGCACGATCACCGTCATGGTCGATAACGCTTCATTGAACGCCTTTGCCGTCCCTGGCGGCGTAGTAGGGATCAATTCAGGGCTTTTCGCGTTTGCCGAAGATGAAGGCGCCTTTGTCTCGGTGCTAGCTCACGAACTGGGCCACCTCTCTCAACGCCACTATGCCCGAGGCAGTGCCCGCGCGGCTCAGACCCAACTGCCCGCCATGGCAGCCATGCTGGCAGGCATGCTGATTGCCGCCAGTGGCGGCGGCGACGCTGGCATGGCGGCCGCCATGGGTTCACAGGCGGCGCTGATCCAGGATCAGCTCAGCTACTCACGGCTGTTTGAACAGGAAGCCGATAACATCGGTCTTCAGGCCATGGCCGATGCGGGCTATGACCCCGAGGCAATGGTGCGCATGTTCTCGGCCATGCAGCGTATGGCGCGCCTTCAGGGCGATACGCCACCCGAGTTCCTGCTGACCCACCCGGTCACCGACAATCGTTTAAGCGCCGCACAAGCCCGCGCCGCCCAACTCAATGTTGCCGATGCATATACCAGCGACACCCTCTACGACATGATGCGCGCCCGAGCGCTGCTAAGCATTTATACTAACACGCCCCAGCAAGCTGCTTCGCGCCTCACTCAGGAAGGCGCCGAACAAGCCGCTCAGGACTACTTAGCGGCACTGATCGATGCTCGCAACGGCCAAACCGATAGCGCCCTGGAGCAGTTGGATAGGCTTGCTAACGAACATCCCGACTTTGCCATGCTGCCCGCCTCTGCGGCTAGCGTCACCCTGGAAGCTGGCCGCTACGATCAGGCCATTCAGCGCAGTCAGCAATTGCTACGTTTTATGCCCAACTACCTACCTGCCCAACTGATCTTGGCCGAAGCACAGCTCCAGCGTGACCCGCAGGCGGCCTATGACCTGCTACGCGACATCACTTCCCAAAACCCGGAGACCCCCCAGGTCTTTAACCTGCTGGCTGAGGCCGCCGGACGTAGCGGACATGATAGCTGGGGGCATTTAGCCCGCGCAGAGCATCTTCAACTGACCGGCCGCGTCGATCGCGGCATTCGCCAACTCTCTATCGCTCGGGATGCCGCTGAGCGGGAAAATGATCAGCAGGCGCTGGCAAGAATCGAGCAGCGCCGCGAGGACTTTATTGAGTATCGCGAAGCGCTGGATGATTTTAGTTAATGCTGGAAGAGTCTATGCACTGAAGCATGTAAAAGCGCCCATGCGTTAGACATCACGGGCGCCGTAAGCTTTTAACTGGCCAAGTCTTAAGTTATGGCTTTCAAGCGATGACCTTCAATTCATGCATTGAAATTAAGCATGCGCTCAAGGGGCTTTAAAGCTTGCAGGCGCAGCGCTTCATCCACCTGAATTTCACCGCTTCCCTCGCGCAAGGCTCCCGCCAGATTATCCAGCGCGTTCATGGCCATCCAGGGGCAGTGCGCACAGCTACGGCAAGTGGCGCCATTGCCTGCCGTCGGCGCTTCAAACAGAGTCTTACCCGGTACTGCCTGCTGCATCTTGAAAAAAATGCCACGATCAGTTGCCACGATCAGCTTATCGTTGGGCAGCTCTTTCGCGGCCTTGATCAACTGCGAGGTGGAGCCTGCCACGTCCGCCAGCTTTACTACTGGCTCAGGCGACTCGGGATGCACCAGCACCGCGGCATCCGGATAGATGCGTTTCAGGTCTTCAACACCCTTGGCCTTGAACTCTTCATGGACGATACAGGCGCCGTCCCACATCAGCATATCGGCGCCGGTTTTGTTCTGGATATAGCCGCCCAAATGCTTATCGGGCGCCCAGAGAATTTTCTCGCCTTTGGCCTGCAGGTGCTCAATCACCTCGACTGCAATCGATGAAGTCACTACCCAGTCTGCCCGTGCCTTAACGGCTGCAGAGGTGTTGGCATACACCACTACGGTGCGGTCAGGATGGGCATCACAGAAGGCGCTGAACTCATCGGCGGGGCAGCCAATATCCAGCGAGCAGGTGGCTTCCAAGGTGGGCATCAGCACGCGTTTTTCAGGCGAAAGGATCTTGGCGGTTTCGCCCATAAAGCGGACACCGGCGACGACCAGCGTGGTGGCTTCGTGGCGAGCACCAAAGCGTGCCATCTCCAGCGAGTCAGCGACACAGCCACCGGTCTCTTCCGCCAGTTGCTGAATGGCATCATCGGTGTAGTAGTGTGCGACCAAAACGGCGTTATGGGCCTTCAACAGTCGTTTGATCTCTTCAACCCGTGCCTGATCTTCCGCCGGAATGCGGGTCGGGCAGTAGGCTGTGGGTAGCGGGGCCTCAAGCTTCGCTTGAGTAGTCATAATAGTCATTGTGTCTACCACTGTGACGAACAGGGAATCCCCCTGTTAAACACTGGGCTACGGCGCAGTGCGTCTTGCACATGCACCGCTCGTTGGAGCGATGAGCCGCTGCGTCTCTCGCGATGGCCATCGCTTAAAATCTATTCTAGACAGATTTATTCTAAACCATTTTGGCGGGAAATAGCGTTTGACTGCAAACAGATTGTCACACATAGCAAAACGCCCCTGGCAGCTAAACTGCCAGGGGCGTTGAATTTGGTGGGTCGTGCAGGATTCGAACCTGCGACCAATTGATTAAAAGTCAACTGCTCTACCAACTGAGCTAACGACCCAAACTTGCTGTGCTGATCACTTGCCAGCGTTGCTACACATACTGTTACTACACATACTTTAAACGTTCACCACTGCATTCAAACTGACTTTATTCAAACTGATCAGTCGTTTGAATGGTGGGTCGTGCAGGATTCGAACCTGCGACCAATTGATTAAAAGTCAACTGCTCTACCAACTGAGCTAACGACCCGCCTGAACGGATGCATATCCTACGCTTACACCTTATTGATAGCAAGCGTTTTTTCGCTTTCACTCTACAATAATGAACCATTTGCGTGCCCGCTGGCGTCACTCAATGCTGACAGGCACGCTTATCAGCCTAACCGCTAACGACTGAGCACCAAGAGGTTCAACGGGCTCTGCAAGCCGCGCTTAGCGAGCCTTGCTTTTCGGTTTGCGCAGTGCCTGTACCGGCTTACGCTTGTGCTTATCGCGGTTCCAGCGATTCTTCTCATCCGGTGTCAACGCGGGCACTTTACGTGTTTCCAAGTTAGCCAGCGTGGCTAAGTCATCCACCTCATCCTGGGTAAGTTCGACCCATTCGCCGGCTTTCGCCCGCTTATCGAGGAAGATATTGCCGTAGCGCACGCGTTTAAGACGACTAACCGTCAGCGCCTGCGATTCCCAAAGACGACGCACTTCACGGTTGCGTCCTTCGAGAATCACCACGTGGAACCAGGTGTTGATGCCTTCGCCACCAAACTCCTGAACATCGGTAAAGCGCGCCGGACCATCTTCAAGCATGACACCATCGACCATGGCCAGGATATGTTCGCGCTTCACTTCCCCCATCACACGAACCGCGTACTCGCGCTCCACCTGGGTAGAGGGGTGCATCAAACGGTTGGCCAGCTCACCGTCGGTAGTGAACAGCAGCAAACCGCTGGTGTTGATATCCAGGCGACCGATCGCAATCCAACGTTCGCCTTTCAGGCGCGGCAAGCGGTCAAACACCGTGCGGCGACCTTCTGGATCCTTACGGGTGCATAGCTCGCCTTCCGGCTTGTTATACATAATCACCCGGCGTGGCACTTCTTCTTCTGGGCGCAATGCCACCGGACGGTCATCAAAACTGACTTTGTCCCGCGCTTCAACGCGGTCGCCCAGCTTAGCCACCTGGCTATTCACTTTAACACGGCCGGCGGAAATCGCCGTTTCCATCTCACGACGCGAGCCAAGGCCTGCACGGGCCAAGACTTTTTGCAGCTTTTCGCTGGTGGGGGGCGTGGTGTTATTACTCTGACTCATGGTCGTCTGACCTCACATCGGTAGTCTCCGTGCTTTCGCGCTCATCTTGTTGGCGCTTGGCACGTGCCGCGAGCCGAGCCTGTAGGTCGGCAAAACTCAGCGGCTGGGTTAACGCCGTCTCGGCGTGCGTGTCGGCTATCTCAGCCGAGGTTATCTGTTCTTTCTGAGGTGGCGCATCCTGCACCGTTTTGATCGTTTCGTCCAGTGCTTCATGGTCTGAACCGGGGCCATTTTCTTCCTGAATGTCAGTATCCTTCGTCATCCCCGGTTCTTCAGGTATTTCGTTTTCATCCCAGCTTGCCAGGGTGTGCATGGGCGGCAATGCATCGAGGGTTTTTAACCCAAAATCGTCTAAAAAGCTGCGCGTGGTGGCGTATACCGCTGGTCGGCCGGGCACATCACGGTGACCGACCACCCGAATCCAGCCGCGCTCCGCCAAGGTGCGCATAATGGAACTACTCACGCTGACACCGCGCACTTCCTCAATGTCCCCACGAGTAACCGGCTGCCGATAGGCAATTAATGCCAGTGTCTCCAGCAGCGCCCGCGAGTAGCGCTGGGGGCGTTCATCCCATAACCGCGACACCCACTGGGAAAGCCGCGGACGAATGCGCAGCTGGTAGCCTGAGACCGTTTCCAGGAGCTCCAGTGCACCGCCAGAATGTCGCTGCTGCAAACGCTCCAGGACGTCACGAAGCTCTTTGCGCGGGGGGCATTCGCCCTCGAGAAAGAGTGTCTCCAACCGCTCAAGGGGCAAGGGTTCGCCAGCGGCCAGCAGTGCGGCTTCAACAATATTATCTAAAACAATGTCATCTAACGCGGTGACGGTGTTACTCATGGCGTCTCCTCGCCAGGTTCAAAAGCGGACTCGCCATAGGCATCATCTTCTATCCCGCCCTCATCAAAAGCGCTCTCCTCGCCGTCAGTCAGGGCAGCGCGCCGCGCGCGCACGTGAATTGGCGACAGCGGCGCATTTTGGACAATTTCAATCATGGCTTCTTTGGCTAATTCAAGAATCGCCATAAACGTGACCACCACGCCTGCGCGCCCCTCCTCTAAAGTAAATAGCGTTTCAAAGGGGGTATAGCGCTGATGGGCGTCGTCGTAACTTAGCTGCTCCATGATCTTGAGCATGCGCTCGCGGGTAGAGAGAACCTCGCGGCTGATCTGGTGGGCCTGCACCAGCTCGGCACGCTTGAGGATATCGGAGAGCGCGCTGAGCAATTCATCCAATTCCACCTCAGGGTGAATCACACGGGACTCCAGCGGCGGTAAGCCTGCCTGCACGCTGAACCAGTCACGCCCCATGCGCGGTAGTGTATCCAGCGTCTCTGCTGCCTCTTTAAGGCGTTCGTACTCTTGCAGACGGCGAATAAGCTCAGCGCGGGGATCCTCCTCGTCATCGCCCTCAGCCTTCGGCGGGCGTGGCAACAAGGTGCGCGACTTGATCTCAGCCAGCATAGCGGCCATCAACAGGTATTCCCCCGCCAGTTCAATCTCCATGGCCTTCATCAGCTCCACGTACTCGATGTACTGGTGGGTGATGGTCGCCACGTTGATGGTCAGAATATCCAGGTTTTGGCGGCGAATCAGATAGAGCAGCAAGTCCAACGGGCCTTCAAAGGTCTCTAAAAAGACACGCAGTGCTTCCGGGGGAATATACAAATCCTCCGGCAGTTGCGTAATCGGCTCATTAAACAGACGCCCAAGCGAAACTGCCACTGGCTCGGTGGGTTCGGAATCAGGGCTTTCTAAATCAACAGTAGCGCTTGGCGTCTCGCTCACGCGGGTCGGCTCTCTTGGAAAATGAAAATCGGCACAAGCGAACAGTTTAGCAAAGTCGTCAGCATTCGCGTTGCTCTATTAGAGAGTAAGCACAAGCGCACTACCCCGCCTCCACCGCTTTGCGGTAGCGGCCAGTATAGTCAAACAGCTTGTCACGGATTTGGAAATGGCGCCCCACTTTGCGGCCTACGACAAAATCCGGATGGCGTAGGCGGCGCTGTTCGGCGACGACTTCCTCGGCGCTTAGCGGCTGCCATTTACCTCCCGGTGCGCGCAGATGGTAGCGCATAAAGGCGGCATAGAAAGCGCGCCGCTGAGCGGGGGTTTCCAGCGCAAACCACTCGGAAAGATGGGTGCCATCTTCGTCATGATAGGTGACTTTTAAGCGCGGCAGGCCACGACCGTTGGTGGTCGCTTCCAGCTGCATACCGCTTACCCGTAATACCTTGGCGTCTTTCAGCTTTAGGGCGTCCTTGAGTTTATCATCCGCGTCCACCAGTAGTTTTTCGCAACCGTGGCAGCGACGGGCCGCGATGTCATTCTCGGCGCCGCACTCTTCGCAGACTTTAAAACGGAACCGAAACTCACATTGCTTTTTATAGGCGCCCGAAACCGCGCCGTGCTGGCCGTTAGCTACGCTGGAAGGCCGATCAGGGTCTTCGACCAACCCCTGACAGCGGCGACCAAAGTGCTCAATCACTAAATCACCGTCGCGCTTACCCCAGTAAAGATTGGCATGACCGCAGTCAGGGCACTCTACCTGAACTGGTTCGCTGTCACTATCGGGCTTCGGCTCACCCACTTCCGGCGCGAAGATATCCCAAGGGTTACCGGCATAATCCAAAATCAGGCAGTCGCTTTTACCCGGCGACAACCGTAGCCCTCTACCCACCATTTGCTGATAAAGACTCACCGACTCAGTGGGCCGTAAAATGGCGATCAAATCCACATGTGGAGCATCGAAACCGGTGGTCAGCACCGCGACGTTAACAAGGTATTTTAACTCCCGCGCTTTAAAAGCATCGATCAGCGCAGTGCGCTCTTGGGAAGGTGTTGCCCCAGTAATTAAAGCCGCCTCTGCTTGGGGTAAATAACCGATAATTTCTTCAGCGTGGGCTACGGTGGCGGCAAAAATCATCACGCCCTGGCGATCAACCGCACGTTCGACGATTTGCCCGATAATGCCTGGCGTCGCTCGACTGCCCGCCACCACGCGATTCAGCTCTTCCTCTTGGAACAGACCGCCTGAAGCGGGTTTGAGCGCGGAGAAGTCATAACCCTCGATCGTCATATCCAGGCGTTTGGGCGCAGCCAGATAGCCCTGCTTCACCATCAGACGCAGCGGCTGCTCGAAGACGCAGTCGCGAAAAAAACTCTCTTCGCTGCCACGCACCATGCCGTGATGGTGGCGATAATAGATAAACCCCTGCCCCAAGCGGTACGGTGTAGCGGTGAGGCCGAGTATTTTAAGCTGTGGATTGTGCTGGCGCAGGTGCTCAATCACCTGACGATAGCTAGCGTCTTCGTTGAGTGATACACGATGGCTCTCATCGATGACCAGCAGGGTAAAATTAGTGTCGTTAAAACTCTCCAGGTTACGCACCACTGACTGCACCGAGCCAAATACTACTTGGCGACTCGCCTCTTTGCGCTTTAAACCAGCGCTAAAAACATCCGCCTCAAGCCCATAAGCTTGGTACTTGGCATGGTTCTGCTCCACCAGCTCACGCACATGGGCTAGCACCAATACCCGCCCACGGGCCAAGCGCGCTAGCTCAGCTATCACCAGGGATTTACCACTGCCCGTGGGCAGCACCACCAGCGCAGGCTCACTTGAGGCTCGGAAATGGCCCACCACGCGCTTGACCGCTTCCTGCTGATAGGGGCGAAGCTGGGGCGTTGGTGAGGTGGCTAATGAGGAGCTAGGTATCGACAAATTAATTAGCACGCTATTGAACTATTACGACTTTGGTCGCGTCGTAGTAGTGATGGTTTAAATAATCCCAGAAATCGCAACGTTTATTAGCGAGAAGATACTAGTGAGGTGAGCAATGACAACCAACCATTTCAGCCCTGAGTGCCCGGAATGCAGCAGTCGTTTAAAACGCCTTCCCGCCACACGGCGTGGTAAAGCCCATGTGTTCTGCATGGATTGCGGGCATGATTTTGGGCGCTTCGAATACCTCGTTGAGCGCTACCGGTTAGAGCTTGAAACGCTGGAGGCCAAACTAGGATTGCCGCCCAAAGGAGCTGATAAAACACCGTCTAGCGCTCCCGAGCGGCACTCTTAATAACTGTTGTCACGACTCGAGTAACTGTGAACGGCGGAAAAATCCGCCGTTAACATGGGGCTATGCCCAACGCATTACCTAAAGCATTACTGGAATCAGTTGAGCCAAACCCGAGCGTTGCGGAATAGCCGCAGCCAGGCGCCATCTTCAGTCCACTCTGCCGGGCGCCAGGAGTTGGTGACCGCCCGAGCAACGCGCTCGGGGTGGGGCATCATAATGGTCACCCGGCCATCCGGCGTGGTCAGACCGGTAATGCCTGCCGGTGAGCCGTTCGGGTTTGCCGGGTAGCGCGTGGTCGCCTGGCCGTAGTTATCGATATAGCGCAGGGCGATTTGGTTGCTCGATTGCATGCTGCGCAGATGAGCGCTGTCGCGGAACTCCGCCTGCCCTTCACCATGAGCAACGGCGATGGGCAGTTTTGAGCCTTCCATACCGGCCAACAGAATAGAGGGACTCTTTTCAACCCGCACCATCGAAACCCGCGCCTCAAACTGCTCGGATTCGTTGCGCACAAAGGTCGGCCAGTTTTCAGCGCCAGGAATTAGCGATTTCAACTGCGAGAGCATTTGGCAACCGTTACATACGCCCAGCGAGAAACTATCGTCGCGGGCGAAGAACGCCGCAAACTGCTCCTGGGCGCGCTCATTAAACAGCACCGACTTGGCCCAGCCACCGCCAGCACCAAGCACGTCGCCGTAGGAGAAGCCACCGCAGGCCACAAGCCCTTTGAACTCCTCCAGCGAAACGCGCCCTTCCAGGATGTCGCTCATATGCACATCCACTGCCTCAAACCCGGCCTTATCGAAAGCCCAGGCCATTTCTACCTGGCCATTGACGCCCTGTTCACGCAGCACCGCCATGGCAGGCTTAGCTGTATTGACATAAGGCGCGCTGATATCTTCATTGATATCAAAGGTGGGCGTGGCAGATAGCCCCGGGTCGCGGCCATCGAGCAGATTGTCGTATTCGTTCTTGGCGCATTCGGGGTTGTCGCGCAGCGCCTGCATACGGTAACTGGTTTCTGTCCAGGTACGTTGGGTAAGCTGACGAGTGGTTTCCAGCAAGGGTTCTTCAAACAGCGTGACGCGCACCTGGTCGTCGTAACGCGGCCGAGCGATAACGCCGCAGGTTTCGATACCAGCCACAGCAAACTGCGCCAGCACTTCTTCAGTGTGTTCACGATTGACCTGAATCACGGCACCCAGCTCTTCCGAGAACAGCGCATTCAACGCCTCCACTGGCTCGTCGATCATCCAGTCTAGCTTAATCTCAAGCCCGGCGTGGGCAGCAAAGGCCATTTCCAGCAGCGTGACCAGCAGACCACCATCGCTACGATCGTGATACGCCAGCAGTTTGCCGTCGCGGCTCAGGCCTTGAATGACTTCGAAGAACGCTTTGATATCTTCCGGGTCGTCCACGTCGGGGCAGTCATTGCCCACCTGACCATACACCTGCGCCAAAGCGGAGCCGCCCAACCGGTTCTGACCGTTGCCCAGGTCGACCAAAATCAAATCCGACTCGTCTTGATCCAGATTGATCTGCGGCGTTAGCGTCGCCAGGGCGTTGGTCACCGGAGCAAAACCGGTCACCACTAGTGAAAGGGGCGACGTCACGCTCTTATCTTCGTATTCGCCCTGCTCGTTCTCATCCTTCCAAGCGGTACGCATCGACATCGAGTCTTTGCCCACCGGAATCGCAATGCCCAGCGCCGGGCACATTTCCATACCTACCGCATAAACCGCATCGTAAAGCGCCTGATTTTCACCTGGGTGATCCGCCGCGCTCATCCAGTTAGCGGAGAGCTTGATATCGCTAAGCTTGGCAATCGGTGCTGCCGCCAAATTGGTAATCGCTTCGGCCACCGCTAAGCGAGCGCTAGCGGCAGGGTTGATCAAGGCTACCGGCGGACGCTCTCCCATGGCCATGGCTTCACCGGTGTGGGCATCAAAGCTTGCCGTGGTCACCGCTACATCGGCTACCGGCACTTGCCAGGGGCCGACCATTTGGTCGCGAGCCACCTGGCCGGTGATCGAGCGGTCACCAATGGTGATCAGGAAGCTTTTGGAGGCCACGGTAGGTAAGCGCAGTACGCGATCAAGTGCTTCGCGCAGATCAAGATTATCCAGCATCATGCCAGAGAGTTCTGGATTGCGACGCTCAAATTCGCGCTGCATCTTGGGCGCTTTGCCGAATAGCACGCTCATCGGTAGGTCAACCGGCTTACTCTCAAAATGGCCGTCGCGCACTTCAAGGTGGTGCTCTTCCAAGGCTTCGCCGACTACCGCATAGGGGCAGCGCTCTCGCTTGCACAGGGCATCAAATGTATCCAAATCCTCTGGTGCAACCGCAAGCACGTAACGCTCCTGGGCTTCATTACACCAAATCTCCAGCGGGCTCATACCCGGCTCGGCGTTGGGCACCGCGCGCAGATCAAAGCGGCCACCACGGTTGCCATCTTTTACTAGCTCGGGCAACGCATTGGAGAGCCCACCCGCGCCAACATCGTGGATAAAGCGAATCGGGTTGTGATCCCCCAGCGCCCAGCAGCGGTCGATCACCTCTTGAGCACGGCGTTCAATCTCAGGGTTTTCACGCTGCACCGAAGCGAAATCCAAATCGGCACTGGAAGTGCCGGAGGCCATGCTGGAGGCTGCACCGCCGCCCAGGCCAATTAACATCGCCGGGCCACCCATCACAATCAGCTTGCCGCCGACAGGGATATCCCCCTTCTGAACATGGTGGGCACGGATATTGCCATAACCACCGGCGAGCATAATCGGCTTATGGAAACCGCGCCGCTCGATACCGCCTTCGTTAAGTGACTCCTGCTCGTAGGTGCGGAAATAGCCGGTTAGATTGGGGCGGCCAAATTCATTGTTGAACGCGGCGCCGCCAATGGGGCCCTCGAGCATAATATTGAGCGCCGACTCCATACGCCCTGGCTTGCCGTAATCAAAAGCTTCCCAGGGCTGTACGAATTCTGGAATGCGCAGGTTGGAAACCGTAAAGCCTGACAAACCCGCCTTGGGCTTACCGCCAATGCCGGTGGCGCCTTCATCGCGGATCTCCCCACCCGAGCCAGTTGCAGCGCCAGGAAATGGGGCGATCGCGGTAGGGTGATTATGGGTTTCCACCTTCATCAGGATATGAATGGGTTCCTGATGAGTGGCGTAGAGTGCGCGCTCGTCATCAAGGCCTGTCAACGGCGTGGCAAAGAAGCGTCCAGCCTGACTGCCCTTGATCACAGCGGCATTGTCGCTATAAGCCGAGAGAACATTGTCCGGCGACGACGCAAAGGTATTCTTGATCATCTTAAACAGCGAGTGGCTCTGCAGCTCGCCGTCGATCATCCAATCGGCGTTGAAGATTTTGTGACGGCAGTGCTCAGAGTTGGCCTGAGCAAACATCATTAGCTCAACATCGCTGGGGTTACGCCCCAACTCATTGAAAGCATCGACAAGATAGTCGATTTCATCTTCTGCCAGCGCCAGCCCCAGCGCCTGGTTGGCCGTTGCCAACGCATCCCGGCCGCCCTCTAGAATATCCACACTGCCCAGCGGTGCCGGGTCGTGTTGAGCAAACAGCTTAGCAGCGTCCGAGGCATCGGCTAGCACGGTTTCGGTCATACGGTCGTGTAGCAGTGCCGCCAGCGCGCTCAAACTCTCTTCGTTCGGCATAGCGGTGAAGCTGACCCGATAATCGATGCCGCGCTCGATGCGGCTAATTTGGCGCAAGCCGCAGTTGTGGGCGATATCAGTCGCCTTGGATGACCAGGGCGACTGAGTGCCTAGGCGCGGCGCCACCAAAAAGCGCTGGGCGCGCTCAGGAACCTCTACGCTCGAGTGAGTACCGTAATCAAGTAACTGCACCAAACGCTCGCGGGCAGCGTCATCCAGTTCCTCGCGGCGCTCATGGGAGTGAACATCGATAAAATGAACATAGTGGGCAGACAGCGCTTCCACCTCGGGAACACGTTCACGCAGCACCGTTAACAGCCGAGCATGACGGAAGGCAGAAAGGGCGGGCGCGCCTCGCAGTTCGAGCATATCCTGAAGCCTCTAGAGCAGGGAAATTCGAGCAGGGAAATCACCGGGCCGCCAGGCGGCCGTGCTTTTATGGTGCCGGAAAACACAGATAATGTGGTACCGGAAAACGCCTATGATACTGGAAACCAGCCGCCACACGAAATCAACAAGGTGACAGCCTGCCCCTGGCTGGGTATCGTGGCAGCTTGTTTCATGCCGACAAGACGCCATGCTGACGTTGATTTGCCGACATTTTGTAGCCCGTGCTAGCGCTTATTATGCGCTAATAGCGATTACGCTTCTGACTCTGGTACCCACTCTCTCCCTGGTTCCACCCGGCGAGCATCTGACTCAGATCACTGCAAAAGATTTTATTACCGTTCACACCCGTAATACACCCACCACTTATTACCAAGGTCGCCAGGGCCCTACCGGCTTTGAGTACGAGCTAATGCACCGCTTTGCCGACTATCTGGGGGTGAGTCTTAACCTTAACGCCCGCCATCACCCTGAAAGCGTGCTACCGGCGGTACGTGACAGCGGCGACCTGGGCGCGGCAGCGCTACCCCTATTGCCTAATCCCTCTGGTGTTTACTACACCCGTCCGATTATCAAGATGCAGCCGCTGGTGGTATACCGGCGTGGACTTAATGGTATTAGTGAACCAAGCGACCTTGTCGGCCTGGAGCTTGGTACGCTTAGCGAAGCGGGTACCGGCGAAGCACTGCGCGATCTCCAGAAACGCCACCCCACCCTAAGCTGGAAAGAGTCCCATGAGCTGGAGGTCGCCGAACTGCTGGCCCGGGTTGAGAACGGCACCCTGGACGCGGCGGTTATTTTTGAGCATCAGTTTCGTTTAAACCGGCTGTTTTTTCCCAACGTTGAGCGCGGCTTTATCCTCGGCGACCCGCTCTCCATGGCGTGGGCAGTGCCCAGCGGTCGCGGTTTGGGGTTACTCGAAGCCGCTAATCGCTTCCTCCAAGACCTGCAGGAGAGCGGCATGCTAGACCGGCTAGTCAGCCGCTACTTTGGCCATGACGACTACCTGGAGTATGTCGGCACCCGCACCTTTCTTGACCATCTGGATGCGCGCCTGCCCCGCTATACTGAATTATTCCAGCAATCCGCCCGTGAAACAGGCTTTGATTGGAAGCTACTCGCAGCCGTGGGCTACCAGGAGTCGCATTGGGATCCAGATGCGGTCTCGCCGACCGGGGTGCGTGGCTTAATGATGCTAACCAACCCCACTGCCAGCGAAATGGGCATCAGCGACCGCACCGACCCGGCCCAAAGCATTGATGGCGGTGCCCGCTATTTGCGCAGCATCAAAGACCGCCTACCGGAAAGCATTACCGGCGATGACCGGCTTTTTATGGCCATGGCTGCCTATAATGTGGGGCTAGGGCATTTATACGATGCCCGTAAGATTGCCGAGATGCGAGGCGGTGCCCCCGACAGCTGGACGGATGTACGCGCCGCACTGCCCCTGCTACAGCAGCGTGAATGGCACAGCCAAACGCGTTATGGCTACGCCCGTGGTGGCGAGCCAGTAATATACGTACGCAATATCCGTCGCTATTATGAAATGATTGAGTATGTTGAACGTAGCCGCCAGCAGTTTTTCCAACTAGAACAAACGCCAGTCAACGATGATCCACTGCTATTGTTCGAACTTGTGCCGCCACTTGATTAACGCTTCTTAACTATTTTGATCGCGTCGCGCGGTGAAAAAACGCTTCAGCAATTTTTGCGAGGGTGCCGCTAATACACCGCCAGTCACCGCGACTTGATGGTTGAACCACGGCTGCGCCAGTAGGTTAGCCTTTGATTCAACCATGCCAGCCCGAGGCTCAGCAGCACCGTAAACCAAACGGGTCAGGCGAGCATGTATCATCGCGCCTGCGCACATCATGCACGGCTCTAAGGTGACAAACAGCGTGCAACCCTCAAGGCGATAGTTTCCCTGCTGCTGCCCCGCCTCGCGCAGCGCACGAACTTCCGCGTGGCCGCTAGGGTCGCAACTGGCTACCGGGGCGTTGCAACCAACGCCTATGATCTCCCCCTGCGCATCGACAACAACCGCCCCCACGGGCACCTCGCCCGCCGCAGCGGCCAAGTGTGCTTGGTCAAGCGCCCGGTGCATGTAAAATTCATCGCTGCGCATAAACGTAAACTCCGCTAAGGTAGCTAAACGATCGTATGAAAGGGTTGTTCCCTGCCGTAGCAACTCACTTTCATCGACAGCATTCGATTGAGACAGCCGCAAGGATACCGAGAATGACAGACGCGCTGAACAAACTGGTAGCGTTACTGGAGCTAGAAACGCTGGAAGAGACGCTATATCGTGGCCAGAGTCAGGATCTAGGTTTTCCTCAGCTCTATGGTGGTCAGGTACTCGGCCAAGCGCTTGCAGCCGCTGCACGCACAGTGCCCATTGAGCGCCGCCCGCACTCTCAGCACGGCTATTTTCTGCGCCCTGGTGACCCACATCGCCCCGTTGTCTACCAAGTGGACACCATTCGCGATGGCGGCAGCTTCACGACCCGTCGTGTCACTGCCATCCAAAAAGGCCGGCCAATCTTCTTCTGCAGCGCCTCCTTTCAAAGCGATGAGGCAAGCTTTAACCATCAGCGCACCATGCCGGATGTGCCGACACCCGAAGCGTTACTCGAGAACGGCGAGGCCAAGCATGACCGCTTTCCCGGTCACCCGATTGAGTTTGTGCATCTACCCGGCAACCCTGACAACGGTACACCTGCTGGCCAATGCTTATGGTTTCGTCTTTCCGGTACACTGCCAGACGACCCGGCATTGCACCGCCACTTGCTCTCTTACGCCTCTGACTTCAATCTGCTGACCACCAGCCTGATTCCCCATGGCATTGCGTACCGAGATCCCAAGCTGCGCATCGCCAGCCTTGACCATGCCCTGTGGCTCCACCAGGACACTCGCCTGGACGATTGGCTGCTATACGTCATCGACTCACCCTGGGCAGGCGGTGCTCGCGGGCTGGCGCGGGGGCATATTTACAGCCGCGATGGCCACCTAGTAGCCTCCACCGCTCAGGAAGGGCTTACGCGCTATTCTCAAAGCTAAATAAATAATCTCGCAAAACATTTACGCCCGCTAAGAAGCGGGCGTAAATCGACTCCAGGGCGCAGTGCCTTAGCCGCCATAAACGTCATTAATTGACTGCAGCGGGTAGTGCGCCGGGAAAGGCTTACGGGCGACACCAGAATCAACCGCAGCTTGCGCCACCGCCGAGGAAACCCGCGCCAGCAGGCGGATATCGACCGGCGTGGGAATGATGTACTCGCGGCCAAAACTCATCTCGGTGCGCTCGTAGGCGTCCAGCACTTCCTGAGGAACCGGCTCGCGGGCCAAGTCTTTCAAGGCATGCACCGCGGCCAGCTTCATCTCTTCATTAATGCGCGTGGCGCGAACATCCAAAGCGCCGCGGAAGATAAACGGGAAGCCCAGCACGTTGTTGACCTGGTTCGGGAAGTCCGAACGGCCGGTGGCCATGATCACATCCGGGCGCGCTTCCCGGGCAACGTCAGGATGGATCTCCGGATCCGGATTGGTGCAGGCAAAAATCACCGGATCTGGCGCCATTTTCTTCACCTGATCAGCAGACAGCAGCCCCGGGCCTGACAGGCCGATAAAGACGTCAGCGTTGTCGATGGCATCATCCAAGGTGCGCATCTCGGTATCACGGGCGAATTCAGCCTTATATTCGTTGATACCTTCGCGATCAGTATGGATAACGCCACGTCGATCCAGCATTACCAAGTTCTCTTTACTTGCACCACAGGAGACCAGCAGCCGCATGCAGGCAATCGCCGCCGCCCCTGCACCCATGCAAACGATCTTGACGTTCTCAATTTTTTTGCCAGCGATATCCAAGGCATTAAGCATGCCGGCCGCTGTCACAATTGCAGTGCCATGCTGGTCATCGTGGAAGACCGGGATGCTGCAGCGCTCACTCAGTGCTTTCTCAATTTCAAAACACTCCGGCGCCTTGATGTCTTCAAGGTTAATGCCGCCCCAAGTATCAGCAATGCGCGCGACGGTATCGATAAACGCCTGCGGGCTTTCCGCATCCACTTCGATATCCACTGAATTGATGCCAGCAAAGCACTTAAACAGCACGCCCTTGCCCTCCATCACTGGCTTGCTCGCCAGCGGGCCCAGATTACCCAAACCCAGAATAGCGCTGCCATCAGTAATCACGGCTACCAGATTGCCCTTGCCGGTATAGCGGTAGGCATTTTCCGCATCACGGGCAATTTCAAGTACTGGCTCAGCCACGCCCGGACTATACGCCAGCGCCAAATCCCGTGCCGTCGCGGTGGGTTTGGTCAACTCCACCGAAAGCTTACCGGGAATCGGTTTCGCGTGATAATCCAAAGCAGCCTGCTTATTTGCATCCGTCATGGTCAGAGTCCAGTTAACATAAAGTAGATAAGTCGTTTCAGAATATAGAAAAAACCATAGCGCCTCAAGCACGCCGTCAACTTACGACAAAACGCTCGTTTAACTGAATTTTATCTTCATATTCGTCACTTTTAGCCACTATTTGCAGAAACTTATGCAAACAGGCTTTAATCATAATGCTTTACTTATCGCTGCATAACAGCATTTATGGAAATTTTTTCCACATAAAGCTCATGCAGCAAGCATATCCAGCTCACAAAAAACCCACGCCGGGGCGTGGGTTTTGCGCGAGACTAGCCTGATATGAACAGGCATGCTGGCGATATGGCTATCCGACTGGGATTAGCCGCGCTTAACAGCAGCGCCGAAACGCTTGTTGAAACGCTCTACGCGGCCACCAGTGGTCGCTTGCTTCTGCTTACCAGTGTAGAACGGGTGGCAGTTAGAGCACACATCCAAAGAGAAGTCCTGACCAGAGGTCGTACCTACTTGGAAAGTGGCGCCGCAAGAACAGCTGGCGGTGACCGTGTTGTAATTCGGGTGAATACCTTGTCTCATTTCGAGCCTCACTAAGCTATATGCCGCCACCTGATCTCGTGCCAGGTACCGCATACGGGTTTGGAAAAAACGACTAACCGGTTAGCCGCTCCGTCGTTACGATAGGTCTTTACAAATAGATCGATAAAGATCGTTAGGATTCAGAGCGGTCGCATATTCTAGCAAAACTAACGCCGGAGGCCAATTGGCTGACTCTTTTTCTTCGCAGGCATACTCTCAAGGACAGTCTCAAGGACAGTCCCAAAGGCCGTCTCAAAGATCTTCCCAAGCACTCGATCAAGTGCTCAAGGTAGCCCTGCCCTCGCCGCTGCGCCGCCTGTTCGACTACCTGCCATCCAGGGAAGCGCCTCCCTGCGGCTGGCAGCCGGGGTTGCGAGTGCGAGTGCCCTTTGGGCGTCGCGAAGTCGTCGGAGTGGTCGTCGAATTAGCCGACCACAGCGACCTTCCGCGCAGCCAACTGCGTAGCATCAGTGAAGCACTGGATGATGCCCCGTTGCCGGAGGATTGGCTATGGCTATGCCGCTTTGCCGCCCGTTATTATCAGCACAGCCTAGGCGACACCCTGCACCACGCCATGCCGGCGCGGCTGCGCCAGGGGCACCCCATGGCTGGGCGCACCCAGACCCTCTGGCTTGCCCAAGGCGAAGGCGCAGAAGAAATACTCAGCCGAGCGCCCAAGCAAGCCGAGCTGTATGCGCTGCTGCGCCAACACCCTCATGGATTGCCTAGCCGTGCGGTTAGCGCCCACGGTTTCGCCCGCGACCAGCTATTAGCGCTGGAGAAGAAAGGCCTGGCATCCAGCCAGGAACACATTCTCACTGCCCCAACGCCACCTAGCGGCAACTTACTAGCAACACCGGCCCTGCCGCTTAACCGTGAACAGGCGACAGCGCTGGCCGCACTGCATGAGAAGCTCGATGGCTACCACCCCTGCTTACTCGAGGGTGTCACCGGCAGCGGCAAAACGGAAGTCTACCTCCAGCTTATTGAAGCTGTCGCCGCCAAGGGCAAGCAGTCGCTGGTACTGGTGCCGGAAATTGGCTTAACCCCACAGACGCTCGCCCGCTTTAGACGCCGCTTTCGGGTACCCGTGGTGGCGCTGCACTCAGGCCTCACCGACCCCGAGCGACTAGACGTGTGGGAAGCCGCCGCCAGCGGTCGGGCGCTGATTATCATCGGCACCCGCTCGGCGATTTTCACCCCGCTGGCCAACCCCGGCGCGATTATTGTCGATGAGGAGCACGACGGCTCCTACAAACAGCACGACGGTTTGCGCTACCACGCCCGCGATTTAGCCGTGGCCCGGGCCCACTACCATAAAATCCCGCTGCTGATGGGTAGTGCTACCCCCTCCCTGGAGAGTCTGCACCAGGCGCTTAGCGGCGCCTACCGCCACCTACGCCTGACCCAGCGCCCCAGCCAGCACCCGCCAGCCAAGCTGGAGCTGATTGATCTACGCCACCAACGCCGCCAGGGCGGCCTGCTACCCGGCGCCATCAAAGCGATTAAAAGCACCTTGAGCGCTGGCAAGCAGGTGCTGATTTTTATCAACCGGCGCGGCTTTGCACCGACACTTGCCTGCCACGCCTGCGGCTGGATGGCAGAGTGTGGTCAGTGCGACGCACGCATGACACTACACCGCCAGCCTCCCCTACTGGCTTGCCACCACTGCGATAGCCGCCGCGCCCTCCCGGACGCTTGCCCCGAGTGTGGCAGCGGCGATCTGCGCGCCTTGGGTAGTGGCACAGAACGCACTGAAGAAACGCTGCAAACGCTGTTCCCGAAAACCACTATCCACCGCATCGACCGGGATAGCACCCGGCGGAAGGACAGCTTTGAACAGGTACTCAAAGAAATTCAGCGCGGCGAACCCTGCGTGTTGGTCGGCACTCAAATGCTCGCCAAAGGGCACCACCTACCCCACGTCACACTTGTCGTGGTCGTCAATGCCGACGGCGGCCTCTACGCCGCTGATTTTCGCGCTCTGGAGCACAGCGCCCAACTACTTGAACAGGTGGCGGGCCGTGCCGGTCGCGCCGCCCACCCAGGCCGAGTGCTGGTGCAAACCCTACACCCCGACGACCCTCACTTGGGCCAATTAGCTGAACATGGCTACGGGGCCCTCGCACGCAATATGTTGGAAGAAAGGCGCATTTCCCTGCTACCGCCGTTCTGTTTTATGGCGCTGCTACGCATCGAAAGCCCCAAAGAGGAGGCCGCTTTGGCCATGGCGCAACAGGCCACTCAAGCTCTGCGCCAATGGCTAAAAGAGGCCGGCGTAGCCACCCGCTGCCTGGGGCCGGTGCCCGCGCCAATGGAAAGACGCCAGAACCGCTACCATTTACACGTTATGCTGGCAGCCGATAAACGCAGCCAACTACACCCTGCCGTTAGCTGGCTGGTGCAGTGGCTTGAAGCCAATCGCGAGGCACGCAAGGTACGCTGGTCGATTGATATCGACCCACAAACTCTCGCTTAGCGCTTATCTCTTGGCAGTTGTTTAGCAACACGCCTTTGAAACTGCGGCTCAATTGCCGATAATAGCCGCCTTACCGACGCACCTTTACTGCTGCGCGTTAGCACACGCCGCCACAGACGTAACCGGATACCCACATGAAAGATACGATAGTTTCTCTGCTCGAAGGCGCGATCACCGCGCTCAAGCACCAAGGCGTGCTGCCAAACGACCTTCAGCCCACCATCAAGGTGGACCCCACCAAAGACAAGGCCCACGGCGATTACGCCACCAACTTGGCGCTGATGTTAGCCAAACCGGCAGGCAAAAATCCGCGTGAACTAGCCAACGCGCTGGTAGCAGCGCTACCTGAAAGCGACGCTATCCAAAAAACCGAGATTGCGGGCCCCGGCTTTATCAACTTTTTCGCCGCCGTCGATGCCGCGGCGCAAATCGTTGCCCAGGTACTCGACTGCGGCGACACCTTTGGCCGCAGTATGGTCGGAAAAGGCGAGAAAGTGCAGGTCGAGTTCGTTTCCGCCAACCCCACCGGCCCGCTGCACGTAGGTCACGGTCGGGGCGCAGCGATTGGCGACTGCCTATGCCGCCTGCTCGAAGCCACCGGTTTTGATGTCACCCGCGAGTTCTACTACAACGACGCGGGCGCCCAGATCGCCAACCTGGCGCGTTCGGTACAAGCGCGAGTGAAAGGCTTAGGCCCTGACGACGATAGCTGGCCCGAAGACGGCTATCGCGGCGAGTATATCGTCGATGTGGCCAACGATTACCTGGCAGGCAAAACGGTCAGTGCCGATGACCGCGAAGTCACCGCCAAAACCGATCCTGACGACCTGGACGCGATTCAAGAGTTTGCCGTGGCGTGGCTGCGGCGCGAACAGGATCTGGATCTAAAAGCCTTCGGCGTGGAGTTTGACGTCTATTTCCTAGAGTCGTCGCTTTACGAAGATGGCAAGGTGGACGCCACTGTTGAAAAACTGGTGAGCGCAGGCCACACCTATGAAGAAGATGGTGCCATGTGGCTACGCACCACCGACTTCGGTGATGACAAAGACCGCGTGATGCGCAAACGCGAGGGTGGTTACACCTACTTCCTGCCCGATGTGGCCTACCACCTGGACAAGTGGCAGCGCGGTTTCAAGACCGTAATCAACGAACAGGGCGCCGACCACCACTCCACCGTCACCCGCGTACGCGCCGGTTTACAGGCGCTGGAAGTGGGCATTCCCAAAGGCTGGCCCGACTATGTGCTCCACCAGATGGTCATGGTTACCCGCTCAGGCGTCGAGGTAAAACTCTCCAAGCGCGCCGGCAGCTATGTCACTGTGCGCGACTTGATCGACGAAGTGGGCCGCGACGCCACGCGCTTTTTCCTCGCCGCCCGCCGCGCCGACTCACAGCTCACCTTTGATATCGACCTGGCCCGCTCCCAGTCGAATGACAACCCGGTCTACTACATCCAGTACGCCCATGCCCGGGTCTGCAGCATGCTGCGCAAAGCCGAGGATGCCGACCAGCCGTTTGATCACGCCTTGGCACTGGCCAACCTAGTGCTGCTGGACAGCGACCAGGAGAAAGCCGTACTTAACCGGCTAGCGCGCTTCCCTGAAGTAGTGGAAACCGCCGCCAGAAACCGCGAGCCACAGCAGGTTGCCCAGTATTTGCTCGACCTTTCCGGCGACTTCCACACCTGCTACAACGCCGTCAAAGTGATGGTCGAAGACGACACCCTGCGCAATACGCGCCTGGCGCTGGGCCTTGCCACCCGTCAAGTGCTCCGCAACGGGCTTGACTTAATGGGGGTTAGCGCCCCAGAGGAGATGTAAGCAATGGCTAGCCCGCGCAAAAAGCCCGCCCCCCGCCGCGGAGCCACCTCGCAGCGCAAGTCCAACCGCAGCTCAGGCGGCGGCTTTCGCCTACCCGGCTGGCTGTGGGGTCTTGCCGGTATGGCGGCAGGCTTCTTTTTGGCTCAGCACCAGCACGGCACCGCCCCCTGGCAAGAGCAGAGCGAAGCGCCTCAAGCCACGGTGCTACCCAAACCCTCGGGTAGCGAAGAGCGCGCTGCCGCTAGGGAAACCGAGGAAGCCGCTGAACCGTCGATGCCGACGTTTGAGTTTTATACCCTGCTGCCGGAAACCGAGGTCATTGCCCCCGGCGTCACTCTGCCTTCAAGCGTTGTGCGCCCGGAGGCTCCCGAACCGACAGTCGATAGTGCTGCGGCCTCTGGCGCTGCAGGCGACGACCCCATCGCTCAGGTGATTGCCGCCAACACCCGACCTGAAGATCAGGTCTCGGCGGCCCAGGAGAATGAAGCAGCCACCAATACCCCAGGGCGCTATATGCTTCAGGCGGCCTCGTTTCGTGAAGCCAGCGACGCCGAACAGCTGCGTGGCCGACTGCGCAATTTAAGCCTGCTGGCGGAAATCAGCGAAGTAAAGGCGGATGGCAATACCTGGCACCGGGTACAAGTGGGACCTTACGAGGACACCCGAGAGCTAAACCGAGCCCAGGATTTAATGAATACCCAAGGCATCGAGCCCCTGCTTATCCAACTGCAAAACTAATAATCCCATCTGGAATACCCTGCGGGCGGTTGATTTTTTATCAGCCGCCCGCATTTTGTTGTGAACGCTTAAACAATGGTCGCTTATTGGGTGACCTGCCAGTCATCGGGAGCTCGCCTCCCCCAAGGAGTTATCTCCATGACCACTATTGTCTCCGTTCGTCGTGGTAACCAGGTCGCCCTCGCTGGCGACGGCCAAGTATCGCTGGGCAATACCGTAATGAAGGGTAACGCCAGCAAAGTACGCCGCCTCTACCGCGGCAAGGTACTGGCCGGATTTGCAGGTGGTACGGCGGATGCGTTCACGCTGTTTGAGCGCTTTGAAGCGCAGTTGGAAAAGTACCAGGGGCATTTGACCAAGGCAGCGGTTGAGCTTGCCAAAGATTGGCGCACTGACCGGGCGCTGCGCCGTCTGGAAGCGCTGCTCGCCGTTGCGGATCACAGCGCCTCTCTGATCATTACCGGTAACGGTGACGTAGTCGAACCCGAGCGCGGCATTATTGCCATTGGCTCTGGCGGCAACTTCGCCCAAGCCAGCGCCCGAGCACTACTGGAAAATACCGAGCTGTCGGCGCGTGAAATTACCGAGAAGTCGCTTTCGATCGCTGGTGATATCTGTGTATTCACCAACCACCACGTGACCCTCGAAGAGCTGTCGATTGACGATCGCTAATCAACTCACGCGATCCCCAAGCGCCGCTCACTGCACACTAAGGTTACTTATATGACTCAGATGACACCCCGCGAAATTGTTCACGCTCTAGACCAGTACATTATTGGCCAGCAGGATGCCAAACGCGCCGTTGCAATCGCTCTGCGTAACCGCTGGCGCCGGATGCAGCTCGATGATGACCTGCGCCCAGAGGTCACCCCTAAAAATATTTTGATGATCGGCCCCACCGGTGTGGGTAAAACCGAGATTGCCCGCCGTTTGGCCAAGCTGGCTAAAGCGCCGTTTATTAAAGTCGAAGCGACCAAGTTTACTGAAGTTGGTTATGTAGGCCGTGATGTAGAGTCGATTATTCGCGACTTGATGGAAGCGGCGATCAAGATGGTGCGCGAACAGGCCAAAGAGGAAGTTAGCCACCGCGCCGAAGATGCTGCGGAAGACCGCGTACTGGATGCCCTTTTGCCGCCGCCCCGTGGTCAGGAAGATAAACCCCGTGAAGACAGCGGCACCCGCCAGACCTTCCGCAAGAAGCTTCGCGAAGGGCAGTTGGACGATAAAGAGATCGATATCGAAATTTCTTCCCAGGGCCAAGGCATCGATATCATGACGCCACCAGGTATGGAAGAGATGACCAGCCAACTGCAGAGCATGTTCTCCAATATGGGCCAGCAGAAGCGTGAAAACCGCCGCGTAACGGTTAAAGAGGCGCTGGTACTGCTACGCGATGAAGAAGCGGGCAAGCTGGTCAACGAGGAAGAAATCAAATCCCGCGCGGTTTACTCGGTCGAGCAACACGGCATCGTATTCCTGGATGAGATCGATAAAGTCGCCAAGGGCAGCGGCCAGTCCAGCGGTGGCGAAGTCTCCCGTGAGGGCGTCCAGCGTGATCTGCTGCCGCTGATAGAGGGTTCCACCGTCTCGACCAAGTACGGCATGGTTAAAACCGATCACATCCTGTTTATCGCCTCCGGTGCATTCCACCTGTCGCGTCCTTCGGATCTGATTCCAGAGCTGCAGGGCCGCTTGCCGATCCGCGTTGAGCTTGACGCGCTAACGCCTAACGACTTTAAGCGCATTCTCACCGAGCCCTCCGCCTCGCTGACCAAACAGTACCAAGCGCTGCTGGCCACCGAAGGGCTAGACGTAGAGTTCACCCCCGACGGTATCGAGCGCATCGCGCAGATCTCCTGGCAGGTCAACGAAGGCACCGAAAATATCGGCGCCCGCCGTCTGCACACGGTGATGGAGCGGCTGTTGGAAGAAGCCTCTTTCCGAGGCGGCGATATGGAGAGCCCACTGGTAATTGACGGCGATTATGTCAATGCTCAGCTTGGCGAACTGGCGGTCGACGAAGACCTGTCCCGGTATATTTTGTAAGCGGCGTCTGCTGTTATTATCAGCATTGGTATAGTCAGCAACAGCAAGCCCGCTCTTTGCGGGCTTGCTGCTATGTTCGTAAGCCATGGACACTTAGCGATGAGGTTTCATCATGAATGCGCCCACCCCCACTAGGGTTCACTACCATAAACAGGCCCGCGAGCTGGAGCTTGGCTACGCCAATGGGGAGAGTTTTCATCTACCGGTCGAGTTGTTACGCGTCTATTCGCCTTCTGCCGAAGTGCGTGGCCACGGCGGCGACACCGCGGTACTGCAAGTGGGTAAAAAAGATGTCGGCCTGCAAAATATTACCCAGGCGGGCAACTATGCACTGAAACTGCATTTCGATGATGGCCATGACAGCGGGTTGTTTAGCTGGAACTACCTGTATGACCTCGCGACCCACCAAGAGGCCTACTGGAACAACTACTTGCAGCGTTTAAAAGAGGCCGGTGCCTCGCGAGAGCCCGCCAGCATTCAATTCAAGCAACTGTGACTACCTGACTCAGATCCTATACAAGAAGCCAGGCAGACAAGCCAGGGTGGACAAGGCTACAATGGCGTTTACTTTTAATCGCGTCGATCTCAGTGTCAAAAGACCTAAGATCGATTTGCCATCGCCTCGAATTCGGGAGCTACTGCCCAATGAGCCCCACAGAAAAACGCACCACTGACTTTGGTTTTCAGGAAGTCCCAGTTGATGAAAAAGCCTCGAGAGTGGCCGATGTTTTCCACTCCGTGGCTGCCCGCTACGATGTGATGAACGACCTGATGTCCATGGGCATCCACCGAGTCTGGAAGCGTCTTACCATTGAACGCGCCGGGGTGCGGCCTGGTCACCACGTGCTGGATATCGCGGGCGGCACAGGGGATTTAACGCTTAAGTTCTCCCGTTTGGTTGGCCCCCGGGGAAAAGTCGTACTTGCCGACATCAACGCCTCCATGCTCAAAGTGGGCCGCGACAAACTGATGGATAACGGCGTAGGCGGCAACGTCGAGTATGTTCAAGCCAATGCCGAAAGTCTGCCGTTTCCCGACAACAGCTTCGACTGCATCACCATTGCCTTTGGTTTACGTAACGTCACCGACAAAGACGCCGCGCTGCGCTCCATGGCCCGTGTGCTCAAGCCCGGTGGCCGCCTTTTGGTGCTGGAGTTCTCCAAACCCAACAACCCGCTGCTCTCCAAGGCCTACGATGAGTACTCTTTCCGCCTGCTGCCCAAAATGGGTGAACTGGTGGCGGGGGACGGCGACAGCTACCGCTACCTGGCGGAGTCGATTCGCATGCACCCAGATCAGGAAACGCTTAAAGCCATGATGGAAGAGGCGGGTCTTGAGCGGGTTGAGTACACCAACCTGACCGGTGGTATCGTTGCGCTGCACCGCGGCATTAAGTTATGACATTTCAAAGCAATACGACATTGCAAAACTGCATGACTTTCAAAAGCAGTGCGACATTGCAAAGCAGCATGACGTCCAAAAGCCAGACAACGTCACAGCGACCGATAACGCTATCTACCAAGAGGTCAGCATGCTGGTAACCCCGACCCTGCTGCTGGCCGGTTGTGAACGCACGCTCAACGCCCTGCTTGCCCGCGACCCCGCTGCCCCTGAACGGCTAGCGGCACTGGCGGGCAGTCGTCTACTGGTGCGCCTTGAGCAACCCCATTTAGCACTGGTCATTCACTACCATCACGCCGGGCTCGACCTGATGCGCGGCGATGACGTTGATGAAACCGACGTAGACGCAGTAGTAGAGCTCACCCCGGAAACGTTTTCCGAGTGGATCAGCGGCGCCTCGATTGAACGCCTTATGTTTGACGGCAAGCTGGCGGTGCGCGGGCGTATCCACCTGCTTGAAGCCACTCGAGACCTGCTCTTCGACCTGGATATCGACTGGGAGAGCGAGCTGGCCCGCTGGCTGGGCGATATGCCCGCCCACTCTCTGGCCGAGGGCCTGCGCCGCGCTGCCCGCTGGGGGCTGCGCGCCAAAGACGAGCTGATGCAGGATGTTTCTGAATATGTCTTTGAAGAGGCACGCCTGCTGCCAGGACGGCAGCAGCGTAACCTACTGCGCGAGCACCTGACCGAGCTAGAGGTGGCGACCGATCGCCTGGAAGCGCGTCTAAACCGCTTACAGCGACGACTAGAACAGCTACAGCCTGCGCCACAGGAGTCGCACCCATGAGCCTGCGCCTGCTGCGGATAAGCTGGGTGATCAGCCGCCACCGGCTTGACACACTGCTGCCGCTAGAGCGGCTGCCCTGGTGGCTCCGGGCGCTGCTATGGTTTTCTCCGCTACGTTTGATCCCCGTTGGCAAGCGCTCGCGGGGCGAACGTCTGCGCTTGTCGCTGGAAGCACTGGGGCCGATTTTTATTAAATTCGGCCAAATGCTCTCGACCCGTCGCGACCTGCTGCCAGCGGATATCGCCGATGAGCTGAAACGCCTGCAGGATCAGGTGCCGCCTTTTCCCGGTGATCAAGCCGCCGACCGGGTCGAGAAAGCGCTGGAAATGTCGCTGGAAGAGGCCTTTGCTGAGTTTGACCGAGTGCCATTGGCCTCGGCGTCGATTGCCCAGGTGCACGCGGCAAGACTGCACGGCGGTGAAGACGTGGTGGTGAAAATTATCCGCCCCGGCATTGATCGCGTGATGCGTCAGGATATGGCGCTGATGTACCAAGTCGCCAAGCTATTCTCCAAAATCCCCGAGGCGCGCCGCCTGCGTCCAGTGGAAGTCATTCGCGACTACGAAGCCACGCTGTTTGACGAGCTGGACCTCTACAAAGAGGCCGCCAACACCTCGCAGCTCAAGCGCAACTTCAAAGACTCACCGCTGCTGTTTGTGCCCACCATCTACTGGCCCTTTACCCGCCGCCATGTGATGGTGCAAGAGCGCATTCGCGGTATTCCAGTCGCCGATTTAGATACCCTGATTGCTCGTGGCACTAATTTGAAGAAGCTTGCCGAGCGCGGCGTCGAGCTGTTCTTTACTCAGGTATTCCGTGACAACTTCTTTCACGCGGATATGCACCCAGGCAATATTTTCGTCAACTGTGACAACCCCGAAGATCCCCAGTACATTGCCATCGATTGCGGCATTGTCGGCAGCCTGACCCGGGAAGATCAGGACTACTTGGCGCGTAACCTACTGGCGTTTTTCCACCAGGACTATTACGAAGTCGCTGCGCTGCACATTGAATCCGGCTGGGTGGGCGAAAACACCCGCGCGAACGAATTCGCAGCGGCGATTCGCACCGTTTGTGAGCCTATTTTAGAGAAGCCGTTGAAAGATATCTCCTTCGGCCAGGTGCTATTGGGGCTGTTTCAAACCGCGCGGCGCTTTAATATGGAAGTACAGCCGCAACTGGTACTGTTGCAGAAAACGCTGCTCAATATTGAAGGCCTGGGGCGCCAACTCTATCCGGATCTAGATCTGTGGAGTACCGCCAAGCCCTATTTAGAGCAGTGGATGAAAGAGCGTGCCGGGGTCAGCGGTTTATGGGAGTCGCTGAAGCGCCAGGCGCCGGAGCTTTCGCACCAGTTGCCTGAACTGCCCGTACTGGCTCACCAGGCGCTAAGCCGTATGGAGCACGAGCATCGCCAGCGCCACCAGCAAGTCGAATCGATCAACGCCATGCGGGTGCAGATGGCGCGCCAGTGCAAACGCCTCTACCGCCTTCGGCTTGGCTTGATTCTGCTGGCGCTGGCACTGGCTTGGCAGCCATTAAGCGGTTGGATTGCACTTCAGGAGTGGCCGATACTGGCGGCCGCCGCCATTGGCCTACTGCTGCTGGTATGGCAATAGAGTGACGCACTAAACGTTTACGAGGATTCCCATGGACAGCAACGCATTATCGCCTAACAATTCGACTAGCCATACTGATGTGCTGGATACGCTCAATGAGGTGCTAAAGCAGCGACGCCATGCAGCGGCTGAAGAATCTTATGTTGCCTCCTTGCATCATAAGGGTTTGAACAAGATACTCGAAAAGGTGGGCGAGGAAGCGACAGAAACAGTGCTTGCGGCAAAAGATGCCGAGCATGGTAGCGAGGCTGAACGCCAAGCATTGATTTCAGAAACCGCCGACCTGTGGTTTCATAGCCTGGTGATGCTGTCACACCTGGGAATGGATCATCAGGCCGTTTTAGACGAACTGGCACGACGCTTCGGCATTTCCGGACACGAGGAAAAAGCCGCCCGCCAGCCATAGTTGCCACATAGGGCTGTCGCATAGTGGTAACGCGCATACTGTAGTACTGCTCCTAACCATTGGGCTCGTATTCATTGGCTCAGTGGTAAAAGAGATAGCGCTAAAATAGGTAGCACTCACTCGATAGTTAACCTGCTCGCAAGAGGACACGCATATGTTAGGTGGTATTAGTATTTGGCAGTTGCTGATTGTGCTGGGCATCATCATTCTGGTTTTCGGCACCAAAAAACTGCGTAACGTGGGCACCGATCTAGGCGGGGCGGTCAAGGGCTTCAAGAAAGCCATGCACGACGAGGAGAAAAATAAAGAGGCGGACAAAGAGGACGCCGACCAACCCCATGCCAAAGTGAGCCATGAAGAGCCGGGCAACACTTACGACGTTCAAGCCGAAGAGAAACAGGCCGCCCACGACCGCAACGAAGAGCGCAAATAAACCATGCTGGATATCGGCTTTCTTGAACTGATGCTGATTGGCGTCGTCGGGCTGTTGGTGCTTGGCCCGGAGCGGCTGCCCCGCGCCGCCCGTACGGCGGGCATGTGGATTGGTAAAATCAAGCGTACGGTATCCGGTATGCAGCGTGAAATCAGCGCCCAACTGGAAGCAGAAGAGCTGCGTCAAAAGCTCAATGAACAGCAAAAGAAACTCGATGACAGCTTGAAGAAAGCAAAGCTGGACGTAGAGAGCATTGCCGATAGCCCTTCAGACCCAGCGCCAGCGAAGCAGAGTGACACTGAGCAGCGCGTTGCCCAGGCCAGCTCTCGATTGGATGACGCCCTGCAAACGGTGCGAGAGGAAACGGTGCGTGAAGAAACACCTCCGTCATCATCTGCCTCGACTGCGCCCACCCGCGAGGCCGAACCTGAAACGCCTAACCCTGAGTCGGCTGCACTTAATAAGGATCGTAATCACCAATGAGCATGTCTGGCGATTCAAAGGAGCCGCGGGAAGAGCAGAGCCAAGCCCCCCTGATTGAGCACCTGATCGAGCTGCGCTCACGGCTAATGCGCGCCGTGATCGTTATCCTGGTGGTCTTTTTGGGCCTCTACTCCTTTGCCAATGATATCTACACCTTTGTTGCCGAGCCGTTGATGGCGCTGCTGCCCGAAGGCTCGCAGATGATCGCTACGGAAGTCGCTTCGCCATTCTTAGCGCCGTTCAAGCTCACTCTGGTAGTCGCGGTCTTTATCGCTATTCCGTTTGTGCTACACCAAGCCTGGGCGTTTATCGCCCCGGGGCTTTACGACAATGAGAAAGCGCTGGCGATACCGATTCTGGTTTCGAGCATTGCGCTTTTCTACGGCGGCGCGGCGTTTGCCTATTACGTGGTTTTTCCGCTGCTGTTTGAGTTTTTCACCCAAACCGGGCCGGAAAACGTCGCCGTAATGACCGACATTAACCAGTATCTGAACTTCGTTCTTAAACTGTTTTTTGCTTTCGGTGTAGCGTTTGAAATTCCCATTGCGACCTTTTTGCTTATCTTATCGGGCGCTACGACGGTGGAGAGCCTGTCTAAAAAGCGCCCGTATATTCTTCTAGGCTGCTTCGTTGTCGGCATGCTGCTAACGCCACCAGACGTGATTTCTCAGAGCCTGCTGGCGATACCGATGTATCTGCTTTATGAAGTCGGGCTGTTGTTTGGTCGCCTGGTGCGCAAGCGCAAAGAGGAGAAGGAGGCCGCCGAAGAGCAAGAAGCTGACCTCTAAGCGCGGGGATCAACGGGCAGATACTTAAAAACCACCGCCATGGTTAATGGCGGTGGTTTTTTATCTGCAGCACAGCGTCGAGCTTAATCCATCATTTCTGCAATGCGATCTACCAGCTTAAAAATACCGGTAGCGGCTTCGCTGATACGCGTTGCCAGCATATAGGCAGGCGTAGTGACCACGCGATGCTCAAGATCCACCACAATATCCTCTACGCCGCAGCTGCGGTGCAGGCCGCCCATGGCGCTAATTGCCCCGGAAACCGCCGGGTCATTGCCCACCGTCACCGCAATGCCCTCATCCAATAGGCGGGGCACCAGTACGGGTGAAATACACATCAAACCAATCGGCTTGGCCTCCTCGCGAAACCCCACCAAGGCCGCTTTTAATGCATCTAGAACCTGCATACTGTCACCGGCGCTGGCGAAGTCCGACAGGTTCTTGGCCACGCCAAAACCGCCGGGCACGATCACTGCGTCGAAGCTGTCAGCGTCTAACTCTTCAAGCGGGCTGACCTCTCCCCGCGCCAGGCGGGCAGACTCCAGCAACACATTGCGCTGCTCGCCCTCTATCACCTCTTGAGTGAGGTGGTTAACCACATGGTGCTGCTCTATATCTGGGGCAAAACAACGGTAACCGATACCCAACTGATCCAAGCGCAGCAGCGTTAGCGTGGTCTCATATATTTCCGAGCCATCGTAAACGCCGCAGCCAGCTAAAATCACTGCCACCTGTTTGGTCATGCCTATCTCCTTATCCCAGGGTCTGCTGAACGCAATACAGCAAAGCTGTCGCTCACTTTAGTCAGTCTGCCGTGTCGCCACAAGACGGCTTTCGCCGCAGGGCATGACTGATATACTGACCCCAGGCCTTCGGGCATGTTGATTTGCGATCCTTAATGTTCACGATCACTGATTTTTACGACCTCTAATGGAGAGCCCTCTTGAGCACACCCACTGCCCGCCACTTTCCCGCCACGCGCATGCGCCGTATGCGCCGCGACGATTTCTCACGCCGATTGATGCAGGAAAACAGCCTGAGTCCATCCGACCTGATTCTGCCCGTTTTTGTGTTGGAAGGTATCAATCAGCGTGAAGCCGTCGCCTCCATGCCCGGCGTTGAACGGCTGTCTATTGATCTGCTGATCGAGCAAGCTCGCGAGGCGTATGAACTGGGCATTCCAGCACTGGCTCTCTTTCCTGTGGTTGGCCCCGAGCACAAGAGTGAGCTTGCTGAAGAGGCCTATAGCGCTAGCGGTTTAGTTCAGCGCAGCGTGCGCGCCCTTAAAGAAGCGCTGCCCGAATTAGGCATTATCACGGACGTGGCGTTGGATCCTTATACCAGCCACGGTCAAGACGGCATTCTTGACGAACACGGCTATGTCCAGAATGACCGCACAGTGGATACCCTGCTCAAGCAGGCGCTCTCCCATGCTGAAGCGGGGGCCGATGTGGTCGCCCCTTCCGATATGATGGATGGGCGGATTGGTGCGATTCGCCAAGTGTTGGAGCAGGAACATCTGCATAATTTGCGTATTATGGCCTACAGCGCCAAGTACGCCTCACACTACTACGGGCCTTTTCGCGATGCGGTCGGTTCGGCTGCTAACTTGGGCAAAGCAGACAAGCGCACCTATCAAATGGATCCTGCTAACAGCGATGAAGCGCTCCACGAAGTGGCCATGGATATCGCCGAGGGCGCCGACATGGTGATGGTCAAGCCTGGCATGCCCTACCTAGATATCGTGCGGCGGGTAAAAAGCGAACTACAGGTACCCACCTTCGCTTACCAAGTCAGCGGCGAGTACGCCATGCACCGCGCGGCCTTCGACAACGGCTGGTTAGAAGCGGAGCCGGTAATACTGGAGTCGTTGATGTGTTTCAAACGGGCAGGCGTGGATGGCATTCTGACCTACTTCGCCCTAGATGCAGCGCGGTTACTTCAGCAACGCTAAGATGACAACCAGGTGACACCTTTTTGTCATCTTCTCCCCGCATACTGCACTGATATACAAGTATCAGGCTATGATACCTTCGAGCTATCAACGCGGGGAGATCCAATATGGACGAGCAAGCTTCAGATTCCTTACCATTATCGTCTTCCGATCACACCAGCAGCGACGGCGATACACCGCTACGGATCAACCGTACCCCGACCGGCGTCCAGGCACGTGAAGCACAGCCTGAAACCGACCTCGACGATACCCAGCTCTACTTCAACCGCGAGCTATCGCATCTACAGTTCAATATCCGCGTGTTGGAGCAGGCGTTAGATGACGCCCACCCACTGCTCAACCGGTTAATGTTCCTGCTGATCTTCTCCTCCAACATGGATGAGTTTTTCGAGATTAGGGTGGCGGGCTTGAAGCATCAAATTGCCCTGGGCGACGACACCACCGCCGCCGATGGCCGCCTGCCCAAAGCGGTGTTGGGCGAGATATCGCAGCTTGCTCACGCGCAAATTGACCGTCAGTATCAGATACTCAACGACACTTTGTTACCCGCGCTGGAAACCCATGGGCTGCGTTTTCGTCGCCGCGATCAGTGGACTGATGAGCAGAAAACCTGGGTTAAGGCGTTTTTCGATAATGAAATTATGCCGGTCATTAGCCCGATCGGCCTCGACCCCTCGCATCCTTTCCCGCGTTTAGTGAATAAAAGCCTCAATTTTATTGTTGAGTTGGAAGGCAAAGATGCGTTTGGTCGCGCCGGGGGGATGGCGATTCTTCCCGCGCCGCGCTCGCTACCGCGTCTGATGGCACTGCCCAAAGAGCTATGCGAGGAGGGATTCTCGGAATATGTTTTCCTATCTTCGATGATTCATGCCCATGCCGAGGAGCTGTTTCCTGGCATGAGCGTACGCGGCTGCTATCAATTCCGGCTGACCCGCAACGCGGATATGAGCGTTGACCCAGAGGAGGTTTCGGATCTCGCCTCTGCGCTGCGCGGTGAGCTGCTGGCACGTCGCTACGGCAGCGGTGTGCGCCTGGAAGTCGCTGACAGTTGCCCTGATGACTTGACCAACTTTTTGCTGCGCCAGTTTGAACTGGAAAGCGACGACTTATATCGCGTCAAAGGGCCGGTTAATTTAACCCGGATGATGTCGGTACTGGGGGACGTGGATCGCCCCGAACTACTCTATCGACCGTTTACCCCCAGTATTCCCAAAGCGCTCAAAGCAGGTAGTCTATTTGACGCTATTGCCAAGAACGACATTCTGCTCCATCACCCCTTCCAGTCGTTTACGCCGATTGAAGACCTGCTGCGCGAAGCCGCCCGAGATCCAAATGTACTGGCGGTGAAGCAGACCCTTTACCGTACCGGCGCAGACTCGGCCATTGTTAACGCACTTGTGGAAGCGGCCAGCCAAGGCAAAGAAGTCACTGTAGTCATTGAGCTGCGCGCGCGCTTTGATGAGGCCGACAACTTACAGCTGGCTTCACGCTTGCAGGAAGCGGGCGCAATCGTTGTCTACGGCATTATGGCGTACAAAACCCACGCCAAAATGCTGCACATTGTGCGCCGTGAAAAAGGCGAGCTTTGCTACTACGCGCACCTGGGCACCGGTAACTATCACTCTAAAACCGCCAAACTATATACCGACTACAGCCTGCTGACTGCCAACAAAGCGCTGTGTGCGGATGTTCATAAAGTATTTCAGCAACTGTCGGGAATGGGCCGTGCTCGCAAAATCGACACGTTGCTGCACGCGCCATTCACGCTGCATGAGCGGCTGGTGGCAATGATTGAGCGCGAAGCGCAGATAGCGCGTAAGGGTAAGCGCGGACACATCATTATTAAGTGCAACTCGTTAACCGAGCCCAAGCTTATCAAAGCGCTCTACCGGGCCTCACAAGCGGGGGTAGAGTGCGATTTGATTATTCGCGGTATGTGCTGTTTGAAGCCAGGGGTACCGGGCGTTTCCGACAACATTCGCGTGCGCTCGATTATTGGTCGTCTGCTGGAGCATACCCGGGTGTTCCACTTCCACAATGATGGCAAGTCAGAGACCTGGTGCTCAAGCGCGGACTTTATGTCGCGCAATATGTTCCACCGGGTGGAGACTTGCTTCCCGCTGCTGGATAAGAAGCTCGCCACTCGGGTACGCAAAGACCTGGAGACCTACCTGGTGGATAACTGCCAGAGCTGGCTGCTCCAGACCGACGGCAGCTACCTACTCCAGGATCCGGGTGACAGCGATGCCATTAGTGCCCAGGAAACCCTGCTCTACGCCTATGCATCAAAAAGCTAAGCATCAAAAAACTAAGCGACGAAAAGTCAGCACTCCCCCGCTGCTTAGGGCAGCGGGAGAGATTCTGACCTCTGCCCGTTTATGCATAGCGTTGGCGTAACACTTTAGCCGCTTCCACCATATTGGCCACCGCCGGCTCTACTTCCGCCCAACCACGGGTTTTTAGGCCGCAGTCCGGGTTCACCCACAGCCGTTCAGCAGGGATTTTTTCCAGGGCTTTCTCCATCAAATCGACCATCCAGCTCACCTCGGGAATATTGGGGGTGTGGATATCGTAAACCCCTGGGCCGATTTCGTTGGGATAAGCGAAGCCCTGGAAGGCATCCAGCAGGTGCATATCCGAGCGCGACGTTTCGATGGTGATGACATCGGCATCCAACGCAGCAATGGCGCCAATGATGTCGTTGAATTCCGAGTAACACATATGGGTATGAATCTGAGTGGCGTTGGCCACGCCTGCGGCACTCAACTGGAAGCTCTCTACTGCCCAATCAAGGTATGCTTGCCACTCATGTTGGCGCAGCGGTAACCCTTCGCGCAGCGCTGGCTCATCAATTTGAATAATGCTGATCCCGGCTTTTTCCAGATCCAACACCTCATCACGCAGGGCCAAGGCAATCTGGCGGCAGGTGGTTTCCCGCGGCTGGTCATCACGTACAAACGACCACTGTAGAATCGTCACCGGCCCGGTCAACATGCCCTTCATGGGCTTATCGGTCAAGGTTTGGGCGTACTTGCTCCAGCGCACCGTCATCGGGGCGGGGCGCGATACGTCACCAAAGATCACCGGCGGCTTCACGCAGCGTGAACCGTAACTTTGTACCCAGCCAAAACGGGTAAACGCAAAGCCTTCCAACTGTTCACCAAAGTACTCCACCATATCGTTACGTTCGGCTTCGCCATGCACCGGCACATCAATCCCCAGCGCCTGCTGGCGCTCAACGGCGTAGGCAATTTCGACCTGCATACGGGCTTCGTAGTCGGCTAATGCCAGTTCACCGGCCTTAAAAGCGCGCCGGGCGGCACGAATCGCATCGGTTTGCGGGAAAGAACCAATCGTAGTGGTGGGAAATAGCGGTAGCTTAAGCGCGCGACGCTGAGCCTCAGATCGCACGCCATAAGGCGCCTGACGCTGACTATCGGCGGGGCGAACCGCCGCCAAACGCTCACTGACCACAGCTTGGTGAATACGCGTTGATTCACGCCGGGCATCCAACGCCCGTGTGGCCTGATCCAGGCGCTGCTCATCGGCAGGCGTGGCGCGGTTATCGATCAAGCGCGCCAAGGTGACCACCTCGTCAAGTTTCTGCCGCGCGAAAGCCAGCCAGCTGATCAGCTCATCACCAAGCTCTGTCTCCTGAGCCAAATCCACCGGCACATGCAACAGCGAGCAGTTGGGTGCCAACCAAAGCCGCTGACCCAGGCGCACTTTTAACGGCAGCAGGCGTTCTCGCAAGGCAGCCAAGTCGGCCCGCCAGACATTGCGGCCATCAACAAACCCCACCGATAGCACCTGATGAGGGCCAAGGCGGTCAATAACACCTTCGACTTGCTGGGGGGCGCGCACGGCATCAATGTGCAACCCCGCCACGGGCAAACGGGTCGCCAACGATAGGTTATCGCCCAAGCCGCCGAAGTAAGTGGCTAGCAATAGTTTTAGCGGCACAGACTGAAGGCGATGAAAAGCACGCTCATAGGCCTGCTGCCATGCCAGCGGCAGATCCTGCACCAGCGCTGGCTCATCCAGCTGCACCCACTCAATGCCTTGGGTGGCGAGCCGCGCCAATATTTCGCCATACACGTCGAGTACGCTGTCGAGCAGCGTCAGGCGGTCAAAATCACCGCCCTTGGTTTTGCCAAGCCATAGCCAAGTCAGCGGCCCCGTCAGTGTTACTTTCGGGGTAAAACCCGCCCGTAACGCTTCATCCACTTCGTCAAACAGACGGTTGGATGCCAGGGTAAAGGTGTGTCCTTCGTGCAGTTCGGGTACCAGGTAGTGGTAGTTGGTATCGAAGTATTTGGTCATTTCACAGGCTGCGGCGGGCTCACCCCTGGGAGCTCTACCGCGGGCCATACGGAAGGTGGTGTCGAGATCGACATCGCCACCAGCCACTTCATTATTGGCATTAAAGCGGGCAGGCACCGCGCCCAGCGCTACTGAAATGTTCAGCACTTGGTCGTAAAATGCGAAATCGCCCACGCTAACGAAATCCAAACCCGCGTCCTGCTGCGCCTGCCAGTGGCGCAAACGCAGCTCGCGACCGGTGTTTTCCAGCTCGCTACGCGTACATTCGCCCTTCCAGTATGCTTCAGTGGCTTTTTTTAATTCGCGCTGAGCGCCGATGCGGGGATAGCCGAGAATATGAGAAACTGTCATGATGAACCCTACCAACGTGAAATAATTCACACAGTCTGGGCACCACGCCGTAGTGAATCAAACTAAAGTTTCTAATATTAAAGATGAACAATACTCACAATGATTGAACTGCGACATCTACGCACGCTGCTGGCTCTGCGCGAAACCGGCTCTCTGGTCGACGCTGCTGATCGCGTGCATTTGACCCAATCGGCGCTTTCGCACCAGCTTAAAGATCTTGAGAGCCGCGTGGATAGCGCGCTTTTTGTGCGCAAAACCCGTCCGGTGGAATTCACCCGCGCGGGGCTGCGGCTACTCGCTCTAGCCGACCAGGTACTGCCGGAAGTACGCAAGGCGGAGCGTGATTTGGCGCGCTTGGCAGGCACCGAGCAGGGGCGTTTGCATATGGCCATTGAGTGCCATAGCTGCTTTCAGTGGCTAATGCCCACTGTGGACTATTTTCGCGATCACTGGCCGGAAGTGGAAATCGACATTCCCAGTGGACACCACTTCGACCCGCTTCCGGCACTTGCCCGAGAGCAGCTGGATCTAGTAATCACCGCTGACCCCCAGCCCCTTGAGGGCATTCACTACGCTCCGCTGTTTCGCTATGAAGGGCTACTGGCCGTCGCCCGTCAGCACCCTTTTGCAGGCCGGGGGTATATAGAGCCCCAGGCACTGGCTGAGGAAACGTTGATTACCTACCCCGTTGAGCAGTCGCGATTGGATATTTTCACCCAGTTTTTGCAACCGGCGAACGTGCGTCCTCAGGAGATTCGTACCGCCGAATTGACGATTATGATGATGCAACTGGTGGCCAGCGGGCGTGGCGTGTGTGCACTTCCCAACTGGGCACTCACCGAGTATTTAGAGCGCGATTACGTTAGCGCGGTGAAGCTAGGCGAGCATGGGGTATGGAGCACGCTTTATGCGGCGATTCGCGAAGAGACCCGCGAAGCACCATGGATGCAAGATTTTTTACGCACGGCGCGGGAGACCTCCTTTGCAGTGCTATCCGGGGTCAAGCCTGCGGATCGCGACGCGGAATCAGCAGCGTAAAGCGCGCGCCGCCCAATGAGGGGCTGGTATCGATAGTCACGCTGCCACCGTGCCCGGCCATGATTTTCTGCACAATCGAAAGCCCTAAACCGTAACCACCAGAGCTGCGAGCACGGCTGTCGTCCAGCCGGGCAAACGGCTTGAAAATATCCGCTCGCGCTTCCGGCGGAATGCCGGGGCCGTCATCTTCAACGTCAATACGAACCAGATTGGGCTCATCCCAAAGGTGAATCACCACCTGGGACTTGGCATGGCGACAGGCGTTGCCGACTAAGTTCTGCACCGCACGCTGGAGATAGCGCGGCTCCGCCAACAGCTCAATCTCAGGCCCAGGCGCAAGCGCCAGCGCTAAGCCCTTATGCAGCGGCGACAGCGTATCAATCACCCGTTCCGCCATGGCCCGGCACTCTACCAGCGCCGTTTCAAGCTCCGCGCCGTTAACCGTTTCCCCACCCAGTCGTGCATAGGTGAGAATTTCATCAACTAACTCATCGAGCTCGGCAATATCCGCATCAATCCCCTGAAGCTGGCGGCGAATAGCAGGCTGGTCGGTCATATCCTCGACCATCTGCACGGCAAAGCGAATGCGCGCTACGGGGGTACGTAGTTCATGGGAAACCGCCCGAATCATCTCCTGTTGACCGCGCAGCAGGCTCTGCACCTGATTGGCCATGCCATTAAAGGCCATGCCCAAGCGGCCTAAAAAGTCGCCGCTCTCTACCTTTACCCGGGTTTCCAGGCGGCCACTGGCAATCCGCGTGGCAGCCAGTTCCAGCCGCGCCATGCGGGCTTCAATACTGCGCATAATCAAATAAATAATCAGGCTGAGAACGATCATCAGCCCCACCAGCAGAGGCAGATGCAAATTTAGCGGTAGAGTGTCGCCGCGGGAAATGGGCCCCGCTTGCAGCCATTGAGATTGGCCGGGTAGTTGATAAAGCAGCGTAATCGACAGCTTATCGGAGACGAGTCGGGTAATAACATTACCGCTGGCCAGTTGAGCCTGCTGCTGCGCGGTTAGCCCCCCAGGGAAAGCAGCCAAAAGCTGCAACGGCCAGCTTCCATGGCGCAGTTGAGCGATGCGCACGTCACGCTCGTTCTCGGGCACTGCTGCTAACCAGTCGCCAAGCAGTTCGATACTGCCATGCCACTGGTGCTCACTCCAGTCATCGAGTCGTGCTTGCAGCAGCCAGGCGTCACCCGGCAAACGCTGTTGCAGTAGCCAGGGGCTCTCAGCGACCAGTATTTTGCCTTGTTCCAGACGCGATCGTTCGAAAAATCCCAAATCCGCATCGCTGATAGGTTGCAAGGTCAGCTGTAAATCGAGCTGTTCCGAAAAACGCTCAAGCAGAGCATTTCGCTGTTCAGCCGGTGCGTCGGCGAGCTGTTGTGTCATCAGCGACATAGGCAGCGCGGCGAGCTGCTCACGATAGTCTTCACGGCGCACCTGTTCGATAAAGGAGCGTCCCGCTAAGGCGATCACAAAAACCACCAATAGCGCGATGCCCAGCAGCAAATAGAAACGTAAAAACGAGCCGTTACTGAGCACCCGCCGCATGATGCCATCCCTCTGAGTGATCAACTGTCTTTGACGAAAAGATAACCTTTGCTGCGCACGGTTTTGATCCGATGAGGCTGGTTCGGATCATCGCCAATTTTAGGGCGTATGCGCGATACGCGTACATCAATCGAGCGGTCTTGGCCGTCGTACTTAATGCCCCGTAATTCGCTGAATATCTCTTCGCGGGTGAGCACTCGGCCAGCATTACGGCCCAGTAACCAAAGTAGGTCAAACTCGGCGCTGGTTAAGTCAATCCGCTCGCCTGAAAGCCAGGCTTCACGAGTGGCGTTATCGATCTCCAGGTTTTCAAAACGCAGCCGCATTTCGCCGTCTGGTGCCGGCCCGTCGGCACGGCGCAATAGCGCGCGCATACGCGCCAATAGCACTCGCGGTTGAACCGGCTTCGGCACGTAGTCGTCGGCGCCCATTTCGAGCCCCAAGACCTGATCGAGATCATCGGTGCGAGCGGTCAGCATCATGATCGGGCCGGCAAAATTGGGTCTAACGCGACGACAAATCGCCAGACCGTCCTCCCCTGGCAGCATTAAGTCTAAAATCACCAGATCGGGCTGCAGGGTTAAAATACGGTCGACCCCTTTCGCACCGTCAGCTTCCAGCGTTACTTGGAAGCCGTTCGCTTCCAAGTAATCACGGGTCAGCTCGGCCAAACGCTGGTCATCCTCAATGATCAGGACATGATCTTGATCGGGATAGTCAGGCATTACAGACTCTTGTGACTCAAGCGCCTGAAATTGCTGTTCCAAATGATCTACCATCCTCTTTATGCACTCCGCTTAGGCTGTTTGTTTTTTCACCCGCTCACCCAATACCAACGCAGGTGCCCTATGACTGGCACTCAGGATAACTCAAAACCATCAAAACACCCGCTTCTGTCGTTACAATCATGCGTATTGATCGGTAGCCAAGGCCCAACACTTGATTCTCGCACCTGCGGGAGCTACTGTTAAAGCGCGAACTGTCGACAATTTGACAGGAGGAACCTGCCATGGGAAGTAGCAAAACGAAAAGTGTCATTAAGCGTGTTTACGTTCCAGCCCAAGTGCGCGACCTGCCCAATGGGGAGAAGTTAAAAATCCCGGGGCATTACAAGGCGCCGCCCGGGGAAGAAAACGACACCATTGAGTAATGTTTGATTAAGTATATCTATTGCTAAAGCATATTAAAAAGGCAGACCACCAGTGGCCTGCCTTTTTTTACTCAGCTACTTTTTTACAACTACTTTCTTCTGCTACACGTTTTGACGCACGTGCACAAGGCGTGCTTAGCTACAGCTTGGCTTTTCAGTGGCTACCCTTTGGGCCCAAACAAAAACCATGCAATTAAGCCGACTAACGGGAAAAACAGCAGCACCAGGATCCATATCAGCTTAGCAAGACCACCTGCATCGCTTTTGGCGACTTTCACAATGGCCCAGATCACAATGATGAGCCAGATTAGCCCTAATAAACCACCTACTTCAATGCCCATAGCAACTCCTTAGCATGTTGGCACTCGTATTAATTGAGACAATCATATCAGTGGCACATTCACAAGCCGAACTCACTGCTTGGGAAGGCTTAACACCATCTCGCCCGACTGTATTTCAATCGACAATAAATTTAAGAAGCTCATGCCGAGTAGAACGGTGTCACGCTCCATGCCTGGGCTGATAGACCCCTGTACATTCTGCACTTTTAGACCGCCCAGGGAAACCTCATCGAGTTCGGTTAAAGTACCTTCAACTCGACCATTGGCGGTATTGAACCAAGCGCTGCGTCCCGGCTTTAGTCCTAACTCACTAGCTAAATCGGCCGGTATGGCGACATAGGTGGCGCCAGTATCGAGCAAAAAGGTCACCGGCGTTCCGTTGATGCGTCCCGGCGCCTCAAAGTGCCCTGCCCGATTACGTTTTAAGGTAACCGGCTCACCCGCAGGTAGCGTATGCACAATATTCGCGTTCGGGCGCATCATCTCTTCGAGGCCACCATGAATCCACCAAGTGCCCACCGCCATTAACAGCAACCAAAACAGCAGCATCATAACGATACCACCGCGTTGCGCTGTTTGACCTGCCAGGTGCGTCGCCATACTCCCCCTCACTGAGGTAAGGATGCCTCGTTAGCGTTATTAGTGTTGCTATGACTGTTGGCTTCCCAGGCGAGCGCCGCTTCCCTACCACGGCGCTCGTTGACTCTGGCGCAAACCAGCATCGCGATAACGAACAGGGCAACACATAATAGAATAGACGCTTGCAAGCCAATCAGTGTCTGCAACACCCCCAACATGACGATACCCAACACTCCTGCCAACTTATTAGCCAGCCCCCAGAAGCCAAAAAACTCGGCTGATTTCTCCAAGGGTGAAAATAGCCCCACCAGAGCCCTGCTGGCAGATTGGCTTGAACCCAGGCTAAGCCCCGCCAGGCAGCCAACCACCAAAAATACGTACTGAGCCTGCCACTGCAGGTCAAACTGTCCATTTACCCACTGCGTCACCTCCGGCGTTGCCCAGATAGCAATAATCGCCAGCACCCATAGCGTCAGGGTCATTTGGTACGTTCGCTTGGCACCTAGCTGATCCTGTATCCAGCCAAACCCCAAAGCCCCCGCCGCAGCGGTCACTTGGACAATAATAAACATGATATTGCGTACGCTTTCATCCCAGCCGATCACTTGAGCGCCATAAATAAAGGCGAACGCGATGATGATGTAGACACCGGCCATCGAGAACAGCAGCGAAATCAAAAACACCGTCAGATCTTTAAAATAGCGCAGCTCGTGAAGGGTCGTGGTGACGCGGTTTAGGGCAATATGCCGATAAGAGACGCCACGGGGCTGGGGGGTGCCGCGCTCTTTTAGCCATAAAAACGTAGGGATAGCGGTAATCAGAAAAAAGCCGGCTGCAAAGGGCCCCACCCAGCGTATGCGTTCAAAGTTTTCCGCGCTGGCCTCGCCTAGCACCACCAGGGTAAAACCTGCCGCAAACAGCCCGCCGATGTAGCCGAGCGCCCAGCCAAAGCCGGAAATTTTGCCCAGCGACTGCGGCGGCCCAAGTTCAGGTAAAAATGCAGCAATAAATGACTCCCCCATGGAGTACGCGTAGTTAGACAGCACGATCAATAACAAACCGATAACGACGTAGCCCGGTTCAACGAAGTAGAGCATGCCCGTCGTGACTACAGTGGCAAGATAACTAATCAGCAGGAAGCGCTTTTTCTCCGCCCGGTAATCCATCACCGCACCGCACAGCGGCGCGGTAATCACCACCATTAGATAACTAATCGCCAGGGCCAAGCTCCACAAAAAGTTGGCCAACCGGAAGTTATCGCCTCGATCCCCCACAATGACGGTGGTAAACAGCTCGCCAAATACCACGGTAATAATCAAAAGCGTGTAGGCCTGGTTGGCAAAATCAAACATCGCCCAGCCGAAAATTTCTCGACGCGATGCGTAGCCATCCGTCGCCTTAGCAGTGTTAGCAGGCAGCATTAGTTTTCTCTCACAGGGGAAGCCGTAAGGCTAGCAGATAGAACCGCCAAGGCGCCACGGCTTGCGTTGGCAGATTAGAGGTGACAGCCGACCAGCGTTGCTCTAAGTTTGATTGATTGACAAGTAATATGGATAGACTGCGATGGGATTAGTCCAACCCTCTCTACGGCGATTATACCGACAGCCGCTTAACAAGTTGATGGCCATGTTATGGCTGTGGCTGGCAGTCGTCGCAAGTGTGCAGGCGGATGAATCCAGCGGTTTAGCATCACTCACCTTTATTACCGAAGAATACCCACCCTACAACTATATTGATAATCAGCAATTAACCGGAATATCGATTGATTTGCTGGAGGCTATTTTTGCGGCGACAGAAACACCATTAAGTCGTCATGACGTCCGCTACTACCCTTGGGTTCGCGGCTATGAGTTGGCACTAAGCCAACCTAATACGGTGCTATTTTCGACTACGCGTACGCCCGCAAGAGAGGTCAATTTCCACTGGGTGGGGCCGATTGATCAAGATCGGGTCGTACTGCTAGCCCACCGCGACGCACCGATTGTGGTTGATTCTTTGGCGCAGGCGATTGATCGCGGCCTGACCGTGGTGGTCATTCGGGAAGATATCGGCGCCCAGGCGCTTTTGGAAGCTGGCTATCCTGAGCGCCTACTCGTATCCGCTATTGATAACCGAAGCGCACTCAATATGCTAACCCGCGGGCGAGTTGAGCTATGGGCTTACAGTCAGGATGTGGCTGGCTGGATAGCGACGTCAGAAGGTTATCCTAAAGATATTTTAACCCCCACACACACCCTTAGCGAATCTTCGCTATACTTTGCCATCAACAAAGCCACGGATCCACGTCTGGTAGCGCTGATGCAGCAGGCCTTAAACAAGGTGCAAGCGGGACGAGTCGAGAGGTAGTTGACGATGGCTAACGACCTAACTCGCCGATGGCGATACCGCATGGGCGTTGCTCTGATCACCGCTATCGGTAGCTGCAGTCTGCCACTTCATGCGATGCCGCTGACGATCAATACCGAAGAGTACCCACCGTTCAATTATTCGGACGACCAAGGGCAAATAATCGGTAGTGCGACGCGACTGCTACGTGATGCGCTACGCCAAGCTGACATAGAGGCTAATTTTCGGCTACTGCCTTGGGCGCGCGCTTACACTGAAGCACGCTTAAGGGAGAACCACTGCGTCTACTCCACCACCCGCACCCGTGAGCGTGAAGCGCTGTTTCACTGGGTGGGCCCGCTGGTCGTCAATGAATGGGCAGCGTTTAGTTTAGCCGAGCGTGGGCTTAATATTGATTCACTTTCAGGGCTGAACGCTTGGCAAGTGGGCAGCTTTAGGGAAGATGCCGTAGGCGATTACGTCGCCGCTAGCGGCATTAATGTTCTACTTGCTCCTTCGGAGCGAGAAAATATCGCGCGTTTAAAGGCGGGCCTGCTAGATGTGATTGTGACAGGCAAAGCAACCGGTGAATTCATGGCACATGAACAGGACATCGCGCTAGCGCATTTGTTTACCTTTTATCGCGCACCGCTTTATCTCGCCTGCCACCTCAACGTTTCGAAAACACTGCTGGCGCGACTGCAAGCACAGCTGGATACCCTGCAACGCGATAGACAGGGGGAGAGCCAGTGATAAGTCCCCGACCTCGCTTTCCTATGTTGGCCACTGGCGTCGCGCCTAAAAAAGGCAGCCTGACCACTAAGCAAGCGCTACTCACCCTGCTCATTGCTATGCTGATTAGTGGTGTAGCAGGAAGTATTGAACTTCTTAGCCACGCTACCAATATGCGCCAGGAAACCGAGCAACGCATTACTCAACAGTTGGCAGTTGTTAACGGCGCCGCAGCAGAGGCCGCTTTCCAGCTTAACCCCGACCTCGCCCACCAAATCGCCTATGGGCTATTTAATGCTGACGAGGTCGCATGGGTGTCGATTCGTGACGATTTTGGGCGCGCTCTGGCTGAATTTGAGAGGCCCAAACAGGCTGATGCGACTTGGCTCAGCCAATATTTATTTGGCGATATACTGCACCACCAAACCGACCTCGCCTACTACATGGGCAGCGACATGCCGGAAGCGGTCGTTGGCGAGATTGAGCTGATGCTGGCAGAAGGCTACCTAACCCAGCAATTCCTCGCGCGTATTTACACGGTGGTCGGGGTGAGTATTTTAGAGGCGTTTATTTTAAGCATAGTGGTGATCGCTTTTTTTCATCTATTTATTACTCGCCCATTGCTCAAGGTACACGCAGCTATTGCCCAAACCGATCCCAATCGTCCCGGCCAGTGGCCCAAGCCAATGTTGCGAGGACATCAGCATGATGAGTTAGGGCATCTGGTGGATAGTCTGGATCATTTGTTAAACGCGTTTCAGCAAGGCTTGGAGCAGCGCGACCAGCTCCATCATCTCTCTAATATGGATGGTTTGACGGGCGTGGCGAACCGACGCCACTTCGATGAGTTTTACCAACAGCACTGGCACTTGGCGCAGCAAACCCAGCAGCCGTTATCGGTGATTTTTATCGATATCGATAACTTTAAGGAGTTTAACGATCATTATGGCCACGCTATGGGCGACGACACTCTGCGCGCTGTAGCAAAAACGCTCAATCAATGCATTGACCCCGCCAGGGATTTGCTCGCCCGCTACGGCGGCGAAGAATTTGTCTGTGTACTGCCAGGTCAGGATCATGACGACGCAGTGGGCGTTGCCAACTGCTTGCGCGAAGCGGTGCTGTCGCTAGCCATTCCCCATGCTTTTTCAAGCACCCATTCAGAACTTACCGTCAGCATGGGTGTTGCCAGTATGTCGCCCGGTTTTTCAATTAGCGCTGAAGCGCTGATTGAGCGTGCCGACCAGCACCTTTACCACGCCAAACGGCTGGGTCGAAACCGGGTCGAAACACGCAAACGCCCGGCATAAAGCCGGGCGTTAAGCACATATTGCGGGAGAGCAGGTACTTTAAAGCAGCCAGTGAGCAGCCACAGCAGCCAGACCAATGATCATCGCCGTTAGCACCGCCACTGTGACGACCCTATCTAGCCAGTGATCGAAGGCAACTCCTTTAGCCTGCCGTCGTGTCGCTCCATGGCGCCCTTGCCGCGCCATCAGCCTTTTCGCTTCATGTGTCGCTGCTCCCCAACTACCTTGCCCCACAATCGAAGGCTTGGTTACTTTTTATTAGTGCTGATGACTGATGCTAACTATTAATGCGCCGATTGACCACACTAGGTGCACGGCGCAAGCGCTCTTCTTCACCTAACAGCTCGGCTTCAAAGGCGTCCGCACCCACCGGCGTTTCACCATGGCGGCGATAAAGCTGCGTTAGCATCGCCTTGCGGTCGGCGCGTAGTTCCTGAACTAAGACAAACACCATCATATACAAGATAAAGGTGAACGGCAGTGCCGACAGCACCGAGGCCGATTGCAGCCCCGTCAAACCACCCGAGGCAATTAGCGTCAGGCAAATAGCGGCGATCAGCACACCCCAAATGACGCGCTTATAGAGCGGCGGATTGATCGAACCATTATCGGTCATTTGCGCCACGATGTACGAAGCCGAGTCAGCGGAGGTGACCAGAAAAATAAAGATCAGCAGCATCGCAACGACCGACAGCACGCCGGTAAAGGGCATCAACTCAAACATCTCGAACAGTGCTACGGTTATATTATCCTGAGTCGCGGCAGCTAGGCCGATATCGGTACCATTCAACTCCATGTGCAGCGCCGCGCCACCGAATACGCCAATCCATAAACAAGCTAGCAGCGGCGGTACGAACAGCACCCCAAACACATACTCTTTTATGGTACGGCCACGAGATACCCGGGCAATAAAGGTGCCTACAAACGGCGACCAGGCAATCACCCAGGCCCAGTAGAAAATCGTCCAGCTACTCGCCCACTCATTATCACCATAGGGAGAAATGCGCAGGCTCATGCCGATAAAGTTCTGCAAATAGTCACCAATCCCCACCGTGATGGTCTCTAATATCGCCACGGTTGGGCCAGTGAACAGCACATACAGCATCAATCCGATACATAAAATCATATTAAGGTTAGAAAGGCGTTTAATGCCTTTATCCAAACCCGACCAGGTGGATGCCATATAGGCGCAGAACATCACGAAAAGAATTACAAACTGCCAGAAACCGTTCTCCGGCAGGCCAAACACAGCGTTTAACCCGCCATTCATCTGCAGCACGCCTAACCCTAACGAGGTAGCCACACCCATTACCGTGGCGACCACGGCAAATACATCCAGCCAGGAAGCGTAGGGACGAATTTTAGGATTCTTAGCCGTTATCGATGACAGTACGGACGACACCAGTCCTGCCTGCCCTTTGCGGAACTGAAAATAGGCAATGATCAAACCGACAATCGAGAAAGCCGCCCACTGGTGTATCCCCCAGTTAAAGTAGCTGTATTGAATAGCGTAGCGGGCGGCCGCTTCGGTTTCGGCGGTTCTGTCTCCATAGGGCGGCTCAATGAAGTGAAACATGGGTTCCGCCATGCCATAAAAGACCAGTCCGACACCAAAGCCTGCGGCCAGCAGCATGCTGATCCACGAAAAAAATGTATAGTTGGGTCTACTATCCTGGGGACCTAAGCGCACCTTACCGTACTTGCTCAGCGCCAGACCAAATAGAAAAATGACAAAACCAAAAACCGAAAATAGATAAAACCACCCGAATAGTCCGGTAACAGTAGTCAATGCGCCCTCTGCAGCGTTGGCAAATCCTTCTGGAAATGACGCTCCAACTACTACCAAGCCAAAAATAATCACCACCGATGCGATGAATACCGACTTGCCTCCATGATTAGCCATATAACCGTCCTGTTAAATGAGCTCTGTTTAGGTAAGCACAGCGTATTAAGCGCAAGCTTGTACAACTAAACTTGCCTTGTATAGCTTAATGGTAACATTTGAAAAACCTAATCGCACTGTACGTAGAAATTGTACCTAGAAATTGCACGTCGAAACCGTACGAAGAAACTGGCACCTGAAGAATGGCTATTCTACTGCCCGTTACTGCCAAGCAGTGAACTTGCTAGAGCAACTGTGTTCCAATGGGTGCGAATAACCGATGGAGGCTCTCATGCCACAGATGAATCGCGACCAACGCAACGCTGCATGGCAAGCGGCTAACCAATGGCGCGTCCGTGCTGCGCAAACCCAACCCAGCGGAGTGGCGGGCAGCTTGAAGCTGCTGTTCACGTGGCTGGCGTTTGGCGCGTTAATGATAGTCGGCGTGGTACTCGGCCTGTTTTTCTTGCTGATTGGCTGGGCAATGATGCCGTTTATGCGCCATAAAATGAAAAAGCGTATGGAGCAGATGCGCGCCCAGCAGGCGCAGGATATAGGTGGTGGCTATTCTCAAGGGCATTCTCACGGACATGCTTCCTCGAATACGTCTGCGCAAAACCGTCCTGGTCATCAGGATGTCTTGGAAGGCAGCTATGAAGTTAAAGATGATCGTTAATTAAACAGTGAGTTACCTCTGTCGCTGCCGGTAAAAGTTATAGCGGCGCGTAAACCCAGGTAAATGCCGCGGCCAAGGTCAGCGGCATAACGACTAGACTCCCCAGATTACCGATTAGCACTAGCGAGGCCACTTTTTGTGGCGACAGCCTATACTGCTCTGCGACCAAGTAGTTCAACACTGCTGGCGGCAGTGCCGCAAATACCAGCAGCACCGCCGCCTGAAGCGAATTTAGTGGCAGTAGCCACATCAACGGCAAAGCAATAACTAATCCGGAAAGCGGACAAAGCACCGCCCCTAGTATCCCCGTGCGCCAATCGCTAAAGTCGATCTCCAAGAGCCGTACCCCTAACGCAAACAGCATTAGCGGAATACATACCCCGCCTAGCATATGCATCGCCTCCAGCAGCCAGCCGGGCAGCGGCAGGCCACTGATATTCACCGCTAAACCCGCCAGACTCGCGAGTACAATCGGCATGCGTAGCATTCGCCATAGCGAGGTGCGCGGGTTAAGCATGTAAAGCCCCACCGAAAAGTGCAGCAGCATTTCAACGATAAACACTACCACCGCCGCAGGAAGTGCCTCAGCCCCAAATGCCAACACCAGCAGCGGCACGCCCATATTGCCCGCATTGTTGAACATCATCGGTGGAAGGAAGATTTTGCTATCCAGCTTTAGCCACTTTGCCAGCGGCCAAAGTACAAGCCCCGACCCTAGCACTACTGCTATCGCTGCCGTGGCCAACCAGGCGTACTCAGCTAACGGCGCTTGCCTGTCAGCCAGCACGGCGAACACCAATAGCGGAACGAACAGCTCCATATTGAGAGTATTGAGACTGCGAATATCCGGTGTACGGTAACGCCCATAGGCTGCGCCACAACCAGCGATTAAAAATACCGGCAATAGCGTGGCCAGAATATGACCAATCATGCGGGCCACCCTGCCCAATTGCTTTTTATCACTGCTGCTTCCTGGTTATTCCGATAAGGCGTCTGACTAGCTGTTATCGGCGGTGGAAGGTTCAAGAAAGCGCTGCCAGAGCGCGATGACTATATCGCGATGAGCACGGAACTCCTCACCATCGCTGAGTGCTTTCTGACCGGTGAGCGCCGCTCGGTGCGTAGCGCTGCGATAAGCCAGATAAGCCTCGCGAAGGCGCTCCGCCTCTTCCGCTGGTAAGTGCCCACTCTCCGTTAGGCTTTCTAGGATGCGGATATTATCGCTGTAAGTAAGTAACGCAGGCGTTTGGTGAGCAAGCGCTAACACTGCGTATTGGCAGAGAAACTCGATATCCACCATACCGCCCGCATCGTGTTTGACGTTAAAGGTATTGCTGGTGGTTTTACTGCCCAGATGGTCGCGCATTTTCTGACGCATCTTGACCACCTCTTCGCGCAGTGCAACTTTATCTCGCTCACCACCTAGAATATCGCCCCGCAACTGACTGAATTTCTCGGCCAGCGCATCGCTACCCGCCACCACTCGGGCGCGCACCAATGCCTGGTGCTCCCAGGTCCAGGCATTCTGACGCTGATACTCGGCAAAGGCTTTAAGCGATGTCACCAATAGCCCTGAATTACCCGAAGGCCGCAGGCGCATATCCACTTCATAAAGCGTGCCGGTGGGCGTTACCGCGGTGAGCAGGTGAATAATACGCTGCCCCAGACGGGTAAAAAACACTGGAGTATCAATGGGTCGTGGTCCGTCAGTCGTGCCCTGACCATCGCTATCGTGAAGGAAAACAAGATCTAAATCGGAGCTGTAGCCCAGCTCAATGCCGCCCAGCTTGCCGTAACCAACGATCAGAAAAGCCGCTTCCCCGGTATTCAGCCCCTCAGGAACACCGTGCTTGCGGGTAATGTGCTTCCAGGCCATCGCCAATACTGCATCGAGAATCACTTCGGCGATAAAAGTTAAGTAATCGCTTACTTTCATTAGATGTCGCGTGCCCACGATATCCGACGCCGCCACGTGTAGCGTTTGAGCATGTTTAAAAACGCGCAACGCTTCTAGCTGGGCCTCCTCATCATCCTCTGGCAAACGATTCAGCGTTTGGCGCAGCTCATCGGCAAGGCGCGCTTTATCGGCGGGGGTATACAGCGTTTCTGGCGTCAGCAGCTCGTCGAGCAGAATGGGGTAACGTGACAGCTGTTCAGCTATCCATGGGCTCGCGGCGCACAGGCGCATCAGGTGTTCAAGCGCCTGGGGGTTTTCGCGCAGTAGCGCAAGGTAAGCTGTACGCCGCAGTACGGCCTCAATCAGCGGCTGTACCCGTTCAAGCGCGGTATCCGGTGCCTCATTGTCCGCCACGGCATCCAACAGCAGCGGCATTAGTGCATCCAAGCGCTCGAAGCCAATTCGCTGCATGCTTTGCACTTGCCGAGAATGATAAAGGCTATGCAGCCGCTTCAAGGCTTTTTCTGGCTCGTTAAAACCCGCCTCGGCAAGGTGCGCGCTGGCCTCCTGCACTTCTAACTCGCCGCACCAAATAAGCCGCCACTGAGCCAAGCCAAGCTGGCTATCATCGTTGGCCTCATCGACATCCTCTTCGGGGTCGGCAATGACGGCATCAAAATGTTGGCGCACCCGCTCGCGCACTTCGTCAAGTTGGGCTATCAACCCCGGCCAATCTTCATGCCCCATGGCGAAGGCTACCCGTTCACGATCAGCATCGTCGCTAGGCAAGGTTTGTGTCTGGCGGTCTTCCAGCGCTTGTAGAGCGTGTTCGACATCGCGCAGAAAAGCGTAATCGGGCAGCAGCTCATCGACCACTTCCTGCGGCAACAGGCCCAGCTCGGGCAAACGATTGAGCGCAGCTTTTAGCGATGTCACCTGCAGTTCCGTATCGCGGCCACCGCGAATCAGCTGGAACGCCTGCACGACGAACTCAACCTCACGAATGCCGCCGGAGCCAAGTTTGATATTGCTCTGCATGCCTTTGCGCTTTACTTCGCGATTGATCATCGCTTTCAGTTCACGCAGCGACTCAATGGCGCCAAAATCCAGATATTTGCGATACACAAAGGGGCGCAGGCCGGCCAACAGTTCATCGCCCGCGTCCAGATCCCCCGCGACCGGGCGCGCCTTGAGCATGGCGTAACGCTCCCATTCGCGGCCTTGATCCTGGTAGTAGCTGGAGAGCATGGCAAAACTGCCCACCAGCGGCCCGCCGTCGCCCAAAGGCCGCAAGCGCATATCGACACGGAAGGCGAAGCCGTCGGCGGTCATGGCATCCAGGGCGGCGATCAGCTTTTGCCCCAGCTTGGTAAAGTATTCCTGGTGCTCTAACGGTTTGCGCCCACCTTGTGTCTCACCTTTTTCAGGGAAGGCAAAGATCAGATCGATATCGGAAGAGAGGTTCAGTTCCCCAGCACCTAGTTTGCCCATACCCAGAATCACCAGGCGCTGGGGCGTGCCGTCTTTACGTGGGGCAGGTAAGCCCCAACGCGGCGCGTAAAACCGTTCAAGCCAGGTTAATGCCGCTTCCAAACATATTTCGGCAAGCTCAGACACCGCCGCGGCGGTACTCCACATGCTATGATCAGAGGCACGGTTAAGGTCACGCCAGATAATCCCCAGCATACGCTTGCGGCGAAAACGACGGATCACCCGCTGCATCGCCTCTTCGTCTTCGGCACCCTCAAGTGACTCACTCAGCCAGCTAGCCAGCTCATCTCGACCTGGGTTTACGTCCAACTCACCGGCAATATCCAACTCGGCCAACCACTGGGGGTAGCGAACCAAGGTATCCAGCGCGAAGGTCGAGATGGTCAATACTCTAGCAAGCGCCTCGCGACGCTGTTCCGAAAGCCCTTGCCAGTTACTGGAAGGCAATTCCTGCTTGGTCATCTCGGCGACATTATCGGCTTGAGCAAGCGCCTCGCTTAGCCGCTTCCAGGCGGATTGGGTGGCGGTATGTAACGACGCTGGCAGCGTCGACAACGGTAAGAAATCGTCGTTCAATTGCATAACTACCTCGCTGACAGCGCGTCAAAAACGTTCGTTTTCAATCACCTACTTAGCTAAAGAACTTTTCCCAGCCCAATAATCCCCAGGTAAGCCCGGCCATGATCAGCGACAACATCACCGCCGCTGAACCAATATCCTTGGCCCGCCCTGAAAGTTCATGGTGCTCGGTACCAATCCGGTCCACCACGTTCTCAATCGCACTATTAAGCAGCTCCACTATCAGTACAAAAAACAGACTACCCACTAGCAGTAGCCAACTGATAGGCCCTTCACCGATCCACCAGGCAAGCGGCAGCAGTACTACCGTAATGCCGACCTCTTGACGGAAAGCTGCTTCGTTTCTGAACGCCGCTTTCAGGCCTTTCCACGAATAGCGCGTGGAGTGAACCAAATGTGTTAAACCGGTATGCCCAGGTTTCATGCAGATCGCCTCACCTTGTGAGCGTAGAGTTTGTTCAATTCGCTAACATCATTGCTTCTAGATCCTGTGACAACGGATCCAGCACTTCAGACCAGCTTAAATAAGGCGTACTGCCGTTACCATTGACCATGACACTAAACACCCCCCAGCGCCCTTGCGCAGTGCGAAAATAGCCCGCCGCGGCGCGTACTGCAAAAGGTTGGTTAAGCGTGCCAGTTTTGATCATGACATTGTTTTGAAACGTGGAGGAACCTCGCCGAATGAAGCGCATTACCCCGTTAGCGGGTGACTGAAAGGCCGCCACAAAGCTGGGAAACAGGCTACTTTGACGAAACATGTCCTCCAGCATTACGTTAACGCCCTGAGCCGATGTACGGTTTTCAGTGGTCAGCCCGCTGCCACTATACAGTGTTAACGGTCCGTGCCCGGGCAGGCTTTGCGCGTAAGTTTCAATCGCCTGGCCCGCCTGACGTAGCTGCGCCTGGGGTGTCTCGACGAGATCCAGCGCCAGCACGTCGGCCATATAGTTATTGGAGTAGTTCATGATGCGCAGCAATAGCTCTTGCAGTGGCTGGCTGTCCACCGCCGCCAGACGCTGGGCGCTGCTAGGCGGCTGAGACGAGCTAACGCGCCACGGTTCGCGCACCTGTATACCCGCCTGGCTCAACATGCCCATTAGCACTTGCGCGGTCGTTTCGGCGGCATCCCCTGCCCCACGGTAGACATCGCGTGCAGTGGCATTGGTGGAGATCTGCCCCGTCAAGCGCATCACGTCGCCACGCTCATCGGTAATTCGTTCAGCGCTAATCTCCGTACCGCTATTGGCGGGGCGAGTGATTACTTGGTTATCAATGGTGATCAGCGACGTCTGGCTATCGCATAGCCCCACTTGGGCGGGCTCACCCGCGCTAATCGCTGGCGCGACATTAACGCACCAGCTACCAAAGTTAACGCCAGCCGAGGAGAGCGGCGCGCTATAGGCATTGGCAACCCGAGTCAGGGCATTGCAGCGGTCAGTGGTAATACAGTCCACTGAACCAAAGCGCCACTGGCTGACCACCAACGCCCCCTCGACCTCACCCACCCCGGCTAAGTGCAAACGCTGCACCAAGCGCCAAAGGTTTTCAGTGGTTAGGCCCGGGTCCCCGCCACCCTCAAACACCAAGTCACCGCGTAACACTCCATTTTCGATGCTAGCGGAACTGACCAATTGGCTGGTGAAACGGTGCTGAGGGCCAAAACGGTTTAGCGCCGCCGCCGACAAGTAGGCTTTAGTGACCGAAGCGGGCGACAGCTGGCGGTCCGGGGTGATGCTGCCCAACAACGCATTGGCGCCTGCAGCAGCATCCAAAAGGCGTGCTTCTGCGCTAATCGAAAAGCCTTTGCTCTGCAGTTGGCCCAGGCGATTGAAATCGGCGAACAGACTGGTGCTGACACACAGCGCCAGTGTGGCTACACCTGTCACCAGCGACCAGCGCTGCATACGTTTAACAGCAAAAAAACACCCCATTACAGTTCCTCAATGCACATTCATTTTTGAAAACATTTGCAGCATGACCACGCCTGCTACTATCAAACTAATTCCTATCACCGCCGGCAAATCAGGCTTCTCACCGAATACCACTATGCCGACCAGGGTGACCAGCACAATGCCCAGGCCTGCCCAAATCGCATAGGCAACCCCTACCGGGAGCGTGCGCAGCACCAGGCTGAGCAAATAAAAAGCTAACCCGTAACCCACTACCACCACCACGCTGGGTAGCGGGCGCGTGAAGCCCACGGAGGCTTTTAAGGCACTCGTGGCGATCACTTCGGCCACAATCGCCAACACCAAATAGACAAACGTCATGTTCGCTCCAACTCAACGCATAAACGCCACAGAGCCTGGCCACTCTGAGCATACTTAGCTTCGAAAGGGGTTAAATAGTCCCCTTTAGGCGCAATTTCACTCACCGCTGCCTGTTTGCCGGTTACCTGAGCTACTGCCAAAGCAAACTCTTCAACGTAGAGTGACCAGTTGGAGCGCAACTCAAGGCGCCCGCCAAGCGCCAACAGTGTGGGTAAAACCGCATGGCCATGCCAGCGCATTTTTAGGTGCCCCGCCTTGGGATAAGGGTTTGGATAAAGGAGAAAGTGATGCTCTGGCACCCAGCCAGCCTGATAGGCCAAGCGCCAAAAGTCGACCAGATCCGCTCTTACCAGCAGCGCATTGTCAGGCAACTGGCCGTGGTTGCGCCCCAAACGATCCTCGCTGCGATCCACGCCGATTACCGCATGGGCAGGGAACTGCATCGCCAGTTGGCGGGTCGATATCCCCACGCCACAGCCCGAATCGAGTATCAACGGTGCCTGACGGCCCACGAACCACTCCGCCGCCAGGGCGAAACTGCGCTGCGTGTGTTCGGCGATTGGTTTACGTAGCGGATGCGTTAACGCTCGACTCACTCGTCGGGCAAGATCCTGATGTGGGCCTGGCTGATTAGAAACCACTGGTCGAGAAGTATGCTGCATGCCATTACTCGGCTGAAAAGCGTGATTCTATCAGTCTCGAACGCTTGCGGCATGACGCCGTTGCTCAGCCGGTGCTATGATCACGCATAACGTGCTTCTTAGCGTACTTATTAAGCGCATGGTACTAGGCATCACATACCGAGTACTTTTGCCGATAATTGTTATTACCACCACCGCACCACGAGGAACCCGGCTTGTCACACTTACCGGTGATTGTCGGCATGGGCGGCATCAATCCCGCTGGCAGAACCTCTGGCCATCAGGCCTTCCGCCGCACCGTGCTTGATGCCCTTCCTGCTGACCAGCAACGCCAGACACTGGAAGGCTTGGCCGCGCTTATGCGTCTAGTCGAGCACTCCGAAGAGGGGTGGCACGATAGTCAAGGTCAGCCCGTAGAGGCCCCAGCGCAGTCGCTGCGCGATCAGGTGCTGAACCACACCCTGATCCGACGCAACGAAGACCCGCGCTTTCTCGACCCTGGCATGCCGTCAAACCGGCAAGCCAGCATGCAGTTGGCCGAGCCGCTACGCTTTACCCTGCGCCGCCGCCAGTTACCCGAACATCTGCCGGAGGATTGGCAGGTGCGCGACATTGATGCCCGCGAGGTAGAGGTGAGTGTACCTGCAGGGGTGTTAGAGGTACTGCTTCCCGACGCGCAGTTACCCAAGGTACGAGCGGCCGCCCAGCTACCCAGCGGCTTTGACCCTGCAAACCTCTACCGCAGCGTGCACCATCCCCGCGGACTATCGCTGGCGGTATTTGGTGCCAGCGACTGCCTGGGCGCCAGCGGTCTTTCCTGGGAGACGCTTCGCCAGCAGTTGAATCCGGATCATATTGCCGTGTACGCCGGAAACTCCATTGGCCAGCTAGACGATCAGGGCTGGGGCGGCTTACTGAAAAGCCTGGTGAGTGGTCAACGCGCCACCTCCAAGCAGATGCCCCTGGGCTATGGTCAGATGCCCGCCGACTTTTTGAATGCCTATGTGCTGGGTAGCGTAGGTGGCACCGGCGCAGCCTTAGGCGCCTGTGCCAGCTTTCTCTATAACCTGCGTCTGGGTATTGATGACATTCGCGCTGGACGCTGCCGTGTGGTGATGGTGGGTACTGCAGACGCTCCCATCACCCCGGAAATAATTGAGGGTTTCCGGGCCATGGGTGCGCTAGCTGACGACGCTGGTCTGAAAGCCCTGGATGCTCTGGAGCTGCTCACCGACAGCGATTATCAGCGCGCCTGCCGTCCGTTTGCGCGCAACTGTGGCTTTACCATGGCGGAAGCCAGCCAGTTCGTACTGCTGATGGACGATGCCCTAGCATTGGAAGTCGGCGCGGATATTCTCGGTGCGGTGCCTGATGTGTTCGTTAATGCCGACGGTTACAAGCGCTCGATTTCGGCGCCGGGCATCGGCAACTACATCACCCTCGGCAAAGCGGCTGCGTTGGTGCGCGATATGCTGGGCGAAAAATCCCTTAAAGAGCGCAGCTTTTTGCACGCTCACGGCACCAGCACACCCAAAAACCGCATTACCGAATCCCATGTGTTCGACGAAATTGCCCGCGCCAACGGCATTAGCGACTGGCCCGTAGTGGCCATTAAAGCCTTTATAGGCCACTCACAAGGCTCCGCGGCAGGCGACCAGCTGGCGAGCGCACTGGGTAGTTTTGCCCACGGCTTGCTGCCGGGCATTCCCACGCTGGATGCAGTGGCTGACGATGTCTATGCTGAGCGGCTGCGCTTTTCACAAACGGCGCAAACTTTCCACGCGGACGCTGCTTTTATTAACGCCAAGGGCTTCGGCGGCAACAACGCCACCGGCGTGGTGCTATCGCCTGCGGTGACCGAACGCCTGCTGACTCAGCGCCACGGCGCGGCGGCGGTGAACGCCTGGAAAACCCGTCGCGAAACCACCCGCAAAGCGGCAGCAGCCTACTTGGCCCAGGCAGACCGTGGCCACTACGCTCCACGCTATCAGTTTGGTGAAGCGGTGCTGGAAGGCCCAGAGCTGGATATTCACGCTGACCGGATTCATATCCCCGGTTACGACCACGCCGTCTCATTAACCAGCGATAACCCGTTTGGCTGCCTGGACGAGGAGAGCGAGGAATGACCACGCGCAAACTGAATATCGCCGTCTATCCCGGCACCTTCGACCCTATCACCAATGGCCATTTTGACCTGATCGAGCGCGGCGCACGGATGTTCGACAAAGTGGTCATAGCGGTGGCGGCAAGCCCTGGCAAAAGCCCCCACCTCGACTTGGAAACGCGCATGAGCCTAGCGAAAGCGGTCTGTGCGCCGCTGCCCAACGTTGAGGTGATCGGCTTCTCGACCCTGCTCACAACCATGATGTACGAACAGGGTGCGACAATCATTCTGCGTGGCCTGCGCGCAGTCTCCGACTTTGAGTACGAGCTGCAATTGGCCAATATGAACCGCGCACAAAACCCAGAGCTGGAGAGCGTGTTTTTAACCCCCGCGGTAGAAAATTCGTATATTTCTTCAACCATCGTGCGCGAAATTGCCAAGTTAGGCGGCGATATTTCCCCCCTGGTGCATCCTCAGGTCGCCGAAGCGCTGCGTAACCACTACACTAGCTAGCCAACGCCATTGTTGAGTAAAACACTCAGGTATCTATACGCTACCTGGGTGTTAACGCCATCCGCGAGGTATGCCCATGGCCCTGATGATTACCGACGAGTGCATTAACTGCGACGTCTGCGAGCCCGAGTGCCCCAATGATGCGATCTCCCCCGGTGAGGAGATCTACGTCATCGACCCTAATCTATGCACCGAGTGCGTCGGTCACTATGACGAACCTCAATGCCAACAGGTCTGCCCGGTGGACTGCATTCCGCTTGACCCTGAACGCCACGAAAGCCAAGAACAGTTGATGAAGAAGTACCGCATCATCACTGCCGCCTAAGCCGAATGCGGATTTGGGCCCTTGCCTGGCCAATCATCCTCTCCAATATCACCGTCCCGCTGCTCGGGTTGGTGGATACCGCTGTGGTCGGGCACTTGCCCGACTCCCGCTACTTAGCCGGCGTTACCCTCGGTGCCACACTGTTTAGCTTCCTCTATTGGGGGTTTGGCTTTTTGCGCATGGGCACTACGGGGCTTGTCGCACAAGCCATGGGGCGCGAGAACGACACAGACGTGCGCAACCTGCTGGGACAATCGCTGATCATGGCGCTGGTGGTTGGGAGCCTGCTGATTGTGTTTGCCTCACCTCTTATTACACTGGGTCTGTGGCTGTTAGATGGCAGTGAGGTAGCGACTGACTTAGCCCGAGAGTACGCCCATATACGCCTCTGGTCTGCACCTGCGGTGCTCGCCAACTACGCCATTCTGGGCTGGTTTTTGGGCCAACAGAACTCCCGCGTTACGCTGATGATTCTACTGCTCACCAACAGCGTTAATATCGTGCTGGATTTATGGTTTGTGGTGGGTCTGGGAATGACCAGCAACGGCGTGGCCTGGGCGAGCGTAATCGCTGACTACAGTGCCCTAGCATTTGGCAGCTACCTGGTACTACGCCAGCTAACCCGACTGGATGGCCATTTTTTGCGTGAGCGTCTGCTGGCACTCGCGGCTTACACAGCCCTGTTTAACGTCAACGCCAATCTATTTGTGCGCACCCTCGGCCTGCTGTTTGTCATGGCGTTCTTTACCGCCCAGGGTGCCCGTCAAGGCGACACAGTGCTTGCTGCCAACGCTGTGCTGCTGCAATTCATCATGCTCACCAGCTACGCCCTGGACGGCTTTGCTCACGCTGCCGAATCACTAATTGGACGCGCTTATGGCCGTCGGGATTGGCAGGAGTTTGCCGCCACCGTGCGCGCCGCCGCGCGATTTTCATTCTGGACGGCTGGCGCGGCCGCCCTACTGTTCGCGCTGGGCGGCAATGCGCTCATTGCGCTGCTCACCGGCCTTGAAGAGGTGCGTGCAACGGCGGCGCAGTACTTGCCCTGGATGGTCGTCATGCCGCTGATTGCGGTATGGAGCTACCTGCTTGATGGGGTGTTTATTGGCACCACTGCGGTGCGTGAAATGCGTAACAGTATCTTTATTGGCCTAGCCGCCTATCTGCCCATTTGGTGGCTAACCCAGGGACTGGGCAACCATGGGCTCTGGCTGGCATTTATGCTGTTCACGCTGGTGCGCTCTGCGGTGCTGATCGTCTACTACTATTTTCACTACCATCGCCCCTACCGGTTAAACCATTAGCGTTAAAACAGGCGCAATTAACCTCAACTACGCTAACGTAAGATTAAGCGGGCAGCTTCAACGTGAAAATTTACGTACTCCCCCGTATATTAGCTATGCCGTTACACTTCCAAGACCTTGCTTAGCCACTTCCTAATAATGAATAAAGAGAGCATCCCATGCTTAAAATGATCTCAAAACCAGCGGTAAAGCTGGTGGAGCGCTATCTCCCCGACCCGTATATTTTCGTTCTATTGCTGACGTTAATTGCCTCGGCCGCCGCGATCGCCATTGAGCGGCAAACACCGCTGGCAGTATTGCGCTTCTGGGGCGATGGTTTCTGGGGCTTGCTGACGTTCTCTATGCAGATGCTGCTGGTGCTGGTTACCGGTTTTATGCTGGCAAGCTCACCGCCAGTAAAACGCATTCTGCAGAAAATAGCCGGTACTGCGAAATCCCCTGGCGGCGCAATCATTCTAGTAACGCTGGTCTCATTGGCGGCCAGCTGGATTAACTGGGGGTTTGGCCTTGTGGTCGGCGCGCTATTTGCCAAAGAGCTGGCCCGATTGATTCGCGTTGACTATCGGCTATTAGTGGCCAGTGCTTACTCAGGCTTTGTGGTGTGGCACGGCGGTTTGGCAGGTTCAATCCCGCTAACCATCGCTACCGAAGGGCATTTTTCCGCCGATCAAATTGGAGTGATTGGTACCGGCTCTACGATTTTCGCCTTCTTCAACCTCGCTATTGTGGTCTGCCTATTTATTGCCATCCCGCTGGTAAACCGCATGATGCTGCCGGATGAGAAGGATAGCGTCTATGTCGACCCAAATGTTCTGAATGAAGAGCCCGAGCCGGTTGGCCGCATTACTCGTCCTGCTGAACGTCTGGAAAATAGCTTTATCCTCGCCCTGCTGGTCGGTGTGCCGGGGCTGCTGTTCTTGCTTGATCACTTCCTGCTACGGGGTGGCGGCTTAAACCTTAACATCGTTAACTTTATGTTTCTGTTCCTAGCCATTGTTCTGCACCGCACGCCGCGTAATCTGCTCAATAGCCTGCACGAAGCGATTAAAGGCGGCGCAGGGATTGTCATCCAATTCCCATTTTACGCTGGCATCATGGCCATCATGGTGCAGTCCGGGCTAGCAGAGAGCATGTCCGAGTGGCTGGTCTCCTTTGCCACCACCAATACACTGCCGTTCTGGTCGTTTATCAGCGCGGGTATTGTCAACCTATTCGTCCCTTCCGGCGGCGGCCAGTGGGCTGTTCAGGCGCCGGTGATGCTACCGGCTGCTCAGGCCTTAGGAGCTGATATTCCGCGGGTTGCCATGGCGGTGGCTTGGGGCGATGCCTGGACTAACCTGCTACAGCCCTTCTGGGCACTCCCGGTGCTCGCCATTGCGGGCCTAAAGGCGAAAGATATTATGGGCTTCTGCCTGATTCAGCTTTTTATCACCGGCATTATTATTTCCGTCGGTCTGGTATGGTTTTAAACAACCGCCAATGACTGCCCACCGCTCAATTTGCCCAGCATATGGGTGGCGGGTAGTCGTTATTAGTTTCAAGTAACAGCAGGAGCACCGTATGACAGACGCCGAGATCAGCGCTAACGCTGCCCTGCCTGGGCAGCATGAACTCTCCATGACCGTATTGATGACGCCCGATATGGCGAATTTCAGCGGCAAAGTGCATGGTGGCGCGATTCTTAAAAAGCTCGATGAAGTCGCTTTTGCTTGCGCTAGCCGCTATTCGGGCCACTATGTGGTGACGCTGTCGGTGGATCAGGTGTTGTTTAAGCAGCCGATTCATGTCGGCGAGCTGGTTACCTTTCTAGCCAGCGTTAATCATGTTGGTCGCTCGTCGATGGAAGTGGGCATCAAGGTCGTGGCTGAAGATATTCGTAATAAGTTGATCCGTCATACCAACAGTTGCTACCTCACCATGGTAGCAGTGGACGCTGATGGTAAACCCACTAGCGTACCGCCGCTCAATTTAGCCACGTCGCTACAAAAACTGCGTTTTGAAAAGGCGGCACTGCGCAAAAAGCTACGCAAACAGGCAGAAAAAGAGGAACTGCTGACCCAGCAGCATTACCAGTCCCAGGCCCATTAAAAGACCCAACGACAAGGAGTTCGTATGCCCGCCAGGGAACGCTATCCGCACCTGCCTAAAGCGGTTGAATACGCCCATATTGGTTGGGATTTTTTTATTCTGACGCTGGTGGTGATTAACCTCACGCTGCTGCTGTTTGATTCGCTGTTTCTGCTTGGCCCTATTAACCAGGGCATCGCCAACCTCGCCCCCGGTTTTCACACCTTCTACGATGACGTGATTCATAGCCGTTTTATCACCATCGACCTGGTGTTTGTCAGCTTTTTTATCGCCGATGTACTGCTGGGCTGGTCAATCGCAATTGCCGAGCGGCGCTACCACCGCTGGTTCTTTTATCCCTTCGTGCACTGGTACGACGTGCTGGGCTGTATTCCCCTCGCGGGCTTCCGCCTGCTGCGTATTCTGCGCGTCGTATCGCTGCTCCACCGCCTGCAACGCCTCGGCTTGATTGATGTCACCCGCTGGGATATCTATCTGTTTTTTGCCAAGTATTACGACATTCTCCTTGAGGAGCTTTCTGACCGCATCGCCCTGCGTCTGTTGGGCAATGTACAGCAGCAGATACGTGCCAGCGATTCGCTGACCGAGCGCGTCATTGAACGTGTGATCATGCCTCGCAAAGCTCAGCTGATTCATGAGATCGCTCAGCGGCTAGAGAGCACTATCGGCAAAGCCTACCAGCACAATCGCCAATCCATTATGGGGGCAATCAGTGATTTAGTTAGCCGCACGCTACGGGAAAGCCCCGAGATTCAGCGCCTTAAACGCCTGCCCATGGGGCAGCAGGCCACCAGCGCGATGGAAGCATCACTCAGCGGCGTTGCTCAACGGCTAGTCGATGAGCTGCTGCTAGGCATTCATTCGGATGAGTTTAGGCAGTTAGTGGAGCGCACCGCCGACAGCGGCTTCGACACCTGGCTGACGGTTGACGAAGGCAGCAATCGGGTCACCGAGCAGGTGCTGTACGACGTCCTCGAAATGCTTAAAGACCAGGTGCGCCACCAGGGCTGGAAAGACCGCTACGAGTAATTCACAAAGTAACAGGGGCTAATGGGCGCTCAGTTAAACAGGCGGCGATGATACTCAATGCCTGAATTAATTCACTGCGATCCGCCGCGGCCCCAATACATAGCCGAATCGCTTGGGGCGCTGGCGTGCTCCCGACACAAAAGGGCTCTGCGCTGCTGACCTTAACGCCCCCCAGCAGTAGCCGTTCACACAGCTCTACGGCCCGGCTCCCCTCTGGCAGCGCAAGCCATACATTGCTGCTGTGCGAACGCCCGCTTAAGGAAAAATCTTTTAGCCATTCGGCAGCCAATTGCTGACGCTCCGCGAGCTCTTGGGTTTGCCAAGTAAGTAGCTTCTCAGCCGCGGCCTGGTTAATCCAGTGGCAGACCACATCGACCATTAATGGCGGCACCATCCAACTCTGGGCGCGCAGGCCAGTCGCTAACCGCTCGTGCAAGCTTTTAGGCGCACGCAGTACGCCAATTCGTAGCCCACCCGCCAGCACTTTGGCGGTACTAAACACAAACAGCGTGCGCTCCGGCGCAAGCCTGTAAAGGGGTGTACCGCGCTGCTCAGCGGGCAGATACTGCACGCCATCTTCAATCAGCCAGATATCGTAGCGTCTTGCCAACGTTACCAGTCGCTCGCGGCGCGATTCGCTTAAACACGCGCCGGTGGGGTTGTTCTGTTCCGGCGTTAGATAAATCGCTCTAGGCGGCTGCCGGGCACACTGCGCCTCAAGCAGATCCATGCGCATCCCTTCACCATCTTGACCAATCCCCACCAGCTTTAAATGGCCCTGCTGCGCTGCGCTGATAGCACCGGGATAGGTCAATGCATCAGCAGCCAGTAGCTCACCCGGCCGTAGCAAGGTGCTGAGCGCCAGACTAATACCGTGTTGGCCACCCTGGGTGATGAGCAGTTCATCAGCCATCAGCGGCATGCCTAAGGTATGTAACCAGCGAGCGAGTACTTCACGATGTTCATGGCATCCCTGGGCCTGTTGGTAGGTGACACCGCGCGCTAATGCTGCCGCGGACTGGCTTAAGGCGAGCAGCGCTTCGCTCAACAGCGTCTGCCGCAACGGGTGGGGCGGTGGCAGGCTAAGGCTTAAATCGATCACACCGGCCGTTTCGTCAGCGGGAAACGTCAGGCTAAAAGCATTGTTTTGGGTTTGGCTTTTCACATAGGTACCGCTACCCACCCGTGCCGACACCCAGCCATTGCGTTCAGCCTCAGCGTACCCCCGGGTTACCGTGCCGATGGTCACACCTAGTGCATCCGCCAAGCGGCGCTGAGGCGGCAATCGCTCCCCTGGCAATAGTGCTCCCGACTGAATAGCGGCTTCAATGGCGCTGGCAATAGCACGGTAGCGTGAACCAGAAAACTCAGCAAGCAAGGGCACCCACATTGTCATGGTGACAATAAAACCTTTGACGTCAATTTAAACCCCATTATGCTAGCAAAAGCGGCAACAAAACAATCCTTATCACAAAATTGTATGGATACAATAAATGAATAGCGAATGGGTAATCCTCGGTCCGGCCGCGCTCTATATGATGTCGATGACGCTTACCCCAGGGCCGAACAACGTTATGCTTACCGCCTCTGGCGCTAACTTCGGCTTTAAGCGCACGCTGCCACATATGTGGGGGATTTTAGGCGGCTGCTTTTTGTTGTTTGCAGGCATAGCACTGGGCTTGGGCGTGCTGTTCGAACGCTACCCGGCGATTCAAACGGCACTGCGTTGGATAGGCAGCGCGTATTTGCTCTATTTGGCTTGGAAAATTGCTAGCGCCCCACCGCCCAATCTTAAGGCGCAGGCCCATAGCGTACCCTTTACATTTTGGCAGGCAGCGGCGTTTCAGTTCGCCAATCCTAAAGCGTGGGTAATGGGGCTGGCATTGATGGCGGGTTTTCTACCTGAAAGCGGCCAACCGGTATTTAATGCACTGTTACTGGCAGGCTTTGCAGAAATGGTAGCCCTGCCCTGTATTACCTTATGGGCCGCCTTTGGCACGGCGATTGGGCAGTGGATCAAAACGGATACCGCGTGGCGGGCGTTCAACATCACCATGGGCGTATTGACCGCCGCCTGCGTCGTGCTGATTTTAGGTTAGCCGCAGCGCAGCGCTTCAATGCCATCTTGATCATCAAGATGGATATTCAAGCGATCTGGACGGTGATCCATGGTGGCCATATCTCCAGGACGCAGCACGCGCACCTGTCGAGCACCGCTATCGCTTTGTAACTGCGAAACGTTAGCCTCGTCGAAGGGCTCACCGATAGCGGACTGAATAGCGTCTAGATCACAGCTGGCAGACTGCTCACCACTGGAACCGTTTGGCACTACCGTTGGCGGCGGTGGCGCTGCGTCTACGTCGTCATTGGCAGGGGAAATCGGCATTTGGGAACTAACGCAGGCCGTTAGCAGCAGCGCACAAGCGCTAACAGCGGCAAATTTAACCAGAGCAATACGGGGTTTCATCCTTGAATCTCCAAAAAAACAAGTTATCAGAATCGACTATAAACCCCACGGGCCAAGCTAACGCCTAGCCCGTGGGATACCACTTATTTTAAAACGCAGACTTATTTATTCAGCTGCATCTTGGACGGCTTTACCGCCCTCTTGCACATCCTGACCAGCGCCAGAGATGGTGTTACAACCAGTTAGAACACCCGCAGTCATCAGCAGCATAAAGCTCATGGCCAATAATTTTTTCATTTTCCGTTCTCCTTAACGAGTCATTCAATATCGGGAAACTCCACTGGCAATGTAATTTGCCACTTGGGAGTTTTTTCAGGGTAACAGCGTTTTGGTAATCGCGCTTGCTTTCCCTACTTCACTTCGCGGCTGCTATGCTAACAATTATCAAAACCGCTATCTGGAGCCTATTACTTGATCAAATTCGAGCTAGATGAACGCCTTGCCGCCGACACCTTACCCATCGCAGACCTCCCGCTAAGCCGTGCACTGCTGATGAATGACGCGCGCTACCCCTGGGTGATTTTAGTACCACGCCACGACGCTATCAGCGAGGTATTCGAGCTTTCTGCCAACGACCAGCAGCAGCTTTGGCGTGAAGCCACTCAGCTAGGCGAAGCAATGAAAACAGCGCTGGGAGGCAACAAAGTCAATATTGCCTCGCTAGGCAATGTGGTTAGCCAACTGCATGTACACATTGTGCTTAGACGGCACGGCGATGCGACATGGCCAGCACCGGTATGGGGCAATGGCAGCCCAGAACCCTACGATCTGGATGGCCAGGCGCAGTTACGGGATCAGTTGCTGGCACTTATCGACGGGCTTGATATATAGACGACTTTTATCCCGTTAATGGGTGGCCTTGACGAACAGGCGGCTCATTGAGAAGCGGCCCACTGGCAGGCTGTGCGACACCCGCAACGCTAAGCGAAATCCCCAGCACCACTATCAACGCACCGCCGGCCAGAGCCACCCAGCCGGTAGCTTTTTGTACACCGCGCTGGCTGTACTGCTGCTTGGATAAGCGTCGCTGCGCCCAGCCACGGGCAAAAATGCTCGCCAGGGCGAGCGCTGACACAGTTATCCCCGTGCCGATAGACATGGCCACTACCGATGCCACGCCCACCTCAAACTGACCCAGCAAGCTGGCTGCCCCCAGCATTAATACCGCCCCACTACAGGGACGCATACCAATGGCGCCGACCGTCATCATTGCTGTTCGCCAATCCAATACTTGCTGCGGCTCAATATGGTGAGCACCGCCGCAACAGTGTCTGTGGTCATGGCTCTGGCTATGTTCATGGTTTGGATTATGTTCGTGGCCTGGACTGTGCGAATGAGCCGCTCGCTCCAGCTGATAGGCTCGCCGCAACTGCTTGACAGCCCGCCAGCATAGCCACGCCCCTAACGCCGCCACCAGCAGAAAACTAGCCTGCTCTACCCAGGCAACGCTGCCCATGGCCTGCCGAGTTATCCAGCCTAGGCCGTAAACCAGCACAACGACCAGCGCAATGGCGGTCACGCCTTGCAGTAAGGAGGCGGCAAAAGAGAGCCCCAAGGCGCGCTTTACCGCACCGCCGTGGGTGGCTAAGTAGGTCGCCAAGACGGCTTTACCGTGCCCCGGCCCAGCGGCATGAAACACGCCATAGGCGAAGCTAATGCCTAACAGACTCACCCAGGTCGCCATGGTGGGGGTGCGCGACAGTTCGGTAATCGCCAGCGTTAGCGAACGGTGCAGGTCACGCTGCCAACCGAGTAGCTGGTAGCTCGCGCCCTGAAAGCCGCCTTGCCAAACGATGATGAGCACTGCCGCGACTAGCAGCAGGCCCAGCATTAACCCTAACTGACGTGTAAAGGGTCGTGTTAAGAACATCTAACCGCTCCATTGAGAAGTTGTTATAAGGTAACATAGCTATAAAATAACACGACACCGCCTGTTTTCGAACAGCGCCTAGCGACAATCAATTTGGCCGGTTTCGGCAAAATAGCGCCCCAAGCCGGGCTCACCACTCTCATCTTTATCGAGCAGCGCCGCTTGCATCACCAGCTCAGGGTCGGGGTCAGCGGGGAGAATAGACAACTTGCAGCTAGGCTCACCGTGAAGAATCAGCGCATCATCCCGTGGCTGGCCATCCTCCTCCTCGTGCACCACTTCGATGTAGTAGGTAGGGTCAAACACTTGGTACGTAAGCAGAGCATCATTCAGCGCTTGAGGGGCCGCCAGCGGCAGAATAAACATAAAGGTTAGCCGTCCTTCGCGCTCCATGGCGGTATATTCGCTTACCTCGCCCAACGCCTGACGTTCACCATTAATACTCACTTCGGTTAAATAGTGCTGCACGGCGAGATTATCGCGAATCTCTTTGCCAAGCTGATCCAATCCCTCTTCTAGACTGGCGTTTTCCACCTGCTGTAGTTCTTCAAAAACGACCAGGCTGTAGAAGGGATCCATCCGCCAGGTTTGATGCAGGCCACTCACCCTGCCCTGCTCATCGGTGATGACCCGCACACTCAGGTCGATCCAGCCGTGAGGGTGGGCACGGGCATCGGGACTAACCACAAGGCTACTCATGCCCAAGCAAACGGCGACTACGGCACCTGTCCACTTCATGGCGCGACACCTAATTTATGTTGCAAGGCGACAAGCCAAGGGTCGAGCAAATAGGGCGGCAAGGGCTGGTTACCTCTCAGCGCCGAGACGCGAACGCGGCTGCCACTGCCCTCTTCACTCACCTGCAACTGCAGGCGGTACTCTGGCCAGCGGGCAAGGGATGCCTCGGCGCGCCCCAAGGACAGATCCGCATGGCGTACCACGTAGCCCTGCTCCACCATCAATTCCACGGCTTCGCGGAAGGTTTCCTCTGAAGAGGTAGCGTAAACCAGTTCACGGGGTTCCAAAGGCGTTGTCGTCGCGCAGCCAACCAATCCCCCCAGTAGCCCGATTAACAACCAGTGGCGCATTTTCATAACGGCCTCCCGGTCACAGGGGCGGTTTGCGTAAAACTGGTCTGAAAACGCTGACAGAAATCGTCGTTGCTGGCACTGTAGGATTCACGCAGATCACCCCAGTGATCGAAGCGGCGAATATCGCGGGATATACGTATATGCGCGTCGTCCACCAATAGCGACACACGCTCCACCTCCACCGGCTGCTGGCCCACGCCACCGCCATAACCAATCCCCCCGATGCCAAAACCGACACCGGAACCACCGCGCCCTATGCCCACACCACCAAACAGGCGCATTCCACGCCCATAGCTGTAGGCATCGTCGTAAGGATCATAATAGCCGTGCAGTGGCCGTTCGCGGCTGGCGCTGATCAAGCCCAGGGAGGTATCGGTAGAGTTCAGGGTAAACCCCCACTCGGTGAGCACCTCAACGCTGGTTTCCAGCGCCTGCTCATGGGTGGCGGGGAAATAGCACGAAGCCGCTGGCGCTGGTTCCGCTTGGGGCAGACGGTCAGGAACCACTTGGCAGCCAGCAAGTACCAGCAGACAGGTTAAGCTTATGGGTATCGACTTCATGTTAGTCCCTCTAAATGGGCGAGGCCGCTGGTTTGGCGCAGGCTAGCGCGCTAAGCTCGCCAAAGGTGGTCATACTTAACTGATATTGTAGGGTAATGAAGACACCGTATTGAAGACACCGTTTTGCGGAGATCGTGCTAATGAATGTTTTGCTTTGCCCCGACAGCTTCAAAGATGCACTAAGCGCCCAAGACGCCGCAGCCGCCATGGCGCGGGGCGTGCAGCGCGCTGTACCTGATGCGCACGCTCAAGTTTGCCCTTTAGCTGACGGCGGCGAAGGCAGTTTAGACGCACTCATCGCCGCTACTGGTGCCGAGCGGCGCCAGCTAAACGTTCAAGACGCCCTGGGGCGCCCTCGCCAAGCAGCCTGGGGCTGGCTGAGCGACCAGCGTACCGCGTTTATTGAGTTGGCTGAAGCCAGCGGATTACAGCACTTAGCGCTCGACGAGCGTAATGCGCTACACACCTCTACCTTTGGGGTGGGTGAACTACTGCTGGCGGCACTGGATCAGGGCGCAGAAAAAGCGCTGCTGCTGCTTGGCGGCAGCGCTACCAATGACGGCGGCGCCGGCATGCTGCAGGCATTGGGCGCACGCTTTTTAGATCAACACGGCGAACCGCTTCCCTCCGGCGGCGCGGCGCTGAACCAATTGGCTAGCTTAGAACTCGATGGGCTAGACCCACGGCTAGCCAAGTTTACCCTGGAAGCCGCCGTCGATGTGGATAACCCGCTGCTGGGGGAACGCGGTGCCAGCGCGGTATTTGGCCCGCAAAAAGGTGCATCACCTGAAGAAGTCGAGCAGTTGGATCGTGCGCTTGGTCACTTCGCCGATATTAGCGCTCATGCATTAGGCGACGATTATCGAACGCTGCCGGGCGCAGGGGCCGCGGGCGGCATGGGGTTTGCGGCCAAAGCTTTTTTAAATGCCACGCTAAAGCCCGGCATTGAGATGATTATGCAGCAGGCCGACATGGCTTCGCTCTTGGCCCGTGCCGACCTGGTGATTACCGGCGAGGGTCGTTTGGATGGGCAGAGCCTGGCGGGAAAAACGCCCATTGGCGTTTCCCGTGCTGCCAAACGCCTTAACAAACCCGTTATCGTGTTAGCAGGCAGTCTAGGCGATGGTTGGCAAGCCTGTTTTGATGAAGGCGTCACCGCTGCTTTCGCGTTAGCCGATGGCCCCATGACATTAGCTGACGCACTACCGCGTACCGCTGAACTGCTGGAAGCACGCAGTGAAAGCCTGCTTCGACTGTGGGTGCATAGACGTTGAAACACACTCAGACCTTGAAAAAAAACCCTACCGCCAGCATCTAATTAATCAGCAAAGGGTAACAGCAGTGACTTAATGTCGAAGCACGAATGCCAAAGCCCTAATGTCAAAGTGCTAATTCCTAAAATCTAATTTCAAAGTTCTAATTTCAAAGATCTATGGCCGCGATGCAAAAAACTTGTTTTGCATCGCCTCTATGACACTCTATTCTGAAAGCATGTATCAACCACCGCCTACTGTGGCATAAACACTTCGGCATAAAGAGGAAGCAGGATATGACTGACACCAACAGCATTGGCCTACACGAAGGTAGCGCTAGTCAACTCGCCGAAAAGCTCAACCACCTGCTGGCCAATTACCAAATTTTCTATATGAACGTACGCGGCTACCACTGGAATGTTCGCGGTAGCGACTTTTTTGAGCTGCACGCCAAGTTTGAAGAGTTCTACACCGACCTGCTGACCAAAGTGGACGAGGTTGCCGAACGCATTCTGACCCTGGGCCACAAGCCGGTACACGTCTACAGCGACTACGTAACGCTGTCACGTATTCAGGAAGATAAAGACGTTCACGATGGCACCACCTGCGTCAAAGGCGTGCTGAAAGGCTACCAAACCATCATTGAGCTTCAGCGTGAGCTGCTGGCACTCGCTTCTGATGCCGACGATGAAGGTACCGCGGCGCAAGCCGGTGACTACATCCGTGAGCAGGAAAAAACCATCTGGATGCTCAACGCCTATTTAAGCAAGTAGGCGTCATCTTTTGATGCAAGAACGGCACCGTCTAGGTGCCGTTTTTGTATTCGCGCAGGAGAACTAGCGCTGATCGGCAAGATCTTCAATCAGCGCACGCAGCATTGACCAAAACTCCTCCACAGAGGCGATCTCCGCCCGCTCATCTGGCGAGTGGGCGCCACGAATCAGCGGTCCAAAAGAGATCATATCCAAATGCGGGTATTTGCCGCCAAGAATGCCGCACTCGAGCCCGGCATGAATCACCTTCACCTCCGGCTCGCGGCCCAGTAGCGTCGTGTGGCGGGCTTTAAAGGTCGCCAATAGCTCGCCATTCGGATTAGGCGCCCAGCCTGGGTAGCTGTTCTCAACTTTTACCCGTGCGCCAATCAATCCAAACAGCGCTTGAAAGCGATCCGCCATGGCCATTACCGCACTATCGTGCAGTGAGCGTACCAGTGCGCAGAGATGCAGCCGCCCATTATCCAGACTTAGCACACCCAGGTTATTGGAGGTTTCCACTACGCCTGGTACGTCCGCACTCATCCGCTCGACGCCGCAGGGGGCTGCGTGAAGCGCTGCTAGCAGCATCACACTGGCGTCCAAGGTTAAAGGTTCCGCGTCGGGCGCCTTAGTCAGGCGCTGGGCGCTGATGCGAAGGCCACTATCACCACTACCTAATTCTCTTAACAGGATCGTTTCAAGCCCCGCGATAGCCACCATGGCAGCATCTACTTCGTCGGCGGGCAGCGCCACCTGGGCAAAGGCTTCCCGGGGAATCGCATTGCGCAAGGTGCCGCCATGGTAGCTAATCAAGCGCGCATCAAACGCTTCAAGGGAGCGCAGCACTCTGACCAACAATCGGTTGGCGTTACCCAGCGGCTTATGGATATCCACGCCGGAGTGGCCGCCCTTCAGGCCGGTCAAGGCGATTTCGATCACCCGCTCGTGGTCGCCAGTGGCGGCACTGGGGAGTTGGGCATCGACTTCAACGTCGGCCCCGCCCGCACAGCCAATATAGACCTGCCCCCGATCTTCGCTATCCAGGTTGAGTAGCAGCGAGCCAGCGAGCCAATTCTCAGCCAGGTTCAGGGCGCCGCCCATGGAGGTCTCTTCTTCCAAGGTGAATAGCGCTTCCAACGGCCCGTGGCGTAAATCAAGGTCTTCCAGCACGGCGAGAATCGCCGCCACGCCCAATCCGTTGTCTGCGCCCAAAGTGGTGCCATCGGCGTGCAGCCAGCCGTCGGCCACATAGGTGCTGATAGGGTCGCGGGTAAAGTCGTGAGCATGATCGCTGTTGGCCTGGGCCACCATGTCCAGATGCCCCTGGAGTACCACGCCAGGCGCCTGTTCGCAGCCGGGAGAAGCTGGCTTAAGCAGGCGTAAATTACCGAAGGTATCCCGGTCGTGGGCGAGGCCTTGAGCATCGGCCCAGCTTTCGAGGGTAGCGACGAGTGCCGCCTCATACCCAGAGGGGCGCGGCGTATTACAAAGCATTCGAAAGTGGCGCCAAACCAAGGAGGGCTCAAGCGCGTCAAGATGTGCGTTCATAAAGACTCTTCGTTATCGGTAACCGGCCTACTTTACCTCAATGAGGCTGTTGACAGCGAGGCGCAGGGATTTCACTGCGTCGTTATGAGCATCCGCCAGAGCGATATTTTGGAACGCCCAGGCAGATAATTGTTGATGTGCCTGCTGTTGTGTCTCAGTTAAAGCGCGGTGGCTGGCTATGCGGGCCAAGGCTTGCAGAGCCGAGCGGGCAAGAGCGGGGTCGCGATGGGCGGTCGTTACGTCCTCGATATCCTGCCACTCGCGGTCACTCAGTGGCATGCTTGGCATTTGAGCGAGCAGCACTACGAGCACTGCTGCGGGTAGCGCCTTGAGTTCAAAGGCAAGCAGACCAGGGAGCGCGGCCAGAAAGCGTTCGCTGAGTTCAGCAAGCACCACCTCGCCCTCTGAATTCAACGCTTTAGCCACCATAACAGCGAACTCCCCGGTGGATGTCTCCCGGGTAATCCCTAAGCGCACCGGCGTAAAACCCAGCGCCAGCCAAAAGCGCAGCAGCGACGCTTCAGCGCCGAAGGTCGCGCCATAAAGTGCAGCACCTTGCTGCTTGGCAGCGTCCATATCCTCGCCTAGTAACGTTTGCCCCAAGCCTTGGCGTCGCCGCTCGGGGTGAGTAGCAATACGCACCACTCGACGCCAGCGGGCGGTCAATGCCCCGCGACTACCGGCATGGGTTGCCAGCGATTGCGCCAACAAATGCCCCTGGGGACGTCGTTCACCGCGGGCAACCTGGTTGGCAAGAGTGGCCTCAAAGCCGCCCTCTTCACGGGTGACCAACACCGCTTGAGGTTCACCTGCCTGCTCAATCATGCGTAGCTGAGCGCCTGGGCTGTCAAGCAGTTGGCGCAGGTCATTGGGAGAGGTGCGGTAGTGCGACTGTACCAGCAGCCCAAACAGCTTCTCCAACATAGCGTCTTGATGGGCGAGGCGAGCTCGATCAATCACCTTGGTTGCCCCTGCGCGGCCAGCCGTCTGAGCGCTGGGCAACGGTGCTTTTAACAACAGCAGTTGGTTGACCAGAGCTTCCAACGGGTCGCCGCTGCGCCAGCGGATGGGCGCGCTAAGCGTTAGCGCTTTCCACTGGGGCGTCAGGCGATCAAGGGTCGCGCGAAAGCGCAAGGCGAAGCCTCTTCCCGACCCCTCATAGCCGTGCACCGTGGTGGCAAAAGCAATACGCGGAAAGACCGCGAGCCACTGGCCCAACAGTGCAGAGGGAATCGCTGCCGCCTCATCGACCATTAGATAACTGCCATCACCGCCCTGCTGCTGAGCGTTAACCTGCTCGGTGAGCACATCTGGGGGTAAAAAAATCAGTTCGCTGCCCTCGGCCAACACAAAGTGGCCGGTAGCGACACGACGGCCGTCCGGGCAGAGTGCCGCTACCCGCTCGAACACGCTCTCCACCGCACTCAGCCGCGGCGCGGTGAGCACTACCCGTTGGGCTTTGTGGGTCAGCAGCCGAGCACAGGCAATGCCCAGCGCGGCGCTTTTGCCGCGCCCACGATCAGCGGTTATTACCAACGGGCGGCGGCGCTTTAAGCCAACCAGCTGTGTCACTGCGTAGGCTTGGTCTGAGGTCAGGCAGTCGCTATCACCACTTTCGGCTTCATCTGCTTTGCGCACAGGCAGTCGAGGTAGATACAGCGTCTGGTCAGCGCGCCAGCGCACTACCTGAGACGAGGCCTGCAACTGGCGCGCTAAGCGCGCCAGGTAGTGGCAGCTCAGCTCTGACCAGTGCCAGGGGTGATCAGCAAAACGTGCGTAGTCTGGATCAGGCGACTCTCCCCACGGCTGCGGGGTGAGCAATACCAGTAAACCACCGGCGGTGAGCGTTCCCGCCAGCACCCCCAAGGCTTCGGGATCAAACCCGGTGCGGTGGGTGTCGAGCACTACCAACTGGTGCTCTGCGCCCAGGCGCGTGCGCGCCTTGCGTGGCGACAGGTGTTCGCCCCCCACCCATAACGGCGCACTCCAGGGGTGGGCTTGCCATAAAGCCTGTGCAAGGGATTGGCACTGCTCGGCATCGCCGCTTAGCCACACAAGCTGGCGCCAGCAGCGGCGGGCCAAACGCTGCGCATGATGAACCAACGCCGCCACCATCCGAGCTTGCTGTTTATTCTCTAAATGGATATTTAACAAATGATTTCCTGCTCCAGCGCGACTGCTTCCCATCACGTTACCCTATTAAGTGTGTAAGTGTGCCGCTGAGCGTCTTATGGAGCGCTTTATGCTACAACTTTGGTTGAATAATTTAACTCCTTTCAACGTTCTTGAGCTACTTAACCATTCATTTCGACGCTTACAAAACAACATAACCAACTGTTTTAATTAAAATAACAGGGTTACCCTCTAAAAACCAACGACTGAAATCTCTTACATTACTGATATTGCACTGCAGCGGGGTTGTTGTGCTAATTTAGCTCTGCAGCGCTAAAACCCATGTTTACGTAAACGTAACCCAGCAGCGCTGCACTTTCCTGCATCCAGGTACCCAACACTAATAACGCCACGCGCCAAACCAGGAAATACATCATGAAAACAATGAACAAATTTGCCCTCACCGGCCTTGCCGCTGGTATTGCCTTCGCTGCTTTAACGACCACCGCCCAAGCGCAAGAAGAGTGGACAATGACCAGCACCTGGCCTGAAAACCTTGATCTGATCAAGATTGACCAGCACTGGGTGGAACTGGTCAATCAATTGGCGGGAGAAGAGCTACAGATCAATTTCCGCGCAGGCGGTACACTGATGCCCGGCACAGAAGTATTTGATGCCACCGAAACGGGCAGCATTGAAGCCGCGGGCGACTGGCCGGGCTATTGGGCTGGCTTGAACCCCGCCTTTTCGCCACTGGCCACGACCACCAGCTTGTTTAATGGCGTTGATTACCTTAACTGGATTCAGCAGTGGGGCGGCCGCGAGCTGTACGAAGAGATCTACGGTCAGTTCAACATGGTTTATCTTCCTTACGGCATTACCAACAATGAGTCGGGCTTTATGGGCCGCACCCCGATTGAAAGCATTGCCGACCTGGAAGGCAAGCGTCTGCGCCTTTCGGGCCGCGATCAGGGTCGCGTACTCGAAGAGCTGGGCGGCTCGCAAGTCACTCTGGCGGGCGGTGAAGTCTACCAAGCTATTGAGCGTGGCGTTATCGATGCGGGTGAGTTTTCGACCCCTGGCGTTGATTTCAATGCCGGCTTTGCCGAAGTGGCTGACTACTGGGCAACCCCCGGTTGGCACCAGTCTGCCAGCGTATTTGGCGTAATGATCAATAAAGACGCCTGGGACGCCCTATCAGAAGAGACCCAAGAGACTCTGCGTATTGCGGCGGATGCCACCATGGCATGGTCACTAGCCTGGTCTGAGCGCCAGTCTACCGAAGCCACACAGAAGTTCATCGACGCGGGCGTCACGATCAATCAGTTCTCTGAAGAGGACTTGGCGCGCATTCAGGAAGTCACTAACGAGGTGATTCTGCGCGGTGCTTGCGAATCTCCTGACCACGCCAAGGTCTACCAGTCGATGATTGCCTACCTTGAGCACTACGCAACGTGGCGCGATGTTTCCGCTCCCTACAACATGAGCCGCGTGATGGACAACCTGCCCTCACTGGAAGAGATCGAAGCCTGCCTGTAAGGCGCTTCTGTGCCGCCTTGGTGTTTGCCAGGGCGGTTTTTTTGTGCTGACCGCGGAGATCTTCCATGAATGCGATTGCCAAGGCGATCGATGCCATCAATGAAGCTTTTGGGCGTGTCATCGCTCCATTGATTGCCATCATTACCCTGATTGTTCTTTACGACATTGCATCACGTTTTCTATTTGGGCGCCCTAGCGACTGGGCATTTGACGTGACCAAAATGCTGTTTGGCGCCCACTTTATGCTAATGGCAGCCTATGGGCTCAAACATCATGCCCACGTGGAAGTCGATATATTAAAACGTCTGCTGTCGCGCAAAAAGCAAGCGATGCTCGAAGTGATTGGTTACCTGATTTTCTTTGTCCCCTTTATCTGGATGTTGATCACCCTGGGCTGGAGCTTCTTTGAACGCGCTTGGAGCCGCGGTGAAACCACCTATGGCATGGTCTCAATCCCGGTCTACCCAATCAAAGGGGTGATTGTGGTGGCCGCTATCCTGATTCTGCTGCAGGCAATTGCCATTGTGCTGCGTGCCATCATGCAGCTTCGCGAGGAGGCATCAGCATGAACCTAAGTCCTGAAGTACTCACGCTGGTGATGTTTGGCGGCCTGATGGTAGGGCTGTTTATGGGCCACCCGTTGGCGTTTGTGCTAGGCGGTGTAGCCGTTATCGGTGCCTTTCTTGGCCCCGGCGAGCGCATTCTCGGCACCCTGATCAACAATATTTTCGGTAACGCCATGGATAACTATGTCCTGGTCGCGATACCGCTATTCATTTTGATGGCGAGGTTCTTAAACGACTCCGGTGTTACTGAGAAGATGTTTGACGCCATGCGCCTATTGCTGGCGAACCTGCGCGGTGGTTTGGCGCTTACCGTGGTCATTGTGTCGGTGCTGCTAGCGGCCACCACCGGTATTGTTGGCGCTTCAATTGCGGTAATGGGCATGATTGCCCTGGTACCGATGCTCAAGTATGGCTACAACAAGGAGCTGAGCGCAGGCGTTATTATGGCCAGCGGCTGTTTAGGCATTTTGATACCGCCCAGCATCATGCTAATTCTGATGGCCAGCTACTCACCGGTTTCCGTGGGCGCACTGTTTGCTGGCGCGCTGATTCCCGGCCTACTGCTTGGGGTCATGTATGCACTCTACGTACTGATCATCTGCTACATCAAACCGCACTATGGTCCCAAGGTGCCGGTAGAAGAGCGTGCCGAAGTCAGCACCAAACAACTGCTGATCATGCTGGCGAAGTATGTGGTGCCACCCATGTCGCTAATCCTCGGCGTGCTGGGTGCGCTGTTTACAGGTATCGCCACCGCCACTGAAGCATCCGCTATCGGCGTCTTTATCGCCTTCATCCTGTTTATGATCTTTGGAGACCGCAAAATCAGCACCTGCTTCTGGACAATGATAGAAGCGGGCAAGACCACCACCATGGTCATGCTGGTACTCGTCGGCGCCACTGCCTTTACCGGTGTGTTCTCGCGCGGTGGCGGCATGACCGTGATTAGCGACCTTGTGCTGGCAATGCCTGGCGGCACCATTGGGGCACTGATCCTGATGCTGTTCCTGGTATTTATCCTGGGCATGTTCCTGGACTGGACCGGTATCGTACTGCTGAGCTTCCCGATCATGCTGCCCATCGTCGAAACCATGGGCGTGGATATGCTCTGGTTCGTGGTGATGGTGGCGGTAGTACTGCAGACATCGTTCCTGACCCCGCCCTTTGGCTATGCGCTGTTTTACTTAAAAGGCGTGGCACCACCCGGGGTCGAAATCGTCGATCTGTACAAAGCGGTCGTGCCGTTCGTCGCTTTGATTCTGCTGGCCTGTACGCTAATGGCGTTCTTCCCGTGGCTGATTACCGGCCTGCCGAACATGATGCTAGGTTACTAGAACTTTCCCGCCCCAGGTTTAAGGCTTAACCTCCAACCATTATGGCCCGCTCAGGCGGGCTTCTTTTTTGTATTTATGGCTGTACTGCCAAGCTGCAGTAAAACAGCGTCAATGCTACTATTCACGCCCGTCACTATTTCGCATTAAGTGCACTGCGCCACTTTACGCTGCTGCAAGGAGTGTTCGTTTGTTCAGATCCGGCTATCGCGGGCTATTCGCCTTCTCCTCTTCGTTTAGCCGTCGCGCTAGCCCCTGGTCAATTGCCCTGATAGCAGTTGCGTTCGTCGTGGCGCTGCCTGTGCTGGTGGTGTTTGCCCATATTGCGATGCCCACCGATGGCGTTTGGCAACACTTGGCCAGCACCGTACTTGGACGCTATTTGAACAACACCTTCTGGCTCGTTGTGACCGTAGGAATCGGCACGCTAATCATCGGTACCGGGACAGCCTGGCTGGTGGTCATGTGCCGCTTTCCAGGCAAGCGGCTATTCGAGTGGGCGCTACTGCTGCCATTAGCAGTACCCACCTACGTTATCGCCTACGCTTACACCGACTTTCTCCAATTTGCCGGGCCGTTACAAAGCCTGCTACGCGAGACGTTTGGCTGGGGGTATGGCGACTACTACTTTCCCAATATTCGCTCCCTTGGTGGCGCCGCCACGGTAATTACCCTAGTGCTTTACCCCTATGTCTACCTGCTGGCCCGCGCCTCGTTTTTAGAGCAGTCGGTCTGCGTGCTGGATGTGGGCCGCACTCTCGGCCGCGGCCCCTGGAAACTGTTTGCCAGTATCGCCGTACCGTTGGCACGCCCGGCGCTGGTGGGTGGGGTATCGCTGGTTCTGATGGAAACACTTAACGAGTTTGGCGCTGTGCAGTTCTTCGGCGTGGATACCTTTACCACTGGCATCTACCGCACCTGGTTTGGCATGGGTGAACAGGTAGCGGCGGCGCAGTTGGCAGCGTGCCTGCTCACCTTCGTGATTGTGCTAGTGCTGCTGGAGCGCTGGTCACGGGGTAAGCGCCGCTACTTCCACACCACCAATCGCTATCAGCAGTTGCCCGAGTACGTATTGCACGGCTGGCGCGCTGCTGCAGCGACACTAGCCTGTCTGGTGCCGGTGCTGGTGGGGTTTTTACTGCCCAGCGGCATTCTGCTCAATCTAGCCCTGCAAGGGGGCGATTCACTCTGGGGCTCGCGATTTATTGGCTATGCCTGGAACAGCCTGGGGCTGGCAACAGTGGCTGCACTAATCGCCGTGGGCTTGGCCGTTGTGCTGAGCTACGGCGTACGCATGCACGATACGACGTTTGCGCGGGTGGCTTCTCGCGTAGCCTCTATGGGCTACGCGATCCCCGGCTCGGTAGTCGCGGTGGGCATTCTGATTCCGTTTGCCTGGTTGGATAACGCCCTCAACACCTGGCTGAATAATCACTATGGCTACATCGTTGGACTGGTTTTCAGTGGGTCGGCGTTTATTTTGCTATACGCCTATGTCGTGCGCTTTTTAGCTGTCTCATTCAACGCCGTTGAGGCGAGCTTAGGCAAAGTGACCCCCAGTATGGATGCCGCCTCGCGCACGCTGGGTCAAACGGCGGGGGGCACGCTGCGCCACATTCATACGCCAATGATGCGCAGTAGCCTGTTGGCGGCGGGAATTTTAGTCTTCGTTGACGTCATGAAGGAACTGCCCGCGACAATTATTCTGCGCCCCTTCAACTTCGACACCCTGGCCGTGCGGGCGCACAATCTCGCCTCTGACGAGCGTTTGGCTGAAGCATCGACCTCCTCGCTGGCGATTGTGGTGGTAGGCATCCTGCCGGTCATTCTGCTTAGCATGGCAATGCGCCGCTCACGCCCCGGCGCTAACTCCTAGGGCGTGAGCGGGAAAACAAATACCTGTGAAAGGTCGAGGTGAATATCCACCGGCTGCCCCTCCGCGGGTAAAAACACCCCAGGTACGCGGGCGTGCAGATGGGCCTCAAGGCCGTTTTCACCATGGGCACACAGGTGTAGAAGGCTGGTGCGCCCCAGCAGCTTCGCCATTACCACATGGCTGTGGCGGTGCTCATCCGTAGGCAGTTCACGCTCAACAATACGCAGCGCCTCAGGGCGAATCATGACCTGGGCATCGCTGCCTTCCGCTAGCCCACCGGCCGGCACCCGCCCCACTGGCGTATTAACCGCGCCATTATGCACCTTGCCCTGTAGCTCATTAACGTCGCCAAAAAAGGTCACGACAAAAGGGTCTTGAGGTGCGCAGTAAAGCTCTCGCGGCGTTCCCGTTTGCACGATGCGGCCATCCCGCATTAGCGCGATGCGATCGGCCATAAACATGGCCTCTTCGGGGTCATGGGTCACCAACAGCGTCGCCGCGCCGACTTTTTTAAGCACGTGCAGCGTATCATCGCGGATGCGGTCTCGCAGCCGCGCATCAAGGCTTGAAAACGGTTCATCCAACAGCATTAAGCGCGGAGATGGCGCCAGCGCCCGTGCCAGGGCCACCCGCTGCTGCTGTCCCCCTGAAAGCATATGCGGGTAAACATCGATATACGCGGACATACCCAACTGCTCAAGCAGTTTGGCCGCCCGCTCCCGACGCTCGCGAGAAGCTAAATGTTTAAGTCCAAAGGTGACATTTTCCAAAACGGTTAAGTGGGGGAAAAGTGCCGAGTCTTGAAACGCCAGCCCGACATTGCGCTTTTCAGGCGGCACGTGACGCTGGCCTGGGCCTGCAATATAAATATCCTCTAAGGAAACGCTGCCCTCTTGCAGCACTTCAAGGCCCGCAGCGATACGCAGCAGCGTTGTTTTGCCACAACCAGAGGGCCCCAATAGGCAAACCACCTCTCCTGGAGCAACGCTTAAATCCACCCCTTTTACGACCGTATGGCCATCATAAGCGTGGCGTACATTGTGAAGGGTTAACGCCGATGAGCCAGGCGCTTCCTCAGCAGCCCTTCTTTCAGTTACCTTTAGAGTTGCCGTCATAAATCACCGCTATTAATTAGCACTGTCTGAATAGCACTTTCCAGGTGAGCAAACCGCACCTCTAAAAGACTAAACGCGGATTCAGTACATTTGAAAGTTGTTTGCATTCTATTTTTAATTGCCCCGATATGCACGTACCACCTTTTGGGTAGGCATTTACTCTTGACTGAAGGCATACGAAACGCTTCAATAACAATGTTAATAATGTAACTTATTATCATTCAATAAATAAGGATGTGCTTGATGAAAACCGTACGCTTTGTTGCTCCGATGGCAGCGATGATGGTGGGCGCTACGTTTGCCGGTCAGGTCGTGGCAGACGAGCTCAACCTTTACTCCGCGCGCCACTACGACTCTGACGAACGCCTCTACGATGCGTTCACCGAAGAGACAGGCATCGAAGTCAACATCCTTGAAGGCGATTCCGATCAGCTGATCGAGCGTATTCAGCGCGAAGGTGTGGCCAGCCCCGCAGACATCATGCTCACCGTCGATGCTGGCCGTCTCTGGCGCGCTGAAGATGAAGGCATCTTCCAAAGCGTCGAGTCGGACGTTCTTAACGAGCGCCTGCCCGAATCCATGCGCCACCCTGACGGCTTGTGGTTCGGCTTTAGTCAGCGCGCACGGGCGATTTATTACAATCGCGACAACTTCGATCCGAGCCAGATCGAAAGCTACGAAGACCTTGCCGACCCGCAGTTTGAAGGCAAGGTGTGCATTCGCTCTTCCAACAACATTTACAACCAGTCGCTGCTGGCCGCAATGATTGAACACCACGGAGAAGAGGGTGCTGAAGAGTGGGCCCAGGGCGTGGTCAATAACATGGCGCGGGATCCGGAAGGTGGCGATACCGACCAGATTCTGGGCGTGGCCAGCGGAGAGTGTGACATCGCAGTGGCTAACCACTACTACTATGTGCGCCTGCTAAAATCTGACGACGACGCCGAGCGTGAAGCGGCTCGCAAAGTGGGTATTATTTTCCCCAACCAGGATGACCGCGGCACTCACGTGAACGTTGGCGGCGCCGGTGTGGTGGAAGGCGCGCCTAACCGCGAAAACGCCATTCGCTTCCTCGAATACCTCGCCTCAGACACTGCTCAGGAAATTTTCGCCTCCGGCAACAATGAGTTCCCGGTAGTTGACGACATCAAGAAAGACCCGGTGCTGGAATCCTGGGGCAACTTCAAAACGGATGACGTGAACATCAGCGTGCTGGGTGAGAACAATCCTGAAGCGATCCGCATTTTTGATCGTGTCGGCTGGCGTTAAACCGCTACCCTAACCATCGCGGTTCGTCCAACCCCGCAGCCACTTGGCTGCGGGGTTCCCGTTTATGATGGTGGTTACAGAGTTAGTGCGCCTCATCCCAATTGGCACCGCTCTCCGCTTCTACAATCAGCGGTACCTTCAGCTCAGCCGCGCCCTGCATGCGTTTTTGTACCTGCTCAATAAACGCTTCGACCTGCTTCTCGGCCACCTCAAACACCAATTCATCGTGCACCTGCATCACCATCAGCGCATCGAACTCGCCTTCCGCTAGCCACGCATCCACATCGATCATTGCCTGCTTGATAATGTCGGCGGCAGTGCCCTGCATCGGCGCGTTAATCGCGGTGCGCTCAGCGCCTTGGCGGCGGTTGCGATTTTGCGACTGAATTTCCGGCAGGTAAAGCCGCCGCCCTAATACAGTTTCGACAAAACCATCATCTGCCGCTTGCGAGCGAATGCGCTCCATATAGCGGGCCACGCCGGGATAGCGGTCAAAGTAACGATCAATGTAGGTTTGCGCCTGGTTGCGCTCGATATGCAGCTGACGAGACAGCCCCCAAGCACTCATGCCATAGATCAAACCGAAGTTGATCGCTTTGGCGCTGCGGCGCTGATCGCCAGAAACCTTTTCAAGGGAGGTGCCGAAGACTTCCGCTGCCGTGGCGGTGTGAATATCACGCCCTTCAGCAAACGCCTCCAGCAGCCCTTTATCTTCAGATAAATGCGCCATAATGCGCAGCTCAATTTGCGAGTAATCGGCGGCGACAATACGGTAGCCGGGGCGGGCAATAAATGCCTGACGAATTTTGCGTCCCTCTTCGGTACGGATGGGAATGTTTTGTAAGTTGGGATCCGACGACGACAGCCGCCCGGTCGCGGTGACCGCCTGATGATAGCTGGTGTGTACCCGGCCAGTGGCTTTATTGAGCAAACGCGGCAGCTTATCGGTGTAGGTGGACTTCAGCTTGGCCAGCCCCCGATGCTGCATAATCACCTTGGGCAGCGGGTAATCCAGCGCCAACTCTTCCAGCACACCTTCCGCGGTAGAGGGTGCGCCTTTAGGGGTTTTCTTGAGCACCGGAATTTTCTGCTCTTCAAACAGAATCTGCCCTAACTGCTTGGGTGAGCCGAGATTAAATTCGCGCCCGGCCAGTTCAAACGCCTCGCGTTCTAATTCGCCAATACGCTGCTCTAACTGCTGGCTCTGTTGATGCAAGCGCTCGGCATCTACCGCTACCCCATTGCGCTCGATGCGCGAGAGCACCTTGATCAGCGGCAGCTCGATATTATCCAGCACCTCCGCCAGCCGCCCTGCGCTTTCGACCTGGGGACGCAGCGCTTGCTGCAGCCGCAGGGTGATATCGACATCTTCGCAGGCGTAAGGCGCCGCTTGCTCCAGGGCAATCTGGTTAAAGGTCAATTGCTTGGCGCCCTTACCCGCAATCTCTTCAAAGGAGATGGTCTTTTCACCCAAATACTTGAGCGCCAGCGAGTCCATATCATGGCGGGTGGCGGTGGAGTTGAGCACATACGACGCCAGCATGGTGTCAGCAAAAGGGCCTGCCACGGAAATCGCATAGTTGGCCAGCACAGAAATATCGTACTTGAGGTTTTGGCCAATCTTGGTTTTTGTCGGGTCTTCCAGCAGCGGCTTTAGCGCCGCCAACACCGTTTTACGGTCAAGCTGCTTAGGTGCATCCAGGTAGTCGTGGGCAAGCGGAATATAGGCCGCCTCCCCCGCTTCCAGCGAAAAGCCAACCCCAACGATTTCTGCGTCCATGTAATTAAGGCTGGTGGTTTCCAGATCGAAGCAGTAGCACTCGGCGTTTTGTAGCCGACCCAGCCAGTGATCGAAGTCTGCCTGTTCGAGGATGACCTGATCTTCACGAACAGACGCTTGTACAGCAGCGCCCGAACCCTCGGACTCGCTACCACCTTCTTCAGCGCTTACGGGCGCAGGCTCGCCGCCTTTAACGTCATCTACGCCTTCGTCTTTGCCTTCCAGCAGCTCGCCCAGCCACTGGCGGAACTCCATCTTTTTATACAGTGTGACCAGCGCTTCGCGATCCGGATGAGCAATATCCAAATCATCCAAGCCCACCGGCAACTCGCAGTCGACTTTAATGGTGGCCAGCTGATAGGAGAGAAACGCCTGATCGCGATGCTCTTCAAGCTTCTTGGGAAGGGTTTTGGCGCCCCGGAAAGTGAGCGTTTTCACTCGTTCTAAATCGCCATAAATGGTCTCCAGCCCGCCACCCATGCCTTGCAGCAGGCCAATAGCGGTCTTTTCACCCACGCCGGGCACACCGGGAATGTTATCGACCTTATCACCCATCAGAGCGAGAAAATCGATAATCAACGCGGGCGGTAGGCCGAACTTTTCTTCTACGCCCGCCTCATCCAGGGTTTCATCCTTCATGGTGTTCACCAGGGTAATATGAGCATTAACCAGTTGCGCCATATCCTTATCGCCGGTGGAGATCACTGCATCGCGGCCCGCCTGGGTGGCGTGATGGGCCAGGGTGCCAATCACATCGTCCGCCTCTACGCCGTCAACGCAAAGCAGCGGCAGGCCCAGCGCCTTCACGCAGGCGTGCAGCGGAGCGATCTGGCTGCGTAGGTCATCGGGCATCGGCGGGCGGTGCGCTTTATAGTCGCTGTACAGCTCATCACGGAAGGTTTTGCCCGGCGCGTCAAACACCACGGCCATGGGGCTTTCGGGGTAATCCTTAATCAGCCGTTTGAGCATATTCAACACGCCTTTCACCGCGCCCGTTGGCTGACCATTGGAGGTCGTTAGCGGCGGCAGCGCATGAAAGGCACGGTACAGATAGGAAGAGCCATCGACGAGGACGATCGGAGCGCGAGCCATAACCAAGTTCCATTGTTAAATAAGATTGCTTAAAAAGAATTGCCAATAAGAGTGCCTCACATGATACGCGTTGCACAGCCAGCCTGCAGAGCCAAACTTGACTCTCTTATCACAACAACGCTGCCAACTGAGCGTCCAAGCCGCTACAATAATGGGCTTAGCAACCTGGGCGAGATTCTCATGGCTGTATTTACTCCGCTTAGCGACGCACAGGTCGCCGCGTTTTTAGAAAAATTTGATGTGGGCAGCTTTGTTTCCCTTAAGGGAGTCGCGAGCGGCACCGAAAATTCGACTTTTTTTGTGACTACCGACCGCCGCGAACTGGTATTAACCCTGTTCGAACAGGGCGAACACGCAGAACTGCCGTTCTTTGTTGAACTACTGGACTATTTGGATGAACACCGCTTACCGGTGCCCGGCACCATTCATGACCGCGAAGGTATCGCGCTGCATAGTCTGGAGGGCAAACCGGCGTTGCTATTCCCGCGCCTGCCTGGCCGCCATCCCGAGGCGCCCAATGTAGCCCAGTGCCACGCCTTAGGCGATACGTTGGGTCGCCTGCACGTGGTGTCAAAGCGTTTTCCCGGCCACCGCCCCAACCCGCGGGATCTCAACTGGCTGCAGGTGATGCACCATAAAGTATTGAGTTACCTAAGCCCCGCGGATCAAACGTTGATGAAGGATGAAGTCGACGATTTCGAGAGCGCCTTTATGCGACACGGTGAGCTGCCCCAGGGCGCCCTGCACGGTGATCTGTTTCGCGACAACACTCTGTTTGAGGGTGACCAGCTTGGCGGTATTATCGACTTTTATAATGGCTGCACTGGGGATCTCCTGTTTGATTTGGCGATTGTAATCAACGACTGGGCCTCTAACGACGATGGAACGCTCAACGCTGAGCGCTACAATACGCTGTTGGGCGCCTACCAAGCGCGCCGGCCGTTAACTGAGGATGAACGGGAGCTGTGGCCCACCATGCTTCGCATGACGGCGCTGCGCTACTGGCTGTCACGCCTGCTGGTGGTCTATGTTGATCCCCCGGCCCACGATTTGACGCCCCACGACCCTGAACGTTTTCGAACCATATTAACTGCGCGCATTGCCCACGGTGCTTTGCCGCTACCTGAGGTTTCTGCATGAGTGTGATGGCGACGACTAGCCCTGCCCTTCGCGCACGGCGCACCTGGAATATCGATCAATGGGGTAGCGGTTACTTCGACGTGGATGACCAAGGTCAGGCCCTGGTGCGCCCGCTGGGTAGTGATGCGGAAGGCCCGGCGCTACCACTAAGCGGCTTGGTTCGCCAGTTGCAAAGCGCTGGGCTGCGTCTGCCTGTGCTGGTACGCTTTAGCGATATTCTTCATGACCGGGTTGAGCAACTGTGTGGCGCTTTTGATGCCGCCATGAGCGACTGCGACTACCAGGGCGGCTACACCGCCGTTTACCCGATCAAAGTGAATCAGCAGCGCCGAGTGGTGGAAGAGATCCTGGCCACCGCCGAGCGCGGCAACGGCCGGGTGGGTCTGGAAGCGGGCAGCAAGCCGGAGCTACTGGCAGTGCTGGCGCTTTCTGACGGCGGCTCTTCGCTGATCGTCTGCAATGGCTACAAAGACCGCGAGTATGTCCGCTTAGCGCTGCTGGGTGAAAAGCTTGGGCATAAGGTCTATTTGGTGGTCGAAAAGCTCTCCGAGCTGCAGTTGATTTTGGAAGAGGCGCGAGAACTGGATGTTACCCCGCGTATTGGCCTGCGCGCCCGCCTTGCCTCGGTAGGTAAGGGCAAATGGCAGAATACCGGCGGTGAGAAGTCTAAGTTCGGTCTCACCGCCAGCCAAATTCTCGAGGTGGTAGACACCCTTCGTCGTGAGGAGGCGCTGGAAAGTCTGCAGCTTGTGCACTTCCACCTAGGTTCCCAGATCGCCAATATTCGCGATATTCAGCGCGGTCTGCGTGAGTGCGCGCGCTTCTACCAGAACCTGATGCAGTTGGGTGCCCCCATTGACACCGTCGATGTAGGTGGCGGCCTGGGTATCGATTACGAAGGCACCCGCTCGCGCAGCTTCTGCTCAGCGAACTATTCGATGCGTGAATACGCCCGCAACGTCGTCAGCGCCTTTGCCCAGCTCTGCCAAGAGGCAAACCTGCCACAGCCTCATCTCATTAGCGAATCCGGCCGTGCGCTAACTGCCCACCACGCGGTGCTAATCACCAACGTGATTGGCGAAGAGCGCATCGACGACACGCCGCCTGAACGGCATTCGACAGGAGAGAGCCAAGAAGATGCCCAAGTAGAGCTGCTGTGGCGGGTGTTTGAGCAGTTAGCGACCACCCAAGAGCCGCGCATGCTGGTGGAAGCGTGGCACGACCTGCTTCAAGCGGTTAGCGAGCTGCAGGAACGTTTTGTGATGGGTTTGAGTGATATTACGGCCCGCGCTGAAGGCGAACGGGTGTATATGGCTGCCTGCACACGGCTGCGCACTCAGTTGGATACCCGTAACCGTGCCCATCGCGAAATCATGGATGAACTGGCGGAGAAACTCGCCGATAAACTGTTCGTCAACTTCTCGCTGTTCCAATCAGTGCCTGACGTTTGGGGCATCGAGCAGATTTTCCCAGTACTGCCCCTTAGCGGGCTGGATCAAGCGCCCACCCGACGGGCAGTGATTCAGGATATCACCTGCGACTCCGACGGGCGCATCGACAGCTACGTCGACGGCCAGGGGGTAGAGAGCACCCTACCGCTTCCCGAGTGGGCTTCAGACGATGAACGCTGGCTAGGGTTCTTCCTAGTGGGCGCCTATCAGGAAATTCTTGGCGATCTACACAACCTGTTTGGCGACACCGACTCCGTTGATGCTGCGCTCAATGCCGACGGCGAGTGGACACTATCTAACCCGCTGGCCGGGGACTCGGTGGCCCAGGTACTTGCCTACGTCAACTTCAATGCCAATGTGCTCAAGCAGAAGCTCACCGACCAACTAGCAGCAAGCGGCTTTACTGCCGACGAGCAAGCGCGCTTTGCGGCGAGCTTAAGCGAAGGGCTGGAAGGTTACACCTATCTTGAATAACTGATCTTGAATAGCTCGTCTTGAATAGCCCACACTGAATAGCAAGTGTTGGGTTATGCCAAACAGAAACGCCACCCTGATTTTGGGGTGGCGCTTCTGCACGAACCAACACTGTCCAGCAACTCTCTGCTTTTTTCGCTACTCGACTACGCTGGTTTCAACTTCCAAACCACCGGTCAAGGTTAAGCGCAGTGATGAACCGCGAACCAGTTCTCCAACGCCTGATGGCGTGCCGGTCAAAATTACATCGCCCGGCTCTAGAGTGAAGTGACGGCTCATTTCGGCTACCAAAGTCGGTATGGCGAAGATCATATCGGAGCCTTCACCGTGCTGGCGCTCTTCACCATCAATCTCAAGCGTGAAAGCCAGCGCGTTCCAGTTGGGAACACGGCTTAGCGGCAGAAACGACGAAAGCGGGCAAGCGCCATCAAAAGCTTTGGCGATTTCCCAGGGGTGCCCCTTCTCTTTTAGCTTCGTCTGTACATCACGCAGCGTTAAATCCATCGCCAACCCGATACCGACAATCGCGCGCTCGGCCTCATCCAGGGTGGCGTGGGTTAACGTTTCACCCACTAACAGCGCAAGCTCGACTTCATAATGCACATCTCCACGTGAAAACGGCGGATCCAACGGTTTGGTTAGATCCACAACGCTGGTCGATGGCTTTATGAACAGCAGCGGCTCAGTGGGAACCGGATTATCCAGCTCTTTCGCGTGGTCGGCATAATTACGGCCGATGCAGACAACCTTGCCCAGCGGGTGGGGAAACTCCTGGCCATCGGTAAACTGTGGAACAAAACGCATGGCGGGTATTCTCCTTCTCATTATGCGTGCCGCATTCGCAACGACAGGCGCAACAGTTTACCCCACCTATACGAAGGTTCCACACCCTTCGACCATGAATTTGTTTCCCCACTGCACGTTAGCGATATTGCTGAGCCTGTTGATCAGGGCTATGAGCCAAGAAATCAGGCCGTTGCTTAGCCGCCGCATAAGGCGCCCTACAACGATTATCCTGGCGGTTAAACACAAGGAACACGTTGCTACGCGGGTCAGGCGACAGGTTGGCGTTCGAAGCATGCAGCGTATTGCAATCGAACAGTAGCAAACCGCCCGCCTTGCCTTTTGGTGCTTCAATACCGTGTTCAGCCACTAGTTCGGTAAGTGCTTCGGGGCTTGGCACGCCCACTTCCTGCGCTTTCAGTGAGCTTTTGTGGTTATCCTCAGGCGTTTCCCCCAGGCACGGTACAAACTTTTTGTGCGAACCGGGAATCAGCATTAACGGGCCGTTGAACTCATGGTTGTCGGTTAAGATCAGCGACGCGCTAACCGCGTGCATCGCAGGCATACCATCTTCCGCGTGCCACGTCTCAAAGTCGGAGTGCCAGTTAAAACCCTTACCGGCAAACCCAGGCTTATAGTTAATCCGCGACTGATGCACATAAGGGTCGTCGCCTATGATTTGACGAGCAGCGCCCGCGACACGCTCATCGCTGGCCAGTTTTCCCAGCCGCTCAGAGAGGAAGTGCACCGCAAATAGCGAGCGGATTTCCTGGCTCTCAGGCTCAGTGACACTGAAGTCTTGATTGAGATACTCATCGTTGCTCATCAACGCCTTCATTTCCTGACGCAACTCTTCAAGCTCTGCGCCTGCAATGAGGTTGGGAATAAACAGAAACCCTTTACGTTCAAACTCATCAAGCTGTGTCTGGCTTAACGGGCCGGAAAGTTGACGACCTTTGACAACCGCATCTTGGCGCGGCAACCAGGTTTTCTCAGGGGTGGTGGTTAAGCGCGACGGGTAGGCATCCTGTACCTGTTTGCGCTGAACCTGAGTACTGTGAACGTCCTGAGTAGTGTGAACGTTAGGTGTATCGGCCATTTCGCTATATTGCTTATGGGCGGTTACAGCATTTAGCGGTGTGCTTTTGACTGTCATCTAATCCACTCCTTGTATGATTAGGTTTCAGATCGAACATATTGCACGTATAAAGATTAGCGTACATATAAATAAAATGAGCACGATTCTAATGTCGTGCAGGGAGTAGCCTAGACCACTAAAACTCCCTCGCAAGGCATGATTTATGGTTTGATAACGTAGGTTACGTGAAAAAAATTGAAAAGTGGCTTTTTAGGCAATAAGTCACCTAAACAGCTCACTCCAAGCCACAATGTTTGCGACTAATGTTGCTCATCTTTTTATCTAACCAAATGGGGAATCATGCTTTGAAAAGACGGCTACCGATTTCTGGGTTTATCAGCGCTCTATTAGTAACCGCTGGGTGTTCTTCAGCAACAATGGATACCCACGAGACAGCGCATCAGCCTAATGAAGCGTTGATCAACACCTACTGGAAGCTGGTGACGATTGATGGCGCGCCGGTCGTCACCCATGAGAATTTCCGTGAAGCGCATGTGGTTCTTCATCAAGAGGCTTCTCGCTTAGCTGGCGCTACCGGCTGTAATACCCTGATGGGCAGCTACCAGGTGGAAAACGAGCGCATAGCGTTTGGGCAAATCGCCAGCACTAAAATAGCCTGCCCAACACCCCAAATGAAAAATGAGCGAGATTTTCTAGCCGCACTCAAGCAGGCGACAGCATGGAGTGTGGATGGCGCAATGCTTGTACTGTCGGGCAATAACAGTGAACCATTGGCGGTCTTCGAGGCGGTGCATCTTTATTAGTAATATGGTCAGGGAACATTATCTTTTAGGTTATAACCTTAGCTGGTTATCTGACGTATATCCTGGTAAAAGCAAGCATTCTGGATAGCGCGTTATCCACAGGCATATTTAAATAGTGGGTGTGGATAACGTCAATACTGGATAGATACTGCAGATACGAAAAAGCCGCCCTTTTGGACGGCTTAATCTAATTCTCTAACGTTTAGTTTTTAACCACTTTTAGTGGTGCCGACACCAGGAGTCGAACCCGGGACCTACTGATTACAAGTCAGTTGCTCTACCAACTGAGCTATGTCGGCGCTTCACGTTTTCTTGAGAACTTGATTGCTTCGCTGTTAGGCTCTGCAATCAACAAGAAATTTTGTTGGCAATGGCTGGGGTACCAGGATTCGAACCTGGGAATGCCGCTACCAAAAAGCGGTGCCTTACCACTTGGCGATACCCCAGCAGTGTGGTGGCCAGAGACGGAATCGAACCGCCGACACGGGGATTTTCAATCCCCTGCTCTACCAACTGAGCTATCTGGCCGCTGCCAACGGTGCGTATTAAACTAAAAACGCCGCTTTTCGTCAACACCTTTGTGAAACTTTCTTGCGATACCGATGCTTAGAGGTCTTTTTTCCTGCGCCATCTATGGCTCGGCCTTCGATACACCCACACCTAGAGCCACTGATGACAAGTCAGTGACTCGACCAAACCACCCGATACTAGAACGAGCCTCCTCTCTCTTTATGCCTATTATCAATGCTTGCTACTCATGCCTGCGTAGGCGGTACATAGCCTTCGGCTTGGTCGGTTTCCTGGTTATCCAGGAAGCGCTGCATCTGCTCCATTAGGTACGCACGGGATTCTGGGTCGAGCATGTTGAGGTGCTTTTCATTGATCAGGCGGGTTTGCAACGCCTGCCAGGCTTCCCAGGCGGGCTTGGAAACGGTGGCCTGAATCTCCTGCCCCTGCTTACCCGGCAAAGGTGGGAATGGCAGTGCTTCCAACTCTTTTTGGTACTTGCGGCAAAAAACGGTATTGCTCATAACGTGCTCCTGGTTCTGCGACTTCATTCAATGATCTCATCCAATCAGCTAGCAAACGCTTAAGCGTGCCCTGGTGTCGGATTGAGGCTAAAGGGTGTTAGCTGGCTGAGCAGCGCTTTAACGGGAGCAGCAAGGCCCAGTTCAGGCGGATGGTTAACGTCGTACCATACGCCGCTTTCACGAACACCGCCCAGCCTATCGCAGCTCACCGGCTGCGGGGTAATCTCTAAGCGAAAATGGCTGAAGGTGTGGCAAAAGCTAGACGATGTGGTTCCCCGCTTAGGGTTCACAGCATTGACTTCAAGCCAGTCGTTGAGCTCGCTGTGCTTCTCAAACTGCGGCAGACTCCATAACCCGCCCCAAAGCCCGCTGGGAGGGCGTTTCTCAAGCCATATCCGGCCTTCTGGGTCACGTAGCATCAGCATGATCGTTTGTCGTGTGGGCAGCGCCTTTTTGGGTTTGGATTCCGGGTAGCGCTTTGGTTCGCCTTGGGCGTAGGCCAAACAGGCATCGTTAAATGGGCAGCTCAGGCAGTCCGGTTTGCTGCGTTTACATAGCGTGGCGCCAAAATCCATCATCGCCTGGGTGTAATCCGCTAGGCGCTCTGCTGGGGTGTAATACTCCGCCAGCGCCCACAGTTTTCTCTCCACATTGGGCTTGCCCGGCCAGCCGGGCAGCGCATGCAAACGAGTGAGCGAGCGCTTTACATTGCCATCTAAAATAGCCGCCCGCTGCCCTGTGCTTTGCGCAATGATAGCGCCAGCGGTGGAGCGGCCAATACCGGGTAAAGTCACTAACGCGTCGATACTCTCCGTCGGCAGCTCGCCATTGTGCTCCTCCCACGCAACCTGGGCAGCTTTATGCAAGTTGCGCGCACGGGCATAGTAACCAAGGCCCGTCCAGAGATGCAGCACTTCATCCAGTGGGGCCTTGGCGAGACTCTCCAGGGTAGGAAAGCGCGCCATAAAACGCTCAAAATAGCCGATAACGGTGGCAACCTGGGTTTGCTGCAGCATGATTTCCGACACCCACACGCGGTAGGCGCTACGCGGCGACTGCCACGGCAAGTCGTGACGACCGTAGCGGTCAAACCAATCCAGTAGGCGCTGTTGGAATTCGCTTGCCGCTAGCCGCGGCGTGGGCATATCTGCCATGCACGCTCCTTAAACAGAAATGGGTATACGAAACAGCAATGGGCAGACACCAGTGCCAATAAAAAAGCGCCGGCGTTTAGGCCGGCGCAGCACTTACTGTTTCGATAAATGCGTCACTTTACATCCTGCGTCGATGCTCAGTTAAACAGACTGCGTAGGCCATCGCGAAGCTCTTGAGCAGCGCCTTCGCCAAGGCGTTCATCTAGCTCATCTAAAGAGTCGCCTAGACGCTCCTCCAGCTCTTCATTAACACGATCCCCCGTTTCGTTGCGCAGTAGGTCGACCACGGCGGTCTGGAACATCTCACGGTCGAATCGGCACCACTCGGTGCGTTCATCGCCAAGATTACCTTCACAGCGCACGGGCAGCGGCAGTTGTTCCAGGCGCGGATTAACTTCACAGGCCGCGTCGGCGGTGTCGACCAAGCGAGCATTAGCACGAGTATCAAAGTTCAAGCCGGCGAGATCCAGTTCGCCTTCTCCACTCACATCGATGCCGGGCAGGGTGATCAGCAGGTCGTCACTCTCCACTAAGCCATTGCTGATTTGGAAGGTAGCATCAAAACGCTCAAAACGAGTATCGGTGTGCCAATCCCGCAAGGTGCCCTGCCCCTCTAACTGGGCAACCAGCTCACACATCTGCTTGGAAATGTTGGTATTTAAAATGGCGCCTTCGTTTAGACGAGCATTAAGCGCGCCATTGAGGTTACCGATAAGCGCTTCACGGGTATTGCCCTGACTGGTGACATCCCCGTTTAAATTAAAGCGACCACGCAGTGGTGATGCCTCCTCTTTTTCACTGATCGCTTCAATCAACGGCGCCACCTGAACGTTGTTAATAGTCGGCGATAGCGCCCATTCAAGAATGGAATCTGTAGCATCAACCTGGCCGGTAGCGCTGAGTTCACCCTCGTAGAAGCCTGACTCAAACGCCGTTAGCCGATGAACGCCGTCGTCGCCACGCAGTTGCAAGCGTGGATTGTTGAAGGTCAGGCCTGCAAAAATAAGCGTATCGACACTCAGGTCGCCCTCTAGCGCCAGCCCACTGAGTAATGATTGAGGCACTAATGTGTTGTTTTCCTGAGCAAAGGCTTTACGCAGTAAACCGCGACTCGCCTGTTTGGCGGTGGCCTCACCGGGTAGATAGCGATCAAGGTCTAGTTGGTCACCGGCTAAATCGAACGCCAGGCGTGAGCCATTCAGCGCCGCCGTCAGCTCGCCGGTAAACGTGCTGTCGTCGACCACCAACGAGAGGCTAGGCAAAGAGAGTTGCTCGGCATCACCTTCGATAGGACTGGTCATGGCTACATCGCTGAGCGCAGCCTCGCCCGCAGTGGTTAGGGTAACGCCAGCACGGGCAAGCCAGGGGCGTAGCGTAAAGGGGGCAGCGGTTAGCTGACCACGATAACGGGGGGCATCGCGCAATTGCTCAATATTAAGGTGGCCACTCACCTTTAGGCCATCCGGCCCGGTAAGTTGCAAGTCTTTCAACTGCGCCGTTTGTGCCTGCCAGTCGCTCTCCAGGCCAAAGGCGAGCGCCAACGCCAAGCTGCCCTGCCAGTTATCCGCATTGCGCAGCCCCGTTTCAAGTAGTCCCTCTTTAATGGTCAGCTGCTGCTCGCCCATTCGGGCAACCAGTTCGGCGGCCTTCAAGCTCAGTTGCTGTGGCTCGCTCTCTGTACCCTTGGTGGTTCGAGTGGTCAGTGCCATATTTTCCAGGGCGAAAAGCTTATCTGCCAACCCAAGCCGCACGCGTGTTTCCAGATTGATATCGCTGGTCAAATCAGGGGCACGCTCCAATACCTCGGCATCGAGACGGTTATGCTTGGTCAGTGTGAACATAGCCTTCAGCGGAAAGGCACGCAGCGGGTTAACGTTGCTACCCGAGATATTCAGTTGCTGCATACGCCACAGTGCTTGGGTTTGCGCATCGCGGAAGCGAATGTCGGCGTTTTTTACTTCAACGCTGGCAATACTCAACACCACGGCCAAGCTACCGGCGTCCGCATTGGGGCCAGCACTGGCGGGCGCCAGCACCGTTTCAGCCGCGCTTTCATTGTGCTCAGAAAGGCGCTCTAACAAGGGCTCCCAGTTACCCTCACCCTGATCATCGCGCTCTAAGTTAAGGCGCATACCGTCCAACGTTAGGCCGTCAACGGCAATTTCCCCGCGCAGTAGCGGGCCGAATGCCACGCTCACCTCTGCGCGGTCAATGGCAGCAAAGGCGGCACTCTCTTCAGTCTGCTCGGGCAACCAGGCGCGGGCTTTCTCTACACTGACGCCGATACGCGGGTAGAATGACCAGGTAATCGGGCCTTCCAACGCCAAGTTGAGTCCCGTTTGTTCCTCCACGACAGCAGTTAAACGGGGCTTGAAGTCTTCTGGGTCCAGAAAGGTGGTCACATAGACCACGGCGGCGACCGCAACGATGGCGAGAATGCCGACCGCTGCCAGCAAGATACGTAATAGCTGTTTCATTACCCTTTCCCTTGTGGGTCTAACTCAACAAAATCGCTGGTAGCGGGCATACCCGCTACCGGTGTTTCTGGATTGGCCATTGGCCGGTAACCTAGCTTGGAGAGCAGCACACGGTCAGCCAGTGGTAAAGTGGACGTTTCAATGCGCAGGACACGGCCTTCCTGCTTGGCTTGCTCGCCAATCAGCGCCATCAAGCGCGAACCGACGCCACGGCGGCGGGTGGTTTTGCGCACGCAGAGCTCAGATAGCCACCACGCCCGATCTTCGCCCTCCTGAACGGCGACCGCCCCCAGCAGTCGATCGTTGAAGAGTGCGCAGGCAAAAAAGTGCTGGCCTGCAAAATGTTGCTCAATAAATGGCTCAACCGTTGGGGTGGGCATACGCTCTTGGGGCGCATCCTGATAGATGCGCATAAGATCAAGGCGCACCTGCTCATCGGCTTCCCAACGGGCCTGGTCGACATGGTGCAGTGTCACCGGCATGGTGAAATCCTCTTCGCCAAAGCAGCCTAGCTGCTATTTCTGCCGCAATTGATTGCGGCTACATTTCGCGCATTGTAGCGGATGAGGGCGCCGATTCACTATAATGGTCGCTTCGCCACAGGCCGATCAAATCAGTGGTAAGTTGATGATCGCCACCAGCCATCCCTCAGAGTGCGCTTCAGCGCAGGAGATGCAACATGTCAGCGCGTATTGCCACGGTCAGCCGTGACACCAACGAAACGCAGATCAAGGTCAGCGTCAATCTCGACGGCGAAGGCCGTCTTAGCTGCCAAACCGGCGTTCCGTTCCTGGATCATATGCTTGATCAAGTTGCTCGCCACGGGATGATCGATCTCGACATCAATGCCACTGGCGACCTGCATATTGACGACCACCATACCGTAGAAGACCTGGGTATTACGCTAGGCCAAGCTTTTTTTGAAGCAATTGGCGATAAACGCGGCATTTACCGTTATGGTCACGCCTATGTTCCTCTTGATGAAGCACTCTCTCGGGTAGTGATCGACTTTTCCGGTCGGCCAGGTCTGTTTATGAATGTTGAATTCACCCGCGACACCATCGGTAGCCTGGACACTCAGTTGTTCTGGGAGTTTTTCCAAGGCTTTGTCAGTCACGCCCGCGTGACGCTACATATCGACAACATCAAAGGCTTTAATGCTCACCATCAGGCGGAAACGATCTTCAAGGCCTTTGGCAGAGCACTCCGTATGGCCGTGATGGAAGATCCGCGTATGGCAGGCCAAATGCCTTCCACCAAGGGGAGCTTGTAATGCTGCGTGCTAGCCACATTTTGTCTACCTCCACAAGGAGCGCTTCATGACCATTGCTGTGATCGACTATGGAATGGGCAATCTTCATTCTGTAGCCAAAGCGTTGGAGCATGTGACCCATGAGAATGTCGTCATTACCCGCGACCCGCGCCGTATCCTCGGCGCAACGCGTTTAGTGCTACCGGGCCAAGGGGCCATTCGTGACTGCGTTGGCGAACTTGAGCGCACCGAATTACGCGGGTTGGTGGAGGATATCTTAACCCGCCAGGCTAAACCGCTGCTGGGTATCTGCGTGGGCCAGCAGATGCTACTGGAGCGCAGCGAAGAGAATGGCGGCGTAGAGTGCCTGGGGTTCTTTAAAGGCAGTGTAGATCGTTTTCCTGGCGACATGCGCGACGCCCACGAGCAGCGCTTGAAAGTACCGCACATGGGCTGGAATGTTGTCGAGCAGCATCACGACCACCCACTCTGGGCCGGTATTGATAATCGCGAACACTTCTACTTCGTACACAGCTATTACGTGAACGCGGATGACGATGCCCAGGTGTTTGGTACGACCCAATACGGCAAGGTAAGCGCCCACGTGGCCATTGGCCGTGACGCGACCTTCGCGGTGCAGTTTCACCCCGAAAAAAGCTCCCGCGCGGGCCTTCGCCTGCTTGAAAACTTTGTCACCTGGACGCCCTGAGAGGATTTTGTATGTTGGTAATTCCCGCTATTGATCTCAAAGACGGCCAGTGCGTCCGGTTGAAGCAGGGTCGCATGGAAGACGCGACCTCCTACGGTGATGACCCGGTAGCCATGGCGGCGCGCTGGGTAGAGGCTGGCGCCCGCCGCCTTCATTTAGTCGATTTGAACGGCGCCTTTGAAGGCAAACCGGTGAACGGTGACGCCGTGACGGCCATCGCCCGTGCCTACCCGAATCTGCCGATTCAAATTGGTGGCGGCATTCGCAGTGCGGAAACCATCGAGCACTATTTAAGTGCCGGTGTCTCCTACGTGATCATCGGTACCAAGGCAGTAAAAGAGCCCGACTTCGTTGGCGAAATGTGTCGCGCCTTTCCAGGCCATGTGATCGTTGGTCTTGATGCCAAAGATGGCTATGTCGCCACCGATGGTTGGGCAGAGGTCTCCACGGTAAAAGCCACCGAGCTGGCCAAGCGTTTCGCCAACGATGGTGTCTCTAGCATCGTCTACACCGACATTGCTCGCGACGGCATGATGCAAGGCGTTAACGTAGAGGCCACCGCAGCACTTGCCCGCGAAGGCGGCTTGCCGGTGATTGCTTCAGGTGGTGTGACCAACCTGGACGACATCAAAGCACTCTGCGCAGTTGCCGATAGCGGCATTTTGGGCGCGATTACTGGCCGGGCAATTTACGAAGGCAGCCTGGATGTCGCCGAAGCACAGCGATTAAGCGACCAACTGACGGGAGGCGGTTCATGAGCCTTACCAAACGCATTATCCCCTGCCTGGATGTAGACGCCGGGCGCGTGGTCAAAGGCGTTAATTTTGTCGGCATTCGCGATGCCGGTGATCCGGTAGAGATTGCCCAGCGCTATAACCAGCAGGGCGCCGACGAGATTACCTTTCTCGATATTACCGCTAGCCACGAAGACCGCGATACGACGGTGGAGATGGTTGAACGCATTGCGGGCGAAGTGTTTATTCCGCTGACCGTCGGCGGCGGCATTCGCAGCTGTGACGATATTCGCACCATGTTGAACGCCGGGGCTGATAAAGTCTCGATCAACACTGCAGCGGTCACTAACCCTGAGTTTGTGCGCGAAGCCGCCGAGCGTTTTGGTAGCCAGTGCATCGTGGTGGCGATAGATGCCAAGCGCGTCTCGAAAGAGGGCGAAACGCCCCGCTGGGAGATTTTCACCCACGGTGGCCGCCGCCCAACGGGCCTCGACGCCGTTGAGTGGGCGAAGAAGATGGTGGAGTTCGGGGCGGGCGAACTACTGCTCACCAGCATGGATCGCGACGGCACCAAGATTGGCTTTGACCTGGGCGTGACCCACGCGATTTCCGAAGCGGTAAGCGTTCCGGTGATAGCCTCAGGCGGTGTGGGCAACCTGGATCACCTGGTGGATGGCGTACTCAAAGGTGGTGCCGATGCAGTGCTGGCCGCCAGTATTTTCCATTTTGGCGAATACACCATCCCTGAAGCTAAGCGCTATATGGCCGAACGCGGTATCGAAATGCGACTTTAAAATGCCCTTTATCGACCAGGAACTTCGCATGTTTCGTTCACCCCCATGGAGGGGATGGCTAGCAGGCCTGCTATTCAGCATGTCTGCTACAGCGTTCTCTGATTGGCCTCCGTCGTTGGAGTGGGATCATACCCTGGTGCAAACCAGCCTTTATACCCGCCACTTCAGCCCCGACCCGGAACACACTAACCAGCAAGACCTGGTTAGCATTGAACTGCATAATCCGAATCACTGGTTAGCGGGCGGGGCCTGGTTCAAAAACTCCTTTGATCAACCCTCTTGGTACTTCTATGCGGGGCGGGAATTCCCTCTTTGGCAAACCGATCAGGGGATAAACGTGCGCGCCAAACTAACCGGTGGCCTCTTGCACGGCTACCAGGGTGAGTATCGCGACAAAATTCCGCTCAATCACTTGGAAACCGCCCCGGCAGCTCTGCCTAGCATCGGCATACAATGGGGTCAGGTTGAATCAGACCTGATCATTTTCGGCGCTGCAGGCATGATGATAACCGCAGGAGTGCGCTTTTAGTCGCTACTCCTCAGCGTCGTCTAGCGATAAACCCAGATTGCTGATGCCACCATTGCGACCTAATTCACGCACTCCTTTCAGCAACACCTTATCCAGCGGTTCGCTGACGGCTTCCAATACGGCATCCTGAAAATCGTTTTCGTCGTCCATCAACGGATGATCGCGAATAATCAGTGCTAGCTTCTGCGCGTCAACTTCGCCTTCAGTGAGCTCTATAAAGGCGCGTACGCCTGCTCGGGATGTGCGACTAACATCCAGCACGGCCTCTGGGGAGTCGCCTTGCAGGGTGTCTAGCAGCGCTGAGACCGACACCACTGCATCCAGGGCGCGCCGGGCACCAAAGCTGTCATCCTCTTCGGGTGGCTCACACTCAGCTAACTTTTCCGCTTGGCGGGTAAAGTCGATACTGGCATTAGGTACATTAAGCCGCTCCCAGACCAAACTCAGCACGGTACCTAGCGTATGGCTATCACCCTGGCCGGTGGTTTGCTGATAAAGCATATAGTTAGGCAGCAAACGCTCACACAACGCCGCCATAAAGGCTTGCTGGGCAGGTAGTGGGAGCTCTTGTAACCGTTGGTAAAAGCCCTGGGGTTTCGACACCATACTGATTTCCTGGATCGCTTGACGTGGGATATTGGTGAAAGTTAGCGGGTACGTTATCGTTTCTCTGCGCTTGGGGCGATCCCCAACGCTTTGATGATTGTACGGCCGGCGAGGAGATTACCATGCATATTCATCTGCTACAGCACGGCCCTGACCATGGCCCCGCCCGTTTAACCGATTGGCTAACCAGTATGGGCCACAGTTACACCGTTTTTCATCTCTACGCAGGCGAGCTAACGCCCCGCCCAAACGAGTCTGATGCACTGATTATACTTGATGGCCCAGAAGAGCTACTCAGCCATTCACCGGCGTGGTTTAAAGCCGAAGATAAGCTCATCAACCGCTATTTGGATGGCCAAAAACCGCTGCTGGGTATTGGCGTAGGCGCCCATTGGATAGCCCAGGCGCTGGGCTCGGTGGTAGCGCCTGGTACCTATACTGAAACAGGCTGGCATACAGTCACCCTAGCGCCGGAAAGCTCGCTGGATTTACCCGAAACATTCACCGCTTTTATGTGGCATCGCTATGTTTTCAGTTTACCCGACGATGCACTGCCCCTCGGCGGTAGCGAAGCTGCACCGTTGCAAGGGTTTGCATGGGACAGAGGTCGTGTCATCGGCCTGCTGTGCCACCTGGAAGCCACCGCGGCTAGCGTAAAACAGCTGCTGGGCACAGCCGAGTGGCCTGGTGCGTCACCTTCCACTACCCGCTATGTTCAGGATGCGGCCCAAATATTAGAAGACCCCAACCGCTTTATTCACCTCGCGCCACAGCTCGACCGACTGATGACCCAGTGGCTTAAAACAGCGTAACAGTAGCAAGCTATAAGGCCGTCAGCGGTTCCACTGCCTAGCGGCCGCTAGGCAGCTATTCCAATCGCCCACATGAATCTCTGGCGGCGCAGCGGCGCGCTGCTTCTCTAAATGGTAGCGGTAGAGCGGGTCGTAGTACTCGGTGAGTAGCGGCGCGAGCCAGGCTTCATGGGCTTGGGGGTTGCCATGAGCATGCTCTTTGAATGCTAGCGCCTGCAGCCGCTGTAAGCGCTGAAGGCGCGCGTTACCCAAGCGTTTTCCTAGCCGGATAAGCGCATTACTTAACTGCGCCTGTATTAATTGCCAGCCTTGGTAGGCCCCATGACGAGCGGCATAGGCCTGCTCCAGGTCGATAATATAGTCCTGCTGAATCTGAGCAAGGCGCCAATCCAGCGGCATTTCGATACGCACCCGTGGCGCTTGCTGCTGCGCCCGCCAGAAGTTCAAGGGAATATTGGCGTTACCAATCTGACGGGACTCATCTTCGATGACCAGCCCTTCCGTCAGCCCGATTAGCCGCTTGGCCAGCGCATGCTCAAAGTTGATTTGAGTAGCAGGCTCTTCAGGCCTACGTCCAAAAGCAGAGCCTTTGTGGTGCGCATAAGCTTCCAGGTCGACGCCGTTATCAAGCTGATTAATCAGCGCTGTTTTTGCACACCCGGTGAGCCCTGCAACAACCAGCATTGGCTGAAACGCGGCCGTATCAATGCGCTCACAGAGCGCTTGGCGCATAGCTTTCCAGCCCCCCTCCAGCCGCGGCCTTGAGATACCGGCCTCTTCCAGCCACTGCTGAGCAATTTGCGAGCGCAGTCCACCGCGAAAGCAGTAAATCAATGCATCTGGGTATTCGGCTAAGTACTTCTGCCACGCTGCGACCCGAGCCTGCTTGACCTCACCGCTGACTAAACGCTCACCTAGCGCAATCGCCGCGGCTTGACCATGCTTCTTATAAGCAATGCCCACCTGATGACGCTCATCGTCGACCATTAAAGGCAGATTGACGGCACCTGGCAGCGCGCCCTGGGCAAACTCCACCGGGGCGCGCACATCTATTAGCGGTCGCTCTTCTCTGATTAAACTCAATGCCGCCGGTGTGGTGGCTGGGATTGTGGCCAGTGTCACCCGACCACCTCGATGGAGACTTTTCCCTGGCGCGCCTTCATGACGCCGAATGACTGTAACGACAGACCGAATTCGCGGCCAATGCGCTCAACGTCATCCTCCCAGGCGGGGTCAACGCTGAGCAGCAGGCCGCCGGAAGTCTGGGGATCACATAACCACTGCCAGTGGGCTTCATCCATGGCCGGCAGGCTTTCCCCCAGCGCATCACGATTGCGCAGCGTACCGCCGGGCACAGCGCCTTGGCGGCGGTAGGACTCTGCCTCGGCCAGACGAGGCAACTTACGGAAATCAATCTGGGCCATGACATTACTGGCCTGGCACATTTCAGCAAGGTGGCCCGCCAATCCGAAGCCAGTGACATCAGTCATGGCGTTCACCCCTTTTACATCAGCAAGCTTCACACCAATGCTATTGGGCTTAAGCATCGTTTCACGGGCAAGCCCATGGTGGCCCATTTTCAGCAAACCGCGTTTTTCTGCCGTGGTTAGCATGCCCACGCCTAACGGCTTGGTTAAAAACAGTAGATCACCCGGCTTGGCGGTGCTGTTTAGCTTGAGTTTGTCCAGGTCGACTAAGCCATTTACCGCGAGTCCGAAAATCGGCTCGGGCGCATCAATGGAGTGACCGCCCGCCAGGGCAACGCCTAATTCGCGACATACGGCCTGGGCGCCGGCCATTACATCCCCCGCCACTTCAGCGCTTAGCTTATCCAGTGGCCAACCGAGAATACCTAACGCCATCACCGGCGTGCCGCCCATGGCGTAAACATCGCTGATGGCATTGGTCGCCGCAATACGGCCAAAATCGAAGGGATCATCGACAATGGGCATAAAGAAGTCCGTGGTGGCAATCATGCCCCGCCCATCGCCCAGATCGTAGACGGCCGCGTCTTCGCGTCCTTGATTGCCGACGATAAGCCGCTTATGGCCCGCCGCTGGCCCTGCCTTGGCAAGAATGCCATCCAGTACGTCCGGGGCAATCTTGCAGCCACAGCCCGCGCCGTGGCTATATTGGGTCAAGCGAATCGAACTCATCGTGTCTCTCCTTGGCACTTGGGGAATATCATCAGTTTAGCCCAGTATCGTCCAGGCTACAGGGCGTCCAGTGCATCGCTGAGTTTATCAACAGCGATCACTTCCATACCCTTAGGCGCCTGCTTGGGTGCATTAGCGCGTGGCACAATGGCGCGGAGAAATCCGTGCTTGGCCGCCTCGGCAATGCGCTCTTGGCCACTGGGCACCGGGCGTATCTCGCCCGATAGTCCAACTTCACCAAACACCACTAGCTCTTTGGGTAGCGCGCGATTTTGCAGGCTAGAGACCACGGCTAGCAGCACCGCCAGATCGGCACTGGTTTCGAGCACTTTGACACCGCCGACGACATTCAAGAACACATCCTGGTCACCGGTAAACAACCCACCGTGGCGGTTAAGTACTGCCAGCAGCATAGCCAAGCGGTTTTGATCAACGCCGACAGCGACACGGCGAGGGTTGCCCAGCGCGGACTCATCCACCAGCGCCTGTACCTCTACCAGAATCGGCCGTGTGCCTTCCCAGACCACCATGACTAAACTCCCTGGCGCCTGCTCCTCCTGGCGAGAAAGAAAGATTGCGCTGGGGTTTTTAACCTCTTTAAGGCCCTGCTCAAGCATGGCGAAAACACCTAGCTCGTTGACGGCGCCAAAGCGGTTCTTCTGCCCCCTCAGAGTGCGAAAGCGTGAGTCGGCGCCACCCTCTAATAGCAGCGAGGCATCAATCATATGCTCAAGCACTTTGGGGCCTGCCAGAGTGCCGTCCTTGGTGACGTGCCCCACTAATAGCAGAACGGTGTTAGTCTTCTTAGCAAAGCGCGTTAGCGCCGCGGCTGACTCGCGCACCTGGGCAACGCCGCCGGGAGCAGAGCTGATATCTTCCAGATGCATGGTCTGGATGGAGTCAATCACCAGAATCTCGGGCTTCTCCCGTTCAGACACCGCCAATATGGTTTCCACGCTGGTCTCGGCCAACATTTTCAAGCCATTGGTAGGCAACTGTAGGCGGTGCGCACGCATCGCTACCTGGGAGAGTGACTCCTCACCGGTCACATAGAGGATACGCCGCTGCTGGGCTAACTTGCAGGCTGTTTGCAGCAGCAGAGTCGATTTGCCCGCCCCAGGATTACCACCCAACAGAACCGCTGACCCAGGCACCAACCCACCGCCTAGCACGCGATCAAACTCCGCGAAGGTGGAACTCATACGTGGTACTTCGCTAAGATCCACATTGCCCAGGTCGATCACTTCACGGGACAGATCACCCGCGTAGCCAGATCGACCGGGGGCTGTGCCACCACCAGGGCGAGTGCTCGCCAAGTGCACTTCACTGAGCGTGTTCCACTCTTGGCAACTGCTACATTGTCCCTGCCATTTACGGTATTCGGCGCCGCACTCGGTACACACAAAGGCGCTTTTGGCTTTGGCCACTGCCATTACACTCCTACTGTTGCTGTCACTAAGTGGCAACGTTCGCTGAGCTGCCGTTAGCATTCAATGTCATTAAGCACTTTTGACCGCTGCGTACTCTTTATCCATTAGTGCCAGCAAACACAAAAGGCGGCCAATGGCCGCCTTTTGTACTACTGGCTAACGCCTTATTGACGCTTTAGCTGCAGCATTTCACCATTTTCAAAGCGGCGACGCTCTGGGTCAATCAGCTCCAACGTGCTCTCATCAATACGCATGAAGTAGTAGATTTGACCATCGCCATCTGGCGTCAGCTCGTAAACAGTGGCATCTGGGTCAGAGGGTGTACCGGTCAGCACTTCCCAATTCCCCGCGTAGTTCTCATCCGGGGGAGTTTGGGGATGGTTACGGTAGCTGGCGTTCAATGTGAAGGTGCGCTCCTCGGCGGCACTCATATCTTCACCCACCATTGTGACATCCAGATCGATACCATCGCAGTTACGGCAAGGTAGCGAGCCCTGGTAATTTTGCTGGGCGGTAGCCGCTTCTTCTTGCTGCTGCTCCATGGGGCCGCTCGCACAGCCAGCCAGTAGTGCCAACATAGCCGAACCGGCCAGCAAACTCTTAAGTTGCATAGAGTGTCTCCTTAATCTCGTGTTGGACATCACATTTATTTACGCGCACTTATGACAGCATAACCGCTACAAGGTGCGACGCACACCCCTAGTGATGTGAATGCTTGCGCTAAGTTAGCCTTCAAGCGACCATGGTGTACCTTGCTAGGATAATCAGGTTACCCACATGAGCCAATACTGGAGTCCGGCCGTTCGCGAACTTACGCCTTACGTGCCCGGCGAGCAGCCACGCGAGCAGCTTGTTAAGCTCAATACCAATGAAAACCCTTACCCACCTGCGCCAGGTGTCGGTGAGGCACTGCGTGACTACGCGACCGATCATTTACGCCTCTATCCTGACCCCACCTCTAAAGCGCTGCGTGAAGCGTTGGCGGAGACGTTTAAGGTAGCGAGTGGCCAAGTGTTTGTCGGCAACGGTTCAGATGAGGTGTTGGCGCTTGCCTTTCAGGCATTTTTCCGCCATGGCGCACCACTTGACGTACCCGCCATCACCTATAGCTTCTATCCCGTTTACGCCAACCTGTATGGCGTTGAGCTGCGAAAGCATCCGCTCAATGAGCAGTGGGAAATCGATATTGATGCGCTTGGAGCGGATACTAACCGCAGCGGCGTTATTTTCGCTAACCCCAATGCTCCTACCGGCCACGCGCATTCGCTTGCGGCTATCGAGGCGCTGCTAGAGCGCGTCACTGATCGAGTAGTGCTGGTGGACGAGGCGTATGTCGATTTCGGCGCAGAGAGTGCTGTTTCGCTGATTGATCGCTACCCTAACCTACTCGTCACCGGCACGTTTTCTAAATCACGCAGTTTGGCAGGCTTGCGGCTAGGCTATGCGGTGGGCTCAGAGGAGTTGATCGATGGCCTGCTGCGGGTAAAAGACTCCTTTAACTCTTATCCGGTAGATAGTTTGGCAAGCTTAGTAGGCATCGCCGCACTCAAAGATGTCGAGCATTTTGAAGCCTGCCGCGAGCGTGTTATTACCACCCGTGAACGCACTCACCAGCGCCTTGAAGCGTTGGGATTTGAAGTACTGCCCTCTAAGGCTAACTTTGTGCTCGCCCAGCACCCTGGCTACGAAGGTGCACAGCTATTTTCTGGCCTACGCGAGCGGGGCATTCTGGTGCGCCATTTTAACACCTCAGACCTCAACAACTTCCTACGCATCACCATCGGCACCGATGATGAGATGGATAGTTTGATTGAAGCATTAGAGACGCTTCTCTAGTAAAGGGTGAGGTGTGAGGGGTGAGGTGTGAGGTGTGAGGTGTGAGGTGTG
>NZ_JACCGK010000019.1 GCF_013416325.1 Vreelandella sedimenti
GCGAATTCCACACCCAACGTCGAAGAGCCCTCGATTAATAGGGTGCCACGCTCACGTTAGCACCACTGCCGATCAAGCGAACACGCTGGCCCGCTTGGAATTGGCGATCCGCACGCTGAACAACAACCACGTCGGTGCCGTCATCACGACGAATTTCCATCTCCAACGCATTAACTCGGTTAGTCGCATCTTCAGCGGCCGTACCTGCCACCGCACCGCCCAGGGCGCCTGCCACTGTAGCCAATTGACGACCTGAACCGCCACCTACCTGGTTGCCTAAAAGGCCACCAATAACCGCACCGCCACCGCTACCTAAAAGACCTCCTGCACGGCTTTCTGCTTGAATCTGCACTGGGCGAACCGCCACGATAGTGCCATAAGTAACGCTTTGGCTTGTTTTAGCCTGGTTACCACTGTAGACATCGCCAGAGTAGCCTGATGTGTTGGCACAGCCTGCCAGCGTGAGAATGCTCAGTGCGGCAATAGGGAGAAGAAGACGTTTCATTAAAACCTCCAGAGTGTCTATTTTTATAACTGTCATCCATTGGCCTGTTATCCATATAGCGTTCATAACTGGGCAGGCACAGGGTAGATATAGTTATAGAACAGTGTTCGTTAAAGATAGCCGATGCTAATGGCTTTGACCAGCGTTCATGAAAAAAGATCAAAGTTGGTAGAGCAGTCGCCAAAAAAGCTTAACCGAGAGTTTAACAGCGTATTAAGAAAACAGTGTGCAAATACGTATAACCAAGCAAAAACAGGAGGCCCGAAGGCCTCCTGTTGCAGGGGTACATAGTGAACTATGGCGCTGAAACCTGCTCATTAGCCAAACTGGTTCATGGTGTTGTCTTTGCCACCGGCTTTGAGCGCAGCATCGCCGTGGAAGAACTCTTTGTGGTCATCACCGATATTGGAGCCTGCCATATCCTGATGGCGAACGGTTGCAATCCCTTGGCGAATTTCCTGACGCTGTACGCCTTTCACGTAAGCCAACATACCTTCATCGCCGAAGTAGCCTTTCGCTAAGTTGTCGGTAGACAGAGCAGCCGTGTGGTAAGTCGGCAGCGTGATCAAATGGTGGAAGATGCCCGCTTCGCGAGACGAGTCGCGCTGGAAATTGCGTGTCCACTCATCGGCCAGCTGGCCAAGTTCGGTCTCGTCGTACTCCGCGCTCATCAGCTTATCACGCTGGTAAGCCGAAACGTCTTTACCCTCTTCCTGCCATGCATCGAACACCTGCTGGCGGAAGTTCAGCGTCCAGTTGAACGACGGAGAGTTGTTATAGACCAGTTTGGCATCCGGCACGACCTGGCGGATGCGGTTGACCATGCTGGCGATCTGACCAACATGGGGTTTTTCTGTTTCGATCCACAGTAGGTCGGCGCCGTTTTGTAGGCTGGTGATGCAGTCTAGTATAACGCGGTCTTCGCCGGTGCCGGGTTTGAATTGGTAGAGACCCGAAGCTAGGCGCTTGGGTTTAACCAGTTTGCCGTTCTGCTTGATGACCACATCACCGTTGTTGATATCGGCGGCATTTTCAATGACATCGCCGTCCAAAAAGTTGTTGTACTGGTCGCCGAGATCCCCTGGCTCGTTGGTAACGGCAATTTTTTGCGTCAAACCAGCGCCGAGTGAGTCGGTACGGGCGACGATAACGCCATCTTCAATGCCGAGTTCCAAAAAGGCGTAACGCACGGCGTTGATTTTGGCTAGGAAGTCCTCGTGGGGCACAGTAACTTTACCGTCCTGGTGGCCGCACTGCTTCTCATCAGAGACCTGGTTTTCCAACTGGATGCAGCAGGCGCCCGCTTGAATAAACTTCTTGGCTAACAGATAGGTGGCTTCTGCATTACCAAAGCCAGCGTCGATATCGGCAATAATCGGTACGATATGAGTTTCGTAGTTATCGATTTTACTGATCAGTTCCTGCTCTTTTGATTTGTCGCCAGCCTCTTTGGCTTCATCAAGGGCGCGGAACAAGTGGTTAAGCTCCCAGGCATCGGCTTGTTTTAGAAAGGTATAGAGCTCTTCGATCAGGTTCGCTACGGAGGTTTTTTCGTGCATTGACTGGTCGGGCAGCGGGCCGAACTCGGAGCGCAGTGCGGCAACCATCCAACCGGAAAGGTAGAGGTAGCTACGTTTGGTGGTGCCAAAGTGCTTCTTGATCGAGATTAGCTTCTGTTGACCAATGAAGCCGTGCCAGCAGCCTAGCGACTGAGTGTACTGTGCGGTATCGGCATCATAGGCGGCCATATCTTCGCGCATGATCTTGGCGGTGTAACGCGCAATATTCAGGCCGGTGTGAAAGCGGTTCTGTGCACGCATGCGAGCGGCGTACTCAGGTTTGATGGCTTCCCACTTGCCGCCTTGTGCTTCGCGTAGTTGGGCCATGGCTTTGATATCGTCGAGCAGTCCTGTCATGAGCTTATCCTCTTCGGTCGTGATCGTATTTTTCAAATCAGCACTTGCTTATGCTGCACCTGCGAAATGATGTTCAGGGTCATTGATTTTCGCGGTACTGTCTTTAAGCCAATCGTCTCTAAGCCAATCGTCTTGGAGCCCAGAGGCGCTAGTGCTAACAACATCTGATACAGCGTTGGAGGCTTGGTGAATCAGTCACGCTGCCTTGACGCTGCAATGCAATAACTATCCACGAGGATGGCGCCTTCAACAATTGACACTTGGGGGCAGAAGGCGTTGTAACCCGACGACAGGGAGGTGGAGGAAGGGAGGGTTTGTGTAGTCGTTTTTCGTCAAGATGGCGGCAAGAGCGCATAAAAAAGCACTGCCGAGGCAGTGCTAGAGATCAATCAATAGGGCTTGTTAAGCGAGCGAAAGCGTCATTTCTCGATGAGGGATGCCCGCATCCAGAAACTCATCGCCATGAGCGATGAAGCCTAGACGCTCATAGAACGCCAGTGCGTGCACCTGGGCACTCAGGGCCACTTGGGCGTGGCCCGCATGGCGTGCCGCTTCAATCGCGGCCTGCATCAGCAGTACACCAATACCGGTGCCGCGGGCGCTAGCGAGTACGGCGACGCGGCCTATATGCCCGTCGGGCAGCAGTCGTGCGGTGCCTACCGGCTGCTGATCAAGCATGGCGAGAAAGTGTTGGCACGCCGGATCCAGGCCATCCCACTCCTCGTCCTGAGGCACGCCCTGCTCTTCAATAAATACCTTGCGGCGGATCTCGCTGGCAGTCGGGCTCAGCGTTTCCCAACTGCCAGTACTAATGTGGGTAATCGCCATTAATACTCCTCGTCATCCTCACTTTCATCGCCCATAAAACCGAGGCTGCCGGTGTTGACCAACTGGGTGATGAGCGCTGCGGCACCGTCAAGCTCAAGGTCTTCGGCGTAGAGTGGGGTGGTATCGGCTAGGCGTTTGGCTAATTCAGTTGAACAGGCGTGGCCGTCGCCATCGACAAACAGTGTGGTACCGCTGGCATCGCGGCGCCAGGCAAAGCGTGAGCCGGGCATATGGTAAAGTGGCTCGCCCTCTTGTAGTTGAGCAACAAGCGCTGCTTCGGTTAGCGGTGTTTCAAGTGGCACTACTTGATCCACATACTTGGGCTGGGTCATCACCCGGCCAAACCACTGGGCAACTTGGGTCGGGTTGTCCAGTGTCGACATAATCAATTGACGCATACGCTCAACGGCGGCGTCGTCCAGTTCACCGACCTGCTGAACAGGCGCCATGCCCGCATCGCTGTAACGCTGAGAGGCAGGCAACTGCTCGCCCAAATAGTCGGCGTAGGAGGTGATCGCCTCATCGGCAGAAGGAGCGCGAAAGCCAACTGAAATGGTCATGCAGTCATCGCTCTGGCTAACGCCGTGATGCGCCCAGCCAGGAGGGAGATAAAGCATGTCGCCGGGGTCAAGCACCCAGTCGGAGTCGGGCTCTACGGTGAATTCTTTCAGGATGCGGAGATCGATACCTTGGATGATCGGTGCATCTTCCGTGAGCTTGCCGCCCAACTGCCAGCGGCGATGGCCGCTGGCCTGGAGTAAAAAGACATCGTACTGATCGATATGCGCGCCCACATTTCCGCCAGGAGGCGCGTAGCTGATCATCACGTCATCGAGCCGCCAACGAGGTAGGAAGTCAAACTCATTCATTAGCGCAGCCACCGATGGAACATAGTGGTCAACCGCTTGCACCAGAAGGCTCCAGTTGTTTTCCGGGAGCCGTTCAAAGGTGGCTTCATCGAAGGGGCCGTGGGAGACCTGCCAAGGGCCATCCGGGCCCTCCTCTTCAACCAAACGCGCTTCTACGCCAGGTTCGCAGGCGAGTCCAGCCAGCTCATCGGCTTCAATCGGGCTAATGAAGTCGGGCATTGCGCCACGAATCAGCAGCGGCTTTTGCTGCCAATAATTGGCCAGAAAGTCTGCAGCGGTAAGATCGCCCAGCAATGTTAGTGGCTTATCGTGATGGTTCATGGCGTGTCCTGGTGTGGTGGTAGCAACGTTGGTCACAGCAAGTTGGTCACAACAAATGGGTTACAGAGAGTTTAACTGATGTGTCAGTGCTTCGGCTTGCGCCTGGGCATTACCAATATAGTTGGCCGGTGAGAGCGCCTTCAATTCGGTTTTGACCTCGCTGGGCAGTTCAAGGGTATCAATAAACGCCGCAAAGCCTGCTTGGTCAATACGTTTGCCACGAGTCAGTTGCTTGAGTTTTTCATAGGGCTTTTCAATACCGTAGCGGCGCATCACCGTTTGAATCGGCTCGGCGAGCACTTCCCAGCTGTTATCCAGATCAGCGTCTAAACGCTCCGGGTTGGCTTCAAGCTTGCTGATACCTTTTAGGCTGGCGTGGTAAGCAATCAACCCATATGCCAGGCCTACGCCAAGGTTACGCAGCACGGTGGAGTCAGTCAGGTCGCGCTGCCAGCGGGATATCGGCAGCTTTTGCGCAAGGTGGCTAAGCACAGCGTTGGCCAGGCCCAAGTTGCCCTCGGAGTTCTCGAAGTCAATCGGGTTCACTTTATGCGGCATAGTGGAAGATCCAATTTCGCCCTCAACCGTGCGCTGCTTAAAGTAGCCCAGTGAGATATAGCCCCATACGTCGCGATCGAAGTCGATCAGGATCGTATTGAAGCGGCAAATGGCGTCAAACAGTTCGGCGATGTAGTCGTGAGGCTCGATCTGGGTGGTATAGGGGTTGAACGTTAGCCCCAAGCCTTCCACAAAGGTGCGCGCATTGGCTTCCCAGTCGATCTCCGGGTAGGTAGTCAGGTGGGCGTTATAGTTACCCACAGCGCCATTGATTTTGCCGAGCACTTCCACCGCTTCGATCTGCTTAAGCTGGCGCTTAAGGCGGTACGCCACGTTGGCCATCTCTTTGCCCAGCGTGGTCGGGGTGGCGGTTTGACCGTGAGTACGCGACAGCATCGGCTGGGCGGCGTGGGCAATGGCTAGCTTGGCAATGTCATCGGCCACCTCGTGCATGGTGGACAGCATGGCGTTCAGGCCGTCGCTGAGCATTACGCCGTAAGAGAGGTTGTTGATATCTTCGCTGGTGCAGGCAAAGTGAATGAACTCGGTCACTGCGTGGAGCTCGGCCTGACCTGCGATCTTCTCTTTGAGAAAATACTCCACTGCTTTGACGTCGTGGTTGGTGGTGCGCTCGATCTCTTTGATACGCTCGGCATCTTCGAGTGAAAACTCACGAATCAATTGCTCAAGAAAGGCAGTCGCTTCAGCGGAGAGGGGCGGTACTTCGACAATTTTCGTATGCTCAGCCAGACGCTGTAGCCAGCGGACTTCCACAATCACACGGGCACGAATCAGGCCGAATTCACTGAAGTGTTCGCGCAGGGCGGCGGCTTTAGAGGCGTAGCGGCCGTCGACGGGGGAGAGGGCGGTCAAAGCGGAGAGTTGCATGGCATCGTTTCCAGGAGGTTCGAAAGAAAATTAGTCGAGAGTAAGTTAATTGAGAAGACGTCGATCTAGAGCAGAGTAGTCGTCTAGCTGAGGTTATCCAGTGCCCGGCGTAGCGCTTTACGCTGGAATACCAGTTTCCAGCGGCGCCCGCCTTGCTGGTGCCACAATAATCCAAAGCGAATCCCGGCCATTAAGCAAGCGCGCACACGCTCAGGCATCATGCGGCTTTGCAGCAGTGATGGATCCCCTTGCACCACAATGCGGGTTTTAAAGGTAGATATCGTCTCTTGGTACGCTTCCCCAAGACTGGCAACCACGTTTTCATGGGTAGTGCCAAAGTGTTCGGCCTGCCCCTGAATGCGGGTTAATTTTTGGCCCAGTGAATCCATCATGTCGTTATTGGTACGCAGCTTATTCATTAGCATCAGCAGCGAAAAACCGTAGCGCAACACCACCGGATTCGCCTGCTTACGCCCCACCAGAGCTTCTAAGGTATCCAGGCCGCGGCGCAGATTATTGGGGTGCCCGCCATAAATCGCCTCGAAGCTTTCCGGGTTAGTATCCACGGTGGCCTCAATCAGTGTTTCCCAGGCGCGGGTGTCGACCTGCCCGGTGCGGGCCAGCTCATCGACCAGGCTGGCGGCTTGAAAGACACCAGCAAGGGCAAGTGCTTGGCGGGCTGCCGGAGAGTCGGGGGCGCGATGAATCGGGGTGGTAGGATTCATGCAGCAGCCTCCGCGGCTTTCTTCCAGGTAGCGCGAATAACGCCGCCGCCCAAGCAAATGTCGCCATCGTAAAGCACCAGCGACTGGCCAGGGGTGACCGCCCACTGGGGGTCGTCAAACGTGACCTCAACGCCACCGTCGGGCAGCGCGCGCATTTCACAGCCGCAGTCGCTTTGCCGATAGCGCGTCTTGGCGGTAAAGCGCCCCTGCTGAACCGGCGGCTCTCCCGCCACCCAATCCATGGCCTCTGTGGCCAAGGTGTCGGAGTAGAGCCGTTGGTCATGCTTGCCCTGCACCGCGATCAGTACATTGCGATCAAGATCTTTTGCCGCCACGTACCAGGGGTCTTCAGAGTAGTTGGCAAGCCCGCCAATGCCTAGACCCTGGCGCTGGCCCAGGGTGTAGTACATTAGCCCCATATGTTTGCCGATGACAACGCCATCCGGCGTTTCAATGGTACCGGGCTGGGCGGGCAGGTACTGCTGGAGGAAATCGCGAAACCGGCGCTCGCCGATAAAGCAGATGCCGGTGGAGTCTTTTTTCTTAGCGGTGATCAAATCGTGCTGTTCTGCAAGCGCGCGTACGGCGGGTTTTTCCAGCTCACCTATGGGGAACAGGGTACGAGCAATCGCGGCTTCTGGCACTGCATGCAGGAAGTAGCTTTGATCTTTATTGCCATCCAGGCCTTTCAGCAGGCGCGGGCGAACATCGCTATCCCCTTGGCGCACATTCCCTTTGCGAACATAGTGCCCGGTGGCGATTTTGTCGGCTCCGAGCATTTCAGCGTACTCAAGGAAGACCTTAAATTTGATCTCCCGGTTACACAGAATATCCGGGTTGGGCGTGCGGCCCGCTTTGTATTCGGCTAAAAAGTGCTCGAATACGTTATCCCAATACTCGGCGGCAAAATTAGCGGTGTGCAGTTTAATGCCCAGTTTGGCGCAGACCGCCTCGGCGTCGGCGAGATCCTCTTTGGCCGTGCAATATTCGGTGCCGTCGTCTTCATCCCAGTTTTTCATAAACAGGCCTTCGACCTCGTAGCCTTGTTGCATGAGGAGAAGGGCCGATACGGACGAGTCGACGCCGCCGGACATACCGACAATCACTTTGCCATTAGCGGCTGTGGCGGATGACTCAGTGGTGGATGAGCCTGGCGTAGTTGGTTCAGTGGATGACATGGGCATCCTCAGTTGAAGTAGGGTGCAAATAAGCAGTGTGCAGTTGGGCGAGGATTATACACGATGGGGGGTAATGGCTTCGAGTGCTTCACTCGCGAATCACCGACAGGGGATAGCAAGGCCCGCTGAGTGCATCCTCGATACGTTTGAGTACCAGCGGGCTGCGTAGGAGCGCCTGCTGATCTAGCGACCGTATTTGCTCAATGGTAAGCCAGTGGGTGGCAAAAATATCCGGGTCGAGGGGGAGGTCGAGTTGATGAAGCGGCGCGGCAATAAAGCCGTGGCTGTGAAACGTTTGCCCTTCGTCGGTATGAAATACGTATAAACCTAGATATCCGGTGAGCGATACCTGCCAAGCAGTCTCTTCCATTACCTCGCGCAGAATGGCCGCTATGGGGCCTTCGCCGGGTTCAATATGCCCAGCGGGCTGGTTAAACACACTCTGCGGGCCACCACGCTGTTCTTCTACCATCAAAAAGCGCTCGCCTTGCTGGATGACGCAGGCAGCCGTGCTGCGAATAAGGCTCATCAGGGTTTCCTGCGTTTTGTGGTGGGCCGCCTACGCTGATCTTTTTGCGGAGCTATTCGTTGCTGACGTGGGGGCGTATTCGTCGGTCTGGGCGCGTGTAGGGTTTCTTTGCGCCATTCGCCAGGTGCCAAACCATCCAGCCGCCAGGGGCCGATCGCTACGCGAATCAGGCGCAGGGTAGGGTAGCCTACATGGGCAGTCATACGGCGAACCTGGCGGTTACGGCCTTCGCTTATGGTTAGCTCCAGCCAGCTAGTAGAGGGGTGGCGTTGGGGGTCGATGGGTGGGTGGCGTGGTGCGGTCGTAGGCGGATCTATTCTGTGCGCCTTGGCCGGCTGCGTTGGGCCATCTTTCAGCGCAATGCCTTGGCGCAATGCCTCCAACGCCGTGTCATCGATTTGCCCTTCCACCTGGGCCCAGTAGGTTTTGGGCTGCTTATGGCGCGGATGAGAAATACGGTGAATCAGCTCGCCATCATCGCTGAGCAACAGTAGGCCTTCAGAGTCGTAGTCAAGCCGTCCTGCGGGGTAAATATCTTTCACATCGACATAGTGTGCAAGGGTTTGCCGCCCCTCACGGTCACTGAATTGGCTCAGTACCTTGAAAGGCTTATGCAGTAAATAAAGGTTGCTCATGACTTCTCGTTGCCCTTTTTACTTTCTATTCGCTCTCAGGAATGGGTATGTCGACAATGCGCACGGCGGGCAGCGCTGGTATACTCCGGCTACCTGATGGGGCGCCCATCGTTGAGCTCGCGCTCCGCTCAAGATTTCTTGCCATCGCAGCGAAAAGAGAGAGGTTAACGCAAAAATGACCAAAACGCCGAAGATCATCTATACGCTCACTGACGAAGCGCCCGCACTCGCGACGCACTCCCTACTGCCGATTATCGATGCCTTTACCGATTCTGCCGGCATTCAGGTAGAGACCCGCGATATTTCCCTGGCCGCTCGCATCATTGCTCAGTTCCCTGACTATCTGAGCGAAGAGCAACGGATCGGCGATCACCTGGCGGAGCTTGGCGAACTGACCAAGACCCCAGAAGCTAACATTATCAAATTGCCCAATATTAGCGCCTCTCTGCCTCAGCTAAAGGCGGTGATTAAAGAGTTGCAGCAGCAGGGTTACAAACTTCCTGACTACCCTGAAGCGCCCCAGAGCGATGAAGAGAAAGACATTCAGGCGCGCTACGACAAAACTAAAGGCAGCGCCGTTAACCCGGTGCTGCGTGAAGGTAACTCTGATCGCCGCGCTCCGCTGTCGGTCAAGAATTACGCCCGCAAATATCCCCACCGCATGGGTGAGTGGAGCAGCGACTCCAAGTCCCATGTGGCGCATATGAGCGAAGGCGATTTTTACGGCAGTGAGAAGTCAGCGCTGATTGAAAAAGCCACTGATCTTAAGATCGAGCTGGTCGCTAACGACGGCAGCACGACGGTGCTCAAGCAGAAAACCTCGGTACTTGAAGGCGAAGTCGTCGACGCTGCGGTCATGAGCCGTAACGCGCTGCGTCGTTTTGTGGCCGACGAAGTCGCGGACGCAAAAGCCAAAGACGTGCTGTTCTCGCTGCACCTTAAAGCGACCATGATGAAGGTCTCTGACCCGATCATGTTCGGTATGGTGGTCAGCGAGTTTTATCAGGACGTGCTAAATAAACACGCTGATGAGCTCCAGCAGGCCGGCTTCGACCCCAATAACGGTATCGGCGATCTCTATTCGGCCATTAAGTCACTGCCGGAAGAGCACCAGACCCAGATTGAGGATGAGGTTCAAGCACTTTATGCCGAGCGCCCGCGTTTGGCGATGGTGAACTCCCATAAAGGGATCACCAACCTGCACGTGCCCAGCGATGTGATTATCGATGCTTCCATGCCGGCGATGATCCGCGATTCCGGTAAAATGTGGGGCGCCGACGACCAACTGCACGACGTCAAAGCCGTCATTCCTGATCGTTGCTATGCCGGTATCTATCAAACGGTCATCGACGATTGCAAACAGCACGGTGCCTTTGATCCGACGACTATGGGTAGCGTACCCAACGTAGGCTTGATGGCCCAGAAAGCCGAAGAATACGGCTCACACGATAAGACCTTCCAGATTCCTACCGACGGTACCGTACGCGTCACCGATACCAGCGGCAATGTAGTGCTTGAGCACAGCGTTGAGCAGGGCGACATTTGGCGGATGTGCCAAACCAAGGATGCTCCGGTCCGCGATTGGGTGAAGTTGGCGGTTAATCGTGCCCGCGAAAGCGGAACGCCTGCTATCTTCTGGCTGGATGCCCAGCGTGCCCACGATGCTCAACTGATCAAGAAAGTCGAGAGCTACTTAAAAGAGCATGATACCGCTGGCCTGGATATTCGTATCATGACGCCAGAAGAGGCCATGCGCTTCTCTCTGGAGCGTATTCGCAAGGGCGAAGACACTATCTCCGTCACCGGTAACGTACTGCGTGACTATCTGACTGACCTGTTCCCGATTATGGAGCTCGGCACCAGCGCCAAGATGCTCTCAATCGTACCGTTGATGAATGGCGGTGGTCTGTTTGAGACCGGCGCTGGCGGTTCTGCTCCCAAGCACGTTCAGCAGTTGCTGGAAGAGAATCATCTGCGCTGGGACTCGCTGGGCGAGTTTTTGGCCTTGGCGGCATCTCTTGAACACCTGGGTAGCACCTTCGATAACGCTCGGGCAAAAATGCTGGCCAAAGCGCTTGATCAGGCGAACGGCAAGTTCCTAGATAGCAACAAGTCGCCGTCGCGCAAAGTGGGTGAGCTGGACAATCGCGGCAGCCACTTTTATTTGGCGCTATACTGGGCTGAAGCGTTGGCAGAGCAGAGCGAAGATAGCGAAATGCAGACGCTGTTCAAACGTCTGGCTGACGCGCTAACGGCCAAAGAAGCGACCATTGTCGATGAGTTGAGCAGCGTTCAGGGCCAGCCTGCCGATATTGGTGGCTACTTCCACCCGGATCACGAGCAGACGGCTAAGGTGATGCGCCCCAGCCAGACTCTCAACGAAACGCTTGCCATGGTCGCAAAAAGCTAATAGAGCCCGCCTGTGATTAGGCTGAATAACCCCCGTCCGCTTGGCGGGCGGGGGTTTTGCATTGCGCTCGCTTTTGCGCGCTGTAATATTTTAAGTTTTCCATGAACCCTTGCTGATCGAAAGCGTCTTACGTTTAGGCTAATAAGCTATAGTAGTTAAGAAACTACAGTAGTGAATTGGCGATGTGAGGTCTGATAAACGCTTCCATCGGTCAGTGTCGAGACAACCAACCGTGCAGCTTATGCCCAACCAAGATAGTTCATACTTGACCGTGTTACCCGTAAAAGCGGGGACGACGCGGCCGGATATGCCCGATGAAGATGATGATATAGCGGTACAGTCAGCAGAACCGGCGCTGGCGCAACCACCGCTTTATAAGGTGGTGCTTCACAACGACGATTACACGCCGATGGAATTTGTCATTGAAGTGCTGCAAGATTTTTTTAACATGGACAGCGAGACGGCCGTTCAGGTCATGCTCGCCGTACATACCCAAGGAAAGGGCACTTGTGGCGTGTTTACGCGTGATATAGCCGAAACAAAAAGCTATCAGGTAAATGAATATGCCCGTGAGTGTGAGCACCCGTTGATAAGTGATATAGAGGCCGCCAATTAAAAGCGTTGAGAAATAATTGGTGGTGAGGCTTGCAACCGTGCCATTTGTACCCGATGTTGAGAGTGCCGGTCGACTAAATTGATCCGACGCAAGCCCTAGGTGGCGACACGCCCTAGGTAGTAGCGAAAAGGGGACTGCCATGCTGAGCAAAGAACTTGAAATGACCCTGAACACGGCCTTCACCGTGGCGCGTTCAAAGCGCCATGAGTTTATGACCGTTGAGCACCTACTGCTAGCGTTGCTAGATAATGCCTCAGCGGTAGACGTACTGAAGGCCTGCGGGGCTAACCTCGACAAGCTGCGGTCCGATCTGCAGGATTTTATTAACTCGACTACGCCATTGATTCCAGAAGGCCAGGGTGATCGTGAGACCCAGCCCACGCTTGGTTTTCAGCGTGTTTTACAACGGGCAGTCTTCCATGTTCAGTCATCTGGCAAAAGCGAAGTGTCCGGTGCCAATGTGTTGGTAGCGATTTTCTCCGAGCAGGAGAGTCAGGCGGTATACTTCCTTAAGCAGCAGAGCGTGGCGCGGGTCGATGCAGTCAACTACATCGCCCATGGTATCTCCAAAGTGGCCGGTCACGGGCCGTCTCCCTCGCCTGCTTCACCTGAGAGTGAAGATGCGGAGGAGGGTGGCAATGAGGGTGCTGCGCATCCGCTCACTGGCTACGCTACCAATCTCAATGAACAGGCACGGCTGGGTAAAATTGATCCGCTGATTGGCCGCGAACACGAGCTTGAGCGCGTGGTGCAAATTCTGGCCCGTCGGCGCAAAAACAACCCGTTGTTAGTCGGTGAGGCGGGGGTAGGTAAAACCGCAGTGGCCGAAGGCCTTGCCAAGCGTATCGTCGAAGAAGACGTTCCCGATGTTATTGCCGATGCAGTGGTCTACTCGCTGGACATGGGCGCGCTACTGGCCGGTACCAAGTACCGTGGTGATTTTGAAAAACGCCTAAAGAGCCTGCTGAGCGAACTACGCAAGCAGCCTAACGCTGTGCTATTCATTGATGAGATTCACACGGTGATTGGTGCAGGTGCCGCGTCTGGTGGCGTGATGGATGCGTCCAATCTACTCAAGCCGCTGCTCTCTTCGGGCGAATTGCGCTGCATTGGTTCGACTACGTTCCAGGAGTTCCGCGGCATCTTTGAGAAAGATCGTGCTCTGGCGCGGCGCTTCCAGAAGGTGGATGTGATGGCGCCGTCTGTGGAAGACACCATCAAAATCCTCAAAGGGTTGCGTTCACGCTTTGAAGAGCACCACGAACTTAAGTATACCGATGGCGCGCTTGAAAGTGCCGCACGCTTAGCGGATCGCTACATCAATGATCGCTTCCTGCCCGACAAAGCGATTGACGTGATTGACGAGGCAGGGGCTCACCAGCGTCTATTGCCGCCAGAAGTGCGCGCCAAGACGATCGATGTCGAGCAAGTGGAAGCCGTGGTAGCGTCCATTGCACGTATCCCACCGAAGAGCGTTTCAAGCTCCGACCGCAAGCTGCTAGAGAAGCTGGATCGTGACCTGAAGATGCTGGTGTTCGGTCAGGACGAGGCGATTGATAGTCTCTCTGCTGCTATCAAGCTGTCCCGGGCCGGGCTTAAATCTCCCGATAAGCCCGTCGGTAGCTTCCTGTTTGCAGGCCCCACCGGTGTGGGTAAAACCGAAGTGGCCAAGCAGCTTGCGCATATCATGGGCATTGAACTGGTGCGCTTTGATATGTCCGAGTATATGGAGCGCCATACCGTATCGCGCCTGATTGGTGCGCCTCCGGGCTACGTCGGTTACGACCAGGGGGGGCTACTGACCGAAGCGGTGACCAAGCAGCCGCACTGCGTGTTGTTGTTGGATGAGATTGAGAAAGCTCACCCGGAAGTCTTTAACCTGCTGCTGCAGGTCATGGATCATGGCCGCTTAACGGACAATAACGGGCGTGAAGCGGACTTCCGTCACGTTATCGTGATTATGACCTCTAACGCTGGTGCGGAGCAGGCGTCGCGTCGCTCCATTGGCTTCCAGCACCAGGATCACTCCACCGATGCCATGGAAGTGATTCGCCGCACCTTCTCACCGGAGTTCCGCAACCGTCTGGACGGTATTATTCAGTTCCACTCGCTGCCGGTCTCGGTGGTACGCAATGTGGTCGACAAGTTCTTGATCGAACTACAGGCGCAGTTGGATGAGAAGCGTGTTCAGCTGGATGTGGACGACATGGCGCGGGATTGGCTGGCCGATCAGGGCTACGATCCTGACATGGGTGCACGCCCAATGGCGCGCCTCATACAAGAGAAGCTGAAGAAGCCATTAGCCGAAATGATACTGTTCGGAGAATTGGCTGATCAGGGCGGTATTGTCCATGTCAGCCTGGAGGAGGGCGAGTTGCGCCTTTCCACAGAGACTGAGATGGCAGATGCGCCCTGAAAAGGGCGCTAAGCCGCGCTAAAAAGCTATCTTTCTAATACTCATGCTATATGCATCAAAACGCAGCGCCCTGTCATCGACGGGGCGTTGTCGTTTTTAGTGAACCACCATTGACGCTGATCGGCGCTGTCGTTAAAAGGACAGTCTAGCTGGAACAGTTAAAGTCAGCCGAACGCGTTAATGGTGTAACGACTTAGCGCGAGCGGTAAACGATACGGCCTTTAGACAGGTCGTAAGGTGTCAGCTCAACTTTTACCTTGTCGCCGGTCAGAATGCGGATATAGTTTTTGCGCATTTTGCCGGAGATATGAGCGGTAACAACGTGACCGTTTTCCAGCTCAACCCGAAACATGGTGTTCGGAAGGGTATCGACGATAACGCCTTCCATTTCAATATGATCTTCGCGTGCCATATAGGCATGTCCTCACTGATGAGTTAGTAATGTCATTATCGGTTAGAATTTGAGTGCCGCTAGGTGGGGGCGCTCAAAACAGCGCTATATTGTGCCGTAAGCCCGCCGTCAAGGCAAAAAAGCTTACATGTTTAGCGAATTAACGGCCGCCAGTGGCGCCCATCAAGTATTTCCAACGGCGCAAAAGCCTGCTTGTAGCGCATCTTACGGCACTCTTCGATCCAATACCCTAAATAAAGGTGCGGCAGCGCTTTTTCGCGGCTGAGCTCGATGAGCTGAAGAATGGCAAAAGTGCCTAGTGAGCGCTTATCCAGAGCCTCGCTAACGGCAAAAAAGGTGTAGATTGCCGAGAGCCCATGCTCCAACTGGTCGAATGCAGCCACACCAACCAGCTCTTCGTCGAGGTACATCTCCATTAGATGGGCATAGGGCTCATCAAGGGTAAGAAAGGTGCGGTACTGCTCGCGGCTGGGCGGGAACATATCGCCGTCAGCATGGCGCTGACGAATATAATTCGCGTAAAGCGAGTAGTGGGTAGATGCAAAATGAGCAGGCACAATGCGGACGCTTATATCGGCATTGCGGCGCCAAATTTTTCGTTGAGTGCGGTTAGGTGCAAACTGTTCAACCGGAATACGCACCGAGCGGCAGGCGTTGCATCCCTCACAGTGAGGGCGGTAAAGATGGCGCCCACTGCGACGAAACCCTAGCAGTGCCAGCGAGTCATAGACTCCTGGAACAGGCGACTCCTGAGGGTCGAGAAACAGCGTTGTCGCCTCCCTGCCGGGTAAATAGCTACAGGCATGCGGCACAGTAAGGAAAAAGCGCAAATCCCGCACCGGCCGACGCGGAGTGTTACTACTCACGGCCTGCCTCCTCGTTGTAAAAAAATGGTTGGAACAGAATAAGTTCGTCACTATGGTTCATCACTACGCATTACCCTCGGTGGCAATCGCCTTAAGCCAGAGCGATGCAGGAACAGTGGGTGTTTCAGTGGGTGACGTGGTAAACGTAAATGCCTTATCGGGTAACCAGCTTTTAAGATAGTTGATGAATGCTTCGCGAGCGACTGTAATAGCGCCCAGGCTTGCCAGATGAGGCGTGTGCATTTGGCAGTCGATGAGTTTTCCGCCATGTTCGCGCATGGCCCTGGCGAGATGGGCCAGCGCTACCTTCGAAGCATCCGGGGCGCGGGAGAACATCGACTCGCCAAAAAATACCGGCCCCATGGCAATGCCATACAGCCCGCCCACCAATTGGCCATGTTGATGAACTTCGATGCTATGAGCAATGCCTAGAGCGTGCAGCAGTCCGTAGGCCTCGCGCATTTCGTCGGTAATCCAGGTGCCCGCCTCTTCACCACGCGGGGCGGCGCAGGCTTGAATCACCTGATCGAAGTGTTGATCCAGGGTGATATGAAAGCCACCATGGCGTAATCGTTTGGTGAGGCTACGACGCTGCTTAAATTGCTCAGGTAGGAGTATCATGCGCGGGTCTGGACTCCACCACAGAATGGGGTCGTCGTCGCTGAACCAGGGAAATATGCCCTGCCGATAGGCTTCTACCAGCCAAGCGGGCGAGAGCTCCCCTCCGGCGGCCAGCAGGCCATTGGGGGAGGCCAGCGCTTGGGAGGTAGTTGGAAAATTAGGATGTAGCGAGGAAAGCCAAGGTAGCATTACTTGCTCCTGTTACGACGTTCTTGTACTGAGCGCTTTACGATAGCCTCTGTGACGGCGGAAGGATGCTCGGTATCATGCAAACTCGCAAGTGGATTAAAGACGCCATTGAGGTGTAAAGGGAGAGTCGCTTGAAAGTGAATAAAGCAGTAAACAAGCGAACGCAGCGTAGCGCGCGTCAAACACCATCATCGGCTTCTTCTGCGCGCGTTAACGCCGCAAAGGATAAGGCTCGTCGTTTTGGCCTGCGCTTACAAGGCTCCGTGCGCGAAGGCGTAGTGGTGATCCTGCTGGCGCTGTGTGTTTTCTTATTATTAGCACTATTTAGTTACCAGCCCTCTGACCCAGGCTGGTCTTATCAGGGCCCTGAGACAGATGTGGGTAACTGGATGGGGCAGGTTGGCGCTTGGTTGGCCGATGTTCTCTACTCACTGCTTGGCGCCAGCGCTTTGTGGTGGCCGGGTATGTTCGGCTTTGCCGCCTGGTGGTTGATTCGCTCACGCCAGGTACGTTTTGAACTCGACCCGGTGGCAATTGCTGTCCATGCGGGTGGCTTAGTGCTACTTATTTTCGGCACTACCATGTTGGGGGCGCTGCACTTTTATAACCCTGAGAGCATGCTGCCCTATGCCTCCGGCGGTATTTTGGGCGAAGGTTTGGTCGGTGCGTTAAGGCCTTTAGTGGGGAGTGGTGGCGTTGGTTTAATCGCTGCGGCGTTAATTTTAAGCGGCTTTCCGCTGTTTAGCGGTATGTCGTGGTTGCAAGTGGCTGATGAGCTCGGCAAGCGTATATGTCGGCTGGGTAGCTGGTTATCAGCACGTCGCCAAGCGCGTCGTATGCGCGCTGCTCAGCGAGCGGCTGCTCAAGCTGCCAAAACTGCGGCCAAGCCTCAAGTAGCGCCTGAAGCTAAATCTCAAGAAGCGAAGTCTCAAGAAGCTAAATCTGAAGCTGCACCAGCTGGGATAAAGCCTGCGGCAGAGCCAGTAGGCAAAAGCCCAAGTGGCCGCGAACGCCGTGAGCCAGGCTTCTCTGTACCACTTTCCAGTAGTGAGGCGAACAGCTCTTCAAAGAGCAATGCGTCAGAAGCGAGTCCTTCAAATAGCAACGCAACCACGGATACTTCGATTCCCTGGGAAGCCGCAGCGTTTTCAAGTAATAAGCATGTGCCTGCTAAAACACCTGCGCCTATCTCTTCGACACCCACCGCGGAGCCGACGGTTTCAGCGCCTGCAGCAGCCCCCTCGGCGCCGCGGGAAAATGCCTTTGTCCAGGCTGAGGTAACGTCAGTAGCGCCCGAGGCTCAAGCACCTGCGTCAGATGATGAGCCCAAGGAAGCCGAGGCGTCCTTTCCGCTGCGTGCTACTCGTCAAGAAGAGCCCCCGGCGCCTGCCAGGAGTAACTTCTTTGTCAGCGACGATGCGCCCGCCGAGAAAGAACCTATTCACGACGCGCCCGTTGAACGACGCAGTGAGCCATCACTCACCGCTGATCCCAGCAGCAGCCAAGCTGAACCGCGTGTTGGTGAGCCACATATCGGTGAAACTGATACTGCCTGGAGCCCTGAGCGCGTCACTGCGCCTGAACCTGCACGTAAACCTGAACGTGTAGCTGAGGTGGTGCCTGAGCCGGTGTGGGACGATGAAGAGATGGATGATGAGCTGTATGCCCAAGGCCGCGATGGAGGAGCGCACTCAACGACTACTCCATCGTCCACGCCAACCCCGGCAGCTCGCCAAGAACCCAGTTTCGCGCCCGAAGAGAGCACACCAGAGGCGGATGAAGGCCCCGCCCTGTGGACCGTGGAGCATTTGCAGAGCCAGCGGCCTGCTTTTGAAACTCTGGACGAGCCTGAGGGCGACGTGCCGAGCTTGCAGCTGTTGACACCTGCAGAGCCGTATCAGCCCAATTATAGTGACGAGCAGTTGGCCGATATGGCTGAACTGCTTGAAGTGCGGCTGCGCGAATACGGTGTGAAAGCTGAAGTGGTGGATACCTGGCCTGGGCCAGTGATTACCCGCTTTGAGATCAAGCCCGCCGCGGGCGTCAAAGTGTCTAAAATCAGTAACCTCGCCAAAGACCTGGCGCGCTCTCTTATGGTTAAAAGCGTGCGAGTGGTCGAGGTTATTCCTGGGCGTCCCACGGTGGGTATTGAAATACCTAATCCCAACCGGGCCATGATTCGCCTACGCGAAGTTATCGACTCCGACCGTTACCAGCAGGAGACGTCCCCACTTACCATGGCACTAGGCCAAGATATTGGCGGCAGCCCAGTGGTCGCCAACCTGGGCAAGATGCCCCACTTGCTAGTAGCCGGTACCACCGGGTCAGGTAAGTCGGTGGGCGTTAACGCCATGCTGATCTCAATGCTGCTTAAAGCGAAGCCCAGTGAACTAAAGCTGATCATGGTCGACCCGAAAATGTTGGAGCTGTCGGTATATGACGGCATTCCTCATTTGCTGGCGCCAGTGGTTACCGATATGAAAGAGGCGGCCAACAGCCTACGCTGGTGCGTGGCCGAGATGGAGCGCCGCTACAAGCTAATGGCGGCCATGGGCGTGCGCAACATCGCGGGCTTCAATGGCCGCTTGGATGAAGCGGAGCGCGCCGGTGCCCAAGTGGCAGACCCGCTCTGGGAACCGCAGCCCTGGGAAGTGCATCAGCCGCATCCCGTGCTGGAGAAACTGCCCTACATCGTCGTGGTGATCGACGAGTTTGCCGATATGTTTATGATCGTTGGCAAAAAAGTCGAAGAGCTGATTGCGCGCTTGGCGCAAAAGGCGCGTGCCGCAGGTATCCATTTGATTCTGGCTACCCAGCGCCCCTCGGTGGACGTCGTGACTGGCTTGATCAAAGCCAACATCCCTTCGCGGATGGCGTTTCAGGTCTCATCCAGAATCGATTCGCGCACCATTTTGGATCAGGGCGGCGCTGAAAGCCTGTTGGGCCACGGTGACATGCTCTATCTACCCGCAGGTTCCGGGCCACCTAACCGCATCCACGGTGCCTTTGTGGACGACGACGAAGTACACCGCGTGGTCGATGACTGGAAGCGCCGTGGAGCACCCGAGTATATCGAAGAGATTCTTTCTGGTGGCGTATCCGCCGATGCCTTAACGGGTCTTGAGGCCGAGGGTGTGGATGGCGACGATGCGGAGCAGGATGCGCTCTACGATGAAGCCGTGCAGTTTGTCACTGAAACGCGCAAAGCCTCGATTTCCGCCGTGCAGCGTCGCTTTAAAATTGGCTATAACCGGGCTGCGCGCTTAGTTGAGGCCATGGAGGGCGCCGGTGTGGTGACCTCTATGGGCTCTAACGGTGCCCGGGAAGTGCTTGCCCCGCCTCCGGTGGGCCACTAACCGCTTGATGAAAGCCACAATTATGCAATAAGCGTGAAAGTAGCGCCGTGGGTGAAACCCTGCGGCGTTTTTCTCGTCTGATTGTTACGTTTCTGAGTTAGCCATGGCCGGTTAAGCCGACCTCACTGCTTGATTTTTGAGCAATAGTTTTGAGCAACAGTTATCTGGCAACGGTTGCCTAGGGAGATCATATGCGCGATACGCATACAAAACGTCCGTCATCAATAGGTGCGCCACAACTGGCATTTGCGGCTAGCGCCTTGGGGTTAACCTTTGGTGCTCCCGCTTGGGCAGATGATGCTGCCGAGCGTTTGACTGAACGGCTGGATCCGCTTGAGCGTTATCAAGCGGCTTTTGAGCAGCAAATTCTTGATGGCAGCGGGGAGCGCCTCCAAAGCGCGCGTGGTGAGATGTGGCTGTCTCGCCCCGGTATGCTGCGTTGGGAAGTGGAAGCGCCTTACTCTCAAACCGTGGTCTCTGACGGCGATGATGTGTATATGTACGATCCCGACCTTGAACAAGTCACCGTTCAAGAGATGGACGATCGAGTAACCCATACCCCTGCGTTACTGCTGTCGGGAAGCGTGGACGATTTAACCGAAAGCTATGAGGTGTTCTACGAGCAGGACGGGGGAGAAGATGTCTTTACCCTAGTGCCTATCTCTGCCGATACGCTGTTCGAAGAACTAAGCATGGTGTTCGATGCCGATACGCTAACCGAGCTGTGGATGATGGACAGTACCGGCCAGCGCACCGCCATTACCTTTAGCAATATTACCCTCAATGGCGAAATTGCTGCGGACATGTTTGATTTCGAAATTCCCGAAGGCACCGATGTTATTCGTGAAGAGCTTTAATGCTGAAGGGGGAGTGGTAAAGAGTAAGTGGTAAGTTGTTGATTGGAGATTCGTCGTTAGGTAATAACCATCAGGCGCCTTAGGGCGCCTGATCTGCTTGCTGGTCAAGATTTTCCCGCCACGCCATGATTTCCCCAAAGCGCTTCTCCTGACCAAAGGCACTTGGCTTGAAGAAGGTGGCTTTAGGCAGTTCCTCAGGCCAGCAGTCGTGGGCGCTTCCCGCCGGGTAGCCGTCTGGCTCATTGTGGGCATAGCGATAGCCTTCACCATGACCCAACTGCTCCATCAGCTTAGTGGGCGCGTTGCGCAGGTACGTCGGCACCTCAACCTGAGGCTGCTGGTGTACGTACTGCTTGGCTTCACTCCAGGCGCGGTCAATGCGGTTACTCTTGGGCGCCACTGCTAAATGAATCGCCGCGTGGGCAATTGCCCGCTGGCCTTCGTAATCGCCCAGGCGTAAATAAGCATCCCAGGCGGCAATCACCAGCGGTAGCGCGCGAGGGTCAGCATTACCGACGTCTTCTGAGGCAATCGCGGTCAGTCTGCGCACTACGTCCAACGGGTCGCCGCCGCCCTGCATAAAGCGGGCCATATACAGCAATGCCGCGTTGGGGCGTGAAGAGCGTATCGACTTATGAATGGCCGAAAGTAGGTCGTAATAAGCGTCACCCTGCTTATCGAAGGCGCTGGCCTGGTGGCCGATCACATCGGCGAGCACCTCTTTATGCAGCACTTCGCCGTTCGCTTCCTCAGTAGCGAAATCGCAGGCGGTTTCCAGTAATCCCAGCGCCCGCCGTGCGTCGCCAGCGCTAGCGTGGGCCAGAGCGTTTAATACTTCGTCATCAACCTGAATGTCACGCTTGCCCAGCCCACGTTCTACGTCGCTGAGTGCCTGGCGCATCACCGTGATCAGTTCCTCATGGGTAAGCGATTTCAGCACATACACCCGCGCACGGGATAGCAACGCCGAGTTGACTTCGAAGGAGGGATTTTCGGTGGTGGCACCAATCAGCGTTAACAGGCCCGACTCCACGTGGGGCAATAATGCGTCCTGTTGGCTCTTGTTGAGGCGATGAATCTCATCTAAAAAGAGGATAACCGTGGAGGACATCTGTTGGGCCCGCTCTACCACAGCGCGAATCTCTTTTACTCCGGCCATCACCGCGCTGAGGTGCTCCAGATGGGCCTGGGAGGCCCGGGCCAACAGCTCTGCCAGCGTGGTTTTGCCAACCCCTGGCGGCCCCCACAAAATCATTGAGCGCACTACGCCTGACTCCACCATACGACGTAGAGGTTTATCTGGCCCCACCAGCGCTTGCTGGCCCACGTAATCGTCCAATTGGCGTGGCCGCATACGAAAGGCTAACGGAGCATCGTCAGCCGGTGTCGCCTGAGCGCTATCAAAAAGATCCATGTAAGCTTCCGTTATAAATCAGTACGTTGAGCAACAAATTGCCAACAAGTATAGGTGGTAAACCGCGCTTTAGAGAACTACCTTAGGCGTAACCTATCAGAAAGATACACTTGCTAGGATAGCTTGAGAGGGGCATTGTTTATGATAACTGTTGTTGATAACCCCCGTTAGTTACGACACGCTCAGGTTACGATATGTTTTAGCGATAAAACATGTTTGTTACCACGCGCTTATTATCGCATGCCGTCAATCACTCAGGCTCGACGGTAGGCATGACACAATAAAAGGAGACAGTTCGATGTTAAACCAACTGCGTCTAGATCATGCCAACATGGCGAGACTACTCCATGTGCTGCAGCTTAAGCATAAAACTCTTGCCCAGGGTGAGCGGCCCAACTTCCAGCTTATGCGCGAGGTCGTCGACTATATTTTGTCCTATATGGATGGTTTTGCAGCACCCCTAGAGCGGGTCTGCGTGGAGCGATTGCAAACCCAGGCCCCAGAGCACATTGCCCTTACTGAGCAGATGGCGAATGACTATCGTGAGCTAAAGCCGCGCTTACAGCGCCTCTCCAACGACATTGACATGGTGTTAATGGATAACATCATTCCGATGGATCGCTTTGCCGATGACTTAAAAGATTATTTGGAAGCGCATCGTGCCTATTTGCGTCACGAACGCGAGGGCCTGTTCCCGCTGATTGATCAGCACTTTAGCCAGGAAGATATGGATGAGCTGCGTCAGGCGCTCCCAGAAGGCGCTGAGAAAGAGCTGGAACGTCTACAGGACGCTTATCCCGAGCTATACGCTGAACTGCGTGGTGCTGACGTACCTGTGATATAGCGCTAGCGGACAAGTGGCCGCTACGGTCATCAATAAAATGACGGAGCATGCTAAAATAGCGGCTCCGTTTTTTTTCAGGCAGAGCCATGATAGGCAGAGTCATGAAAGGCCCCGTGTTAATTTTTGATTCCGGTGTCGGCGGCCTGTCGGTGGCGCAGTCGCTGCGCCAATACTACCCTGATGCTGCCCTGTGCTATGCCTGCGACAACGCTTGGTTGCCCTATGGCCTACGCGAAGATGCAGCCCTGACCGACCGCATTGTGGCGGTATGTCGTTCCGCTGTGGAAGCGTGCCAGCCGAGTGTTTTGGTTGTCGCCTGCAATACCGCGAGTACTCTGGCGCTGGAAAATTTGCGCGAGCAGTTAGCAATCCCTGTCGTGGGCACCGTACCTGCTATCAAACCTGCCGCAGCGATTAGCCAGACACGCCATATTGGGCTGTTAGCCACCAAGGCCACGGTAGGGCGACCCTACACCCAACGCTTGATTGATAGTTTTGCCAGCGACTGTGTGATTACTCGCGTCGCCGCTGATGCCTTGGTCGTTGAGGCGGAAGCGTACTTGGCAGGTATCACGCCCGATATTGACCGAATACAGACGGCGCTGGCGCCGTTATGGCACGCCGTCGCACCTCCGTCGTCTACTCCTTCTTTAACACCTGACCATCAGGCGCTAGATACCGTCGTACTGGGCTGCACTCATTTCCCGCTGCTCAAGCCTTGGCTGACGCAGCTTGCCCCCGTGCCGCTACATTGGGTCGACTCCGGCGATGCGATTGCCCGCCGGGTTGCGCAAGTAGTCGATGAGCTAAATAGCGATCAGCACGACGGCCGCTGCTTTACCACCACCTCAGCAGCTAACCTGACCGCTGGCTTGGCCCGCTACGGATTTGATGCGCCCCAGTTGCTTAACGTGGGCGCCTGAACACTATTGACCGCTACTATTTCTAATCGGATTCAAAGGAGCAGCCTTGGCTATCCCCGTTGTAGAACCTGAACGCTACGCTGAGCAGCTAGCCGCCAAACGCGACTACCTGGAACGTACCTTTGCTGCTTTTCAGCCACCGGTGTTAGAGGTGTTTGAATCGCCGCCAGGCTATTACCGTCAGCGCTGCGAGTTTCGCATATGGCACGAAGAGGACGATCTCTTTTACGCCATGTTCGAGGTAGACCCTGAGAACCCGAAGAACAAGCGGGTGATTCGGTTAGATCAGTACGCAGTCGCCAGTGAGCGAATCAATCAACTGATGCCGCAGTTACGCGAAGCGTGCCTTCGCTGTGATGAGCTGCGTCGGCGGCTGTTTCAGGTAGAGTTTCTAACCACGCTGTCAGGTGAGGCGCTGGTAACACTTATTTACCACCGCCCATTAGGCGATGAGTGGGAGCGCGAAGCCCGCGCTCTTGAGGCTGAGCTGGGTATTATGATTATTGGCCGCTCCCGCAAGCAGCGCATCGTACTTACCCGAGACCACGTATGGGAGCGGCTAGAGGTGGATGGCCACACGCTGCACTACCAGCAGGTCGAAAACAGCTTTACTCAACCCAATGCACATATCTGCCAGAAAATGCTCAGCTGGGGGCGCGAAGTCACCGCGGGCCAGCAGGAGAATAACGCGAAGAAAGATCTGGTCGAACTCTATTGCGGTAATGGCAATTTCACCATTGCCCTGGCGGAGAACTTCCGCCGCGTGCTGGCCACAGAAATTTCCCGCACGTCAGTGGCTAGCGCTAACGTGAACCTGGAAGCCAATGGGGTAACGAACGCGCAGATTGGTCGTATGTCAGCGGAGGAGTTTTCGCTGGCGCTGAAGGGCGATAAAGCCGGGCGTCGCGTGGCGGAAATGGCGCTGGAAGAGTACGATTTTTCCACCGTACTGGTCGACCCGCCCCGTGCTGGTTTAGACGAGCAGAGCTGTGAACAACTCAGCGAGTACGCTCAGATCGTCTATATTTCATGCAACCCAGCCACGTTAGCTGAAAACTTGACCATACTGACCAACACCCATGAGATAGAGCGCTTTGCGCTATTTGACCAGTTTCCGTTTACCGACCACTGTGAATGTGGAGTGCTGTTGAAGCGGCGGGTGGCCGAGTAAGCATACGACCTAATGCGTAAACGGTATGTGCCATGAACAACACGTCAGGTGATTAGGGCCGCGACGATAGGTAGCGTAAGCTAGCCGTTATGTTGGCCTAAAGGCCTATTGTCCTTCGTTTTTTGGCCGTTTAATGGCCTAGGCAGTCGAGGTGATGGATGCACTACGTTGCGATTGAAGAGAGCCGGCAAGATCTTTTGAAGCAGCTCCAGGAGCGGCTATACGCGCGGTTAGACCCCGCTCGTGCCGCCACTGTGGACGCTTTTGCTCGGCACTTTTATGCCACCGTGCCGGTGGAAGACCTGGTAGATCGCCGCCTGGACGATCTGTATGGCGCAACGCTGTCGATCTGGCAGTTTTTGCAGCATCACGACCCGCAAAGCCCCAAAGTAAGGGTATTTAACCCTGATTTTGAAGAGCACGGCTGGCAGTCGACGCATACCTTTGTCGCCGTTCTCCACGAAGATATGCCGTTTTTGGTCGACTCGGTGCGTATCGAGCTCAACCGCCGCGGCTTGACCGTGCACGCCATTCAAAACGCCGTGCTTGCAGTCGCCCGTGATGAGCGCCATCAGTTGCAGGCGCTGGCCTCGCCCAGGGCAGAAAACGCACCTGAAGCGCGCGAGTCGCTAATTGTCATTGAGGTAGACCGGCACACCGACGTGGCGTTGCTTGAGAAAATCGAAAGCAATCTAAATGACGTGCTTCGCGATGTACGTACCGCTGTGGGCGATTTCGACGCCATGTGTTCGCAAATCACCGCATCGATTCAAGAACTCGAGAAAAACTGCCCGCCGCAGATCGATCCTGACGACCACGAAGAGGCGATTGCCTTTTTAGAGTGGATGCTCAAGGATAACTTTACTTTCCTGGGCTACGACGAGTACCTGCTGGAGGGCAGCGAGTTAAAGCGCGACGCGGATAGCGTGCTGGGCGTGTTCCGCCTGGATCAGCCGCGCTACTGCGAGCGTATTCGCACCGAAGAAGGGGTGGATGAGCACAATGATTATGTGCTGGTGCCGCAGCTACTATCGTTTGCCAAAAGCGCCCATCACTCCCGGGTGCACCGTCCTACCTACCCTGACTACATCACCGTTGATCGCTACGACGATGACGGCAATGTGATTGGTGAGCGGCGCTTCTTCGGTTTGTTTACCTCCACGGTCTATAACGAGTCGCCGCGCAATATTCCGCTGCTGCGCCGCAAGCTCAAAGCCGTCATGGATATCGCTGGGTTTAATCCCCAGGGCCACAACGGCAAGCAGTTGTTACAGGTGCTGGAAGTCTATCCCCGGGATGATCTTTTCCAGATCGATACCGAGTCACTGGCCAGCACTGCGCTGGGCATCCTCAATATTCGTGAGCGCCGTCAGGTGCGGCTATTTATCCGCGCCGATATCAGCGGCAAGTTCTACTCTTGCCTGGTGTTTGTCCCCCGGGACGTGTTTTCCACGGATCTGCGTCAGCGGATTCAAAACGTGTTGTGCGACGAGTTAGACGCCCACTTTGGCGACTTCAATACCTATTTATCCGAGTCTGTGCTGGCGCGTATTCAATTGATTTTACGCTTTAATGGTGACGCGCCCAGCGACTATGACCTCAAGCGTTTGGAAAGCAAAGTGTCACGGCTGGCGCGCAGTTGGCGTGACGAGCTGCAGAACGCCATGATCGAAGGCTTTGGGGAAGAGCGCGCCAACAATTTGATGGATCAGTTCCGCGAGGCGTTCTCGGCCAGCTACCGTGAAGACTTCTCTGCGCGCACCGCGGTGTTTGATGTTCAGCACCTACTGACACTGGATAGCGAGAACGACCTCTCGCTGTCGCTCTATCGGCCATTAGAAGAGCAGGGTGGTGGTGTTAACCTGAAACTGTTTCACCGTGAATCGCAGATTCCGCTGTCTGACGTGCTGCCGATGATGGAAAACCTCGGCCTGCGTGTAATTGGTGAACGCCCCTACGATATTAACGCTCCTGAACAGCGCTACTGGATTCACGATTTTGAGCTTGAGCACAGCGGTGCGGATGTCAGCCTGGGCGACATGCGCGATGTATTCACGGAAGCCTTCAAGCGCATCTGGACCGGCGAGGCCGATAACGATGCGTTTAACCGCCTGATTATCGGCGCTGGCCTGGATTGGCGCGAAGTGGCCATGCTGCGTGGCTACGCACGCTACCTCAAACAGATCCGCTTCGGCATGTCCCAGGATTACATCGCTGCTACGCTGGCCAACTATCCTGCCATTACCCGTGAGTTGGTTGAATTATTCCGCCTGCGTTTTGATCCTGAGCAGCAGAGCCACGCCACCGACGAGTGCATCGCGAGCTTAAATGAGCGCTTGGAAGGGGTCGCCAGCCTTAACGATGACCAGCTACTGCGCCGCTTTATGGAGCTGATCCTCGCCACCCTACGTACCAACTACTACCAACTGGCTGAGGGTGGGCGCTTTAAAGATTATATCGCCTATAAGCTGGAGCCCTCCAAGGTTACCGGCATGCCCAAGCCGCGGCCGATGTTTGAAATTTTTGTCTGCTCGCCGCGGGTGGAAGGTGTCCACCTGCGGGGCGGCAAAGTGGCCCGCGGTGGCCTTCGCTGGTCGGATCGCTTTGAAGATTATCGCACCGAAGTGCTGGGGCTGGTGAAAGCGCAGCAGGTTAAGAACGCCGTTATCGTGCCGGTTGGTGCTAAAGGCGGTTTTGTCTGTAAGCGCATGCCGGAAAATGCCAGTCGTGATGTCGTCCAGAAAGAGGGCATTGCCTGTTACCAAATCTTTATTCGTGCGCTGCTGGATGTCACCGATAACCTGGTGGGCGGCGATGTTGTGCCGCCGGAAAATGTTGTCCGCCATGATGAGGACGACGCTTACCTAGTGGTAGCTGCCGACAAAGGCACCGCTACCTTCTCAGATATCGCCAACGAAATTTCCATTGAGTATGGTCACTGGCTGGGCGATGCCTTTGCCTCTGGCGGTGCTAACGGTTATGACCACAAGAAAATGGGCATCACCGCTCGCGGTGCCTGGGAATCAGTTAAGCGCCACTTCAAAAATCTGGATCTCGACACCCAGCGCGACCTGTTTAGCGTGGTGGGGATCGGTGATATGGCCGGCGATGTGTTTGGTAATGGCATGCTGCTCTCCGACAAGATTCAGCTAGTGGGCGCCTTCAACCACCTGCATATCTTTGTAGACCCCAACCCGGACGCCGAGGCGTCGTTTGCCGAGCGCAAGCGGCTGTTTGCATTACCACGCTCCAGCTGGGAAGACTATAGCCAGGAACTGATCTCCGCCGGTGGCGGCATCTTTAGCCGTAGCGCCAAGTCGATTAGCATCACACCGGAGATGCAGCAGGTATTTGGTATCAAGGAAGAGCGCCTGTCGCCGAATGAACTAATCCGCGCCATGCTCAAATCCAAGGTGGACTTGATTTGGAACGGCGGTATCGGTACCTACGTGAAGGGCTCCGACGAAACCGATGCGGATGTGGGCGATAAAGCCAACGACACCTTGCGCATCAACGGCAATGACTTGAATTGCCGTGTGGTCGGCGAGGGCGGTAACCTCGGCTTGACCCAGCGCGGACGTATGGAAGCCGCCGCCAAAGGCGTGCGCGTTTACACTGACTTTATTGACAACGCCGGTGGAGTGAACTGCTCCGACCACGAGGTCAATATCAAGATTTTGATCGATGAAGTGGTCAAGCGCGGCGACATGACCGACAAGCAGCGCAATCAGCTGTTGGCGGAAATGACCGACGAGGTGGCGGATCTGGTGATCCTGGATAATTACCGCCAAAGTCAGGCGCTGGATCTATCGGCTACCCTTTCTGACCAGTCAATGGGCCCTTACCGCCGTTTTATCAGCGAGCTGGAGGCCGCCGGGCAGATTGACCGCGAGTTGGAATTCCTGCCTACCGATGATGTGCTCAAAGAGCGGGCCAGCAACGATCAAGGGATGCGCCTGCCGGAACTGTCGGTACTGATCTCCTACGCCAAGAGCACTTTGAAAGGCGACTTGATCACCTCTGATGTGCCGGACGATCACTATATTCATCGTCACCTGGAGCGGCTGTTCCCATCAGTGCTGGTCGAGCGCTTTAAAGTCGAAATGTACGAGCACCGTCTGAAGCGTGAAATTGTCGCTACCCAGGTGGCCAACGATCTGGTCGATCATATGGGGGTCGTCTTTGTACGTCGCCTGATGGACTCCACCGGAGCGGGGCGCGCCGATATTGCGCGAGCCTACATCGTGGCCCGTGATAGCTTTAACTTGCCCAGTCTATGGGCGCAAATTGAAGCCCTCGATAATCAGGTGCCCAACCGCATTCAGTACTCGATGATGCTTGACCTGATGCGCTTGATCCGTCGTGCCACGCGCTGGTTTGTGCGTCAGCACTTAGGGCTTTCGACACAAGATACCATTGAGTACTTCGCTCCTCGCTTGGCGCAGTTGCAGGAAGGTATTGGTGAGCTTCTCAGTGGTGAAGAGCTTAGCGCCTGGAACTCGCGTCGTGACGAGTTGTTGGAGGCGGGTGTGCCAGAAGCGTTGGCATCCAACGTGGCGGCGTCATCAAGCCTTTATGCGGGGCTGGGTATTATCCAGGCGGCGCGCCTGACGAATGAAAAACCCCAGCGAGTGGCGGAAGTGCTGTACGAAATTGGCAGCCGCCTGGAGTTACCATGGATGATTCAGCAGGTAACCCAGCTGGAAGTGCGCGACGCCTGGCAGGCCCAGGCGCGGGAAACCTTCCGTGACGATATTGAGCGCCAGCAGCTGGCGCTGACCACCAGCGTACTGAAGTTGGATGCCGGAAGTCGCGATACCCCGGAGCGGGTGGCGCAGTGGCTGGATCAGCACGCCGATCTGCATCGCCGCTGGTGCCGCCTTATTGAAGAGGTGCGCGGCGGCAGTGAAGGAGGCTTTGCGCTCTTTGCCGTGGCGGTACGCGAACTGGTAGATCTGGCTGAAAGCGATAGCGAAGCCTAAACGTACCTAGCCGACTTAATTAAAGCGTGTCTATTTAATTAAAGTGTGTCCATGAAAGCGCGCCCTGGTTCTCCACCAGGGCGCGCTTTATTGCGTTATACTGATGCCCGTTTTCAGCTCCCGCTTCAAGAGATCCGCTATGTACAACCTCGCTCGCTCACTGTTTTTTCGCGTTGACCCAGAGACCTCTCACGGGATGGCCTTGAGCGCTCTGGATGCACTGCATCGGGTGGGTGGGGTAGCACGCCTGTTTGGCCAGTCGGTGAGTGATCCCGTCGAGCTTATGGGGCTGCGATTTGCCAATCGAGTGGGGTTAGCTGCCGGGTTGGACAAAAACGCCGACCATCTTGATGCCCTTGGCGCGCTGGGGTTTGGGTTTGTCGAAGTTGGCACGGTGACGCCTAAGCCGCAGCCAGGCAATCCTAAGCCTCGGCTATTTCGCCTAGCGCAGCATGAGGCAATCATCAACCGCTTTGGCTTTAACAACAAAGGGGTTGCGCACCTGGTTCAGCAGGTCAAACAGCGCCACTACGGCGGCATTGTGGGCATCAATATTGGTAAAAACCTGACGACTTCAGTAGAGCACGCGCTGGATGACTACCTCATATGTTTAGACGCGGTGCATCCCTACGCGGATTACATTGCCGTTAACGTCTCTTCACCGAATACCCCTGGGTTGCGCAGCCTACAGTTCGGCGAGCAACTGGATGCGCTGTTGGGGCCGATTCGAGCACGAGCCTCAGAGCTCAATGACCAAACGGGCCGCAACGTACCATTGCTGATTAAGATAGCCCCGGATATGAGCGCTGAAGAAGTAGTCTTGCTGGCAGAAAGTATTCAGCGCAATGCACTTGATGGCGTGATAGCCACCAATACGACGGTTTCCCGCGCAGGAGTAGAGGGTGACTCACAAGCGGAGGAGGCTGGAGGGCTCTCTGGGAAACCGGTCTTCGAGGCATCCAATCGCGTTATTCGCCAACTGCGTCAGCATCTACCATCGTTACCTATCATAGGTGTCGGTGGGATCGATAGTGCTGCTGCTGCTCAGGCCAAAATCGCGGCGGGAGCAGATTTGGTGCAACTTTACTCGGGGTTGATCTATCAAGGGCCTAAACTGGTCGGTGAATGCGCGAGGGCACTGAAAGCTAAAGGTTGAGTGCAAAGATGATTAGCGAAGCGGTGTGGGCATAAAGGCGCACTAAAAAGCCCACTTGAAAAAGTGGGCTCACTGAAAACCTCTCGCTTAAAATCTTTCTTTTAAAACCTTGAAAAATAAAACGTTAGGCCATGACTAAAGGATTTTTGTGGATGCCCGAGATGCCGGTCATCCCATCCCACTGGTCGCCGCGACCTTCACGCCAACCGCTCATCCAGTATTCGCGTAAATTGATATCTTGACTGGGACAGTCGTCACGAGAACGACCCGATACACCCGCTTTGTAGCCGTGGACATAAGCCCGCTGGAAGCGATCACGTTTTTGCCGTTTCATTGGCTAACCTCTTTTCACGAAAGCCTTTGATAAGAAATAGGGTGTTATCGAAAACAACCACTATTCCGAGAGCTTGCTTCAAGAGCGAGACGCCGCTTCAGCCCTGTTGTTTGGCACTCACGGGCTGAACGAGCCGAGCGGCAATCTCTTACAAAGAACACTTAAACGCCAAGGGTCCGGTCTTGAACCGACCCTGACAAGAAACGCATGCGTTTTTCAGTAGCTACTCTCTTATTGTTAGACCATGATGGGGTCATCTGTCGACTACCAAATTGTCATAAAACGTAAACTCATTTGCTATATACAGGAATATTGCGCCTTTCAGCGCCGCTATTATCATGACCGAGTCGAACCAAACCGCTCCCCTGAACTTGCTCGCCACTTGTCCCAAAGGCATTGAAGGCTTGCTCCACGACGAACTCATAGCGCTGGGCGCCACGCCGGGTAAAACCACTGTAGCGGGCGTCTATTTCACTGCCAGCCAAGCGATCGCTTATCGTGTCTGCCTGTGGTCTCGGTTAGCTAACCGGGTCATTTTGACCCTGGTACGCGAATCGATGATCGATACCGCTGGGCAAGTGCGCGATGTGGTCGCCCGTATTGCCTGGACGCAGCACCTGGCGCCGGGTAACACGTTGGCGGTCGATTTTCACGGCCGCAGCGAACATATTCGCCACACCCGTTTTGGTGCCCAGACCGTTAAGGACGGCGTAGTTGATGCCCTTCAACTGGCAGGGCAGGAACGTCCCAACGTTGATACTAAAACCCCGCATTTGCGTATATACGCCCACCTCCACCGGATGAACCTAACTATTGGGCTGGATCTCTCTGGTGAAAGCCTGCATCGTCGCGGTTATCGCCGGGATGTGGGGCATGCGCCGCTAAAAGAGAATCTGGCGGCGGCACTGTTGGTGCGCGCAGGCTGGCCCGAGCGCCTCAAAGCCGGTGAACCGTTGATCGATCCGCTTTGTGGTGCGGGCACGCTACTAATCGAAGCCGCCATGATGGCCGCTGACCAAGCGCCTAACCTGAATCGCGAGCGGTTCGGCTTTCACGGCTGGGCTGGGCATGATGATGAAGCGTGGCGGGAGCAGAAGCGCGAAGCCGAAGCGCGCGCGTCGATTGGTCGCAAGCGCTGCAAAGCCCAGCTACTAGGCTTCGACCAGAGCCCTACGGCGCTTACGGCGGCGAAGTCCAATGCTATGCGGGCAGGCATCCCAGCCTTGATTACCCTGCATGGGCAGAGCCTTGCCCAGTTGACGCGTCCCGAAACACTGACTGCTGAGAGCGGCCTGCTGATCACCAATCCCCCTTACGGCGAGCGCCTGGGCGAGCTACCCGAACTGGTGCGTCTCTATGCCCAGCTAGGTGATAAAGCCAAAGCACTGTTTCCCGGCTGGACCCTGGCGGTGTTTACCGGCAATCCGGATCTCGGCCACCGGCTGGGGATGCGTGCGCACAAACAGTACGCACTCAAAAACGGCGCCTTGGAGGCCAAGCTGCTGCTTATGGAGGTTGGTGGCGCCGAGCATTCACCTGCCGTGAGCGATACAAAGCCTGTTCAGAGCGAGAGCAGTGCAGTAGCGACACCTAATGAAGAGGCTAGCGAAGAGCAAGCTGTTCACAAAAACCAAGACAATGCCCAGATGTTTGCCAATCGGCTGATCAAAAATCAGAAGCGCTTGAAGAAATGGCTGAAGCAGAGCGGGGAAACCAGCTATCGTGTGTATGATGCCGATATGCCCGAGTACGCATTGGCGGTGGATCGCTACGGTGACCGCGTGCACGTGCAAGAGTACGCGGCGCCGAGTTCGATTAATCCGGCCCAAGCACAGAAGCGCTTGTACGATGCCTTGGAAGTCATGCCCGAGGCGCTTAACGTTGACGCCAGTAAAATCTATATCAAACGCCGCGAACGCCAAACCGGCAGCGCCCAGTATCAGAAGCGCGCCGCTAGTGGCGAGCGTTTTGAGGTGCAGGAAGGTAAGGCACGGCTCTGGGTCAATCTGCGTGACTACCTGGATACCGGGTTGTTCCTTGACCACCGCCCGGTACGTCGGATGCTGGGCGAAATGGCCAGCGGCAAGCGCTTTTTAAACCTGTTCTGCTACACCGCCACGGCGACGGTACAGGCCGCCTTAGGCGGCGCCAGCGACAGCGTGAGCGTGGATATGTCCAACACCTACCTGGAGTGGGCTAAGGACAACTTTGCGCTGAATAAGCTTGATACACGGCTGCACCGCGTGGTGCGCGACGACTGTTTCCGCTGGCTGGAAACCGCCAATGCTGAGTTTGACCTGATCTTTATGGATCCGCCGACGTTCTCTAACTCGAAGAAAATGCGCGATACTCTCGACGTGCAGCGTGACCACCCGCGGCTTGTGGAGCTCGCCATGGCGCGCTTGGCACCCGGTGGAACCTTGGTGTTTTCTAATAACCAGCGGCGCTTTAAACTCGATGAAGCGCTCAGCGAGCTTTACGCTGTTGAGGATATCACCAGGCGCAGTTTCGACCCCGATTTCCAGCGGCGCACGAACCTGCACCACGTGTTTTTACTTCGTCATAAGGCGTCATAAGAGAGCTTTTGCATGATTCAGCTATCGCTTTACACAACGATGGGCTGCCACCTATGCAGCCAGTTAGAGGCTTTGGTGGCGGCACTGGCGAATCAAAAGGTGTGGCTGCACCACATCGAGATTAGCGACGACGACGCCCTGGTTGAGAGCTACGGCGTGCGGATACCGGTGCTGGTGGATGGTGACGGCAATGAGCTGGATCGTGGCTTTGAGCTGGAGCGATTAAGTGCCTGGTTGCGCGAGCGCGGCTGGCTGGATGAAGACGCGCTGGCGGGGTTTACAGCACCGCCAGACACTACGCCGCCGAAAGGCGCCCATAAGCGTCATGGGCGGCGTTTTTTAGGTTAACAAGTGCATGGTTAATAAGTGCATGGCCGGGTTCGAGTGACTTACATCACGTCCAGTAGCGATAGTTGACGCATGGCTTCTTGGCCTTCGGGGGTATGGTCGGCCACTTCCAGCACCTTGCGAAAGCCTCGTGAGGACTGGATAGTGGTTTCGTCCTCCAGCCACATATGGGCTTGATCCAGCGTATCGGCTAGCTGATGTTTCAGACCGCCAAACTGAGTGCCGATTTGGCCCCAGGCGCGGCTGAAAATCCAGTCACCAAACATATCCTGGTGAATATGAACCAACACATAGTCATGGTTGGTTTCCCAGCGTACGATCACAACACTCTCCTTAAATACCCTTTAAACACGCCTGCCCATCAAGCCGTCGCGGGCGTATTGTAAAGCCCGGATACCAAAACGCCTATGAAACTTGTCATCGACGCCAATATCCCCGCTGCCGAACGCTGCTTTGGCCATTTCGGTACGCTCACCCGCGTGCCTGGGCGGGAGATAAACGTCGCCCACCTGCAGGATGCCGATGCGCTCATCGTGCGCTCCATTACCCAGGTCAGCGATCAGCTAATTGCCGATAGCCCCGTGCGCTTTGTTGGTACTTGCACCATCGGCACGGATCATATCGATCAGGCAGCGCTCGCTCAGCGCGATATTGCCTTCGCCAGTGCGCCAGGCTGCAACGCTGAAGCGGTGGTTGATTACGTACTAAGCGGCTTGCTAACGCTGGCGGAACGCGATGGCTGGGTACTTAGCGAGCGCACCGTGGGTATTGTGGGGGTAGGCAATGTCGGCAGCCGGCTGCAGGCGCGGCTAACCGCCATGGGCGTGGCAACGCTGGCCTGTGATCCGCCTAGAGCCGAAGAGGAGCCTGAGCAAGGCTTTCACTCCTTAGACGCCCTGATCGAACGCTGTGACGTGTTCTGCCTGCATACACCACTAACCCGCGAAGGCCCGCACGCGACTTATCAGCTACTCAACGCCCAGCGTATTGATGAGCTGGCGCCAGGTAGCGTAGTGCTGAATGCCGGGCGTGGGGATTGTGTGGATGGTTTAGCGCTGCGGAGTCGTCTTGCGGGCAAGGGGGATATCAGTGCCATACTGGATGTGTGGGAGGAAGAGCCCGATATTGAGGCTGGCTTGCGTGATCTGGTCTCTCTGGCAACACCGCATATTGCCGGGCATAGCCTGGATGGCAAGCTGCGTGGCACCTGGATGATTGAGCAGGCGCTAGCCCGCTATTGCGGGCAGCCTAGTGGACTAACACTCACCGATATTTGCCCGCCGCCCGAGCTGGCTTCGCTGCATTTACAGCACGCACTACCCCCGGAAGATGCTCTAAGGCTCTGTATGAGAGCGGTGTATGACGTGCGCCGCGACCACGATGCTCTCCAGCGCCAAACCCTGAATCATGGAATGCGTAAAGGCTTTGATGACTGCCGCGCCAACTACCCGCTGCGGCGTGAATTCGCCACGCTCAATGTGCAGCTATCAGGGGAGGCGGTAGCGCTAGAGGGCATGCTGCTTGGGGCTGGGTTTGGTGTGATGGTGGATAATTAAAGGTTAGTTAGTAGGTGTTTACAGGCAGGAATAAATGGTTGCTAGAGTCATTTTGACGCTTTGGTGTTCTGACGCTATAGTGCTAAGACGTCATGAGATTTGGAAAACAACATGAGTGAAACATCGAAGCGTTCTACGGTCTATTTTGACCCTCAGTTACACGCTGCGCTGCGGTTGAAGGCAGCGCATACGCATCGTTCCCTATCTGATATCGTCAACGACGCTGTTCGGGCTGCGCTGGCTGAGGATCAAGAAGATTTAGCCGCATTCGAGGAGCGGATATCCGAGCCAACAATGAGCTATGAGGCGTTGCTGGATGATTTGAAGGCCCATGGCAAATTATAAGCTTGTCTTCAGGAAATCTGTCTCCAAAGATTTTCGGCCAATTCCAAACAAAGACGTTACCCGCATTCTTCAGCGCATAGAGGAACTGCAAGAAGAGCCTCGTCCTATCGGTAGTGAAAAGCTTTCAGGGCAAGAGCGTTATCGTATACGGCAGGGAGCCTATAGAATTATATATGAAGTGGCAGATGAGCTTCTTATCGTGACTGTCGTAAAGGTTGGGCACCGAAAGCATGTCTATAAGCGTAGCTAACGCTTCTGATGTCAAACCCAATACAGAATAAGGCCCGCAGATGCGGGCCTTAAACGTATGGAGCTACTGAAAAACTTACTGACGATAAGCGGCTTCTTTCAGCGCACGGATGCGTTCATCCAGCGGCGGATGGCTAGCAAATAGCTTTTCCACCAGCGAGCGCGTTTGGCCTTTGGTGATGGCCATGGCGCGCAGCGTGTCTGGCATTTGATCGGGCATTTCAGTTTCGGTTTTCAAGCGTGCCAGGGCGCTGACCATGGCATTGGTGCCCGCTAAGCGCGCACCAGCTTCGTCGGCGCGGTATTCGCGGTAGCGCGAGAACCAGGCGACGATAGCCGAGGCCAAAATACCGAACACTATCTCAGCGACCATCACCACCGCGAAGTAGCCCATAAAGCCCAGCCCGCCTTCGCCATCGCTGCGGCTGCGCAGGAAGTTATCGACTAGATGCGCCACGACCCGGGCAAAGAACATCACAAAGGTGTTCACCACGCCCTGAATCAGCGCCAGCGTTACCATATCGCCGTTAGCGACGTGACCAATTTCGTGAGCCAGTACTGCACGCACCTCTTCTGGACGCATGCGATTCATTAAGCCTGCCGAGACGGCTACCAGCGCATCGTCTTTGTTCCAACCAGTGGCAAAGGCGTTTGACTGCTGAGCCGGGAAAATACCCACTTCCGGGGTTTTGATACCCGCCTCGCGGGAGAGCTCAGCCACTGTGTCCAACAGCCACTGTTCGGTAGAGTTGGAGGGCGTTTCGATAATCACCGTGCCGGTGCTGCGCTTAGCCATCCATTTGGAGATAAACAGCGAGATGATGGACCCCGCCATGCCAAACACAAAGCAGAAAATCAGCAGACTGGTGAAGTTGATGCCCTGGCCGCGCAGGTAACCCTCTACGCCTAGCAGGCGCAGGGTAATACTGGCGACCAGCAAGACCGCTATATTGGTGCCTAAAAACAGCAGAATTCGCATCATGGTGCAGGTTCTCCCCTAAAGTTCATCGAAGCATTACTAGATTAATGGCTTAGATACGTGCTGTTCATGGCAGTTTCAAGTCATGGCTACAAAAGCTACTGCCAATAGCGCGACAAGAAGTTGGCAAAGCGATCGAGTGCATCGCCTAATTGGTCGGCCCAGGGCAACGTTACGATGCGCACATGGTCCGGTTCTGGCCAGTTAAAGGCCGTGCCCTGTACCAGTAAGATTTTTTCCTGTAGTAGCAGATCCAGCACCATCTGCTGGTCGTCTTTGATATTGAAGACCTTGGGGTCGAGCCGTGGAAAGGCGTACAGCGCGCCTTTAGGTTTCACGCAGGAAACGCCGGGGATTGCGTTTAGCTTCTCCACGGTAATATCGCGCTGGGCCAGCAGCCGCCCGCCGGGCAGGATTAAATCATTGATCGACTGATAGCCCCCCAGCGCGGTTTGAATCGCGTGCTGGGCGGGCACGTTGGCACACAGGCGCATGGAGGCGAGCATATTCAGCCCCTGGATATAGTCCTGAGCGTTTAGCTTTGCCAAGGTGCCGGAGATAATCATCCAGCCCGAGCGGAAGCCTGCACAGCGATAGCTTTTGGAGAGACCGTTCATGGTGATGACCAGTTGGTCATCGTCCGCCAGCGCACCTGTGGCGGTGTGTTCGACGCCGTCATAAAGGATTTTGTCGTAGATTTCGTCTGAGAACACCACCAGATTGTGCTGTTTGGCGATCGCCAATACCTCTTTCACCACGGCGGGTGGATAGACCGCGCCGGTGGGGTTGTTGGGGTTGATCAGTACAATGGCACGTGTGTGGCTGGTGATCTTGGCACGAATATCCGCCATGTCGGGCGTCCATTCCGCCTGCTCGTCGCACAGGTAGTGCACCGCGTGACCACCGGAAAGGTGGGCGGCGGCGGTCCAGAGCGGGTAGTCCGGCGCGGGAATGAGTACTTCATCGCCGTCGTTGAGCAGCGCCTGCATGGCCATCACGATCAGCTCAGAGACGCCGTTGCCGATGAAGATATCTTCTATACCCACGCCGGGAATCTGTTTGCGCTGGCACTCCTGCATAATCGCTTTACGGGCAGAGTAGAGGCCTTTGGAGTCGCAGTAGCCCTGGGCGGTGGGCAGGTTACGCATCACATCCTGGAGAATCTCTTCCGGCGCCTCAAAACCAAAGGGCGCAGGGTTGCCAATGTTTAGCTTGAGAATTCGCTGACCTTCCTCTTCCAAGCGCTTGGCATGGTCAAGTACCGGGCCGCGAATGTCGTAGCAGACATTGTGCAGTTTATGAGATTTCTTTAACGGTTGTGATTCTTGCGACTGCGGGGTATCCATGAGGTGTCTGTCCAAAAGTAGCTAGAGGCCCAAAAGTGTCCAAAAAGCATGAGTGTCTAAAAACAGCGCCCACAAGCCATCGTAGGCTATCGAGCTATTAGGCCATTATGCGTCGGAAAGTGCTTGATTGTCTTCGTCGTTTTGCACGGGCGGTGGAGGAATGTCTGCCGGGGTTTCAAGCGTTAGCCTGCCCAGCTTGCCATCACGCAGTTCGTGAAGCAGCACTTCCGCGCCGCGGTGCAGATCAACGGCGCCGCCGGGACGCAGGCCGCCTCGGCGGGCAGCGATATCTTTTAAGATGGCGTTACCGTCGAAGCCAGCAATAGCAAGAAAGTCGGGTTTTTTCGGGCCGTCCGCGTCAATGTCATGGGGAATGTCCGGCGCGGCGTAGGGCGGCAGCTCTTTGAGCTTATAACGCTCGGTGAGCGCTTCGGGGTAGCGTTTGGCCAGCTCTGCGCTGGTAACGATTGCTACATCGGCGTACTCGATAGCGGTATCGCGAATGGCGCCGGTGGCGGCGAGACGATAGGCGCTGGCCTGATCCTCAATCTTCGGCCACAGCACTCCTGGGGTGTCGGTGAGTGCCACACGCCCATCGATACGCACTTTTTGCTGGCGCTTGGTGACTGCTGGCTCGTTGCCGGTTTTAGCGATTTTTCGCCCGGCCAGTCCGTTAATCAGCGTGGATTTTCCCACGTTGGGAATACCCATCACCATCACGCGCACATCCCGGTCAGCACGAACGGCACCGGCCAGCTCATGGCACAGCTTGGGAATTTTCTTGAGTTCGCGAGTGTTGGTGGTGGTCACCGCCAAGGCACGCATATTCTCTTGGGCATCGAAATAAGTCACCCATTCGGCCGTTCGCTCCGGGTCAGCGAGGTCTGCCCGGGAGAGGATTTTTAGCACCGGCTTATGGCGGGTTAGCTCGGCCAGCATTGGGTTGGCGCTGGAGTAGGGCAGACGTGCATCGAGTACCTCGATGACTACGTCAATTTCAGGCAGCACCTCCTTAATCTGGCGGCGGGCCTTGTTCATATGTCCGGGGAACCAGCCGAGCATCATTCTCTCCTACAAGCACAAAAAAAGCGGGCTGCTATTGTAGCACCCGCTTTACTGGTTTCCTTGCGAGGATTTAGCGCTGATTACTCGTCAGGATGAAATTCCAGTGATACCGAGTTAATGCAGTAGCGCAACCCGGTAGTCTCCGGAGGTCCATCGGGGAACACGTGACCCAGGTGAGCATCGCAGTGAGAACAGACCACTTCGGTGCGCTGCATGCCGTGAGTAGTATCCGTATGCTCCTCAACGCAGCGGCTGCCCAGCGGCCGATCAAAGCTCGGCCAGCCACAGCCAGCATCGAATTTATGCTCGTTCTCAAACAGCGGTGCGTGGCAGCAGACGCAGTGGTAAATACCCTGCGCATCGCGCACCTGATAATCACCGGTGAACGGGCGCTCGGTGCCTTTCTCACGCGCTACGCGATACTGCTCGGGGGATAGCTGCTGTTGCCACTCGTCAGGGGATTTTTCTATTTTCGCCATGCTCTGTTCCTCTCCCTTATGCATTGCGCTTACATCGCTGAGGCCAAGTGTGGTTTGGACTCACTAGCCTAGTGACACCACTTGATCATCATGAGTTTCAGCATGGGCGATTATACATCGCTGTGCCAGTGTAAGCGCTATACGCTAGCCGCGCCGCCGTTACTGCGCGGGTCGTGGGCGCTCTCTATCAACCCATCCGGGTGGTGCACAATACCGCCTGCATGGCCCATGGTGTCACTGAATGCCTCGGGCAGCACTTCCACATCGTGGCCTGCCGTTGCCAACGCGGCCACTAAGGCGTCGTCAAAACGCGCTTCGAGCTTTAGGTTCGTGCTGGTTTCGCCCCAGGTGCGCCCCAGCAGCCAGCGAGGGGCCGTGATCGCCTGCTGCAGCGGCATGCCGTGCAGCGCGTAGCGCGAAAATACCGCTGCCTGGGTTTGCGGCTGGCCCTCACCGCCCATGGTGCCGTAAACCATAGTGCGGCCATCGTTAAACTTGGCAAGCGCCGGGTTAAGAGTGTGGAAAGGTTGACGTCCAGGGGCTAAGCCGCGCAGGTCGTCGGGGTTAAGCGAAAAGCTGATGCCGCGGTTTTGCCACAGCACACCGCTTTCTGGCAGCACTACGCCACTTCCGAATTCCCAGTAGATACTCTGGATAAAGCTCACCGCACGCCCTTCGCTATCCACGGTGCCCATCCAAATGGTGTCGCCAGGGGCAGGTTCGTGTGGCCAGGGCAGGGCATGTTGTGGGTCGATTTGAGCCGCCTCCCGGCCAATATTCTCTTTGCTGAGTAATTCCTGCAGCGGGGTGGGTACGCGGCCGGGGTCGGTGACGTTTTGGTCGCGCAGGATAAAGGCGCGCTTGGTCGCTTCGATGAGCCCGTGCAGGTGTTCAAAACCGTTTGGCTCGGCGGCTTTTAAGCGTTCGTAAATGCCTAAAATCATTAACGATGCCATGCCCTGGGTCGGCGCAGGTAGGTTATACAGCGTGGTATCCTGCAGGGTGACTTCCAGCGGTGTGACGCGCTGGGCGCGGTAAGCATGGAAGTCTGCCAGGCATAGTGGGCTGCCCACCGCCTCTAAATCTCGCGCCATGCTAGCGGCCAGCTCGCCGCGGTAGAAGTCGTCTAACCCCGCTTCTGCCAAGCGCTTAAGTGTCGCGGCCAGGCGCGGCTGACGCAGCCGCTTACCCTCACGCGGTACTTGACCGTTAAGCAGCAAGGCGTCACTAAAGCCAGGACTTTGAGACAGGCGCTCAACGTGTTTGGCGGTAAGCGCTTCCTGGCTTTGGGAGACCGCAACACCCCCCTCGGCATGATAAATGGCGTCGGCCAGTAGCGTGGTGAGAGGCAACTGCTTACCCCATGCTGACGCCACGTTCAGCGCTTCATGCCAACCGCCAATGGTACCGGCCATGGTGAGGGCGGCTTTAGGGCCGCGCTCGGGAATCTGCGTTTCACCGGCGTAGAAGTCTGCGCTGGCAAGCCCTGCCGCAGGGCCGCAGGCGTCAATGGCGATGGGCGCTTTGCCCGGCTCATGAATGAGCCAGAATCCATCGCCACCCAGGGCGTTCATATGCGGGTAGACCACCGCAATGGCAGCAGCGGCTGCGACCATGGCTTCCACCGCGTTACCACCCTGTTTAAGCACATCTCGCCCGGCGCTGGCAGCTAGGTGATGAGGAGCGACGCAGCTGCCGCCGTAACTACGTTGGGTGTGGAGCATCTTTGAATCCTTGTTATTAAGTAAATAGTTGTTAAATAAATGCTAGAGCAAGACGTTACCAGCCAATGGCTTCGGGCAACCAGGTAGCAATGCTGGGAAAGATAAATACCAGCGCGACGGCGACAAACTGTAAGCCGATAAACGGTAGGGCGCCTTTATAAATATCCAGCGTCGAGACTTCTTTCGGCGCTACACCCTTGAGGAAAAACAGCGACCAGCCAAAGGGTGGGGTAAGAAACGATGTTTGTAGCACTAGTCCCACCAGAATGCCCAGCCACACCATATCGACGCCCATCTGCACAAAGAAGGGTAAAAATAGCGGTAGGGCAATATAGCTGATCTCAATCCACTCCAGAAAGAAACCCAGCACAAACATCAGTAGCAGCATAAACAGCATCGCGCCTAATTCGCCACCGGGCACCCAGTCGAACATACGGGCAACCAAATGCTCGCCGCCCAAGCCGCGAAATGCCAGGCCAAATACCTGGGCGCTGATCAAAATAAAGAACACCATGGCCGAGATCACCAGCGTGGCCTGGGCAACTTCTTTGAGTAGCGCAAAGGTTAACCGCCCCGAGCAGGTCACAATTAGCAATGCTCCTAGCGCACCCATGGAGGCCGCTTCAGTAGGCGCGGCAATGCCGCCAATAATCGAGCCTAATACCGCAAACACCAACCCCACTGGCGGGCCTACCACGGTAATCACTTTGCGTATCAACTGACCCCGGCTCATTTCTGCTCGCTCCTCGGCAGGAATAGGCGGCATTAAGTTGGGGTAGAGCTTGGCGATCACCAGAATGGCAATAATATACACCGCCGCCAGGGTTAGTCCCGGCACCATGGCGGCGGCGAACATCGTACCGACCGATTCACCCAAAATTTCCGCCAGCAGAATCAGCACCAGGCTGGGTGGAATAATCTGACCCAAGGTGCCGGAAGCGCAGATCATCCCGGTGGCCAGGGTTTTAGGGTAGCCGCGGCGTAGCAGCGTCGGTAGCGTTAGCAGGCCAAGGGTAACGATAGTGGCGCCCACAATTCCCGTGGCGGCGCCTAACAGCACGCCAACGAGAATGATCGCTACGCCCATGCCGCCCGAGAGGCCGCCAAACAGGTGGCCGATAACATCGATCAACTCCTCGGCCAACTTCGACTTCTCCAGCATCACCCCCATAAACACAAATAGCGGTATGGCCATAAAGGTGTAATTGGTTACTACGCCGTAAATACGTGATGGCAGCAGGTTAAACAGCATTGGCCCAAAGCCAATGTAGCCAAAGAAAAAGGCCGTCGCCGCGATACTAATGCCTACCGGAATACCTATCAGCAGGAACACAAAAAAAGCCACGATCATGCCGATCGCGAGCCATTCATTGGGAGACATGCGTTATTCACCTCGTGTGGGTAGGGCGAAAGCCTGACGCAGCGCGTGGGCCAGCCCTTGCAGCGCGAGAAGGACAAAGCCGAATGGAATGAGCGACTTGAGTAGCCAGCGTAGAGGCAGGCCACCGGGGTTGGGTGACGCTTCACCCCGAGCGAACGACTGGGCGATCCAGGGCAGTGTTAGCCAGGCGATATACAGCCCCATCACCAGCAGCAAGAGTCCGCCGATCACTTCGATCACCCGCTGCAGGCCTGCGGGGAAACGCTCGTAGAAAACATCTACGCGCACTTGCTCACCCATCAACAGCAAATACGACATGCCAAACAGCGCAATAGGCGAGATCAGGTGCCACTGCAGTTCCTGCAGCCATACTGCTCCTACGCTGAACACATAGCGCATCAATACGTCGCCAGCGACGAGCCCGACTAATACCACGCAAGTCCAGGCGGCGATCCAGCCAAATAACCGAACCACCGCCTCGACCCCGTGGACAACAAATGCCACGGCGCGCATATCAGACTCCGATAATATCGTTTAACCAAGCACGCTCACTGGCGCCCGCCCAGCGGTCATGATTGGCTTTAAACGCCATGTAGCTATCGTGCACTTTGCGTACCAGCGGGTCGGCGTTGGCCTCTGTCGCCAGGGTGTCTTGAGTGGCTTCGCGCAGCGCATCGATAACGGGGGTGGGAAGCATGCTGGCAGTGACGCCTTCGTTCTCCACTAGATCTGTCATGGCCTCGCCATTGACCGCTTCAGACCAGGTCACACTCTCCAAGCAGGCGGCCATACAGGCGGTTTTGACAATCATCTGCAGATCTTCTGGCAGACTATCCCAGTGGGTTTTCGAGATAAGCAGTTCACCCGTGGTTGAAGGTTCGTGCCAGCCGGTGGTGTGGTAGAACTTGGCAGCGTTGTGTAGCCCCATACGGCGGTCTTGGAAAGGCCCCACAAACTCGGCTGCATCAATCACGCCACGCTCCAGCGCTGGGAATATCTCACCACCGGGCAGTACGCGGGCATCCACGCCAAGCGAAGAGTAAACCTGGCCCGCCAAGCCAGGAACGCGCATGCGCAGCCCGTTGAGCTGGCTAATATCCTCGATCGGTTCGCGGAACCAGCCGGTCATTTGCACGCCGGTATTATTCAGCGGGAAGGCCACCATGCCGTAGGGCTCATACACTTCGTGCCAAAGCTCCAAACCGCCGCCGTGGTAAAGCCACGCCATATGGCCCATAAAGCTCATACCAAACGGAACGGTAGTGAAGTACTGAGCGGCAAAGGTGGTGCCGGACCAGAAGTAGCTATTGGCGGCATTCATTTCGATGGTGCCGCTTTGAACTGCTTCAAAGCCTTCAAAGGCTGGAATCAGCTCGCCGGATGAAAAATGCTGAATATTGAGTCTTCCGCCGGACATGGCGTTGATTTTGGCGATCACGTCAGTAGGGCTGCCAGGGCCTTCCACGTAAAAGGGCGAGCCGGGCGGGTAGGCATTGGTCATACGCCAGTTGAAGCTCTCGGCGGACTGCGCACGGGCGATAGACGGGGCGCCCAATACAAGGCCTGCCGTGGAGGAGACGGCAGCTGTGGTGAGAAACTTGCGACGGGATAAGGACATAGCACACCTCATTAATGGTGGAATTGGTCAGCCAGGGAACACAATGAAGTAGCAAGGGGTGTGCCATAAAAATCGATTTTATTTTAAATAAAAGATTTTTAAGGATTTTGTCGGTCTCTAATGAAAAGGTTAAGTATAAGAAAAATAAACGTTTGCACCGTTATGGCGCCGAATGAGTGTCCAGGGGCACCCTCGGTGTGCATACTGGCTTCGCAAAAGTTGGACGTAGAGGTAGGTAATTGAAAGCGTGTCAGTTAGTTTGGTGAAGGCAGGGTGCTTGACAGCTCAATAAGGTCTGAGTAACATACGCGCCACCTCGACGAGGCAATGCAACGTCCCATTCGTCTAGTGGTCTAGGACACCGCCCTTTCACGGCGGTAACAGGGGTTCGAACCCCCTATGGGACGCCACTTATTCTTTTTCTTTCTAGAGTTAGAGTAAGCGGTCGTCAGGGTTCGGAATGCGGGAATAGCTCAGTGGTAGAGCATCGCCTTGCCAAGGCGAGGGTCGGGAGTTCGAATCTCCTTTCCCGCTCCAAGTACTAAAAGTGTTAAAAGCAGGCGAGGGTCGGGAGCTGGTGTGCCAGCCCAGTCGATCTCCTTTCCCGCTCCAAGCATTAAAGTGCTTATAGCGTCCCATTCGTCTAGTGGTCTAGGACACCGCCCTTTCACGGCGGTAACAGGGGTTCGAACCCCCTATGGGACGCCACTTATTCTTTTTCTTTCTAGAGTTAGAGTAAGCGGTCGTCAGGGTTCGGAATGCGGGAATAGCTCAGTGGTAGAGCATCGCCTTGCCAAGGCGAGGGTCGGGAGTTCGAATCTCCTTTCCCGCTCCAAGTACTAAAAGTGTTAAAAGCAGGCGAGGGTCGGGAGCTGGTGTGCCAGCCCAGTCGATCTCCTTTCCCGCTCCAAGCATTAAAGTGCTTATAGCGTCCCATTCGTCTAGTGGTCTAGGACACCGCCCTTTCACGGCGGTAACAGGGGTTCGAACCCCCTATGGGACGCCACTTCCGATAGATTAGGTAAAAAGCTAAGCAAGTGTTCTATAAGCGGGAATAGCTCAGTGGTAGAGCATCGCCTTGCCAAGGCGAGGGTCGGGAGTTCGAATCTCCTTTCCCGCTCCAGTTTTAGTAGTACCGGATCGGTAAGCGATGGGTCGGGAGCTGGAACGCCAGCCCGGCGGAAGGCCGCCCCGTCTATCTCCTTTCCTGCTCCAGGTTTGATTTAGTCCCATTCGTCTAGTGGCCTAGGACACCGCCCTTTCACGGCGGTAACAGGGGTTCGAACCCCCTATGGGACGCCACTTACGATAGATTAGGTAAAAAGCTAAGCAAGTGTTCTATAAGCGGGAATAGCTCAGTGGTAGAGCATCGCCTTGCCAAGGCGAGGGTCGGGAGTTCGAATCTCCTTTCCCGCTCCAGTTTTAGTAGTACCGGATCGGTAAGCGATGGGTCGGGAGCTGGAACGCCAGCCCGGCGGAAGGCCGCCCCGTCTATCTCCTTTCCTGCTCCAGGTTTGATTTAGTCCCATTCGTCTAGTGGCCTAGGACACCGCCCTTTCACGGCGGTAACAGGGGTTCGAACCCCCTATGGGACGCCATCTAGTATGTTGTTTGCGTTGCGGGAATAGCTCAGTGGTAGAGCATCGCCTTGCCAAGGCGAGGGTCGGGAGTTCGAATCTCCTTTCCCGCTCCAAGCGCTTCCTAGTTTTCATTTGGTTATCTCTCTTTATTCCTGATGCGCTAGCTACTTGCTGGGCGTCATTCTTTGCGTGCCTGACGGTTGGTGTTCTTAATCACCTTGAAAAAAGTCGTTTGCGCCCTAATGTTTCTCCTTCTCTTCTTATTTTGCTGACAGGACATGTTCATGGCCGAACCGGCATTGTCGATCCGTGGCCTTACCAAAGTGTATGGCAACGGCTTTCAGGCGCTCAAAGGTATTGATCTCGACGTCCAGCAGGGCGATTTTTTTGCTTTGTTGGGCCCCAATGGCGCCGGCAAGTCCACCACCTTGGGGGTGGTCTGCTCGCTGGTGCAAAAGACGGCGGGCAAGGTCTCCATATTCGGCATTGATGTGGATAAAGACTTCGCTAAAGCCAAGTACCAGCTAGGCGTAGTGCCTCAAGAGTTCAACTTCAATCAATTTGAGAAAGTGCTCGATATCGTACTGGCCCAGGCGGGCTACTACGGTATGACTAGCCGTGAGGCTTTGCCCCGAGCTAAACAGCTACTGACCGATCTGGGCCTATGGGAAAAGCGCAACGGCAGCGCGCGCATGCTGTCAGGTGGAATGAAACGCCGCCTGATGATCGCTCGAGCGCTGATGCATCGCCCCAAACTGCTGATTCTGGATGAGCCAACCGCCGGGGTGGATATCGAACTGCGGCGCAGTATGTGGGAGTACATGCGACGAATTAACCAAGACGAAGGCACCACCATCATCCTGACGACGCACTACCTGGAAGAGGCTGAGAGCCTGTGCCGTAATGTGGCGATTATCAATAATGGCGACATTGTGCGGAACACTAGCGTGCGAGGCCTGCTGGCTGAGCTGAATACCGAGACCTTCCTAATTGATACCTCGGAAGCCATTACAGACATACCCAAGATAGACGGGTTTGAGATAAAACAGCTGGAGTCTACTCAGCTATCACTCGTGGTGCATCGCGGGCAACGTTTAAACGATGTCTTCAAGGCATTGAGTGAGCAGGGCATCCAGGTGGTTTCCATGCGTAATCGTGCCAACCGCCTGGAGGAGATGTTTGTGTCGATGGTAGAAGGTAGTGGTCAAGGGGCGATAGACCAGCGCGTTGAGAAGAAGGAGGAGCGCGTATGAACGCTACTCAAACATTGATTGCCCTGTGGACGCTGGTGCTAAAAGAGATCAAACGTTTCACCCGCATTTGGCCACAAACGCTGCTGCCTCCCTCTATCACCATGGCGATGTATTTTATTATCTTCGGCAACCTAATCGGTTCGCGGATTGGTGACATGGACGGCTTCAGCTACATGGACTTTATTGTCCCGGGGCTGATCATGATGTCGGTGATTACCAACAGCTACTCCAACGTGGCGTCGAGTTTTTTCTCCAATAAGTTTCAGCGTTCGATCGAAGAGATGATGGTCTCGCCCATGCCCAATTGGGTGATACTGGCCGGCTTTATTTTAGGCGGAATGGCGCGAGGCCTGGGCGTGGGGTTAATTGTCACAATCGTTTCGCTGTTCTTTACCCGTCTAACCATGGAGCATCCGCTGCTCACGGTATTGGTCGTAGTGCTGACGTCTGCGCTGTTCTCTATTGGCGGATTTATTAATGCGTTACTGGCCAATAAGTTCGACGATATTTCTATCGTGCCGACGTTTATCCTTACGCCGCTGACCTATTTGGGCGGAGTGTTTTACTCTATCTCAATGTTGCCTGACTTCTGGCAGGGCGTTTCCATGCTCAATCCAATTTTGTACATGGTCAACGTTTTCCGTTATGGCTTCTTAGGTGTTTCGGATATTCCCGTTGGCTGGGCGCTCGCTGCCATTTTTGCCTTTATCATTGTGCTGTTTGGCATTGCACTGGCGATGCTGGAACGCGGCAAAGGTATTCGCAGCTAGCAGGCTGCTAGACGCATCAATCCGATTGAGAAGAGAGAGCTTTATACAATGGCACATCGCCCAGACACTTTAGCGCACGCGCCGTTAGGGCGCGATTCCGCTTACCCTGAGCAGTATGACGCGGGGCTGTTATACCCTATTCCCCGCGCGGCTAATCGAGTGCCGCTGGGGATTGAAGAGGGGGCTCTGCCGTTTGTGGGGGAAGATGAGTGGCACGCCTTTGAAGTCTCCTGGCTGAACAGCCGCGGTAAGCCTATTGTGGCCGTGGCGCGCTTTCGCTTGCCAGCAGCCTCGCCCAATCTGATTGAGTCCAAGTCCTGGAAGCTCTACCTCAATAGCTTTAACCAAACCCGTTTCTATAGTCGTCAGGAAGTGATGGAAACGCTTGCTAATGATCTCTCCTTAGCGGCGGGGGCTGAAGTGAGTGTCGAGCTGTTTGATGTGGATGCGCCAGAGCTTTCGCCACAGCACTTGCCGGGCGAATGCCTGGACGATTTAGATATCGCAGTAAGCGACTATACGCCTAGCAGTGATCACCTGTCGGTAGGGGAAGAGGTCGTTGAGGAGACGCTCTACTCCCACCTGCTCAAATCCAACTGCCCGGTTACCGGCCAGCCGGACTGGGGCAGCGTGCTGATTCGTTATAAAGGCCCGAAAATAGACCGCGAAGGGCTGCTGCGTTACCTGATTGGATTTCGCCAGCACCAGGATTTTCACGAGCACTGCGTTGAGCATATCTTCTGCGATTTAATGGCCCAGACAAAGCCTACGCAGTTGCTGGTACTGGCGCGCTATGTGCGTCGCGGCGGGTTGGATATCAGTCCCTGGCGCGCAACCCCAGGGTTAACGCCCCCCACGCCACTGCGCCTAGCAAGGCAGTAAGCGGCAATGTTATAAATGACAATGCTATAAATGACGGTGCTAAAGTAGCCTCACACAATTGGATTTGGAGTCATCAATGGACGCACTCACGCTGCTTCACGAGCGTAGCTCAATGGGCAAGCTGATGGAGCCAGCGCCCAGCGGCGAACAGCTCAGCGCCATTTATCAGGCCGCGATACGTGCCCCGGATCATAAAGAGCTGCGCCCCTGGCGCTTTATCGAGTTTAGCGGGGAAGGGCGAGAACGCTTGGGCGAGTTATTCGCCGAGGCGGAGTTTCAGGAGGATCCTAGCGCCGATGACGAAACGCTCAACTCGGCGCGCAAAAAGCCGCTGCGGGCGCCGATGATTATCGCCGTGATCGCCAAGGTCACGCCCAAACTTGAAAAAGTACCCAAAATGGAGCAGGTGATCTCCGCCGGGTGCGCCGCCCACGGCATACTGCTAGCCGCCCACGCCTTAGGGTTGGGAGCAATGTGGCGCAGCGGCAAGTACGCTTTCGACCCCGTAGTTCGCAAAGGGCTGAATCTGGATGAAGATGACGAAGTCGTCGCGTTTATCTATCTGGGCACTTTGGGTGGTCGTCATAAACCGGTACCGCAGCATAATGTTGCTGACTTTGTAGAACGTTGGGACTAGCGATGAGTCTCCCCCGTCAGCGAGGCATCCCTCATCCACGATTGCCATTGCCAAAAGGCCAGCCGGAAAATCTGGCCGTTTTTCAGCAGTGGCTGAGCGACGCCATACCCATGGTGGGCGCGTTAGGTATTAGCGAAATGACGCGTCAGGGTGATTCACTAGCCTGGCAGTTAGCGCTGGAGCCCAACCTTAACGATAAAGGCACGGGCTTTGGTGGCGCACTGACGGCGCAGACGACGCTGCAAGGCTGGTGCTGGGTAACGCTATGGCTACGTGAGCGGGGCATTGCGCGGGATGTCGTGGTTGCCGAGGCTAGCCAGCGTTTTCTGGCGCCGGTAACCAGTGACTACCGCCTGATATGCACGCCAGCAGTGCCAGAAGGCCCTACTCAGCTTGCCAACAAGCTCGCTGAGCGAGGAAAAGGCCGCATAGCGCTAACCCAGCAGCTCTATTGTGGCGAGACGCTCTGCCTGGAAGCCAACGGCAGCTACGCTGTATTGTCTGAACGATAACCGGGGTATGCCACTAACCTAAAGGTTCGTCAGCCGGAAAAGGCTTGCTATTTCGAGGCTTAGCCAATAGTATATGCGCCGTTCTGTCGCGAAAGGTTCAGCCTTTCAACAGCGCCAAAACGCGGAGGGGTGTCCGAGTGGTCGAAGGAGCACGCCTGGAAAGTGTGTAAGCCGCAAGGCTTCGAGGGTTCGAATCCCTCCCCCTCCGCCAAGAATATAGATTAAGCCGCTGATTTCAGCGGCTTTTTTGTGTCTTTATTTTAAGCAGCCCATACTTCAGCCCATACTTGTGTATCGGCTCCCTTCGTAACGCACGGGATGCCTTTGGACAGTTCATCCATCTATCTAAGTTTCTGCAACCTCATTACCCAGTCCAGACCTAAGACTATATGTTCCACGTAAGCTTTAAACCTACAAATGCTGGGTGACAGGGGCTGCCGACTACGCTAATGTCATCTTAAGAATTGTGAGTTTTCTATACATCTGATTTTTAGCCAAAATAGACTTAAGAATTAGCCACGTTTTTACGGCAGCCTCAAGCACACAATGCGCGATTTTCTACTTGGGTTTGTAAGTTGAGTGTTCATATTTCTGAAAAATGATCTTGTTAATTTAATTAAAACAATGATTTACAGGGAAGTATTTTGTGCTTATACGCAACTTTGAAAGGGTAGTGACAATGTTAATGTGCGTGCGCCTTTTCGGCAAGGGTATCGCAAAGTCGATATTTTTTTTATAAATTTCATAGCATTATAGGTAAATTGTTAGGGTTTTGGTTGCCAGAAAAACACGCATGCGCACTAATAAACTGTTAACGCAAAAGTGCATCTACTTTCAGCCTCTGAAGTCAGTCTGACTGAGGTTAACAGAATCGTTGGCTTCAGCCGATTCCATAGGCATCACAAACAACCGTCACACTGGGCGCTTAGCTTTCTCGATCTGTGGGGCTAGGTGCTTTTTGCAGTATCCTGCGGACTCGGTGCTCGTCTTAAAGGCAGCCTGAGAGTGTGGCTTTTAAATTAAATACGCGGTGGTGGCACAGCAGCGTGGTGAGGATCCAAAAGCAGCAGCCTTCACCCCTGTTGCCTTAACCAGCGCAGGGAATTTTGGCATGTTAACTGCTTAACTCCGGTAAGTAATGGCACTCATCCACTAAGCATCATATACTAGAAGAAATTATTGAAATTTTTTATCATATGTGTTATGAATAAACTACTAATTGTAATTAATTAAAGCAAAAAACAAGGAAATGGTGTTGGTTGATCAAAGCGTAAATGCAGGAGTTAGAGCACAACAAGGCTTTGCTTTGCAGAGAAACATGGCTCTTTTCATTATACTTGATAACTACCAAAGCAAATTTGATGGAGCGAAGTACTTCCTATCTCTTGAGCATTTGGAGGACATACTGTTTTGCTATCTTGATGACCATGGGAAAGCAGTCAAAGTAGAAACCTATCAATCAAAAAAGAAATCCAATGGTAGTTGGAAAATCGGTGTCGAACTTGCCGAGATAATAGTCAAGATACTCCAAGTCGGTAAATCGCTCATTATAGATGAATATCCAAAATGTTGCAGCTATAGCCATGACCTGTACTTCTCATCAAATACAAACATACAACTCGAAAAGAAAGTAAATAGCTTCGTTGACAATAAAAAACAAACTAGAACTTATGCTCATGCTGTAAACGAGGAGAACTCTGAAGTCATTTATGGTGAGTTAGACCCAGTTATACAAAACGCTATAACTACCAAGCTTGAATTACATGAGTCGTATAATAACGACAAATTGTTTGAACAGCTAGAGAATTTGAAGTTCTTGTACATAGACTTTAATAGAACAAATAAAGAACAAGAGAATCAATTAAGAAGCAAAATTGAAGATATTTTTGATCGGAAAGTTAGTGATTCCAAGGCGGCATTAGAATCCATATTCAGGCTTTTTAAGGATATCGAACTGACTTACAATCAAAAAAGCATTGCTAGACTTTCTGATAAAACAAAACAGATACAAAGCAAAGATATAAATAATGCCATAAAGATAATTACAACAAAATCTAAAGCCTTTCAATTCTGGCGTGATCATAAAAGAGAAGTTGGTCAAAAGCTAGGGATTAAACCATTCGAACGTGAAACATTTGAAATGAAATTTATTTTGGCTTTTGATCTATTTAAAAGCAAGGATGAAGCTGAACATCAGAAAATCCTAAATTTTGTAAAGTTAAACTATCTTCAATGTAACGGTTTTAGCGAAGACGGCTGCATAGAAGAGCTAGTTGAAAAATTTAATAATGAAATTAGATCAAGCTTGGACGATCAAACATTAAAAGCAACGATGTATGCTGCTTACTTTGAAGCAATTAATAAAATGGATGATTAAAAATTGACCGTTTCAGTAAAATATAACAATTTCTTTGCTTATAGCAGCAAGGGAAAGAAATATTTCAACACTATATTCGCCGAAGGTATCAATATAGTTCATGGAAAGAATACATCTGGTAAAAGTACTTTTATACAGGCGATTCTCTATACATTTGGCATAAATGATGAAAAGAGAAAGCTTGCAGAGATTCTTAATGAAGGTGTGATTTTTAGACTCGACTTCACCATCTACAATTCTAGCTCAAAAAAAGTTTCCATTGTGAGAGATGATGAAATTGTTTCTATAAAAGTGGCGAAAAGGCCACCTATTAAGTTTATAGGTATCGGCGGCAACAGATCTAGAGAGCACATAAAGTTAAAAGCGTTCTTGTCTGAATTGTTTGGTTTTACACTGCATTTAGAATATGACAACGAGTACAAACCAGCTTCACTTGAAGCAATGTTTTTACCTTACTACATAGCGCAAGATGTTGGCTGGGTTTATCGGCATAAATCATTTAGAGGTTTGGATTTCGTTAAAAATTTCAAGAACGATTTCTTTGATTACTTCCTTGGCATAAGGAATAATTATGATCGCCTAGAGAAAAGTCAACTCGAAAAAGAAAAGAAGGATCTAGAAGCAGAATCTAGACTTCTTCATAAGATAGAGCAAAATGATAAGAAGCTGAAACTTGCTAAGATGAAGGACGAAGTGTTTGCAGAAAAAACTAACGAATATATAAAGCCTTACAAAGAAAACAAGTCAAAGTTAATAGAGTTAGAAAAAGAATATCTTTCTTTATGCAACAAAATAACACTGTTAGAAGAAAGCAGAAAGGTTCTACGTAGAGTCAAGCGAAGCTTAAGCAATGATATTTTAGCTGATACAAAGTGCCCAACATGTTCTCAACATTTATCTCATTCCGTAGAAGATACGTATAGTTATCTTCAGGACTTAAATGACACAGATCAACAACTTGAAGAGTTAAGCAGAAACATTAGAAATCTTAAAGATTCACAGGGAATGCTAAACTCTGTAATCAATGAAATTAATGAGAAGAAAAAAGTCGTTGAAAAAGAATACTATGAGCTTTTAGAATACAAAGTGGATAATGTCACGCTGGAATCATGGTTAAATAACAAAGTAAGCGTCAAACTATCTGTACAATTGGAGAGAAGGCTAGGCGAAATCACATCAAAAATATATGAAGTTGAAGGTAAGCTCAGCAAATTCAAGACTGACGAGATCGTTAAAAGAGAAAGGCGTAGTGCTAGTTACACCTTTAAGTCTATATTTGAAAAGCATGTTTCAGAGTTAAAAATAAAACCATTTGAAGATGAATGTTTCTATTTGTTGTATGACATTCCTGCTTTTCCTAGGCAAGGTGTGGAGCTTCTTAAAACTCTCCTTGCTTACAATTTTTCATTTGTTGAGATGATAAAGAAAACTGAATACATACACGTATTTCCTTTTGTTCTTGACGCTATATTCGAAGGTGACTTTGAAGATGAAAGTAAGAATGAGATACTTAGTTTTATTAAGAATAATGCTTCAGTGGATCAGCAGCTAATAGTTTCTATAGCGGATTCTAAAAGCAATGCTAACTCAGCTGCGACATATAACGAAAAGCACTTCAATAAAAATGCAAAACTAATTTGCATTGGAAATAATACTAAAAAAAGATCATTTCTTGAAAAATACAACGGTGAATTCGAAGATTACATTGATGAAACTATGGAAATTTTGGGTTAATACACTAGACCTAGTGTGTGAACATTTTGCTTGTTCACAGAGGTAAGAACTTCACACTCTAAACGCTTTACTGATATAAAAAATTAGTCAAATACCACTCATTGGTAAATGAGTGGTTTGTTATAGCAAAAATATACTATTAGGCAAATAAAATTTAAAGCGCTCTACCAGTTAGGTTGTTCAGGAATGGAGCTTGGATCGTAGCCATTAAGGTGGGGATCAACAACCTGCCCAGCATGTCTTGTGACATTTGGCTTTGGATTTCAGCCGAAATGGAGATGCTTACGTCAGATAAGGCATGCTTCGTGGTAGAAGATGGGATTGATCTGAATAAGGAAAACAAGATCAGCGAGATATCGGCCTCGAAAATTGTGGTCTCATGTGTTTCGTATTCAAAGATCAACTCGAAGACATCGAGCTATATCTCAAGGCGTAGTAGAACTATGGATGGTCAACGAGATATTTATGAGGCGCTCTATTTTTACTGGAAAAGATAAATTCATTATTCTTAGCAATGTGTAACAAGTCGCTGTAGTACGCGGCCGATGGCCCGTAGACGCCCTTTACATTGCAGCTTCGCCTCCATTGCAAGGGTGCCGCTAAGTTGAGCATTAAACATAATAGGAGCTCATAAAAATGAGTCACATTGAGTACAGTTCTTCTTGCTTCTTGGAGCTGCCTTATTCGAGCAGACAATTGATTGTTGTTACTGACGATGTGATTGTGGAAGCAGCGAAGCAGGAGGAACGAAAAGCTGTTCAAGTTCGTCAAGATGGTCTTGATTGGAAAAAAATTACTGAAGCGATCGTTTTTGATGTTATTCCTCTTCCATTAGGTAGAACTATAGCAGAAGTAACTCGCGAGGCTATAAAGGCATGGGGGCGTGCACGAGATAATGGTCTTTTAGTGTTACCGGTTGGAAGTACGACGGCAAAATTACTATCATTTCCACCGGGCCATCCTCGTGATGGTGTCCTGTACATAGGGCATCCCGCATTGCCTAATGTTTATTACACTTTGGCTGATTTTCACCGCGTAACTTTTGAACATAAGTTTTGTGAAGCAATTAATTTGCTTATGAGCTTAGGAGCAACTTCAATTCGCGTTGAGCACGTTAACGGTTGGTCAAGAGATTTCTCTAGCCGTATTTCAGTCCCACTAGGGGAAGCTGAAAGTAATGTAAGTGCTGAAGCTTCGTCATCATCAAATTCTGGCTCAAGACTACTTTTTGAAGCTAGGCTATCAGGAACTGTAACACCATCGATCCCTGACGATTTGGTTTGGTATGAACATGAACCAACTTGGCAGTCTATCGCCAAAGGCCGAATAAATTATGGTCTCCAGGATTTTTCCCTGTCTGTATCCTACGAAGATGATTTTGGCGTCAATGCTGGCTTAAAGGTAGCTATTAGTAAGACCGGATTAGAAGTTGGTGGTAAATTCGAAGATCACGAATCAACAGTTTGGCGTCTTGAAGGGCAATTCAAGGGCATAGTAAATTAAACTTAACAATCATATATATAAGAAAAGAATCGTTACGCGCATTTCGATAGGCTTTATGTGTAGCGTTATATTTGAAGGAGAGCTTAAGTGCCGTTTGAAGAGCTGACAATTCTGTATTTTCAAATAGCTGCGGGAGTAATGATGGGGTGGGATTATTTCACACCAAAGTCGTGGCGCGAGCACATGAATGGTGTACTAAGCGAGTATTTTTCTGGTGTTCAAGGAAGAGTCGATGAAGACCTATCGGGGGCACTAGTTTTTTTGAAAGTGAGCCTTCCAAAAATCATTGCCTCATTTATCGCTTTCGGACTTGCTTACTTCGTGCTCAGATTTGGCTCCTCGATTAACGGTGAGTGGCGCGCTGAGGCTATCCTTGTCACCGGGTTAGTGTATTTGATGCTTGTCGCTGGAGGTTTAATAACGCTAATGAACATAGTATTTCCGTTGCTGGTTCCTCTGGGATTAGGAGGAGTATTTAGGGGGATAACAATGGTCTTAACGAGCACAGAAAAGGGGCCGTTAGCAGGATTGGGATTTTTAAGCCTATTGGTTACTTTTGTGATGCGTTACATGAACTATACAGCAGTCTGAACCATAATTTGGCGGTCAGCCTGATCGCTACGCGCCGTCTTTGGCCCTGCTCCAAAGCCGCCCATAACCTTAGCGTTATATGCTCAACTAAAATACCGTAAGGAGAAATAATGAAAATATCTGACATGAAACAAAATATAAGGGAAGCTGATTTATCTCCTGAAGACGAAATGAAGAGCTATATTCTTTCTCTCGCTGCTGATTTGAGGCTAGATACAGGGCATGTTCTGCCAATAAGGGTTTTGTTGCACAGAACCTTGAGCTTTAATCCGAAACAGCGAGAGGCGTTGCAGCCAGCACTCAACACACTCATCTCAGAAGGCTATTTTGAAGAAAAAGATGATAAGGCTTTCCTCACCGAAAAGGGCCGAGACGCTATATACTAATTGATATCAAATCGGCTGCTGTCGAACTGCCAAAAGCGTCACAGCTTTTGCTCTAGCAAAATCAGTGCCATTTTGTCAGCCGCTGAGCCGGAAGTTATATTGGTACTACCTGATAGTCTGCTCTTGGCTGTTTGCCCTCTTAACCAAAAAATAAAGCTTGCCTGATTACGAGAGCTGCCTCGTTGGGCAGTTCCATTTTATCCCAACAGTTGCCTATAAATACCCCATTTCCGAAAACGACTTACACCCATCACTTCCCACGACCACGTGATCAATCACACGTATATCCATCAGTCCCAAGGCTTCCTTTAGGCGATCAATAATACGCCTATCGGCCTCACTGGGTTCGGGATCTCCGCTTGGGTGGTTGTGCACGAGGATAACGGCCGCAGCGTCGTAGGTAAGGGCGGCTTTTAGTACTTCACGTGGGTAGACGCTGGCCGCGTCGATGGTTCCACGTAATAGCTCTTCAAAACGGATAACGCGATGCTGACTATCGAGGAACAGCACGCTAAACACGTCGTGCTCGTAATCTTGAAGCAGTAACTGCAGGTGCTCAAACGCCTGGGAAGGCTGCGTGATCTTGCGGCCTTTAGCGAGTTTGCGTCTTGCGAAGCGCTTGGCCATGGTGATGATATCGTTTTCAGTCACTGGCGAGGTAACGTGATAGGTACCAGCCACTTCCCCAGCTTTGAGTTTGGCGTGTGTCATGGTTGTCTCCAAAAAATAAAAAACGCCGGGGTGGTGGCCCCGGCGTCTATGTCGTTAATGATCGGTTGGTGTATCTATGGAATCGTCGCGTCACGCAGCCATCACTTGGTTTATGCGACGTTCCATCTCCTCATGGAATCGTTCTACCCGCTCGGCAATGGTGCGGATCATAATGTCGTCACGGTAGGCACGTTTGATAAACAGCGGCATACCTGGCCAATAGCTCACAAAGTCGATCCATTCCCGTTCGCTGACCCATAGCCCGCCCTGGCATTGGGGCACGTGCTCATCAGGTATTTCGCCGCTGAGCAGTACCTCAATCTGGAACTTAGGTAGCTTTGTTTTGATTTCTAACAGACCGTTAGCGTCTACTAGGCTGTCGGGCGAGTAGCCCACGCCATGGTTAAGGATCAAGCCCACTTCCTGGGGCTGGGGTTCGCCTGTGGCATCGCAATAAAGCGCACGTGCCAAGCCTTCCAACTCATGGCCTCGTCGAGTATGCGCGTTACCTTGAAACGGCTCGGCCAGCTCCCCGGTAATGCGTTCACCGATTAACTGGTGCATGTAAGTAATCGCCCCGGTACTCAACCCGCCTGGGCCTTTACCCTTCACCAGCACGACCTTTAGCTCCGACATGGTGACGCGACCTAGCCGCGCCGCCAGCCACTCTGGGGTGCCTTGCTCCATAGTAAGCAGTTGCATTAAAGACTCCTGTCATAAGGGGTAGAGCGTGGATTACTTAACCGCCCGTTTAGAGAGTGAGGCGCGTAGCTTGTCGAAGTCAGTCTGAGGTACTTGCACGGCTGAACCGTATTTACCACTGAACCATTCCTGGGTCGTGGCGGGGCACTGGCTAATCAGTCGCTGGATCTGTCCGGCCTGAAAGGGCGTTACTAGCTTGATACCCACTTTGGTACTGGTCTTGCCATTGTCATCCTGGCCCCTTGTGGTGATGTTGAGTAGGGCGCAGAGTACGTAGCGCTTGCCGTAGCTGGTGGAAGAGCCAAACGCCTGCACCGCGTTCTTGTTGCCGCTTATGTCGGCAGGTAGCAACATGCTGGTTTCTTCACGGTGGCCATCCTTATGCATCAGCACACCGGTCACCTCAATACCACGCTCCTGCGTCTGAATACGAAAGCTCACCGCAAAGCCGTGTTTCTGCATGATGGGGCGCACGGTATCGACGATATCTTCCAGCGTGGCGTAGCAGCCGTTGTTGGTTTGCCCGCGCTCTTCAATGCTGGGCAGTTCGGTCTGCATCGCCGCCATGGCAGCGCTATAGGCCATCATGGCCTGGCGATCCATTACCCGTTCCTGCATCTGTAGCAAGCGTTCCATCTTATCGATGTCGACGTCCGGGTTGAGTGCCGCACGTTCTATCACCTGGATGATGGCCGTACTTTCCGCAAGGTGTGGCGGGGATGCTCCAGGAACAGCTTGTAAAGAGGATGCAGACGTCTCGTGATTTACCACATTAGCTTTGGTGGCCATGACAAGGCTCCTTCAATAGGGGTTAAAGATCGGCGGGAAGTTCGTGCGGGGGAACGGGGCATAGGTGCAGCTCGGTGCGATACAGCTGTCCTTTTGCCATCACGTAGGTTTCGGCATAGGTTTGATCCTGGGTGAGCAGTCGTTCGGTCAGTTGGGTTAAGGCGATATCTAAATCGGGGCTAAGAGAGGCCATGATGTGCTCCACGTAAAAGCAAAAAGCCCAGCCTGTTAGTGGCTGGGCTTATCGCGCTATCCAATGAGGGGTAAGACAAAAACCAGGAAAATCAGCATTAGAATGATCAGAAACAGCATGTCAGCTCACCAGGGCAAGGGCCGTTTGTAGCGCCTCTTGCTTCAGCTGCGCCCCTTGGCCAAACCACGCGGAATCCAGACGGGTATCGTTGCTGCGAGCCCGCTTGTCGTGATCCACGTACTCGGTCACGGCATTGAGCAGACCCCAGGCAGTGTCTTTGGCCGTGTCGAGGTGGGAGCCGCGGCCTTCGCCGTGGTAAAGCTTCTGTACCTTGTTGAGCGCCCGATAGTTAGGCAGCTTGGAAGGATCTTCGATTGGCTTATCGATACCGCAGAGCACTGACTGGAAATACTGCTGCGCCTCGCGATGATCGATCTTACGTTCTGCCAGGGCCTTCATGCGGTACATGAAGTCATTCCACTGGGAAACAGAAATACCTAGTTGGCTTTTTAACGCACGTGGATCGAACTCCGACCGGTGGGGTACCTTCACTGCCTGCGACGTGCCATCCACCGCAATCTGCAGCGTGTTGTTACACACCACCCGCACCGTGGTGGGTGTCGCCATGGTGGCCAGCGTGCCGTCACAGGAGGTTGCCAATAGTAGGTAGTCGTTGACCTCATCCTGGCCTTTCAGGGAGGTGCTTAAACCACTGCGCGCCAAGGCCCAGAACTTACGCCCGCCTTTCAGTACCCCAGCGGTTTCCAGCTCGTATCCAGCGTACTCGGTGAGGTCGCGGTAAAACTCCAGAATCTCCTCGGGCTGCACCACCTTATAACGCTGTGATACCACCGATAACGGTGCCTTGGTATCCGAGCGGTAGAGCACTTTCTGTTCAGGGAACGAGTGAATGCTGCCCAAGTGACTGGCACCCTCGGCAATAAAGCGCACCGGGGCTTCTTCAATGTGCCAGTTCATTCCGGCCTGTTGCTGCCAGACCTCTAACGGTTGTTGACGGGATAGCTGCTGTCCCAGGCCGTGCCAAGGGGTAGCGCCGACGTAAGCCATTTGTTCAACGAGATGAGCCATGATGAAAACTCCTAGCAATAAAAAAACGCTGACGAAAATCGCCAGCGCTTTATGGTTGGAAAGTTAGGGGTAAGTCGATTAATGGTGACGAATTAACGAGGTGAAGTGTAGGAGTGGGGTAATTGCCGGAAGGCATGACCACACGATATGCATAGCCAGGAAACTCCTTCACCGAGTGGCAATTTCTGGGTGAAAAATTGGGTTGCGACGCGCGAGCCTGCCTGACTACCGAACACAGCACCCATCACGGCAGTGGGCAGTTTGGCTAACGGGAAGCGGGTTGAGGCCATCGATAAAGGGGACGTTAGGGTATAGGACTCGCGCCACGCGCCAATGGCAGCGCCGACAAGGCTGCCGCCAACGGTGCCGATACGTTGGGCGGTTTCAAAGTTAAGCGTGCATGGGGCTGCACAGCGCAGGCAAGGCGGGGACATAAACAACACTCCTATAGGTGTCAAAGTGATCCCGTGTGCAGGATTCATAGGAGTGATATAGGTCTGTAATTTTTTGGCTTTGACCTTTGAGTGCTTGCTTCATGAAACTCCTTTACTGATACTGTTCATATATACAGTAAAATAGGTAGCCTATTATGTCATCGAACGTTTCACTCCTGGGCCGCGCAGACACCATGGCCTCGTCACTACCCTTGCCGCTCTATTCAACCGCCGTGCGCGCGGGATTTCCTTCGCCCGCCGATGATCACTTGGATACCGAGCTAGATCTGCACCGCTACGTCGTTAAACGCCCAGCCTCGACCTATTTTGCTCGTGCCGAAGGTTATTCAATGATCGGAGACAGCATCCACCCTGGGGACTTATTGGTGGTGGATCGCAGCCTGGAAGCGCTGCCTGGTCGGATTGTGGTGATCTGCGTAGATGGGGAAATGACTGTTAAGCGTCTGGAGCGCGTTGGTCAGCGTACCTACCTCAAAGCAAGCAACCCCAATTTTAAGCCGATTCCCCTTGATGGACGCGAATCCCAAGTATGGGGTGTAGTGACCGACGTGATTCACAATCTGCTGAGGGCACTGCCGTGATTGCACTCGTTGACTGCAACAACTTTTATGTCAGTTGCGAGCGCGTTTTTGATCCAATGCTGGAAGGGCGTCCGGTAGGGGTGCTGTCGAATAACGATGGTTGCGTCGTTGCCCGTAGCAACGAACTCAAAGCCCTGGGTGTTGAGATGGGGACGGCCATGCACTTGTTACCGCCCGCGATTCGTCGCCAGGCTGTGCTGCTATCCAGTAACTATGCGTTATACGGCGATATGTCCCAGCGGGTAACTGAGGTGCTAGGCGAGTTTTCGCCCCATGTGGAGGTGTACTCCATTGATGAAAGCTTTGTCGGGTTTCAGGGCTTTGACCCAGATTCGCTGGAGGCGCGGGGCCAAGCCATGCGCGATACCGTTCGACAGTGGACGGGCATTCCCGTGTGCGTGGGGTTTGCACCTACCCGCGTACTCGCCAAAGTGGCGAATCAAGCGGCTAAAAAACATCCTGCCTACAAGCAGCATGGCGTATGTAAGCTAACCGCTGATAGTGAAGCGACCAAAGCATTGCTAAAACAGTTGCCGGTAACCGAGCTGTGGGGCGTGGCACGCCGTACCGGTGAACGATTAAGCGTAATGGGTATTGATACCGCATGGGATCTGCGTGAGGCAGACGCTAAGCGTATTAGGCAGCGCTTTAGTGTGGTTCAGGAACGCATCGTATGGGAGCTACGCGGGCAATCCGCCATCCAGCTTGATGACATGAGTCTACCTAAAAAACAAATCATGGTGTCGCGTTCATTCGGCAGGCTTACCGGCAACCCCCATGACTTACGCGAAGCCTTAAGGCATCACGCCGCGAGGGCAGCAGAAAAGCTGCGCAAACAGCAAAGTGTAACCAGTGCCGTGATGGTGTTTTTGCGAACCAACCCATTCCGTACTGACTTACCGCAATATCAACAACGTGTGGTTGTCTCTCTAGAGAGGCCCACCGATGATAGCCGCGATATCATCGCCTCAGCGGTACAAGGCCTACGCCGTCTCTGGCGCAAGGGCTACGCCTACCATAAAGCAGGTCTGATGCTGCTCGACCTTTCACCTAAGGCCAACCGACAGCTTACCCTCACTGAAACCCCGCAAACCGACGAAGAGGCTAAACGCAGTGAACGGCTGATGGCGACGATGGATAAGCTCAATCGTGAACTAGGTAAAGGAACGGTACAGCTTGGTCTACCCCGTAAAGGCAATGCATGGGCGCTGCGCAGTGAACGACGTACGCCGCGGTACACCACACAGTGGAACGAGCTTCTGGTCGTTAAGTAGATCAAGCATCGGTTTATATTTTTGCCATGCTAAACAAATTAAACTATTGATAAAGTTGATGAAGAAAACATCGGTGTGACCAAAGTGCCGTAAGGATGGACCCTTAAGCACGACGTCACGACGTTGAGAGCAAAAAAATCATAAAAACACCATATAGGTTGGCAATTTACGAAATTCTTGGCAGCGAACGTCGTCTTGTCGTGGATACTCCATCAAGAACTTCGCGTTGTAAGGCACGTCAATAGTGCATTGGGCAACGTGCTGTGTCTTCGAGGGACTTATAAAAAAGTTGAATAACATTCATAAGAAATCCCTTTCCTCACAGCCTAGCACCGAATGCTCGCTGCCTGATGTTTGTCCATTGCTCACAGAAATACTGTGGGGAGAGGGGGTGGGTCCGATCACCCAGTGGCGCTTCGAGCCACGTTTACCGTTGCTATAGCAGATTATCCCTTGGGCATTGAGCAGTGAGGCAGCTCGCTTGAACGCTGCGCCAAGGCCACGGGGCTCACGCGGCCATTGGCTACCCAAAGTGCAACTCGGCCGATATTTTGTCAAAATGGCGAGCCACACTCCCGTTGGTTTTTCAACGGCTTCCGTGATGGCCTCGATTTTAAGATATTTAATGAGAGCTTGAGCAACCGGTTCCTCTTCGGTCATCTCGCAGAGCCGATCACTACGATACGCCTGATACTGTGTCCAGAAGCCTTCTGAGTTCCCGACCAAACTATCGGAAACAATCATTCCAATTCGGCAGAAGTCTTGCCAGTTGCCCGGCACTTCTCGTTCTAATCTCACTTGGTCAATATTGGCATGTGCCTTGCCAAGCAGTGTAAGCAGTGCGCTGAAAGCGCAAGTCTGATCCATCGGTGTCAGGTTTTCATGACGAGTTTTTATCCGGTAAGTCTCACGTGGTTTAGCAATAGAGGGGGACGGCATCTCTAGACTCAAAGTGAGCTCAGCTAATTCATCATGACAAATAACTGGTTCTAAACTGCTTAGAACGCAAGGGCGTGACACATCCAAACTGGATGTAGTCTCATTACCGTCGTTTGCTCTCCATTCTAGTTGAGTGGTACAGAGCAACTCAAACAAGCGACGCTGTACTACTGCACTCAAAGGCGCTTCAACGTTTTCTAGGCTAATGACTTGATGCTGCCAAGCAAGCCGGTTTACTTTTTTCACAGTTGTGGGTATATCACGTATTGCAGTTTCCTTAATCACTGGATCAACTAAGTTTTTGATGATGCGTTGAAGTAGTGACATGCCACTTTTAGGCTCTCCCGTGAGCTCTAAAGCTAATTGTTGTCGTTCTGGCATTAGGCACAACACCATATATGTGTAAATTAACAGCTCTCGATCCTTTGGTAGCGCCACGTAAGTCTCCATGACGTTCAGGTCTGCACTGCGCCCATGCGTGTGTAACTCGCTGTAGGGGCGACTATTGATGGGCTGCCAGTAAGGATAGTGTTGTTGGGGGCGAACCATTGATTCATGCCCCGAGGGGAACATCATCACCTCGCCACCTAGTTCAATAAAGCGTTCGTTGCTTTCACCCAGCCAAGTTCGGCCGTTGCCGATAGTTCGAAAATCAGCTTGATTGAAGCGAATAATATCTAGTGCATTTTGGATGTTTTTGTCAGAAACATCACGATTACTGCTTTCAGCAACAATTTTTTTGATGATCGGTGCAATCATCTCTGCTTCCATTATTAGCACGGGACCTGATGAATGTGGCAAGAGGAAATTAACCCCGTTGGGGTCTATGGCTAGTCGATAATAATGGTGAATAATTTCCCTGACGAGATTGGCATTGCAAAGCTTGGGTAGTCGTCTGGTGCGGGGTATAGACGGCATTAAATGCCCCAGTGATGCACCTACAGAGGAAATAGGCTGATCAGCTTGTTGGGAGTGAGAAGGTTGGTTGGAAAGAAGTATGCCGTCCAAAGCATGTTCTTGAGAATGAAAACTATCATATGTCATTAGGTTGGTTCCTTGGTTTTATTAGCAGGGGCGCGTGCTGTTCATAGTAATCATTACTCCGCATGTTTTATATCATGGTGATGAACAGAAAGTTATGCATAGAAACTGATCCATGATGTCTTTTAAAAAAACCTCTCTTTCGCTAAATTTAATCCATAAGGCAATAAGTTTAAATTTATCAGATTTAATTAATGTGTCTAATGACTTTTTTTAATATCGAGTTTTATTTGTTGCTGGATGGTAAAAGAAGTATTTAAACTTGGTTGGACACCGATGGATAGATTACTGCATGAACATAATTCAAGCAGTTATAAATAAAAGCTATGAGTCTGAAAGCTGTGCTTATATAGAGTTCTATATACGTGTAGGGTTTTCTCATCTGAAGGTAACACTGGGCTGCCAATCAGATAGATCATCGCATTAAAATTGCTCTCGTTCCGGTGGCCGCCTGTACTGGACAAGCTGACCTATCGGCTATATGTCGCGTAGGTTTCCTATTTCATTACCAGCGCACCGATGTTCTGGCCGATGCGGTACTGGCGGATTGCGCACGTGTCCTGTAAACGGCAGCATCACTCATATTAAGGAGGTAGGCTAAAAGAACCGGTCAGGCTGGTTGTAAGATTACCTTTGAGGGAGGGAATGCATAAAAGCCTGCCCAGTAAAATCGTCACTGGCCACGTGGAGTAAGCCTTACCTTTTTTTTAAAAAAGGACATTAGCGTGCCCAGGGTTAAGAATACTCAGGGAAAGAAAATTCTGTTGTCGTTATACACTTATCCAAAAATAGTTTTACTGGGAAGAGTCATATTCTGAGTCATTGCGCGCCCAGTTGGGTCGCCATTGTTCGAGTAAGAAAAATGGACTTTTTGCTTTGGTATTTTAGCCACTTGCGTGAGATCGATAGCTAGGCGCAGAGCGGCTGAGGACATATTGTTTCCACTTAGCTGTTTAGGTAATAGGTAATATATATGTTCATTTAGAGAATAAATAAGGGGTGTAGAGAAGCGAAAAGCCATCCACCAAGAGGAGGCCAACAAGCCGACGATTTCCTCAATAAAACAGCAGCCTATCCAACCAACTTCACGACCTAGACTAACGAAGCTATAGCGGCATAGTTAATTGCACAACCACGCCAGGATGAGCGTGGTGTTTCTGTTAATCATTACGCCTTCCCAGAAGCGTTGCACCGCTTCCTGGTTCCTCCCTTTAAAGACGCCATTACTCACGGCCTTTAAGCCGCTGCGTATGCATGTCTCATTGATAGCCTGGTACAACTATGAAAACTGTTAGCCTTAAACTGCGCAAGCGGGTTCCTGAAAATATGAAGCTTAAGTTTTTCTACGAATGCTACTACCGTGGTTGTGAAGTACTTACGCGACAGGGTCCTCTTATCGAAAACTATTTGGAAAGCACCTACGACGCTCTGCTATACGTCTGTGAAATGCAGAACAAAACATTCGTTTTCCGACTAGATCTTCGCTTTCCCGACGATATGCCACCTAACACTTTGCATGTATTGAACACATATATACGGCGTTTTTTGGATAATTATGAGGAGGAGTTAGCCTTATTGAGGCTAAAACATCAATCACAGATCCACAGTACAAACTTTCGCAATGTGTGGTGCCGAGAGCAAAAAGACAGCGATAAGCCGCACTACCACTTGCTTATTTTGCTGAATGGGAATGCATTTCAACAACTAGGGAGCAGTAAGGAGTCCGCGTGGGGAGGATACCAAGACAATACCTTGATTCATGCGGCTATTCGCGCGTGGAGCCAAGCGCTTGAACTCCCAATATATAAAAATAAAGGGCTTGTCGAGATAGTGAAAAAGTGGAAACACGGTAGACGTACCAATAAATATTTCCTCTGCATGCTGCATAGAAACGATCCCTATAGCTTTGCGGAGGTGATGTACGTAGCTAGCTATCTCTGCAAGTACCACAGCAAACCCCTCGGTCAATGGGTTCACTGCTTTGGTGCTAGTCAAAAACCATTACACAGGAGAGTGTGATAAGACGAACAATAAGTGCCTATCCGGTGACACTTTGCTTCCATTCAGTACTGCTTAAGTAAGCGTCTGGTTTGGTGCTAGCTTTCATCGCGGTGAGCCATGCAATACCCACCTCTAAAGTGCTTCTAAAGGGTGAGTATTCTTTCCCATAAACATAAATAATTAATAAGTATTTGAAATTAAGGGGTTTTATTATTTTAAATAAGCATTAAAAGCTATTATTTCCATAGCTAGCATCTCGAATTGCGGTGGTAGTGGCGGCTCTCTATCATTCACATATCAACCGAAAGGAGTTAAGCCATGACCCACAGCCACCGTAATCGCATTGTCCTGCGCATGAAGCAAATGACCCAAAAGCTCAGTATCAGCCGCTCATCAATCTATGAAAAAATGAACCCCAAGTCGCCTCGATTCGATGCAACTTTTCCCAAGCCCATCAGGTTAGGCGCAGCCTCTGTCGGGTGGCTTGAAAATCAAGTGGATGAGTGGCTGATGAGCCGTCAAGCGTAATGAGTTTCAGCGATGTTTAGCGGCATTTTCGTCATATGCTGCTCTACACTCACCATTAACATCTCTTAACCAAGTGTTGAGCTTCGTCTCTACTCTTTCCTTTTTAATTGAATATCTTGCTCGATGTTCGCTGTTCTCATGCTCTGCTAGTACCTTTTCAGCTAGTTCGTGAGCAGCGGACTCGAGTGTTTTCCAACCCCCTATAGGAGGAGAGTTTCTAAGCAAATCAATAAAGCTGTATTTCAGGTTCGAGTAATCTTTATAGGCTTGTCCACCTGCTTTTTGAGAATAAGCTTTTTTCTGCAGCTTCTCTTCTGTGGCCAGTGCTTGTCCAAGTTGATGCTCGATATTCTTAAACTCGATTAACGATGACCAAGCATTTTCATGAAAGCCATGTTGCTCAAGGAGATCTGCACACACGATCCACATGAATGCTACGGGAAAGAGGTTGCTAACCTCAGTGCTATGGGTAGTAGGCAGTGAGTGGCAAATGATGTTTTTGCATTTGGTAGCGCTAATATTATCTTTTAAACGATCTAGGGAAATTTGGTACTCATCCAAAAAGCGCTCCTGGCATGCTTCATCCGAGAGCTCTTTTGTCTCAGGGGCACCATTCAACAAGAATAGGTAAGTTTCACTCAGTTGTTGCTTGAATTGCTCTATGCGCTCTCTCAACGGCAACTTGGAAAAAGCGGAAAAGATGTCAGGCACTGCCATCATGCTCCCAGCTAAATGTGAGGCTTTGTTATCCTCTTTAATATAATGCTTATCAGGGAGCGGGTTTTTTGTTTGTGACATGCGGTTATTTTCTCTTCTGTATGAACGGAGAAGGTAATGGATTGTGTTAGCGATTGATGGCTGTGCAATATCAATGAGGCTGTTTGACTCATCACGCTTAAATAACTAATTTAGAACGGCTAGTCGATACTGAATCGCCCCAGGTTTCGTAGACACCTCCAGGCCTTATACTGGACTACCAAGGATGATTATTTTATGGAGTTGGCGTTGAGGGTACTTATTAGGTGCGCTACCCTAATAAATATAAAATTATTAAGGTTCCAACTCCTGCAATTCCCAATGCGTCTAGCGTATCTGTCAAATCATTTTCAACCATTTTCAATACACTGACAGAAAAATAGCGTTCAAATAACTGTGATATTCCATTTGACGTTACACTTAATACGCCGATGATGATCTCGATGTTTTCAATACCGGTTAGCCACAGCAGAGTCGCTAGTAAAGTAATTAAAACAACGCTGGCTCTAAAGGAAAGCCATTTAGCAAAAAGAATAGAGGTATCGACACCGCCTACCAAGCTTCCTGCTGTTGCCTTTTTTTTGGGTAGCAGCCGTCTCCAAAAACCTTGGTTGGAGTCCAATAGTAGCGATAAAACCATGTGCATACACCAGAATAATTGAGCAGAATGGAGAACAGCTTGACATGCAATACTTAACGATCACTTAAGCATTCATTAATTGGCGAGGCTCCGGCACGTTTGGCTAATATCTTCTGCCTGCTGATATACGTCCGTTGCTACGCCAAGCAATCCCAGCACGCTGTGAAATAAGTTATCGTGGGAAGCGGCTTGATCAGAGACTAGGCGTAAGCACTCCGTATCGAGTCTTCGCTGCTTTGAAAATGAGTTGGAAAGCCACCAAACCATAGGCACATGCGTCTGTTCGTCGGGGGCAATGGCGTAGGGAATGCCGTGCAAATAAAGCCCCTTTTCGCCCAGTGATTCACCATGATCAGAGAGATAGATCATCGCAGTTGCGTAGTCTTCCTGACGCTTTAACATCTCAATCACCTGATCCAACACAGTGTCGGTATACAGAATGGCATTGTCGTAGCTGTTGGTAATGTCGTCTCTTGAGCACTTGGCTAAATCAGCGGTGGTGCAAGCGGGAACAAAACGTTCGTAGTCATCAGGGTAGCGTTGGTAATAGCTGGGGCCGTGGTTGCCTAGCTGATGCAGCACAACAACCTGATCAACTGAGGTACCGCTAATTTGCGTGGTCAAGGCTTGAACCAGTGCTTCATCCAAGCATCGCCCATCTTGACACAAAGAAGCATACTTCTCTGGCGAGAGCGCTTCTGTCGTCACTCCGTCGCAGACACCTTTACAGCCTGACTGGTTATCAAGCCAGGTGACCTCTAACCCGGCGTGGGCTAATACGTCCAGCAAGGATTCATATTGCTGAGCATACGATTTAGCGTAATCGGCACGCCCTGGTAATGAAAACATGCAGGGTAATGAGACCGCTGTGCTTGTACCGCATGAGGAAACATCAGAAAAATTGATAACGTCAGGCTGCTGGGCAAGTTTGGGTGTGGTTTGGCGTTCATAACCATTTAACCCCCAATTCGCCGCCCGTACCGTTTCGCCCACCACGATGACGAGCAGTTTGGGTTTGTCACCCGCTTGTGAACTGATACTGGCGTCCTCACCCACCGGGGAACGCACCGTATTCGCGGAAGCGTGTTGGCTCGAAAGGGCCTGCGCCATCGAAACAATATAATTACCTGGGGTCACCAAGTAGCGTAGCTCTTTATTGTTGCGCATGAGTGACGACACTTCTTGGTAAGATAAGAAAATTGCTAACAGCAATATAGCAGTGCTGGCAAGGCAATAAGCTAAGCGACGCAACACTGCCTTCTTCCAGGTTGACGGTGTGATTTTAACGCGCCAAATCATGACGGTAGGCAAGCCAAAAAAGATTGCCAAATGAATCAGTAAACCAGCGGTGAGAAGTTCCTGTGCTTCGTTAGTGTCCGTTTGAAGCACATTGTCTAGCATGGAGGTGTCAAAATAGGTGCCGTAGTAACTGGTAAAGTAACTGACAAAGGCGGCAATCAGAAACAGCAAGGTTAATAAAGGTTTTACCAGCGTTCGAAAAGCAAGGCTCACGAAGATCAAATAGTTAAGGCAGGTCATCACCAAAAACATATTGGCAAAGGTTAGCCACGTCTGGACGGCAAGAGGGTCATAGCCAGCAAAGGCTTGTTGCCAAAAAGGGACATTGTAAAAAACACTGAATATGACAACACCCCATAAGACAAGCTGCTCCGTACTTAATGTGGGGCGATAATGCCAAGCGGTGCCTACAATTTTTGAAGGCAATGACAGCAAAGGGGGCATTGAAAGGCTCTCTATATGAAAAGATTAATGAACGCTGGGGGGTAATAAGAATCTTGAAAGGACAAAGCTTACGGTCCAACAAATCATGACGGTCCAGAGGTCATGGGAGAGAAAGTGCGCCCCGCGGAACTGTTGAGTGATCCCAAACGTAAGGCCAAGCCCTAAGCCCAGTGCAAGCCCTGCCCATCGCCAGTGGGGCCGTATGGCGGCAAAAAAGAAGTAGAGGGCTATCCAGGTATACCCTGCGCTGGCATGCCCGGCGGGAAAGCAGGCGGACGCTGGCATTGAGGAAGGCCGTATGCTGAGCAAGCCAATAAAGTCGCGTGCCCCACCATAGCGAACTAAATCCCAAGGGCATTCCATGCTCACTAGGTGTTTAATCGTTGCTACAAGTAGCGCTGAAAGAAGCGTTGCGGAAAAAAGATATAAAAGCGGCGTGCGATACGCTTTAAGACGAGTAACCACGGTGCTTAGTATTAATAGGAGGAGTGTGGCTAAACCCATCGCCAAGCTTAGCCATTTACCGCCTTTGTGAAGAATATCTTGGGTAATTAAGGTATCTTTCCACGCCCAGGCATTACCTTGAAAGCGATATATAACGTCAGTTATCGTAAAATCTATGTTTAAAATACTGAAGACCGACATGGCGATTAGAAATAAAAGCCATGCGGATGCTACGGATTTGAGAACATTTAGTAGAGCAGCACGCATAGCCACACACCCATCATCATAAAAAGGGTCATCATGACGGCGGCAGCCCCCATGTCTTTAGCACGCCCGCTAAGTTCGTTATGTTCTAGTCCAATACGGTCAATGGTGCATTCGATGGCGGAGTTAATGAGTTCCACTATCACTACAAGGGTGAGTGAAGAAAACAGCAATGCTTTTTCTACGGAAGTGGCATTAACAAAAAATATAAAAGGGTAGAGGACGAGGCATAGCATCACCTCTTGTCTAAAGGCAGACTCATTTATCCAGCAAGCTTTTAAACCCGATACTGCATTCATAGAAGCGCGGAAGATGCGTTTGAAACCCGTGCCATTGGGTTTTGACGTCGTTGAAATAGGCAAGACAGTACTCTCGATAACGTAACAGTAGGGTCACTATAAAGTGCAAAACTTAACGAACAGTTATGCGCTTTAATTCAGTGGCTAGAATGCAAAGGGGCAGCGCTGGGTGGTGGTGTTACCCACTGTGTTGGTTGATTTGTTGCCGAGGCCGATTGAACGGGATCCGTTGCGTTTTGTCCGTTAAGATTAGTGCGTATGGCTTCTATTACCGTGCTGATTTCTGGGTGCCACAGAATAGTGTCATAGGCTTCTCGTGGTACGAAAGCGAGTGATTTTTTTTGGCGTACCAGGGAAATGGTGGCGACATCGAGTGCTGCCGCTAAGTGCATAGGCCCAGAGTCTGGCGTCACGAGTAACCGCGCACGTTCCAAAACCGCGGCAAAGTGGCGGATAGGAAGCGGTGAGCATAAGCTGCCATAAAGTGATGACTTCAAACGCTTCTCAATAGGTGCTAGAAGCCTAAACTCCTCCGGTCCAAGAAATACAATATAGCGTATTTTACGGGCTTCCATGGCATCGATAAGCATTAACCAAAATTCCAACGGCCAACGCTTGTTTTGATGCCCGCCTACGAAGATCGCAATAAAATTTGTATCTGGTGGTTGTTCGCTATGAAGGCTGGCTAGCTGTTGTATTTTCGTTATTGCCTGATAGCGTTCCTGCTCTGTTATCTGGAGCAATGGCCGGTTACGGCAAGCAACACCGAGCGGACGTGTTAAGTTAACGATGGCATCGTAGGCATGTGATGACGTACCTTCCGCCTCAATGCTGTACCAGCGCTGGTGACCTTTACCTGAACCCATGGTGTACCGTGCCCCTATTAACCGGGTCACTATAAAACCGCTCGTTGATCCTCCACTCACTTGTACCGCCAGGTCATAGCGTTGTGCTCGTAGACGTCGTAATAATGTCACACACTGCCAAGGTCGAAGAATGGCGCTTCTCGACAGTAAAAAGAAATAATCAACAGGTCGTTGTTGCAACAGTGGCCATGTTTTATCAGTCGCTAAATAGTCTATGCGCGCGGAAGGAAAACGTTCACGAAAAGCATCGATGACAGGGGTACTAATTAGCGCGTTGCCTAGACGAAAATTGGGGCGAATAATGAGAATTTTTTCTACGCCCACAAGGCTGTCAATGGTTTCTGGTGTAGGTGCTTTGAGGATATACCGTATGCCTCCCAGTAAATATTGCTTCATTCTTTTTTCTAAAAAACGGGCCATTATTTTTAAATAATAGTTTGTTCTAATAAGTGTTAGTAATTGCATGTTATGGCGCTCTCTCAATTAATAAAAAATAGCCTGCCCACGGTTGCGACAGGGCATAATCAAAATAACTGTCACTGAAGGCACTGCTTGGGCTTTGCCCATGGCGAAAGAGGCAGCATGAGCCTAAATAACTTAAAGAAGAGTTAAACTGCGTAAGAAGTTCGAAAAGATAGGGTGGTTGGCTTACTGGTTGCATTCAGATGAGGTTGCTTTTTGAGAAGTAAGTTACCCTATTTAAGAAAAGCTTAAGTTTTGGTAGCCAAGATAGCGGCTTGTCGATTGAGGGAATCAGCATGCGTGCACTACTAATAGAAGATGATCCCTTGCTTGGGGATGGCATCAAGACGGCGCTGGAGCGCGAGGGCTACGCGGTTGATTGGTTTATGCTTGGCCGCGAGGCAATCAGCGCTATCGGCAGCGAGACCTTTAGTGTGATTATTTTGGATCTTGGGCTGCCCGATATGGACGGTATGCAAGTACTGCATTTACTCCGACAGCAATCTACTCTGCCTATTCTTATTTTGACGGCCCGTGATGCGATGGAAGACCGTATTGGGGGTTTAGATGCGGGGGCGGATGATTATGTGCTCAAGCCTTTCAATTTGCAGGAGCTCCTCGCCCGTTTGCGTGTCGTAATGCGGCGCGCTGAGGGGCGGGCCTCGCAAATATTGACGCTGGGTGCACTGAGTATTGATGAGGCTCTCCATGCGGTGAGTTGGCGGGGCAAAGACGTAAAGTTGGGCCGACGCGAGTATGCCTTATTGCTAGAGCTAGCTAGGCACCCTGACAGGGTGCTATCTCGCCCTCGTTTAGAAAATTTGCTTTACGGCTGGGGCGAAGAGGTAGAGTCCAACACGGTGGAAGTTCACATTCATCATCTGCGAAAAAAGCTTGAAAAACATCTAATTATTAACGTGCGGGGGATTGGCTACCGACTGGATAGCCAGGCGCAATGAGATCGATACGGCGTTATCTGCTTCGCACGCTAGCCATTACCATGGTGGTCGCTGGGGGCGTTGCGGTTACCGCGGCTTACTTAATTACGGATCACGAGCTAGAAGAAATTCTCGATACACAACTCAGTCTGCATAGCCGGATTGTGGCTGGCCAACTCGATCCAAACGCTACCATCGACGACTATGCTCGCCTTGCTGCGCGCATGGGCCTTCCCGCGCATCCAACCCAGCTATATCGTGACGGTATCGCCGTGCCCGTGAGCAGCTCTGAATCAGGTCCCAAGCTTTACCACGAGGAAGAGCTTAAATTAGTACTGGGTTTTTGGAATGCCGATGGCTCACCCAGGCTGTTAGGGGGCAAATGGAATGATGCAGGGCCTTTCCCCGCGCCTTTAGAGGAGGGTTTTCGCTGGGAAAGCTACGATGGTCACCGCTGGCGGGTTTTCAGCATGTTCGATGTTGCCAGCGATACCTGGATCAGCATGGGACTACGGGGTTCGTTTCATGATGAAGTGGTGGAGCGCATCACCTGGAACAATTTATTGCCGATGCTCTTGTTGCTGCCACTCCTTCTTTGGCTGATGAGTAGAGTTATCCGGCGGGGTGTTGCACCCATCCAAGCACTTTCCAGCCAGGTACAAGGTCGCTCCGCCCACGACCTGCGTCAAATCAATAATCCGGTTCCTCAAGAGCTTAATGGATTACGCCAATCACTAAACGACTTTATCGCCCGGTTGAAAGCCACGTTAGAGCGCGAGCGGCGCTTCACTGCAGATGCGGCCCATGAATTACGCACGCCCTTGGCAGCGCTGAGAATCCACTTAGATAATGCGCAGGCAGGGGGAGAGCAATCATTACAAAAGGCTTATGTCGGGGTTGAGCGGCTTCAACGGGTGGTAGAACAGCTGCTCATTTTGGCTCGTTTGGATCAAGTTGCCACAACCTCACCGGCCACTATTGACCTCTATCCGATTATTGCTGAATTGATAGCCGAGCTGTGGCCACTCGCTGATGAGCGAGATCAGCACTTGAGGCTAACAGGCTTAACCCGGTTGGAGGTTCGCGCCGACGAAGTCGAGGTGGGAATGCTCTTTCGTAACCTACTGGATAATGCCTTGCGCTATACGCCGGAAGGCGGTCAAGTGGAGGTAGAGTTAGCGCTTTGGGAGGGGTTGCCTCAACTCACGGTGAGTGACACTGGCCCCGGCCTCCCCGAGGCACTGTTGGATAAAGTCACTGAGCGCTTTCGGCGCGCGTCTGGCCAGGGTACCACCGGCAGCGGGTTGGGTTTATCGATTGTCTCGGAGTTGGCTCAGCGCCAGAACGCACGCCTTACGCTTAGTAATCGTACGCCCAATGGCCTGGCGGTCAGTGTGGTGTGGGAGCAAAACCAACATCAGGATCGCTGATTAGCTTACAGTGCTTTTCTTTGGAACAAGTGATTGAATCTAAATGCATTTCAACCGTTATATGCACCAGAGAATCGCACTGTTGCTACAAGCGCTGGCTAAAAATATGCCCTGAAGGCTGTTGCCACACAGCTATCTGCCACTCTCCCTCTGAAAAGAAAGGGGAAATCAATCACGAGGTGAGGCCATGCAACATACAGAGCACCATCGATCTAACCGTTCAGGTTGGCTGCGCGCAGCCGTCATGGGCGCGAATGATGGCCTTGTCTCGACTAGCAGCCTGATACTCGGCGTGGCAGCAGCGAGCACCGCGCATAGCGACATTATGTTGGCCGGTATTGCGGGGCTAGTGGCCGGGGCTATGTCGATGGCCGCCGGTGAATACGTCTCCGTTAGCTCACAGTCTGACACCGAACATGCGGATCTTGCGCTTGAGCGCCAAGCGTTGATAGAACATTTTGATGCTGAACTGGAAGAGCTGGCAGCGATTTATGAAGCGCGTGGGTTAACACCGGCGCTAGCCACGCAAGTCGCTGAACAGCTGATGGCAAGCGATGCGCTAGGCGCTCACGCCAGAGATGAGATTGGCATCACCGAGACAAGCCAAGCGCGCCCACTCCAGGCGGCCTTTTCATCGGCTGTGACCTTCACGGCTGGCGCCATGTGGCCGTTGCTAATCGCCTGGTGGGCGCCGCCGCCATTGCTTATTCTTCTGGTGGCGCTCTTCTCGATACTGTTTTTAGCCTTTCTAGGGGCGGCGGCTGCCCGTGTGGGTGGCGCGCCGATACTCAAAGCCTCGGTGCGCGTAATGTTCTGGGGCGCATTGGCGATGACCTTGACCTTCGGCATAGGCCGCTTGTTCGGTGTCGTGGCATAAATAAGGGATAGTGCAGCCATTGCTCTGTGTCAAACAGGTCTGAAAAGGCCACTCGTGCAAAATTAAGGAGTGGCCATTATCATTGCATTGTCTTAACAACATCTTAATTAAGACTGAACATCATGAGCCTTAGTGTTGGGGGTAGAGGTAGGGCGGCGGCGATAGCCATGCAACATGCTAGCGATCAAATTATCGCCTTGCTTGAGGCTTTCTACCACAGCACCCAATACATGCAGTGGTACTAGAAAAAGAATCGCGTTGGCCATGAGTTCGTGGGTTTCTTCAACCCAGCCAACCCCCCAGAAACGATCCGTTTCTTCCATCATGTAGCCAGTAAGTCCCAGACCGAGGATTAGCCCAAGCAGCACCAGCATCATGATAGCGCCCAGCGGTGTATGGGTAATGCCGGTTTGCTCTATCTTGCTGTCGCGACCGCGCAGCACACATTGAAGTCGGCTCACGGTAGGCCAAAAGCTCCGCCAGCGTGCACTCCAGGGACCGATAAATCCCCAAAGGATGCGTACGACGATTAATGCCACCAAGGCATAACCGACCCATTGGTGTATATCGCCCCCTTCTTCGGTTAGCCATAAGTTGACGGCTACGCCAGCAACCAAAGCCCAATGTACCAACCTGACCAACGGGTCCCAAACACGGATACGGGTATTATCGGCCATGGTAACCTCCTGATCAGTCTTCGACTTCCTGCTTCACGATGCTGGCATCTACTGGGTTGAAATAGATCTCTACCCGGCGCTCCTGCTCGTCCCAGCCGTATATCTCGTAGCAGTTTCCCTCGGTGACCTTAAATTCTTTGATTTTGTAACCCATCTCGCTGATACGTTCTTCCATATCAGCTTGGCTGATCCATTCGTCACTGGGGGCATCAGTACAATGAGTCTCGGCCAGCGCAGCCGTGCTAGCCGTCAGTAACAACGCCGATGTTATAATCTTAGTGATGTGAGTTCGCATAAGTAATACCTCTTTTCGATGATGGGTGGCTGTGCAAGACATATTTGTCGATTGGCACAAGGATCATCCTAAATGAGGTAACTTATGGCAGGCTTAAAAAAAGGTAAGCAGCAAAAAAACTGATTATTGAGCACGTTTTTCTGGCGCCTGTAGTGGTCAAGTAAAACTGGCCACCGGTTTATAGTTAACCCATTTTTTTCCTCTGCCTGATTCAGGCTAACACCCACATTATGCTGATGAGGCCTAAGCTGGCTTTAATACCTGATTAAATAGTTCACGATATGATGCTGGCTCTCCAAGAATGAGCGATAGCCATACGTCGGCACCCATTAAACCTATAAGCTCCAAAAGAACCGCTCCATTGGCGCATTATCACAGTAATTCCCACGCCGACTCAGGCTTTGTTTTATCAGGCATTTTCAGAGCGTCTGACGGAAACTACAGCTCGTAAAATAGCTGCCCTGGTCAGCTGTGGAACATAACGGCTTTGGGTCGCCCTCGGCTTTTATAGACCATTTTTAATACACAACTGGTGAGTTCGCTATCCGGCGATAACGACTTCGCCCAGCCAACCGGTTTTCTAGCTAATATGTCAATGACAACCGTTAGATAGGCCCAGCGATCTCCAGTTTAGATATACGTGACATCGCTATCCCAAACGAGGTTGGGCCCTTAAAAATACCGATAACGGGTGAACCGACCGCTTGCCTAAGACGTAAAAGCCAGTACGGCACTAACACAAAGCCCATCGCGAAGCCGAACAACGAAAGCCGAATAAAACGCGACCACTGTAACCGAGTGATTGGTGGCGGTGGGGGAAGCATTGCCAGGTGTTAAACGAGAATCCAAGGGAATGAAGTACCATGCAGCCTTCACGCCAGCAGCCGTTAGCACAGCAAATACCATACAAGTGAGACGCCATGCATCGTATAGGAACACGGCGGAGGGCACGGCAATGCTAATACCGATGCTGGTACCAGCATTCATGATGGATATTACACGACCGTGCATCGTGCGACTCACCAATGCCGTCATCGCATCGGTAAGTTTTGGCATCATCAAACCGGCGCAGATACCGCAGATAAACCCACCAATACCCATTGATAGTGCGCATACGACTGACTGAGCAGCGCGAGACCTGCAACGCCTAAGCACCCTGATAATGCCGATCAAGTAGGACGTTAGCCAGCTCGGTAATAATTGACAGGACAAATAGGCCAAAAGTGAAGCATCCAAACCCGTAGCTAATCGCGACCAGTGCTGCACCAAGAAGGGAAAATTCGATGTTCGACAAAACCTTCATAAAGCTATTCGTCTTTCGTGTTTTATCTTGAAGGACTTGCAAATATCGCAATTGACACAATGGAATCCGTGTTGAGCAATAAGATATGTTAATCCCCACTTAGCCTACCCAGATCCAAGTCGCGACAGAGCGGGTATACCCATTGGCTAGCTAACCAGCTTTGTAATTTAACGATAGAATTTTTTTAAAAAAATTATTCTGGAATCATATTCGAAATAAATCTAAGCTTATGAGTTATTTTGATATATACTATTTTCATAATCAAAAAATTAAATTACCTATCTTGGTGATCGCGATGCAATGCCCAATCGTTACGCACTTTTTTGATGAGCCCACCAATACCTTTAGCTATGTGGTTCAAGACTCAGACAGCCGTGCCTGTGCGGTCATCGATTCAGTGCTCGACTTTGATTATGCCGCTGGGCAGACGGACGTGCGATCCGCTGACAACATCATCGCCTTTATTCGCGAACACGATCTCGAGGTGGTCTGGATTTTGGAGACCCATGTGCATGCCGACCACCTCTCGGCTGCGCCATACCTGCATGATCAGTTAGGCGGTAAAACCGGCATTGGCGCCAACATAGTGAAGGTGCAGGAGATATTCGGTAAGGCGTTCAATGCGGGCAGCGAGTTTGCCCGGGATGGCAGCCAATTTGATGCGCTGTTCGAAGAAGGGGATACGTTTACCATTGGCCAATTACAGGGCAATGTTCTGCACACTCCTGGGCATACGCCCGCCTGTTTAACCTACGTAGTGGGCGATGCCGCCTTTGTAGGCGATACGCTTTTTATGCCGGATTATGGCACCGCGCGGTGTGACTTTCCCGGCGGCGATGCGCGCACCCTTTATCACTCTATTCAAAAAGTGTTGGCGCTTCCCGAGCAGACGCGGCTGTTCTTATGCCACGACTATAAAGCCCCCGGCCGTGATAACTTTGAGCATGAAAGCAGCGTTGCGGAACAGCGCAGTGAGAATGTCCATGTTCATGAAGGTATCAGCGAAGACGAGTTCGTGAAGATGCGCACTGAGCGCGACGCCACCTTAGGCATGCCGAAGCTCATTATTCCCTCTGTGCAAGTCAATATGCGTGCAGGGGAGCTGCCTCCGGCGGAAGAGAACGGCACCGTCTATCTCAAAGTGCCGATTAATTTTTTCTAACGGTTTGAGTGCGATCTAAGGAGTCACCAGTGGATTGGACAGCAGGCTTACAAGGGCTGGTTGGGGGTGTGTTGATCGGGCTTTCCGCTACCTGGCTGATGGCAACGCTAGGGCGTATTGCGGGTATCAGTGGCATCGTGGGCAATTTGATAACACAACGCCCCAAGGGCGATAGCGCTTGGCGAGTGGCTTTTCTGTTAGGGCTGATTAGCGGCCCGCTTTTGCTTATGGCTTTTGGTGGTGGTTTGGGCAACGTTGCCGGTAGCCCTGGCGAGGTGATCGGCGCATCAGTAGGAGGTGTAGGGTTAATGCTAGTGGCTGGGCTGTTAGTGGGCGTAGGCACGGGGCTGGGCAGTGGCTGTACCAGCGGCCATGGCGTATGCGGACTGGCGCGCTTGGCGCCACGCTCCATGGCGGCCACCGGTATGTTTTTAGTGACGGGGCTAGTGACCGTTTATATCTCGCGCCACTTGCTAGGTTTAGGTGGCGTTCAATGAATAGTTCAATGAGTCAGTCAAACAAGAGCAGTTGGATAAAAACGGCGGCAGGCTATGCGGCGGGGCTACTTTTCGGTATTGGTTTGGCTGTTTCAGGCATGACGGACCCCGCGCGAGTAGTGGGATTTCTAGACGTAGCGGGTGCCTGGGATCCAACGCTGATGTTCGTATTGGGCGGGGCCGTCGTTACCACCTTTATCGGCTATCNGGGCGGGGCCGTCGTTACCACCTTTATCGGCTATCGGCTGGTATTCAAGCGTACTGCTCCACTGCTGGGTGGCGTCTTTCAGTTACCGACCAAACGAGAGTTAGATGCGAAGTTGTTAGGGGGCGCGGCCCTGTTTGGCATTGGCTGGGGACTTTCCGGCTACTGCCCAGGGCCAGCGATTGCCTCCATCGGCGGTCTTTCCTTACCGCTATTGGCCATGCTGGTGACCATGGTGTTGGGGTGGTTTGCCGCTAAGCGTCTCGCCTAGCCATTCGTCCTTATTCGGCGATTGCCATGCCCACGCCCTTGCCTTCACCGCAAGGGTGTTTTTATTTGTCTAAACACTGGGTTAACGCCCGTCAGGCGGTGCGAGCGGTGACCAGTGATTTGGTCATTCTTGATCGCGGATTACCCGATGCACTCGCCCCGGTCGCTACGTATGGCCTCCCTAAAGAGACTCGTCCGCTAATTGAAACCTCAAATACGCTTCTTGAGTGTGTACAGCAAGCCATTATCCGCGAGCAGCGCTTTACAAACCATGCCTCCGCTGACTGTAATCAAAACCCACCTGCAAATGGCTCGCAGGGTCGAAAGTCAGGCTGCAATAACATCGCTCAACTATGCTCAAGAGTGCGTTGTGCGGTTGAGCTAAACCCTTGACCAGTTACTCACTCTGGCTCGTCTAGAGGTGCGTGTGCGTTTTGATTATGGCCAAGCTAGTCGCGTCGCAGATGTGGCCGAACATGCCCCGGCAAATAGCTTGTACGACAAACAAGTCCGCTTTATAGAGCCATCCCACTGGCCTGATGTTGCTCTTGCGATGCCCACGTTAACGTTGATGCGCAGTGGGAGTCAGGGGAGCGTCGTCTCACTTTTAGCGTTAGCGACCAAGGCTCAGGTGTTGATAGCGCAAATTAACGCATCGATTCTGGCGCGCCAGTAAACAGCAGCGCAGTGGACTGGGGCTAGCCATTGTGGCCGCTAACGCAGCTTGCGGTGTTGGGATCGCTATGTTCATTATATTTTCTAGCCTTATTGGGGGCCGTTGCCGCGCGGGCAGGTGGGACGCCAACGCTCAAGGCTGCTTTGCGAGTCATGTTTTGGGGTGCACTTGCTATGGCCATCACATCCGGCATAGGGCGGGTATTTGGTGTGGTGGCTTAACTACGTGAATTGTTGGGATTGATATCAATAATGGGAGAAAGCACTACGCCCATTCACCAGCAACCATAAGGTGTCATCAATTCAGATGTCGGTTACCGGTTGATAAACGGTATTTATCGTGTCGTTGCAACACTACGAACGCGTAGTGTTCAAAAGTAGTTTAACGATAGGCGTCTCGCTTGCGGACGTGCAATGAGGTATTCGACTACCTTTCAGTCACCAAATGCTTATTACACGGGATAATTGGCGGATCAATGATAAGGCCTAGCTGTTATACCAAAAAAGTGTAATCGGCCCAGTGCTGCATCATAGCTCGGCGCTTTTCAAAAAGGTCTCCTCGACGATAGGCGGCCTCAACTTTATTCTCAATTGCATGAGCCAGTGCCATTTCAGCTACATCCCTTGGATAGCTCGTTACCTCGCCTGTCCAATCCCTAAAGCTTGAGCGGAATCCGTGGGGCACATAATTGCCTTTTTCACCACTAGGCCCGTAACCTAGCCCACGCATAAATTGCAGAAGCGACATATTGGATAATGGTCGACCCGCTTTCATTCCCGGGAAAATAAAGCTATTGCCTTTCACGCGAGAGAGGCTCAGTAAAAGATCAATTGCCTGCTTAGATAGTGGCACTCTGTGTTCTCGATTAGCTTTCATGCGCTCTGCTGGTATTTGCCACGTAGCTTTTCCAATGTCGATCTCTTTCCACTCAGCGTTGAGCACCTCTGAGGTACGTGTGGCTGTCAGTATCAAAAATAGTAGTGCTTTTGATGACATGCTTTTGTAGAGCTGAACTGAGCCCATAAATGTCGCTACCTGATCATAAGGCATAGCAGGATGGTGATTCACCTTTTGAACCCTTGACGGCTTAGCTAAGAGTTTATCGAGATGGCCACGCCAGCGGGCAGGGTTGACCTGGTCGCGATACTCATGGGCTGCTGCGAAGTCTAATATGTTTTCAATTCGACCTTGAACACGCTTAGCTGTTTCATTCTTGACTGTCCAGATAGGCGTGAGGATCTTCAATATATCCTGAGTGGTGACCTCTTCTACGGGTAGGTTACCTATTACCGGGCGCACGTATGTTTTAAGAGTGCTTACCCACTGACGTGCATGCTTGGCATTTCGCCAGCTGCGACGGTGGGATTGAATATAGCGTGCTGCGCAGTGGGTAACCGTTACAGTCACGGACTTTTTTTCATTTTTCTGCTCACGAACAGCCAGTGGGTCGATGCCTTGTTTGACGAGCTTTCGATTTTCTGCGGCTGATTCGCGTGCGTCTGATAGTGTTTTGTCAGCATAACTACCAAGACCCATGTCACGTAACCTGCCATTCCATCGAAAACGGTAAATCCAGCTTGCGCCGCCACCTTTGCCAATTTTGAGGTACAACCCATCCCCATCATTGGTCATGCCAGGGTTTGACTCCCTGACCAGCTTTTGAACGCCTTTTGTCGTGAGTTTGCCCATAGCCGCTATCCCCGAAGTATGTTTTTAGCGTACCACATTTTAGCCCATACACCAGCCCATACTTCTAATATGTTTTACGTTGTATGTGAGTGGGTGTGGTTGGACTGTATCGACTATTATTTTATTATAAATCAGTGGCTTGTTGTATCATTGTGGATGCTGTTGTACATGTAGTATGCGGACTCCCCCTCCGCCACAGAATTTTAAAGGCCGTCAAGCTCTTAGCTCGACGGCCTTTTTCGTTTTTGGCTGTCTGGCATTGTCTTGGGAAAAATAAAGAAAGCTGTTTAAAAAGGCAGCACTCCACCGAAGCCAATACCCAGCACGGCAACGATAACCACAACGATAACGACGATAGTGGTAGTAGACATATTCTCTTCCTTTGAGTAGTGAGCGTTGCTATAGCGTAGTCGCGAAAGCGCTATTTCGCACGTTGGCGAAAGCGACTGCACTGGGGTTTCCTCACGACGGAATGAGGTGGCCAGCGGGAGTAGGGCAGGTAGGGGGCTGCTGGGCTTGTCGCCGTTCTTACCTGACTTGCTGTTGCTCTTTGAGGCAGTTAAGCAGCAACTGACGAATTTCTTCATGTGCCTCCGAATCGACGCGCCATATGCAGTGCGACTGATGTCGTGTCGTTGAATCGGTCAGGGGAAGAAAGCTCACATTGGAAAACCCGGCTTTGGCAAGTGATTGGGGTACCAGGGCAACTCCCATCGCATTGGCTACCAGAGCAAGAATGGTCAACCAGTGGGAGACTTCGTGGCAGATATGAGGTTTAACATCGGCGTGGTGGAACAGGCCGATGATCCTGTCGTAATAGTGAGGGGCAAGGTCGCGTCCAAACAGGATGATGGGCTCATTGGCCAGTTCCTTGACCGCCAACTCGCGTCGGCCTGCCAGGTGGTGATGCGCTGGCAAGCAGCACAGGAAGGGTTCGTCCGACAGGATGACCGACTCGATTCCCTCGGGTAACGGCATCGAATGGATGAAGCCGATATCGAGCTGCTCCTGCATCACTGCTTCTACTTGATCTGCCGAGTTGCGTTCGATCAATTGTATTTCGATGCCTGGATAGCGGGATTGCAGGCGTTTGAGCAGTTCCGGTAGGCCGCGAAAGAGCATGGCGGGCGTAAATCCAACACGCACCAAGCCGGTGGCGCTCGAGGCAATGCGCTGCACCAGCGTTTGCGAGTCTTCTAGCTGCTCGAGAATCCGGCGTGCCTGGCGCTGGAAGGCTTCTCCGGCGGGCGTGAGGGTAACGCGTTTGCTATTGCGCAGCAGCAGTTTGACCTTTAGCTCCTCTTCCAGTTGACGCAGGCTGGCACTTAGCGGTGGTTGAGAAATATGCAGGCGCTGCGCTGCTCTTCCGAAATGCAGCTCCTCCGAGAGCACCAGAAAGTAACGCAGCTGTCGAAATGTCAGCGCCATTGGCTTCGTTCCTTTATCGTTTCTTGTTCTTCAATCATACATAAAACTGAATCAATGGATCCTAAAACAGTATTGGATACGGCCTCCATACCCGCCTAATGTGACGATAAAACATATAATAAGTCCAAGAGGTACGTCGTCGTGAGTGAAATGATACACCGCAATATCCCCGATTCCTGGGGGCAGAACAGTTACCATAACGATCCCACCCTTTCCCAACTTCTGGATCTCTATTTGCCGACGGCGCTACGTCAGCACCTGGAGCGCCACTTCAACGAGATGGGAGCCCTTGCTGGCGGTGAACTGGAAACGCTGGCCATCGAGGCTGACAATCATCCGCCTGAACTTGCCCTGCGCAGCAGAAATGGCACCGAGCGTCAGAAGATCCTCAAGCATCCAGCCTATCAACGCCTGGAAGCGTATGCCTATGGGCAGTTCGGGCTGGCGGCCATGTCGCACCGCGGTGGCGTGCTTGACTGGTCGGAACCCATGCCGCCGGTGGTGAAGTATGCGCTGACGTACCTGTTCGTGCAGGCAGAGTTTGGCCTTTGCTGCCCGCTTAGCATGACCGATGCACTGACTCGCACGTTGCGCAAGTTCGGCGACGACGCCTTGGTGAACCGCTACCTGGAAGCGTTGACCTCACAGGACATGGATCTGGCTTATCAGGGAGCCATGTTCATGACCGAGCAGGATGCAGGCTCTGATGTAGGGGCGATTACTACGGAAGCGAGGCAGAAAGACGGCAAATGGCGCCTTTATGGCGACAAATGGTTCTGCTCTAACCCCGATGCCGCGCTGGCGATGGTATTGGCGCGCCCCGAGCAGGGGGAGCGGGGCACTCGCGGTCTCACACTGTTCCTGCTGCCCCGGTATCTAGAAAATGGTGATCTTAACCATTACCGCATCGTACGCCTGAAAGACAAGCTGGGTACTCGCTCCATGGCGAGCGGTGAGATTCTGCTCGAAGGCGCCGAAGCCTATGTGGTGGGAGAGCCGGGGCAGGGCTTCAAGCAGATGACAGACATGATCAACATGTCTCGTCTCTCGAACGGAGTGCGGTCGGCGGGGTTGATGCGGCGCTCACTCAACGAGGCGCTTTTCATTGCTCGCCATCGTCAGGCGTTCGGTAGCCAGCTCATCGAGCTACCGCTTATGCAGCGTCAGCTCAGCAAGATGATGCTTACTGCCGAGCAGGGACGCACGATGGTCTTCCACACGGCCGAGTGTCTGCGGCGTGCCGATGCGGGGGATGCCCAGGCAGCCAAGCTATTGCGCATCCTGACACCCATGATCAAGTTCCGCACCACGCGGGATGCACGCAAGGTGGCTGGGGATGGTATGGAAGTACGTGGTGGTTGTGGCTACATCGAGGAGTGGTCGGATGCCCGTGTGCTGCGCGATGCCCACCTTGGCTCAATATGGGAAGGCACCAGCAATATCGTTGCCCTGGATGTTTTTCGGGCGATTCGGCGTGAACAGACCTTGCCGGTACTGGCTGACTACTTGCACCAGCAGTTGCAAGCGTCCGCCATGGAGGATCACGAGCGCCACCTGTTGCAGGTGCTCCTCGACAAGGCAGTAGAGAGCGCGAATGCACTGGCAGAGGATCCTGCCTGCGAGCACGACGCGCGACGGATTGCCAGCGGTCTCTACCACATTACCTCCGCTATTCTTATGGCCTGGGAGGCGTCCCGGATCACGGGAGACAGGCGGCGACTGGCACTGGCCTGGCTGGTGGTACGCCACAAGTTACTACCCCCCGATCCGCTATCGGTCAGTCGAGCGTCACCGGAAGCGCTGGCGATGCTGCTCAGCGAAACGCCGATGACCGACGAACAGGTCGCGGTGGTGGTGAATACCCAAGTACTGGCGCGTTCCCGCGGGCTGGAGGTGGGGCATGGATAAGCCCAATGGTGCACTGAGCGGAATCAAGGTGATTGATCTTAGTCGTGTGCTGGGAGGCCCGTACTGCACCCAGGTGCTGGGTGACTACGGTGCGGATGTGATCAAGATCGAGCCTCCTGGCGGGGATGAAACCCGTGGCTGGGGGCCTCCTTTCGAAGGCGATGCAGCTTCCTATTTCCACGGCTTGAATCGCAGCAAGCGCGGGATGGCGCTGGATCTTCGCCATCCCGACGGCAAGGCACTGCTACTGCAGTTGCTGGAGGGCGCCGATGTGCTGGTGGAAAACTTCAAGCCGGGAACCCTGGAGAAGTGGGGGTTGAGCTATGACATTCTCAGCGCGCACTTTCCCCGCCTGATCCAGTGTCGAATCAGTGGGTTTGGTGCTGATGGTCCGATGGGCGGTTTGCCTGGCTATGACGCCATCATCCAGGCAATGGCGGGGCTGATGAGCGTCAACGGTGAGAAACAGGGGGAGCCGCTGCGCGTGGGGCTGCCCATTGTCGATATCGTGACTGGCCTCAATGCCGTCATCGGTATCACCTTGGCTCTCCATGAGCGTACGCGCAGCGGGCGTGGGCAGTTTGTCGAGACAGCACTGTTCGACTCCGGGCTGTCCTTGATGCATCCCCACTTTCCCAACGTGTTCTACGGTGGTCCGCCGCCACGCCGCACGGGAAATGAGCATCCCAATATTGCCCCTTATGAGGTCTACCGGACGGCAACACAGCCGATTTTTCTGGCGGTTGGCAATAATGTGCAGTTCGCGCGCTTATGCGAGTTGCTCGAATGCCACGACGTTAGCCAGGATGAACGCTTTGCAACCAATGGTGCCCGCCTGGGTAACCGCGATGCACTGCGTGATGTGCTGGAAAGTGCCATGGTCAGGTGGGAAGGGGATAAGCTTGCCGACCTATTGATGCGTATCGGCGTTCCCTGCGGGCCCGTACTCGATACCACGCAAGCGCTGGCGCATCCGCATACCCAGCACCGCGATATGATCGTCAATATCGGTCATTACAAGGGCACTGGCTCGCCGATCAAGCTAGCCCGTACGCCCTCGCGCTATGAAACGCCACCGCCACGCTTTGCCGAACATACCGACGCAATCCTTCATGAAGCAGGATTGACCGTGCAACAAATAGAGCATCTGAGAGCGAAAGGCGTGCTGCCAGATATGCCGGTGACATGAAGCCTTTGCACAACACGCTGTACACCATTGCCCAATTCTATGGGCTGAAAAATAAGCACAATTAACGTTACGCCAATAACAACACAACATGAGAGCAAACCCATGAAACGCACGCACCTGGCCACTGGCCTTATCTCCACCGTTTTTGCCGTTCTAGCCAATACGGCCTCGGCCGCAGAGCTTCCCAGCACCATGACATGGACCGCCTATGATGTGGGCTCGCAAGGGCACTCGGAGGCCTCCGCCATCGCGGATGCCTTTGGCAAGGCCTACAACACCCGCATCCGTATCCAGCCTGCGGGATCGGCCATTGGGCGACTGCAGCCCCTGGTGAGCGGCCGAGCTGACTATGCCTACCTGGCCACGGAGTCCTTCTTTGCAACGGAAGGAATTTACGATTTCAGCGAGCGCCGCTGGGGGCCCCAAGACCTCAGAGCCGTTGCAGGAAGACCGTCTACCTTTGGTGTGCCATCGGCTGCCGACGCCAATATCCACACGCTCGAAGACTTGCGGGGGCAACGGGTTGCCTACGTGGCAGGCAACCCTTCGGTCAATGTGAAATGTGATGCGATCCTGGCCTTCGCTGGGCTGAATCGCGACGATGTGGAGGCGGTGATGTTCCCGACTCACGGCGCCGCCATGAGCTCGCTGGTCGAGGATCGGGCCGATGCCACCTGCACGACCACCACCGCCAGCCAGCTTTATGAGCTGGAAGAGTCGTCTCGTGGTATTCGCTGGGTGGATATTCCTGCCGATGATGAAGAGGGCTGGGCGCGCATGAACCAGGTGGCTCCCGTCTTCCAGTCATTCCGTGAAACCATTGGCGCCGGGCTAAGCGAAGCATCTCCCGCCAACATGCTTGCCTACCGTTACCCGATCATCGTGGCCATGGCTGATCGTGACGAAGAAGAGGTCTACCAGTTCATCAAGAGCCTGGATGAGAGTTATGACCTTTATCGTGACGCGACCGCTGCCATTCACCGCTGGGCAATCGAGGACTCCGGCGTGCCGCCTATCGATATCCCTTTCCACCCTGGGGCTATCCGCTACATGCAAGAGAAAGGACTATGGAGCGAGGAGATGCAGACATGGAACGATAATCGCCTCGCCCGCCTGGAAGCACTGAAGAAAGCTTGGGATAGCCTGCTGAACGAGGAGCCAGACCTCGAAGGGGATGCGCTTGCCGAACGTTGGGAAGCTCGCCGGCAAGAAGTGATTGGCGCGCTTTGACCACGGGGTGGATGTGTAACTGGGAGCGACATCATGAGCAATTCAAGTCAAGAGCGATTGGAAGGTTCGGCAAGGTGGATAGTGATGGGGCTGGGGGCCGTCGGTCTGTTGATGACGATCAACCAAACCTTTGCCCTCAAACTGTTGGGGTTCTATCCGATCGGTAATGCCTTCATCTACTATCTGATAGGGCTGTTCCTATCGGCGGCACTACTGATCTTTCCGGCCCGCAAGGCTGATACCGAACGCCTTCCCTGGTATGACTGGGTGCTGGCGGGGGCTGCTCTTGGTGGCGCCATCTACCTCGGCCTTAATGGCCTGCGCATGACCCAGCAAGGGTGGGAGTATTTCGCCCCGCTCGAAGCCACGCTGGTGGCAACGATGATGCTGCTACTGGTGCTGGAGGGCGTTCGTCGCTGTGGTGGCTGGGCGATTTTTGCCGTGGCACTGCTGTTTGGGCTCTATCCGCTCTATGCAGGCCACATGCCTGGTTTCCTGTGGAGTAACGGTTTTGGATGGGGGGAAACCATCCGAGCCCATGTCATGGGGGCAGAAAGCATTGTGGGCGTGCCGATGCAGGTCGTCGCCAACCTGATTATCGGCTTCGTCGTATTTGGGATTGCGCTAACCATCACCGGTGGCGGTGAGTTCTTTATGAATTTCGCCACTGCATTGATGGGCCGAAGCCGCGGCGGGCCCGCCAAGGTGGCCGTCGTTTCCAGTGCCTTCATGGGCAGCTTATCCGGTAGTGCGGTATCCAATATCCTGACCACAGGGACGATTACCATTCCTGCCATGAAGCGCAGTGGCTATTCACGCGAATATGCCGCTGCCGTAGAGGCGTGCGCCTCCACGGGCGGAACCTTGATGCCGCCCGTTATGGGGGCCGTTGCCTTTATCATGGCTTCCTTCCTAGGCGTCAGTTACGGTGAGGTAATGCTGGCGGCGTTGCTGCCTGCGGTGCTCTTCTACCTGGCCCTGCTGCTTCAGGTAGATAACTATGCTGCCCGCAAAGGCCTCATGGGCATGCCCGCCAAGGATATTCCCAGGGTGCGTGACACGCTGCTCTCTGGATGGCCGTACCTGCTCAGCTTGGGCGTGCTGATCTACATGCTGCTTGTCATGCGTCTGGAAAGCCAGGCGCCTTACTATGCCACCCTGATATTGCTGGCGATTGCACTGGTACGCCGTCAGCAGCGGCTGCGTATCAGCCAACTGCTGGATTTTTTCTATCAGTTGGCACACGGGGTGGGGAGTCTGGTCGCCGTTTTGGCCGGTATCGGTTTGGTGGTCGGTGGGCTTTCCTATACGGGGGTTGCAGGAGCTTTCTCTCGCGAACTGCTGTTGTATGCAGGTGACAGCATTCCCCTGATGCTGGCGGCGGGTGCGATTACCAGCTTTATCCTCGGGATGGGAATGACGGTCAGCGCATGCTACATATTCCTGTCGATCCTGCTTGCGCCAGCGCTGGTGGGTGCTGGTCTCAATCCTCTTGCCAGCCATCTGTTCATTCTTTACTGGGGAATGCTCTCCTATATCACGCCACCCGTGGCGCTGGCCGCCATTACTGCGGCCGGTGTTGCGGGCGCCAACAGTACTCGAACGAGCCTGCATGCCGTGCGGTTGGGAGCCGTGCTGTTCGTACTGCCGTTCCTGTTTGTGCTCAACCCATCGCTGATTTTGCAGGGCCCCCTGTTGAGCGTTATGGCCTCCGCTTTTACAGCCATGACCGCGATCTGGTTGGTGGCAGCGGCGATGGAAGGATACCTTTATCGAATAGGTTCGGTGGGAGTGCGCATGCGTTGTGCACTGCTGGTACCTGCCGCGCTGATGATCTATCCCGAATGGATCAGTGATCTGCTGGGCTTTCTAGCGCTTGCAGTGTGCTACCTGATGGCGATGCTGCACACCACGAAACGCGCAGACATCACGAAGTGCTCCACCTAGGTAGTGTTCCACCTAGGTAAAGTTGCTTGGACACCCACGGCGTTCGTCAGCAGAGCCTGCCGAGCGCCGTCATGCTTACTCTGCATCCCGCAACGCTTTCCCCAGCCTGCCAAAGTAGTCGCTGAACGCTGCATTGATCTGTTCCCGCTGTGCGCCCCGTGGGTAAAGTCCTCTTTCTGCTTCAGGAGAGGCCTTGGTGCCTTTGACCAGGAAGTGATTGGTGATGGTTGCGTCTTGAACAAAGGATTCAAAGGCGCGTGCGCAGAGCTCCTCGGGTTTGCTGTAATAAAGCTGGCCAAGTTTTTTGTCCATCTGCGCGGAGTGCTTAAATAGCTCGCTGGGCTGGTCACCTTTTGGCTGTAGCAAAACGGCTTTAAAACAACGCATTAGTAAATCGTTGAGCGGGTGAGGAGTGGGGGAGGCATCGGCTAGCCAAGCGGTAGAGGCGAACATGCCGACGGGCGTGCCGCGAAAACACTTACTGGCGATGTAGTGATCAAAAGCATGAAACCACTCGTGGGCAATGCTGCCGGGGCCAGCGTTTTTGGCCAGCGCAAAACTACGTTGGCTGGGGTCGTAGTGGGCAGAAACGCCAGGTCGACCACCGCTGCCGTACTGCAGCGCGATTGAGCCGCGTAGTGAAATCAACGCCTCTGGCCCCTGTAGAATCACCATGAGATCGCACAGCGCATCATGAAACAGCTCGGCGGCACGGTCGCGCTCAGCGGCGGTTACCCAGCGGCCAATCTCAATGGAGCGAAAATCAAACTGACGCCGGATCAGAGCAAAACTGCTGGCTTGCCCCTGACGATGGTCAGGGCCACTGCGATAAAAATCCCGCGCTTCGATGCTCACTTGTCGTTTCTCCTTGCATTCCGCCATCCAGACCCCCACTAATTAACCGTAACGCATTTTAATTGCCTCATTTTCCACCGTCAGGAGAGAGATATGAGCAAGCGTATTTTAGTAGTACTAACGTCTCACGATAAGTTGGGCGATACCGGTAATAAAACCGGTTTTTGGCTCGAAGAGCTGGCAGCCCCTTATTATGTCTTTAAAGACGCGGGTGCTGAAGTAACGTTGGCATCGCCCAAGGGTGGGCAGGCGCCGCTTGACCCCAAAAGTGACGCAGACGATAGCCAAACCGATGAAACGCGCCGCTTTAAGCAAGATGAAAAAGCTAACGCGAAGCTTGCCGCTACCCATCGCTTGAGCGACATGAAGGCCGATGACTTCGACGCGGTATTCTACCCCGGTGGCCATGGCCCGCTATGGGATCTCGTTGACGACCCGGACTCGATTCGCTTGATCGAAACCTTTCTCGCCCAAGGCAAACCAGTTGCCACGGTTTGTCACGCGCCGATTGTCCTGGTTAATGCCAAAGACAGCGCTGGAGAGCCTATAGTAAAAGGCCGCCAGGTAACGGGCTTTACCAACGGCGAAGAAGAGGCCGTGGGCTTAACCAATATCGTGCCGCATCTCGTTGAAGATGCCTTGCAAAAGTGCGGCGGGATTTATAGCAAAGCGGATGATTTCACTCCTTACGTACGTGAGGATGACCAACTGATCACCGGGCAAAATCCGCCTTCCTCAGCGCTCACGGCTGAAACGCTGATGGCCTGGCTTACTAAATAGCTAAACGTTATTAATCATACGTAGGGTTATAACGACAAGGCTCACCTCGCCGTTTGTTTTTTTGGAGCAGGCAGTTTTCGTACAAAGCCTAGATCCTGACTACCCTTATAGGGCAATAGGTTATTTATACGTAGTAGCTATGTTCTCATCAGGGCAACAAGGAGACGACTAACATGGAGACAGCACGCGTCTATCGGATGAAGACGGCAGAGCATCTCTGCCCATTCGGTATGAAAACAGTCGATTTGTTAAAACGCAAAGGCTATCAGGTCGATGACCATCCGCTTACATCCCGAGATGAAATTGAAGCATTCAAGGCCCAGGAGAATGTCGATACCACTCCGCAAACCTATATCGGCGATAAACGTATTGGCGGCTATGAAGAGGTGCGTGAGCATTTAGGCATGAGCGTGCCGAGTGCAAAAGAGACCTCATATCGGCCAGTGATCGCGATTTTTGTTACCGCTTTGCTCATCGGTCTGGCGATTAGCTGGGTTGCCAATGGCACCTTAGTGGCAGCACGAATGCCAGAGTATGTGGTGGCCACGGCCATGGTGCTGCTAGGTTTGCAGAAGCTGCAGGATGTAGAGAGCTTTAGCTCGATGTTCCTTAACTACGACCTGCTGGCTCAGCGCTATGTCCCTTACAGCTATGTGTACCCCTACGCAGAAACCCTGGCAGGGATACTAATGCTGGCCGGTGCCATGCTTTGGCTTGCAGCACCGATGGCGCTGTTTATCGGCACGGTGGGCGCGGTGTCGGTTTTTAAAGCCGTGTACGTGGATAAGCGAGAGTTGAAATGCGCCTGCGTTGGCGGAAGCAGCAATGTGCCACTAGGGTTTGTATCGCTGACAGAAAATATCGCCATGGTGCTGATGGGGCTATGGATGCCGCTGAAAATGTTGCTATAAAAATCGTCATTAAAAATTGCTTGGCTAAAATGCTGTTTAAAATCCAAAAAGCCGTTAAAAAACAATTTATTTGCCACTACATATCACAGGTTAGATAAACCCTCTGTTATAAAGCGCACTGTGTGCACACAGCGAAGGGAACTCGCGGCAGGGAAGAACAAGCAAGGATTGCTTGTGTAGCACAAGGATGCATAAACAGGATGTTTATGGTGCAAGATCAGGGAAGACCCGATGAAAACCCGGCCAAGGAGTGGCCGGGTTTTTTTACCCCGACATAAATAACAAGTTAATTAAGCTCTTATGACGTTTTTATTAACAATACATTGCTTGTGATAATAAAAGGACAGTGGTGATGAAATAAGCCTTTTTATAACAAGCGCTAAAGTTAGCAATTGCTTACTTTAGCAAGCGTAGTGATAATAAAGCGAGCTTAATTCACTCAAGGGTATTTCAACCGCTGTTTGACAGTTCAGGCAGCGAACGGTGGTACTGTTTTTACCGGTGCCTTCTAAACGGAAGCGGTTCAAAAACGGGTTTTTGGGTGACTCTGAGTTACCACAATGACGACAGATGACATCCAGCCCGTTGACTTTGCTGCTAATAATAATGTCTCGCACGCTGACCTCCTACCATTAGGTTAGATGATGGTTCAGGCGTGGTAACGTCCGTGTAGAGTAGCATCGTTGCCGATACTTTTAATAGTATAGCGCTGCAAGGAATATGTGCCATATAAAAAGCGCGCTTTAAATAGGTGCAGTTAATCTGAATAAAAAAGATAAATTTTTTCCGATTTAATAACATAGGTTAGATAAATAGAGTGTTTTAAGGTTCACTGTGACTACACAGCATAAGGAAGTGGCAACAGGGAAGATAAAGCTAGGGAAGCTTACGCTCATGGAAGCACAAACAGGATGTTTGTGAAGACGAATCAAGGAAGGTTTGATAAAGCCCCAGCCAGGGAGTGGCCGGGGCTTCTTTTTTTATACGCTTGTTTTATTTCTTCGCTTTTTTCTTACTTTTCTTACTGTCGTTGCCTTGGCTAACTGTTTTGCCTTCGCTGCTTTCGTCTTTGCTGTCATCCTTCTCACTGTCAGGCTTGTCGCCGCCTTGATGGGTGAGCGGGCTCGCTTGGTCTAGGCGCGGGTGGTTATCCCGGAATTCACGCTGCAGATCCGGCAGGCCATCAAGGGCTTGCAGGGTATGGGTGAGGGCATGGATCGCCGCCAGCACATCCTGGGTATGGCCTGTCTCTGAGATGGTGTGCATATTACGGATGGGGAAGCCAATCGAGGTGGCGGCGCTATCGATAGACGCCAATACGCCTGCCATGCCATCGGTACCCGTATCCACACCGACGATATCGCGCTGTAGCGGAATGTCTTGCTCTTTAGCGGCAGTGGCGATAATCCGATTGAGCTGTTCACTGGCAATAGAGCCCACCGCCATAGTGAAGCCTTTGCCCATCTCTAGCGGCTGCATACGCTTGTCGCCGATGCCTGGTGCGGCCACGTAGTCATGGTTTACATCGACGCCAATCAAAGCATCCGGCTTCATTTCGCCCGCCATTACGCGGCTGCCGAAACGGCCAATCTCTTCATAGCTGGCAATCGCAAACAGCACGCGCACATTTTTGGTTCCACCTGCTTTGGCGACCAAACGCGCCACTTCGGCGGTTACAAAGCAGCCTAATCCGTTATCCAGGTAGGCACCGTAGAAGGTATTGGGACTAAAGCCGGGGCGGATTGGACGGTCGAAAATAATCGAATCGCCGGGCCGTACACCCAGGTTCAGCACCTGTTGCTTTTTATTTTCGCCGTGGATCTGTAGATCCAGGTAGATCTGCTCTTTTTTCAGGCCTTTGCTGCCATCACGCTGGGCAGGATCGGAGAAGTGAATCGCGCCCAGTGCCTCTATCGTGCCGCCTTCAATGCAGCGGTAGCTACCGGGGGCGTTGGGGTCTTCGCTGAACAGCTTCACTTCATGGCCGATAAGCACGGTGGGCAGGAAGGAGTCGGTGTTGATCCAGATCTTGCCGTCTTCGCCAATCGAGCGCACCTGCATGCGGATTTTGTCCGCATGGCCGATCAGCATGACCTTGAACATGTCGTCGCGGCCGGGGTGAGTGTCCAGCACAACGCCCGCGTTGCCCTTAAACTGGTGAAGGTGCCAGCTTTTAGGCGCGAAGCTCTCGAAATGCGGCTTGAGCACGCCGTAGGTCATGGCAGCTTCCAGGCCGACGGGGCTAGGGGCAGCAAGAATATCGCGCATCAGTTTGAACTGCGCGTCGGGCATCGGTTGTGTCCAGGGTTTTGCACTATCGCTCATCGTTGTCGCTCACTCATTTTTAGGTGGATGTTAATCACCCCTAGTCTGCCAGATTCCCGTACTGTGTGTAGAGAAAGCCGCTTATTCGTGGTGATGTATTAGCTGACGCAGGGCGCTAGTGGCGGCGGAAGGAGGATGACGGCGGCTTAATATAATGCCCAGCTCACGTCGAATGGTCGGCTCCACCAGTGGGCGGTACTCAATACCATCGGCGGCAATTTGCCGAAAACTGAGCGAGGGCAGCACGCTAATGCCTAACCCCGCAGCTACCATGCGGCCTACTGTGGCGATCTGGCGCGCATCGCACAAGATATCCAGCCGTTCTCCTACGCTCTGCATAATACGGTCAATATCCTGGTGCGAGCTGGAAAGGCGATTGATACCAATAAACGGATAAGCCGCAAGTTGGCTCCAGGCGACGGCTGATTGTGCCAGCAATGGATGCCCACAAGGGCAAACGACCACATAGCTGTCTTCGAGGACGGGCTCAAACGTTAGATCCTCTGCATCGCTTGGTGGCACTGAAAGTCCCAGGTCGGCGCGGCCTTCGCGCACCATTTGATTGATCTGCTCAGCCAGCACATCGTGCAGGCTGAGGTTAATACGTGGGTAGGCCTCATGAAAAAGCTTAATGACTCGCGGGAATAATCCTGCCGCCAGAGTAGGCAGGGCGGCCACGGTTACCTTTCCGCGTTGCTTGGAAAATTGGTCATTGAGATCTTCAAAGGCTTCATTCCAATCATTTAAGAGCCGCACGGCAACGGGCAGAAAAGCTTCGCCTTCCGGTGTTAACGCGAGCTGGCGCGTGGTTCGGGCAAACAGTGCTCCACCGACGTTCTCCTCAAGTTTACGCAGCGCAATAGAGATCGCTGGTTGGGAAAGATGCACACGCTCGCTGGCCTCTGCAAGGCTGCGCGAGTGGGCGACGGCAACAAAAACACGCAACTGCTGGATACTTGGATTCATTTAGAAAGTAAAACATAAGTTAAAAACTATTCAATATACAAAATTAAATCTGAGCACCATGCTTGGCTTATCGCGATTCGATTCGTCGCGATCAACGTTTTACATAAAAAACCGCTCTACAATAACAATAGCTCGCCTAGCGAGCTTCGGAGACACAATGAAAACGCTACTGACCGCCATGGTGGCAAGCGCCGCTATGCTAGCCGCTGCGACCTCTCATGCCGATGAACGCCTGTTGATTGGTTCTACCTCAAGCTCCTCCAGCCACTACAGCTATTTTGTGGCGGTTAATCAGATTATTAATAACCAAGTCGAAGGGATCAGTTCTTCGGTTGCCGAAACCGGCGCCACGGTGGATAACCTGCGCCGTTTAGGACGTGATCAAATTGATATGGGGCTGGTGACCACCAACACCGGCTATCACGCCTATGCCGGTGAGGAAGATTTCGAAGGCCGCCCCGTCGATAACCGTCTGCTGTGGGTCTACACCGTGGCACCGCAGAATACGGTAATGCGCCAGGATGCTGAGGTGGAAACATTCGCTGACTTAAACGGTGTTCGCTTCAATCCAGGGATCACGGGGTCAGCTACTGAGAAAACCACCGAAGCGGTAATGCGCACGCTAGGTATTCAGCCTGACTACGTGCGCGGTTCAACGACCGATATGGTCGACGCCATGAAAGATGGTCGGGTGATGGGATCCGTTAAGTCGGGTGTCGGAGAACGCCTGGATGGCTCCTCTATGGATATCGCCACTTTCACACCGATTAGCGTGCTGTCGCTTGACCAAGAGCAGGCTGACACACTGCGCAGCGAAATGCCTGACGTAGCCATTGTCGATGTTCCTGAAGGCGCGGCAGAGGGTATTCCCGCTTACACCACTTGGGCTTTTGGGGTTGCCGTGCACGCCCATCCGGATATGGATGACGAGACAGCCTATCAAATCGTCAAAGCGGTGATGGAAAACCCAGAACCGCAGGTTAACGCCTTTGCGGCCATGCAGGATGCGGATATGGCGAAGATGACCTTGGAAGTGGGCACAGTACCGCTGCATGCCGGTGCTGCACGCTATTTCGAAGAGCAGGGGTATGACATCCCCGATGCCTTGCAACCTGTTCAGTAAGGCCAATCGGAGAAGATGATCATGCGTGAGATACTCACCAAAGGCTTGGCGCTCCTGCTTGGTGGACTAATCCTTTATACCTCCGCCACTGGGCCGTTCGAGAGCTTGATTCAGCGGAGTATCTTCCTCGCGCTGGTCATCCTGCTAGGGCTTGCCGTTTATCCATTAGGGCAAGGCAAGCGCTGGCGGCCACTTGGCATCGTTATCGATGTCGTGCTGGCGGTTGGCGTGGTATTCGCCTGCAGCTATGTAGCGCTCAACCATGAAAAAATTCTGGTCGAGCTACCCTGGGCAACACCTCGGGATATGTTGCTGACCGGCGTGCTGCTGGTGGCTATTTTGGAGCTTTCGCGGCGTGCTATTGGGGCTATTTTCCCACTGCTGGTGTTAGCGGGATTAGCTTACGCGTGGTTTGGAGCAGCCATTCCAGGGCCGCTCGGCCATCGTGGTTTTGATCTGTATTACATGACCGAAACCATCTACCTTGGCGATTTAGGCGTGTGGGGCATGCTGGTGGGTGTCGCCGCGACTACCATTGCCGCTTTCGTACTGTTCGGCTGTTTGCTGCTGCACACGGGGGGCGGTAATACCTTTATGGATCTGGCGCTGCGTATTAGCGGCCGCTCGCCAGGCGGTGCTGCCAAAGTGGCCACGGTGGCTTCCGGGCTATTCGGCATGGTCAGCGGCAGTGCGGTGGCCAATGTGGCCACCACGGGCAACTTTACCATTCCCATGATGAAACGCTTAAATTATCCACGCCCGTTCGCAGCCGGGGTTGAGGCCGTGGCCTCTACCGGCGGCCAAATCGCACCGCCGATCCTGGGTGCTGCGGCATTTATCATGGCGGAAATTCTCGGTGAGAGTTACCTGCGGATCGCCTTGGCGGCCTTGCTGCCCGCGATTCTTTTCTACCTGGGGGTATTTGTCACCATTCATCTCGTCGCCAAGCGCCGTCAACTGCAGGTAGTGCCCGATGATGAACTGCCAAGCTGGTCAGATGTGATACGCCCTGAACGGATCATTCCCATTCTGGCTGCATTAGGCGGGCTGTTTTACGGCGTACTTAGCGGTCGTTCGATTCAAATGTCGGCTTTCTATGGCATCTTAATGACCGTGCTAACGTTTGTGCCTTTTGCGCTGATGGCCAAGATGCCGCTGCGTGAGATCCTCGGCAAGCTGGTGGCTGGTCTGGTCGATGCGGGCAAGGGCATGGTGATTATTGGTGTGCTGCTGGCCGGGGCGCAAATACTGGTGGCGATGATCGGTATGACGGGCATCGGGGTAACGTTAGCCAGCTTGATCGTCACGGTAGGCGGCGAATCGCTGTTCCTGGTCGCCTTTATCGTCGGTGGCGTGTGTCTTATTTTGGGTATGGGGATTCCGACTACGGCAGCGTATGTTCTGGTGGCATCAGTACTGGCGCCTGCGCTCACCACAATCGGTGTTGAGCCGCTGATTGCCCACCTATTCGTTTTCTACTTCGCGACGCTCTCTGTCATTACACCGCCTGTCTGCATTGCGGTATTCGTGGCCTCAGGAATTGCCGACACCAACTGGCTGCCTGCGGCTATTGAATCAGTGCGCTTGGCGGCGGCTATCTATGTCATTCCCTTCCTGCTGCTGATCTACCCAGCCCTGGCGGGGTTTGGTTCTGCCCTGGAGATCGTCTTGGCCAGCTGTCAGGGGGTCGTGTTTGTGATGGCCTTTGCCGCGTTGATGTCCCGGGTAGCCATGACGGGCAAACGCGCGATCGATGTCGTGGGGCTGATCGTGGTGATTGGGCTTGCGCTGACACCCGGCTGGTTGACCACGCTGGCGGCGCTAGCCCTGATCATTGGGCTATTTATACGCCGCCGCTCGCTGCTGAGAGACGAGCTGGGGTCTGTCGCGGGTGACCACCATTCTCTTCAGGCCAAGGAGACACAGCTATGAGCTTTTTATTAGGCAGTGGTGCGGGCTTTTCTGGCGACCGTACCGATGCGGCCGTGGCGGTGGTGGCAGAGTTGATCAAGCGACAGCAGCCCTCCGCTTTAGTATTTGAAACCCTTGGCGAGCGGACATTGGCGGCAGCTCACCGCGCGATGCGTGATGATCCCGAAAGCGGGTTTGAGCCGCTGTTAGACGAGCTGCTGGCGCCAGTGCTTCGTGACTGTCTGGATCACGACATTAAGATTTTAGGCAACTTCGGTGCAGCGAACCCTGGTGGCGCGTGCCAGGTAATTGCGGAGCTGTCCACACAACTTGGCCGTCCAGATGTCAGAATTGCCCAGGTGCACGGTGACGATATCCGTCAGCAACTACATAGCTTGGACTTACAGCGCTGGGAGGCCGAGCGGCTGGATATGCCAGGTGATGACGCCCTGATCTCAGCCAACGTTTACCTGGGTGCCAAGGCGCTGTCTGAAGCGTTAGCTATGCAGGCGGATGTGGTTGTCACCGGGCGGGTAGCCGACCCAGCACTGTTTTTAGCGCCGCTGATGCACCACTTCGATTGGCGTTGGGATGATTGGGATCGCCTAGCCTGCGGCATGATGGCGGGGCATTTAGCTGAGTGTGGCGCCCAGGTGAGCGGCGGCTACTTTGCCGATCCGGGTTTTAAAGACGTGCCGGGACTCGCCACGGTGGGCTATCCGATTATTGAAGTAGAGCAGGATGGCAGCCTTATTATTTCCAAGCCTGCCAATACCGGTGGCTGTGTTACCGAGCAGACTGTGAAAGAACAGCTGCTTTACGAAGTTCATGACCCAGCGAATTATCTAACCCCGGATGTCACGGTGGATCTTTCCCACGCCGAGGTGCGTCAGTTGTCACCCAACCGCGTGGCGGTGACGGGAATTCGCGGCAAGCCTGCGCCTGAGCGGCTAAAAACCACCGTGTGCTATGAAGGCGGCTGGCAGGGCGAAGCGGAAATTTCCTATGCTGGGCCCAACGCATTGGCAAGGGCGCAGCTTGCAGCGCAGGTACTACGTGAACGATTGATTTTTCGGGCCCCTGCTGAGCTGCGTACCCGCTTGGATATCATTGGCCTGGCCAGCGTATTCGATAGCGATAGCGGTGAGTTACAGCGCAGTGCTTCAGCGTCTGCCAGCGGCGATTATCGGTTGCGCCTGGCGGCCGAGCACAGCGAGCGGCGCTGGGTGGCTCGCGCCACCCAGGAGCTATTGGCGCTTTATTGTGCGGGGCCCGCGGGTGGCGGCGGCGTGCGGCGCCAATTTCAAAGGCGAGTGTTTACTGCCTCTTATTTGGTCAAACGTAGCGACGTTAATGCCCATGCCAGCCTGTTTGAATCGTCGCCACTCGGCGAACGTAGGAGTGAACGTTATGTTGCAAGCTGAACGCACGCAAACGGCGGTGCACCCGGATTCCTCAGTCACCCTCCATCAACTCGCCCATGCCCGTGCAGGCGATAAGGGCGAGCGCCTTAATGTGGCGCTATTTGCCTATGACCCAGACCACTACGCCACCTTGCTGGAGCAGGTAACCGAGGAGCGTGTGCTGGCGCTGTTTGCTCACCGCGGTGCCAGCCGAGTGCGGCGCTACCCTTTGCCTAATTTGGCGGGCATGAACTTCGTGATTGATGACGTGCTGCAGGGCGGTGTTAATGGCGCGCTCAATTTGGACGGGCATGGCAAAACGCTATCGTTTTTGCTGTTAAGCATGGAGGTTAATTCGAGCTAGACCTTTTTAACCTCGCCCCTCGACTTAGGTGGTCATGACCCGCTGCCTGAAAGGCCTTACTATGACGATAAAATACGCACGCTAATTAACATAACGTCCGCTCAGTCGTCGTTAAAGAGCCGTTCAGGAGCAGCCCCATGACCGTCGCAACGCTAGGTGCCCAGCGCTTCAAAGTGCTGTTGGCGGGCGTTTTTAGCCAAATATTATGTGTTGGCATCGCGCGCTTTGCCTATACCCCATTGCTACCGGTGATGCAGCAGCAGACCTGGATGGGGGATGCCGATGGCGGCTGGCTGGCCGCGGTTAACTACGCGGGCTATATGCTAGGGGCAGTGCTGGCCGCTTCTATTCACAGTATTTATATCAAGGACACGCTATTTCGCTGTGGGTTAATCCTGGCTGTAATCACGACTGCGGGTATGGCCCTTACCGATCACTTCTGGGTTTGGGCGGGGTTGCGCTTTCTGGCGGGTCTTTCAAGCAGTGCTGCAATGCTATTAGCGTCAGGGCTGATTCTTCACTGGTTAATCCAACATCGCCAGCGCGGCGAGCTGGGAATTCATTTTGCCGGCTTGGGGCTAGGCATGGTTGTCGCGGCGGTGGCAGTGGAGATGATGCTCCAGCTTTCCTTTAGCTGGCAGACCCAATGGTGGGGCTTTAGCCTGCTGGGTGCCGTGCTGTTGGTGCCTGCCTGGCGCTGGCTGCCGCGGCCGGAAAAGCCGCTAGAGGGGGCTCACGTGGTGAGTAGCCGAACCGCTACGCCGCCAACACGTACTTTTATGCGCTGGATGCTCGCCGCCTACTTTTGCGCCGGTTATGGCTATGTGATCAGTGCTACCTTCTTAGTTGCCATCGTTGAGCGTGAGCCGCTGCTGGCGGGGATGGGCAATTGGACGTTCGCCCTGGCCGGTTTAGCCGCCGCGCCTGCCGTCATGCTATGGGATCTAGTCGCCCGTCGAGTGGGCTATTTAATGGCACTGATGATCGCTATGAGCATTCAAGTTATTGGTATTGTGCTCCCAGCCATTACTGCGAATGCAGCGGTGGTGCTGCTAAGCGCCGTACTCTATGGCGGCACTTTCCTTGGCTGTGTCAGCTTAGTGCTGACAATGGCGGGTAGGCTCTATCCCGCCAGCCCTGCTCGATTAATGGGGCAGATGACGCTCGCATACGGCGCCGCCCAGATATGCGCTCCGGCGTTAACCGGTATGTTGGCTGAAGCCTCTGGCCATTATGGCGTTGGACTATGGCTGGCGGGCGGTTTTGTAACGCTTGGCGTCGTGCTGCTGGCCTGTTTGCGCCGGGTAGACCAAACCGCTCAGCGCTTGGATGCCGCAGCCAAAGCCCTGGTGTATGCCTAGTGGCAGGGGTCAGGTGGGCATTGTCGGTGAAATCCTCTAGGATAGGCGCCTTTTTTATAATGGGATAAATGGGCAAATGACCTCTTCTAGGCAACCACGTACCCAATGGCTAGGCCGCTGGGGGTTTATGTTAGCGGCAACCGGCTCCGCAGTGGGGCTGGGCAATATCTGGAAATTCCCCTATATGACCGGGGAGTTTGGCGGCGGCGCCTTCGTGCTGGTCTATCTAACGTGCATCTTTGCCGTGGGTGTGCCGGTGATGATGGTCGAAATCGCGTTTGGTCGGCGGGGGCGTGGTAGCCCGGTGGATGCCATACGGCGCGTGGTCAATGAGTCTGGCCGTTCATCGGCCTGGTCGTTGATTGGTTGGATGGCCATGCTCTGCGGCTTTATGATCCTGTCGTTTTACGTGGTGGTGGCGGGCTGGTCGTTCTCGTATCTGTGGAAGATGCTGACCGGGGGGCTTGCGGGCAGCAGCGTTGATGAGATGGCCGCCGTGTTCGGGGCCAATAACGCCAATCCGCTGAACCTCGGGTTCTGGAGCACCCTGGTTACGCTGGCCACCATGTTGATCGTGGGTAAAGGCGTGCAGCAGGGAATCGAGAAGAGCGTTAGCTGGATGATGCCGGGGCTGGTGATTATGCTGGTGGTGCTGATTGGCTTTGGCATCTTCTCCGGTGGCTTTGGCGCCGCGGTTAACTTTCTATTCTCGTTCAATGCGGGCAGCCTCTCTAGCGAGGGTCTGCTGGCAGCGCTGGGTCATGCGTTTTTCACCCTCTCGCTGGCCTCTGGGGCGATTCTGACCTACGGCAGCTACTTGCCTAAAGACGCCTCTATTGGACGCACCACGGTGAGTGTGGCGGTGGCGGATACCGTTGTTGCCTTGATGGCGGGGCTTGCGATCTTCCCGGTTATTTTTGCCAATGGCATGAACCCCGGCGAAGGCCCTGGGCTAATTTTTATGAGTCTTCCGCTGGCTTTCCAGGCGATGCCGCTGGGCACCCTGTTTGGCATTCTCTTCTTCCTGATGCTCTCTATGGCAGCGCTGACCTCTTCGATCTCTATGGTCGAAGCCACGGTTTCCTGGCTGTGCGACAACAAAGGTATCTCGCGTCCGGCAGCCGCCTGGGGAACCGGTATTGTGCTGTGGTTGATTAGCACACTGGCGATGCTGTCGTTTAACCTGGGCGCGGATTGGACACTGGCCGGTAAGAACTTCTTTGACTGGCTGGATTATTTAACCTCGCGCTGGATGATGCCGCTGGGTGGCTTGGGCACGGTAGTGGTAGCGGGGTTTGTGCTGAAAAGCGATACTTTCCGCGACGAGTTGGGGCTTGCCCCCTTGCCTTACGCGCTGTGGCTGACCATGGTGCGCTACGTTAGTCCGCTGGGCATCGTGGTGATTTTTGTCGATGCATTGGGCGTTTATCAGGTCTCGTTTGCAGACCATTGGCCCTGGCTGCTGGGGATTCTGGTTGCCATGACCGCGCTTGGTGAAACCTTAAGCCCGCGGCTGCGTACCGCGCTTAGTGCTGGTTAACGCTTGCTGTTTTTTCAGCTTCTCCTTCTCCTTCTCCTTCTGCTTTGCCTCGGCGGCGGCGACTGCGCCGGGGTGAGTGCCCACTTTCATCAGCTCGTCCCAGCGCGTAGTAAAGCGGTCTGAGCGGTGGGCGCAGCGCAGTTGCCAAGCGGCAGGGGCATCCGTCATACCAAAACTGATAGTGCCTTGCCCCATGCGCTGGTTGATCTGATCCACCGTTGCCATCAAAAACGGGTGGCGATCCCGTGTGGGCGGATGCAGCAGCGAAAGCTGGTGCTGTTCAGCGTCCACTAAATCGAGCAACATCACCCCGGCTTTCATGAACTGGTAGCGGGGACGATGGATCTGCTCAAGGCCTTGGCGTACGGCATCAAGGATCACCCGGGTATCGTCACTGGGTGAGGGCAGGGGGATCAGCGCCTGCGGGAAGTATTGCAGCTGATCGCGGCGATGACGGTTAGTGTTGAGAAATACCATTACCGCACGGGCTAAACTGCGCTGCTTGCGAAGTTTTTCAGCGCTGCGCTGGGCGTGGCGCCGCAGTGCATTATGTACTTCTGCAAAAACGCCGGTGGGCTGGCCGAAGGAGCGCGAGGTCATAATGCGTTGACGCGGTTGATCCAGAGCGTTCATCTCCATACAAGGAGTACCACGCAGTTCGAGCGCGGTGCGCGCCAGCACCACAGAGAAGCGCTTGCGCAACGGCTTGTCGTCGCTTTGACGTAAGTCCCAGGCAGTGTTGACATTGCCAATGGCCAAGCGCTCGGCAAGCCGACGACCCACGCCCCACACACTGGCCACCGGGATGCGTTTGAGCAGCGCCTCGGTGGTGTGATCCTGCCCGTTCAGCAGGCAAACGCCTTGATAGTGAGGGTGTTGCTTGGCCAGATGATTGGCCAGCTTGGCGAGTGTATGGGTAGGGGCCAGCCCGACGCACACCGGCAAGCCCAAGTGGCGACGAATACGCTGGCGCAGCTCCCGCCCCAGCGCCTCACACTGCTCTGTGGTTAATCCTTCCAGGTAGACAAACATTTCATCTATTGAATAGGGCGCAACCGCAGGGCAGGCATCTCGCAGCAATTGGGCCAGCCGTGTCGACATGTCTCCGTAGAGTTCATAGTTAGACGACAGCAGGTGGATCTCTCCGCGCTGACGCATTCCTTCAAGCTTGAAGGCGGGCGTACCCATAGGGATATCCAGCGCTTTTAACTCGGCGGAACGGGCGATGATGCAGCCGTCGTTATTCGACATGACCCCCACGGGCCTACCTTCCAGCTTGGGCTGAAAAACTCGCTCGCAGCTGACGTAGAAGTTGTTTGCATCGACTAGACCGATCATCGCAAGTACTCGTGCACGACGGCGCGCACCACCCCCCATAGCTGGCAGTCGCTGCCTTCAAGTGGCAGTGGCGGATAGTTTGGATGTGTTGAGCAAAGGTGCGGCGTTCCCCGATAGAGCGCATAGCGTTTAATCAGCGCCTCACCCTCCAGCATAGCGACCAGAATATGTCCCAGTTGCGGTTCAATACTGCGATCAACCACCAGCAAATCACCCTCGAAAATTCCCCAACCCTCCATGCTGTCACCGGTGGCGGAGACATAAAATGTCTCAGTAGGGTTTTTAACCAGCCGTGTGTTGAGATCCAGCGTGCATGGCTCGTAATCCTGGGCTGGCGAAGGAAAGCCACTAAAACCAGCGCGGCCACAAGGCTGCGGCTGAGAGGTTAACGGCAAGGCGGGGGTAAAGTGAGAAGACTGGCCCGGCATCGTCGGCATCCTGGTGCTTAAAATATTGTATGGATATACAGTATTTTGCATAGTGAAGGAAAATGCAAATTGACGCCCCCTGAGATCGCTTCACTGTGTTCGCGATGACACTTCCTCTGTCATTACATGAATCACGCTCATGCAAGACCTGACGAGGATGCGATGAAAGTCGCGTCAGGCTGCGTTATGATAGCGTCCTCGCTTCTCCCATGATGACCCTTTCTCGTTACGAGGTTCCCGCCGATGTTCAGCCGCGATATGACAATTGCCGGATTTGATGATGTGCTGTTTGATGCCATGCAGAAAGAAGTGGAGCGCCAAGAGGCCCACATTGAACTGATCGCTTCCGAAAACTACGCCAGCCCCCGCGTACTCGAAGCTCAGGGCAGTCAGCTGACCAATAAATACGCTGAGGGCTATCCTGGCAAGCGCTACTACGGCGGCTGTGAATTCGTTGATATTGCTGAAAACCTAGCTATTGATTACGCCAAAGAGCTGTTCGGCGCTACCTACGTGAACGTTCAACCCCACTCAGGCTCGCAAGCCAACAGCGCGGTGTTCCAAGCGCTGGTTAAGCCAGGCGATACCATTTTAGGCATGAGCCTGGATGCTGGCGGCCACCTGACCCACGGTGCCAAGCCTAACTTTTCCGGCAAGCACTACAACGCCATTCAGTACGGTCTGGATGAGCAGGGGTTAATTGATTACGATCAAGTGGCCCAGCTTGCTCGCGAGCACAAACCCAAAATGATCATCGCCGGCTTCTCAGCCTATTCACAAATTGTTGATTGGGCCAAGTTCCGTGAAATCGCCGATGAAGTAGGCGCTTACTTACTCGTTGATATGGCCCACGTCTCCGGCCTGGTCGCGGCGGGCATTTACCCCAGCCCTTTGCCCCATGCCCACGTGGTCACCTCCACCACCCACAAAACCCTACGCGGCCCCCGCAGTGGCGTGATTCTCTCTGCGGAAAATGACGCCGATATTGAGAAGAAGCTGCAGTCAGCGGTTTTCCCCGGTGGTCAGGGCGGCCCTTTGATGCACGTGATCGCCGCTAAAGCGATCTGCTTTAAAGAAGCCATGGAACCCGAGTTCAAAACCTACCAGCAGCAGGTGGTTAAGAACGCCCAGGCCATGGCCAAGGTGTTTATCGACCGCGGTTACGACATCGTTTCCGGTGGCACCGAAGACCACCTCTTCCTGCTCTCGCTGATCAAGCAAGGCGTTACCGGCAAAGACGCCGATGCTGCTTTGGGTCGTGCTCATATCACCGTGAACAAGAACGCCGTTCCTAACGACCCGCAAAGCCCGTTTGTCACCTCTGGCCTGCGTATTGGCACCCCGGCGGTGACCACGCGCGGTTTCAGTGAACAAGAGTGTAGTACGTTGGCAGGTTGGATCTGTGACATTCTGGACGTACTGGCCAAGGGCGAAGACACCAGCGCCATCGAAGCCCAGGTGCTGGATAAAGTGGCTGAGGTTTGTGCGCGGCTTCCGGTTTATAAGTAATTGTAACGCTAGCTAGGTTTGAGGAGGCCCTGCTATTTGCGGGGCTTTTTTTAGTCACAAAACACTAAAACCTCCCCCACTCTTTTTTTACCAGCCTCCCTGACCCTCTAACAAACTGCGGGTGTTGTTATTGAGCGGTAGGCGGAAATCGGCGCTGCCAAGCACCATCGCATCGCCTGCCCGCACCACACGAGCACTCACATAGACGTAATCCTGGCCTTGAGCGTAGGTGCCCATCAATATTGATTGGGCGTTGTGCTGGGCGGTTAGGCGCTGAACTTGCCGTGATAGAATCAATTCTCCCACACTCTCTTCGATAAACATGCTGTCGCGCATTTTGACTTCGCGTACCTGCATACCCTGGCGGGCCAGTGCGGAGGCCATAATTTCAGAGCTAATACGCCCAAGCGTAGACGACTGGCTTAGATTGTCGATGCTCACAAAAGTCGCGGCAATCATGGGGCTATAGCGTGTGAGCTCAGGATTGCTGGCAACCATCTGTTCAGCAGCGGCATGAACCAATTCAGAGAGATCGGGTTCCGGTTCGGCGGGCGTGTTGTTAGCATTGCCCAGCGCGCTGCAGCCAGCTAGTAACAGTAGCGTTATGCCCATGGTCATCCCACGGGTAGCATGGCTGATAGAGCGAGCGCGCCAAGTAGTTAAAAGTGTCATCAGCATGAAATTACCACGTATCAGTAAGGGAAACGGAGGGTGTGGTAGGTGCCTGAGGCACGCGATGAGGGGCATATTGACGACGATCACCGGCATTGATGTAGTAAATGTTGGACGAAGAGTAGAGAATTCGTTCGCCATCGATAATTTGCGTGGTCACGATAATCTCTTCGTCACCAGTATATGTCCAACTACCGCTGGTGGTATCGGCAAGCATGCCGGCGGGGATTAATCCCAGTGCAGGTTCGCTCCACTGATTAAACGGAATCGTGGCTACCGCGATGCCCGCGGTGAGTGCGGTAAAAGCGCCGACCGGTGGGCGGATAAAGCCGCGGTCACGGTGCTCGACAACTTCGACGTCGATAGTGATATTGGCGCTGTTTGCTGTGGGAACGGTGGTAAGGTTAGCGCCCCGTGACACCAGTTCGCTGGTCAGCAGTGCGCGAAAACCACGCCCAAATTCACCGCCACTGTAGGCGTGCAGCGCTTCACTATCTGACTCGCTGATGTGTAAATCGCGATTGCGGACGCGCTCGCGTTGTAAAATGCTGGTAGCTTCATGGCGGGCCAGCACATCCCAGTGATGAGCTGCCTGCATACGCTGCTGTTCGGTATAGGGGTAGGTAGTGGCGATCGGCGCTTGAGATGTGTTGGCATAAAAGCAGCCGCTAAGCATTAAGCTTGCCAGCCCCAAACTAACAGGACGTATGAAATAGGGTAATTGAAATAATCGGGGACGGGTGCGCACCTACTGGTTCCTTTTTCGCTACAAAACGACTTTTGATAGACTATGTGCTTTGTTTAGTTTGCCATGCCTAATTTGACGTATCTAATTCATCATACCTAGCAAGATCGGCCACGAGGTTCAAAACTTGAATGAGCGATAATGCCAATGCTTGAAGATCACCGCGGCGGCCCGCGCCATGATTCGCTGATGTCGGCCTATCATGAAAGTGATAGCGGTAGTGGTTGGATGATCAGTTATCTCGATATCATGACCTTGTTGGTGGCTCTTTTCGTGGTCATTATCGCCGCTGCAGGGCCGGTTATCCCTCAATTGAACCAGAAGGATAGTGTGGGCGAGGACGCAGGCACATCCTCGCCTACTTTGGGAGTCCCCCTGCCCGAAGCATTGGCCCAGGCAAGTCATGAGCGTGAGAGTGTTGCCCAGTGGAGTAGTACAGGATTGAACCCCATGGCGGTTAGTGCGGCACTTGGCGTGGCAGGGCTGCCCAAGCTGGCCGATCTTCCTCGACGAGTCAGCTTCGGTGTTCCACCGCTTTTGGCAGCACCACTGCCGCCTGTTGAGCCGGTTATTTCGTTACCAAAACTACTGATGCCCGCGGGCAGCGATGATTTTACATCGCCTTTGGCCGACTACATGGTGGTGTTAACTGATCATCCTCCGGTGAATGTACAAGCGGTGAGTGATGAGTCAGTAGCGGGGGCGCTTGCGCTAAATCAGGCACTTTCGGATCGTGTTGAAGAGTCTACCTATCTGCCCGACCTTGAGGGTGTTGAAGTATCGCGGGTAGCTGAGGGGATTAGCCTGCGTGTACAGGATCAACTGCTGTTTCCCTCTGCCGCGGCTGAGTTAACCAACGATGGGTCGTCACTAGTGGGCAGTTTGCTCGAGACTATTCAGCGCTACGATGGCGAAGTGTGGGTGGAGGGCCATTCGGATAGCCAGACCATTAGCACCGAGGAATTCTCATCCAACTGGGCGCTGTCGAGTGCTCGTGCCATTGCCATTGTGGAGGCGCTGGAAGCGGCGGGCGTTGATGCCGAACGCCTTCGCGCAGTCGGCTTGGCAGCAACAAAACCGTTAGAGAGCAACACCACCGCGGAAGGGCGTGCTCGTAATCGGCGGGTTGAGGTGGTGATTCACGTCGAGTAAGCAGCGTTGGAGTATGCCCTGCGTTAAATAAGAATTTTAAAAAAGCCCGCCGGGGGAGGCGGGCATTAAAGGGCTTGGCTCACTGCAGCCCACTGGCATCAAGTGAGGGTGTACAGGATTTCCAGTGGGTAGAATATCAGTATAGCTATTTATTAAACGTTGCCAAGCGTGGTAAGGCTTTTTTCAGTTTTTATCATTATAATTAGCACTAATGCATTTTCTGAAAGGGGCTGCACAAAGCGCACCGATCCACTGCATGCACTTTTATGGTGCATTTAAACTGCCTCTTTTTGGTGCTTGCGAGTACTCTGTTTTGTTTATCCCGTAAAATCCCATGTAACCTTCTGTTGAATAGATACTTCTCTGTTTTGGCTTATTAATTGCTATGCTTTAGATAGCAATTAATAGCTGGCCATAGCTATTTAGGTGTCCTAGATATGACGTCTTAACGAAGCGTTAAGGCCGAAGAGAGGTAGTGTTATGCCTGAACCCGCCCGTCTTTCAGCGTCAATCCCTTCGGTTGATCCAGCTCTGCAGCCGCGGCTTGTCTTGACCGATTTAGATGGCTCACTGCTCGACCATCACAGTTATGACTTCAGCCCTGCTGCTCCTTGGCTTGCCCGCTTAAAGCAGATGGGGGTGCCGGTGGTTCCGGTGACCAGTAAAACCCGTGCCGAACTGATACCGCTGCGCGAAGCGCTGGGCCTCACGGCAACCCCATTTATTGCTGAAAATGGTGCGGTTATTGGTCTTCCCCCTGGCTGGTGTCATGCGCGCTTAGACCGTCCAGGCAGTGGCCGTGATGGTGTCGTTATCAAACATCCTGGTGTGGATATTGGCTTTATACGTGCCCGATTGAAGGTGTGGCGTGAGCGCTTGGATATTCGCTTTACCCGTATGGGAGAGATGAGCGTAGCTGAGGTGATGGAGCTTACCGGGCTCGACGCAGTTCGCGCCCGGGATGCTCGGCAGCGGGAAGGTAGCGAACCGTTGCTGTGGGAAGACACGGCCGCGGCCCTTGAGACGTTTCGTGCCGCTTTAGAGGGGGATGGCCTACAGCTTACTCAAGGTGGGCGCTTTTGGCATGTAATGGGGCGCTCCGCTGATAAGGGCAATGCCGTCGAGTGGCTGGTTAAACGTTTCACGGCATTAAGAGGGCGAATGCCTCTTTCATTGGGTTTGGGGGATGGGCCAAACGATATCACTATGCTTGAAGCAGTGGATCAAGCGGTCGTGATACGAGGTTGTCACGACTTAGCCGTAGAACCCCGCAACGCTTCGCTCTATCGCACGGATGCCACAGGGCCAACCGGCTGGGCCGAGGGAGTGGCCTACTGGTGGGGGCGAGATGACCGCCGTTTAGCGACGGCGGAGAAGAGTGATGCTGTTGTTATTTGAGTCCAGTTATTTGAGTCCAGTACTTTGACTCCAGTACTTTGAATCCAGGGAGGTAAGTGAATGAGTGACTTTCATCAAAACGGAATTATTACCGACTTTCACAACCTTACCCGGCGCTCGGTGGAGGCGCTTGAACAAGAGCTGTGCCAGTTTGCTCGACGACGTCCAATGGGGCTGATTCTACCGTCGCTGTTTTCGGAGCTGGAAGGACCCGCGCTATCGGCGATCGTCGATGAGCTGGTTAAAGTCCCGTATCTCAACGAGATAGTCATTGGCTTGGATAGAGCCGATCGTGAGCAATTTTTATATGCTCGGGAGTTTTTCTCACGCCTGCCGCAGCACACGCGCATCTTATGGAACGATGGCCCACGGCTGCGCGCCCTGGATGCGGAGTTGGAAGAGCACGGTTTAGGCGCTTTAGAGCCTGGGAAAGGGCGCAATGTATGGTATTGCGCAGGCTATATGCTTTCGTCAGGGCGCTCGACGGTGGTAGGGCTTCACGACTGCGATATTTTGACCTATGAGCGTGGGTTGCTTGCTCGCTTGATGTATCCGGTGGCACACCCCAATTTCAATTACAGCTTTTGCAAAGGTTATTACCCCCGTATTGCCGAGGGCAAGCTGAATGGGCGCGTCTCACGGCTGTTAGTCACACCGTTGCTGCGGGCGCTTAAAACTGTTTGTGGGCCGATGCCCTACCTTGATTACCTGGATAGCTTTCGCTACCCGCTGTCCGGTGAGTTTGCGATGCGCAGCGAAGTGCTCGAGGGGATTCGTATGCCTGCGGACTGGGGCCTGGAGATCGGCGTTTTGTCGGAGTTACAGCGCAACTACTCCTTGCGCCAGCTCTGCCAGGTAGATATCGCCGATGCCTACGACCACAAGCATCAGCCGGTGAGCGAAGATGATCCTGATAGCGGTTTAAACCGCATGAGTCTGGATATTTCAAAAGCGCTCTATCGCAAACTAGCCACCCAGGGAATTACCTTTAGCAGCGAAGACTTCCGCACGCTTAAAGCTACCTACTACCGCTTTGCGCTGGATTTGATCGAAGCCTATGATCACGATGCGACGATGAACGGCCTAAGCCTTGATCGTCACAGCGAAGAACAGGCCGTAGAGCTGTTTGCCAGTAACCTGCTCGAAGCGGGCAATCTTTTTATGGATAACCCCAGAGAGCGGCCCTTTATCCCCAGCTGGAACCGTGTTCAGGCCGCGGTGCCGGATCTGCTCACACGCATGCACGAAGCGGTAGAACTGGATAATCAAGGTAAGGTTTAGCGCTCTGGCTGTTTCATTAATAGTTTCTTCATTAATCACTTCTTCAATAACTGTTTTGCCATTAAAAAGGCCAGCTACCCAAAGGTAGCTGGCCTTGCTCTTAGCACTCGGTTTTTAAAACCTGGTTCTTAGCTCTTAGTTTTTAACATTGAGCTAGCGCTAAAAATCGCTGTGCTGGAGGGCTGCACGTGGGGCAGGCGAAGAGTCGGGTAAACTTGCTTGTGCATGCCCCATGCTCTGGTTAATACGGAAGTGGGCAACCAGTTGGCGCAGCTGGG
>NZ_JACCGK010000002.1 GCF_013416325.1 Vreelandella sedimenti
ACGGGTTCGCTGCCGGGTTGGCAAGGGCTGTGGTGAAAAATAAGCACAGAAAGTTCAAATAAGCGTCACACGGGCGTAACGTTTCTTACCCGCCTGGATAACGTAGCTCTTACCTGTCGCCAGCATGGTGTCTTTGGCAACGACGTCGCCGTCGACTTTAACCCGGCCATTACCGAGCATATCTTTGGCCTGGGCGCTGTTGTTCGCAAGCTCAGCTCGATTGAGCACTGCCGCAATAGGTGCTTGCTCACTACCTTCAAAATCGACCGTGACTTCCGGCAGATCTTCTGGGAGCTCGCCATCAGCCAGCTGATTACCCGCAGACTTGTGCGCATTGGCTGCTGCTTCATCCCCGTGGTAACGAGCAATCAGCTCCCGCGCCAGCTCCATTTTTATATCCCGCGGGTTAGCGCCCTGCTCAACACTCTTCTTAAACGCATCAATCTCTTCGTTCGATTTCAAAGAGAGCAGCTCAAAGTAGCGCCACATCAAGCTATCCGGCATGGAGACCAGCTTGTTGAACATGGAGCCCGGCGCTTCATCGACACCAATGTAGTTGCCCAAGGACTTCGACATCTTCTGCACGCCGTCTAACCCTTCCAACAGCGGCATGGTAATGACCACCTGGGGCTCCTGGCCGAAGTGCTTTTGAATTTCGCGTCCCATCAGCAGGTTGAACTTCTGGTCGGTACCGCCCAGCTCCACGTCCGCCTCAAGCGCTACCGAGTCGTAACCTTGTACCAGCGGGTAGAGAAATTCGTGGATAGCAATGGATTGATTGGCTTTATAGCGCTTTTCAAAGTCATCCCGCTCCAGCATACGGGCAACGGTGCTTTGAGCAGCCAGCTCAATCATTTTGGCAGCGGAGAGCTCGCCAAACCATTCGGCGTTAAAACGTACCTCGGTCTTTTCAGGGTCGAGAATTTTAAACACTTGCTCTTTATAGGTTTCGGCGTTGACTTTCACATCCTCTTCGGTGAGCGGTTTGCGCGTCACGTTCTTACCGGTAGGGTCACCAATACGCCCGGTAAAGTCACCGATCAAAAAGATAACCGTGTGCCCCAAATCCTGAAACTGGCGCATTTTGGTCAGCAACACGCTGTGCCCCAGGTGCAAGTCAGGGGCCGTGGGATCAAAACCCGCTTTGATACGCAGTTTGCGGCCTGAAGCCAGCTTCTGTTTTAGCTCATCCTCTACCAGGATTTCATGCGTACCCCGCGACAGCAGCGCTAAAGCCTGATCCACCTCACTCATTGCCTCTCTCCACTATAAAGAACCGCCCTTACCGGGCTCAGGTGATAAATAGCCGACGATGTTACCATGCTCGCTCGCCTTGGTTTAGCTCTCACCCTGGTTTAGTCTCAGCCCAGCTTTGTACGAGTTCGCTTATGAAAACGCCTACCGCTTCGCCGCTTTACTATATTGGCCTGATGTCCGGCACTAGTCTGGACGGGATTGATGCGGCACTTATCGCCATCGAAGGTGATTCGCCGCCGAACCTGTTGGCAACCCATGCCGAACCGATGCCGGACGAGCTTCATCGCCTACTGTTTAAGCTGTGTCATGCAGAGCAGGTGAGTTTTGCGCAGCTCGCAGCAGCGGAACACGCGTTCTGCCAATGCCAGGCCCAAGCCGTGCAACACTTATTAGCGCCACTTTCAGTGGGCGTAGAACAGATCAGTGCCATCGGCAGCCACGGCCAAACTATCGAACACGCCCCTGCAGGCCACGACAGCGGCCCAGGCTATACCTTACAGTTGGACAATCCCAGCCTGTTGGCAGAACTCACCGGCTGCACGGTAGTGGCCGATTTCCGTCGCCGCGACTTAGCCGCTGGAGGTCAAGCCGCACCACTGGCACCGGCCTTTCATCAGGCACTATTTGGACGAGCAGACGCACATCAGCTGGTGCTTAATCTAGGCGGCTTCGCCAATCTCACCTGGCTCTCTAGCCAGTCGAGCGATCCAGTGATCGGTTTCGACACCGGGCCGGCGAATGTTTTATTGGATGGCTGGTTTGCCTTGCACCAGGGCGGCCGCTTTGACCAGAACGGCGATTGGGCCGCGAGCGGCAAGGTAGATGAAACGCTATTGGTTCGGTTGTTATCAGAACCATTTTTCCAGCAGCCGCCGCCGAGAAGCACGGGGCGAGAGCTATTTCATCTAGATTGGCTACAACAACATCTCAGCGGCCAGGAAACCGCCACCGATGTGCAGGCAACGCTGGCCGAACTCACGGCGGTCAGTGTCGCCCAGGGCATTGAGCAACTGCGGATCGATAACGGCCCGCTCACACTGATCACCGCTGGTGGTGGCGCCCACAACACCTATTTGATGCAGCGCCTTGCCTATCACCTGCCTCTCGCCACGCTCACTTCACCCGTGGCGTACGGCTGGCCTGAAGACTGGATAGAAGCCGGCGCCTTTGCCTGGCTGGCTCACCAGCGTCTTCACCACTTGCCTGGCAACTTGCCCTCGGTCACCGGCGCGCAGGGCCCCCGGGTATTGGGCGGTATTTATGCCCCCTAATACTCATTGTTTGAATACGTCCCTAGACCTCAAAGAAAAGCAGTGGGTATGTCACAAGGCTTAAATTATTCAGCTTTTGCGGCGAGAACACCTTTAGCCTGAGCCTGGGCTTCCTCTGTGCTTACAACGCCCTCATTGACTAACCGAGACAGCGCGGCATCCAGGGTTTGCATACCCAGGCTGCCACCGGTTTGAATAGCTGAGTACATCTGCGCCACTTTGTCTTCGCGGATCAAGTTGCGCACTGCAGAAGTGGCAATGAGGATTTCGTGGGCCGCTACACGCCCGCCGCCCTGACGTTTAAGCAGCGATTGCGACACCACTGCCTGGAGCGATTCCGACAGCATGGAGCGCACCATGGCTTTCTCTTCGCTGGGAAAAACATCGATGATCCGGTCGATTGTCTTGACGGCAGAGGTGGTATGCAGCGTTCCCAGCACCAGATGGCCGGTTTCAGCAGCGGTCAGTGCTAAGCGGATAGTCTCCAGATCACGCAGCTCGCCGACCAGAATCACATCCGGGTCTTCACGCAGCACGCTACGCAACGCATCGGCAAAACTATGGGTGTCGCGATGCACTTCGCGTTGGTTAATCAAACAGCGCTTGCTAACGTGGACAAACTCGACGGGGTCTTCAATGGTGAGAATGTGCTCGTAACGATGATCGTTAATGTAATCGATCATGGCGGCCAGCGTGGTGCTTTTGCCCGACCCCGTTGGCCCAGTCACCAGCACCAGGCCCCGCGGTAACATCGCCAGGCGCTCGAACACCTCACCGAGCCCCAGGGTTTGTATGGAAAGTACTTGATTGGGAATGGTGCGAAACACCGCCCCCGCCCCGCGAGCTTGAGTAAAGGCGTTAACACGAAAGCGGGCGATCCCCGGCACTTCAAAGGAAAAATCAATTTCAAGGTGCTCTTCGTAGTCGCGCCGCTGACGATCATTCATGATGGCGTAGATCAATCTGCGCACATCGTTATTATCGATAGCGGGCACATTGAGCCGACGAATATCGCCATCAACACGTATCATGGGCGGCAAACCGGCCGAAAGGTGCAAGTCAGAGGCATTCTGCTTTGCCGAGAATGCTAGCAGTTCGGTAATATCCATCTCTCTTCCCAGCTGCGGTAAGGTGCTTGAGTATGACAGACATCGCGCTTAACGAGTCACTCGGCCATTCATACGCTCAGGCGCTTGAACGCCTGCATAATGCATTAGAAAACGCGGGGCGCGCCCAGGGTGCAGCCAAGCTACTGGCCGTCAGCAAAACCAAGCCTGCGGCGATGATTCGTCAGGTTTGGCAGTTGGGTCAGCGTGAATTTGGTGAAAACTATTTGCAAGAAGCGCTGGAAAAGCAGGCCGAACTTACTGATCTTGACGGCATTGTATGGCATTTCATTGGCCCCCTGCAGTCCAACAAAACCCGCTCTGTGGCCGAGCACTTTGACTGGGTACACAGCGTCGATCGGCTAAAAATTGCCAAACGCCTTAACGAGCAGCGCCCAACGCACCTTGCGCCGCTCAATATCTGCCTGCAGATTAATATCAGCCGAGAAGAGAGCAAAGCTGGTGTGCTGCCCGAGGAGTTAGAGGAATTGGCCAGGGAAGTCGCCACACTGCCTAATTTGCATCTGCGCGGTTTAATGGCGATCCCCGCTCCAACAGAGGATATAAGTGCTCAGCGCCAGCCTTTGGCAGCACTACGCGAAGCTTTTACCGCCTTACAAAGCAGCTTGCCAGACGCGCCCCTTGATACGCTCTCGATGGGCATGAGCGACGATTTAGAAGCGGCGGTGCTGGAAGGCGCCACGCTGGTGCGTTTGGGCACTGCAATTTTCGGCGCTCGCCCATCGGCTTAGACGAAAAGTAGCCCACTTTTTTACGTAGAACACTTTTACTTAAGGGACACCTACCATGGCGAATAAGATTACCTTCATTGGGGCCGGCAATATGGCCAGCGCCATTATCGGCGGCCTAATCGACAGCGGCGTTGCGCCTTCCACGATTACCGCCACCGCGCCGAATGACAGCGAACTGACATCGATTAAACAACGCTTAGGCATCAATACAGACACCGACAACAATGCGGCGGTGGCTGAGGCCGATGTGGTGGTACTCGCGGTGAAGCCGCAAATCATGCGCAACGTATGCGAAGCGTTGCGCGACAGCGTTCAGCGCCAGCAGCCGTTGGTTATCTCGATTGCTGCAGGCCTGGATGTCGGCACGATCGACCAGTGGCTAGGCGGCCAGAATGCTATGGTACGCTGCATGCCCAATACGCCCTCGTTGGTCGGTTATGGCGCCAGCGGCCTCTACGCCAATGCCAACGTCAGCGATGCCCAGCGTGACGTGGCCACCCAGTTAATGGAAGCGGTGGGCATTGTGGAGTGGGTGGAAGAAGAAGCCCTGTTAGACGCAGTCACCGCTGTTTCTGGCAGTGCCCCGGCCTACTTCTTTCTGATGTTCGAAGCCATGGAAGAAGCCGCGGTTAAACTCGGCCTACCTGCCGCCACCGCGCGCCGCCTGGCTATTCAAACCGCGCTGGGTGCCGCCGCCATGGCACAGCAGAGCGATAAAGACCCGGCCACACTGAAACAGAACGTTATGTCGCCGGGCGGCACCACCGAACGTGCCATTCAACATATGGAAGAGGCACAATTGCGCACCACGATTGCCGACGCCATGCAGGCCTGCGCTGACCGTGCCCAGGCAATGGCCAAGGAACTAAGCGGCAGCTAATGCAGCCATTTGGCTAACACAGCCTAAGCTACCGGATCATCAAGGAGACATAATAATGGGCAATGAATTGGGCAGTGCAGGGTTAATGCTGGTAAATACCCTCATCAATATTTACCTCTTTTTACTCATGCTGCGCTTCCTGCTGCAAGCGTCGCGGGCGGATTACTACAATCCGTTAAGCCAATCGGTGGTCAAAATCACCCAGCCGGTAGTGGGGCTATTCCAAGGCTTTTTAGGCCCGGTGGCTGGCCGCTTCGACCTCGCCACCTTAGCAGCAGGCTTTGTATTGAAAGTGGTTAGCATCATCGCCATTTTTATGGTGATTGGCGTTGGCATGCCGCCTATTGCTGGACTGCTAATTGCCGGTGTGGCCGCCTTGGCGAATGCGATTTTAAAAATCTACTTCTTCGCCCTGATTGTGATGATTATTTTGAGCTGGGTAGCACCCAACGCCAGCCATCCAGGTGCGCTGCTGGTTATGCAGTTGGTGGAGCCGATTATGGCCCCGGTACGCAAAGTGATTCCTTCGTTGGGCATGATCGACCTATCACCTATCGTAGTGTTTATCGCCATTAACCTGATCGATGGTTTGGTGGTCGGTTCCTTGATTCGTGCGGCGGGCATTTCAGGCGCGCTGGTCGGGCTGTGATGGTGACTGCCATCCCCGTATTCCAGGATCTACTTCAGTCGCACCCTTTCAGCAGGACTAGCACCTTCAATGCCTGACTCAGATACGCTTGCATTTACAGACCGACCGGCGGGCTCCGTCGGCGTGGTCACCCCGCACGTGGCACGCTTCGATACGCCGCTCGCTCTCGCCTGCGGCAAAGTGCTGCCTGCCTACGAGCTGATTTATGAAACCTACGGCACATTGAATTTTGATCGCAGCAACGCGGTACTGATTTGCCACGCGCTCTCGGGTCACCACCACGCCGCGGGCTATCACAGCGAAGAAGACCGCAAGCCCGGCTGGTGGGATGCCCATATTGGCCCCGGCAAAGCGATCGACACCAACCGCTTTTTTGTTGTGTCGCTTAATAACCTGGGGGGCTGCCATGGCAGCACCGGGCCGGTCAGTCATAACCCCGACACCGGTCGACAATGGGGGCCTGAGTTCCCCATGGTCACGGTGAGCGATTGGGTAGCTAGCCAGGCGCGGCTTGCCGACCACCTGGGAATTGAGCGCTGGGCCGCCGCGGTGGGCGGCAGCCTGGGGGGCATGCAGGTTATGCAATGGACAATGACCTACCCGGAACGGGTGGCTAATGCGGTGGTGATTGCCGCCACGCCACGGCTCTCGGCGCAAAATATCGCTTTCAACGAAGTGGCTCGCCAGGCGATTCGCTCTGACCCGGAGTTTTTTGACGGCTGGTATGCCGAGCACGACACCGTACCCAAACGCGGGCTTAAGCTCGCGCGCATGGTGGGCCATATCACCTATCTGTCCGAAGACGCCATGGGCAGCAAGTTTGGCCGCGATTTGCGTAGCGACGACCTTAACTTCGGCTTTGACGTTGAGTTCCAGGTGGAGTCCTACTTGCGCTATCAGGGCGATACCTTCTCCACCGCCTTTGATGCCAATACTTACCTGCTGATGACCAAAGCGCTGGACTACTTTGACCCTTCCGCGACCCAAGGGGGCGACTTAGCCAAAGCCCTGGCCCCAGCGCAATGTCCGTTTTTGATTGTTAGCTTTACCACCGATTGGCGCTTTCCACCCTCGCGCTCCCGCGAGCTGGTCGATGCGCTCATTCGCGCGGGCAAAGCGGTTAGCTACGCCAACATCGACTCGCCCCATGGGCACGATGCTTTCTTACTCTCAGAGCCGCGCTACGACGCCATCTTCAGCGCTTTTATGAATCGCGCTGCTGGCGAGCTTAACCTCGCCGAAGCGGGTAAAGATGAAGCAAGCGAGGATGCAACGAGCTCAGAGGAGACGCCATGATGCGCGCCGATCTTGAACTGATTTATGACTGGGTGCCCGAAGGGGCGCACGTGCTCGACCTCGCCTGTGGCGACGGCGAGCTGCTGGAGACCCTGGCGAACAATAAAGGCGTGACCGGCTATGGTTTAGAGATCGACCACGATGGCATTAATGCCTGCGTTGCCCGTGGCGTCAGTGTGATTGAGCACAACCTGGATGACGGTTTAAGCAGCTTCTGCGATAACAGTTATGACCAAGTAATCATGACCCAGGCGCTGCAAGCGTTGCGCCGTCCGGACAGGATGCTCGATGAAATGCTGCGTGTCGCCGAAGAGGGCATCATTACTTTCCCCAACTTCGCCTACTGGCGTCACCGTGTTCATTTGGGTCTGCGCGGCTATATGCCGGTATCCAAATCGCTGCCCCACGCCTGGTACGACACGCCCAACATCCATCTCTCTACGTTCAACGACTTTGAGCATCTGTGCCGCGAGAAGGGCTTGATGATTGTCGATCGCGCGGTGGGCGTAGGGGATCATCAAGGCCACTGGAAATCGCGGCTATGGCCCAATCTATTTGGTGAAATTGCCATTTTCCGTGTTCGCCGCCGCTAGATATTCATCGCGTTTAAACTCAACCCGAGGAGCCACGCCATGTTACGCAGATTAATGATGAGTGCCGCCCTTGTCGGCACGCTCTTCGCCGCCGCTGGGGCCCACGCTGAGCAGTTCGTCAGCGTGGGCGAATACGAGATTCACTACAGCGCGGTGAACAGCAGCTTTTTGACCCCGGAAGTGGCCCAAGCGAACAACCTCCAGCGCAGTGCCAACCGCGGTCTGGTTAATGTAAGCGTTCGCGAGCGCCAGGAGGATGGCAGTACCCGCCCCGTTAACGCCAGCGTACAGGGCCATGTTAGCGGCTTGACGGGCGCCCAGGAGTCGCTCAGCTTTCGCACCGTGCACGACGGCGATGCCACCTACCATCTGGCGCCTTTTACCCTACGCGACGATGAGAACATGCGCTTTGAGCTAAGCGTGCGCTACGACCGCAACGCCGCCCCCGAACCGGTGAACTTTATTCAGCGTTTTTATATTGATCGCTAAGTCGTACCTAGAAACATATAAATTAGCATCCAAAGCGCCGAGGGTTGGTGTAAGCAAGGGTCTTTCGCCATGGCCGGAAAATGTTCCCAACAATTCCGGCATTTCCGCCATCCATGGCGGTCAGATGGCGAAAGTAGCGCCCAGGGAAGGGTTCACAGCGCCCTTGCGCCACCTGCCCTCGGCAAGCTCATGCCACTCTAAAGCCGTACAGGCAGACTGCGGGTTAGCCGCACCTCCGTTGGGCGCTCTTGCTCCCGCACCACCTCAATACCATAGGCCAGCACTTCCACCCCGCTGGCCGAGGCCTCTGCTAGGGCTGCCGCATAAGTCGCGTCGATATGGGCTGCGGCGGCCACATCGGCAATACCTTCGTGGGCGACACAAAACAGCAGCACCGCCCGTTCTCCCTGCTCTGCCAGCACTCGCAGCGAATGCAGATGCTTGGTACCACGCACGCTCACCGAGTCCGGAAAGTAGCCGTGGCCGTCCTGCTCTTTGAGGGTGACCTGCTTCACCTCGATATACGCCCGCCCCCGCTCTGGGTCGTCCAGCCTAAAATCGAGGCGAGCATCGGCCACTTTCACCTCCCGGCGCAGAGTGGCGTAGCCTGCCAAGGGTGCCAAAGCACCCGCCTCCAGCGCCGCTTCCACGATGCGGTTAGCGCGGCCGGTATGCACCGAGGCGAGCGCCACCTGCCCACCGGCTTGCGGCAGCTCGATAAACTCCCACGTCCAGGCAAGCTTGCGCTTGGGGTTATCACTGGGTGACAACCACACTCGGCACCCTGGCACGTTCACCGCCTTCATTGAGCCGGTATTGGGGCAGTGGGCAACTACTTCGCGACCATCATCCAAACGCACATCGGCGAGAAAGCGCTTATAACGCTTGATCAGCGTGCCCGGTACCAACGCCGGATAGACTAGCATCACAGCCTACCCACAAAGCGTGCAATCCGCGCCACTGCCTCTTCCAGACGGGCCACATCATTGGTAAACGCAATGCGCACATGGTGTTCGCCGCCACGTACGGCAAAATCAATACCCGGGGTAATGGCCACGTTTTCTTCCTGCAGCAGGCGCTCGCAGAAGGCCTGGCTATCGCGGCTGTAGTGGGAGATATCCAGCCACACATAAAACGCCCCCTGGGGCGGGAGATCCGGCGCCAGCCCCAAGCTTGCCAAACCTTTCAATAACACCTGACGGCGCTCTTTCAGGGTTGCACGGCGCTGTTCAAGAACACCCCGACACTCGGGCGTAAACGCCGCCAGGGCGGCATGCTGCGACGGCGTCGGCGCGGCCAGAAACATGTTCTGCGCCAGCCGCGTTAATGGCTCCACTGCATGCTCTGGCGCCACCAGCCAGCCCAGGCGCCAGCCGGTCATGCCAAAATATTTTGAAAAGCTGTTGACCACAAAGGCGTTGGCGGAGAGCGAAGTCGCTGAGAGCGGCGCATCGTCGTAGTTGAGGCCCTGGTAGATCTCATCGACGATGACCTCGCCTTCGCGCTCAGCGACCGCTGCCAGCACTGCAGAGAGCTGTTGCGCGCTCAACGTGTGGCCGGTAGGGTTAGAGGGCGACGCCAACATCGCCAGGCTTGTGTCCTCACGCCAATGCTGGGCGACCAGGGCAGCGTCCAACTGCCAGCCACTATCTCGCCCCACGGATACCGCATCGATCTCAGCGCCAGCTAGCGCCATAAAGTGACGATTGCAGGGATAGTTAGGGTCAGCCATCAGAACCCGCGAGCCGCTTTCGACTAATAACTGGCTCGCCAGCAGCAGTGCCCCCGACGCTCCTGGGGTTACCAAAATGCGCGCAGAATCAACCGTAGCGTTAAAGTGCTCTGCATAGTGCCCGGCGATCGCCTCGCGCAGCGCGGGGAGCCCAGCCGCTGGGGTATAGCGGGTATGGCCACGGGCCAACGCCTGCTGCCCGGCAGCGATAATCGGCTCGGGGGTAGCAAAATCCGGCTCGCCTACTTCCAGGTGAATCACATCGTGGCCGGCGACTTCCCGCGCCTGGGCCATTTCCAGCAAATGCATGACCCGAAAAGGGGCAACGTGATCGACACGCGAATTCCAGGCCATAACGGCTCCTTCATCTAATCATTTTTGAAACTGGACAAATATTGAAAAACTAACTAAAACATGGCGCTAGTCATATTCAAGGCCAAACAATCGTCGAAAGCTCACCATTATGCTTGCAACCCAGTCATTTTTCAGCTAAACAAGCATCCCTTTGGCGTGAGATCGTGACAATCGCTCATGGTCGATCAGTAGTCACATATGTAAGGGGCAGTCCCATGCCAGTAGCAGAAAAGAAACCGGAAGCGTCCAAGTCCTTCACTCCGTATGAGCCAGCGCCGGGTGAAGAGTATATGAACGAGCAGCAGCTAGCGCACTTCCGTCAGCTGCTGCTGGATTGGAAACAGGATCTCATGGAAGAGGTGGATCGTACCGTACGCCACCTGCAGGAAGATGCGAACAACTACGCCGACCCCGCCGACCGTGCGACCCAGGAAGAGGGCTTTAGCCTGGAACTGCGTACCCGGGATCGTGAGCGTAAGCTGCTCAAGAAAATTAACGAGACGCTAGATAACATCGATGATGATGATTATGGCTTCTGCGAAGCCTGCGGCGTTGAAATCGGCATTCGTCGTTTAGAAGCTCGTCCCACCGCTACCCTCTGTGTGGATTGCAAAACCCTGGCGGAACTCAAAGAGAAACAGCTAGGCGGCTGAGCACTAAAAGACCGTGCTACTCGAACGCGGGCACCTTAGGGTGCCCGTTTTTGTGAATGGCTTTTTGTGAATAATCAGCCCCTTTCAACAACGACGCTACTATGAATGATTTTGCTCGCTACCGCGGTCGCTTTGCTCCTACGCCCTCTGGCCCGCTGCACTTTGGCTCTTTGGTCGCCGCCTTAGGCAGCTATTTAGATGCCCGCGCGGCCGATGGGCAGTGGCTGGTACGCATTGAAGATATCGACCCACCGCGCTGCCCTGAAGGCGCGGCGAGCACTATCCTTCGCCAGTTGGAAACCTTCGGCCTGGAGTGGGACGAAGCGGTAATGTGGCAGCACACCCGCGGCGATGCTTACCAACAGGCGCTTGACCAACTTGTCCAACTCGGCCTTGCCTACCCCTGCAGCTGTTCGCGCAAGCAGTGGCAGACGTTTGATATCTACCCCGGCTGGTGCCGCGATGGCGTTTGCGATGCGAATAAACCGGTGGCCTGGCGGCTGCGCAGCGACCGTGGCGAGCGCCCTATCCGCTGGCAAGACCGGCTGTTCGGCGAGCAGCAGTTTGACCCGGCTGAACTAGGCGATGTGGTATTAAAGCGCAAAGATTACCTCTGGGCGTATCAGCTCGCCGTGGTAGTGGATGACGCCGAGCAGCAGATTACCGATGTGGTACGCGGGCTCGATTTGCTCGATAACACCCCTTGGCAGCGCCAATTGCAGAACGCGCTTCAGCTACCGCAGCCGCGTTACCTGCATTTGCCACTCATTGTGACCGCTGAAGGGCAAAAGCTCTCCAAGCAAAACCTGGCCCCGGCCCTGGCAGAAGACGAGCAGAAAGTGCGCTTCCAGCTCTTTCAGGCGCTGGAAGCGCTTGATCAAGCGCCGCCACAAGAACTTGCCTCAGAGCCCCCCGCGACTCAGCTACACTGGGCGGTAGAGAACTGGTCGTTGGCACGGTTAAGCCCAACGGCACACCGTTTAAATCCCTCTTCACCTCCAGTAGGAGATTGATATGTATGTCTATCGCATCATGCTGTTTTTGGTGTTTGGCGGCTACCTGCTCTCTCCGCTACTGATGAATGGCTGGAGCGACCCTGAGGCCGCCTGGTACCGGCCGTTTGCGATTTGGGGTGGGTTGATTGCGTTAACCCTCTGGCTGGAGCAAAAGAGGAAGCTTGATGAACGTTGAGGTGCACGTTGAGATAGTCGGCGTCCTACTTCTTGGGCTGGGCTACCTGGCACTGCTGTTTGGCTGCGGTTTTGCGGTAGAGCGCGGCTGGGTGCCGGTACGTATTACCCGCCACCCGATTGTTTACACCCTTGCCCTGGGTGTTTATGCCAGCGCCTGGGCGATTTACGGCAGCGTGGAAATGGCTGCCCACGCGGGGTTTGGCTTCCTCGCCTACTACCTGGGCGCAGCGGGCGCCTTCTTGCTCGCCCCTGTGCTACTGGTACCCATCCAGCGCATTACCCGCACCTATCAACTAACGTCATTGGCGGATCTGTTTGCCTTTCGCTTTCGCTCTCGTTGGGCGGGTACGCTGGTCACCATCGTCAGTCTACTGGCGGTGCTGCCGCTGCTCGGCATTCAAGTCCAAACCCTGAGCGAAGCCATCAATATCATCACCGCCAGCCAAGCAGGAGGTAGCGTTGCGCTACTTTTTTGCGCCGTAATTGCCGCCTTTGCAGTCATTTTCGGTGCGCGCCACAGCCAGTCTCACGGCCGCCACGACACTCTGCTTAGCGCCATTGCGTTTGAATCCATTGTTAAACTGTTGGCCATGCTGGGGCTCGGCGTGGTGGCGCTATGGATGGTGTTTGACGGCCCAGGCGACCTGCAGCTGTGGCTGGAGGGCCCTGGCGCTATTCTTCAACAACAGACACCCAAACTTGACCCGGCCCAGTGGCGAACCCTCCTGCTGCTGTTTTTTGCGGCGGCGTTTATGATGCCGCATCTGTTTCATATCAGTTTTTCAGAAAGTCTATCGCGGCATACCCTGCTACAAGCGAGCTGGGCGCTGCCGCTTTTCCTGCTCTTAATGGCGCTACCTGTGCCGTTGATTTGGTGGGCCGCGCAGTCGGTCAGTCCCGACATACCCATCGCCGCCTATGCCGCCTACCTAATGACCGAACACTGGTGGGTAGGGGCACTGGCGTTTATCGGCGGGCTAGCCGCCGCCAGCGGCACCATGATTATGATTGCGCTAGCGCTTTCCGGCATGGTGCTTAATCATATTGTACTGGTAGCGAGGCCCCCGGAAGCGCGCAGTGATCTCTACGGCTGGCTGCTGTGGCTGCGCCGTGGGCTAGTGGTCGCTGTAATTATCAGCGGCTGGGTGTTTTACCAGTGGGTAGGGCGCCATCATGGGCTCATCGGTTTGGGATTAGCCGCGTTTGTGGGGATGGCCCAGTGCCTGCCTGGCATGCTGGCGCTGCTCTACTGGCCGGGCGCTAATCGTAAAGGCATGATTATTGGCCTCATCGCAGGCATCGGCGTATGGCTATGGGGGCTATGGCTGCCGCTCATGCTCTCGCTACCGGCGCTGCCCTTTACCCCGCTTACCGACACTGGTGCGCCGGTTTGGTACAACGTCACGCTGCTCTCGTTAGCGGTCAATATCCTGCTGTTGATTGTGATATCGCTGTTTACGCGTATTTCTGAAGGTGAGCAGTCCGCCGCGGAAGCGTGCTCCGTCGATGCAGTTATCCGCTCCAAACGTTTCCCACTGGAAGCCGCCACGGCGAGCGATTTTTCTACTCACTTAGCCCACGCCCTCGGCGATGAGGCGGCTAGCCGTGAAGTGAAGCGGGCATTGCAAGCACTCAACTTAACGCCCCAGGAGCGCCGTCCCTACGCGCTGCGTCGATTACGTGACCGTATTCAGGCCAATCTCTCGGGCCTAATGGGCCCATCGGTGGCGCGGGATATTGTTGATCGCTATCTACCCTACCGCCATGACGACGCCCCTGAAACCGACGATATTCATTTTGTCGAGAGCCGCTTGGAAGCCTACCGATCACGCCTGACTGGGTTAGCCCGTGAACTCGACGGTTTGCGCCGCCATCATCGCCAAACCCTGGCCTATTTACCGGTGGGGCTGTGTGTTTTGGGCGATGATGATGAGCTGCTAATGTGGAATCAGGCGCTCTCTCAACTCTCGGGCATTAGCGGTGAAAGCGTGATCGGTTCACGCCGCGACAGCCTGCCTGCCCCCTGGCCCAGCCTACTCGGCGGCGTGCTGGAAACCACATCAACACCGCTCTACAAACAGGCGGTCACGCTGCACGGTAAAGACTATTTTTTGACCCTGCACAAAGCGATTCTCAGCGGTAGTGACAGCCGTGGCGGCAGCGTTATTTTGATTGAGGACCATACCGAAATGAAATGGTTGGAAGATGAGTTGGTGCATGCAGCGCGCCTTGCCTCTATCGGCCAGTTAGCCGCTGGGGTCGCCCACGAAATTGGCAACCCAATTACCGGCATCTCGTCGCTGGCGCAAAATCTACGCTACGACACTAACGACCCCACCCTGCTAGAAGCCGCCGACCAAATCCAGCAGTTGACCCAACGGGTCACCAAAATCGTTAACTCACTGGTTGGCTTTGCCCATGGGGGACGCCAATCGGTACCGCTCCCTGCCTCACCTGTGGCACTTGCATCAATTAGTGAAGATGCGCTGCACTTGATCCACCTCGCCCGCTCGGGAGAGGATGTTACCTTAACCAATGAAACGCCTGACGACGTGGTGGTGCGCGGCGATGCCCAGCGATTAACGCAAGTGATGGTCAACCTGCTGAGCAATGCGCGGGATGCCTGCGGCCAAGGGGGAGAGGTTCACATGACCGCAGGGCGCCACGAGCAGCTTGTCTGGTGGCGGATAACCGATAACGGTCAGGGCATCGACCCACGAGTGCGCGAGCACCTATTCGAGCCCTTTACCACCACCAAACCCGCCGGCGAGGGCACCGGTCTGGGCCTTTCATTGGCCTACCAGATTATCAATGAGCACCAGGGTAAAATAGACGTGGCTTCGCCACCCCCGGGACAGCCTCGCGGCACGGCCATTACGTTATGGCTGCCGCTTTACCAACAGGATGATCAGCCAACCCATGCCCAGGATTCTGATTGTTGAAGATGAAGCGATTATTCGCAGCGCGCTAAAGCGCCTTCTGGAACGCCACGACTATACGGTCAGCGAAGCAGGCAGCGCTGAGGAGGCCAGCCAGCTTGAACTCGCAGGGTTCGACCTCATCATCAGCGACCTGCGTCTGCCGGGCGAACCGGGCACCTCGCTGATCACCGCCGCGGCCCCCGTGCCGGTATTGATCATGACCAGCTACGCCAGCATGCGCTCTGCGGTGGAAGCGCTCAAACAGGGGGCCGTGGACTACGTTGCCAAGCCCTTTGACCATGCGGAGCTATTGGAGACCGTTGAGCGGATCCTGCACAAGCAGTCGATGCAGCAGAGTCCGCCCCCGGCTATCACCGATGCAGGCGGCAGCCGACAAACCATGATCGGCAACTGCGTTGCCATGCAGCAGGTCTACACCCGCATTAGTAAAACCGCCCCCGCCGATGTCACCGTATTGATTCTTGGCGAGTCAGGTACCGGCAAGGAGCTGGTGGCACGCGCCATTCACCAGCAGAGCAAGCGCGCCAAGGCACCGTTGATCTGCGTCAACTGCGCGGCGATTCCTGAAACGCTGATCGAATCAGAGCTGTTTGGCCATGAGAAAGGCGCTTTTACCGGCGCCAGCGCTGCGCGCACTGGGTTAGTCGAAGCCGCTGATGGCGGTACGCTATTTTTGGATGAGATTGGTGAACTACCGCTGGATGCCCAGGCGCGCCTGCTACGCGTTCTCCAAGAGGGTGAAATCCGTAAAATTGGTTCGGTAGAAACCCGTCACGTTAATGTCCGCCTGATTGCGGCCACCCATCGTGACCTGCGAGCGCTGTCAAAAACCGGTGAGTTCCGCCTTGACCTTTACTACCGGCTGAACGTGATGCAGATCGAACTGCCGCCGCTGCGCGAGCGCGAGGATGATGTGCTTGAGATCGCCGACATTCTGCTCGACAAGGCGTGTAAACGCCACGAACGCACGGGCCTGCGTTTGTCCCGCGCAGCCCGCCAGGATCTGCGCGACTACCCTTGGCCGGGTAACGTTCGCGAGCTGGAGAATGCCCTTGAGCGCGGAGTGATTCTTGCCGAGGGGCATCTGATCCACCCGGATGATCTAGGCCTGGCGCCAGCCCCACCTCGTCCCCATGCACCTCTCGCTAACTCCTCCGCTAGCAGTGGTCACGGGGATAAAAACGCTGAAGAGAATGAAGATGATCTCTCTTTAGAAGATTATTTTCAGCACTTTGTGCTCGAGCACCAAGATCAAATGAGTGAAACCGAATTGGCACAAAAACTGGGCATTAGCCGTAAAAACCTTTGGGAGCGACGTCAGAGGCTTGGCATACCGCGCAAAAAAACCGCCCGGCGCCCAGGTTAAGCACCTGGGCATTGCTATCCACTCACGCTTCCACCCTACGACTATCGTCTAATATGCTGATTTAAATAAGAAATATTCTGCCTTTCACTACCCAGGCACTGTTACCTTCCCACACAACGCCGCGCACAAACGAACGCGAAAAGGGTAACACTTCTCGCGCCGTAAAGTTCCGCAACGACTTTAAAAACGCCAACCTTCTGAAATTTATAATTTATTAAATAGGTGGCACAGGGCCTGCAGTATTACTGGGTAAGAAAAACAAACTGGGCATAGCGGTAGGTCACCAACAAAAACAATATGACCTTGACCCAACCTGAGCCACAACAAAAACAACAAGGCCAGGTAGAGATAACGGTACTAACAAGAACAACAGGCTCGAATCTCATTACTTGCTTGCGCAGGCAACACAGGCGCAGCGAACAACAACAAAAGTTAGCAAGTGGCCCGAAAGGACGCGACGTACAACGTGACTTGGCATCCTAACAACAACAATAGCTGTCAGTGTGTACACCCCGGCGCTAATAATAATTCCCCGGGGGGAGAAAAGTTCGCGGTTGGATTATTGTTTTGAATACGAGGCGGTCGGAACCATCGTGATCCTTACGCCTACCGACTGCGGTGCGTATTCAGGGCGATGTGCCATCATGAAGAAAAATAGCAGCACGGACGCTGATTAATTGCTTGATAGGGGAGGCTCTTTTAGCCTCCCCTTTCCGTGTTTGAAATCTGGGTTTAAAACCTGTGTTAGCCCCCGCCAGCGTCAAGTGCTTTGCAAGCCGCTACTTTGCAAGCCGCTCTTTGCAAGCCATGAAGGGTCGGCTACACTCAGCCATTCGTGGTTTATGTACAGTACTCGTTTGACGTGTTTTCTAACGACTATTTTTACGACCATTTTTCGTACCCTGCGAGTTGAAATCGTCGCATGTTTAAAGGATTTACCCGTTTCCTACACAGCCCGGGGGAGCAATTGAAAACCTTGCTTGATCCCCAAGAGAGCACCACCAGCGCCCTCACTCCGCGCAACATACCACGCTCCGAGCACCCTGTTTCTCGCCAGCATATTAGCGATGCCGCGTTAAAAGTGCTTTATCGCCTTAGCGGGGCTGGTTTCGACGCCTATTTGGTGGGCGGCTGCATTCGTGATGCGCTGCTTGGCAAGATGCCCAAAGATTTTGATGTCGCCACCAACGCCACTCCAGAGCAGGTTCGCGATCTATTTCGGAACTCACGCCTGATCGGCCGCCGTTTTCGGATTGTCCATGTGCGCTTTGGCCGCGAGGTCATTGAGGTCACCACCTTCCGTGGCAAACCCCAAGACGAGCATGGCGACCACATTGCCCACCAGTCCGATGAAGGGTTACTGCTGCGCGACAATGTATGGGGCAACATTGAAGAGGACGCGCTGCGGCGCGACTTCACCGTTAATGCGCTCTACTACAATATCGCCGACTTCAGCATCACCGATTTTGCCAATGGTGCCGAGGACATTAAGACCCGCACGCTGCGCCTGATTGGCGACCCGGCGACACGCTATCGTGAAGACCCGGTACGGATGCTGCGGGCGGTGCGTTTTGCGGCTAAGCTGGACTTCACACTAGACCCGGCCACCGAAGCGCCGATGTACGATCAGGCGCCGCTGCTGCTGCAGATTCCCCCAGCGCGGCTATTCGATGAAGTGCTCAAGCTGTTTATGTCGGGCCACGGCTTGGTCACCTTCCGGCTGCTTAGCCACTACGGCCTATTCGGCATGCTGTTCCCCGAGGCCGAAGAAGCCATGGCCGATGCTGCCTGGGCCGAAGAGCTGATTGAGCAGGCGCTGACCAATACCGATAAACGCATTGCCGAAGATCGCCCCGTCACCCCGGCCTTTCTGCTGGCTGCGTTTTTATGGGCACCGGTCAAACATCGTCAGGAAGCGCTGGAACAAGAAGGCATGCCGCCTATTCCCGCGCTTCAAGCAGCCGCTCAACAGGTGGTATCCCGTCAGCTAGAGTTCACATCGATTCCCAAGCGCTTTGGCATCCCGATGCGGGAAATTTGGGAATTACAGCAGCGCCTACCCCAGCGGCGCGGTAAAAAAGCCTTTCAAACCCGCGAACATGCGCGTTTCAGAGCTGGCTATGACCTGCTGCTGCTGCGCGAACAGGCGGGCGAGATACCGAGTGGTTTAGGCGAATGGTGGACGGCGTTTCAACGCGGCGATGAGCACGAACAGCGTCGCCTGCTGCAAAAAGTTGGCGGCGACCCCGCCAGCCAGGGCGACCGCCGTCGCAAACGGCGCCGTAAGCCGAGCGCGCCAGAGTAGTGGGTGCTCCTCCCCAGCTCGCCTACATCGGCTTGGGTAGTAATCTAGAGTCGCCTATCGAGCAGGTTCGCGAGGCCTTCAACGAGCTGGCAATGCTACCGCTAAGTCGATTGGTGGCAGCATCATCGCTTTACGCCAGCCGCCCGGTGGGGCCGCAGGATCAGCCGGACTTTATCAACGCGGTGGCAGCGCTGGAGACCCGGCTCTCGCCGCTGGCGCTACTCGACCAGCTTCAGGCGTTAGAGCAGCTGCATCGCCGCCGCCGCCAGCACCACTGGGGGCCCCGAACGCTCGACCTTGACCTGCTGCTCTACGCTAATGAGCACATCAACTCGCCGCGTTTACGCGTACCGCACCCGCAAATGACTGCCCGGGCCTTTGTACTGCTCCCCCTCACAGAGATCGCCCCCTCTCTAGACCTTTTCCAACAGCCGCTATCCACATGGCTTGAGCAAGTTGAGAACCAAGGCTTGGAACGCTTATCTAACGCTACCATTTGACACAAATCTCGACACCGACACCCCATTCAGGTAACAATTGCCGGTTACTCCACTTCGCGTATGCAGGGATGCAGCAGCATCAATAATGGTCGGCTGCCTATGTCGCATCGGCCTCACGTAAAACATGAGAGCACGCCATGAAAACCGTCACCCTAAGCACGCTGCAGGCCTATAAGCAGGCTGGCGAGACATTCAGTTGCCTAACCGCTTACGACGCCTCCTTTGCCCATGCGGCAAGCCAAGCAGGCATTGATGTCCTGCTCGTCGGTGATTCGCTGGGCATGGTGCTACAGGGTCATAACAGCACTCTGCCCGTCACCATTGAAGACATCGTTTACCACACCCGCTGCGCGGCGCGTGGTAAAGGCCATAGCCTGTTGATGGTGGATTTACCCTTTATGAGCAACGCCACCACCGAGCGCCTGCTGGAAGATGCCGGTGCCGTGATGCGCGCGGGGGCGGAGCTGGTCAAACTGGAAGGCGAAGCGTGGATGGCCGATGGCATTCGTGAACTCACCCGCCGCGGCGTACCGGTATGTGCCCACCTGGGCTTAACCCCACAAACCGTGCATCAGCTAGGTGGCTATAGAGTGCAAGGACGCGACGCCGCTCACGCTGAGCGCATCATTCATGACGCAAAAGTACTTGTCGAGGCGGGCGCCTCGGTGGTTCTGCTTGAGTGCGTCCCTGCCAGCCTGGGCAAAGCGGTCACCGAAGCGCTGGATGTACCGGTGATAGGCATTGGCGCAGGGCCGGATACCGATGGCCAGATTCTGGTAATGCACGATGTGCTCGGCATCACCCATGGCCGCACACCCCGCTTTGTAAAAAACTTTATGGCTGAGGCTGATAGCATTCAAGCAGCTTTCCAGGCCTACCATGAAGCGGTCAAAACCCGCGCCTTCCCGGCTCAAGAGCACTGTTTTTAAGAGCTGTTTTTAACAGCCGCTTTTAAGACAGCTCGACTATCGACCATTTTTTGTTATTGACGCGAAACGACTATGCGCACTTTGCGAGACATTGATCAGCTACGCAGCACGCTGCGAGATTACCGCCAACGCGGCCAGCGTATTGCCCTGGTGCCCACCATGGGCAACCTACATGCCGGGCACCTAGCGCTGGTCGCCTGCGCGCGCCAGCACGCCGATATCGTGGTCGCAAGCCTGTTTGTCAATCCGATGCAGTTTGGCCCAGGCGAAGATTTAGACGGCTACCCGCGTACCTTTGATGCCGATCAAGCGCAGCTTATCGAGGCTGGCTGCGACGTGCTGTTCGCCCCGACGGTGAGCTCGCTCTACCCCAACGGCTTGGACGCCCAGACCCGCGTGCATGTGCCTGTGGTGGGTGAGGGTCTGTGTGGCGGCTCACGCCCCGGCCATTTTGACGGTGTCTCCACCGTGGTTAGCATGCTGTTTAATTTGGTGCAGCCCGACGTCGCCTGCTTTGGGGAGAAGGATTACCAACAGCTTGCGGTGATTCGTAAGCTGGTGTGCGACCTGCACATGCCGATTGAGATTATCGGCGTGCCCATCGTGCGCGCAGAAGATGGCCTGGCACTGTCATCACGCAATGGCTATTTAAGTAGCGAGGAGCGTGCAATCGCCCCTGCGCTTTATCGCACGCTGTGTACGCTTCGCGATGCGCTAGAGCGCGGAGAACCTATCGAAAAGGTACTACACCAGGGCAACACCGCGCTGTATGATGCGGGCTTTACGCTGGACTATTTGGAACTGCGCGATGTCACGCTAGGCCCCATTAACCTAGCGACCCGCCATGCGGTAATGCTGGCCGCCGCCAAGCTGGGCCCGGCGCGATTAATCGATAACCTCACTGTTCAACTCCCGGCCAGCGCTGCCACTACTGGCAGAGAAGAAACAAACAACGGGTAAAAATAGGAACTCACATGCATACCATCATGCTCAAAGCCAAGCTGCACATGGCACGCGTCACTCACGCGGTACTCAACTACGAAGGCTCCTGCGCCATCGACGGCGACCTGCTGGATATGGCGGGTATTCGTGAAAATGAGCAGATCCAGATTTACAACGTCGAGAATGGCGAACGCTTCACCACTTACGCCATTCGCGGTGAGGAAGGCTCCAAGCTCATTTCGATCAACGGCGCTGCGGCCCACCTCGCCGCCCCTGGCCACCGGATCATTATCTGCAGCTACGCCCACTACTCCGAAGCCGAACTGGAAAACCACCAGCCTGCGCTGGTGTATCTCCAGGAAGGCAACCACGTCAGCCACACCAGCAATATTATTCCGGTGCAGTTGGCATAGCCTTAGCGCTTCTAACGCTTTCTCCTGACGGGCCACATGTTGGCTCGTTTTTATTTGCCTATAAATGCGTATTGCCGCAATGCATCACCTTCCCCTATGCTGAAGAGACGGCTGACAGAGTACGAATAAAAGAGTACGGCTGACAGAGCACGCCTATCGGGCATCTGGCATCAGACTGTCTGTTAATTACTCCAGGAGTCATCTTATGCAAGAAGTAGTCATTGTTGCGGCACGCCGCACCGCTGTGGGCGCTTTCGGCGGCTCCCTCGCAGGTATTCCAGCGAGCGACCTGGGCGCCTTGGTAATCAAAGATATCCTCGCCTCCACCGGCGTTTCTCCCGATCAAGTTGACGAAGTACTGCTGGGCCAGGTGCTCACCGCGGGCGTTGGCCAAAACCCGGCGCGCCAAGCGGCTATCAAGGGCGGCCTGCCAGACTCGGTACCGGCCATGACCATCAACAAAGTGTGTGGCTCAGGCCTTAAAGCGCTGCATCTCGCTACGCAGGCAATTCGCTGCGGCGATGCCGAGCTGATTCTGGCCGGTGGTCAGGAGAACATGTCCGCCTCGCCACACGTACTCCCCAACTCGCGCAACGGTCAGCGCATGGGCGATTGGAAGGCAATTGATTCCATGGTGCACGACGGCCTGTGGGATGCGTTCAACAACTACCACATGGGCATTACTGCCGAGAACTTGGCCGAGAAGTACGGCATCACCCGCGAAGCGATGGACGAGTTCGCCGCAGCGTCCCAGCAGAAAGCCGCTGCCGCCATCAAAGAAGGTAAGTTCAAAGGCCAGATCGTGCCGGTGGAAATTCCCCAGCGCAAAGGCGACCCGGTGGTGTTTGATACCGATGAGAACCCACGGGAAGTTACCGCGGAGAAGCTTGGCGGCATGCGCCCTGCGTTTAAGAAAGACGGCACCGTTACCGCCGGTAACGCCTCGGCGCTCAACGACGGCGCGGCAGTGGTTATGCTCTGCTCCGCCGAAAAAGCCAAGCAGTTGGGGCTAGAGCCACTGGCACGTATAGCGGCTTACTCCAACGCAGGCGTTGACCCTGCCATTATGGGTATCGGCCCCGCACCGGCCACTCGCCGCTGCCTTGAAAAAGCCGGCTGGAGCCTGGATGACCTGGATCTGGTAGAAGCCAACGAAGCCTTCGCTGCCCAGGCGCTCTCCGTTAACAAAGAACTCGGCTGGGATACGTCTAAAGTGAACGTCAACGGCGGCGCGATCGCCCTAGGCCACCCCATTGGAGCCTCCGGCTGCCGCGTACTAGTCACGCTGCTCCACGAAATGATCGCCCGCGACGCCAAGAAAGGCCTCGCGACGCTGTGTATCGGCGGCGGTCAGGGCGTAGCACTGGCTATCGAGCGTCCTTGATTGTTTCTGAGGTAAACGCTAAACCCATGCCCCCGCTGCTCGCGGGGGTATTTTTTTCACCTACTGGCTCAACGTGTCTTCTGACCAACGACCTTGGCTGGCGTGCTTAGTACCAACAGCGCCCCCAACAGGAATAATCCAGATGCGGCCCACATGGCAATGGGAAGGCTAGTGCCATCGACGATACGCCCACCCAACATGGCACCCAAACCAATCGACATATTGAAGGTAAACGCCATCAACGCCGTGGCGGCTTCGGTATTGGGTGCGGTGCGTAAAATCCAGGTTTGAATGCTGACCGATACGCTGCCAAACACCGCGCCCCACATCATGAGTAGCATCACGCCGCTGCTCGGCTGCCCCCCCAGCAGAGGAAAAATGGCCACCACAATGAGCAGCAGGCTGGGAATCGCCAGCACTGCGCGGTAAGGGTGACGACCGGCAAACATGCCTGCCGCAATATTACCCACAATGCCTGCCGCCCCGTAAAGCAGCAGCAGGCTGCTCACATGGCGTTGGGAAATACCGCTGATCTCTTGCAGGATGGGGCTAATAAAGGTGTAGGCCGCAAAGTGGCCAACCACCACAAAAGCCGTGGTTAACACCGCCACCCGCACCCCGCGATTGCTAAACTGCTGTGCGAGCACTCGGAGCCGCACCGGCTCCCGTGGTGGTAACGGCGGTAGCCAAAACCACAGAGCAGCGGCCGTTAACAGGCTTAGGACGCCCAGCGCCCCAAAGGCGACTCGCCAGTTGCTGAGATCCCCCAGCAGCGTGCCCAGTGGCACACCCAGCACCGAGGCCGCCGCGACGCCACCAAAAATCATCGTCATTGCTTTTGGCACCTGAGCCTCCGGCACTAGGCGTGGGGCAATACTGCCCGCCACAGCCCAAAAGCCACCAATGCTAAGCCCCACCAGCACGCGGGCGGCAAGCAACAGGATAAAGCTGCTGGCCAATGCCGATAGCACACTCCCGGCCACCATGACGGCCATCAATACCGTGAGCATAATGCGCCGATCCAAGCGCCCCACCGCTACCGGCAGCAGTGGGGCTGAAAAGGCAGCGACTACGCCGGGCACGGTGACCATTAAGCCTGCCATGCCGGGGGTAACGCCCATTGAATCGGCCACTTGAGAGAGTAACCCAATCGGCAGTTGCTCTGCGGTCACCAGTAAAAAAATGCCGATCATCACGGCCACCACCGCCCACCAACGCGGCGCTTGTTGCTGCTCCATCTGCTGCTCCCTGACTGTCTAAATCCCGGCGAACAAAGCGTTACCTAACCACAAAACACTATCTAGCAAAAAAATAGTTAGCAAAAAATAGTTAGCAAAAACAGTACCTAGCAAAAACAAAGCCCCCGTAGCCAGAGGCTACGAGGGCGGTATCAGAAACCTAGCTAGCGATTTAAATCGCCGCTTCGGTTTCCGCTGCTTCCGCGGTAAAAGCGGCTTTCTCTTCTTCGGTAATCTCTTTCATCGACAGCTTCACGCGGTTGCGGTTGTCGATATCCAGCACCTTAACGATCACGTCATCGCCTTCGTTCAAGAAGTCGCGCACGTTATTAACCCGCTCGGCAACGATTTGCGAGATGTGAACCAGGCCATCGGTACCGGGCATGATGTTAACGAACGCACCGAAGTCAGCAATACGCACGACCTTGCCGTGATACAGCTTGCCGATTTCCGCTTCAGCGGTAATCGCCAGTACGGTGTCGATGGCGCGCTTGGCGGCGGCTTTATCTTCCGCGTAAATACGCACGGTACCATCGTCGTCGAGATCAATAGAGGCGCCGGTGTCTTCGCAGATTTTGCGAATGGTTGCGCCACCTTTACCGATAACGTCACGGATCTTGTCCGGATCGATTTTGATCGTTGCCATGGACGGCGCGTTGTCGGAGACATCGCTACGGCTCTGGCTGATCACGACATTCATTTGCTCAAGAATACTCAGTCGCGCGGTCAGTGCTTGCTGCAGCGCGAGTTCCATAATCTCTTCGTTGATGCCTTCGATCTTGATGTCCATCTGCAGGGCGGTGACGCCCTCTTCGGAACCGGCAACTTTAAAGTCCATATCGCCAAGGTGATCTTCGTCACCCAGAATATCGGTCAATACCGCAAAACCGTCCGGGTCTTTTACCAAGCCCATGGCAATACCGGCGACCGGTGCTTTTAACGGTACGCCTGCGTCCATCAAGGCCAGCGAAGAGCCACACACAGAGGCCATGGAGCTGGAACCGTTAGACTCGGTAATTTCAGAAACGACACGGATGGTGTAGGGGAACGCATCTTCGGACGGCAGCATCGCCTGCACGCCACGACGTGCTAAGCGGCCATGGCCGATTTCGCGACGCTTCGGGCCACCCATAAAGCCAGCTTCACCCACTGAGTAGGGAGGGAAGTTGTAGTGCAGCATAAAGCGGTCTTTACGCTCACCTTCCAGTGATTCGATTAGCTGTGAATCACGCAGCGTGCCCAGCGTTGCTACGGCAATCGCCTGGGTCTCACCACGCGTAAAGATGGCAGAACCGTGAGCCTTCGGCAGTACACCGACTTCGATAGCCAGCGGACGAACGGTTTGATTGTCACGACCGTCAATACGCGGCTCGCCTTTTACCACCCGTGAACGCACAACGCGTTTTTCCAGGCTAGCAAAGGCACCTTTGACGTCATCTTTGCTGAACTTGTCGTTAACCGGTTCGCCTTCATCGGCTGCCAGCTGTTCAATCGCCAGGTCTTTCAACTCAGCCAGTGCATCCTGGCGCTGCATTTTGTCGGTGATGCGGTAAGCATCGCCCACTTTAGCTTCAAACGCATCAGCCATGGCGGCTTTGAGTGCCTGGTTCTCTTCGGCGGCCTGCCACTCCCAGCGCGGCTTGCCCGCTTCAGCAACCAGTTCGTTAATGGCACTGATCGCGACCTGCATTTCCTGGTGACCGAACAGTACGGCTCCCAGCATTTCGTCTTCGAGCAGCTCTTTGGCTTCCGACTCAACCATCAGCACGGCTTTTTCAGTACCGGCGACGACCATGTCCAGCTCAGAGGTGGCCAGTTCTTCAACCGTTGGGTTGAGGAAGTAGCCTTTCTCTTCGTTAAAGCCCACGCGGGCTGCGCCAATCGGGCCACTAAACGGCACGCCAGAGATACTCAGCGCTGCGGAGGTGCCAAGCAATGCGGCGATATCCGGATCGTGGTTACGGTCAGTGGACAGAACGGTACAGACGACCTGCACTTCGTTCATGAAGCCTTTGGGGAACAGCGGACGGATCGGGCGATCAATCAGACGCGAGGTCAGCGTCTCTTTTTCAGTGGGACGACCTTCGCGCTTGAAGAAGCCGCCAGGAATCTTGCCCACTGCGTAGGTTTTCTCTTGGTAGTGTACCGAGAGAGGGAAAAAGGGTTGGCTCGGGTTTGCCTCTTTGCGAGCGACAACGGTACACAGCACGACGGTGTCATCCATGGTAACCATGACAGCGCCGGTAGCTTGGCGAGCAATACGCCCGGTTTCGAGCGTGACGGTGCTACGACCGTACTGGAACGTTTTCTTTACCGGATTCACAGCGACTTCCTTCAGCATTATCAATATCTACTTGTCTATTCGTTTAGGTCGTTTTGACTCGTTACCATTCTAGGCGCTGGAGCGCGATAGGGCTACCAGTTCCCTACTTGCAGTAAACACGAAACATAAAAAAACGGGCAGCTCACAAAGAGCTGCCCGTTTCTAATCGTTGCCGTTAACGCTTAACGACGCAGACCCAGACGCTGAATCAGGGACTGATAGCGTTCGAAATCTTTACGCTTTAGGTAGTCCAGCAGCTTACGACGCTGGTTAACCATGCGGATCAGACCACGACGCGAGTGGTGATCCTGTTTGTTGGTCTTGAAGTGATCCTGCAGGCCATTAATGTTGGCGCTCAGCAGTGCAACTTGCACTTCAGGGGAACCGGTATCGTTATCGCCGCGGCCGTATTCAGTGACGATCTCGGCCTTCTTCTCAGCGGTTAAAGCCATCTGTCTCTCCAGTAAGCAATATGCCTAAAAATGAATGGGTGAGACCACGCATATTTGCAGTCTCAAGCTACTATTTTTTACTAGCTAGTTACTTTCCACTAACTAGATTCACGTAGACGGCTGCATCCTTGCAACGCTGTTTACGAGATAGCGACGGTACTTAACAGCCGCTTAGGTGCCACTTCCTGGGCACCTTTCACTACGCCAAGGCCGATAAACGTCTCGGCGTAATAAAGTCGGGCTACTTCGTCCGGGGCTAATGCGCCGGTTTCGAGAGCAGCGGGCTGGCCATGGGCCAAACGAGAATGGGCGGTGTCGTCTACCGTCAGTAACGGTAAATGATCCACCAGCACATCCAAGGGCATGAGCTCAGCTTCCAGTGCCGCTTGGTCGGCCAATGCTTCCAAGGCCTCTAGCGTCCACATCGCGTCGGCTAAAAAGGGCCCCGTTTTGAGCCTTCTTAGTTGACTGATGTGCGCACCACAGCCAAGCGCTTGGCCAATATCTTCGGCTAGCGTGCGGATGTAAGTGCCTTTACTGCAGCTTACTTCCAGCTCAAAAGCAGTGCCTTCAAACGATAGCAGGCGCGCATCATACACGCTTACGCGCCGGGCTGCACGCTCTACCTGCTTGCCTTCCCGGGCCAGCTCGTAAAGTTTTTTGCCCTGATGCTTGAGGGCCGAGTACATCGGCGGCACTTGGTCAATCTCACCGCGAAAACGGGTGAGCACAGCTTCCACGTCATCGACGCTTAGGCTGGGAACCTCATGCTGCTCAATAATCGTACCTTCCGCATCGCCGGTATCGGTGATCACCCCTAGCTCTACCCGGGTGCGATACACCTTGTCGGCTTCCAGCAAGTGCGACGAGAACTTGGTCGCTTCGCCTAGGCAAATCGGCAATAAGCCGGTTGCCATCGGGTCTAGCGTGCCGGTGTGTCCAGCTTTTTGAGCCTGGAACAGCCGACGTACACGCTGCAGCGCATGGTTGCTGGAAACGCCCTTGGGCTTATCCAGCAGCAGTACGCCATTAACCGGTAAACCGCGACGTTGACGCGCCACTAGCGGGTTTCCTCACTATTATCCTGGGCGTCGGCATCTTGGTCACTGTCTTGATAGCGTGCACGATCCGTCGTCACTGCTTCATCAATCAATGAAGAGAGTTGCTGACCGCGCACCACGCTTTCATCGAAATGAAAACGCAGCTCCGGTACGTGACGTAGCTTGATGCGCTTGGCAATCTGGCTTCTTAGAAAACCGGCAGCGCGCTTAAGCACCTGCAGATTCTCTTTAATACGCTCGGGCTCTTGCTCACCCAACAGAGTGACGTAGACGTCGGAGTAGCCAAGGTCACGGCTAACGGTAACGCCGCTGACCGTGACCATGCCCAAACGCGGGTCTTTCACTTCTCGTTGGATCAACACAGCCAGCTCCTTTTGGAGCTGGTCGGCTACCCGGTCGGTACGCTTAAATTCGCGCATGTTTAGCTCCTCGCAGCCTTACAGGCTACGCTCGACCTTCACTTGGTCGAAGACTTCGATCTTATCGCCGACTTGGACATCGTTGTAGTTCTTCACGCCGATGCCACACTCCATGCCGTTGCGCACTTCCTGCACATCGTCTTTGAAGCGGCGCAGCGATTCGAGCTCGCCTTCGTAGATCACCACGTCATCACGCAACACGCGGATCTTCTTATTACGATGCACGCTGCCTTCAACCACCATACAGCCGGCGATGGCACCAATCTTCGGCGCACGGAACACATCGCGCACTTCGGCAATACCGACGATCTCTTCTTTCCACTCAGGTGCGAGCATACCGCTCATCGCCTGTTTGACCTCGTCGATCAGCTGGTAAATAACGCTGTAGTAACGCAGATCCAGGCCTTCGCGCTCAACGATCTCGCGGGCAGCGGCGTCAGCACGGACGTTAAAGCCGACTACGATGGCTTCCGACGCCAGCGCCAGGTTGGCATCGGTACCGGTGATACCACCAACACCCGAAGAGACCACGGCGACTTCAACTTCACCGGTGGAGAGTTCTTCCAGGGCGCCTTTGATCGCTTCCAGAGAACCTTGAACGTCGGCTTTGAGGACGATGTTGACCTTGGCCACTTCGTCTTGGCCCATCTGGCTGAACATGTTCTCCAGCTTGGCCTTCTGCTGACGCGCCAGACGCACTTCGCGGTATTTGCCTTGACGAAAGTTGGCCACTTCGCGGGCTTTCTTCTCGTCTGCAACGACCATAAAGTCATCACCGGCATCCGGCGTGCCGCCCAAGCCTTGAATCTCTACCGGCATGGCCGGGCCAACCGCATCGACTTGCTGGGCAAGTTCGTTGGTCAGCGCACGTACACGACCGTAGTGCAGGCCAGCCAGGACGATATCGCCCTTTTTCAGCGTACCGTTCTGAACCAGTACGGTAGCGACCGGACCACGACCTTTATCAAGGCGCGATTCAACCACCACGCCTTTACCAGGCGCAGAAGGAACGGCTTTAAGCTCAAGCACTTCAGAGACCAGTTGGATTGCTTCCAACAGTTCTTCAATACCTTCACCGGTCTTGGCGGAAACGTGAACAAACTGAGTATCACCGCCCCATTCTTCGGAGATCACGCCGTGCTGCGAAAGCTCATTCTTGATGCGATCAAGATCGATACCATCTTTATCGATCTTGTTGACCGCTACCACCATGGGCACTTCAGCGGCTTTGGAGTGTTCAATCGCCTCAATCGTCTGAGGCATCACGCCATCGTCGGCAGCCACAACCAGAATAACCACGTCTGTCGCCTTGGCACCACGGGCACGCATGGCGGTAAACGCCGCGTGGCCTGGGGTATCCAGGAAGGTCACGCCACCGTGGTTATCTTCCACGTGGTAGGCACCGATATGCTGGGTAATACCACCGGCCTCACCGGTCGCCACTTTCGCTTTACGGATGTAATCCAGCAGCGAGGTTTTACCGTGGTCAACGTGCCCCATCACCGTAACAACGGGTGACCGCGTGATCTCTTCGCCTTCATAGGAGATGCCTTCGAGCATTTCCGTTTCCAGCGCGTCATCTTTAACGAGCTTCGGCGTATGGCCCATCTCCTCTACCACGATCGCAGCCGTATCCTGATCGATGGTTTGGTTGATGGTAACCGCCGCGCCCATGTTAAACATGGCCTTGATCACTTCATTGGCCTTGATCGACATCTTGTCGGCCAATTCCGCCACGCTGATCGATTCAGGGATCGATACTTCACGCACGATCGGCTGAGTCGGCTTCTGGAAAGCGTGCTTGCCATTGCCGGTCTGGTTGCCACCACGGCGACCACCACGACGCTGTTCGGCACGTTTTACCTTCTTACCACCGCCGCCGCGCTTGCGCTCTTCGCGATCACCACGATCTTCATCGTCACGGCGACCTTTGTTCTTCGCTGCCGTTTTCTTAGGCGGAGCGGTACGACGGTCAGTGCGGCCCTCTTTCGGCGGCGCTGGCGGCATATCGTCACCGGACGGCGTATCGTCGATTTCAAGATTCGGCACAGGAATGTCTGGCGTAGCCGGTGCTTTGGCTGCCGTAGGCGCTTTCGGCTTGGCTTCAGACTCTTTACTACGTGCCGTTGTTTCAGCTTCTTTATTGCTACGCGCGGTGGCTTCCGCTACCTGTGCAGCACGGGCTTTCTTAGCAGCGGCTTTTTCTTCGGCTTCACGCGCATCAGACACTTTGCGCTCAGCTTCGGCTTCCGCCATATCGCCCACTAGCTGGCGCGGGCCGGTATAGCTAGGCTCCGGCGCTTTCGGCTTCTCATCTTCAGCGCTTTTGACGTAGGTCTTTTTCTTACGTACCTGCACTTCAATGGTTTTGCCGCGCTCGCCGGTATTGATACGGCTGCGGGTTTTACGCGTCAGCGTAATACGGTTTTTTCCCGCTTCAGGAGTGTCACTACCGCCGTGGCTCTTCTTCAAGAAACTCAGTAGCTTCTGCTTATCTTCTTCAGACACAGCATCGCTTTCAGAAGCGTGTTTCAAACCCGCTTCTTTCATTTGCTCTAGTAGGCGAGGCACATCACGGCCCACCTTTCCTGCGAAATCTTTAACTGTCATATCTGACATATTGACCCTCCTCAGCCCGTGACCTGTTTACTGTGTGTTCGAATCCGATGCATCATCGACTTCAAACCAGGGCGCACGGGCAGTCATGATCAGTGCCGCTGCGCGCGCTTCGTCCAACTCCTCGATATCGACCAGATCGTCGACAGACTGCTCGGCGAGATCTTCCATGGTGACGATGCCGCGACTGGCCAGAATGAAGGCCAGGTGGCGCTCCATGCCATCCATCTCCAGCAGATCAGCAGCTGGCTGGGCACCGTCTAGCGCTTCTTCCGTGGCAATTGCCATCGTCAGCAGCTCGTCTTTCGCACGTGCGCGTAGCTGCTCTACCAAATCTTCATCGAACTCTTCGATTTCGAGCATCTCTTCCATCGGCACGTAGGCGACTTCTTCCAGGGTAGTGAACCCCTCATCCACCAACAGGCGAGCGACATCTTCATCCACATCGAGGTGTTGGATAAAAGAGTCCACCAGGCTATCAATCTCTTGATCGCGCTTAGACTCCGCTTCCTCTTCGGTCATGACATTAATGCGCCAGCCGGTAAGTTCAGAAGCCAAACGCACGTTCTGACCGCTCCGGCCAATCGCCTGAGCAAGGTTATCCTGCGCCACGGCCACATCCATTGCGTGGGCGTCTTCGTCCACAAGGATAGACCCAACATCGGCAGGTGCCATGGCGTTAATCACCAATTGGGCGGGATTGTCATCCCACAGCACGATATCAACACGTTCGTTTTGCAGCTCCGAAGAGACCGCCTGAACGCGCGAACCGCGCATCCCCACACAAGCCCCCACAGGGTCAATGCGGCGATCATTGGTTTTGACCGCAATTTTGGCCCGTGAACCGGGATCACGCGCAGCACCTTTGATCTCAATCAACTGCTCAGCGATCTCTGGCACTTCAATTTTGAACAGCTCGATGATCAGCTCGGGACACGTCCGCGATAGCTGAAGCTGGGCACCGCGTGCATCGGGGTCCACTTTGACCAACAGGGCGCGCACCCGCTCGTTCATGCGGTAACGCTCGCCGTGAATCATTTCATTGCGCGGCAAAAACGCCTCAGCGTTTTCGCCCAAATCAATGATCAGGCCATCACGTGTGGTCTTTTTAACGATGCCCGCAACCAGTTCACCTTCGCGATCGGCATATTGGCGCACGACTTCGGCCCGCTCGGCTTCGCGTACTTTCTGTACAATCACCTGCTTGGCAGTTTGTGCAGCAATACGACCAAAAGACGCATTTTCGATGCTTTTTTCGACAACATCGCCTAATTTCAGCGGCGGATCGCGCTGCTCGGCGATGCTCTCTTTAATTTCGTAATCTGGCGTTTCGAATTCGTCATCTTCCACAACCGTCCAGGTGCGGAAGGTTTCGTATTCGCCAGTGCGGCGGTCAATATGCACGCGCACATTGGCTTCTTCTCTTTCAAAACGCTTGCGTGACGCGCTCGCAAGAGCGGCTTCTACCGCCTCGAAGATGACATCACGCGGGACGCCCTTCTCATTGGAGATCGCGTCAACGACCATTAAAATTTCTTTACTCATGCGTATGCCTCGCCAGAAAACCTATCCTTATGTGCATCACCCCGGCAGCCTGCCGGCAGCGCCGCCACCCGGTCAATCGTCGAACTGCGGTACAATGTGAGCAGAATCAATACTCTCAATTGGAAAGCAGTACTCTTCGCCATCCAGTTGTAGCAGTACTTCATCCCCCTCAACACCGACCAAAAGCCCTTGATACTTGCGCCGCCCATCAAAGGCAGTGCGCAGCTTCAGCGCGACGTGATGACCTTGAAAGCGGGTAAACTGATCCAGGGAATACAAGGGACGTGCCATACCGGGCGAGGAGACTTCCAACCGGTACTCACCGGCAATGGGGTCTTCTACATCCATAACGGCACTGACTTGGCGGCTAATATCTGCGCAGTCTTCCACGCTGACACCACTCTCGCGCTCGATATAGATCACCAGCCGCGAATTTTTGCCCTGGGAAAGATGGTCGATGCCCCATAGTTCAAAGCCCATGGCAGCAACAACAGGTTCGATCAGCGCGTGAAGCGCAGCGTGTTTAGTGGCCACAGACAAAGCTCCTATAGCCGTTGCATCAGGCACCTGGCCAGGAGTTATTAGAAAAGCTAGGTGGCTGATTGGCGTTACTCGGGAATGTGTCTCCGGTTATCCGGGCGACATCCGCTATTAAGATATTCTTGCTAACGATATTCTGGCTAACAAGGCGGGCGCCAATAAAGCAGCGACCAAGTGCTCTTACTAGCCAAAAGCTGCTAACAAAAAGCCCCTTCACTGGAAGGGGCTTTTTAAAAGAAACCTTGTGTACCATTTCTTAAGTACTACTTCCAGTACCGTCTTAGCAACATGTGACAGGCTATACCTGTAGTGACCGTTATTTCCAATACGTCTTAGAAATAACAATCTAGAACATGCTACTAGAAAATGGTAGCGGGGACCGGATTTGAACCGATGACCTTCGGGTTATGAGCCCGACGAGCTACCAGACTGCTCCACCCCGCATCAATCTAGGTCGACGATAATAGACACTAAAGCCACTTACGTCAAGAACTACTTGCTTCAAGAACCACTTACTTAAAGCTGTCTTTTTCGCCTCAGGTGCCAACTGGCATTCTGGTAACAAAAGAAACGTTCTGGGAAGCTGGCGTGCCAGCAAAACAGATGGTGCCGAAGGCGGGACTTGAACCCGCACGACCATACGGTCACTACCCCCTCAAGATAGCGTGTCTACCAATTCCACCACTTCGGCATCAGGGGAGGCTAAAAAACAGCAGCTGCTTACTCGCCGCTTTCCTCTAGCACTGGCGCGGTATTATCCACGTCCGCAGGCCTGTCGTCAAGCGTCGGCACGCTTTGCTGCTGCTCGATCAAGCGCGAATCGGGAATACCTGCTTCCGGTGCCTGGCCCGCCTGGGTGGCAAAGTAAGCTAGCGCCATAGAGGTGACGAAGAAACCCGCCGCCAAAATAGCCGTTGTGCGCGACAGGAAGTTACCGCTGCCCCGCGAACCGAATACCGTTTGTGATGCACCGCCCCCGAAAGCTGCACCGGCTTCGGCACCTTTACCCTGCTGAAGCAGAATGAGTACCACCAGGGCGACCGCAATCACCACATGAATCATAAGAATTGCAACTTGCATGGCGTTATCCTGCTGACTGACAAATGGCATAAAAATCATCGATCTTGAGTGAGGCTCCGCCCACTAGACCGCCGTCGATATCTGGCTGAGCAAGCAGCTCAGCCGCATTGCCTGCGTTCATACTGCCGCCGTAAAGCAAACGCAGTTGCTCGGCGAGCCCCTTATCGAAACCCGCCTGGTAGGCACGGATGCCTGCCATAACTTCCTGGGCTTGTTCGGGCGTCGCCGTGCGCCCAGTGCCAATGGCCCAAACAGGCTCATAGGCAATAATGACCTGCTTGCGCTGGTCAGGCTCTAAGCGGGACATTACATAGCCCACCTGACGAAGCACCACATCCATCGTGTGACCCGCGTCACGCTCCTCCAGAGATTCACCCACACAGAGAATCGGCTTGAGATCGACACTTAACGCTGCCAATAGACGCGCGAAAATTTGTTCATCGCTCTCTTTGTAGAGTTGACGTCGTTCAGAGTGACCCACCAATACGTAAGAAACCGCAAACTCTTTTAGCATGCGGCCACTTACTTCGCCGGTATGCGCCCCAGAGTGAATAGGGTTCAACGTTTGCGCGCCCAATGAAAGCACCGTACCTTCAAACGCGTGGCGCGCCGCATCCAAATAGGGGAAAGGCGGAATGATAACGACATCCACGTTCGTTGGCGATACGGCGGCGGAGAAGGCCTGGCCGAATTCATTGATCAACGCCACGGAACCGTTCATTTTCCAGTTACCGGCAATTAAAGGCGTACGCATCGACTCTCCTCACTCAAGGTGGAGCGAAATGGTATAGGAGCGGCCTTGTCAAGACAACCGCTGTTATAGCCACAAGCTGGGTTTACCAAACCAGTTTACTGAACCGGTTAGCTGAACACATTTAATTAAGTAGCGCTTGAACCTGATCGGCCAAGCTATGCGCCAATTGATCGACATCTAAATGGGCGCGTCCTTCCACCATTACTCGAATAAGCGGCTCAGTACCTGAGGGACGTAGCAACACTCGCCCCTCATCGCCTAACTCATGCTCTAACGCAGCCACTGCCTGCTGAAGTGGCGCAGATGCCATTACCTCTTTGGCGCTGGCATGGGCGGACAAGCGCACATTAACCAGCGCCTGAGGCACTTTCTCCAATTCTTTTAACAGTGTCGGGAGGCTTTTTTGCTCGCGCATCATCAGCGCCAATACCTGCAACGCGGAGACAATGCCGTCACCAGTGGTCTGCACGTGGGCGCACACAATATGCCCCGACGACTCACCGCCCAGTTCCCAACCATTCGCGGCCATACGCTCCATCACAAAGCGGTCACCGACCTTTGCGCGCTCAAAGGGGATTCCCAGCTTATCCAGCGCCATCGACAAGCCAAAGTTTGACATCAGGGTGCCCACCACACCGCCTTGAAGCAAACCACGCTCGTGGCGATCCCGGGCAATCAGATAGAGAATATCGTCGCCGTCGACTTCGCGCCCGTCGCCATCTACCAGCAGCACACGGTCACCATCGCCATCAAAGGCGATCCCCAAATCCGCATTTTGCTGAATCACGGCAGCACGCAGAGCCGCGGGGTGCGTTGAACCCACCTGCTGGTTAATGTTTAACCCGTCAGGCGCAGAACCAATGGTGGTGACATCAGCCCCCAGCTCGCGGAACACATTGGGCGCGATATGGTAAGTGGCACCGTGAGCACAATCCAAGACGATTTTAAGGCCGTGCAGGCTCAGCCGGTCAGGCAAGGTCGATTTACAAAACTCGATGTAACGGCCTGCGGCGTCGTCGATGCGCGTTGCCTTACCCAGCTGTGCAGCCTCAGCTGTGGTCAGCGGCGCTTCCAGCATCGCTTCAATACGATCTTCCGTGTCATCGGGAAGCTTCTTACCCTCAGCGGAAAAGAACTTGATGCCGTTATCATCAAACGGATTATGCGATGCTGAAATGACGATACCTGCATCGGCACGAAAGGTGCGCGTTAAATAGGCAATACCCGGCGTGGGCATTGGCCCCAGCAGAGATACATCGACACCCGCTGCAGAGAGCCCCGCCTCTAGGGCGGATTCGAACATATAGCCAGAGATCCGGGTATCTTTGCCGATCAGTACCCGCGTTCGGCCTTTATCACGGCGGAGCACCTGACCCGCTGCCCAGCCCAACTTAAGCATAAAATCAGCGGTAATCGGTGATTTACCCACCGTGCCGCGAATACCATCCGTCCCAAAATAGCGCCTTGTCATGCGTCAAACTCCTTGTTTAGCGGCGGCTCGCAGCCTTCTTGTAGTACCGCCCACGCCATATTGACTGCATCGGCCGTTGCAGCCACGTCATGCACGCGCAAAATGTTTGCCCCACGCTCAACCGCCATGGCAGCGAGCGCTAAACCACCGGAGAGACGCTCCTCCACCGGTCGGCCCAACACTTTACCAATCATACTCTTGCGCGACATACCCACCAGCACTGGAAGCTCCAGCGATTGCAGAGACTCCATGTATTTGAGTAAGCGTAGATTGTGTTCTACGGTTTTGCCGAAGCCAAAACCAGGGTCGATCAATAGACGATTGCGGCGTAGGCCAGCCACCTCGCATTCAGCAATCCGACGGGCCAAATAATCCGCCACCTCTTCCTCGATCGGGCGCTGATACGCGGGCGACTGCTGCATATCCTGCGGCTCGCCCTGACGATGCATCAAGCAGACGGGAAGCCCGCTACCCACCGCGGCCAGCAAGGCTCCCTCACGCTCTAACGCGCGCACATCATTAATCATACCAGCGCCCAGCTCGCTCGCCTCGCGTATAACCGCCGGGCAGCTGGTATCCACCGACACCAACGCATCCAACTCGCGCACCAGGACTTCCACCACCGGCGCCACCCGGTCTAGCTCTTCCTGGGGGCTGACAGGGGTAGCCCCAGGGCGGGTCGATTCGCCGCCCACATCTATCATCGCTGCCCCTTCGGCCAGCATCCGCTCAGCGTGGCGCAAAGCGTCATCCAATGCCACGTGCTGGCCACCATCAGAAAAAGAGTCCGGGGTCACATTAAGAATCCCCATTACCCTGGGAAAGGAGAGATCCAGCAGATGGCGCCCACAACGCAGTTGGAGAGCATTTTCTGCGTTTCGTGAAGAGGACGTGTCCAGAATTGATTTCATGCTGCAGCCTGATCAAGAAATGAAACATTGCTGTTATGTACACAGCATATCAAAAAAGGCGCCCCATGACGGGGCGCCTTTGGCTCATGCGGCAATGGCTGGCTATTATGGGCCGGCAGGGCCACCTAGCGGGTCTGAGGGACGGCGACGCGGCCCGTCGTCGTCCTCTTCGCTGTCACCACCAGACGCATCGCCTCCAGACGCGTTTGAAGAAGCGTCGTCTTCAGCCTTCGCTTGCGGCTTGTCATCGTTGACAGGCGTACCGCCACCGGACGAGTCACCGTCATCCCAGCCTTCCGGCGGGCGCGGATCACGACCTTCCATGATGTCTTTCAACTGCGTGGCATCAATGGTCTCGTACTTCATCAAGGCCTCGGCCATGGCGTCCAGCTTATCGCGATTATCGGTCAGGATTTGGCGTGCCTGCTCGTAGCAATCGTCGATGATTTTGCGGACTTCCTTATCAAGACGCGTGGTGGTGTCACCGGACTTCATCTTGCCGCCCCCCTGGCCCGGGCCACCGAGGAACTGATGAGACTCATCCTCGTCGTACATGATCGGGCCCATTTCGTCCGACAAGCCCCACTTGGCAACCATGTTATGGGCCAGCTCAGTAGCACGCTTGATGTCGTTTGAGGCGCCGGTCGTTACACCGTTCGGGCCTAACGTCATCTCTTCGGCAATCCGGCCACCAAACAGCGAGCAGATCTGCCCCAGAATTTGCTGACGGGAGAGGCTGTAGCGATCCTCTTCCGGCAGAAACATGGTGACACCCAGCGCACGGCCACGGGGAATAATCGTTACCTTATAGACCGGATCATGGGAAGGCACGACCAGACCGATAATGGCGTGACCCGACTCATGGTAAGCGGTATTGAGCTTCTCTTTGTCGGTCATGACCATCGATTTGCGCTCAGCGCCCATCATGATCTTGTCCTTCGCGAGTTCAAGCTCTTCCATACTGACCAGGCGCTTATTGCGGCGCGCGGCAAACAGGGCGGCTTCGTTGACCAGGTTGGCCAAGTCCGCACCGGAGAAACCAGGCGTACCACGTGCGATCAGCTGCGGTTTTACGTCATCACCCAGCGGCACTTTACGCAGGTGAACGCCCAGAATGTGCTCACGGCCACGGATGTCCGGCAAGCCGACCGTTACCTGGCGGTCAAAGCGGCCTGGGCGCATTAACGCAGGGTCAAGCACGTCAGGACGGTTGGTCGCGGCAATAACGATGATGCCTTCATTGGCTTCAAAGCCATCCATCTCGACCAGCAGTTGGTTCAACGTCTGCTCACGCTCGTCGTTACCACCACCCATGCCGGTGCCACGTGAACGGCCCACGGCGTCAATCTCATCGATAAAGATAATGCACGGCGCCTGCTTCTTGGCCTGCTCGAACATGTCGCGCACACGCGATGCACCGACACCGACAAACATTTCAACGAAGTCAGAACCCGAAATAGAGAAGAACGGCACTTTGGCTTCGCCTGCAATGGACTTCGCCAGCAGCGTTTTACCGGTACCCGGTGGCCCTACCATCAGCACGCCGCGGGGAATCATACCGCCCAGGCGCTGGAATTTGGTCGGGTCACGCAGGAAGTCGACCAGCTCTTCTACTTCTTCCTTGGCTTCATCACAGCCTGCCACATCGGCAAAGGTGGTTTTGATCTGATCTTGAGAGAGCAGTTTGGCCTTCGATTTACCAAAGCTCATCGGGCCACCTTTACCACCACCGGCTCCGCCCTGCATTTGGCGCATGAAGAACATAAAGATGCCCAAAATCAGCAGAATCGGGAAGCTGGCGATCAGTAGCCGCGTCCAGATACTTTGCTGTTCTGGCTCTTTGCCCACCACTGTCACATTGTTGCTCAACAGGTCGTCCATCAGCTTCGGATCTTCCGCCGCTGGGCGGATCGTCTGGAACTGAGAGCCGTCCGTGCGCTCACCGCTGATGGTGTAACCATCAATCGTTACGCTACGTACCTGCTGATTTTGCACCTGCTGCACAAACTGGGAATAGTTTGTGTTTTGCGGTGCGCTTTCCGTACTGAAATTGTTGAACACTGTCAGTAGGACGGCCGCGATGACCAACCACAGAATCAGGTTCTTCGCCATATCGTTCAAGGGGCTACCCTCATTACAAGAATCCGTCAGTTAAACCCTGGTGCTTAATAAAGTCTGTTACCAATAAGCTTAGTAATACGACATTACATCAGCATCAAGCGTTCAACCATTGCCAAAGCGTCTTATGCCTCGGGCCATCTGTGTCACGCGCACTAATGGCGACTAATGTGACACACGTTGCGCTTGCCTGTCTGGCAATCGCGCTGATAAATCTTGGCTATGAACCACACGGGCAGCGTCTCATTTTAAGGAGAGTCACCCGCGAAACCCTTCGGCCAGAAAATAGACTTCACGGGAACGCGCCCGGGAGGCGTCTGGCTTACGGGTTACTACCTTCTTAAAGCTGCCGCGCAATTCTTTCAAATAGGCGTCAAACCCTTCCCCCTGGAATACTTTAGCTAAAAACCGTCCGCCAGGTGACAACGTTTCGCGGGCAAGTTCTAACGCTAGCTCCACTAAATACATCGCCTGGGGCTGATCAATCGCCGCCATACCACTCATATTGGGGGCCATATCCGACATCACAAGGTCTACACGGCGATTATCCAGGCGTTTTAGTATCGCCTCTAGCACCGCCTCTTCAGTGAAATCACCTTGGATAAAATCTACCCCGGCCAGAGCATCCATCTCCAGGATATCAGAGGCAATCACCACACCTTCAGGCCCGACCCTTTCCGCTGCAATTTGACTCCACCCGCCAGGTGCAGCGCCCAGATCAATCACCGTCATACCGGGACGCAGCAGTTTATCCTTTTCATCCAACTCAATCAGCTTATAGCTGGCACGGGAACGGTAGCCATCTTGCCAGCTCTGCTTCACGTACTGGTCGTCAAAATGCTCCTTCTTCCAGTTATTGCTGGTCTTGCTGACAGAATGTTTTCGGTTCGGGGGCTTTTGCTGCATGTGGGAATCTAACACTGGAATAAGAGATGGGCGCATTCACGCGATCGCTTTCACTCGGTGACGTTTCACCGTAAGATGGAGCGTTAAGCGCTAACCGGGATACCGCAAGATACCATGAGCTTGTCACAGGCACAAAAGAAAGCATTTCGTAGCATTGGCCACCATCTTAATCCAGTGGTCACCGTTTCTGAGAACGGCGTCTCCGAAAATTTGCTCGCAGAACTTAACCGCGCACTCACTGATCACGAACTGATCAAAGTGAAACTTGCCCTTCCTGAGCGGGATGATCGTGCAGCCATGATAGCCGAACTGATCGCTAACAGCCGTGCTGACTTGGTGCAAACCATTGGCAAAATGGCGCTGCTCTATCGTCGCAACCCCCAGGTGAATCCAAAGCTTTCTAACGTTACCCGCTTTGAGAATCATCACGGCCGCCATTAAGCGTTAAATTCAACGCACGCAATAGAGTGTCGCCGTACTAAAGCGCCCCTTCAATCGACTCCAGAGTCAATTGAAGGGGCGTTTATTTATCACACGTGTTCGACACTACCTACTTCGTACTCCACGTCACCGCCGGGGGTTTTGACCACCACGACATCGCCCTCTTCTTTGCCGATCAGGGCACGGGCAATCGGTGAGGTAACCGAGATACGGCCAGACTTAATATCCGCCTCATCCTCGCCGACAATGCGGTAAGTGACTTCCGCATCAGTATCCAGATTCATTAGCGATACGGTTACGCCGAAAATCACTTTGCCGGTTTTCGGCAGCTTGGTGACGTCAATCACTTGAGCGACAGAGAGCTTACTTTCGATCTCCTGAATCCGCCCTTCGATAAACCCCTGCTGTTCGCGAGCGGCGTGATACTCGGCGTTCTCTTTAAGATCACCGTGTTCACGCGCTTCGGCGATGGCCGCGATCACCTGCGGACGAGCTTCGCTTTTAAGGTGGTCGAGCTCTTCACGAAGGCTTCTTTCTCCCGCAACTGTCATCGGGACCTTGTTCATTGACTTGCTCCTGCATGCAGATCCTGAAGGCGCCGCACCGTAATCTCTCTACCGTACTCAAGCGCCATGCAAACAGCATTAGCGCCCGCCAAGGTGGTCGCATAGGGCACCTTGCGTGAGAGGGCAGTACGGCGAATGACCGAAGAGTCATTAATAGCCTGGCGACCTTCGGTAGTGTTCACAATGTAGGCGATTTCGTCGTTCTTAAGCAGATCGACGATATGGGGACGACCTTCGTAGACTTTATTGACGTGTTCCACGGCAAGCCCGGCAGCTTCCAAAGCAGCCGCTGTCCCCCGTGTAGCACATAGCGTAAAGCCTAATGCTAACAGAGAACGGCCCACTTCGATAATCCCCGCCTTGTCCGGTTCGCGCACGGAAAGGAACGCCTTGCGCTCACCGGTAAGCCCAGGAATGGCCTCTCCTGCCCCCAGCTGCGCCTTGAAGAAGGCTTCTGCAAAGGTGTCGCCAGAGCCCATCACTTCTCCGGTGGACTTCATTTCCGGCGACAGAATCGGGTCGACACCGGGGAATTTATTGAACGGGAAAACCGCCTCTTTAACACTATAGAAGTGCGGTACGATCTCCTGCTCAAAGCCCTGCTCAGCCAGGGTTTTACCGGCCATGCAGCGGGCCGCAATCTGCGCCAACGAGGTGCCGATGCACTTGGACACAAAGGGCACCGTACGCGAAGCTCGGGGATTCACCTCGATCACATAGATCTCCCCATCCTGCCAGGCCAACTGCACGTTCATTAAGCCTTTAACGCCCAGCTCAACCGCCATCTGCTTCACCTGATGGCGCATTTCGTCCTGCACATCCGCAGGCAGCGAGTAAGGCGGCAGAGCACAGGCGGAGTCACCGGAGTGAACGCCCGCTTGCTCTACGTGCTGCATGATGCCGCCGATCACCACCTGCTGACCATCCGACACCGCATCTATATCGATCTCGATCGCCGCACTCAAAAAGTGATCCAGCAGCACCGGTGAGTCGTTGGAGACCTTCACCGCGTGGGTCATGTAATTTTCCAGCTCGGAGGCGTCGTAGACGATCTCCATGGCCCGGCCCCCCAGCACGTAGCTGGGGCGCACCACCAGCGGGTAGCCAATCGCTTCGGCTTTATCGAAGGCTTCCGCAAAGCTGCGCGCCGTGGCATTGGGTGGCTGCTTCAGGCCCAGCTTGTCGATCATCACCTGGAAGCGTTCACGGTCTTCTGCGCGGTCGATGGCGTCCGGTGTGGTACCAATGATCGGCACACCGGCAGCTTCTAGCTCACGGGCCAGTTTCAGCGGCGTCTGACCACCGAACTGAACGATCACACCCACCGGCTTCTCTTTATCGGCGATCTCCAGCACGTCTTCCAGCGTTACCGGCTCGAAGTAGAGACGATCAGAGGTGTCGTAATCGGTCGAGACGGTTTCCGGGTTGCAGTTGACCATGATGGTTTCATAGCCGTCGTCGCGCATGGCGAAGGCGGCGTGAACGCAGCAGTAGTCAAACTCGATACCCTGGCCGATCCGGTTAGGGCCACCGCCCAGTACCATGATCTTCTGACGGTCAGAAACATCCGCCTCGCACTCTTCTTCGTAAGTGGAGTACATATAGGCAGTATCAGAGGCGAACTCCGCGGCACAGGTATCAACGCGCTTATAAACCGGGAGAATACCGGCTGCCTGGCGGGTTTGACGGAACTCTTTTTCGCTGACATTGAGCAGCTTGGCCAGGCGCGCATCGCCGAAACCTTTGCGCTTGAGCTGATAGAGCTCGCGGACCGAGAAGTCAGCCAGAGAGCGCTTGGCAACGGCGTTTTCAGTGAGTACCAAATCTTCCAGCTGCACCAGGAACCAAGGATCGATATTGGTCAGGGCAAAGACGTCGTCGACGCTCATACCTGAGCGCATGGCGTCCGCCACGTAGAAAATACGCTCGGCACCGGCAGCCTGCAGTTCGCCCTGGATAATCGCCATGTTGTCCGGCGTAAAATCGGTAATGATCGGATCAAGGCCATCGTTACCGGTTTCCAAACCACGCAGGGCTTTCTGCAGCGACTCTTGGAAAGTACGCCCAATCGCCATCACCTCACCCACTGACTTCATCTGGGTGGTCAGGCGATCGTTAGCCTGGGGGAATTTCTCGAAGGTGAAACGTGGAATTTTGGTCACTACGTAATCGATAGACGGCTCGAACGATGCCGGCGTTTGACCGCCGGTAATATCGTTCTGCAGCTCGTCCAGGGTATAGCCAATCGCCAATTTAGCGGCGATTTTAGCAATCGGGAAACCGGTCGCCTTTGAGGCCAACGCCGAAGAGCGCGACACACGCGGGTTCATCTCAATGACTACCAAACGACCGGTTTTGGGATCCATCCCAAACTGGACGTTAGAGCCACCGGTCTCTACGCCAATCTCGCGCAGTACCGCGAGGCTGGCGTCACGCATGATCTGATACTCTTTATCGGTCAGCGTTTGCGCCGGTGCCACGGTGATGGAGTCGCCGGTGTGCACACCCATAGGATCGAAGTTCTCAATCGCGCAGACGATGATGCAGTTGTCGTTTTTGTCACGCACAACTTCCATCTCGTACTCTTTCCACCCCAGCAGCGACTCATCGATGAGCAGCTCGTGGTTGTTGGAAAGCTCGAAACCGCGGGTACAGATCTCCTCGAACTCTTCCTTGTTGTACGCCACGCCGCCGCCGGAGCCGCCCATGGTGTAGGAAGGACGAATAATGGTGGGGAAACCCAGCTCAGTCTGAATCTCCCAGGCTTCATCCATGGTGTGGGCGACTTTCGCTTTCGGGCACTCTAAACCAATGCGCTTCATGGCCTGATCGAACAGATCGCGGTCTTCGGCCATGTTAATCGCATCGGCGTTGGCACCAATCATCTCAACGCCGAACTTCTCCAGCACGCCATGCTTTTCCAGCTCGAGGGCGCAGTTCAGCGCCGTCTGACCACCCATGGTCGGCAGAATGGCATCGGGGCGCTCGGCTTCGATGATCTTTTCCACCGTCTGCCAGGTAATCGGCTCGATGTAGGTGGCATCGGCCATGGCCGGGTCAGTCATGATGGTGGCGGGGTTGGAGTTAACCAAAATAACCCGGAAACCCTCCTCGCGCAGCGCTTTACACGCCTGGGCGCCGGAGTAGTCGAATTCGCAGGCCTGGCCGATCACAATCGGGCCAGCGCCAATGATCAAAATACTGTTGATGTCGGTACGCTTAGGCATAACGGTTCCCGCAAAAAATGGTGACGATGAGCGACAAAAGACGGCGATACGGTGATGCTAGGGACGCGTTAACGGCGTGCCTCCATCATAGCCACGAAGCGATCAAACAGCGGCGCCACATCACGCGGGCCGGGGCTCGCTTCCGGGTGGCCTTGAAAGCTGAACGCCGGTCGGTCGGTAAGCTCGATTCCCTGCAAGGTGCCATCGAACAGCGAACGGTGCGTTGCGCGCACGTTAGCAGGCAGGGTCGCTTCATCCGCCGCAAAGCCGTGGTTCTGGCTGGTAATCATCACGGTGCCACTATCCAGATCCTGCACCGGGTGGTTGGCACCGTGGTGGCCGTGGCTCATTTTGACCGTCTTCGCCCCGGCGGCGAGCGCCAGCAGCTGGTGGCCCAGGCAGATACCAAACACCGGAATATCGGTTTCCAGCACGTCCTGAATCGCCGTGATGGCGTAGTCGCAGGGCTCCGGGTCGCCAGGGCCGTTGGCTAAAAACACGCCATCCGGATTCATCGCCAGCACCTCAGCGGCAGGCGTTTGCGCGGGCACGACTGTCAGGCGGCAGCCGCGAGCGGCCAGCATGCGCAGTATGTTGAATTTCACACCGTAGTCGTACGCCACCACATGGTAAGGGCGCTCGCTTTGCGAAGCGTCGGCGTAGCCTTCACCCAGCGTCCACTCGCCTTCTGACCACTCGTAGGACTCCTTACACGACACCTCTTTGGCCAGATCCATCCCCTTCAGGCCTGGGAAAGCCTTGGCGGCTTCCAGCGCCCGGATGACCGCGTCATCACCTTCAGCATCAGCGCCCGCCAAAATCGCCCCGTTTTGCGCACCTTTATCACGCAAAATGCGCGTTAGACGGCGGGTATCGATATCGGCAATGCCCAGCACGTTCTGGCTTTCCAGGTAGTCCGATAGCGACTGCTCAGAGCGGAAGCTGCTAGCCATTAGCGGTAAATCGCGAATCACCAAGCCTGCTGCGGCAATAGACGCTGACTCAATGTCTTCAGCGTTAATGCCAGTATTGCCGATATGGGGATAGGTGAGGGTAACGATTTGGCGGGTGTAGGAGGGGTCAGTGAGGATTTCTTGATAGCCGGTCATGGCCGTATTGAACACCACCTCACCGCTTGTTAATCCGTCCGCGCCAATGGCGATGCCGTGGAACACGCTGCCATCTTCCAGGGCCAATATTGCGGGTTTGCTCAATGCGGGGTTATTCAAAACAAGATCCTCCCATGCTGGTGGGAGCCTGAGGGAGCAGGCTCAGCAATTTCTTCATTCATCCACGACGCTAGTTATTAAAACTATCGTCGTTAAAGCGTTTGTCATTAAAGCGCTTGTTATTAATGCGCTTGTTATTAAAACAAGGGCCGTAAAAAAGCGGGACGAAGCCGATAAAAAGAATCGGTTTCATCCCGCTTGTTGTTCGATGCCCTTCAGAGCCGCTTGGCTTTAACGTAATAGCAGCAAACTCGGGGGCAGGCTTTAGGCTGGCCAACGCAACAAGCGCGCCGTTTGAGTTTTCTAAGCCACCCGGCCAAAATTTTTGAAATGTTACAGGAATTTTTGACCTAAAACTACCCCTGAGTGACAGGACCGTTCTAGCATTAGTAATTCCTTAATCCAAACCCAACACATCCTGCATATCGTAACGACCGCTCTCTTTGCCAACGACCCAGCGTGCCGCGCGAACCGCACCTTTGGCAAAGGTCATCCGGCTGGAGGCTTTGTGAGTGATTTCGATGCGCTCACCTTCGGTAGCAAACATTACCGTGTGCTCACCCACGATATCGCCCGCGCGCACGGTGGCAAAGCCGATCTCTTTGTCGGCGCGCGGGCCGCACTGCCCGACTCGCTCAAACACGCCGTGCTCTTTAAGGTTACGCCCCAGGCTGTCGGCAATTACTTCGCCCATTTTGATCGCGGTGCCGGAAGGCGCATCAACCTTATGACGGTGGTGAGACTCGATCACTTCAATATCGTAGCCTTCATCACCCAGCGCTTTGGCAGCGGTTTCGAGCAGTTTCAGGGTCAGATTAACCCCAACGCTCATATTGGGCGCGAACACCATGGCTACCTTGTCGCGGTAGCTATCGAGCTGAGCCAACTCATCATCGCTCATGCCAGTAGTACCAATCACAATACGTTTGCCGTGCTCTGCGCAGAACGCCAGATTTCCAAGCGTGACCTGAGGGGCCGTGAAGTCGATCAGCACATCAAAATCATCGACAATCGACGTGAGCGAATCGACTGCGACAACGCCGCGTTTCCCTACCCCCGCAAGCTCGCCAATATCAGCGCCCGCCAAGGAGCTGCCTGGCTCTACGATCCCGCCAGCTAGCGTCGCCTCAGCATCTTGCTCTACAGCATTTACCAACGTACGGCCCATGCGGCCAGCCACGCCTACAATGGCAATTCGGGTCATGCGAACTCCTGAGCTCTAGGTTTTGGTGCGTAAGACTTATGGCGCGATTATAGCAGACCAGTCGTTGTCTAGTTCTCCCACACAATCGCCAACTCTTCATCACCAGCCATACGCATTAGGTGGCGCTCGACGACCCCCTCCAACTCATCCAGATGCTCCTCTTCCAGGGTTTCGAGGGCCACCACCAATTTATCGGCCTCAGCAACCATTAAGCAGGTACCGGTGGCAAACGTAATAGTGGCCTGCTGATCGCTTTGCTCGATCTCCAGCTTATGCGCCCAGTGTTTACAGAGCCGATTAATTAAACGCTCGGCGGAAGGCGTGACAATTTCAACACGAGATAAAGGCATAGCGGCCCCTCCAAAAATGTAAGTACTTACAAACTAAGTAATCCTTCAACAACGCATTGTCTTTAGAGCCAAACATGTGAAGCCATCGCCGCAGGATAAATGCTAAGGGCAAAGCGTAGCATGTTGACCATTAAGCGCGGCACCCCAATAATGCCTCCCAAACGCTAATTAGTTACAATAGCAATTGCATCTATGTGCTATCACCGCTAAAGCGCATCAGCGATGCCAGCCCTGTTAACCAATATCGACCAACGAGTAAAAAAGTGCTCAGCTCTCCGTGCTTAAAAATCCTGCTTGGTACGCTTATCACGTTTGCTTGCGGCGCCACTGCTGTGGCTGACGCAATCACCGTCACCGATGTCGCTGGCCGCGAAATCACTCTGGACGCCCCTGCCGAGCGGGTTATTTTAGGCGAAGAGAGGCAAATTTATCTGCTCGGTTTACTCGAACCTGAAGCTCCTTTTGCCCACGTGGTCGGTTGGCGCGAAGACTTTTCTCAGGCGGATCCCGATAACTATGCCCGTTACGCCGAACGCTTCCCAGAGATTGAAGCGATCCCCACCTTTGGCGGTTTTAAAGACGGCACTTTTGACGTAGAGCAGGCCGCCTCGCTTAATCCTGACGTAGTGCTGATGAACATCGAGGCCAAAGCCGCCACAGAAGACGCCGCCTACGACGACAAGTTGGCATAACTCGGCATTCCCATCATCTATGTGGATTTTCGCTAAGACCCGCTTGAACACACTATTCCCTCCATGCGCATCATCGGCCAGATCATGGGCGATGAAGACGCGGCGGAAGTATCCCCTACTACTTTGTGGCCGTGCAGCAGCTAGCCAAATGGCTACACCCAGAGCTGTTTGAAGACCTGGATCCCAACGCCACGATGAAAGAGCTGCACGAGCGCTTCTTACCCATCGACTATGAAACCGGCTACTGGATATTGCTCCATGACGACTGATACAAGGATGACGGAAACGGCGGTAACAGACCGTCTTTCACAGGGGCGCGCCTTCTACCATAGCCAGGTTTCCCGCCGCCAAATGATACTGGCGGCACTGGTTTTAGCGCTGTTTTTTAGCCTCTGCGTCGACCTGGCACTGGGGCCCGCCCGCTATAGCCTGGGCGAAGTGGTCGCAGCGCTATTCACGCCAGGCAGCGTCAGCCAGCAGGCCCGGGTTATTGTTTGGGAAATCCGCATGCCGGTAGCGCTGATGGCGCTAGTGGTGGGCGCCAGCTTGTCAGTGGCCGGGGCACAGATGCAAACCATTCTGAGCAACCCGCTAGCCAGCCCGTTTACCTTGGGGGTGTCCGCTGGGGCCAGTTTTGGTGCCGCTCTGGGTCTCGCCTTCGGCGTGGCGCCCATCAATGCCTTCATGATGGCCATGTTCACCGCGTTCTTAATTCATGCCTTAAGCCTTAAGCGCGGCGTGACGGTAGAGACGATTGTGCTGCTCAGCATCGCCATGGTGTTTATCTTCAACTCGCTGATGGCACTAATTCAGTTCTTTGCCAGCCAGGAGGCGGTCTCCACGGTGGTGATTTGGACGATGGGCAGCTTAACCAAAGCCACCTGTCCCAAGTTCTGGATCGCCCTTAGCATTCTTGCCTTATCCATGCCGTTGCGTGCCCGGCATGGTTGGGCGCTGACTGCCATGCGCCTGGGCGACGCCAAAGCCGAGAGCATGGGCGTCAATCCCCGCGCGCTGCGTTTGGAAGTGCTGGTGCTGGTGTCACTGCTTGCCGCCATCGCGGTGGCGTTCGTGGGCACCATTGGGTTTATTGGCTTGGCGGGGCCGCATATCGCGCGCATTTTACTGGGCGAGGATCAGCGCTTCTTTTTGCCCGGCTCGGCCCTGTGCGGCGCGCTGATCCTCCCCGTTGGCTCGGTCATCTCCAAGATCATTATTCCTGGCACCATTATTCCCATTGGCATTATTACCTCGCTGGTGGGCATTCCCTTCTTCCTATTTCTAGTGCTTAACCACAAGAAGGCCTCATGGTAACCCTACAGCTGAACCGTGTATCCGCCCGCTATGGGCGTCGCCCTATTCTGGAAGAGATCACCACGCCCTGCTTTCAAGGCGGGCAAGTCGTCGCTCTGCTAGGGCTCAATGCAGCGGGTAAATCGACGCTTTTTCGCCGCGTGCTAGGACTATTGAAAGACGAAGGCGAAGTGATCATCAGCGCCGAGCGCCCCGTGGGCTATATGCCCCAGGACACTGGCGCCAAGGCTGTGCTGGCGGTCTATGAATCAGTGCTTTTGGCACGTATGCAGGAGCGCGGATTAAAAGTGCAGCCTGAGGATTTATCGCAGGTTGATCGCGCGCTGGAGGAACTCAGCATCACGACCCTTGGCGAACGCGATATCGGCGACCTTAGCGGCGGGCAGCGCCAGTTGGTCAGCGCTGCCCAGGCCCTGGTACAAGAACCCGAAATTCTGATGCTGGATGAGCCCACCTCGGCACGCGATTTGAACCGCCAGATCAGCCTGTTGACGGTGCTGCGCCGGCTAGCCGATGAACGCCAGATGCTGATTCTGGTGGCGCTCCACAACCTGGGGCATGCGCTACGTTTCGCCGATGCTGCCATGATGCTCGAAAATGGCCGCTTGATCGCCTACGGCTCCACTGCCGAAGTGATTACCCCTGCGCTGCTACGTCAGGTTTATCGGGTATCTACGCGTATCGAGTCCTGCTCGAAAGGCCAGCCGCAGCTTATCGTCGAAGCTGCTATCTAGCCCTTTGCCTAAGCCGCCGCCCTTCCATCGCCGCTAGCGCTACCCCTGATAACATCAGCGGTAACGCTAGCAGGAAGCCGCTGGAGACCGGTATTCCAAACAACACCCAATCGGCGAGGACGGGCCACACCAGGGCAATATATTCAAAAGGTGCCAAACGCGACGCCTCGGCGTAGCGTAGAGCTAATGTCATCGCGATATGCGCAGCACCGCCAAACAGGCCCGAGAGCACCAACAGCGAAAACTCTACCCGGTTGAGTGCTGCCCAGCCCAGTGGGAGCGTTGCCAGCCCGGCTAGCGCGGCCACTAAAATAAAGTAGAAGGCGATTGAAGCCGCTGTCTCAGTGCGTGAAATACGCCTGACGGTTAATAAAGCACCTGCCGTTAGCAGCGCCCCCAATGCCCCTAGCGCGTACCCGGCCGCTTGGCCGTTACTGGAACTGGCATTTAGCCCAGGCAAAATCAGCACGGCTACCCCGGCAAGCGCCAGCACCACGCCACCCGCGCGATTAAGCGAGCAGCGCTCCCCCAGCAGCAGAACGCCACCAATCGCCATAAAGACAGGGGTAAGCTGAGCAAGCAATGTTGCCTCGGCCACTGGCAACAGCGCCACCGCAGCAAAGGAGGCAAACATTGCCGCTGCCCCCATCCCAGAGCGCAGCGCATGCCCCAGCGGACGGCGCGTAGCCAACCCGCGGGGAAACTCCCGCCGCAGCAAAAGGAAAACGACGATAGGCAGCAGCGCAAACAGCGAGCGGTAAAACACCGACTGCCCCACAGGCACTTCGTCACTGACTGCCTTAATACACACCAGCATCCCGGTAAACAGGGCGCCTGACAGTATCCGCAGCAAAATACCCATGGTGGGCCTTTCTTCAAGGTGATCCATTGCGTGCAGTATTTCCTAAACAGCAAAAACCCCCGGTGAACCGAGGGTTTTTGGACTAAACACCTAACTGCTTACTATTATCTCAGACTTACGGCTTCATATCTTCAAAGAAGCTTTTCACGCTGTCAAAGAAGCCGGTTTTCTTCGGCGAGTGGTTGTGGCTATTGCTGTCATCGAAGCTCTTTTGAAGCTGGCGCAGTAAATCGCGCTGCTCGTCGTTAAGCTTCACCGGTGTTTCCACTACCACCTTGCACAACAGGTCGCCGGGCATACCACCACGCACGGGTTTCACGCCTTTACCGCGCAGACGGAACAGCTTGCCTGTTTGAGTTTCCGGCGGAATCTTCAGCTTCACGCGGCCATCTAGCGTCGGCACTTCAAGCTCACCACCTAGCGCTGCATCAACAAAGTTGATTGGCACATCGCACTGCAGGTGCTTGCCATCACGCTGGAAGATATGGTGCGGCTTGATCGCCACCTGCACATACAGATCCCCAGGCGGGCCACCGTTCACGCCGCTTTCGCCTTCGCCATTCAAGCGAATACGGTCACCGGTATCCACGCCGGGCGGAATTTTAACGGACAGCGTGCGTGTCTCACGTACACGGCCTTCGCCATTACACTTATGGCACGGCACTTTAATGTGCTGGCCAGAGCCATGACAGGTCGGGCAGGTCTGCTGCACGGCAAAGAAGCCTTGCTGCATGCGCACTTGACCGTGGCCATGACAGGTAGGGCACGTCTCTTTGGAAGAGCCGGGTTCAGCGCCGCCGCCATCACAACGGTCACACTCGATATGCCGCGGCACGCGAATGTCCACCGTGGTGCCTGAAACGGCATTTTCCAGATCCAGCTCTAGGTTATAGCGCAGGTCGGAACCGCGTGCCGGGGCATTGGGGCCACGGCGGCGACCGCCACCTCCGCCAAAAATATCGCCAAACACATCGCCGAAAATGTCGCTGAAATCACCAGCGCCAGCACCGCCGAAACCGCCGCCACCTTGGCCATCAACGCCCGCATGGCCGAACTGGTCATAGGCAGCGCGCTTTTCGCCGTCGCTAAGCACTTCATACGCTTCGGACACTTCGCGGAATTTTTCCGCGGAGGTGGTATCGTCCGGGTTTCGATCAGGGTGGAATTTTTGCGCCAGACGGCGATAGGCCTTCTTGATCTCTTTCTGATCGGCCCCTTTTTCGACACCCAGGACTTCGTAATAATCGCGTTTGGACATAGGCCCTACGCCTCCTGGTTAGCTACGCACTCAACTGCACATTTAGCTATGTATTCAACTCTATACTTAACTACGTGCGTCTTGGCCGCGGAAACAGCAACGCGGGAGTAAGCTCCCGCGTCACCGCTTTCCTTGGCAGAAAGAGGATGTTACTGCTTTTTCTGATCGTCGTTGACTTCTTCGTACTCGGCGTCAACCACGTCTTCTTCCGGCTTGGTGCCCGCGTTTTCGGCACCTTCACCGCCCTCTTGCTGCGCCGCTTCGGCCTGCTCGGCGTACATTTTCTGAGCTAGCTGGCCAGAGGCTTCGGTCAGTGCATCCAGTTTCTTCTGAATGTTATCGACGTCGTCACCTTTAACCGCTTCTTCCAGCTCGCTGATGGCCGTTTCAATCGCCTGCTTCTCGTCGTCTGTCGCTTTGTCGCCAGCTTCTTCCAACGTTTTGCGCGTAGCGTGAATCATGCCGTCAGCTTGGTTACGCAGTTGCACCAGCTCTTCGAACTTTTTGTCCTCTTCGGCGTGAGCTTCGGCATCACGTACCATCTGCTCGACTTCTTCCTCGGACAGACCGCTAGACGCCTTGATGACAATCGACTGCTCCTTGCCAGTGGCCTTGTCTTTTGCCGATACGTTCAGAATGCCGTTGGCATCCAAGTCGAAGGCGACTTCGATCTGCGGCACACCGCGCGGTGCAGGCGGAATGTCAGCAAGATCAAAACGACCCAACGACTTATTCTGCGACACTTGCTTACGTTCACCCTGCACGGCGTGAATGGTCACCGCCGTTTGGTTGTCATCCGCCGTTGAGAAGGTTTGTGTCTTCTTGGTCGGGATGGTGGTGTTCTTTTCGATCAGCGGTGTCATCACGCCACCCAGGGTTTCGATACCTAGGGTAAGCGGAGTAACGTCGAGCAGCAGAACGTCTTTAACGTCGCCACCGAGTACGCCGCCCTGAATCGCGGCACCAACAGCAACCGCTTCGTCCGGGTTAACGTCTTTACGTGCTTCTTTACCGAAGAAGTCAGCGGCTTTCTTCTGCACCATCGGCATACGTGTCTGGCCACCGACCAGGATCACTTCGTCGATTTCAGAGGCAGATAGGCCTGCATCTTTCAGTGCCATTTTGCACGGCTCGAGCGAGCGCTGAACCAGCTCTTCTACCAGCGATTCCAGCTTGGCACGGGTCACCTTAACGTTAAGGTGTTTCGGACCAGTGTTGTCGGCGGTGATGTAAGGCAGGTTCACATCGGTCTGCTGAGCGCTAGACAGTTCAATTTTGGCTTTTTCGGCAGCTTCTTTCAGACGCTGCATGGCCAGGTTGTCGCCAGACAGATCAATGCCGCTGTCAGACTTGAACTGGTCTACCAGGTAGTTGATCAGCGCCAAGTCAAAGTCTTCGCCGCCCAAGAAGGTGTCACCGTTGGTGGCCAACACTTCAAACTGGGTTTCACCGTCGACATCGGCAATTTCGATGATCGAGATATCGAAGGTACCGCCACCCAGGTCGTAGACCGCGATGGTTTTGTCGCCGCGGGATTTGTCCATACCGTAGGCCAGTGCGGCAGCGGTCGGCTCGTTAATAATGCGCTTAACGTCCAGACCGGCAATGCGGCCGGCGTCTTTGGTCGCCTGACGCTGACTATCGTTGAAGTAGGCCGGTACGGTAATGACCGCTTCGGTGACCGCTTCGCCCAGGTAGTCTTCGGCGGTCTTCTTCATTTTCTTCAGCACTTCCGCGCTTACCTGCGGCGGTGCCATTTTTTTGCCTTTTACTTCAACCCAAGCATCACCGTTATCAGCTTCGGTGATTTTGTACGGCACCATCTTGATGTCTTTCTGGACAACGTCGTCTTTAAAGCGACGGCCAATGAGACGCTTGATGGCGTACAGGGTGTTTTCTGGGTTAGTCACGGCCTGACGTTTGGCCGCCTGACCTACCAGCGTTTCACCATCATCGGTGTAAGCAATGATAGAAGGTGTCGTACGACCGCCTTCGGCGTTTTCGATAACTTTAGCGCTGTCACCATCGAGCACGGCCACACAAGAGTTAGTGGTGCCCAGGTCGATACCAATTATACGTCCCATAGCAATACCTCGAATTCGGTTGTTACAAAACTGAAAATTTAGTTTTTAAAGCTTGTCTGCGGGTTTCCCCGCGGGGTTGCCCTTTATTTGGGGGCCGCCGCTGACATTTCAAGGGCTTTTTTTCACACACTTTTTTCAAACTCTGTGCCGCCAGTGGCTTAATCGGCTTTTTTACTCACTACAACCATCGCCGGGCGCACCAGGCGTCCATTGAGTAAATAGCCTTTCTGCATAACGTCCATCACGGTGTTCGGATCGAGATCCGGGTTAGGCACCATGGTCATGGCTTCGTGCACCTGCGGGTCGAAGGGCTCACCATGGGGCTCAATGCTTTCAACGCCGAACTTGTTGAGCACATCCAGCTGCATTTTCAAGGTCATGGAGACACCTTCACGGTGAACTTCCGATGCACCCTCCTCCATGGTCTCCAGCGCTTTTTCCAGGCTATCCACCACTGGCAGCAGCTCTTTAACAAACTTCTCCAGGGCAAACTTGCGGGCTTTTTCCGCCTCCTGTTCCGCACGACGGCGCACGTTTTGCGCTTCAGCAGCGGCGCGCAGGGCCTGATCCTTGGCTTCGGCCAAGCTCTGCTCCAACTCGCCTACTTGGGCTGCCAGCATTTCTGCTTCCGGGTTATCGACGCTGTCTTCTAGCGCCTCTTCATCATTGATCAATCCTTCCAGCTCGCCCTCCATCAAACGCTCTTCAGCAACCTTCTCAGCTGCTTGCTCGGCGCCATCGGCGTCTTGCTCGTGGCGGGCCAGCTCATCGTCCATTGGTGTTTGCGGTTCTTTCGCCATGTTGTGCTCCTAAAAAGTAGAGCGCGGCCACGCGGGCGGCGCGCAAAGAAGTAAGCTTCAAGTCACTAGCTTTGACTGATCATGCACGCTATATGGGGGCCATAAATTCCATCTCAAGAGGTGCATTGAAGTGAGTTATTAACTACTGTATAAATCAACAACTATTGGATAAGTATCCAGCTTCTATGCTGTACCGCCTCAGGAGGCGCCATGCTTACTCAGCTAGCTATTCAAGATTTCGCCATTGTCGATCACTTAGAGCTCGACTTGACCGGCGGTATGACTGCAATTACCGGGGAAACCGGGGCAGGCAAATCGATCCTGTTAGGCGCCCTTGGGCTCTGCCTGGGCGAGCGTGCCGACGCAGGAAGCGTGCGCCATGGCCGCGAGCGTACGGATCTCTCCGCGCGTTTTGACATTCAGTATCTGCCTGCCGCCGTCGAGTGGCTGACGGCGCGGGAGCTTCCCGCCGAGGAGTGCTTGCTGCGCCGTGTTGTCACCGCCAATGGCCGTTCCAAAGCCTGGATTAACGGTCAACCCGCAACTATCTCGGATCTAAAATCCCTCGGCGAGCAGTTGATTCAGATTCATGGACAGCACGCCCACCATGCGCTGATGCGCGAAGAGACCCATCTTGCCCTGCTGGACGATTACGCAGACCTAAACGATGCCACCACTCAATTAGCCGAAACGTTCCACGAGTGGCGCAATGCGCGTCGGCAGTTGAAGAAGCTAAGTGAAGAAGGCAGTGAAGTTGAGGCCAAACGGCAGCTGCTGCGTTACCAAGTAGAGGAGCTGGATCAGCTCGGTTTAGTGGAAGGTGAATTAGCCACGTTAGAGGAAGAGCAGCACACCCTGGCTCACGCGGAAGAGACCCTGCGTGAAACCCAGTTTGCCGCCGACTGCTGCGCCAGCGACGAAGGCGGCGCACTCTCCTTACTCAACCAAGCGTTCGCCCACTTAAGCGCCCTGCCGGGTAGCGACAAAGGCACCCTGGCGAACACGCTTGCCATGCTGAGCGATGCGCGCATTCAAGTGGAAGAGGCCTCCAGCGAACTTAACCGCCTCGCCAGTACCACTGAGTTAGATCCTGAGCGGCTCGTCTGGGTTGAAGAACGAATGACCGACGTACATCGGATTGCCCGCAAGCATCACGTTGCTCCTGATGAGCTATGCGCCCTGCATGCTGACCTACAGCGGGAAGTCGCGCAGCTAGAAGAAGGTGGCAATGACCTGGAGGCACTCAGTGCGCGGGTCGTCGAGCTACGCGAAAGCTATCGCCAAGAGGCGAAAAAACTCAGCGAGAGCCGTCAAAAAGCCGCGCTTCGCTTGGGTAAAGAGGTGCAGCAGCAACTGGGCTTTTTGGCCATGGGCAAAGCCCGTTTTGAAGTGGAAATCACCGCGAAAGACGCGCCCTCCCCTGAAGGCCTCGATCGCGTGCAGTTTTTGATTAGCGCCAACCCCGGCCAGCCCGCTCGCCCATTGACCAAAGTCGCCTCCGGCGGCGAATTGTCGCGGATCAGCCTGGCGATTCAAGTGGTCGCGGCAACGCACTCAACCGTGCCCAGCCTGGTATTTGACGAAGTGGATGTGGGTATCTCGGGGGCCACCGCAGAGATCGTTGGTCAACTACTGCGCAAACTGGGCGAAAACGGCCAGGTCATGACCGTGACTCACCTGCCCCAGGTGGCAGCGCAGGCGCACCAGCACCTGCATATCGAGAAACAGGCGAAGCGCGACACAACGCTAACCCAGATGGCACTACTCGACGAGCAGGGGCGCATCAGCGAACTGGCGCGTATGCTGGGCGGCGTCACGCTTTCTGACCAAACCCTCGCCCACGCTCGGGAGATGCTGCACGCCAGCCAACGCCCGCCGCACTGATTGAGCGAGCGCCTCACGCCGTTTCTATGCATTTCTATAGCCCACAGCGATACAACACATCTGCACATAGCAAAACAAACGCCCCTGATCCACTTGGCGAATTCAGTTAACAGCTACTGTTAACCAGGAATTCGGCCAAATGGCTCAGGGGCGCTTATATTTCGAACCGCGCTTAACGCTCTGCGACTAGCGGCGACCTACAAACACTATTTTTTGTTCGTCGGCCCGCTGTCCTGGCGCGTCACGTCGGAACCGCGCGGACGTACATATAGCACCAGAGCATGATCCACTAGTTCGTAGCCGTGCTCTTCAGCGATTTCTTGCTGACGACGTTCAATGATTTCATCAACGAACTCAATGATTTCGCCGCTTTCTAGACACACCATGTGGTCATGGTGATCCTCTTGGGTCATCTCGAATACCGCATGTCCTCCGTCGAAATTATGACGAATTACCAAGCCCGCTGACTCGAACTGAGTCAATACGCGGTATACGGTTGCCAAGCCAACATCTTCGCCCGCATCAATCAGTGTTTTGTACACTTCTTCAGCGCTAAGGTGGTGCTGACCCGAAACATTTTCGAGAATTTGAAGTATCTTGACGCGCGGCAGGGTCACTTTTAGACCGGCTTTGCGCAATTCATGGTTCTGATCGGCCATGGTCGCTCTTCGCAGTAACTGGTTAGGTCGGGTATGATCAACCGAAACCACGATAGTGAAGAATAGGCCCAAATGCAAAAATTGACTCAAATCATCACGCTCTCCGTTGCCCTTACCGTCATTAGCGGCTGCAGCTACGTAGGCGTGTACAAGCGCGATATTCCCCAAGGCAACCTGGTCACTCAGGAAATGGTCAGCCAGCTTCAGCCAGGCATGACCCAAGAGCAGGTTACTTACGTAATGGGCAGGCCGCTGCTGGAAGCGCCCTTTGACGCCAGCCAGTGGGACTATGTGTTTCGTTTAGATAAAGCGTATGGCGATGTAGAGCAGCGTCGCGTAACGCTCACCTTCGACCCCCAGGGTCGCCTGGTGAACATTGAGCAAGAGGGAGATCTATCCAAAGAGCTACCGCTTGAAGGCGAGAGCAACATGGGGCCTGCAACGGAAGGGGTTGACCCAATGGATGCCCTCCCTGAAGAGAGCACCCAGACGCGGCCACCTGAGGGCACACAGCCTGTTCAACAGCCTTAAAAGCGATTAACGCTTCGGGTCGCTCGCTTGGCGCTTAGCGCGCTCTAGGCGAGCGGCCTTGGGGTCGATCGCCAACGGCCGGTAGACTTCGACCCGATCCCCGTCGCGTAATAGATGGGTATCGGGTTCGCGTAGCGCTTTACCGAAGATGCCCAGCGGAGCCTGAGCAAAGGTTTCGCCGGGCACATCAGGAAAGAGCGTGGGCAAATCGGCCAGGGCAACGGCCTGACGTGCCGTAGTGCCCTCAGCCACGCGCAGAGCTACTATGCGCTGTTTGGAGGGCAACGCAAAGGCTACCTCAACCGCAAGCGCTTCAGCGCCCATACAGCTCGTTTGCGCGCTTGGTGAAGGCATCGACTAGCTGGCCAGCGATTTGCTGGAAGAGTTTTCCGAACGCCATACCAAGCAGCCGGTTGGCGAACTCGAACTCCATCTCAAGGCTCACCTTGCAGGCATCCTCCCCCATGGGAATAAATAGCCAGCGACCTTTAAGCCGCTTGAACGGCCCTTTTACCAGCGATAGTTCAATACGCTCGGGCGCAAAAAGTTCGTTGCGCGTGGTGATGGTTTGCTCGACACCGGCGCGACCCAGGGTCATTTCGCCGATCAGATGCACATCATCATGTTCGAGCAAACGCGCCTGACGGCAGCCTGGCAAAAACTCCGGGTAGCGTTCGAAGTCGTTCACCAGATCGAACATTTTCTGGGGGGTGTGCCGCACTAAGGCGGAACGATTGACGGTTGGCATTGACCTCTCCGCTGACTTCACAGTGCCCAAAGCGTATCATGGGAAACATTTTTCAGACCCTAAATGGTATCACGCCTCCCCAAATAACGAAGGGGAAGCCACTGACAGATTAATTATGAGGTTCCATGGCCACTAAGAAAGGTAACAGTAAGGGCCCCGGTAGCAGCGTTATTGCCCAAAACAAGAAGGCACGGTTTGAGTACCATATCGATGAGACCTTCGAGGCGGGGCTATCGCTCGCGGGCTGGGAAGTGAAGAGCCTGCGTGCCGGTAAGGCTCAGCTCACCGATACCTATATTTTGGTTCGTAACGGCGAAGCGTTTCTGCTGGGTAGCCATATCATGCCGCTGAATACCGCGAGCACCCACGAGATTGCAGACCCGACGCGCACCCGCAAACTGCTGCTGCATCGCAAAGAGATCGCCAAAATCTTTTCGATCACCCAGGACAAAGGCCACACCTGTGTGCCCCTCAAGCTTTACTGGAAACGCAATAAAGTGAAGTGCGAGCTGGCGCTAGTGACCGGTAAACAGCTGCATGACAAACGCGCGACAGAAAAAGATCGTGACTGGAGCCGCCAAAAAGGTCGAATTATGCGGGAACATAACAAGGCATAACTGGTCAATCAGGTGTGAGCACGTTAGAATGCTCAACTGAAATAAGGGGGCGACATGGTTTCGACGCCGGTGACAACCCTTGCGGTGCATGCCGAGAGCGTGATGTATCTCGTAAATCCCACATCACGAAAAATAGTCGCAAATGACGAAAACTACGCTCAAGGCGCGCTAGCAGCTTAAACACTGTTAGCTTCTTGTCTGGCCCCAAGGCGATGTGCCTATTCATCGCTGAGGGGATACGAGCTAAAGCTGATAGGATCGCGTTTGGTGGTGTCTTCTCGCCAAGCGCTAAACTTTAGAAGGCTCGCATGGCTGAATCCTGATCGTCGGAGTCAGTCGCGTTAAATCAAATGACGAAATCTAAGCATGTAGAGCCAATAGGCGCGTGCTGGCGGACGCGGGTTCAATTCCCGCCGCCTCCACCACCTTACTATACAAATCAAGCACCTACGGGTGCTTTTTTTGTGCCTGTGGGCTGAAAAGGGCCTGTTTAGGCATAGCGTGGTCAACATTTTGGTCAACATTTCTGATTTATATTTTACTTATCCACTATCTGCATGTATTCCATAAAATCGTCCGATGCATAGCCTAACCCGCAATTCGCATCAAACCGTTCATTGATACTGAAGAGGGTCATTTTATTGGCTTGTGCTGGTGACGTTGGAAAGAAGGCTCCACCTGGCTCACTGTGCATGAAAAAGTCTCCAAGCTTCGCCCCGCAATGTTGGCAGTGATTCATGAAGTATCTGGCTCCAGCTGTTTTGCTGTATGCCAACTTGAAGCACTCAGTGAATCGACGAATTTTTTTCACTACACGAGGAGAGAGATTATGAACGTTCGACACTGTGCTTCGAAGGCCGTAGCTTTGCCATTCGCCTAAATTCCTAGTGAGCGCGAATTCCTCTTCTTCGTCCTCAAAGTACTGAAAATCTTCATGTTCCTCGGGAAGTTTGAATGAGAAAACACGAGTCAGGGCCTTGCATTTCCAACAATCGGATACCGACTCCATCACGTAGTAGTAGGGCGATCTGACACAAAACTCAGGCTCGTGTTCTAGTTCGATGTCATCGGGTATCGGCAACCACCGTGCCAGCGGGCCGACTTCAGCCCCGTCAGGGATATACCACACCTTCGCCTGCGGATCCCATCGCGCGCCGAGAGACTTTGCTTCATCCTTTTGAGAAAACGGGACATCAAGATCAATTCTTGCCATCAACAATATCCATATCGATTTCCGAATCGAATGATCGTCTCATGTTTGTGCTCACGAATTGAAGATGCCCCGGCTTCGCTCAGCTTCCGGCGCAGCATTGGGATATGCGAGTCCAGCGTATTCGATTGCACCTCGTCATCGAAACCGAAAACTGCCTGCTCCAGCGACTCGCGCAGCACTGTTCTGCCGCGTCGCTTCATCAGTGCCGCGAGCACACGCAGTTCACGGCGTGGGAGTTCCATACGCACTCCTGCCACCGTTACCTCCTCGTTCGAGAGATCGAAGACTAGGGAGCCCGCCTGGATCTCCTCACCGGCCAGATCGGCAGGGCGCCGCCGTATTGCGCGAATGCGCGCTAACATTTCGTCGAGTGAGAACGGCTTAATGAGGTAGTCATCGGCACCTTCATCAAGACCCGCGACACGGTCAGAAACTTCCCCGCGTGCGCTGAGCACGATGATAGGAAGGCCAGGACTGCTTGCACGCATCGCAGGAACGAGGGACAGCCCGTCACCGTCCGGCAGGGTGCGGTCTAGCAAGACCAGGTCGAAGGAAGCAAGCATCAACGCCTCGCGCGCGGCGGTCGGCATGGTCGACAACGAAGCGCTTCCGCTCCAACACAGCGCGCAACGTCTCAGCCAGCTGAAGCTCGTCCTCGACCAGTAAAATTCTCACCATAGCACCTTATATCGACGCCGCCGAACGCTTGCCAGGGCGAGGACGGCTGTAAACGCCGAGCCTACTCACACTAGGTTGCGGCAACATTGCACCCCGGCAAGAAGCCGTTGCGGCCACCATTAGCGGCGTGCCTTCGAACATGCGCCCTTCCATCTCGTAGGCGATGTAGAACATGCGCGTCAGCACAGCATCCTGCCAGGCTTTTAGCAGCGACGGCGTGGAATAATGGAGAACTGCAGCACGATACGGTCGGCTTCAAGCAGCCGCGGGGGTGAGCTACTTGAGCGCGGCCGCGGTAAGATTCGCCTAATGCTAGCGGTAACCGGCACCGAAGCGGAGCGTAGGGAAACATAGCCCGCAAGGGATATGGCGCCCGATTGACCGTCTGGTTATGGGCCCGTTCACCCGTTGTTTTGTTTTGACCCCCGATACCGAATGCCGACTCCCTGATACTTTGCACCAACAGAACCCATGGCGCTACGAACCAGAACACTGAATTTGCGGGTTTACCCGGCGGACTCGCCGGATGGCATGATTGGGTGCCTGTCCACCAACCGGCTTCGCTTCCTACCGGCTGGCTTTCCGGCGGTCCATCGCCGCGGCAATGTCCTCTTCGTGCTCTTCGCCCCAGCCACAAAGTGGCTCCATGGCCTGCACCAGACTCCTCCCGAAGGGCGTCAGCGAGTAGTCGACGCGCAGTGGGATCTCCCCATAGTCGGTTCGCTGGACGATGCCGTCGGACTCCAGCTCCTTCAACTGCTGGATCAACATTTTGTCGCTCACGCCCCGGACGCTTCGCTTGAGCTCGCCATAACGCGTCGGGCCTTTGTTTAAAAAGAACAGAATCAAAGGCTTCCACTTCCCGGAGATCACGTGCAGCGTCGCATGCAGGCCGCAAATGAAACGTGGGTTTTCTGAGTTTTCTTTCGCCATAACGGATACTTACCAAAAGGTGCATACTTGAACATTTGTAAGTAGGTATATACCGTAAAAGCGAACCGAGTCAATACACACGGAGACCCAACCATGAGCCGGCTAAACGGTAAAATCGCACTGATCACAGGCGGAGCCAGCGGCATCGGCCTGGCCTCGGCCCAACGCCTCATCGACGATGGCGCCTTCGTCTTCATTGCCGGACGGCGCCAGGACGTCCTCGACAACGCGGCTGAGGCACTGGGATCCAGCGCCCGGGGCGTCCAGGTGGATGTGACAAAACCAGAGGATCTCGACCGCGTCTTCGAAACGATCCAGAAAGAAAAAGGACACCTGGACGTACTGGTGGCCAACGCGGGCGTCGGCGAATTCGCCAGCCTGGGACAGGTCACCGAGGAGCACTACGACTACATCTTCGACATCAACGTCAAAGGCACCCTCTTCACCATCCAGAAGGCCCTGCCCCTGATGAGGAACGGCGGCTCCATCATCCTCACCGGTTCCACGGTCGGCAGCATGGGCACCCCCGCCATGAGCATCTACAGCGCCTCCAAGGCGGCCGTCCGAAACCTGGCGCGCAGTTGGGCCCATGATCTCAGGGGCACCGGCATTCGCGTGAACGTCATGTCTCCTGGCCCGACCAAAACAGACAAGCTGATGGAACTGCTCCCATCTGAAGCCCTGAGCGAGATGAAACGGACCGTACCGCTTGAGCGTCTGGGAGATCCCCAAGAAACCGCAGGCGCGGTCGCGTTCCTGGCGTCCGACGATAGCAGCTTTATGACAGGGAGCGAGGTGTTCGTTGACGGGGGCTACGCGCAGGTTTAGGGGCTAGGCGGGGAACGGGGGGTAATAGGGACAGGGTAACGTTTTCCTGTCTCTATTATTCTTCAAACATCAAACCAGAGAGCCAATCACCAGAACAGTTCTTTGGGAATGCCTGTCCACCGCTCTTTGCTTCGTTCATTTTTTTGTAAGTGTGTCGATTTCCTCTAGGAGATACTTCTCTTTCTTCTAAGGAGGCATATTTGTTTGTCGGTGCCCGTCACTTTTTGTTTATAATCAATCGTCGACACCGCTATTGCAAAGGCTTCCATTTCGCCCTCTTAGTCCGGTTTCGAAATGCTTAACTGATAGGCATGACACCTAATTTCCATTAGGCTACATATCCAAAATTCACGCTCCTTCTGTATTTCCCGGCACTGCCACCTTGGGTCGTTACCTGTATTACTGCTTTTCTTATCCGTCTACCGAATTCGGCTTAGCAAAGAGTGCTTAATACGGCTGGTTATCTTAGTATGGGCTCTCAACGCCAACGTTGTCAGGTAAGTAGAATCCACTATGGATAAGAAGGCTCTCAGTAAGCGCAATATTTGCACTCTTTTCCTTACTCCTGCGAGGACGCAGACCGGGTGCGATATGCAGATGCGGGTAGACGTAACGTTAACGCTGGGCGGGTTAGCTGCTCAGCTATCTCAGCAATTAACTGATTGCAGGCAACAGCCATCACCTGGGTGATGGCATCGTTGCACGGGATGGGAATAACGCGGGATTGGAGAGAGTGGTGGTCGGCTGCTTACCGCTTTTCCCTCCACTTACGCGGATCAATGCGACCTTCGTACATCGGTAATTCCAGCACCGGGTCATCATCCCGAAACTGAGACCACATGCGGTTCAAGCCGGCAGTGCCGAAGATACGCACCCGCTCGACCTCATCCAGGTTGAGTACATCAGTAAGAATGCCCGGGGTAGCGCCGGACATCCTCGAGCGGATACGGCCTTCGGGGTCGACGATCAGACTCTGACCTTCCCCCGCAGGCGTGGCTGAATTAGCGCTCACCATATACACCTGGTTGAAAATAGCATTGGCCTGGACAAGGATTTGCTCCTGAGCGCGGTCGCAGGTGGTGGTGGCCACTTGGTTGATGATCACCTCCGCCCCCAGCCACGCTAGCTGACGTACCGTCTCGGGGAACCAGATGTCGTAGCAGATGGCTAGGCCGACCCGGCCTATGCCCGGCACCTCGAACACTTCAAAGCGATCTCCCGGCTGATAGGGCTCATAAGGCCGCCAGGGAAAGCACTTACGGTAGGCAGCCATTCGCTCACCTTCGGGCGAATAAACCGGCGCGGTGTTGTACAGATGCCCGTCCTCTCCCCGTTCGCATATCGTGCCGGGCAGCAGCCATACCCCCAAGTTGCGGGCGATACGTGATAAGTGCTGGTCACGGGGGCCATCGATCGGCTCCGCAGCGGCTTCCAGTTGCTCCCTTCGCTGGTCAGGCGTACCCGTGGCACCGCATAAATAGAGCTCTGGATAAACCACCATCCTTGGCTGTTCAAAATCGGCACCGAAGTCGCTCAGATGTACCGCCAGCTCGGCCTCGAAGTCCAGCAGTTCGGAGTCAATGCCGTGCGGCCGCGAGGCTTCCTGCACCACAAGGACAGGCAAATTTCTGGACATAGTGGATCTCCGTTTAAAGGGTAGCGTTTACCGAGGCGGGCGCTGACTCGGGCTCTGATTCATCAAAGGCCACTTCCGGCGGTTCGCGACGGAAGAATCGGGTCAGGTAGGCCAACTGGGCGAGACCGATGGACAGCCAGATTAGCCCCAGAATAAAGGCGTTGATATCCAGCTTACTCATCAGCCAAAGGTTAACCAGGGCACCGATGAGTGGCACTACCATCCCTCTAATCACACCATACTGGCGCTTTGCGTCGGCGTCTTTGCTCACCAGAAAGATCACTGACAGGTTAACCATCGTGAAAGCGATGAAGGCACCGAAGTTGATGAACGAGGCGGCCGATAATACATCGAGAAACAAAGCGATGATGCCGATAGCGCCCGTTAACACGATATTGAACACCGGCGTATGGAAGCGCGAGTGCAGCGCACCGAACAGCTTAGGCGGCAGTACTGCGTCCCGCCCCATGGCAAACAGCAGCCGAGAGGCACTCGCTTGGGCGGCCAGGCCAGACGTGAACTGGGCGAGCACCATCCCGGCCAGAAAGATAGCTCCGAAGAGATCCGCACCGATGGTCGTGGCAATTTCGAAGGCAGCGGAGTCGGCGTTTACGAAACTCCCCCCCGGGTGAACCAGTTGGGTTGTATAGCCCACCAGCACATAAATACCGCCGCCGATCAGTGCAGTCAGCATGATAGCTTTAGGAATATTGCGCTTCGGGTCGATGGTTTCTTCGGTCAGTGTGGTAACGGCATCAAAGCCAAGAAAAGAGTAAGCGGCCACCGCGGCGCCCGCAGCAATCGCGGTAAAGCCAGCCTCTTCACCCAAGAACGGCCCCAGACTAAAAAGCGCATCGCTGCCACCGGTCGCAAATACGTGACGAACCGACAGCAGCACGAAGAAAGCGATCACCAATATCTGGAACACCATCAGCAACGAGTTCACTTTGGACGCCAGCTTGATGCCGTAGATATTCAGGAAGGTGGTGATACCAATGAAGCCCAGCAGGAATATCCAGCTTGGCACTTCAGGAAAACGCGCGTTCAAATAAGCAGCGCCGATCAACCAAATTACCATCGGCAGGAAGAAATAATCCAGCAGCACGCTCCACCCCACCATAAATCCAACACGCGAGTCGATGGCTCTGCGTGCGTAAGTATAGGCAGACCCGGCTACCGGATAAGTACGCGCCATAATGCCGTAGCTGCATGCCGTGAATAGCATGGCAACAGTCGTGATGAGGTAAGCAGTGGGTACGGCGCCATTGCTAGTGCTGGCAATCACACCGAAAGTGCCCAGCACGATCAATGGCGTCATGTAGGCTAGGCCAAACAGCACCACGGCTTTTAGGGATAGAGTTCTTTCCAGTTTGATATTGTTATCCGTCATGATCCATCTCCAGGAAACGTTAGAACCGACAGCGGGCAATCGCTGAGCCGTCACAAAACGAAAAGGTGGTTTATCAAGCCAGCCGCCGAGGCTAGACCAGCTTGCTACCGTTAATGATCGGCTAATAACCCTCAGTTGCTGGCGTTGCAGCTGTCCGGCTAGACTGAGTTGCTTAGTAGCCAACCTATCTAGAACGGTATTGGCAGCTCATCGGATCGTATATAACCCTAGCGTGGTATGGATTTTCGGATGTGGAAGCAGTGACTCAAAGCGAAAATGACGAGGTACTGGCCGATACCATCATGGCGTTGGGTACGCCTGCGTTGCCTCAACACTTCTCTAGATTGGTGAAACGACTCGCGGCCTTCGATAACCTAATAATCATCGCTTATCACGGCGAACACCGACCAGCGGTACTCTATCGGGAATATACCGACCCTGTCGTTTACCTACCGATGGATAGCCAATATCTAGGGGGAGATTACCTGCTGGATCCGTTTTACCGCGAGCACCTCAGAGCTGGTGTGCAGGGTATACGCCGATTGAGGGACGTAGCGCCCGATCACTTTCGACGCACACATTACTATAAGAATTACTACCAGCAGACCACACTACTGGACGAGATAGCGGTTTTCGCCAATATCACCGAGCGTGAGACGATAACCGCTTGTTTCGGTAGGGATCGCTCTAGTGGCAAACCCTTCAATAGGCATGAACTTGAAGTTCTGCAACAGTACGAAATGACCCTGAGCTCTCTACTGAAAAAGCATTGGCAAAACTATCGCGTTGAAGGCGTGAGCAAAGCGGCACCAGCGCCTCTAGAGGAACGCCTTAGAGAAGCATTGAATCAGCAACACAGTATTCGGCTGAGTCCACGTCAAGCGGAAGTGGCCTTGTTTATTTTAAGAGGCCACTCATCTCTATCCATCAGCCTACACCTGGAGGTCAGCCTCCAGACGGTTAAGGTCTTCCGTCGCCAGCTCTATGCCAAGTGCTGCATTTCGTCCCAGGCGGAACTCTTCGCGCTACTTATGCCCCTGTTCGCTCAGCTTGCCGATCACAGATGACGCATCGTCTTATCAGGCTTTTGAGAACTAAAGAGTTTTTGCAATTAAATAAAAAATCAGACAAATAAATTAATAACTTATAGCCGCTCATCGTCAGCCGCTTGGTACGCCTGCACCGAGCACTCAGTGAGTTCAGCCTGGGTAGTAGCGCTATCACACGTATCGACCGCGTAGGCAAAGCTGCATAAGGCCAACAACCCCATACTCGTAAAAAGTGAAGACAAACGCATAATGATTGAGCCTATTACATTTGGTAAAAATATGGAAAGAGTACTGCCCCTCTATTCTAACCCCTATCTTAACAGTGCCAATAAAACCAAAGCGCTGGCATGATAGCCAGCGCTTTTTCAATCATTAAAGTATGCTTATTACTGTTTAGTGAGCCAGCATCTCTTCAACAATCTCTTCGCCACTTAGTTCTGAGAAGTAATAGGTTGGCCAGTTAGTCACTTCCTCTAACAGCGCTTCACGATCATCGCCCCAGTAGAGGTGGTAATGGTCTGCGTCAGTTGGGTAAATGCTGTGGTCGCTAAACTGGATATATTGGGGTAGATCGTTAGTCCCCTCGCCTTCAAGCTCGAAAATAAAACGAACACCCCGGTTGCCCACCTCGTAATTTAAAATCTCGTAGCCATCGTACTGGTAGTCACCCGACATCTCTTCGCCGTTCGCAAAGAAGGTGATGTTGCTGCCATCGATAACGATACGCTCGACATCCGTTTGATACCCTGTGTCGTAATACGCTTTGTACTCTTCGGCCGTCTTGTCGCCATTTTCTGCTTTATGCGCAAACACTTCGTCAAGCGTGCCATCTTGCAGGTAGGGATAAATGGACTGCCAATCGCCTTCCCAATCAGAAAGCGCACGATCCTCAACCTGCTCATCATCAAAATAGCCTGAATAGATATCTTGGTCGTGGTCGTGGTCGTGGTCGTGGGCACTATGAGTATGGTCGTGATCATGCTCATGATCGCTGGCACTAACGCCTTGAACACCCGTCAGTATCAGTGCACTCAATACAAGCGCGCTGGCGCTCTTTAGTGGCAATGCTGTCATATCCGATCTCTCCTTTGTTTGCGGACTGAAGAATAATGCATCTCCCAATAAAGACATATTATAACATAACACTAATCAAACGCATTGTTATCTTGGTTTGGCGCTTCGTCCACTTTGAGCGGTGAAACATGAGGTTATTTAGCCTAGCAAGAACGGGAATGTTCAAATGCAAATTAATATTAACAAGCACAAACGCATCGGGCCCCGCCTAAGCGGGGCCCGATCATCGAATCTAAACGATTCGAGAACTTAAATAATCGCTAGGATTAAGAAAGCAGCTTAATGTTTGAAGCTTGAAGGCCTTTCTGACCTTGGGTAACGTCAAAAGAGACGTTAGCGCCTTCAGGCAGAGTTTTGAAGCCATCAGACTGAATTTCAGAAAAATGAGCAAAAACGTCGTCGCTGCCGTCAGACGGTGCGATGAAGCCAAAACCTTTAGAATCGTTGAACCACTTAACTGTGCCAGTTGCCATGATATATAATCCTTTTCGCTAGTTGCGAATTGTAGAATTCCTGGTATTACCCAGATAAATAGTGAGTAGAACAAGGAATACAATTACAGACTACCGAAAGAATTCGAATGTTTCTGGAACCATGCTTGCTTGCTAACTTACTAACTGCGCACATCCTGTCACGTAGTCAACAGCAGGTCAAAGCCTTTATGTTTTTTTATTTTTTGCTCTGCCTTCCATAGTCGTTTAAAAACCGCGCAAATTTGCAAAAATAGCCTTAATCTTGCCAATGAGCCAGGCACTACTAATCCGACCGTCTGGCGCGCTTTGCTTGCTCGCTAAAACCCGCTGCATTCGCGGCCTGGTGAGCATTCTGGAAGAGGTTTTAACATGCTATACGGACTGAGTTTATTGGCGGGTATCGCTCTTTTGACACTCGGAGGGGAGTCGCTTATCCGCGGCGCGGTAGCTGGCGCACGAAGAGTCGGCGTCTCGCCGCTGTTAACAGGGTTGGTGGTGGTTGGTTTTGGCACCTCGGCTCCTGAACTTGTCGTATCAATTGATGCCGCGATTAACCAGCAGCCTGACATCGCGGTTGGCAACATTGTGGGCAGCAACATCGGCAATATCTTATTGATTCTGGGCCTATGCGCGGTTATTTGCCCCATGGTGGTTCAGCCTTTAGCACTGCGCCGGGATGGGCTGGTCGTGGTGTTGGCCAGCCTGCTGTTTATTGGGCTCTCCTTCGGCGGCGCACTGGGTCGCATTGATGCAGCAATTTTTATAGCGGGCCTGGTCGGCTATCTGGTTTGGGCTTACTTAAGTGAAAGCCGTCAGCACATTCCCGCGGCGGAAATGCACGCTTCAGAAGCGGAGGAGATGACCAAACTCCCCACTACAGGCTGGATGATCGTCGTAGCGTTAGTGATTGGCTTGGGCATGCTGATTGGCGGGTCTCAGCTACTTTTATACGGTGCCATTGGGTTGGCCCAGGCCATGGGTATTTCCGAAGCAGTCATCGGCTTAACCATCGTCGCTGTTGGCACCTCACTGCCGGAGATGGCCGTGTCGGTGGTTGCTGCGTTACGGCGTCATGCGGATGTTGCCGTCGGGAATATTCTGGGTAGCAATATTTTCAACCTGTTAGGCATCCTGGGTATCTCCGCGTTTTTACAGCCGCTGCCCCTTGCGCCACGCGTGGCTCTGTTTGACCAGTGGGTAATGCTGGGAGCCGCTGGCATACTGGTGCTGTTTTTGTATACCGGTATGCGCCTGTCGCGCTGGGAGGGAGCCGCACTGCTTGCAGGCTATGCCGCTTATTTAGCGTTAAGCTTTACGATTTTTTGAGCTGGCCTAATCGTTGATTGCGCTGAGCCAAAAACCCATCGTTTTTGGCTCAATGACTTGATTGTTTATCGTGGAGAAACGTCACCGTGCACATTGCAACCTTGGGGCCTAGTGGCAATAACCATGAACTGATTGCCAAGCGCTATCTCAGAATGCGTTGCTCAGGCGAAGGCAGCGTGACTCTCTTTAGCCAGTTTGAAGCGGCCTTTCAGGCGCTCCTCGCGGGTCATGTGAGCCACGTTCTACAGTGCACCGCCCATGCAACGCATAGTGACTGCGTTGGCCGCTATATGCATCGAGTCTATCCCGTAGACACCTTTATAGCGGGCAGCAAGCCGCTGGCGCTGATTGCCCAGCGCGGCTCTGTTCGCCCTACCCAAGTAGCGCTACAACCAGCGACCCGCTACTACACCGACTTAACGGCTTATACAGAGATCATAGACGCCCCCACCACAGTGGCGGTGGCAGAAGGGCTTCTTGCGGGACGTTTTGCGGCGGGCATTTGCGCTGAAGAGGTGCTAGGCCAAGCCCCCGAGCAACTACGTTTGGTGCAGTCACTGGGGCCTGCGCTGGATACCTGGGTAATGTTTGCCACCACTCCACTAGCAGCCTCTTCACCGCTACGGTTAGACGCTGACGTTTAAACAACCGAGCTAAACAACAAAAATCAGGGTCACCCCTCCCACGGCCAACGCGCTCCGCTGCCACAGTGCTTTTCGCGCAATCACCCCGTAAGAGATCGCCCCTAAACCAATCGCCACTTTTAGCGCATACAACAAGGCGCCGGAAGGATTGAAGGCCATTTGGATCATCTCTGGGTTGGCCACCATGGCTAGAGGAATAATATAAAGCCCTATTCCTAACGCCATGGCTTTGAATGCGACTTTTAGCCAGTTCTCCCCCACCATGCCCGCAGCAATGAACACGCCGCCACACACCGGCGGCGTAATCGTCGATAGCAGCGCGTACCAAAAGACAAAAAGGTGCGCCAACAGCGGTTCCAAACCTAGCGAGGTCAGGGCAGGCCCGGCGACAGAGACACAAATCACATAGGCGGCGGTGGTGGGCACCTCCATGCCTAAAATCAAGCAGGCGAGCGCCGTCAGTAGCAAGGCTGGCCAGAGCATGTCGTTGGAGAGCGATAGAATGCCCGAAGTGATCTTGACGCCCAATCCTGTCAACGACAGCACGCCGACCACCAGCGAGGCACATAGAATAATGGAACCAATGACGGCAATCTGGCGTCCAGCGGTGACCACTGCGTTGGCTAAACGGGTGGCAAAGCCGGGGAGCGAAAAGCGCAACGTCACGTTAAAGAAAAGCAGCGCAATGCCCGCGAAAATCGCAACACTGGCGGCGTACTGGGGGGTAAAACCGCCGTTAAAGATGCGTTCTAACAGCAGCACGAAGGGGATGGCAAAAAACAGCGAAGTAATCAGCACCTCTTTCGCGTTGGGTCGCTCGCTTTCGGCCACGGGCTTTAGATCATGGCGGGTCGCATAAGCATTAATACCCACCCAGACCGTCAAAAAGTACAGCACCGCTGGAAGCATCGCCGCGGCCATGATCTGGGTATAGGGCGTGCCCGTCAGCTCTACCATCACGAATGCCCCTGCGCCCATCAGCGGCGGCATAATTTGCCCGCCGGAGGAGGCAACGGCTTCCACCGCACCCGCCAGCGAGCGCGGGTAACGCAGACGCACCATGGAGGGAATGGTAATTGCCCCAGTGGAAGCGACGTTGGCAGACGCCGAGCCGGAGATAGAGCCCATCAGCGCCGACGAAATCACCGCCACTTTAGCGGCCCCACCGGTGAGCCGCCCCGCCACCGCACTGGCCAGATTCATAAAGCCCTGGCCCGCCTCTCCCGCATTGAGCACCGCGCCGAAAATCACAAAAATCGCCACCACGCTGACGCTTACACCTGTCAGCGAACCCCATAATCCGCCTTCGGCAATCGTGAGTGTTCCCACCATACTGGCCAGCGGCAGCCCAGGGTGACCAAAAGCGCCTGGAATATATTGGCCAAACGCGCCATACATCAACGCCAGCAAGGCAACCAACGGCAAGGGCCAACCTATGGCTCGGCGCGCCGCCTCAAGCGCTAGAGCAATCAAAAACAGGCCAATCCCCATCTGTAGGTGGGTATCAATAAAGCCATACTGGTTGGCTAGCGCAGCTTCGTTAAACGCAATATAGCTACATGCGGCAACACCCAATACCGTCAGCAGCCAGCCGCTGACTCGTTGCGCTGGCGTATTGGCCATATAAATCAACACCCATGGCAACAGCAGCGACATATGCAGCGGCCGACTGACCAATGCAGGCGTTAAACCATAAAAAATCAAACCAAGATGGAACATTACACTGACCGCGCCTAACGCCATCCAGGCAGACGCTCCTGAGCGATCATTCTCAGAGGTCGATGCTTGCAAAGAGGTAAAAACACGCATGCCACACTGCCTATTAATACTGCATCAATACAGGACTGCCACAGCGCAAACACCGTGGCAGCAAGAAGATGGATAATGGGAGAAAACGACTAGCGCAGCGCGTCAGGTACTTCGATACCCGCTTCCTCGTAGTAGCGGAGCGCGCCTGGGTGAAGCGTGCCGGTCATGTTTTCCAACATATCAGGGTTAATACTGCTCCACCACGCCGCCTCTTCGGCCATGGCGTCGCGGCGCTCCCAAAACGTTTTGGTCAGCGTGTAGGCGGTATCATCGTCCATGTACGTTGTGGTGTAGGCGATCACCGGTAGCGATGTGGTTTCAACGTCTTTATCCACGCCGGGATAAGTGCCGCCGGGGATCGTTTGACGTGGCGCTCCCGTTTGCTCGATTTGTTGGTCAGTTAGGCTAACCAAGGTCACCGGCATGCTGGCGGCTGTCTCAATCACATTGGGTGAGGGAAAGGAGCTGGCGGTCACAAAACCATCAATCTGGCCGTTTTTAAGCGCATCGGGGCCGCTGCCAATCGCCGCATCGGCAATTTTCACGCTCTCTTCCAGGCCAAACAGTTCCAGGTAACGAGCCGCTTCACGGGCGCCAAAGGTGCCTCGACCAATCAACAGGTGCTTGCCTTCCAGCGTGGAAATATCGGCCACACCTTCATCACCCGCTAATACAAAGTGCATGGTGATAGAGGGGATCGGAAACAACCCCCGGATCTCTTGAAAACGCGGATTCTGACGCTCGGCAAAGGCCCCCTCCCCACCCATGGCCTGATCGACTAACGCGGGCGGCGTGGTAAATACATAGTTGCCCTGGCGAGCCATGACTTCCATCACGTTCTGTACCGAACCCTGGCTCTCTTCCAGGGTAAGGATGATTGCGTCATCGGTTCCCTGGCGAATCGCTTCTGAGAGTTCTACGCCCATCTGATAATAGGCGGTGCCCGCTGACGCCGACTTATAGGTCACACGGGTTTCAGCGTGAGCCGAAAAAGCAGTGCTTGCCAGCGCTAGCGTAGCAGCCGAAAGGCCAAGCGTGCGGCGTAGGGAGCGAAAATGATTGCGCATCGTTATATTCCTTAACGTGTCCAATGGCCGCATTTAATCGGCCTCGTTTTTATCTTACCCAGTGGTTATGTGACCAACCTGGGAGCGTGACGCACCACACAACATAGTATGCCTGCGCTTAGCCGCGCACTCTACGCTGCCAGCTCTTCCACCCTCACGGACCCAGACGCAAAGCTTCTTTGGGGAGAGCTAATATTAGCGTAATAACATATAGATTCTGAATCTTAATGAACATTGCTATTCGGCGATAGTATAATGCTTAAGCTACTTTTAACTTTTTATAAAACGAATACTAAGACACGAACACTAAGAAATTTACCATTACCTAAAAGATTAATTTCCTAAAAAAATATGCTATTACCTTAAGAAGAACTACTTTCGTTCGTTTTAATAAGGTATTGCGGCGCAATATAGACTGATAAAATGAGGCCGCTTTTATACCACTCCTGACAACTTAACCATGAGGAAGAACGTCACATGCCTACGTTGTGCCAACCCTCTTGCCAGCCTCGATTATATCGTCGCTGGCTTTTTTTGTTAGCGGCCTTACTATTAGGCGTCAGTCCCAGTGCATTTGCAGTGACCGGTGAATTAGATCTAACCACCTCTACCGTTGGCTTTTTCGCTGTTGCGATTTTCGTCCTGGCGTATGCGTTAGTCATGGCGGAAGAAAAGATCCATATGCGCAAGTCTAAACCGGTGTTAGTGGCGGCCGGTATCATCTGGAGCCTCATCGGCTGGGTGTATGTCCAAAACGGCATGTCGGACGCGTCTGAGTACGCTTTCCGCGTCACGCTTTTGGAGTTCACCGAGCTGATGCTGTTCTTGCTGGTGGCCATGACCTATATCAATGCCATGGAAGAGCGCCGGGTCTTCGATGCCCTGCGTTCCTGGATGCTGCGTAAGGGCTTTAACTACAGAACCCTTTTTTGGCTGACCGGCGGTCTCGCCTTTGTGTTATCCCCCATCGCCGACAACCTTACCACCGCACTCTTGATGTGCGCGGTGGTGACCAAGGTGGCCGAAGGCAACCAACGCTATATTAACCTGGCCTGTATCAATATCGTGGTGGCCGCCAACGCGGGGGGCGCGTTTAGTCCCTTTGGCGACATCACCACTCTAATGGTATGGCAAGCGGGCATGGTGGAGTTCCAGGAGTTCTTTATTCTGTTCTTCCCCGCCCTGGTCAACTTCCTGATTCCTGCCTCTATCATGAGTCTGTTTATCAAGGATGAGAAGCCCGAAAGCGTTTATGAAGATGTGTGGATGAAGCGTGGCGCCCGGCGCATTGTATTGCTGTTTTTACTGACGATCGTGACCGCCGTGTTATGTCACGTAGTACTCCACCTCCCCCCAGTGTTAGGCATGATGACCGGCCTGGGTTATTTGCAGTTCTTCGGTTACTACCTGCGTCGCAGCCTGCCCCGCTCTTTGGAACGTAAACGCGAGCGCTATAGCCGCCGCGGTGACAACAAGAAGCTTGAGCAATTGGGTAGCGTGGTGCCGTTTGACGTCTTCAACCGCGTAGCGCGGGCCGAGTGGGATACATTGCTGTTCTTCTACGGCGTCGTTATGTGCGTTGGTGGGCTGGGTTTTATGGGCTATCTCGGCTTGCTGTCAGAAGCGCTGTATACCGGTTGGAATGCTACTGCGGCGAACATTGTATTAGGCATTGTTTCGGCCGTGGTGGACAACATTCCGGTGATGTTTGCGGTGTTGACCATGGAGCCCGATATGTCCCACGGCCAATGGCTGCTGATTACCTTAACCGCTGGCGTTGGTGGCAGCTTGCTATCGATTGGTTCCGCAGCAGGTGTGGCGGTCATGGGTCAGGCAAGGGGTTCCTATACCTTTATGGGCCACCTGCGCTGGTCGCCGGTTATTCTGCTCGGCTACATCGCCAGTATTCTGGTGCATATGTGGCTCAACGCTGAGAGCTTTGCGCTTTTCAGCTAAGCCCGATCAAAAGCGAAATAGATAGCACTATTGCTTTTCCTTTTATCTCTTTACCCCTTTCCAGCGTGCTGGAAAGGGGTTTTGATATAGCCGTTTAATAGCTTTCGAAAAGATACTCAATGGGTGTAGGGCGGCCAAATAGGTAGCCCTGGTAGCGGTAACAGCCGTGGCCTCTTAGCCAATCGAGCTGCTCTTTTTTCTCCACTCCTTCCGCTACCACGGTTAAACCTAAACTTACCGCGAGTAGAATCGTGGTATCCACAATCGCTGCGTCTGTCTTATCGGTCAGCAGTTCGTGAATAAACGATTGGTCAATTTTCAACTCATCCAGCGGTAAGCGCTTCAGGTAACTCAGCGATGAGTAACCGGTACCAAAGTCATCCAACGCAAAGCGAATCCCCCTAGCACGCAGTTTCAACATCGTGCTGCGCACTCTCACCGGCTCGTGCATTAACAGGCTCTCGGTGACTTCGAGCACCAAGCGGTTCGGCGGCGCCAGGGTTTCTGCTAATAGCTCCTCAACATCACGTACGAACTCTGGCTGCTGAAACTGCACTGAACTCACGTTGACGGAAATACTTAACGGCGCATAGGCCGGTTGATGGGACCATTTCGCTAGCTGCTCGCAAGCTGACCGCAGCACCCAATAACCGATCGGCACAATCAGCCGATTCTCTTCCGCAAGCGGAATAAACGTCGCGGGGGATACCCAGCCACGCTGAGGATGGTACCACCGCAGTAACGCCTCAACGCCGGTAGTCACGCCCTGATGATCCACCTGCACCTGATAATGCAGCGCCAGCTCGTTGCGCTTGAGCGCCTGATGCAAATCGGCTTCTAAACTAGCCCGTTCCAATACGCTGGTCTGCATTTCGCTGTTAAAAAAGCGCAGCGTATTGCCGCCCGCGCTTTTCGCCTGCTGCAACGCCATATCTGCCTGTTGCAGCACGCTATCCATGCTGTGCTCGCCAGTTCCTGTAAACAGCGAAATACCAATGCTGGCACTAATCGGTAACGAGTGGCTGCTTCTTAATTGCGCAATGACTTCCAGCAGTTGCCGCCCCACACGCTCGGCTTTTAGTGCGGCGTCTTTTTGCTCCTCGCCCAGGTTCTTGGTCAGCACTACAAACTCATCGCTACTGAAGCGGGCTAGCGTTACCTCTTCGTCAAGCCGCTGGCGTAGCTGTTCGGCCACGCTGACCAAAAGCTGGTCACCACTCTCATGGCCCTGAATATCATTCACTAAGCGAAAATTATCCAGGTCAATCACCAGCACCGCACTGAAGGATGTGGCCCACTCATCATGATCAATGGTAGCCGTTAAGGAGTCCATCAGTAGCCGCCGATTGGGCAGCCCGGTTAGCGAGTCATAGAAGGCTAAGTAGTGAGTGCGTGACTGCATTTCGAGGTAGTCAGTCAGTTCGGTCGAAATACCGCACAGAGAAGGAGGTGCGCCAGGGGACATGGAAAGCGGCATTTTAATCGATAAGAACGTTCTTACCCGGCTTTCGCTCAGCAAAACGTTGCTCTCTTCTACCGTTACTTTTTTTCCCGAATCTAATACGTTGCGATCAACCTGGTTGATTTCCGCAGCGCTCCTGGCATCAAAAAACGTCTCATCGCGCTTACCGATAATTTTGTCGGGTGGCAGGCCAAATAGATCGCTAATGCGACGATTAACGTATTGATACTCCAAGCTCGGGGATTTGATATAGATAAAGGCATCGACGCTATCCAGAATGGTCGCCAGCATCTCTTGATTGGATTGCAGTAACGCCCGGTTATGCTGCATGCGCCGCTTGAGCAACAGGTTGCCCAGCAGCGCCAAAAGAAGGAACACAAGCAGCAAGGCGATACCCCATCGCCCCAAGTAGCTGTCAATGCTGCGCAGAAGCTCCTCCGGAAGAGCTGCAGACGAGGCAAAATAGTACATAGTGGCTGTTCACTGGCCAGGCATGGTCAACGGGCCCGCCCGCTCGACCACTCGCTGCCAGGCAGCGTCTTTTTCAATACGTGACACAAACGCCGCGATGGCAGGATACTTCTCCAACGACTGAACGGCGGCCACGGCCTGTAACGGGAAACTCATTTGAATATCAGCACCGCTGGGCCACGGCCCGGCAAAATTACCCTGCGCCAACAGGTGCTGGTTTATGAAGTTGAGGTGCTGTTTAAGCTGCGGCACTAAGAAGCGCTTGCTTACCGTATCGCTAATTCCCTTAGCCAGTGGTTTAACCAGCCAAGGCGACTGTTTGGGAATTTGACTAAACACAAGCTGCATCACCAGCAGCGGCATTAATGACCCTTCGGCATAGTGCAACCAATAGCGGTAATCCACCCACGCATTCATATCATCGACGGGAGGCTGACAACGCCCCTGCCCATAGCGCTGAACGAGATAATCAATGATGGCGCCTGATTCGGCCACGGTAAAATCGCCATCGGTAATCACCGGAGATCTACCTAGCGGGTGAATTTTTTTCAGCGAATTTGGCGCTTGCTGGGTTTTGCCATCGCGTTGGTAAACCACCAACTCGTAGTCCAGTTCAAGGGCTTCAAGTAGCCATAGGATGCGATGCGAACGAGACTTTTCCAGATGGTGAACGTGGATCATAAACACTCCGTGGGGCTGAGTTGCGCGCCAGCATTGCACTGGCGACACGTATTCCTTTTCTAATGGCACATTTAGCTTAGTACCATAAAGCCCATCAGCATAGGAGCATTAGTATCAACACAGCGTCAAAATTAATGCTTATTAATTAGGTGCGTTATAAACGGTGCGCATGGCGCCAACGCGCCAGCAGATCCAGCGGTGACCATTTACCTTGCAGCCAGGGCGCTAGTAAACGCATAGAGAGAGGAATAAACACAAAGACCATCACTGGCGTCAGCATTAGGGTGCTCACCACCACCCGCGGCAGTAACGCCCAATCGGCTAATACGCCACCGAATACAAATTGAAAGATCAGCGAGATAGGAAAGAAAGCCAGCCAGACAGCCACGGCCTGCTTCCAGCGCGGCGGTGCGCTGCTGCCGGTTTGAAACCACGCATCCAACCCGGTGGCCCGGTGCTCATGGGGCGCCTCATATAAGCCTTTACCGCGCGCCAACCACGCATGCCGTGAGGCGGAGTGCTCCCAGGCGGCTAAGGTCTCGCTGCTGCTAAAGCGGAATATAATCTGGTATTCATCGTCATCAGCCGGTGGCGCTAGTACGCCAGAACCGAGGTAGCCAGCAAAGTCGGCCGCCAGTTCGCGCCCTTCATTAAGCCATCGATTAAAATCGGCGTAGCGGCCGTGCTCAACACGACGAGCCACCATCAACGTGACGGGTGAGGCAGACATGGTATATCTCCTAATGTGTCTACAGCCAGCGCCGGATAGGCAGGCTGTTTGCTTTCAAGGGGATAACCCTGAAAGTCCAATTGCCACATTATACAAGCAATGTTGATGCCATGTGATGAATGTTGCGCTATACCCGTTGGCGCGACATGGATTCGCGCCCAGGCACAGGGTGGGGACGCTCGCCGCGTTGAAAGGCGCATACATGAACATAGATATCCACAGCGCTGAGAATGGCATCGGCCTCTTGGGCGTCGGGCTCGACTACCGGGCCGATATACTCACCTTCGCTACGGAGCACGGCCTCTAACTCGGTGCGGTAACGGTCGAGCAGGTGCTCCAGATTGATGCGTATACGATGCACTTCCAGACCAAACGCTTTGCGCTGATCGGTACGCTTAAGGATGTCCAAAGGATTTGAAGCGGCTTCGATCAAGCTTTCTAACGTAGCGAAAACTAACTTTTCAGCACTGTTTAAATTGGGAATAATGGAATAAATGAGGTCATTTAAAGTGATCGGTGTTCCATGGCGGTGCATAGGCAGTTCAACGTCCGGTTAAGGGGTCAATGCTAATAAATCGGCCCTGCTCAGAAAAACTTAATCGATAAATACCGCGCACACCGTCCCGGCCCACCACCCGCCGAATTGCTTCGGCTGGAAATATCACCCAACGACCATCTACGCTGCGGGTTCTCACGTTGGCAATACGCCCCTCGTAATGGGCTAGACATTCATCATAATTAAGATTAATGACCACATCAATCGTTTGCATAGGGCTGGGATAGACTTGTCATAGGCTGGCATCGTGTCAGAAAAGTGTTGGCATCGCACAGCGCAAACTTGCGCTGTCGACGTTGCTCGCTAATACTTCATGGTATCCCAACTCGTACTTAGTCGGTAATGACCTATGGCCGTTTCTTCCATTAGCACTGTTTCCCACGCTGCCTGGACGTATCCTTCAGCGAATACAATGTCCCCGCGCGTTGAGCAAGCCGCTAAAGGTCGTGCTTTTGAAGAAGATACGGCGTCTACCGACGCCCCTAAAACGACTAGCACTAGTGAAGAGAGTAGTGGCGCCGAGGCTGGCCCCAAACGGGCTGACGGTACGCCCATGGCGCCGGAAGAGATTCAGCTACTAGACCAACTTAAGCAGACCGACCGCGAAGTTCGCCAGCACGAGATGGCGCACCAAACAGTAGGCGGTGCCTATGCGGGCGGCGCCAGCTACGAGTATGAAGTTGGTCCCGATGGCAAACGTTACGCGGTCGCAGGGGAGGTACCGATCGATTATGGCCCGGTGCCCAATGACCCCCAAGCCACTATCGAAAAAATGCAGACCGTGATCGCCGCGGCCATGGCGCCTGCGGATCCTTCCCCGACAGATTACCAAGTGGCCGCCCAAGCGCGTCAGTACCTGTTGGAAGCCAAGCTCGAAGCGTCCATGCAGCTCAGTGAAATGGAGCAAGCCCGCAGCAACGGTGCCGCGGCAACTTCTTCTGCTGATGAATCAGCCGCTAACGAGCAGCCTTCAGAGGAACAAGCCGCTTAATTGTCCGCTAGCGCAAGGGAGCCCCACTCTTCACGGCCAGGCCAAATTTCCAACCAGGTAGGTAATGCCTCGGCGGGCATCGGTCGCGCAATACCATAGCCTTGGGCTAAATCGCAGCCCAGCGCCATCAAAGCTTTAGCATGGTCTAAGGTTTCTACCCCCTCTGCCAGCATGGGCCGCTTAAAGCGATTAGCCATGTAAATGACGCTTTCCACAATCGCCATATCGTCCTGATCGGTTAGCATATCGCGGACAAAGCTCTGATCAATTTTGATCAGGCTGACCGGCAACTGCCGCAGATGGGTTAACGACGAAAACCCGGTGCCAAAGTCATCAATAGCAAAACTCACACCCAGTGACTGGCAGCGCGCCATATTTTGCAGTGCGGCCTGGATATCGTGCATTGCCGCGCTTTCCAGCACTTCGAGTTTGAGCATTGCGGGCGGTACATCGGGGTAGCGCGCCAATAGCTCGCCAAGCCGCTGGCTAAAATCACTCACTAACAGATGCGTAGGGCTTATATTCACATTGATCGGCAACGCGATGCCCTGAACTTGCCACTCACTCAACTGACGCAGCGCTCGTTCAATGACCCACTCACCAAGATCCACCTCCAACGGAGTGGTATCGATGATGGGTAAAAACTGTACAGGCGCCAGCAGCCCCTCTTCAGGGTGCTGCCAACGAATCAGCGCCTCTAGACCGACTACTTTGCCACTGCGCATGTCGACCTGGGGCTGATAGTAAAGGCACAGTTCATTGTTAGTGAGGGCATCAATAAAACGCTGACGCTGCTCATGGCGCACCTGCAGCAAGCGGTCATGGTTAGGGTCAAACAGGTGGAACGTGTCGCGGCCACGCTGTTTGGCACGATACATGGCCTGGTTGGCATGTCGCAGCAGCACATCACCCTGAACGCGGTCATTAGGGTAGAGCGTGACTCCCAGGCTTGCCGTCAGATGAACACTCTGGCCCTCAATCATCATCGGCTGGCGAATGGAGCCCAGCAACTTCTCGAAAAAGTCATCGTCGACACCGTGGTGCAGTAACAGCACAAACTCATCGCCACCCACCCGCGCCAGCACGTCATCGCCAAACAACAGATGGCTGATGCGCTGTGAAAAAGAAGACAGCAGCACATCGCCCACGGTGGAGCCCAGCCGATCATTAATATTTTTGAAGAAATCAATATCCAGCGAACACACCGCCAAGGGGAGCTGCTTGGCTTCTGCATGCTGCATGGACTCTTGAATCAATTGCGTCAGCAATTGCAGATTGGGTAGCCCCGTGAGGGCATCAAAGTAGACTTCTCGATTAAGGTGGCGGGCATGGGCCGGAATGGCCGAAAGATCTGCGAGAACAATCACATGGTGATCAATCTCGCCGAGTTCATTGCGTACACGATTGATCGACATCATGCCGGGATAAAACTGGCCATCGTGACTACGGTAGCTCACTTGGCTTTTGCTACGGTCACGCAACTGCAGCTCTTCACGCATCAACCGCGTGGTGCGGCTATCGTCCAGCGGTAAAATGCTGAACGCTTCTGGTGTTTTGCCCTGTACATCGCCCTGCTTAATCCCCGTTAATTCACAAAAGGCGGGGTTCACCTCCACCACCCGATTTTCCGCATCGGTAATAATGATCGCTTCATTGGCGTAACTAAATACCGATTCAGCGGGTGATGCCGCATGGCTTACGGATGTCGTTGGCATCGCGTTCGAGCGGGGCAGTGAAGGTGATGGCTGGGAGTGCTGTTGAGACAAAGACTGTTCCTTCGATAAATTCAAGGATTCATACATATGTCTTTGCTCTCCTAGTCGTTTTTATAGAGCCGTCGCTATATAGGTTCGTTGTTATATAGAGCCGTTATTAGGTAAATAAAATCGATATTATGAAGACAGTAGTGCTGCTAGGCATAATAACACCCTATGACGGCGAAGGTACTTTGCACTGCAAAGTACCTTATCGACTGACGAGGTAATTAGTTAAAGAGCTTACTCAATATAACGGCAGGTAAGCTACGCGGGTGAGAGGGCTAAACGCTGGTGGGCCAACGCCGTATCGCGTACTTGGTAATCGCTCACTTTGCTGGACATATCATCCGCCTGATCATCAAGGGAGCGACTCGCTGCCGCCATTTCTTCAACCAAGGCGGCATTTTGCTGGGTGACCTCCTCTAACTGGGCCATGGCACGGTTAATTTGCTCAATTCCAGCCGACTGTTCATGGGTAGCTATCGTCATTTCCCCCATCAAACTCGCCATCTGCCCGACGCTCTGGGCAATTCGCGCCAAGGTCTTATTGGTGGAGGTGACCAGGTTTTCTCCGTCAGAGATTCTGGCCGCGTTATTATCGATCAATTGACGAATCTGGCTGGCTTCCTGGGCGCTGCGGCTAGCCAATTTGCGCACTTCATCGGCCACCACCGCAAAACCACGCCCATGTTCACCGGCTCTTGCCGCTTCAACCGAAGCGTTAAGCGCCAGTAAATTGGTTTGGAAGGCAATGTTGTCGATGGTCGCCACAATGCTAGTCACCTGCTCGTTGGCCTGCAGGATATGCTGCATAGCCTGCTGAGCTTGCGACGCCACTTGGGTAGCTTCTTGAGCCTGGTGAGCCACATCGTCCATCATTTGCTGAGCTTGCTGTGCGCTTTCAGAACTCTGGCGCACCGTCGCGGTGATTTGCTCCATACTCGATGCGGTTTGCACCAGCGAGGCCGACTGCTCTTCGGTGCGTTGTGCAAGGTCTTGATTACCCTGCGCCATCTGATTACTGGCCACGGCCACCGACTGCGCATTACGCTTCACATCTGCCACCAATGCTTCGGTGACCTCCGAAGATTCATTAAACGCCTGATATAGTTGTGAAAGCTCATCGCTACCAGGCACGGCCAGACGTTGCGTTAAATCGTTACCTCGGTTAGCGATACTTGCCAGCGCTTGGTTAAGCGGTTGAGTAATCGCACGCACCATCAGCACGGCAGCGATAATCGCAATCAAACTGGCTGCTAGCGCAATCCCCGCGTACTGCCAAAGCGCCTGTTGCGCGGCCTTGCGCAGCACCATGGTCTCGCTCACTACAGCGCTTGCGATACGATCCTCCAACGCTTTCAAACGGCCAATTTTTACCGTCTGCCATTCGAACCATTGCTCTGGATCAACGCCATAGCCGCCTACTGCAGCTTGGCTAATGGCCAGTTCGCGGCGCTCCAGCAGGCGTGCAATTTCTGGCCCGCTTAAAGCTTGATCGAGTTGCGCGCGGCTATCATCACTGGCCAAACTGCGGAAGCTATCTAAGTATGCCTGCTCTTTGCCGATCAACGTCAAAAAACGCTGCAGCATAGCAGTTGGCATACCGTCTGCTGCGAAGGCATTAGATAACAGCGCACGCTCAATCCCGGCCAAATCTTTGGCTTCCAGCAGCTGTTCGTAGGCGTTTAGCTGGCGCGCAATGTCCCCTTCGCTGGTCAGATGCGACAACGTTCCGACAAAGGCCATTAGTTGGCCGTTGATGCCAGTGTAATGGCTTAACGCATCGCCCATAGTAACGTCGAGGTTATCGACTCGCTGACGTAGCTGCGTCTGGCGCTGCCACTGCGCGTCAATCTCGTTGAGCTGTTGCGTTACAGCAGGGGTTAACAGCGCTTGATCCAATTCATCGCGCTGGGCTTGAAAAGCTTCAGCGGCGGCATCTGTATTAGGCCGCTGTTCATTTAGCCGGTTGCCAAAGGTTTCACCTTCGCTGCCCAGAAAACCAGCGGTCATCCCCCGTTCAAGTTGCATTTGGTGCACGGCATCACCGGCACGCTGGGCCAGTTGGGTCAAGGCGTGAACTCGACCAAACTCCTGCACTGTCGCGCGCCGTTCCATAATGCCTTGCGCAGCAAACCAAGCCAGGGCAAGCAAGGGAAGCAGCAATACACAGGCAAATTTAAACCGCATCGACATGCGGTTAACGATAGTTTTCATAGCTTAGCCTCAAACAGATAGCGTCGTTGGGGAGGTAAGCGGCGTGCTCGATTATTATTGTCCGCATCAACTGACGCGTTTAGCTAAGTCTGCCGCACTTTGCCGTTTAGTGAAATACGATTAATTTTAGTGGATGAAATAACGACAAGCGGCGCGAGTATAGGGCGTTTGGGGAACTCTATATTGATTCAAGTCATAAAGCCTGACGGATTTTCAGGCCTAACAACCGGCTGAGTTGAGCGCTCCTTAAGGCGCTGGACTGGCGGCACCCAAAAAGCGCGCCTGCCAGTAATCGATCTCTAACGGCACGCTGACTACTGCACGACCCTTGCCAGGCGCATGAATCATTTGGCCGTTGCCACGATAAATTCCTACGTGAGTAGCTTTGCGTCGGTCGCCAAAGAAAAGCAGATCACCAGGGCGTGGGGTTTTCACCTGTGGCAAGGCGCGAAACTGCTCATCGGCGGAACGCGGAACACGAATACCCGCGGCCCGGTAGGTCATTTCCACTAAGCCAGAGCAGTCCAGACCATCAGGCGTATTTCCCCCAAAACGATACGGTGTGCCAATGGCCTGCTGAGCATGGGAGAGAATCAGCGCACGCTCCATAGAGAGTTCTGCGCGGTTAGGAGGTGCCTCAATGGGGGTAAGATCGCGGCTGGCACAACCCGCTAGCACCAGTAGTAACAGGCAGGTAAGCAGCCACCTTCCAGAAGGTGCCAACCTGCATGGTAGAGACCACAGGAAAGCCAATAGCATGGGCAGCCGCTCCAATAAATCAACGTGCCTTCATGATGGCGCAAAGCATGCCTAGCCGCCAATAGTTAGCGGCCAATCCACTCGACAAAACTGGTTTCACCAAGCGCATGGCGCTCATGCCGCACCCGGCTCATTGCTGCGTAGGGTAAATCCATTACCAGTACCCGCGAAAGCGGCTGCTCGATCACCTGGCGCAGCAGGCCATTGCAGACAAATAGATGCGCCACTACCAGCACATGTTTACCAGGTGGATTACTCAGCAGCAGCTGCCAGGCCTCGGCCAATCGCGCATCAAAGGCTTGCAGGGTTTCGCCGCCAGGGGGAGACACCGTGGCAGGATCGAACCAAAACGCACTCATTCGCTCGGTGCCCTCTTCGGCAAACACCTGGGCGTGGGTTTTGCCCTCCCACTGCCCCAAATGCAGCTCGGCGAAATCGTCCTCCACCTGAACGGGCAGATCAAACTCCTCGCCCAGCCATAGGGCAAATTCGCGGCAGCGCGTTAACGGCGAGGTCACGATCGCATCGTAGGGCAAATGTCCATCGACCGTATTCCGCATCACTGCATCGGTCACCTGCTGCCAGCCGGTTTCACTCAGCGGATGGTCGGTGGAGCCGCGGAGCATACGCCCGCCCACCGGCTCACCGTGGCGCAGTAAATCTATCGTCGTTTGTTCGGCTTCAGGAAAGCGCATAGGGGTAACCTCGCCGATCTAGGCAGTTTGCAGATTAGGAAACCGATGATTAGATAATCGCGTGACGCACGCGGGCAGAGATCCACTCCGACACCAGCACGGTGGCGAAAATCATAATAAAAATGACGCTAACTTGATCCCAGGCGAGGCTATTGATCGAGGCATTCAACTGCAGACCAATACCACCTGCCCCGACCAAGCCCAACACTGTCGACTCACGAATATTAATGTCCCAGCGGTAAACGCTAATCCCCGCGAATGCGGGCATCACCTGGGGCAGTACACCGTAGTTCATCACCTGCAGTCGGCTCGCCCCGGTTGCACTAATCGCCTCAACGGGCGTGGGATGGATCTCTTCAATCGCTTCGTAAAGCAGCTTGCCCACAAAGCCGATGGAGCGCAGGGCAATGGCAATAATCCCCGCCAGCACGCCGGGGCCAAGAATGGTGACCAGCAGCATTGCCCAAATCAGCGAGTTAATGGAGCGCGATGAAACGATCACCATCAGCGCCAAACTGCGCACCAGCGGATGCGGCGTAGTGTTACGGGCGGCTAAAAATGCCACCGGAAACGCCATCATAATCCCTAACGCGGTGCCCAAAGTGGCGATATTGATGGTGTCCCACATGGGCTTCCAGAGCACATTGGCGTAACCCCACTTGGGTGGGGTCATACGGCTGATTAGATCGGCGCCCTGGCGGCCGGCATCTTCCACAAACACCCACATGGTGTTGTCGGAAATCAACTTCCAGCAGAGCAGAAATAGGCTGACACCCGCCAGCCAAGCCAGGTACTGCAACCATTGAGCGCGGGTAGTGCGCCGCCGCCAAACCGGCTGACCCTGGGGTGTAGTGGAAACAGGCATTTAAACTCTCGACAAATTAAGGGGCCAGAAATTACTGATCCATAAGTTACTGATCTAGCAGTTACTGAATCGGCGTTTACTGAGTCCAGCGGCGGACATGGCTTGAGCTGTACTCGCACAGCAGCACAATGGCGATGATAATCAGCAGAATCGCCGCAGAGGTGTCGTACTCATAGCGGCTCAGCGAGGTATTCAGCGTGGCGCCAATACCGCCTGCACCGACAATGCCAATCACCGAGGACTCACGGAAGTTGATATCCAAACGGTACATGGAAAGCCCGATCAAACGCGGCATTACCTGGGGCTGCACGGCGTGATTCATGGTCTGCCACCAACTGGCGCCCGTGGCGCGCACCGCTTCTACCTGCCGCCAATCCAAGTCTTCAATATCTTCCGCCAGCAGCTTGGCCATAAAGCCAATCGTCGCGAAGGCCAGAGTAATCATGCCCGCAAACGGCCCGAAGCCGAACATCACCACAAACAGAATGGCGATGATGATCTCCTGGAATGTGCGCGAAACGGCGATAATCGCGCGACACACAAAGTAGATCGGCAGTGGTGAAATATTACGCGCTGCCCCTAAGCCCACGGGTATCGCCAGCAGCACACCCAATACCGTGGAGGTGAGCGTCATGGTCAAACTTTCCAGCAAGCCCGCGACGATATCGTCGTAGCGGCTGACAAAGTCAGGCTGCATAAAGGCGCCTAAAAAATTAACCGCCCGGCCCGCGCCTTCCGCCACCCGCGCCCAGTTCACCTCAACCGAGGTAAGCGCTAAAAACAGATACACCACTGCACCGATGGCGAGCCCCCAGCGCAAGCGGGGACTTTCAATTAGCGGTAGTCGCCTCCACTGACCGCGCTGCGCCGCCTGCTGGCGTGCATGCTCGCTCATCGTGCTGCCCCCGCTTCGATTGACGACATTACCCGCGCGTAGGGAGGATTAATCGGAGCAGTGTTAGTCGCCTCATCGCCGCTGACTGCATCGTCCATTGGTTCAGGCGTGGTGTCCCAGTCCTCTTCACCGTAAATCGTGGTGAGGATCTCGCTGGTGAGTTCGCTGGGAAGGCCATCAAAGACGATTTCACCCGCCCGCAGGCCGACAATGCGGTCAGCAAACTGCTGGGCCAGCGCTACATCGTGAATATTGATGATCGCCGCCAGTTCGCGCTCTGCGCATAGCTCACGAATCAAACGCATGATTTGACGCGAAGTTTTCGGGTCAAGGCTGGCAGTAGGCTCGTCAACCAGCAACAGCTTAGGGCTTTGCAGTAGCGCCCTGGCGATACCCACCCGCTGGCGTTGGCCGCCAGACAGGGCATCGGCACGTTTATCGATGGCATGCGGCAGCCCCACTCGCTCCAATAGACGGAAGGCTTCGACCACGGCCTCCTGCGGGTAGCGGCGCAGGAAGCTGCGCCAAAAGCCCACGTAACCGAGCTGACCTGAAAGCACGTTCTCCATCACGGTTAGGCGGTCTACTAACGCATACTCTTGAAAAATCATGCCCATGGAGCGGCGGGCATGACGCAGCTTATGTCCCGAGAGCTTCGTCAGCTCCGTGCCGTCCAGGCGAATGCTGCCCTGAGTAGGCTCAACCAGCCGGTTCACACAGCGAATCAGTGTGCTTTTACCCGCGCCAGATGGGCCAATCAGCGCCATCACTTGGCCTTTGGGCAGCGTGAGTTCAATATCCGTCAGCGCTCGATCCCCGGTAGGGTAACGTTTACCAACGCCGGTGAGTGTCAACATGGAAGTGCCTCATCTACATAGCGGTTCGGCCAGAAGGTTGCCCTCCTGGCCGATCGTATTGGGGTACTGCTTAGAGATTAATCGCAGTCGTAGGTCACGCCGTTGGCGTCAGCGATGGTGCGGATAACCGCCCAGTTTTCCTGATAAGTAATCGGAATAAACTGCGCTTCGCCGGAGTTAGCGAATTCTGACTCAAGGGCAGTGCCTTCCCAATCGTAGCTGAAGAACGCATCCTGAATCTTCTCGGCAAGTTCCGGGTTCAGGTTATTGGCCAGCCCGTAAGCGGTGGTGGGGAAGGTTTGTGAGGTGTAGATAATGTCGTAATCACCTTCGTTCACTACACCGCGGGAAATCATCCGCTTGCCTACGGAGTTGGCAATCGCCGCCGCATCGTAATCTTCGTTGACGACGCCGAGAATCGAGTTGTCGTGAGAACCAGAGAAAGCGGTCTCAAAATCTTCACCCGCTTCCATGCCATACTCAGAGCGCAACAGCGCAGAGGGGGCGCGGAAGCCAGAGTTGGAAGTCTCGGAGGTAAATGCTAATTGGCGACCCTGCAAGTCTTCAACGGCTTCAATGCCGCTTTCAGGGTAGGTAATGATCTCCATCTCATAGCCAAAGCTGCCATCTTCCGCAGCCATCATGGCGAAGGGGCGGAAACCACCGCAGTTAACCGCGACCGGTACGCCGCCGGTATTAAAACCAGCAACGTGCAGACGGCCAGCGCGCAGCGCTTCCTGCTGGGCAGCGTTGGACTGCACCGGGAAGAACTGCACCTCTTTGCCAGTGGCTTCGCTCAGGTGATCCAAAAAGTCAGACCAGACATCAGCGTATACCGCAGGATCTTCAACCGGGGTATAGGCAAACACCAAGGTATCCGGGTCAACCCACTGTGACTCATCGCTGGGAACATCGGCGATCATATCGCCATCGTTATCCACATAGCGTGAGGACAGATCCGCAGAGGCGTTCACTGCGGCCAAAGCGAAGACACTGGCAACGGCGGCACTGATTAATGTGCGGGAGAGGGATAATGTCTGCATGGGTCACCTGTAGCGTTCTGTAGAATTGTTAAAAGATGACAACATCCTGACGACTCGATATGACAAAAATGGGGCACTTATATGACCACTTCGTGACGTTTTAGCGAAGGACAGTTAATCTGCGGTTTGAAGAGCCTCGTGACTGCGGCGCTCTACAAACAGGCTGTTACCGGGGATTTTTTTGGCCTGGTGCTTCAGCTCAGAAAGCTCGCCTGCGATATCCAGCGATTGGCAGGTGGTTGTATCGTGGATGGGTTTTACCGCAATCGAGACGCTCACAAAGGGAAAAAACGTCATTCTATTTTGACGGTTTTCAATGTGAATCCCGCCCTGAAGGCGATCAGCCTCTTCATAGAAACCCGGTGCCATCACCTCGAATGAGTGCAGAATTTGCTGGCAAACACTTTCCCAGTGCTCAAGCGGCAGCAACATCATAAAATCATCGCCGCCAATATGGCCAATAAAGCCCCCGACATTCTCTACCTGTGCTTGCAGCAGCCGCGATAGCGAAATGATGATGTGGTCACCTCGGGCGTAGCCATAAGCATCGTTAAAGGCTTTAAAGTTATCCAAGTCAACATAGGCTGCGACAAACCCATGCCCGGAGGCCAAATAAGCCGCCAGGGTTTCATTGATCAGGATATTACCCGGCAGGCCGGTGAGTGGGTTGGCATGCCGCGCTTGGCGCACCTGGATCGCGGTAATCTCACGCAAAAGGTCAACGATATTGCCCATTCCCAGGTAGTCACCGTTAGCGTTAACGATGACAAAGTCCTCCTGCTCAATATCCCGGCTGTCGGTCAATTTCTGGCTCAAAATCTCAAGCGGAGTATCCGCTTCGGCCACCAGCATGCGGGCATCAGCAACGTCCAGCACACGGCGCTTGGCATAAAGGGAATGGCTATAGGGGTTGGTAAATAGAGTTAAAAACGCATTGCGGCGCACCACCGCCACGGGCTTGCCATTTTCCAGCACGGCCACACAGCGCAAGCTGGGCTGTTGGCGAAATCGCTCGGAGATATACGGCACTGCGCAATCCGTCGTTATGGCATTGGTAGCACGTAAAATCGAGCGCGTGGTGCGACCCGCAGGGCTTTTTAATTGGGTGCTCGCCGGCAGCACCATATTGAGCTCTAAAGGCGGCTGCTGGTTGGGTCGGGCGAAATAGAAGCCTTGTAGTAGTGCCAGTCCACGGTCGAGTTCCCACAAGCAAAGATGCTCAGCAGCGGTCTCCACCCCTTCAGCAATCACTTGGCAGTCCAGGCTACGCGCCACATCGAGAATCGAACGCAGGAACTCTCGCTTGGCAGGATCCTGGTCGATGCCGGAGATAAAGTGCCGGTCGAGCTTAACGAAATCGGGGCGCAGCTCTGACCAGTGGCGCAGGCTTGAGTGCCCTGCACCGAGATCATCCAGCGCGACTTGAAAGCCCATAGTGCGGTAGTGATCCACCGCTTGGCGCATTAGCTCGTAGTCGTGGATTGGCACGTGTTCAGTGAGCTCGATCACCACCCGCTCTGGGGGCAAGCCGCTGTCACGAATAAAGCCAAGCGTTAAGCCTTCACGAAAATCACGCTCTACAATAGTCAACGGCATAACGTTAAGAAACAGCAGGCCCGGCAGATCGAGCTCTGCAAAGCGGTAGATGGCCAACCGCCGGCAGAGTATATCTAACTCCACCAGCTTTCCGGCCTGAGTGGCTACTTCAAACAGTCGTAACGGCGAGTGAAGCGGCGATGTTTTAGGCCCACGAATCAGTGCTTCGTAGCCATAAATCGCCTGCTGGCTGGCATCCACAATGGGCTGAAAGAGCACGTGCAACTCTTCTGTTGCAATAATCTTTCTCAACCACTGCGCTTCTTGTGCGGTCATTTGCCTGCTGCCTTATTCTGCCACCCTAATAACCAGCGGTGGTTCCAATGATGTGTCACCTTCCCTGGAGATGGTCGATAAGCTGCAAGCAAGCGTGCGTCATTTTTGTGACGCTATAATGACAATCATCAAGGACATCAGTTAGTTGACGCTAAACTGACGTTAAATGAGCGGCTTCTCCCGCGCCGGAAAGACCACCTCGCTACCGTCAGCGTCGAGCTGGCGGATATCGATAGGGTGACCCTTCTCATCCAGCGTTACTAAGCCAATGCCGCTGGCGTTCCACAGCCGTTCACCAGCGCTGGCGCGGTCAGGGTCGCGGGGGTGAACGCTTAGCTTGCGTCGCTTGGTGAACCAATTAAGCGGCGACCACGGCGCGTAGAGCCAGCGATTGAGCCGGTCAAAGGTATTGAGCAGGTTTTTTGGAAAGGTGTTTTTGATCCCGCTTGAGGTGATCTGCCACAGATGGGGAGAACGGCGCTGATGGCGCACCACAATGTCGTAGACAAACGAGTAGTGCACGTCGCCCGATAAAATCACGTAGTTGCCTGGGGTTTTGGAGTGCTGCCAAATCTGCAGCAGCGTATTGGCCGCTCCGCGGTGCGCCATCCAGTTTTCGGCATCCACCACCAGCGGCTTACCGGCAAGGGTAAACAGCTTTTGGATTCCCTCTATCAACTTGACGCCGAACATCGGTGCGGGAGAGACAATCACCGCACTTTTGGCCCCCATTAGCGCCTGCTGCATCTCCATTAGCGCCTCCCAGTCCATCAAGCCTGAAGGCCGATGCGGGCTGCGTTCGCTGCGCCAGCGCCGGGTGCGGGTATCCAGCACAATAAGTGCGGGGGTACCGGGTACCTGAAACTCCCAGCCCTGAAAACGCAGCAGCCGCTCAATCAGCCCATCCTGTTCAGCGCAGACTAGCGGTTGGTCACCACCACCCAGCAGGGTCAAGGCATGATGGACTAGCGGGTTCAATTTATCCGGATCGTTACCCCAGGCTTGACAAAGCAGATAGGCCACCAGAGCGTTACCGATAATACGCTTAGAGAACGGGTGACCGTAGGCGGCGCGCTCCCAGTCGGCGGTTAGGTTCCAGTCGTCGGTAACGTCGTGGTCATCGAAGATCATCAGGCTGGGCAGATGCGCCATCACCCGAGCGCATTGGGGCAAGCCTTCAGCAAAGGTATCGATTACCGCCTGCTCCTGACGATAGAGCTCTGCGTCTTTTTCATCTAAGGCAGGCGCTTCAGGGGCAATTATCTGCCAGGGCACCGGTGACCACACCAGGCAGTACATGGCGAGCATTTCAGCCAGCGTCATCAAGTGATTATGGGCGTTCGCCGAGGTAAACACCGGCTTTTTTACACCGCCAAAAAAGCGCTCGCGCAGCGCCACGTTACTGGTCACATCCGGCAACAGTTCAGCACGCCGGTAGTAGCTATCCGGAGAGCGGTAGAGCGCCTGGCTATCATCGACCGTCGCACCTTCCAGCCACTCATCCACCAGCCCTAACCGCTCAATCAACGCATGCACGGCGCGTAGCATCGGCCCAGCCACGTCGTCGGCGTACACCTGGTCACCGGTCATCAACAGCCAAGCGGGCCACTCGGTGGACGCTGACTGCTGCTCAGCAAGCCAGCTATCGGCGCGCACCAGACCATCGGCACTGTCGTGATGGGGCTTACGGCAGGAGCCATGCATCAGGCGGTGATGGCGCGATGCAACCACAAAGGCGGGATAGGTGGCACCGTCATAGCAGAGCCACGGCGCCCACTCGGGCAAAGAGCGCCACTCGCCCTGCTGGGTTTCTACCTGCAGGTCATACTCGATGCGCTCGTCACAGGGCAGCGCTGACTCAAGCTCACAATCGATTAGGTAGATAAAGGCCCGCTGGCCGATGGGGATGCACTGCTGATGATGCGCCAAGCCGATTGACTGGCTATCGGCGTGCCCTGGGCGCAGCACTAATGTCATGTTCAGTGGCCGAGTGGCGACGAGCCAAAGTACCAGCCGTGTAGTGCTGATACGTCTTAATAGAGGGCCGGCGACTATATCGGGCAGCGTATCTGTGCGATTCATTCGATGCGGTCTCCATTAGTTATGCACGACGATTACACGCGACGACGGGTAGCTCCACCTCGACTTTTAACCCACCAGCGCTGGCGCGGCTAAGGTGCAGTTGGCCGCTATACAGAGCGACGAGATCAGTCACAATGGCCAAACCCAAGCCACTGCCCGAACGCTGTTCATCCAATCGTTTACCGCGCTGCACCGCCTGCTGGCACTCGGCTTCGTTCATACCGGGGCCGTCATCGCTAACGGTCAAGGTTAACTGCTGCCCGTCACTCTCTAGCTGTAGCTGCACATCGCTATGCGCCCAGCGCAGCGCGTTATCCATTAGGTTACCCACCAGCTCTTGGATATCCTGCCCATCCATATGGACTTTAATGTCACCCGCCCAGGTTTGGCGCAACACAATGTCACGCCGCTGGGCGAGCCTAGCCAGCCCATTGAGAAGCGGCGCCAGAGTGGCATGTAAATCGATGGGCGCAAAGCGTACGCCTTCGCCCGCCGCTGAAGCGCGTGCCAAGTGATGACGTACCGCGCTATCCACGCGTTCTAGCTCAACCTCCCAGGCGTCACGGTTCGCTTCCGGCAACTGGCGTAGCTGCAGACGCATCACGCTCAGCGGGGTTTTCAGCGCATGGGCAAGGTTGCCAGCGGTATGGCGGCCGCGCTCGATCAAGCGCTGATCACGTGCCAGCACCGCGTTCATTGAGGCAGCAAGCGTCGCCAACTCGTCAGGCAAGCGGGTATTTAGCTGCTCGGCGCGCCCCTGCTCTACATCATGCAGATTGGCGTGCATGCGGCGCAGTGGTGCTAGTCCCCAACGTACCTGGAGCGCCAATACGCCAAGCAACAGCACGCCCAAGCCCACTAAGCCGCCCCACAGCAGGCGCTGAAATTCGCCAATGTCCCGGGCCAATACATCATCCCGGGCGGCGACGCTAATATGTAGCGGCGCTTCTAACGGCGCCAGATAGATATCACGCTCCACCACGCGCAGCGATTGCCCCCGGGGGCCAGGTATCGAGCGAGCGCTAAGGGTGTCGCTATCGATCACCGGCAGGCGTTGATCCCACAGCGAGCGCGAGGCCAACGTATGCTGCTCGCCATCGGTGATTTGCCAGTACCAGCCGGAGTAGACATTGTCAAAACGCGGGTCGCCCAGCGCCCGGTCATGGACAAGCTTCTGCTCTATGCGGTCGTAGGTAACGCCCGCCATGATGACGTTGAGGGTGGCCCCCAGGCGCTCATCAAAGGCCTGAGTGGCCGAGGCACGGTAATGATGAGAAAGCAGCGTTCCCGCAACGGGCAGCGCCAGCCCTATCATCACTAACACCGCCAGCAGTAACCGCAAGCTTATGGAGCGATTTGCCCAGCGCCTTACCCAACGTTCGGGCCAGACCGAATTGAGTCGACTCATTCGGTAGCGGGCTCTTCTGCTAATAAGCGGTAGCCCTGGCCACGCAGGGTGGCAATTCGCCAACTGCCCAACTTGCGACGCAGGCGGCTGACCTGAACATCGATCACATTGGAGTCCGGCTCGTGGTCGCGGTCATAAACGTGCTCCGAGAGCTCGGTGCGGCTCACCACCCGCGGTGCGGCGTGCATTAAATAGCCCAGCAGTCGGGTTTCCTGGGCAGTTAACCCCACCGGACGCCCTGCCAAGGTGACGTGCTGGGTGTGGGTATCCAAACTCAGCTCACCCACTTTCAGTACTGGATGGGCATGGCCGTGGCTGCGGCGCACAAGGGCGCGTAGGCGAAACAGTACTTCCGCCGACTCAAACGGTTTGGTGACGTAGTCATCCGCCCCGGCAGTAAATCCCGCGGCTTTATCGGCCCAGCGTTCCCGGGCGGTAAGGATCAACACCGGCAGGTCGATACCATCTTCCCGCCATGCCGAAAGCCAGCGGGTGCCATCGCCATCGGGTAGTCCGACATCCAGAATCAGCGTGTCGTAGGCTTCCGTGCGTACCAGAAAATCAGCCTCCTGACCGTTAGCCGCATGCTCTACAAGCCAGTCGCCGTCGCGCAACGCTTGGCTAAGCTCGCGAGCCAGCGCCTGGTCGTCCTCTACCAACAAACACTTCATCGGCTAACTACCCTTTTTTGGCAAGTGACATCAACAGGCTAGCGGCGCATATCATTGATACGCACCCCCTCAATGGCCATCAATTGGCCGTTATGGCCATCAAACTCGAACTCGACAACTTGGCCCTGGGGGCCAAGCAATTTGATCTCATACTCTACATAGCCCCCTTCACGCTCCACCTCTACCTCCAGCACTTCACCTATATAGTGCGCTTCCAGCCAATCCAAAATAGTGTCGAGAGGCACGACCTCGCCGCGACGCACTTCGCCGTGTAGCGACTCCCAATGCTGGTCACCCACCGCGCTACCCGCCAGCAACAGCACCAAGGCTAACCCAGTGACGTTGCGGCGAGGGACGCTGCGCAGTAGCTTTTTAAAGTGGCGTAGGATTTTACTCATAGCGTCAGCATGCCAAAGACAACATGAACGTTAGATGAACAGCTTTGTCAGCTTAAGGAAAGTATCGTGGTGGTATAAATTCACTGTCGCATTCAGTGAATGCCGTTTATTCACTGTTGTATAAACATCGACGTACAGACATTCTCGTACAGATATGTAAAGAAGGAATTTGCTATGAACACCATGAAAAAAATGCTGCTGATCCCGACCTCTGCGCTGCTGCTTGCTGCGGCTGCAGGGAGTGTGCAGGCCGACGATTCGCTGCCGATGGATCGCATTGATGACGTATTGACCCACGCCAATGACTACGGTTTCAGCCACTACGAAGAAGTTAGCATTAAAAGCCGTGGCCGCGTAGAGGTAGAAGGTTGGCTGGACGATGAGTGGTACGCCGATGTGGAGTTCTCCCTGGATAACGGTGAAACGCTACAAGAGAAACGTGAGCGCCTGATTACCGGTGCCTGGGGTATGAGCGAAGCCGATATCCGTCAAGCACTGGACGTGGCTAGCCAGGAGGGAATGGTTGAATTTGAAGATCTCGATATCGATAAGAGCGGCATCATCGATATTGAAGGCCGCGGTGAAGATGGCCGTGAGCTAGAAATCAGCGTGCGTCAGGGTTCTTCCGAAGTGACTCAAATTGACCGCGATTAATTTTTCCAGCTAATCGCTTTGCGGGCTCCCCACGGGGAGCCCGCTGCGTTTATGGTAGGCTGCCAAACTATGCAGCTAAAATCATGTCGCTAAATTGATAGTGCCGACCTTATGAGGTTGCTGAGGAGATATACGTGCTGAACGAAGGCGTTGACGGCGCGCTGGAGAATGTAGAACTCGGCAACACGGTGTCAGTGCTAAGAGATTTGGCTTGGCTGATCTCCACGCCTGATCTTGTGGTGCTTCCCCCGCCGATTCCCTGTGCAGGGCGGCCCACCATTAAAGAGTTAGGGCTTGAAAAAGCGCTATTGCCCTGGCTCCATAAGCTTGGCCTACCACCGCTAACCGCGTTGAACGGCAACCGCGCAACGCGCATGGGCCATTACCACGAACGCTTGTGGCATACGCTGTTAGATCACGCACCGAATACACGATTGCTTGCCCGGAACGTGCGCATCACCCGCCAGCGCAACACCCTGGGCGAGCTGGATATGCTTTACAGAACCCGCGACAACCCGGCACCGATACATTTAGAAGTCGCTATTAAGTTCTACCTGGGGCTGCCAGAAGGGCCTGGAGCAGCCAATAGTCAAAGCCGCTGGATTGGCCCCGGCGGGTTAGACAGCCTGGCGCTTAAGTGCTCTCACCTCAGACGGCACCAGCTTCCCCTTTCCACCACAGCGCCCGCGCTGGAAACCCTAGCATATTGGCTTACGCCACGGGATCTGGGGGTTTCTGATCTGCGTTTAGGCGAACAGTTAACCCAGCGGTTGGCGATGCCCGGCGTACTTTACTACCCCTGGCATGCAGCCATGCCAGCGCCGGAGGGCGCGACGGCTGATCACCGCCGAGGTACCTGGTGCTACTTACGTGACTGGCCTGCGCTGGCAGCCCGGTTTCCCACCATGCCGCGCATGGCGTGGTTGGAAAAACCTCACTGGCTGGCACCGCCGTCCCTCAGCGCTTTTCGCCCTGCGGCGGAGCAGTTGCCCGCTATTATCGAGAAGGTTCACGCCTGGCGCTCACCCCAGCAAGTCATGCTGTTTCACTCAGAGGGAGAGCACAATGAACAACGCTACGAGCGGCTATTTTTGGTACCTGACAACTGGCCCCGGCAAGTGCCTCTACCGCCCCGCATTCGGGACTGAAAAACGACCAGAAGAAGCCTCTATATAACAACAAGGTTATCGCGATGGATCAGCTCATGGGCTTCCACGTAGCCGAGGATGGCTTCGATCTGATGGCTGGGCTGGCCCGCCAATTGGCGCGCTTCATCAGCGCCATAGTTAACCAAGCCTTTGGCCACTGGCGTACCCTGTTCATCCACGCACACCACCATATCGCCGCGTTTGAAACCGCCCTGTACGTCGCGAACGCCCACTGCCAGCAGGCTTGAGCCTTTATCGCGCAATACTTTGACTGCTCCTGCATCCAGCACCAAAGTGCCACGCACTTGCAGTTGACCCGCCAGCCAGCGCTTGCGCGCCGCCATGGGCACTTGGTCAGGACGCAGCAGCGTGCCTAGCGCTTCGCCCGACATTATCCGGTTGATTACGTCGGGCTGACGGCCACTGGCAATCACTGTGACCGCCCCGGAGCGCGCCGCCAACTGCGCCGCGCGCACTTTGGTGCTCATACCCCCACGCCCCAGCGCGCCACCGCTGCCTGCCACGGCGGCTAAGCGCGGGTCGTCGGCGCGCCCTTCGGCAATCATCTGGGCATCGGGGTTGTGCCGTGGGTCGGCGTCAAACAGACCTTCCTGGTCGGTCAATAGCAGCAGCGCATCCGCTTCCAGGAGGTTAGCAACCAGCGCGCCTAGGGTGTCGTTGTCGCCAAAGCGAATCTCATCAGTGACTACGGTGTCGTTTTCATTGATCACCGGCACCACGCGCATCTCTACCAGCGTACGCAGCGCCGAGAGCGCATTCAGGTAGCGCTTGCGGTTGGAAAGATCATCATGGGTAAGCAGAATCTGCGCGGTGAGCATGTCGTGGCGGGCAAAGTGCTGCTCGTAGCATTGGGTCAGGCCATTTTGGCCTACCGCTGCAGCCGCCTGCAGCTCATGCACGGCGCTGGGGCGCACCTGCCAGCCAAGGCGCACCATGCCAGCCGCCACGGCGCCGGAAGAGACCAGCACCACTTCAATCCCCTTCTGGTGCAAAGCGGCAATTTGATCCACCCAACCACCGATGGCAGGCTCGTCCAGGCCGCGGCCATCGTTAGTCAGCAGCGCGCTGCCAATCTTCACCACGACCCGCCGTGCGCGGCTGAGCGCGTTGCGCCCCAGGATTTGCTCGTTACTTTCCATGCGACCCACCTCAATCAAACGCTGACAACTTAATCAGATACTCACTGCTAAATCAGCCACGTGCAACTTAATCAGACGCCCATAAAAGGGGCCGCGCGAACGCAGCCCCCTTTTTGCATACTACCGATTTTAGCTTACTTTCGATTTTAGCTGACTACCGAATGCACCCGCTCAATACCACTAAGGGGCGTATTCGACTTCAACGTCGTAATCATCGTCGTCGAAGTCTTCGTCATCTTCATCGTCGCGCTTACGCCGACGGCCCAGGCGAGCTTCGGTACGCGCAACCGACTCCTCTTCCATGCGGCGGCGCATCTCTTCTTCACGGGCCAGCGCTTCTTCATCTTCGTGCTCAAGGCGGCGCTGCTCGGTCAACCAGCGGTAGGCTGCCTGAACCAGCTTATCAGTGCCGTCACTGCTGATCGCCGAAATGCGGAACACCGGGCCTTCCCAGTTGAGCGCTTGAATAATCTTCTGGGCGCGCTCTTCACGCTCATCTTCCGGCAGCAGGTCAAACTTGTTCAGCACCAGCCAGCGCGGCCGCTCAGAAAGCGCCGGAGAGAACTGCCCCAACTCGTGAACAATCGCCTTTGCCGCTTCCACCGGGTCGGACTCGTCAAACGGTGCCACGTCGACCACGTGGAACAGTAGCCGCGTGCGGGTTAAGTGCTTCAGGAAGCGCAACCCTAAACCGGCGCCTTCAGAGGCACCTTCGATCAAGCCCGGTACGTCGGCCATGACGAAGTGCTCGTGCATACCCAGTTTTACCACGCCTAAGTTGGGCACTAAGGTCGTAAACGGGTAGTTGGCGACCTTGGGCTTGGCGGCGGACACCGAGCGAATCAGCGTCGATTTACCCGCATTGGGCATGCCCAGCAGGCCCACATCGGCCATTACCTTCATTTCCAAGCGCAGGTTGCGGCGATCGCCGTCGGTACCCGGTGTCGTCCGACGCGGTGCGCGGTTGGTAGACGATTTAAAGTGGATGTTACCCAAACCGCGGCGGCCACCTTCGCCCACCAGCACCACCTGACCAATTTCGGTCACATCGGCGATGACTTCCAGGGTGTCTTCATCAATCACCGTGGTGCCCACCGGCACTTTGACGTGCAGGTCTTCACCGGCCTTGCCGCTCATTTGGCGGCCCATGCCGCCCTGCCCGTTCTGGGCTTTATAGAAGCGCTGGAATTTAAAATCGATCAAAGTGTTAAGAGCATCGTCACCAATGAGGTAAACGCTACCACCATGACCGCCATCGCCCCCATCGGGGCCGCCCCTGGGCACATATTTTTCGCGGCGAAAGCTCAGACAGCCATTGCCGCCTTTGCCCGCCTCAACAATAATCGAGGCTTCATCGACGAACTGCATTGGATTCTCCCGGCCGCTTCCGCCGCCCTAATATGCACTACTGTTTTCCCAACTCTTTTCCCAACCCTTTACTGCCACCAGCATAATGATAAATACATCGTGATATAGACATGGTGATAAAGGCATCGTGGTAAAGCGTATTGGAAAAGAGATTTAACCGACAAAAAAGCCCCGCCATAGCGGGGCCTTTTTTCTCGCAACCGCGAGCATAGTACTAGCCGTTTAGGCAGAGACGATGCTAACGAACTTGCGGTTTTTCGGGCCTTTGGTCTCAAACTTCACAAAACCGTCGCTCAGTGCGAACAGTGTGTGGTCACGACCAAGGCCTACGCCTGTGCCCGCGTGGAAACGCGTGCCGCGCTGACGCACGATGATGTTACCCGCAGTCGCCGCTTGGCCACCGAAGAGTTTTACACCTAAGCGTTTGGACTCGGAATCGCGACCGTTACGCGTGGAGCCGGCTGCCTTTTTATGTGCCATTGCAAAATCCTCCTAAGGGAATTGACCGCTTACGCAGAAATTCCGGTAATTTTGACTTCAGTGAACCACTGGCGGTGGCCCTGACGCTTCATGTGGTGCTTACGACGACGGAACTTGATGATGGTGACTTTATCGCCGCGCCCGTGGGAAACCACTTCGGCAGAGACTTTAGCACCACTGATCATCGGCGCACCGATGTTGAAGTCATCGCCGTCAGCGACCATCAGCACTTCGTCAAACTCAATCGTTTCGCCGGTAGCGACTTCGATTTTCTCGAGCTTGAGGGTTTGACCTTCTTGAACGCGGTACTGCTTACCACCGCTTTTGATAACTGCGTACATGTCGCTCTCCGGACTGTCGTTAATGCCGTTCTAACGGTTAAACGGCACTCATCTCCTACGCTCTTTCGAGTCGTGCTCTTATCGACCTGCTGCGAGTGGCGCCCCTTTTGGAGCCATCTGACAGGGAGCAAGATGAGTGGGTCGCGGATTATAACGACTATCTTCTCTTACCACAAGACCATAGGCCGTTGTCAATTGACACGACCATCTCCTTATAACGGCATATCATAGCGTGACCACCGCGCGTGTCTTGACGCCTAACAGGCAGCCCCATAGCATGACCTCCACTATGGGCGGGAGTAACCGCCTCAATCTGCCGCGATGAACGTATCCCATGACCGCTAACGTCTCCTCAGCCCAGCCTGACAGCCCAACGCCTTCACCGCTGCATGCCGTGGTGGCCGATGATTTCGCAGCCGTCAATCGGACAATTGTCGAGCAGCTCAATTCTAAAGTGCCACTGGTTGAAACGATCGGCCAGTACATTACCGAAAGCGGCGGCAAGCGCTTGCGCCCTTTACTGGCACTCCTAGCCGCCCGCTCCCTCGACTACACCGGCGACAAGCATATTCCGCTGGCCACATTAATAGAGTTTATGCACACCTCCACGCTGCTACACGATGACGTGGTGGATGAATCGCATATGCGCCGGGGCAAGAAAACCGCCAACGACGCCTGGGGCAATGCGCCCTCGGTACTGGTCGGTGACTTTCTCTACGCCCGCTCGTTTCAGATGATGGTCGATGTGGGCTCGATGCGCATTATGGCGATCCTTTCCGGCGCTACCTGCATCATCGCGGAAGGGGAAGTGCTGCAGTTGACCAACATCGGCAACCCCAGCATCTCCGAAGAGGACTACTTCGAGACCATTTTGGGCAAAACCGCCATGCTGTTTGAAGCGGCTTCCCACAGCGGTGCCGTGCTGGCAGAAGCAACGCCTGAACAGGAGCGCGCTCTACAGTATTATGGCCGCTACTTAGGACTCGCCTTTCAATTGATTGACGACCTGCTGGATTACCAGGGCGACGCCGAGGCCATGGGCAAAAACGTTGGCGACGACCTAGCCGAAGGCAAGCCGACGCTGCCGCTGATCCACGCCATGGAGCAAGGCACGCCGGAACAGGCCAAGCTGATTCGCCAGGTGATTCGCGATGGCGGTCTTGAGCAGCTCGACGCCGTGCTGGAAATTATTCACGCCACCGGCGCACTCGACTATACCCGCCAGCGCGCCGAAGAGATGGCCGATAAAGCCCTGCAGCAGTTGGACGCCCTACCGCCCAGCGCCTACCGCGACAGCATGGCCCAGTTGGCCCGCTTAGCGGTTGATCGCCAAGCATAAAAATTGCTAGATCACACCGCCGAGGACTTGAAAAAACACGTCTGGCTAAGTATGATCCACCTCCGTTGTTGAGCACAGATACGCACGGCTCGGCAACCTTCGGAATATAGCTCAGCTTGGTAGAGCGCTGCCTTCGGGAGGCAGAGGTCGTAGGTTCGAATCCTGCTATTCCGACCAAGAACACTATGAAAAACGGCCACTTAGCTAACACAGCAAGTGGCCGTTTTTTGTTGGTAGCAACACTAGGTTCCATATAGGTAGCACGCGCCAAAACGAACGACTGCTAACATATCTCAGCTATGCTGACTCAGGTAGTCAATAAAGTATTATTCGTCGTCACCAGACTCTATCCACCCATCAATCAAGTCACGATTCTCATCGATCCAAGTCTGAGCACCTTCTACTGGGTCACCGGCTTGCTCGATTTCGGCCATCAGGCCGCCCAATGTATCGTCGTCCATGTACCAATCATTGAGCACGGACGTTAGCCAGGGGTCATCGTCACCGAAACCTTTGCGCGAGAACCAGTGAATATCGTCACTTTCGCCATAAACGCCCTCAGGATCTTCCAGATATTTGAGGTCGTACTCAGCAAAGGCCCAATGCGGGCTCCACAGTGTCACGACGATCGGCTCTTCGCGCTGATAAGCATCATCTAGCGCCGCCATCATCGCCGGCCCAGAGCTATTGATTTGCTTAAGTGGCAGTTCGTACACGTCTATCGCATCGTCGGTAGAGCCTGCAATTGCCGAACCTGAGTCAATACCAAGAATAGTCGGGCTACCCTGGTACTCATAAGCCTCGGCGTTTTCGCCAAGCTCAGGGATGGTGTCGATATCCACGTAGCTCGGCACCACCAGGCCCAGCCCAGTGCCTTCGTACCAAACGTCGTGCACGTCAATCGCATCCTTGTGAGGCTCAAGGAAAGAGGCATCAGTGGTAGGTAACCAGATCTCCAGGGAGAGATCGAAGTCCTCGTTGGCCAGGCCACTGTAAAGCACGCTCTTGCCGACATCGGAAAGCTCAATGTCATAGCCATGCTCTTCTTCAAGGATGATCTTCCACATGTTGGCAACTGCAATGTTTTCGGCCCAATTGTTGGTACCGATCACTAATGACTTGTGATTGTCCGCCTGAACGGCAGTTGTCGTTGCGAGCAGCCCTACCACCAAGAACGATGATGAGATTTTATTCATATTAAGCTCCCTTCTAATAATTTAGCCATGCTAAAAAGTCAATCGTAGCAGGTTATTACCGAATAACGATCGACATTACTGAATAGCCATCATGAGAAAAAAGAATGTAGTACCATTTCACTAGGTATATTCCAGCAACCTGGAATCGAAGGGATAATCGGACAGTAACTCCACTTTTCCGTCGTCGCGTACGTAGAGTTGCTCCTCCAGCTTGACGCCCTCACCACCCTTTTCGTGGCCGATAAAACTCTCCACGCAAAGCGTCATTCCCGGCTCAATAATTCCGTCGTAGCCCTTGTCGTCGATATCCTCACGATGAACGATGTAGGGATACTCGCCATTCATGCCAACGCCATGGGCCAAGGCGAAGTAACGGCGCGCCTTGTAGGCTTCTGGAAGCTGCCAGGCACGCTCGGCGTATTCCTTGAAACTGATGCCGGGCCGGATGTTTTCCATATTGGTGCGTATCTGTTCATAAGCCATGGCGTAGAGATCCTTCTGCGCCTGGCTTGGCTGGCCATCGCCACACAGGAAAGTGCGAGAGAAGTCGGCATAATAGCCGTAGCGTCCGACCACGTCGGTATCTAGCGCCACCAGCTCGCCTTCTTGAATGATGCGGTCTGAGCACTCCTGGAACCATGGGTTGGTGCGTGGTCCCGAGTTCATCAATCGCGTCTCGACAAAGTCAGCATCGGTTTCGATGATGTGCTGGTGCAGCCTTGACCACACAGCGTTCTCGCTCATGCCCGGCTTGATCGCCATTTCGAGCTTATGCACACCCTCTTCTACCGCACGCAGAGACGAACGGATCATTTTGATCTCATTGGGCACCTTGATAGCGCGTGCCAACTCCAGTGGCGCCTGTGCATCCAATACCTCGAAGCCATTCCTCTGCAGCATGAATGCCGCTTCCGGCGTGGCGCTTTCGATGCCGATACGTTTACCGCCTCCACATTGACGAACGAGGTCGGTAATCTCATCCGCCCAGGCGCGGGTTACCGCCTCGGTGTTCTTCTCATTGAAATAATAAGAAATTGCCTTGGCTGGGCGGATCTCATCCACTGTTGGCAGGTGCTTGGCTAAGTGCTCGCAGCCGGAAAACTCGAACAACACCACTGGCCCTTCGGCGGGGACGAACGCATAGCGCGCCGGGTTGCGCGAGCTGTAGACCTGCATGTTGCGCGAGCCTGTGGCATAACGTACGTGTGCCGGGTCAAAGAGCACTACCGCGGTCAGGTCACGTTTGACGAGTTCATGCCGAACACGGCCAAGACGGTCGAGCAGTACCTGTTCAATCTCGGCGTGCGTCGGCTCGCAATCGCTAGGCGCATGGGTCGGCGGAAGAATGCCGAGGGTATCGAGATCCATCTTCATCCTCTCTCCTCATTCAGTAAAGGTATAGGGCAGTAAAGGTATAGGTCAGTAAAGCTATAGGGATGGGGGCTCAGTCGATCAGACCGTCATGGCGCTCCGCATAGCTGGCCTCTGCCTGGATATGCTGTTCGGCGACACGCCCGTACAGTTGGCGTGTGCGTTCGAGCTTGCCGACCACGCCGGGCTGCTGCGAATAGGCGAAAATAGCCGTCAGTCGTGGTGTATCACCTTGCACTTCTGAGACGCGGTGCAGACTGAAGCGACCTTTGAAAAGCTGTAAATCACCCGGACGCAGATCCAGACGCTTTATCGGTGTTGAATCATCCTCACGAATCACTGCGCTGACACCGGTATAGTTTTCGTCCTGTGGTGTACGAATCCCCGGGCAATACTCGAAAACGCCGCCCGTTTCGGGCTGCTGCGTCATCATGGTGACGATGAATTCGTTGGTGTCGTAGTGCCACGGCTGCTGAGTACCATCGGGCAGTACGTTGAGCACCAAGCCAGCGAAGGGGTCGGCGTACTCATAAATTTGCTCTTCGCCAAGACAGCGTGCCACCAGCGATTTCATTGCCTTGGAAACATAGAGTCTATGAATCAGGCTATCCGCCGTGATCATGTCCCGGGTGACGAAACCGCTAGTGCGCGTCATGAATATACGACGCGGATCATCATCCGGTAGCGAGGGGTCATCAGCCGTAAAGTAGGCGTTGACCTGGCGCGTGTTGAAGAAACTTTTCTCGGCCATGTGCGCACTCTCTGTCCGCGCTTGCTCAAGCACAGTCGGATGCAGAAAGCCTCGCAGCACCGCACAGCCCTCACGGTCAAGATCACGCCGGGCAGACTCAATGACCTCAACAAGCGACGGACTATTGGGCTCATCGAGTGGATAGCGTTGGGTATCGACAAAGGCAGACAAATCTAGGCGCTCGGCATCCGCCAACTGATCAGCGTTCAGCATTGCATTATCCTCCAGAAAGAAATATGAGCCGGGCTTGGCACCCCGGCGTATCTGGAGGCATAGTGGATAAACCAGCTCTATTGAGGAAACAATTCCTTGTGATGGATTCCATCGGCTATACCGATAGCTCGCCCCGCACGCCGTCCCTCGACAACGAACTGCTGAGTGCTTTCGTTGCCGTCGTGGACAACAATGGATTTACTGCTGCCGCTAACCAACTCCATAAGACCCAGTCGACAATCAGCCTGCGCATACGCACCCTGGAAGAGCGGCTCGGCACGCGTCTGTTGCAGCGCACGAGCCGTCAACTGACACTGACCCAAGATGGTGAAACGTTTCTGGTCTACGCCCGACGCCTGTTGCAATTGCAACGCGAGGCGTTAAGCGTGCTCGGACACGGCGACCACGACGGAGTAATTCGTTTCGGCCTACCAGAAAATTATGCCGAAGCCTGGCTACCGGCACTATTGGCGCGCCTTGCTGAGCTACATCCTCGCATTCGGCCGCATATTCATTGCCGCATGTCGAGTGAGCTCATCGAATCTTTAGAAGCAGGAGAGCTTGATCTCGTACTGACAATTCAACACAAGAGCCAACGGCATGGGGTATCGATGGGCCATGAGGAAGTGGTTTGGGCAGCGCATCAAGATTATTGTGTCGCCCCCAATGCGCCGATCGCATTGGCGCTCTTCCCTGATCACTGCCCTTATCGAGAGCGCGCCCTGGAAGCCCTTACGCGCCTGGGCAGACAATGGTCGCTGGAGTATACGACCCAAAGCCCCACCGGGCTGCGCGTGGCCGTCAATCAGGGCAAGGCCGTAACCGTCACTGATCGACGCGCCATGCCAGAGAACTGGCGCATCCTTGATGAAGCGGAAGGGTTCCCAGCGTTGCCACCTGCCGAGCTGGCGGTTCGAAAATCGCCGAGTTTCCAGCATCCCGCGGGTGATACGCTCGTCGACCTATTGCGTGAACAACTTCTCTCCGATAACAGCGACGCCTCATAGCCCTGCGGTCACCTGTCCGTAGCGGCTTATAAACCTACAGGCGGATCTTCGATCTCCTGCGCCAGCCATTGGCGGAAAAGCTTGAGGTTGGCCGACTCCACTTGATGCGGCCGGGTTGCCAACCAGTAGGAGCGATGCCCGGTAACCTCGACATCAAGCCATGATACGAGTTCCCCTCTATCCAGCTCACGCGCGACCATGTGCCGGTCTGCGATGGTCACGCCTACCGCGTTGACGGCGGCATGAATCGCCAACTCAAGGAGATCAAACGCGATACCACCGCTGGTCTTCACGCCTTCGATACCGGCCGCTGACAGCCAGTGATCCCAGGTATGAAAGCGATCCTCGCCCCAAAGAACATGAAGCAGCACCTGGTGATTGAGGTCGAGCGCATCACGACGCCTAGACCCTCGGAGCTTGGGTGCGCAGACGGCGATATGACTTTCTTGCATCAGGTGCACCACCTCGGCATCCGACCACTCACCGGTTCCAAAACGAATCGCTGCATCCAGGTTTTCGTCTCCTACCAGGTCGTCATCGGCACGCGTTGTCAGGGACAGCTCCAGATCAGGGTGCAATGATTTCAAGCGCCCCAGCCGCGGGATTAACCATCGATTGGCAAAGGTCGGAGGCGCATTCAGGCGCAGGTGGGGGATAGCATCTGGCTCTTGCAGCCCTCTTACAGTCCAGGCAATACGATCAAAGGACTGACGCAGCACTGGCTGCAACCGCCGTCCCGCGTCGGTCAATCGAAGGTGGCCCGAACCACGTTGGAAAAGCGGTACCCCCAACTGCTCCTCTAGCAACTTTACTTGACGGCTAACCGCGCTCTGGGTCACGCAGAGCCGCTGCGCCGCCAGGGTAAAACTTGCACACTCGGCGGCGGCCTCAAAGGCCTTTAGAGAATTGAGTGGGGGTAATGTGCGTGACATGCGCCGTGGCCTCATTGGGTGATTTTTTCGCAGAAACTAAGCAGAGAATGTCAGTAAACGCCGGATGAATACCAGACTTGCATGAGTTATTGGAATACCCCCGGTTCGCTTTCCTCGTTTGTGGGGCCACACCTGAGCGCCTAGTATCACGACGACATGCCAACTCACCGCCGAGGTTATTTGATGACGGACCGCTCCCACGCCGACTGGCAGAACCGCGCGAGCTCTCTCCCGCTGCCACAACTGGCCTATATCGACGGACAATTCGTCCCGGCCCGCAGCGGCGCTACCTTTTCTGCAGAGAATCCTGCCACTGGTCAAGTGCTCACCGATGTGGCGGCTTGCGATGCTGCCGACGTCGACCTCGCCGTCGCCAGTGCTCGCCGCAGTTTCGAGAGTGGTGAATGGCGAGACTTGCCGCCCACCGAGCGCAAATCACGCATGCTCGCCTGGGCGGATGCCATTGAGGCACAGCTCGACGATATTGCGTTGCTAGAAACCTTGGAAACCGGCAAGCCGATTGGCCAGACCACAACAGTGGATGTGCCCGGCCTGGTCGGGGGGCTGCGCTGGTATGCCGAGTCACTCGACAAGCTTTACGGTGAAACGGCGCCCAATGGGGCAAACAGCGTCTGCCTCGTAGACCGCGAGCCGATGGGCGTGGTCGCCGCCGTGGTGCCCTGGAACTACCCGTTGATTATCGCGAGCTGGAAGATTGGCCCGGCACTGGGCGCTGGCAACTCGGTGATACTCAAGCCCGCTGAGCAGTCTAGCCTGGCTACGCTCAAGGTGGCCGAGCTTGCCCAAGGGGCTGGCATCCCCGCTGGCGCCTTTCAGGTGGTCACAGGCCTGGGCCACATCGCTGGCAAGGCATTGGGCCTGCATGCTGGCGTCGACGCTGTCGGTTTTACCGGCTCCACTGAGGTCGGCAAAGCCTTCCTTGAGTATTCTGCGCACTCCAATATGAAGCGCATCGGTCTGGAGTGCGGTGGCAAGAGCCCCCACATCGTCACTCGCGATGTGGAAGATCTGGACACCATCGCCATGTCGGTCGCCTATGGTGTCTGGTACAACCAGGGCGAGACCTGCCACGCGGGAACCCGCTTGATTGTCGATCGAACCGTCAAGGAAACGCTGCTTGCCAAACTCCGCGATTGGGCCGAGGCACTACAGCCCGGTGACCCACTCGACCCAGCCGTACAGATGGGGGCGATGATTGAACAGGCGCATATGGAAAAGGTGCAGGGGTATCTCGAACAAGGCCAGCGCGAAGGGGCGCAACTCTTGTTCGGCGGCGAGCAGGTACGCTGCGAAAGCGGAGGGTACTACCTGACCCCGGCGGTGCTCGACGATGTCACCAATAATATGCGTGTGGCCCGCGAGGAAATATTCGGGCCCGTCCTGGTTGTGATTACCGTGGACGACCTGGATGAGGCGTTGACCATCGCCAATGACACCGATTACGGCCTAGGCGCGGCGATATGGACTGATCGACTCCGCGACGGCCACCGCGCCGCCCGCGCCCTACGAGCGGGCACCGTTTGGGTTAACTGTTACGACCACACATCGATCAATGCACCCTTTGGTGGCTATAAGCAATCCGGCCAGGGTCGCGACAAATCGCTTCATGCCTTCGATAAGTACACAGAACTCAAGACCACCTGGATCGAGATTTGAGCACCATGTCCCTGAACCATTTTCACACTGGACGTCAGACACCGATCATAGCGGGGCCTGACAGTCTTAAGCAGCTACCCGAGCTTCGCTGCCGCCTGGGTGCCAGCCGTTATATGGTCATCAGTGACCAAGGTCTTGCCGCAACTGGCCTGGTCGATGCACTGGTCGACGATCTGGCGGTTGATGCCGAGGTAGACACCTTCCTGGCACCGGCAGGCGAACCCAGCGTGACTAGCGCCGATGCGGCCGCGGCGGCGGTTCGTGCCCTGACCGGCCGCCCCTTGGTAATAGGGCTGGGCGGCGGCACCGCGTTAGACATCGCCAAGCTGGTCGCAGCCCTGGCAGAAAGCCCTGGTGACATGGAGAACTATCTGCTGGCCATGACCCCTTGGGCAGGGCGTGTACCGGCCGTGATGGTGCCAACGACCTCGGGCACCGGCTCCGAGGTTACGCGCACTTCGATCCTCACCGATACACAGGGACGCAAGCTTTGGGCCTGGGGCGACGAGCTGTTACCCGACGCCGTCCTCCTCGACCCGGCACTAACGCGTGACCTGCCCGCTCCACTCACCGCCACCACCGGCCTGGATGCCTTCGTCCACGCGCTGGAGGCCACTACCGGCCAGGGGCGACACGCATTTATTGAGGCCCCGGCGCTGCAGGCCATCCGTCAGGTAGGTGAGACGCTGCCCATTGCAGTGGCTACCCCGCATGATTTGGAGGCCCGCCAACGCATGCAGGAGGCTGCTTGCCTAGCGGGCCAGGCCATCGATAATGGTGGCACCGGCATCGCACACAACATCGGCCATGCCCTGGGTAGCTGTTACCACTTACCGCACGGTGTTGCCGTGACGCTGGCCCTGGAAGCGTCATTGGCTTGGTCAGTGACAGGTAATGAAGCACGCTTTACGCCAGCAGCCCATGCCCTGAAAGCCGGCTGCAAAGCACAAGACTTGCCCAGGCTATTCCGTGAGCTCGCTGATCAGGCCGATTTCAATCAAGCCCTTGCCCCCTTTACTGAGCTGACGTTAAACGCTGAAGCGCTAGCCTCGACCATGCAAAAAGAAGAGAACGCGCCTATGGCCCGCAACGCTGCTCGCCGACCAACTGACGATGACTGGCAATGGCTCGCTGAAGCCACTGTGACCGTGTTCGCACGTCGCGTCGCCGAGCTTGCCACCCAGAACAGCGAGGTCAGCGCATGAACGTAATTGAGCGCATCGAGATCAGCCAGCACCAGTGCGAACTGGATCCACCTTTCCCAGCGGCTTGGGATAGCCAACCCAGGCGCAAGTTTCCGGCTGCCATCGTTCGCGTGATCGACAGCGAAGGCCGTGAGGGCATCGGCTCGGGTGATGCCATGTATGGCTTCGACGACTTCCGGTCGCTATTCATCGGGCAAGACCCCTTAGCCATCGAACGCCACAGTGCAGTGATTGATAACATCGGTTTTCATGCAGGGCGCTGCTGGCCATTGGAAGTTGCCCTCTGGGACTTGATCGGCAAGATCAAGGCCCAACCGTTATGGCAATTGTTGGGCGGCACCTCATCACGCCTGAAAGCTTACGCGTCCAGCGGTACCCATCGCCCTATCGAGCAGGTCGTCGCCCTGGCCGAGCAGGTTCGCGACGCAAGCATCCCCGCCCTGAAACTACGCTTTGGCCGCCAGCGGCTCGACGATGATCTGGCCGTGCTCGCCGCTGTGCGTGATGCCGTGGGACAAGAATTGGATCTGATGGTCGACTGCAACCAGGGCTGGCGGATGCCGTGGGATACCCAGGCCCCCTGGGATTTGGCCAAGGCAAGCGAGGTGGCTGAGGAGTTGATTCGCCATAATGTGCTTTGGATGGAGGAGCCGCTCTATCGCGGCGACTACCCCGGCATGCGCGCCCTCAACGACCTGACTGGCGAGCGACTGAAAATCGCCGGTGGCGAGATGACCCGCGAACCCTACGAATTCCGCGAAATGCTGCGACAGCAGTGTCTTGACGTCTATCAACCGGACGCAGTGTGCTCAATCGGCCTTCTCGGCCTATCGCGGCTGGCGAAAGAGGTCACCACAGCGGGCAAATGGTTCACGCCGCATACTTGGGGCAATGGCATTGGTCTTGCCGCCAATCTGCATCTCACCGCAGGAGCGGTTGGCCCGGCAGGCTGTCCTTATCTGGAGTACCCCTTCGATCCCCCGGAATGGACACCTGAGGTGCGCGACTTCCCGCTGACAGCCGCTATCAAACCCGACGCCGAGGGCTGGCTGACACTCTCTGATGAGCCTGGCCTCGGCATCACGCTTGATGAAGCACGCCTGGCGGCCACCCGCGCTGACCAAGCAACTTGGCAATAGCCGTCATTGCCGTTTGTGACTGTGCAAAGCTAGTCAAAAAGGGCTAGTCAAAAAGAGCCCAGTAGAAGAGTGCAAAACAAACTAGCATGCTAACAAACATGCTACGATATGCGTTCATGCTTTTCACCCTTCCTCCTTCTCTTGATATGGACAAGACCATTAGCCAATTAACGCATATTAAGGCCGTATTACTGTTTGCCAGCACCATGACCGTGATGTCGGGGGCAATTATCGCGCCCGCACTGCCGGGCATCAGTCGCCATTTTCCCGACCAGCCCCAGGTAGTGATCCAGCTGATTCTGACCCTGCCTGCGCTGATGATTACGCTGTTCAGTCCACTGATGGGCTATCTTGCTGACCGGTTTGGGCGCAAGAAATTGCTGTTGATGATGCTGGGCATCTACGGTTTTGCGGGGGTCGCGGGCTTTTTCATTGATCGCGTGGATCTGCTATTAAGCTCCCGCGCACTGATGGGGATTGCGGTAGCCGGTATTCTCAGTATCAGTACTACGCTGGTGGGGGATTATTTTGACGGCGCCGAACGCGCCCGTTTTTTGGGGCTGCAAAGCAGCTGCATGGCGCTGGGCGGGGTAATCTTTATTAACCTGGGCGGGCTACTTTCCGACTGGAGTTGGCGCGGCCCGTTTTTACTCTATATGACCGGTGTGCTGCTGCTTCCCTATGCCTGGGCGATTCTCCAAGAGCCTCAATCCAGTGATGATGCCAGCCGCGATACAAGCGATGTGCCGGTAACGGTGGACTACGGGCGTACCGGTCTTGCTTACCTGATCGCCATGATCAGCATGACTATGTTTTATATGTTTCCCGCGCAGTTGCCCTTTCTGCTTTCCCAGCAGGGTCAAGTCAGCGGCGTAGCGATCGGCGTGGCGCTCTCGATGGCAGCCCTGACGGCCAGCATCGTGGCGTTTTGCTATGGTTACTACAAGCCGTTCCTGTCGGTGATGACCATCTATGTGCTCGGTTTTTTCCTGGCGGCCGCCGGTTTTTTGGTGGTGGGCTTCACCCAGAGTTACGCCATGGCCATCGTGGGTGCGGCGATCTCCGGCTTTGGCCTTGGCGCCTTTATGCCCAATACCACCACGTGGCTGATGCGGATCACGCCTCAACGGGTGCGCGGCCGGGTGTTTGGCGGTTTTACCTCGACCTTCTTTTTCGGCCAGTTTGTCTCCCCGGTAGTGGTCGCCCCGGCGATGATCTGGCTGGAGTCGCTGCGTAACGTGTTTACCGGCATGGCAGTCGTGTGCGGACTACTGGCCGTTGTCCTGATCCTTCTGGGCAAGACGACGCTCAAGGCCGACAGCCAGCTTTGAGCATCAGCACTTACGCGGGCGGGTGAATCAACCCCACGACACTGACCAAAATCAGCACCGCGCCCAGCACACGGAAGAACAGCCCAGTGTCCGCTTTGAGCATATAGCGGTGGGCTTTCTCGCCCACCAAATGGCCAACAAAGGCACAGGGCAGCAGCCACAGCTGGTGGATTAACTGCAGATCCACGCCTGCAATCAGGAACGAGACCATCTTGATCACCACCAGGATAAACCACAGCACAAACATGGTATCCCGCAACTGCTCTTTGGCGACGTGGGTGGCGAACACCGCCACAATCAACGGCGCGCCAATCAGCGACGTACCGCTGACATACCCCCCAAGCGCCAGCAGCACGTAGTCCACGTACTTGTTCTTGCTCTTGAAAGGCTTATTCAATACATAGCCAATGGCATAGATGATCACAATGCCGAAAATGATACTGGTCATGACTTGTGCAGGCAGCGTTAACAGCCCCACTACCCCAATCAACTTGGGGATGATCATGATTTTCAGGGCTTTGACCAGGTACCCCCAATCGATATTGCTCTCTGGCGATGTGGTACTCGCCCCCGCTTGCTGCACTTGTCGATGCCCGCGCCAGGCGATCCAACTGGAGAAAATCAGCAGGTGAATGGCAATAATCGGCAAGAACACCAGTGGCTCGTTGACCACCAAAAGCAGAAAAGGCAGCGCCAGCACGGCACCGCCAAAGCCCAGGCTAGTTCGCACAAAACCGCTCCAGGCAAAAATTAGCCCGATCAGCGCATACTGGTACCAGAGTAGATCTGTCATGGCTCGCGTTAGGGTCCTAAGTTAGGGGTTGATATCTCCCAGCGACCACCAGCGTGGTAATAGCGCACGCACGCTGGTCTGGGCAAAACGATCATCCATTAATACCACAACCCCTTGATCTTCTGGACTGCGGATAACGCGACCTGCGGCCTGTACCACTTTGATCATGCCAGGAATGCGGTAGGTGTAGTCGTCACCCTGGCCGAAGCGAGCGGTTAATCGTGCTTTAAGCGCTTCGTTAAAGTCATTAAACGGCGGTAGTCCCAGGGTGGCGATAAAAGCACCGATCAAGCGGTCACCGGGCAGGTCGATGCCCTCTGCAAAAGCACCGCCCAACACCGCAAAGCCGATGCCTTCTCCGCCGGGTGCAAAGCGCGCCAGAAACGACTCGCGCTGCGCTTCCGGCATCCCTCGGGTTTGGCTGAAAACGGGCACTTCCGGGTGCGCCTCGCGAAACCGCGCCAGCGCTGCCTCCAGGTAAGCAAAGCTGCTGAAGAACGCTAAATAGTGGCCTGATTTGCGCTGATACTGCTGCGCCATGGTCGCGACGATAGGATCGATAGAGGCGTCCCGATCCCGAAAACGCGTGGAGATATCCGTGCGTATACGCACCTCTAACTGACACGCGGTAAAGGGCGATGCCACTTCCCGCCATACCGTTTTTTCCGGCAAGCCCAGCAGATCCCGGTAGTAGTGGGCAGGGTTTAACGTCGCCGAAAACAGCACCACTGAGTGCGCCGCGTTAAACCGTGCGGCCAGAAAATCGGCGGGTATCAGATTGCGTAACCCTAGCACCGCCCGACCGCGGCCATAGCGGGTAAGGTCACACAGGGAGTGCTCGCCAAAGCGCTCCGCCAGGCGGCAGAACGCCAGCGCTTCAAATAACAATTCCTGTAGTTCCAGGCTGGCATCTTCGGGGTGCTCACCCAGGTGGTCGGTGATGGCGGCGCCCACCTGTTGGGCAGCGATAACTAGCTTGTCGGGCAATGCCGTAAGCAGCCGGTAGGCCGGTTTCCTGGGGTCGCCCTCCTCTTCCAGCCTCGCCTCTTTAAACGACGTATCTTTAAACAACGCCTGCCACTGACGGGCCAAACGACCCAAGGGCCGGGAGAGCGCTTTGGGCGCAGCACGGCGAGCCCGGTTGAAACGCTGCTGATCAAGCTCGGCGCTGTACATACCACGAGCGCGCTCAATCAGATTATGCGCTTCGTCGACCAGCACGCCCGTTCGCCAATCGTTGGCCTGGGCTAAGCCGTGCAGCAGTGCGTGGCTATCGAACCAGTGGTTGACGTCACCGACGATCACATCTGCCCAGCGCGCCAGCTCCTGGGCGAGATAATACGGGCAAACATCGTGGGCCAACGCCACTTCGCGCAGCGCGTCGCGATCCAGCCACCCCTGATCCACCGCCGCTTGGCGTGCTGCAGGCAGGCGATCGAAAAAGCCGACGGCCAATGGGCACGACTCGCCGTGGCAGGCGCGATCAGGGTATTCGCAGGCCTTCTCACGCGCCACCAGTTCCAGCACCCGCAGAGGAAGTGTTTCATCACTAGTGCGCAGTGTAGCCAGGGCATCCAGCGCCAAACGGCGGCCAGGGGTTTTCATGGTGAGAAAGGCAATGCGATCGAGCTGCTGGCGGGGCATGGCCGCAAGCATGGGGAACAGCGTGCCCATGGTTTTACCGATGCCGGTGGGCGCCTGGGCGAGCAGGCAGCGCCCGGTGCTAGCGGCTTTGTAAATGTCTTCAGCGAGTTCACGCTGGCCGGGGCGAAACGCGGCATGGGGAAAGCGCAGGGCCTGCAGGCCACTATCGCGGTCCTGACGGTGCCCGGCCTCCTGTTCTGCCCAGGCAAGGAAGCGTTGGCACTGCTCGGCAAAGAACGCCTGGAGTTCGCCGGCAGTGGTTTCCTGGCTAATCAGGGTCTCTTTGCCGCTGGCAATATCCAGATAAACCAACGTCAAGGTAATCTGTTCCAGCGCACGCTCAGCACACAGTAACGCGCCGTAGACTTTCACCTGCGCCCAGTGGAGTGCACGCTGATTATCCGCCATGCGCTCCAGACTGCCACGGTGGGTCTTGACCTCTTCCAAGCGGTTGGCCGTTGGGTCAAAACCATCGGCGCGGCCGGTGACGGTTAGCCCTTCAAAAGCGCACCCTTTATAACTGCCGGACAGCGGCAATTCGGCGATATAGTCTGCCCCGCGTCGGCTGGCTACAAGGGTGTGTCCTTCGATGCCTTCTCGCGCGCTGGGAGCAGGGGTAAAACGGTGATCGAGATCACCCTCCCGGGCAGTGAAGTCGCACAGCGCTCGCACCGCCACGCGATACTTCGCGATCATGACTCAGGCTCATCGCTGGCAGCCCAGCGCACGTAACAAACCGCGACTGGCATCCCATGGCGGTGAAAGAACTTAAGCCAGCGGCGTTGGTTATCCTGCAGCCGATCGCCGGGGCCTTTGACCTCAATCATCCGATAGCGTGGCTCGCCAACGGGCGCACCGGGCATAAATTGAATCAAATCCGGCAGTCCGGCCCGGTTGGCTTTCAGATCCCCCAGCAACCGCTCGAAGCACAAGCCTAGGTGCATGGCGGGAATGCACGTCAACGCCAGCTCAACCAGCGGTTCATCGACAATCGTCCAGTGCACAAAGGGGGACGCCAGGCCGTGTTTCTCCCGCCAAGTCGCCCGAATCACCTCTTGGTAGCTGCCGTCTTCCAGGTACGCCAGGCAGGCATCGAAGGCGTCTCGCCGACGCACAACGAAATCGTCGCGGTATAAATCCGCCGGGCCATTGTGGAAAGGATGGAAAAAAGCGCCTGGTAGCGGGTCGAAAATCGCTGGCCAGCAGAGCAGACCAAAGAGCCCGGTCATCAGCGCATTTTCCACATAGCAGACCGGCGCCAGAGGCTCGCCGAGCGCCTGAACCACGGCGCGTTCGACGCTTTGTGGCCCGGGCAATGACAGATCCCAGCGCTCATGGATGGGTTCCGGGTCGTTCGGCATTGTGGGCAGTTTGAGCCGCCGCCGTAAGCGGGGCAGAATCCGCGCCAGCGCCTGGTGCTCGGTTTCGTTGGGGCTGCTATTAAGGGCTTGGGTCGCCAGCTCAAAGGCCGCGGTGTGTTCGCCTTGGCGCTCCAACAAACGTAACTGCCGAATGCGCGCTTCGCTACTGGCGGACTCGCGATACAGTCTCAGCGCTAGCGCGGCGTCTCCGCTACGCTCTGCCTCACGACCCAACTGGAGCAACAGCCTTGCGCGCCGCGTGGCCAGCCAGCGATTATCCGCAGGCGGTGGCATTTCAGGGAATAGATCGGCGGGCAGCTCGCCGTCGTCCAGACGTTGGCGCAGACGATGGAGCGCTAAATACGTATCCACTTCATGGCGCGACTGGAAAGCGCGGGACTCTGGCGTGAAGGGCACACTTTCAAAACGCTGGAGGCCAAGCTCGGTTAACACGAACTCGGCCCAGTCCTGGCGCAGGTTGCCAAAGAACATCAGGCGCAGGCGGTCGCAGGTTTCCATGACTGTTAGCCGCAGAACTGGATCGTTTGCCTCGGGCCACCACTGGCATAACCGCTTGGGTACATTGAGCTGGCTCGCCAAGGTGTCGTAAAGCACGCTTTTGGCACTGGACGCGGCAAGCCCGGCGGCGCGTATTTCTTTTGCAAGCACCTGGCGCAACTCGGCAAGGCGTAGCTGGTGAAACAGCTCATCGATGTTAAGCGCTGGGTCACGTTCCACCCAACCCAGCGCGATCAAGGGCACTATCTCGGAAGCGCTATCTCCCACTTCGGTATAGTTTAATTTGCTGAGCCGAAACAGTTCGCCTTTACGCATCACCATCCGCACCAGCAGCGCTTGGGAGGCTTGCGGTAAGCTTTCAAACTGTTCAAGAAAAGCGAGCTCGTCTGCCGCGAGCAAATCAGCGTGGCGCCCCCCCACCCAGGCCAAAACGAAGCGAAAGTTCGTCAGGTAATAGAAAGGGTCATCGAGGGAGGCGGTAGACGTAGCGAAAGCACTGTTCATTTATCCATTGTATCAGTGCGACGCTATTTTGACAGTCTCGCCGTCATTGAGATTAACTATCCAATGAGAGCGTTTGAAAGGCGTTATAGGCCGCCACCACCGTTGCCATTTGCGCGGTATGCGCCTGTACAAAGGGCTCGCCGGTTAGGGTTTCATCAGGGTATTCCGTGATCAGCATCAATGGCGTTAATTGATCGACATCTTCCGAGCTCAGGTAGGGAAAGCCATTCAACATCGGGAAGGTTAACGCCCCCGCATGGGTCTCAAATAACGCAATTTGCGCGGCATTAAATTCGACTAGCCCAGGCACTTGCGCAAGCTGCTGGGTGACGGCTTCCACCAATTGCTCAGCCGCTGTTTCATAGCCTGGTTGATGACGCAGGATCAAAAAGAAGCCTTTCGGGATCGTCCACATCTCAAAGCCGCGAGGCACGTAACCGTTTAACGGCCGCGTCCACTCATGGGCCGGGTAGCCGTGCAGATTGATATGCAGTCCGGCATTACTGAGAGCGAATGCCTGTTCACGAATAGCATGTTCAAATGGCTGCCCAAGCGGCTGACTCTGTAGGTCATTACCAAAGGCCGTGTAGCGCGCCGCATGGTGCATATGGCGTGGCTGATTGGCGATGAGCCGGCCTTGCAACGCGTAGCCATCAGGGTTTTCCAGCGGTGAGATGACAAAGTGGGCCTCTGGCTCACCGCTAAGCTGCGCAGCGGCACGCAGCGCCCCCACCACACCGGAGGTTTCGTTGGCATGCTGCCCCGCACTGATCATCACGGCGCGGTCACTACCGACGATATAACGCGCCTCTACGGCTCTCCCCGCTCGTGTCTTGGCGTCTAACGACTGACCACCCATCTCTGCCAATAACGCCTCTATTTGCTCAGCGCCGATAGCCTGTTGAGCGGTCTCCAGTTCGACCTCGGCCCGCGGCAGTTGGGAGGCATCCAAAAGCCGTAGGCTGACTTTCAAATAGGCTCGCTCACCCTGAGAGGAGACTTCCGGCACAATCTGCCCTGGCTGAATGGACCGATCCCCCAGCGCCAACCCTGCACGGCGCTGAAAACACTCCAGCGCAGAGAAATAGAGCTCTTCATGGAGTGCCTCGGCAAGGCTGATATGCTCATCGTCAAATGCTAAGCGGCGGTCACTACAGGGCAACTGCACTGTAAAATTGAGCTCTTCGAAGTAGGGCGACGCTGCCTGCCACTGGATTGAGGATAACGTTGCCAACGCCGCTTGAAACAGCGCCTCAAAGTCAGTCTCAACAATCGATTCGCTCACCTCGCCATTGGGAGAGGTGAGCCGCAGCCAGCCACAGGGCGAGCACTGTGCCTCGTCTACATGATCTAAATGTTGACGATTAGGCGCTTCAACCCAATACGTTTCCAGCTCCCCAGTGCTTCGCTCTACACGAACGCGATAATAAAGAAGTGTAGAGATAGTGGTTGAAATAGTGGTAGGCGTGGCATCAACTTCCTCCCAGCATAGCGCTACACCTGGCGGAAGTAGCGCCGCCAGCGGGTAGGCTTCCAGCAGAAAGCGGCGCGGCGCATGCGCTAATGCGGGGTACTCAATGACCAGCGACTCCAGCGCCTCCCACGAGAACTCCTCTAAAAAGAAGTGCACCAGGGGCTTATAGGCACTGCGCAGGCGTGCACTAATATCAGCAGCCTTGAAGGCCGTTTCTGTGGCTTGGCGTTCGGTTTCATCGTCGAAGACCCATGCCTCCAACTGATAGCCTTGATAGGCAGGCGTGGCGTACTCATCAAGCAAAGATCGCGTAGTGCGTGGAAACGAGCGCTCTAACAAGATCTCGATACGGGGATCGTTGGTCATAAGGAGGTGCGTCCAGTGGGATCCAGGGCATCCCGGAGCCAGTCACCCAGCAGGTTCAGTCCCAGCACGGTTAACAGAATAGCCAAGCCGGGGAACACGCTAACCCACCACGCCGTTTGCAGGTAGGTACGCCCTTCAGCCAGCATGCCGCCCCAACTGGGAATCACCGGATCCACGCCCAAGCCTAAAAAGGTCAGGCTGCTCTCAAGCAGAATATTATTGGCCACATTGAGGGTCATCAGCACGATGACGGGGCCAATCAGGTTCGGCAACAGATGCTGGAATAGAATACGAATATCTTTCACCCCAATCGCTTTGGCCGCCAGAATAAATTCACGGTCGCGCAGCGATAGCACCGAGCCGCGCACCAAGCGTGCGTACTGTACCCACTGGGAGATAATCAGCAGAATAATCATATTGGTTAGCCCGCCACCAATCACGGCGATAAAGGTAATCGCCAGCAGGATAAAGGGTAGCGCGAGTTGCACGTCGGCAAAGCGCATCACGATCATATCCAGAAACCCACCGTAGTAGCCGGATACCAACCCCATAATGATGCCGATCACCACCGCCCCGAGGGCGGAGTAGACCCCGACTTTTAGCGAGATTTCACCGCCGATAATCACCCGCGCGAGCACGTCCCGGCCTAATGGATCCGTGCCAAGGGGAAAGCCAGGCTCCACCAGCGGCGGCGTTAAACGGTAGGCTAAGTTAAGCTCTGAACCTCCTCCGGGAAACAGCCAGCCGGAGAAGATCACCGCTAAACCGATACCACCCACGAGCAGCACGCCAAGGATAAACTCAAGGTTCTTAAAGCGTTTCAATTTGTCGGTTTTAATAGCTGCGGTCATGGTTATTCCTTGCGCACCCTGGGGTCGACCAGGCCATAGGCAATATCAACAAGAAGGTTAATGGAGATGATCATTAACGAGAGCACGGTAATAACACCTTGTAAGACGGGATAGTCCCGGGCCGATACGGCTTCGAAAGCCAAGGTGCCTAATCCCGGCCAGTTAAAGACACGCTCGACAACCACGATACCGCCTAACAGACCACCGAACTGCAGGCCAAAATAGGTGATCAGTGGAATGGAGCAGTTACGCAGCGCATGTTTGTAAAGTACGACCGTGTTGGAAAGGCCTTTTGCCCGCGCCACCATGATGTACTGAGAGCGAAGGGTATCCAACATAGTGGTTCGCACTAGGCGCACGTTGGTGGCGGTTAGAATGATCCCCATCGTCGCCGCGGGCATAATGAAGCTGGAGAAGCCCTCCATGCCACTGGGCGGCAGCAGATTAAAGGTGATGGAGAGCAACAGTACCAGCATGATGGCCAGCCAGAAGTTAGGAAAAGAGAGCCCAATCAGAGAAAAAATCCTGATCATTTGGTCGGGCCACCTTCCCCGCGATACCGCTGCTTTAATACCCAGCGGTATCGATACCACAATAGACACAAACAGCGAGGCGAAAGCCAGCGCCAAGGTGGCAGGTAGAGCGCGACCGATCAGGTCACTCACCGGGGTGCCGCCCATAAAGCTGCGCCCAAAATCACCCACCACCAGACCACGCAGGAAGCCGATGTACTGAGCTAGGAAGGATTGATTCAAACCCAAGGCTTCACGAATCCTTTCCAGATCCGCCTCGGTAATACTACCCGCCCCTTGTGCCAGCATGACCGCCGGATCACCGGTTAACCTGATCGCAAAAGAGACGATCAGCGTCACGGCGATCACCACAAAGACGGCCTGCAGTATTCGATAAAGAAGAAATTTTGCCACTATGACCCCAAGCCCGTAACGCTTACATGAAGCTTTTGTGAAGTGTCAGTGTGAAGAACCGGCCACCCTTTCAAGCGGCCGGATGGCGTTACGTTTATTCACTAACGTCCACGTTGGTTAAACGCATACGGTTATCCGGGGCAGGCTCAAAATTCTCCACCCGGTCACTGACGCCGTAGAGGGCATTGATGCTATAGAGCGGCATTTCCAAGGCGCGATCCTGCGTATACTGCGCAATCGCCTGAAGCAGCGTTTCACGCTCTTCCTGATCAGTAATGCTGCGCTGGGCTTCGAGCATTTCATCTAACTCAGCGTCGCTGTCATAAGGATTCCAGCGTTCGCCAGTGTGGTACATCAGGTAAGCAGTATTGTCGAAGTCAAAGGTCCAGCCGCCCCATTTCTGCTGGAACATCTCACCTGTGCGGCCTGCCGGAATAATGTCGTTAAGTAGCACATTGGTCTCGTAAGGTTGGATCGAAGCGGTAATCCCCACCCCTTGTAGATAAGACGCCACCACCTGGGCCACCTCACCGAAGGTTGCGTCGTTACCGCGAACATCAATCTGTACCGTTGCGCCTTGCTCGACGCCCGCTTCATCCAGCAGCTCGCGAGCCTGCTGCGGATCATACGGCAGGGGCTCCATATCAGGGTCGTTACCGAAGGACTGAGCGCCCTGGAAGCTGGCGATCATTTCTCCCTCGCCAGCCAGGATGGAGTCGATAATCGCCTGGCGATCCACGGCCATGATCATGGCTTTACGCACGCGTTCGTCGGCGGTAATACCTGATTGGGTGTTGAAGCGAATCGCTTCCACCGTCGGCGAAGCCACGCTGACGATGCTGGCGCCGTCGTGGTTATTGATGGTGTCGATCATGCCGATGGGAATCGTCGGCGGAATAACGATATCAACCCGCCCAGCCTGCAGTTCAGCCACGGCGGTGGAAGGCTCGGAGATAAAGCGGTAAGTCACTTCGTCAAGTTTCGGCGCGCCGCCCCAATGGTCAGCAAAGGCCTCAAGCTGAACGTCTTCACGGGGATTATATTCCACTACTTTGAAAGGCCCAGTGCCTACCGGATGGGTATTGAAGTGTTCATCACCATACTCGGTCAGATACTCCGGTGGCACAATCATCGCCCCGTAGCCTGCTAGCTTGGTGAGCAGTACTGGGTCGGGCTCATTCAGGTGAAAGTCGACCGTGTAGTCATCGATGACTTCCACGCTTTCAATCGCCGTGTAGTTGGAGCGCTGGGGCCCCTGCCCCCCTTCCTCACCTAATAAGCGATCAAAGGTGAACTTTACCGCTTCAGCATTGAAGGGTTCGCCATTATGGAAGGTGACGCCTTCACGCAGAGTGAAACGGATACGAGTGCCATCATCCAGTTCCTCCCACTCGGTTGCCAGTCCGGGCACCAGCTCTAAATCAGGGCCTCGATAAGTCAAACCATCGAAAATATTGGTGGCAACCGATGCCCAATTCACCAAAAAAGTATCGATGGGATCCCAGCTACCGGGATCTTGCGGCGAAGCAATCGTTAATGAGCCAGCCTGCGCAGAGGCAGACAAGGCAACGCTCAAAGCCATACCGGCGATGGCACCATTGAGCACGCGTTTGTTTTTCTTCATGGGATTACTCCTGTTGTGGTCTCACAGTTTTTGTATCATCAGGAAACTAACTATGACGCCAAACGCTCGGCGCTGCCGACTTCCTGGGCAACGAAATGACCAGCAGCCACCTGCACTAAGGGCATATGATGAGGTTCATCACCGACCTTACGGATGGGGCTAAGAATATCGCCCTGCAGCAAAGCTCTCTCCTGCCGCTGAGCCGGGTTAGCCACTGGGACAGCGCTCAAGAGCTTGCGTGTATAAGAGTGCTGAGGCGAATCAAACACCGCCCGGCGCTCGCCTAGCTCGACAACTTGGCCAAGGTGCAATACCGCCACGCGGTGGCTCATTTTTTCCACTACAGCCATGTCATGACTAATGAACAGATAGGCCAAGCCTTCGTCTTGCTGCAACTCCATGAGCAGATGAATGATCTGCGCCTGGATGGAAACATCTAGGGCAGATAGCGCCTCATCAGCAATGATCAACTTAGGCTTGGAAGCCAGAGCGCGGGCAATACATACCCGTTGGCGCTGGCCGCCTGAAAACTCATGGGGATAACGCTCAGCCTGATCAGCGCTCAAACCAACGCGCTCAAGTAATTGATTAACGCGTTGACGTATTGCTTTAGCACCGTGCAATAAACCGTGCGTACGGATGGGTTCGGCTATCGAAAAACCCACGGTTTTGCGGGGATCCAAGGAGGCAAACGGGTCTTGAAAAATGTACTGTACTTCTTGGCGCAGGCGCATTTTTTCTGCCCGAGACATATCGGCTACGGCCTTGCCACCAAAGCGTATCGTGCCACTGGTGCTTTCCTGCAACTGCTGAATGGTGCGCCCGATGGTCGACTTGCCAGAACCCGACTCCCCTACCAGCGCCAGCGTCTCTCCAGGAAAAATGCTGAAACTGACATTTTCCACCGCGTGGACGCGATGGCTAATCCCCCCAAAGAACCCTTTACGGATATCGAAACGGGTAACTAACTTTTCTATCTCCACCACTGGGGCGGCATCGGTTCTAGCCGTATCCTGTTGACGACTTTCACCCAGGGTGCGCGCAACATTTCCATCCAGCACCACTAATGGATCCATGCGGGGAAGGGCTTCCCCCTGCATGCTGCCAAGTTTAGGCACCGCCGCTAACAGTGCTTGGGTATAGGGGTGTTGGGGGCGGGCGAAGATCTCCTCCACCGAAGCTTCCTCGACCTTTTCACCATGGCGCATGACCACTACCTGGTCGGCCATTTCCGCCACTACCCCCATATCGTGGGTGATGAAGATGACGGCCATCCCAAGTTCCTGCTGCAGGTCGCGCATAATAGTTAGAATCTGCGCCTGAATGGTGACATCCAGCGCGGTGGTGGGCTCATCGGCAACCAGTACTTTTGGTCGGCAGGCCAGCGCCATCGCTATCATCACTCGTTGGCGCATACCACCGGAGAGTTGGTGGGGGTAGCGTTTTAATAGCGCTTCAGCATCGGCCAGGCGCACCAGTTTCAACAGTTTTACTGCTTCGATGCGCGCCGCATCTTGGGTGAGCTTCTCATGCAACACCAGCACTTCGGTAATCTGATCGCCAATGGTGTAAACCGGATTCAGCGACGTCATTGGCTCTTGGAAAATCATGGCAATGTCTTTGCCACGTATCTTGCGCATCGCCTTATCCGAAAGCTGGGTAAGGTCTTGTGGTTGAGAGCCACTGGCGTCACGGTGGAACAGTATTGTGCCACTGGTAATCTCAGCGTTCATGTACTCCACCAAGCGCATAATAGCCAGTGAAGTCACCGATTTACCCGAGCCAGATTCACCAACGATTGCCGTCGTTTTACCTGAATAAACATCAAAACTCAGATTTTTAACAACTTGATTGGAGCCAAAATTCACGCCCAAGGAACGAACCGATAGCGCTGGTGTAGTGGTCACAAGATGTATTGCCCCCTGCCCTTAGATAGCGTTTTTGTAAAACGTTAGTCGAGTAGACATATCCTTTCAAACTACTCACCCTGCTAAACTTTTGTCAACACACCGTTGTTAAGCACCTACTAATTCTCCTGTCATTAAAAACTCGACTACCTACTAAGACATACATTTCGCGCACAAAAAAAGCTCCATTGCAGGAGCTTTCGATTGCGTTTAGTGTTGATTGGCGTGGTTACCCCACCCGATGCTGCTTGAGCACGGTAAGGCTTCTCTCTTCCTCGCTTTGCGGCTGAGAAGGTGCTTGACGGGTGCCGACCAGCACGTACCACTCGGCCTCTGAAAGGTAGGTTTGACACCAGCGGCCAAGGTCGGCGGCGCTCTCCTCGCGGCTAGAATCCCCGCAGCGGTAGTCGTTCGCCAAATGAAGGAGGTCTTGACGGGCAGTACGTGCACGGGCGTTGCCACCGTGTACTTTTACCAGCGGGCAGCGTCGGTCATAGGCGGCGTTGGTTAACGCATTAAGCCAACGCTCCAATTCATGTGCCTGAATTCCACCATACACTGCCACGCTTGAGCTCCCTGCCCCGTTGAAAGGGCAATAGCCTGCCCGATTTAGGGGCCGCTGTCACGGTTAACCTTTACCCTTGTTTAGATGCAGTTCCAGACCGTTTTATAGCGCCTGTTCAAAACCTTGTAACACGTTGACTACATTGACACCTATTTCATCTACAGCATAGCCCCCTTCCATTAGAAACACGCTGGGTAAACCTACTTGGGCCAGGCGCTCACCTAACGCTGTGAAATCTTCGCTGGTAAAGGTGAAGGCACTGATGGGGTCATCCTCAAAAATATCGACCCCTAGCGATACGATCAGACACTCACACTCCGCGGCTTTAATTTGCGCCAAGGCTTGTTCAAGTGTGGCCATCCACGTGGTAACGCTGGTACCCGGCGGCAACGGGTAATTGACGTTAAAGCCCTTGCCTTGCCCTTCACCGTTTTCATCAGCGTAGCCCAAATAGTAAGGAAAGGTGACTTCAGGGTCGCCGTGCAGTGAGATAAACAGCACATCATCACGCTTGTAGAAGATCTGCTGGGTGCCGTTGCCGTGGTGAAAGTCGACATCAAGAATGGCGACCCGACGTTTGCCTGCCTCCAGCGCTCGCTGGGCGGCAATAGCGGCATTGTTAAAGAAGCAGTAACCGCCAAACTGATCAAACGCGGCGTGGTGCCCTGGGGGCCGGCATAAACCAAAACTGGGTTCACCGGTTTGTAGCGTATGTTCTAGCGCGCCTAACGCCACGTCTTTACTCGCCATGGCGGCTTCAAAGGTGCCTGCTGAGATCGACGTTTCCGCCGCCAGCGCGTAGTAGCCTAGCTGGCCGCTAACAGATCGCGGAATGCGGTCACCACGCATGGTTCGTGCAGGCCAAATATTGGGGATCGCCTCCCCCTCATGTCCGGCGGCACCCCACTCTTGCCAACAGTTGGCTAGAAACGTTACGTACTCTTTGTCATGCACCGCTAATACGGGGGCTAACCCATAGGCGCTGGGGGTACGAATATCGCCAAGCCCGGACTGGCGAAGATGCTTTAGCACTAGATCAAGGCGTTCAGGGCACTCAAACGGGGTCACCAGCGCGCCGTCATGTAACTCCGTGCGCGCTTGGCGCAAACGGCTATCCTCTGAATAAAACATCAGCATTCCGGCTCCTTAATGTACGTCTAACGCGGTAGCGGGTAATGGATACTTAGTTAGCTTCTAATTGCACGGGCCACTGTTTGGCCCAGCGGCGCTTCTGGTTCGGCGTTTGTTGCTTTAACTGATATTCAGCCCGGCTTGCGGCGGCGCGGTCTTCAAACGGTTCGGCACCCAGCAGCGCAACAGGAGGATTCGCACGGGTATAACGCGCCCCTTTGCCGGTGCAGTGCGCTTGATAGCGCTTTGCCAGGTTATTGGTAATGCCTGTATAGGTGCCACGCTGGCACTCCAGCAAATAGAGATACCATTGCGGTTCGGCTTTGTGAGGCTGAACGATGCCACTATTCACCGCAACATACCTTTAATTTACGCTCACTACCACATAAGCACGGGTCGTTGCGGCGTGGTTTTAAGCGGGTCAGCGTGGGTGTTCCGTCTATATACCACCAGCGTTGCTGCTCTTTAACGAAGCGGGAAGCCTCTTCTAATACATGCCAGCCTTTTTGTACTCGCCCCCTTTCATAAAAACAGGCACGAAAATGCACGTAACCGATATTGTCGAGCGGCGGTTCTGCGGAGACGATAGATAGCGACTTCCACTCAGCGTCAGGATCAGGCGCAAGCTCTGCAGGTCGGGTAGAGGGGTGCCATGTTGCCAACAGGTAGTCGCTACGCCCTAACACAAAAGCCGCATAGCGAGAGCGCATCAAAACTTCAGGCGTAGGGGCAAGTTCGCCTTGGTGATAACGGCCACAGCATTTATCAAGCGTTAATGGGCTACCACAGGGGCAACTTAGCTCAGTCGTGGAGGTCATAGAAAAGCTCGTTAGTCACATCTTCTATAGCCTAACCTATACGCCCTATGCGCGTCGCCAGACGTGTATCACTATTGTTCGATATTTATACTGCGTTAGGTATATAGTAGTGGGGCAATACATTCAGACGATGGGGTACGAATCACGATCGATCATTCTTTCCAAAATTTTTGGAGGTTCTCCTATGAAGGTCTTTAAACCGGAATGGCAGTGCACGTTTAGCGTAAACGAAGGCGCGGAAGAATCAGCAACTTGGAAAGAGAAAATCGCGTGGCGACTCAGGGGAGTTGCGGATCGGCTGGAAGGTGGTGGGCGCACGGTAAAAATCGATTACCGGGTGACGCCAGCGGTTAGCCAACAGGAAGTCGACACTTGCTTAGGCAAGGGCTTCGAAGTAACTCAACGCCTGCTAACGCAGTTAGCCCAACAGCAGGCGTGCGAAGATGTGATGCGCCATGCTAAAGCTGAGCTGTTCGAACAACATCCTCAGCATTAAAAGCGGCACGGTATAAAAAAGTATGAAAAAATCCCACTCCTTCAACAAGGTGGGATTTTTCTTGGTTGGCCTTTAATTGGCTTCAACCGGCTTTTCGAGCGCACTACCCATTTTGATGAGAAAATCCTCGCACGCTTGGAGCTGCTCAATATCGATATATTCATCGGGCTGATGCGCCTGGGCGATGCTGCCAGGGCCAAGAATTATTGTCTGCAAGCCCTGGCCTTGAAACTGCCCTGCTTCCGTGGCGTAAGCCACCGCGTGGTCGCAGCACCCTGCTGGCAAATGGTCTTTGGCTAAGCGAAGTACCTGGTCGTTTTCGCGGTCGGCCAGGCCTGGCACTGTCACGTTTAGCGGCTCAGTGGTGATTTCAACGTGCTTGCCTTTGGCCTGCAGCTCAGTGCTTAGCTGGGCGCAATAGGCCTCAAAACGCGCGTATATTTCGTCGAAAGTGTCCGTGGGCAGATGGCGAATCTCCCACTCGAACTGGCACTCCCTGGCCATGATATTGATCGCCGTACCGCCTTTTATTTTGCCTACGTGCAGGCTGGTGTGAGGCACGTTAAAGGCTTCATCGACGCGCCCCTCTTCCACCAACGCCGCCATGGTGTCCTCAATAAAAGTGACTAGCCTTGCCGCTACGTGGATGGCTGAGGTGCCTTGATTGACCTGGCTGCTGTGGGCTTCCTGACCAATCACGGTGGTGCGTAGGTTGGTCGCCCCTTTCTGCGCTACCACTGGCTGCATGCTGGTGGGCTCGCCGACAATCACATGGGCGGTGGTGGAGTAGTGCTCGTAAAAGCGCTTAATGAGGCTTGGCGCCCCCACGCAGCCGATCTCTTCATCGTAAGAGAAACCAAGATAAATAGGCTGCTGCAGAGGCGCCTCAACCCACTTGGGCACCATAGCCAGCACGCAGGCAATAAAGCCTTTCATATCGCAGGTGCCGCGCCCATAAAGGCGCCCATCGCCACCATCACGCAAGGTGAACGGATCACTCGACCAGGGCTGCCCCGCTACCGGCACCACATCGGTATGCCCAGAAAGCATTACCCCACCCGGCGCGTCTGGGCCGACTCTTGCGATTAAATTGGCCTTGGTGCCACAGGGACTCATCACCCGCTCGGCGCTGACGCCGTACTCGGCCAAATAGCCTTCCACATACTCAATCAGCGCTAGATTGGATGCACTGGAAGTGGTGTCGAATGACACCAGCTTCGTCAGTAAAGTGGTCACGTCAGTCATGCTGCTCTCGTTAGTTGGACTCTTTATATCATCCTACTTTATACCACCCTATCATCGCCCTCCTCCTTTTCCTACTGAGTAGGCATGCTGGCGGCATAATGCTGACTGTCACGGCAGGTTCATCGTGCATTCACTAAAACGTCATCTACACTTCTTACTGTTCAGTGCATCCAAAAATCTCAACAAACGCATTGCACGCCTGACTAAGTTCAGGCCCACAAGGAGCTTGTTATGTCTCGTTTTACACTGCACGCGCTTGCCGTTGGTGTGGCGACCGCCAGCCTTAGCCTGTCTGCCCAGGCAGCCACTGAAGTTAGTTGGTGGCACGCCATGGGCGGTCAATTGGGTCAAATTCTCGAAGAAATGACCGAAGAGTTTAACGCTTCACAGGACGACTACCACGTCACACCCAGCTACCGCGGCACTTACACCGAGACGATGACGGGCGCCATTGCCGCCTTCCGCGCCAATGAACAGCCGCATATCCTGCAGGTGTTTGAAGTCGGTACCGGCACCATGATGAACGCCAAAGGCGCCATCTACCCAGTGTACGAGCTGATGGAAGAGCATGGTCGCGCTTTCGATAATGAAGCTTTCCTGCCAGCCGTCGTTGGTTATTACACCGACACCAACGGTAATATGCTCTCTTTCCCGTTCAACTCCTCTACGCCAATCATGTACTACAACCAGGACATGTTTGAAGAAGCAGGCCTGGACCCCGAGCGGCCGCCACAAACATGGGAAGAAGTGGCCGATTTCTCACGCCAAATCGTCGAGTCTGGTGCCGCCAGCTGTGGCTTTACCACCTCCTGGCCTAGCTGGGTAATGCTGGAAAACTTCTCCGCTTGGCATAACGTGCCGCTAGGTACGCTGGAAAACGGCTTTGGCGGTATGGAAACCGAGTTTACCTTCAACAATGAGCTAGTCGCTCGCCACTGGGACAACCTCCACGACTGGCAGGAAGAAGGTGTCTTTAAATGGGGTGGCCCCGGCTCCGGCCCCGACTCTGAGCCGATGTTCTACTCCCAGGACTGCGCGATTTTCTTCGGCTCTTCTGCTTCACGTGCGGATGTCGCCGCCAATTCAGAATTTGAAGTTGGCTTTGGCATGCAGCCCTACTACGACGACGTAGAAGGCGCACCGCAAAACTCGATTATCGGTGGCGCCACCCTGTGGGCACTGCAGGGCCATAGCGACGAAGAGTACGAAGCCGTTGCAGCGTTCTTTGAGTACCTCTCCCAACCCGAAGTGCAGGCGCAGTGGCATCAGCAAACTGGCTACTTGCCCATCACCCAAGCCGCTTGGGATCTGAGCAAAGAGCAGGGCTACTACGATGAGAATCCCGGTGCGGATATTTCGTTGAAACAGATGACCCTTAACGAGCCAACCGAAAACTCTAAGGGCCTACGCTTTGGTAACTTTGTCCAGATTCGCGACATCATCTCTGAAGAAATGGAAGCTGTGATGACCGGCGGCAAATCCGGCCAGGAAGCGGCGGACGACGCAGTAGCACGCGGCAATGACCTGCTCCGTGACTTTGAAGATGCCAACCAGTAAATAAGCACTTACTTCGCCGCTCACTCTAAGGTGGGCGGCGATTTTGTTTGTTGATGCTCATATTTGCTAACCCATTGCAGAGCTGCCCATGCAAACCAAACGCATGACCTACCCTGGTCGCTTTTTGCCCTACGCGCTGCTGGCGCCCCAGGTGATTGTGACGCTGATTTTCTTTATCTGGCCTGCGGGCCAGGCGCTGTATCAGTCGCTGTTGCGCGAAGATGCCTTTGGCCTTAAAACGACTTTTGTGGGCTTCGAGAACTTTGTTCGCCTGTTCCGCGATGGTAGCTATCTCAACTCTCTGTCGGTCACGGCGGTATTCGCAGTCGGTACCACACTGCTATCAATGACGATGGCACTTTTATTGGCCAGCACCGTCAACCGGATGATTCGATCACGTAGCACCTATACCACGCTGCTGGTGTGGCCCTACGCCATCGCCCCCGCCCTTGCGGGCGTGTTGTGGTGGTTTATCTTCAACCCCTCCATCGGCATTGTGCCCTATATGCTGGAAATGGTGGGTTACCGGTGGAACCATCGTAACTCCGGCAGTGATGCCATGCTGCTGGTGATTTTTGCTGCCGCCTGGAAGCAGATCTCCTATAACTTCCTATTTTTCCTGGCAGGTTTACAGTCCATTCCCCAATCGCTAATTGAAGCGGCCTCTATTGATGGCGCCAGCCCAACCAAGCGCTTCTGGACGATTATTTTTCCGCTGCTCACGCCTACCACCTTCTTCTTGCTGGTGGTTAACGTGGTGTATGCCATGTTCGACACCTTCGCGATCATTCATTCCACCACCGCAGGCGGCCCGGCTCAGGCGACCAATATTTTAGTCTACAAGGTCTACGCCGATGGTTTTGTGGGCCTCAACCTCGGTTCCTCAGCAGCTCAGTCGGTGATTCTAATGGTGATTGTGGTGGCATTAACGATGATTCAATTCCGCTTTATTGAGCGCCGAGTCAACTACTAAGCCTTTGGGAGAACGTTAATGGTTGAAAACCGCCCTTGGGCTAACCTGATAGCCCATATTGTTTTGATCTCTGGTGTCGCGCTGGTGGCTTTTCCGGTGTATGTCGCTATTGTCGCCTCTACCCATTCCCTCTCGGGTTTGCTGCAGGGCACCCTGCCACTGCTGCCCGGCGGTCACGGGATCGAAAACTACACGCGCATGTGGCAAGCGGGCGTCTCCAATGCCGGCGCACCGCCGGCCGCCCTGATGCTCTGGAACAGTTTCATAATGGCCATGGCGATCACGGTAGGTAAGCTGTCTATTTCGCTGCTTTCCGCCTTTGCCATCGTCTACTTCCGTTTCCGCTTTCGGATGTTCTTCTTCTGGGTGATCTTCGTCACGTTGATGCTGCCCGTAGAAGTGCGCATTATTCCGACTTTTCAGGTCGTTGCGGATCTTAAAATGCTCAATAGCTTTGCCGGGCTGTCGATTCCGCTGATCGCCTCGGCCACCGCGACGTTTCTGTTTCGCCAGTTCTTTATGACCATTCCCGAAGAGATGCTCGAAGCCGCCAGGGTCGATGGCGCAGGGCCGCTGAAGTTTTTTAAAGACATACTGATGCCGCTGTCGGTGACCAATATCGCCGCGCTGTTTGTGATCATGTTTATCTACGGCTGGAACCAGTACCTCTGGCCGCTAATTATCACCACCGACCCTGATTATTACACCATCGTGATGGGCATTCAGCGCATGACCTCTGAAGAGAACCCACAGTGGCAACTGGTGATGGCGGCAGTGGTGATGGCAGCGCTGCCGCCGGTGTTAGTGATTCTGTTTATGCAACGCCTATTTGTGAAAGGCCTGACCGAGACGGAGAAATAAGATGGCCAGCATTACCTTGGAAGGGCTAAAGAAAACCTATAGCGGCGATGTTCACGCCGTCAAAGGCATCGACTTACAGATTGAAGATGGCGAATTTGTGGTGCTGGTCGGGCCTTCCGGCTGCGGCAAATCTACCCTGCTACGTATGGTGGCAGGGCTTGAAACCATTACCGAAGGCACGCTCAAAATCGGTGACCGGGTGGTCAATAAGCTAGAGCCCGCCGAGCGTGATATCGCCATGGTGTTTCAGAATTATGCGCTCTACCCGCATATGACGGTGTACAACAACCTGGCTTACGGCCTCAAGAACCGCGGGTTTAAAAAAGAAGACATTGAAAAGCGCGTGCGAATTGCCGCCAAAATGCTTGAGATCGAAGATTTTCTAGAGCGTAAGCCACGCAAGCTTTCCGGCGGCCAGCGTCAGCGGGTAGCCATGGGCCGTGCCCTGGTGCGCGAACCGGCGGCATTTCTATTCGACGAGCCGCTCTCCAACCTGGATGCCAAGCTGCGCGTGCAGATGCGCGTGGAGATCAAACAGCTGCAGCGGCGCCTGAAAACCACCAGCCTCTATGTGACCCACGACCAGCTGGAAGCCATGACACTGGGTGATCGCCTGGTAGTGCTTAACGCCGGGCAGATTGAGCAAGTGGGCACGCCCATGGAGATCTATTCCCACCCCGCCAGTATGTTCGTGGCTGGCTTTATCGGTTCGCCCGCCATGAACATGCTGCCAGTGGATTACCTGAAGGCGCAAGGCACCAACGGCCTGCTGGATAACCTGCCCGACGGCACCGATGTCGTCGGCATTCGACCAGATGATATGCATCTAGCGCCGCCGACCGCGCTTCACCTAACTGTCGACTCAACGCTGGCGCTGTTTGAAGCCGCCGGTGCCGAAAGCCACCTGTATGTGACCCTCGCCGATAGCGATCAGCCCACAGTCATCCGCGTTTCGGGGCAGCCGCCGGTCGCCGAAGGCGAAACCCTGCGATTTTTTGTAACCCGCGACGCTCTGCATCCTTTCAACAGCGTCACGGGAAAACGCACAGGGGATTGAACGCCTCCCTTCCAAAAAAACAAGTCAACGGAGAAACCATGCGCTACGTTTGAGATAAAGCTTACGGATCTCCCTTGATGAGTACTGAACCTTCATACGTCGATGACCTGTATCGTGAGCACTCCCGGCGCGTGCAGGCGACGCTGATACGCCTACTGGGGGATTTTGAACTAGCCGAAGAAGCCATGCAGGATGCCTTTATGGCGGCTGTTCAACAGTGGCCAATTAACGGCAAACCTGACAACCCCACAGCATGGCTAATTCGCACCGGCTACCACTGCGGAATAGACCAAATCCGCCAACGCAGTACTGCACGCCGTCGGGCTCACTTGCTATTACCCACAGAGCGGTTACCTACAGAAGAGACGCTGGATCTTGAGCTAACGGCTATCGAAGATGACGCCTTGCGGCTGCTATTCACCTGCTGCCACCCAAGTTTGAGCATGGAAGCACGGATTGCCCTGACGCTTCGCGAGATGTGCGGTTTAACCACTGAGCAGGTAGCCAGCGCGCTACTGATGAAGCCTACGACGCTGGCACAGCGTATCGTACGAGCCAAACGCAAAATTCGCGATGCGCATATCCCTTATGCCGTGCCTACCCAGGAAGAGCTGCCCGAGCGCCTACCCGATGTGCTCCAAGTCATCTATCTGGTTTTCAATGAAGGCTACTCGCGCAGCACGGGAGCCAATGTGGTCGATATCAGCCTTACCCAAGAAGCCATGCGACTGGGCAATGAGCTGGCACGGCTACTGCCCCAGGGTGAGGTATTTGGGCTGATGGCCTTGATGTTGCTTAATGATGCCCGCCGGGATGCGCGCCAGGATAGCGACGGTGAACTGGTGACACTGGATGCTCAGGACAGGCGCCTATGGTGCCAAGAGGATATCCAGGTCGGCATAGCGTGGCTGGAACAGGCGCTGGCGCTCACCCCCACCGGGTACTACACCCTTCAGGCGTCGATTGCCGCCGTACATGCCCAGGCTAGCCGCGCAGAGCAGACCGATTGGGGGCGTATCGTCAGGCTCTATGATGCCCTCTGCCGACGCTTTCCATCACCCATTCTGGCGCTGAATCGCGCGGTCGCCATTGCCATGAACGGTGCGCCCGATACCGGACTGAAGTTACTCGACGACATCGCTCATCACCCGCAAATAAGCCGCTATTATTTATTTCATGCCGCAAAAGCGGATTTACTGCGTCGCCAAGGCCAGCATGAAGCCGCGCGCAGCGCCTATCAACAGGCGCTACTATTGGTCACCCTGAATCCAGAAAAACGCTTTTTGCTAAAGCGGTTAAACGAACTAGAGCCAGCTCCATAAACATCCATTAGCCCCGCATAGAGATCGACATATCGCCATAGATATTTGCCTGAACCGCCGGGCGCCGCAGGTACTCATGGGGAAATCCTAGAGGCACCGCGCTGACCTCGTCGAGCCGTGCCAATTGGTCACCTGTCAGTTCCAATTCGAGTGCGGCCAGATTGGCTTCAAGCTGACTTATCGATCGCGCTCCAATGAGCGGTGCAGCCATACCAGGACGGGTGAGCAGCCATGCTAAAGCCACAGTGGCAGGTGATGTATTTTGTTCCGTAGCGACCTGTTTCACTTCGTCAATAATGCGAAAGCTGCGTTCGGGGACAGACCCCGCTTCGGTCACGATGGCGGCACGGCTGCCGCTGACCACGTTTTCGGGTGCGAGTTCGGCACGATTGTACTTCCCCGTCAGGAGTCCACTCGCCAGCGGTGACCAGGGCATGATCCCCATCCCCATTTCACGCGCCATCGGAACCAAGTCACCTTCCACGCTGCGCTCAATCAGATTGTATTCCAGCTGCATTGCAACCATTGGCGACCAGCCTCGGAGATCTGCGATAGCCTGCATCCGTGAAGCCTGCCAGGCAGGGATATCCGACAGCCCCAGATAAACGACCTTTCCCGCCGCTACCAGATCATCCATGGCGCGCAGAACCTCCTCCACGGGGGTGGTGAAATCCCAGGCGTGCAGATACAGCAGGTCGATATAGTCGCTGCCCAGGCGAGTCAGGCTGTCTTCTACCGCACGAACCATGCTACGTCGGCTGTTGCCTCCAGAGTTGGGGTCATCACCGCGCATCGGCAAGGTGTATTTTGTGGCAATGACCAGGCGCTCCCGTTTCCCCTGGGCGAAACGGCCGACAAAGGACTCGGAAGTGCCACCCGTATAGTAATTCGCCGTATCAATGAAGTTGCCACCGTGATCGACGTAGCGATCAAAGAGCGCGCGGGAGGTCGACTCGTCGGCGCCGAAGTTCCATTCCGTACCGAAAGTCATGGTGCCTAGCGCCATAGGCGATATTTTCAGGCCCGAACGGCCCAGCAAGCGGTAATGGTCGAGCTGCATGGGATTCTCCCTAAGCTGTTGGTTTCCGCAATGGTAGGCTTGTTCTTAAACTGACAGAATACACTGATATATTCATGGACTATGAAGCTGAAATGAACAATGAAAGGTAGCGATGTGGCGGAATTGAGCGCCTTCGTGGCAATCGTCGAACGTGGCAATTTCGCACGAGCAGCAGGATGGCTTGGTGTTTCGCCCTCGGCACTCAGTCAGACGATCCAGCGGTTAGAGGCACGCTTAGGACAGCGTCTTTTGAACCGAACCACTCGAACCACGCGGCCAACGGAAGCGGGCCAACAGTTGTATGAGCGAGTTCGACCCGCTCTGAAGGAGATTTCAGCGGCTCAAGCGCAGTTGCTGGAGCAACAGGACGAGCTTGGCGGACGGTTGCGGATCAATGCGTCGCGCGCTGGGGCTGCTTATGCGCTGGCGCCACATCTGGCTAGCTTTGCCGAGACTTACCCTGGAATTGAAGTCGAGATCGTCATCTCTGATCGTTTGGAAAATGTGGTGGCAAGTGAGTGTGATGCCGGGCTGCGGCTCGGTGAGAGCCTGGAACAGGATATGGTGGGAGTGCCAATGAGCGAGCCACTACGTTGGATTGCAGTGGCATCGCCGCTCTATCTGGCTCGGGCAGGAACACCGGAGCATCCCGCTGCTTTGAAGGAACACACCTGTATCAATATGCGCTGGCCAAGCGGTGGACACCTGTTCCATTGGGAATTCGAGTGCGAAGGTCAGTCCGTTCGGTTGGCTGTGACCGGCCCGCTGTGTACCCACGATGTGGCAACGCGACTGCGTGCGGTCAAGGATGGACTTGGTATTGGTTATTTCCTTGAGCCGGAGGTGAGGGGCCTGCTATCGGCCGGCGATGCCGTTGAGGTGCTGGAGTCTTGGTGTCCAAGGGAGCCAGGGTTCTACCTCTACTACCCAGGCAACCGACTGGTCACGCCGCAGCTTCGGGCTTTCCTCGATCATGTCGCGGCGCGCCGTCAGAAAGTCGTTGCTACGTAATAAGATCATTTAACCTGCATCCGATGGCAGAAGGAAATTAACCGGGTATTCCGATTACCAAAAAATAATATCTAGGCTATGTCGATTCAAGACGATGCCAAACGACTAAAGAGAGTCACTACTCTGAACAACCAGGAGGCTCTCAATGAAATTCATGCTGATACGCCGTGCCGATGCCAACACCGAAAACGGCGCTATGCCATCCCAGGAAATGTTTGCCGCCATGGCTGCTTATAACCAGCGCATGACCGAGGCAGGCGTGTTTTTGAGCGGCGATGGCTTACATCCGACCAGCGACGGGTGTCTGATCCGTTTCAAAAACGGTGAACCCACCATTATCCCAGGGCCTTTGTCTCCAGCCAGTGAGCGCATTGCCGGTTACAGCGTGCTCGAAGCCCCCTCCCTGCAGGCGGCCATTGAGTGGGCTCAGCAGTGGCCCACCCAGGATGCCGATGGCAACGTGACCCTCGAACTACGGCGCTACTTCTCACTGGAAGATTTTGAGCCCGGTGCCGGCATTGAGCAGCACCGTAACCTTGCTCGTGTACCGGATGCCATGAACGTGCACGTTGCCTTTCCCGGCACCTGCCGGGAGGCCATGCAGTTCTATGCCGATGTCACCGGAGGGCATTTGGAGTGCCTGTTAACCTATGCTGACACACCCGCCACTGAACACATGCCGCCCGCCCTCCATGACCGCATCATCCATGCCTCGCTGAACCTGCGTGGACGCCGATTGATGGGCGCCGATATGGCAGCTGACTGCTATACACCACCACAAGGGGTAGAGGTTCAATTGGAGTATCAGGATATCGAGCAGGCCGCACGAACCTTTGCTCAGCTAGCGGAGGGTGGAAAGATTATCATGCCGTTCGAAGCGACCTTCTGGTCACCAGGGTTCGGCATGACGGTAGATCGTTTCGGCGTCGGCTGGATGGTAAACGTTCCGTCAGACAACTGCCCCTTGGCCACAGAAGGAGACTCTCCATGAAGTACGTTGCGCTGGTCTATTACCAAGAACAGATTATCAACGCCATGAGCGAACAGGCATGGCACGACCTCAATCAGGAGTGTATCACCGGGGTAGAGCGCCTGAGCACCAACGGCCACTACCTGGCCGGACAAGCGTTACAGCCAGTAGAAACCGCTACCACCGTGCGTGTACGCGATGGCGAGACGTTAATCTCCGATGGCCCCTTTGCGGAAACCAAGGAGCAGTTGGCCGGTTTCTACCTGCTCGAAGCCCACGACTTGAATGAGGCGCTGCAGCTGGCTAGCCGTATTCCACCCGCCCGGCTGGGCAGCATTGAGGTACGCCCCGTTCGAGAACTCCCCCCTAAAGCAGAATAAAATAGTAATAGGAGAACAGCCATGAGCAAGCTTACACACCCTTATGTAGATGGTTTCGTCGCTGCCGTGCCCAGCGCTAATAAAGCTGCGTTTATTGAGCATGCCCGTGCCGCGGCCGCTGTTTTCAAGGAACACGGCGCACTGCGGGTCGTGGAGTGCTGGGGAGACGATGTCCCCGAAGGGGAAGTGACCTCCTTTACCATGGCGGTCAAGCGCAAGGAGGACGAAAGCATCATCTTTTCCTGGATAGAGTGGCCATCGCGCAGCGTGCGCGATGAGGCCATGCCGAAAGTCATGCAAGACCCGCGCTTGCAGATGGACGTTAACCCGATGCCCTTTGATGGCAAGCGGCTCATCTTTGGCGGCTTTGAAAGCATCATCGATAAGTAAGCGCTACCCGTGGCCCGGAACTCACTACGACGCTTCCTGGGCCACACCCTCTTGCGCCACAACTTCTTGAGCTACATCAGTAATCCGCCCTTCCACCTGGTAGAACACCTCTTTACGTTCCACCATATAGTCGCGCAGCATCTCCCAGTCCGTGTTGCCAACGATGGTGTTGCGACCATCTTCATAGGCAGCGCCAAGTACCGCATGACCGTCGCCGCCAGCAGCGGTAAAGTTATTGGTGGCGATGGTATAAGTACGTTCGGGGTCAATCGCCTGCATCGCGCCTTCCTGGGCAACGCTTAGGCTAACCACCCGCTCGCCCGACGGCTCGCCGCTGTCGTATATCAACTCAACGCCTGCTGACACCTGCAGAAAACCGCCGTCTTCGCCAGGTGCATTAGCCAGGGCGATCTCGAAGGTTTCCAGCAGCTCGGCGCCAGTGACATCAAGCAGCGTCAGGCGATTGCCAAATGGCTGCACGACAATCAAATCACCCACAGACACATCACCACTCTCAATCGCTTCACGGATGCCGCCGCTATTCTGAATCGCCATAACCGTGTCGGGTGCCACCTGCTGCGCAGCATGCAGCTGGGCATCGGCGATTAAATTGCCCAGCGCTGTTTCATTGGCACGCACGCTCCGTTCATCGCCACTACCGTGACGCGGGTTGGGGAGCGTGGAAATTACCTTGGCGCTGACCTGGGTATCCCGCAGTGTCTCAATCTCAGCGGTGTAGGATTCAAGCCGCTTGGCGGCATCAGCGTCCGCTTCGCGATCGTCGGCAGCGAGCAGTTCCCCACTTGCATCCACCACCACGCCGTTCTCGTCAAAGGTGACCTGCATAACGCCCAGGTGCTGGCCATACTCGCCTGCCTGGCCAATCACCGTCGGTGATGGGAGCTTCTCACCAGAGCGGCTCTCGCTCAGCAGCCTGGGGGGCGACACTTGGGTGTGGCTGTGGCCACCAATAATAATGTCGATGCCTTCGACATGCTCTGCCAACAGCAGGTCATTACCTACGCTAGGGTCACTGTCGTAGCCCAGGTGGGTAAGGGCAATAATCTTGTTAACGCCCTGCTCTTCAAAGCTTGCCACCATGGCTTCAGTCGCTTGGCGATAATCGCTGATGGTGACGTGGCCAGGGCTGGAGATCGTTTCACTGTCCTGAGTGCTTAACCCAAAGATGCCGATTGGCTCACCGTTATGCTCAACGATCATGCCGTCATAAAGCCTCCCCGCCTGCGGGTCAGCGCTGACTGAATCACCCAACATGTCAGCAAACTCCTGGCCTGCAGAGAAGTCCAGATTCGCCCCTAAAATAGGAAATTCGGCGCCTGCGAAAAACGCCGCTAGCGCTTGATGGCCCTGCTGTGGATCACCCAAATCGAACTCATGGTTGCCGGGCACAAAGGCGTCGTAGCCCATCAAATTCATAAACTCCAACGCATCCTGGCCTTGAAACTCCGTGAAGTAGAGCGTGCCTGAGAAGATATCACCGGCATCCAGCAGCAACCCTTCGCCAAAGCGCTCCTGCGCCTCGTTCAGCGTGGTAATTAGATAGGGGTACTGGTCGGTACGCCCATGTAGATCGTTAGTGTGAAATAGCGTCAGGGTGTAGTTATCAGCAAAGGCAGGAGGAACGGTGGCAAATAACGCTGTCCCTAGCGCCAAGCCATAGCGGTGAAAACGCATTTTAAGTGACTCCTTTCATAACAGTGTTCAGACACTTTAGCAGTAAAGATGCCTGCCGGGAGCGTCATAAATCCGTGATCAAATCGTCATCTTCACTTCACCGTACCGTCATTGTCGGCTGCCACCCTAGCTACCACTTCAATGTAGACTTTTTTCATCGGCAGGATAACGACTAATGCATAAAGCCAATGTCAGTACTAACCGTTTCCATAAAAACCGTGTTGGTAAACAACTCGCCCGTAAAACAGCGCTAAGCCTAGCAATCGTAGGAGTGGCATCACTTGCCACCTCGCCAAGCGTGTTCGCCAATGATGATTTGAGCAATGTGTGCCCTAACCCGATCCGCATGGCGGATACCGGCATTGAAGGCATGGGGCCGCTAGAAGAGGCTTTCGGCCCCTTCGCCGAAGCATTTGAAACCACTACCGGCCTTGAGCTGGAGATGTTTAGCCTGAGTAACCGCACGGCTGCGGGCACGGCGCTTCAGTACGACGATGTTGATCTTGTTTTCGCCGGCCCGTCTGAATTTGTGCTGTTTGACCGTGAAAGCGATATCGACATTCTGTTTGCCATTGAACGCCCACATTACGGCAGCAGCTTTTTTGTACCCGCCGACAGCGATATCGACACCCTGGCGGATCTGGAAGGCCACCGCGTAGCGCTGAAAGATGTGGGCTCCACCAGTGGGCATATTTTCCCCAGCCAGATGTTGGTAGACGCGGGCCTCGATATCGATCGTGATCTGGAAATTATTATGGCCGGTGATGCACGCATTGCGGCACTCGTTAATGGTGATGTAGACGCAATGGGCGGTGGCAACCGGGATATCGACGAAATTCAGGCCATGGATCCCGACGGCGAATACCGCGTAATCGCCAAAAGCGACGTATTACCCGGTGACCCGGTGATAATGCGCGGTTCGCTAGACAACGCCTGCAAAACGGCCCTAAGTGAAAAACTCAGAACCAATGCCGACACGCTCTGGAACGCGCTGATTGCCACCGATCGCAACGAAGATAAGTTCCTAAACCGGGACTCTTCGCTAGGCTTTGACCGCACCAACGCAGATTACGACGTAGTACGCCGCGCCTACGAAGCAGCGGGTATCGATCTGTAAACATCCCCCTCTTTTCGCACCACAACGGCACAGGAATGTGCTGCTAATAAGTAGGTCTGACCATGAACATTCAATTTATCCACCTCCTGCCGCTAACGCAGGAGGTTTTTTTATGAAGGCTATCAGCGTCCACAATCTGCATAAACACTACGGGCAGTTGCACGTACTGCGTGGCTTAACGCTGGAGATTACTCGAGGCGAGTGCGTCATTTTGTTGGGTGCGAACGGCTGCGGTAAATCGACATTAATGCGCTGCCTAAATGGTCTAACATCCCATGATCAAGGGGAGATCACTATTTTGGGCGACTCCCTCACTCACCTTTCTAAACCACAATTACGCCAGCTACGACGCAAAGTGGGTGTGGTTTTCCAGCAATTTAATCTGGTGCAGAACGTCAGCGTGTTTCAAAACGTGCTCTATGGCGCCAAGGGACAGCAACGTTTTGGCCTGCTCGCCTCGCTCGCTTGCCTTGCTACTCATGAGTTGCGCGAGCGCGCTATGGCCTCACTTGAACGCGTTGGGTTAGCACACAAGGCCCATGCCGACTGTCGTCAACTTTCCGGTGGTCAACAACAGCGGGTGGCCATTGCCCGCACGCTGATGCAGGACGCCGAAATAATTATTGCCGATGAACCTATAGCCAGCCTTGACCCAAAAGCCGGCAAAGAAATCATGGATTTGCTGCTGGACGTAGTGTCGGAACGGCGTTTAACCGTGCTGTGCACGCTGCACCAGTTGGAGTTAGCCCAACAGTACGGCGACCGCATTATCGGTATGAAAGCGGGCCAAATAGTCCTCGATACGCCGAGGCAGCAAGTGGCTCTTGCCACTATGCAGCAGCTCTACCAGGGCGATGTGCGGGTAGACCAAATTTCGCCCCCAACTGTTGATAACGCTGCCCTCCCCACTTCCTGATAATAGCGAGGCAACCATGCCCAATCACCACCGAACCAGCACGCCTTTGCCACCACGCTTTGCCATGCCCTCCCCTTTTACCTGGGGGGTGGCGTTAGTTTTTTTAGCGCTGTTTATTCAAGGTGTCATGGCCACCAACTTAACCCTGGAACGCCTGCTCCGTGGCGGCGTCAATTTAGTGCACTTTATAGGGCGCGCCTTTCCTCCCGACCTGGCCGATCTCGATGTATTGGCGTGGTCGATGTTTGAAACCCTTAACATTGCCATTGTTGGCGTTACCATCGGGGTTGTTTTAAGCCTGCCGTTTGCGCTGCTGGCGGCTCGCAACACCTCGCCAACCCCGTGGATCCGCTCCATCACACGCTTGATGATTGCCACCATGCGTACCATTCCAGACCTTATTTGGGCGCTTATTTTTGTGGTAGCGGTTGGCTTAGGACCGATTGCAGGGGTACTCGCGATTGTGATGGATACCATAGGCTTCGCGGCTCGCTTCTTTTCAGAACGCATTGAAGAGGTTCACCCAGGCCCTTCCGAAGCACTCAGCGCCACAGGCGCAGGTAGGCTGTCGGTGATCGGTGGTGCCATTTTGCCGGAAACGTTGGCATCAATGACGGCAACAAGCCTCTATAGCGTTGAGAAAGCGCTGCGCTCGGCGGTGACGCTTGGCCTAGTGGGGGCTGGGGGTATCGGGGTTGAACTAGCCGCTGCCATGCGCCTGTTTAACTATGACCGCGCGTTAACCATTATCCTGGTGATTCTGATTGTGGTCATTGGCTTTGAACAGCTCTCTTCGCAGATTAGAAAGCGCGTCATTTAAAAGTTTGCTTTTAAAAACGCTAAAAACCGGTGTGGAATTATCCACACCGGTAAAGATCGAAACATGCGAGCTAACTAAAAGCTAAAGAACTAAAGCAACATTACCGTTAACGTCACTCTATCAATTAGAAGTGATAGCGAGCGCCTAATGCGTAGTACATATCTTCTTCGAAGTCATTAACAGCATCCAGGTTACGATCGTTCAACTCGAGGAACATATCGAAATTGCTAGACAACTTGTACATTGAGCCTAATGCCCAAGCGTTACGCTCATCGCTAGCGCCGTCTACGTCGATGTTGTAATAATCGGCGAAGAACTTCCAGGAATCGATAGCGAAAGTAGCACCAACACCGATTTTATCGAAACCACCACCGTTAACATCGTCATCACCGCGGGTTTCATAACCTACACGAGCAGAGAAAGCATCCGTAATGGCAAACTCGCCCGTAGTGCCGTAACGCACTTCACCGTTACCGCCACCGCGTACCGTATCTTCCACATAGCCAAGCGCTAAACGAGCTGGGCCTGTTTCGTAGACGACACCACCCTGAGTGGCGATAACGGATCCTTCGGAAGTCTGCTCGGCTTCAGTCAAACCACGCTCAGAGAAGTGCTTGGCAGAAATAACCGCCTGAAAACCACTCATTTTAGGTGTTTTATAGCCAATCGAATCGCCACGTGCCTGTACACCACCGCCAGCAAACTCATAGCCACGTTCAACGTAGACGTCGAACGGCGTCATTACGTAGCTATCGTAGAAGCTATCGTAGTTACCGGCCATGAAGGTACCAAACTGCTGGCTTTCCAAACCCAGGTAGCTGTTGCGCACTTCATCGAAACCAGAGTCCTGGTTGCGCTCGTCGCCGGTAAAACGCCACTCTACACGGGCGAATGCACGTAGATCAGTGGAGATTTGATGGCCGGCGGTAATCCGCAGACGGGAGCCGAAATTGCGGAACTCTTCACCGTTATCAACACCGTCATCAACACCGCCACCTTCAAACCCCATGGCAATACGGCCATAGATTTCCAGGTCGGTACCGTCTTGATCATAAACGGTTGCTGCTTGTGCTGCAGAGGCTGCCAATAAACCGCTAACGGCTAGGGCCAGTGTCGTTTTTTTAAACATGATCGTTCCCATTGAAGTAATTAATGCTTGCGCTTTGCGAAGGCACAATGAAGGACGAATAACGCCTCAACACTGGGAACCTTAAAGGAGTTATGTTTCATTAATCTTAAAGTTTTATTTTTTTGGAACTTATTTTTTATGTGCTATTAAATAAAATTGCCATCCAAATTTAACATTTAACTGATATGAAAAGAGGTGTCTGTAGCACTTTATCACTTAGCCTATTTATTTAAGCGTGTCATCACTTATTCACCTATTTGTCTCGGCAGTGTCATTCACTCCACCCACACTGTACGAAAACGTGATAAAGGGATGAATCGCTCATGCGGCTCTGCATCGTTAGTGAGACATGGTCACCGGACATCAATGGCGTTGCCCATACGTTGAGCCGGTTAAGCTATGAACTTAACCGGCAAGGAGTGCCGGTGGATGTGATCCGCCCTCGACCACGATCTGTGGGTAATGCGGCCGGTATTAACCGCGAGCTACAGGTGCAGCGCCTTGCCCTACCTGGCTACACCGATGTGCAGGTAGGGCTGGTTAGGCCCGCTACACTGCGCCGCTTTTGGCGCCAACATCGCCCCGATATAATCTATGTAGCGACTCAAGGCCCTCTCGGCTGGGCGGCACGCCAAGCGGCACGGCAACTCAATATCCCCCTGGTAGCGGGCTGGCACACCAACTTTGACCACTACTGTGAAGATTATGGCGTCAATTGGCTGGCCTCGACCACACGCCGCTACCTGCGCTACTTCCATAACGGCTGTGACCTGACCTTAGTGCCTACTCATCAGCAGGCTAAAGCATTGCAGCGTCAAGGGATTCGGGGTGTTCATGTGCTGTCACGCGGACTGGATGGCGAGCGCTTTTCACCTGTCCACCGTGACTCTTCATTACGCGAACACTGGGGAGTTAGCGAGCATCAGCCGGTGGCTCTTTACGTTGGCCGACTAGCCGCAGAAAAAAATCTCACCTTGCTCCATGAAAGCCTTCAAGCCATGCGTGAGGTTCGGCCCGATATCGCCCAAGTGATCGTCGGCGATGGCCCCGCACGGGCACAGTTGGAAAAGGCGCTGCCCGATGCCCATTTTACCGGCTTTGTGGGGCAAGAATCGCTCGCTCGCCACTATGCTAGCGCCGACCTGTTTATTTTCCCCTCACTTTCAGAAACCTGGGGCAATGTGGTGGCGGAAGCCATGGCCAGCGGCTTAGCCGTGGTGGCCTATGATCATGCGGCCAGCGCTGAGCTCATTAACAGTGGCCACAACGGTGTCACCGTCCCCGCTGGCAATAGCACTGCTTTTCAACAGGCAGCGGTTGAGTTGTGCCAACACCCAGCTGACTATGCTCGTTTAGGCCGAGTTGCGCGGTTACGCGCCCTTGAGCAGAGCTGGACGGGTATTGCCGAGCAGTTTTTGCGTTACTTACACCAAGCCCAGGAGGCTCATCATGCGCCCGCGTCCGCTTGTCGTATTCGACCGTCTTGACCTGCTGGAGTGGCAGTTCTGCCAGCGCATTTCACGTCTATCGATCTACCGCCCCTGGCGAATCACGCTTCAGACCGCCAGCCGCTTAGGCGATTGGCCTATTTGGGTGCTGCTGATTCTCGCCCAGCCCTGGCTTCAACCCAATGGTGCTTGGCGCGTACTGCAGTACAGCGTCATCGCCCTATTTGCCGTGGCGGTTTATCGACTGGTGAAAACCCGCTTATGCCGTGAGCGACCCTTCATTACCTATAGTGAAGGCATTGAGTGCTGTGAACCTGCCCGCGACCGTTACAGTTTTCCCAGCGGCCATACCATGCACGCGGTGATGTTTAGCGTCTTAGTCGCCGCCCACACACCCTGGCTACTGCCGGTGGTATTGCCATTAACGCTGCTGATAGCGGTCTCACGGGTAGGGTTAGGGCTGCACTATGTAAGCGATGTACTGGCAGGGGCAGCGATGGGCTACGCTTTTGCCTTGGCCAGCCTGTATTGGATGGGGTAACGGCCCCTGTTTTCCCGTGACTGGTTTCGCGTAATTAGTCACTAAGCGCTATGGTTAAACCAACCTTGTCTTTTCTGCATCAAGGAGTGATGTGATGACCATGACGGTTGGTGAATTATTTATAGCGCTCGTCACTATTGCGTTAGTCCTCTTAGCCAGCAATGCCCTTCGATTGTGGCTTCCCAGGTTAAGACGACTCTTCCTTCCTAGCTCAGTCATTGGCGGTTTATTACTCTTACTGATGGGCCCCGATGTGTTGGGCCGAGCACTTCCCACCTTTTTTGAAGAGAGCCCTGGGCTGTTCCCTGCCTATGTACAAGAGAGTTGGGCAGCACTGCCGGGGCTGCTGATTAATGTTGTCTTCGCGGCGTTGTTTATTGGTAAAGTGATCCCCGGACTGCGAACTATTTGGCTGCGTGCGGGGCCGCAAGTTGTGGTTGGCCAAACAATGGCATGGGGCCAATATGTTGTCGGCTTGAGCTTAGCACTGCTGGTGTTGGTGCCGATGTTTAACATGAACCCCATGGTGGGGGCGTTAATCGAAATCGGCTTTGAAGGCGGCCATGGCACCGCCGCTGGCATGGCAGAAACCTTTGAAGAGCTAGGTTTTGAAGAGGGCGCAGACCTTGCCTTGGGCTTGGCAACGGTGGGCATTGTCGCGGGGGTGTTAATCGGTACGGTGCTGATCAATATCGCCGCGCGCCGTGGGATTATCCAACTCAATGATGAGAGCCAGCACGCTGATGATCCAGACGAGCTAATGCGTGAAGACGAACGCCCCTCTACTGAAGAGTTCAGCGAGTTCAAAAAAGATCTAGTGCAAGAATCGGGTACCACTGACCCTCTCAGCCTACATATTGGCTTAGTAGGCATCGCCATTGTGATCGGCTGGCTAATTCTGTCGGGCTTGCAATGGATTGAGCAAGTCACCTGGGCACGCGATGGCGGCCTAGAAATTCTTGCTCACGTCCCTCTATTCCCTATCGCCATGATCGGTGGCGTCATCGTTCAACTGGTGGTGATGCGGTTTGGGTTACAAAGCCATGTGTCTAGTCGCACCATGTCACGCATTGCAGGCACCGCGCTCGACTTTACCATTGTGGCAGCACTCGCCACGCTGTCGCTAACCACCTTAGGCGAGTACTTCCTGCCCTTCTTGCTGCTTGCTATGGCAGGGATTGCCTGGGGACTATTCGTGCTGATCGTTATAGCTCCCCGAGTGATTCCAGAAAACTGGTTTGAACGTGGGGTGGGCGATTTTGGCCAATCAATGGGGGTCACCGTTACCGGCCTATTGTTGATGCGCATGGCTGATCCTAAAAATGAATCTGGCGCACTCGAGAGCTTTGGCTATAAACAGCTGATGTTTGAACCGATTGTGGGAGGAGGGCTTTTTACAGCCGCTGCCTTGCCGTTGATTGCCGAATTTGGCGCCTTGGCCGTACTTATTTTTGCCGCCCTGTTAACCGTAGGATGGCTAGCGTTTGGCCTACTCTATTTCGGACGTATGGTGCCTGACCGGGGTAAAGGTCGCTGGAAGAATTAACACGCTTAAATCGCGCTCTGCCCTGACACTGAAACGCCCGCGTCAGCGGGCGCTCGTATTTTTATATTATTTAAAACAAGTATTTAAAGATCAGGCGGCATGTCATCGCGTTCATCAATACTGGCCGTAAACGATGACTTAAACATCATATACACGCCCACGCCTGAAAACCCTAAGAACAAAACAAACATGCATAACATCAATGCCATCGCCATAATCTTGTCCCTGATTGCGCGCGGTCGTTACGTTGACGTTTTCTAACCGCTGCATTTTAGTTTCATCGAAGGATAGACCAAAATCACGCATTTTTCTGTACAAAAGCTGTGCAAAAACTAGGCCCTTAAAAAAATTCATATATATCAAAATGTTATTAAATCCGCACACGCAAAAAAACCACCTCACTTGCATGAGATGGTTGATTTGCATCGCTCCGCTCCCTAGCTTGATGAACAGCGCCTCCTTGCGCTGCAACCAGTGAGTGGGCTAATTGTCCCTTAAACATCCTGTTCGTTTTTCGGCTTCCTGCCTTCCATTTTGCTGTTAGCCCACTCACTCAGTTACTGATGAAAAATGTTAACTTGACTAGCGTTAAGTGACTGAATTTCAAACTGACTTACGTTATTCAACTGCTTGGTTTCTGAATGGATTCTAATTAGTAGCTGCAGGCAATGAGCCAAACCATGCCAATAGTATAAATAAACATTTAAAAACAATTACTTAAAAAATAAAAAAACAAGTGACAAAGCACTCTTCACCTCTGTTTTCCATGTATAGAAGTGGCACATGCGACATAAACATACGGTTTCGAGGCATACTGCTATGCTCCCGTGTGTTTAAACGTATTGAAAACCGTAGCGAATCGTCACGACAGGGGGTATTTTTGCTTTCTACTCCCTTCCACTAACGGCATGCCTTCAAGGAGGCTTTTATGAAACGCACTATCGCCCTCGGCTTCGTGATGGTGGTGACCCTGCTGCTGGTCAGTGGCTGTAATACCATTCGCGGTGCGGGTGAAGACATTCAACAGGGTGGCGAAGCTATCCAGCGCGCAGCGAGCTAACCGTTATGATGACTGTTTATCTATCCCATGGCCTTGAGAGCGGGCCAGGCGCACTGAAAACCCAAGCGATGAAAGGTGTTGCGCAAAAGCTGGATGACTGTGAGCCCGTGGTCATGGATTATCGAGGCATAGCAGAGCCGCAACAGCGCCTTGAATACCTGCTGAGAGTATTAGCCGAGCGCGGAGACGACCCTGCCCAGTGTGTACTGGCAGGCTCCAGCTTGGGGGGCTGGCTAAGCGCGGCGGCCAGCGCTCAGCAGCCGGTGTTGGGCTGCTTTCTGCTGGCGCCTGCATTGGGACTTGCCGACTACCCGGAAACGTCACCGATTATTCAGGCGCAGCACACTCATATTATTCACGGCTGGCGGGATGATGTGGTGGCCCCTGAACCGGTGATCGAACGTGCTCGTCTTCAGCGCTTATCGCTGCGCATGGTTGACGACGATCATCGCCTGCACGCGAGCCTGGAGACTATTTTATGTGATTTTGAGCGCTTTTTAAGCCAGTGCGCCGCGCCTAATCACTACGATTAGAAAGCTAGTTAAAACAAACATTCGACACGAGCATTCCAAACCTATACAAATAGTGTACAAAAGACATTGATAGCGAGGAGATTGCTCATGTTAGGTATGTTTAAGCGCGACCCCAAAAAGAAGCTTCAGCAAGAGTATGAGCGCAAACTACAAGCCGCCATGGAGGCTTCACGCAATGGCGATATGCGTGCCAATGCCACGCTTACTGAAGAAGCAGAAACATTACTTGCCGAGATCAGACGTATTGAAGCTACACAATAACCTTATTGGCCATAGAAAACGCTATGGCTTACTAGCGGTTGTAGCGCTAGTTAACCTGCTGCCCAACGCCACTTTGGCAGCCTGCCCAAACCCAGGGCAGTAGTGGCAGGATGAGCAGCCACTCGCCAGTAGTGATCTGCACTTTGCCCGACCCTACCCTAGCCGATGCGGTATATATACTCGCTGACGACTAGAAGCCTGTCTCGCTTGGCCGATCGTGGCGAGAAGCACGAATTTTGAGCCAGACAGGCTCCAAAAGATTACTCGTCAGCGAGTGCCGGTAGCAGTGTTTTCAGTTTACGCGTGAGCGTATTGCGCCCCCAGCCCAGCAGCTCGGCGGCTTCACCTTTACGCCCGCCGGTATGTTTTAACGCTGTTTCAATCAGAATCCGCTCAAAATCGGGCACCGCTTCTTCCAGTAGATGGGTATGGCCTTCTGCCAGAGCATGATCCGCCCAGTCGCGAAACGCCGTGCGCCAATCGCCGTGGGCACTGCTTTCAGAAGCACTGGGTGAACGCAGCTCCGGCGGTAGATCTTCAACCAGAATCTCACGCCCTGATGCCATCACGGTGAGCCAACGGCAGATATTTTCTAACTGCCGTACGTTGCCGGGCCACTGCAAACGCGTTAAGTGGGCTTCCGCTTCGCTGGTCAGCACCTTGATATCGGTCGTCAGCTCTTTCGCCGCTTCAGCTAAAAAGTGCCGCGTTAAGCGTGGGATATCTTCGCGGCGCTCGGCAAGCTTGGGCAGGTGGATACGGATCACGTTCAGGCGATGGAACAAATCCTCCCGGAAGCGGCCGTCATCCACCAACACTTCTAGGTTTTGGTGGGTGGCAGCAATAATGCGCACATCCACTTTGACCGGCGTATGCCCGCCAACGCGATAGAACTCCCCATCGGCCAGCACGCGCAGTAGCCGCGTTTGGGTTTCAGCGGGCATATCGCCTATTTCGTCTAAAAATAGCGTACCGCCGTTGGCTTGCTCAAACCGCCCCTGGCGCTGCTGGGTCGCCCCGGTAAAAGCACCCTTCTCGTGACCAAACAGTTCAGACTCAATCAAATCACGGGGAATCGCCGCCATATTGAGGGCGATAAACGGCTTGCCCGCACGAGGGCTATGCTGATGGAGTGCCTGGGCAACGCGCTCTTTGCCGGTTCCCGACTCCCCATTAATCAACACCGTAATGTGGGAGTGAGAGAGGCGACCAATGGCGCGGAACACTTCCTGCATGGCGGGGGCTTCGCCGATAATTTCGGCGTTCAAGCCTTCCGGCACGGTCACCGGACGCTGGCGTTCACGGGCGTGGGCCACGGCGCGGCGCACCAGCGCCAGGGCCTCGTCAACATCGAACGGCTTGGGCAGGTATTCAAATGCCCCGCCCTGATACGATGCCACGGCGCTGTCCAGGTCGGAGTGCGCGGTCATCACGATCACCGGCAGGTCAGGATGCGCCTCGCGTACCCGGGACATTAGATCCAGCCCGTCGATACCCGGCATACGAATATCGGTAACCAGCACGTCGGGTGGATTTTCCAACAAGCGTGTCAGGGCAACGTCGGCGCGCTCGATACACTCAACGTCAAGGTCGGGTTGCGCCAAGGCGCGCTCCAAAACCCAGCGGATAGCGCGGTCATCATCGACAATGACCACCCGCGCAACATCATTACGTGCAGCCTCAGTCATGACGCTTCTCCGGTGAAATTAATAACCATGGGAATCAGTAAACGAAATTCGGTGTGTCCAGGGCGTGAGTCGCATTCAATCAATCCTTGATGCTGGTGCAAAATCGACTGGGCGATAGAGAGCCCAAGGCCGCTGCCTTCCGCGCGTCCCGACACCATGGGATAAAACAGCGTCTCCTGCAGCGTATCGGGAATGCCGGGGCCGTTATCGATCACGGCGACTTCACTGACCAGCCGGTGACGTTCGGCACCAAGCGTAAACTGGCGACGGGCACGGGTGCGTAGTATTAAGGTAGGCTCCGGCGTTTGCGCATCGCTCATAGCCTGCACCGCATTGCGCGCCACATTGAGCACCGCCTGAATCATTTGCGATTCATCGCCAGAAAGGTCGGGCAAGCTGGGGTCGTAATCACGGCTGATCGTCACACTAGGGTGTTCGGCAATCAGCAGTGCCCGCACTCGCTCCAGCACTTTATGGATGTTGACCGGCTCGTGTTTAAGAATCCGGTTAGGGCCGAGCATGGAGTCGACCAGATCGCGCAGCCGATCCACCTCTTCAACAATGATATGGGTATATTCGCGCAGCGCCGGGTCGTCTAGATCACGCTCTAGTAGCTGTGCTGCCCCGCGAATGCCACCCAGCGGGTTTTTGACTTCATGGGCGAGCCCGCGGGCAAGCACCTTGATGGTCTCCTGGCGTGTGGTTAGCGCCTCTTCCCGGGAGATCTGCATCAGCCGATCCCGCGGCTCTACTTCCAGCAGCAGCTCATCGTCGGATAACGGCGTCACCGTGTAGTCAACGGTGAGCGGCTCGCTATTCAGCGGAGTAATGCGCGCTTCACGTTGGGTATAGGGGTGAAACGCATCCCGCGCCTTGGCCAATACTTCGTCTATGCTTTCATCCCCGCCAAGTAGCGTATCCAGGCTGATCCCGTGAACACGGCTAAGGCTGACCGCTAACAACGCTTCAGCGGCAGGGTTCATCCAGCGCACACGCAGTTCGCCGTCTAGCAGCAATACCGCTGTGGTGAGATGCTCAAGCAAACGCTGATGCATGGTGGTGTCCTGAAAAATCGCGTCTTCCATCGCCGATACAGACCTACAGGTGGATGATCAATGAGGGAGCTGCAAAAAGCGCGCCAACTATGCATTTATGTCCATTTGCACGGCTTGCGGGCATCGCAGCGAAAGAGTACGAGTCGTTTTAGCGCACTTGCCGTGCCAAACGCCCCTGTTAACGCACCATCTTAGTGCACCCAGATTTTGGTAGGGAATACTTAGGGCTGTTTTTTTGATCGCGTTTATTAAGGCGCTATTAAGGAACCGTAAGTAATCGTCACCGCTGCCGTGCGGTGCTGTAAACGCTGGCTGCTATCCAGCAGCTCTGCCTGGATCTCGTATCACCCCGTGGTTAGGCCCGTTAACCAGAAGACATCGCTGTACAGCGCTGTCTGACTAATCTCGCCATTCACCAACAGCCACACCTGATGACCGTCGCGCAACGGTGGCGCAATAACCAACTCCACCGCGGTCATCCCCTCTTCCACCTGTGCGCCTTGCTGGGGCAGAGCGATCGAAAAGTGGTCGTAGGAAAGGGTTGGCCTGGGTTATCGGTAAAGGTAACGTTGCCGTGCTGATCGGGCACCCAGTAAACCGCCTGCCCGAATGTCGTGCCACCCACTGCCCTCACGCCTGAGAGAGCTACCAGCACACTGCTCATCGCTACTGTATTGATCTTGCTCATCGCTCCCCTTGCATGCTTCTCAGCCTCCCAGCAATAAAAAACCCCGCCGTAGCGGGGTTCTATTAGCAATCATTGTTACCACCGCCTGGCTGAGAGTAACAGCCAGGAGCGAGTAACGCTGATTAGCAGCTGTACTTAACAGCTATAGTACATATCAAACTCGATGGGGTGAGTGGTCATACGAATACGCTCCACTTCTTCCATCTTGAGTTCGATGTAGGCGTCGATCATTTCGTCGGTGAACACGCCACCTTCGGTCAAGAACGCACGGTCAGCGTCGAGGGCTTCCAGTGCTTGATCCAGGCTGTGCGCCACAGTCGGTACTGACTTGCCTTCTTCTGGCGGCAGGTCGTACAGGTTTTTGTCCATGGCATCGCCAGGGTGAATCTTGTTTTTGATACCGTCGATACCCGCCATCAACATGGCAGAAAACGCCAAGTAAGGGTTGGCAGTCGGATCAGGGAAGCGCGCTTCAACACGCTTGCCTTTCGGGCTGGCGGTGTAAGGAATACGAATTGACGCCGAACGGTTGCGGGCACTGTAGGCCAGCATGACCGGTGCTTCAAAGCCAGGTACCAGGCGCTTGTACGAGTTGGTAGAAGCGTTAGTAAAGGCGTTCAGGGCACGGGCGTGCTTGATGATGCCGCCGATGTAGAAAAGCGCCATTTCAGACAGGCCAGCGTACTCGTCACCGGCGAACTGGTTGTTACCATCTTTCCAGAAAGACTGGTGAACGTGCATACCCGAACCGTTATCACCGACCAGCGGCTTCGGCATAAAGGTGGCGGTTTTGCCATACGCGTGGGCCACGTTGTGGATCACGTACTTCATTTCCTGAACTTCGTCAGCTTTCTTCACCAGCGTGTTGAATTTAACGCCGATTTCGTTCTGACCTGCGTTGGAAACCTCGTGGTGGTGCACCTCGACGGTCTGACCAATCGCTTCCAGGGTATTACACATTGCGCCACGAATATCGTGGAAGCTATCGACCGGGGGAACCGGGAAGTAGCCGCCTTTAACGCGCGGGCGGTGGCCTAGGTTGCCGCCTTCTACTTGGCTATCGGTTGCCCAAGCGCCTTCTTCGGAAGTGATTTTGTACATGGAGCCCTGGATATCAGACTTCCAATGCACTTCGTCAAAGATAAAGAATTCAGGCTCAGGACCGAAGAACGCGGTGTCGCCCAGGCCAGTAGACTGCAGGTAAGCTTCTGCACGCTTAGCGATAGAGCGCGGGTCACGATCATAGCCCTGCATGGTGGCCGGCTCGATGATGTCACAGCGCAGCACCAGCGTCGCATCTTCGGTGAAGGGGTCGAGGTAACCCGTACCATCTTCCGGGCGCAGAATCATGTCGGATTCGTTAATGCCCTTCCAACCTTCAATAGAAGAGCCATCGAACATTTGACCATTCTCGAAGAATTCTTCGTTCACATCGCGCGCAGGCACGGTCACGTGCTGTTCTTTACCGCGAGTGTCGGTGAAACGCAGATCTACCCATTTAACATCGTGTTCTTCAATTAGCGCGAGAGTCTTGGCTGACATAGTGTCCTCCGGTATGAGCGTGGCTTAAAGCTAACGACAGTAAGCTACCGATAAAAGTGTTGTTCGACAAAATACGTGCTAAACCGCACGTTTGTCATTCTTGTTCGCTCAACGTTTGCCTGACATTGATTAACAAATCGCTTAGCGAGCATTTCAGACCGGCTATCGTTTTAGCACGCCGCAGGGCTTATGCCTACGGCCCGCTAGCCGCTTGCAAATACAATGCAGAGAGCATGCCAACACTGCACCAATATGGCATAAAAAAACAACAACTATTTGTTTTAAAAGCATTAAAAAGTGGATTTTAATGCCTCTTGATGACGCATAATGGCGTAGCAGGCTGTTCTGAACCGTCTAAAAAGCCTCTCATGCACCAAAATAGAACAAAAATAACGTCTTGCGCGCCATTGAGGTGCACGAACCATACGTAGCGCTGTTTTTTAGCTCGCAAATTTTTTACTTGCTACGCAAATAAACCAGATACTACAATAAATTACAAATTGATAGGTTTGATCACAATTGGAGTCGGCAAATGGGATCGGTCTGCTTTATCGTTGATGCCATGGTGACGGGTGAAATGTTGCCACGCCACTTAAAATCCATACGTGAATCCGGTGTTGCCGACCACTTGCTGCCTATTTTGGTGACAGCCACTCAAGCGCAAGAACGCCTGAGTGCTATTGAACAGCGCTACCATGCTCATTCACTGATTACGCCATCACGACCGCTGGGGGCTCGCTTGAATAAAGCCGCGTTTACCAGCCAGGCAGAGTGGCTCATTATTGCGCTGCAGAAAAAACCACTGCCTGCGGAGCTATGGGGTGCACTCTATTCACAGCTCAACACTTACACCCTGGACGCCTTGATTATTGGCCTCAACCGGCCATCGCTGTCGGAACGCATCCTGCGGCGCTTATTGGCCAGTGCATTACTTTTACCGCCCTACATTGCCGTTAGGCGAGCTTGGCTAGAACGCTTGGGTGGGTTTGACCCTGAGCTGGACGATAACAGCGCGATCGACGATTTTCTGCAGCGTTTACACGCCTGCCCTACGCGTTTAAAAACCTACAACGGAAACCTGCTTAGACTAACGGAAGAGCCTGACGACCCCTTTCGACCTAACGCACCAGCTACGGCTTTCACTTCACACCCGTGATGCGTTTTCTGCCGCTATCTACCGATATCATCCACAAATACCATCCACCGCCACTCTCTGACTAACTTACCTTTAAACGCTTGCCGAACAGCATGGCGCCCAGTGTCGTGGTATTGGCGAGCTTATTAAGCCCCACTGACCCCACCACACCAACCGCCATAAGCACCAGCGCATACCCCCCAATGGGCAACGACAACGGCTCGACAGCCAGATCAGCGAGCACAAAGAACATGGGGTGAGCCAAGTAAATGCCAAACGAATACGCATTAATGTAGCGCACCCACAAAGGCGCAGGACGCCCGGCCAAGTAGCGCATGGCGCAAAGTGTGAACAGCACGAAGAAAGGAATGACCCACACCTCTTTGGAAGAGAAGGCCAGCCAGCCAGCAAAGGTCGCGGCAATAATCAGCGCCACCATTAGCACCAACAAGGCTGGGCGGGCCATTTGCTGCATCCAGGCAGGCCGCGTCAGCATCACGCTCTCAGGGGCTAGCGGGTAGTAGCGCACCAGCACCAGGGCAAGAAAAAACACATAGATCCAACCCAGTGGAGCAATCCACAGCAGGTAGCCGGGCAAGTCAACGTCAAACCAGTAAGCCAACCCCCAATACGCCATGCTGATCCCACAAGCGCCCCACAGCCACGGCACCGGGTTCAAACGCCACAGCTGCCAACGGGTAAACAGCCAATAAGCCACATAAAACTGCATCGCAATAATCAAAAAATAGCCATGCCAGCCCGCGTACACATAATACTCGATGGCATTGGCCACAAACCCCACCGACTCATCCGATGGCTGTTGGCTTAGCCATTCAGCCGTCGAATAAATAAAGCCATACACAAAATAGGGCACCATTACATATTTCACCCGCTGGGCAAGGAACCCTTCCGGCACGGATTTATCGTAGCGAACGGCAAACACAAAGACCGCAATAAACAGGAAAATCGGGGTACCCAACACCAGCGGTATGCGCATCAAATCGGTGGCAACGTTATCGAGGCGCTGATTGACATGATCTAGTAAGTGAAACAAAAAAACGGCTATACAGCCGTAAGCACGCAACCAATAGATCTCTTCAATTTTTCGCATTGGGCCTCCCGCCGCGACCTACTCCTACCCTGGCATTTTGAATGGCGATGATGAATGATTATGCTAACTGGCTGTCTTATATGGCTATGATGAACAATAAAAGCCTTCGCGCTGTCCGACCCCATTGAACAGTTTTAATTCCCGGAGGAAACGTGTTCATCCCCAAGCCACCAGTATTCTCGTACCGATTTCACTCCCTACTCACCGCGTTTATTGGCTGGCTGACGTTCAGTGGCCACTCACTCGCCAGCGAGGTCGAGCACCATCAGTTTTTCTCGCCCACGCTAGGGTACGACTACCCCTACAGTGTCTATTTACCCGATCATTATGACGACCAAGCGACAGGCGCTTATCCGGTCGTTTATATGCTGCACGGCTCTTTTGGCACCGACCGCGACTGGGTTTCTCGCGGCAATTTGCAGCAGGTGGCGGATAGGTTAATCGCCGCCGGGCATATTCCTCCGGCCGTATTCATCATGCCCGGCAGCCGCAGTTGGTGGGTGGATGGCCACAACGAACCCGCCCGCAGCGCTTTTTTTAACGACCTAATGCCCCATGTGGAAGCAACCTACCGAGTGGGCCAAGAGCGCCACCTGCGTGGCGTGGCAGGCCTAAGCGCCGGTGGCTACGGCGCGCTCAATTTTGCCCTAGAACGGCCGGAGCTGTTTGCCGCGGTAGCCGCGTTAAGCCCCGCAAGCTACGTCCCCCTGCCACCACGCAACTCCTCTGCCTGGCGCCACCCATCGTTTCGCAATGAACAGGGGCAATTTGATCGCGAGCTGTGGGAGTCCCTCAACTACACCGAGCACCTGGAAGAGTATCGCCTTCAGGTAACCCCCCGCGGTACCGAAGAAGAGGGCGACCTTTCCCCCGTACCGCTGTATATCAGCGCCGGGCGTAGCGACGTTTATGATGCTGAATTTCACGCCCGCATACTGCGCCAAGCCATGGAGCGCATCCAGCCCAACGATGTGCGCCTCGACCTCTACCCCGGTGGGCATACATGGCACGTATGGCGCGCCAGCTTACCGGCAGCGCTAAACTTTCTCTTTCAATACGTGGGGCAAGAAAACAGCCCCGTGGTGGAGACCAACAGGGCGGAGGATGAACAGCATACATAACCCCGTTGAAGGCACTACACTGAAACAACACTCATCACGCCACTCAACAAGACAAGGAAGACAGCGATGCATCAGCATATCGAATGGGACGAACCCGGCAACGCCAGTGTTATGCAGTACTTTAAAAAATACCCGGATCAAAGCAGCCAACCCGACCCGGGCGACATCATTTCCGCCCGCTACCAAGGCGCCATGGTGCGTGTCAAAGTAGAAGCCTACCGAGAAGATGACGCCGTCAGCATCGGCGAAGTCGCCGCCATCATCGACACCAACGGCGGCCGCCACCAAAGCCACAACAAGCTGGAAGTCGGCCACATCGTCCGAGTACCCGACGACAAACGCGCGCTAGAAACACCGCCGCAAGAAGAGTAAAGCCCTAGCATTGATCGAAATTCAGCGAAAGCCACCCGCGGTGGCTTTTTAGGGAGGATTTGAACAGCTATTCGGCAATACACGCATGATCACTTGTTACTAGTCATGCATATTCCGGATAGCGCGTGGTAAGCCTCAGGCGCACCCGCAGCGGTGCCACGGGCACATATCTTAAATCTAACTACGACTGTCTAAGTGAGGCCTTTTTGACGCCACTTTAAGCGGTTCATCCGCGCGCGCGGATCGGGCTTGGTCAGCGGCCTATCGGGCGAAGTAGTAACCAGCCCACGGCTGCAACATTGAGGTTGTGATACGGCAATAGATGACACTCTACGGTGCTCCTCTTGGCTTGCGCTTTACCCCAAAAGCGATAGTAAGTCACCGCTTCCTCCCGTCCCTGTTATTTACACCCCATCTAACCATCCTTCACCCCGCAACACCATTGACCTTAGTCATACTTCGCCACCCCTGAATCCACCCTCGTACCATTTGATTTGCTGCTACGCTTAGCGCTACTGCTCCCCCTTATATAGGCACTTCACAATGCATGCTTTTCGTCTTTTTGCCGCGTTGGTTACCACCTTGGTGATCGCCCTGCCTGTCTCTTCACACGCCCAAGCTCAAACCGAGGGGCAGTGGAGTGAGTACGATGACGTGTTTGAGGACGGCGCACGCCAAGCCAATATTTGGCAGTGGGGTTGGACGGGTATTTACGCCACCAGTCTGGCGGTAAACGCTTACCAATCCAGCGAGGCGAGCGACCCGGATGATCGCTTTGATGCCCGGGTGGGCGCGGTGAAATCAGTGCTGGCCTTGGGCGGCATGTTAACCGACCGCCAGCCGCACCCCGCGGCACTGGCCGAATATGAGCGTTTGAAAGCCAGTGGTGAACTAAGTGGCGTACAGGCGCTAGGCTTGCAGCTCGCCCAGGCAGAGCGTGAGCGGCGCGGCTGGGGTGCCCGGGTAAGTTCGCTCGTGGTGAATGGCGTGGCGGGTGCAGTGATTGCCACCGATGGCCGGGAAAGTGATGGTGCTATCAACTTTGCTACCGGCATGCTGGTCAATGAGCTGCAAATTTGGACACAGCCGAATCAGGCGTCTTCTGCAATTAATCGCTTCCAACCCGCCAATCTCTCGCTGGGGCCGATCACTATTCCCGGTGAGTACGCGCTGCATGTAGCGCCGCAGCAGCTAGGCGCTACCTGGCGCTATTGATACACCCTACGGTTATTCCCTTAAAGCGCTGGCGACGTTTCCGCTAGCGCTTTATCGTTGCTAGCGCGGCGTGAACGAGTAAAATACTCAGCAATTTTTTGGTTTTGCCAAACGTTATGTTATAACCTATTTGAAATTATACGAGGCCGCTTAATGAGTGAGCATACGCACCGCCATAACAAGGAAGGTCCCTGTCACTTCTCCTTGATGTCGTTATCGGCTGTTAAACGGCTGCTGTTTGTTGCCGTGCCGCTATTGGCGCTGTGGGGCTTGGTGGTTTGGGCTAGCGGGTGGTTAGGATGAGTCAGCGCTCTTTATCACGCTTACAGCTGCACAACCTGCACTTGGCCCAGGCGCGCCGCACGGTGCTGGAACATATCGAAGGCAACTTTAAGCCGGGCGCGATTACCGCGCTGATTGGCGCTAACGGCGCCGGTAAAAGCACGTTGATTCAGGCCATTATGGGCGAACTTCGGCCTATTAGCGGCGAAGTGGTCTGCACCGTCGCGAAAGAGCGCCGGGCTTGGTTGCCACAGCAGTTGGCGCTGGATCTCACCTTCCCGATGAGCGTGGAAGAGTTAGTCATGACCGGCAGTTGGCCCAGCCACGGCGCGTTAACCGGCTACTGTGCGGGGCACTACCGTAAAGGCCGCGAGATTATGGCGCGACTGGGTATTTCGCACTTGGCCCACCGCCCGCTGGGCGAACTTTCCGGTGGCCAGCGCCAGCGTGCACTGATTGGCCGTACGCTAATGCAGGAAGCCGAGCTACTGCTGCTCGATGAGCCGTTTTCCAACGTGGATAGCGAAACCGTGGATATTTTGATCCGCATCCTGCGCCAGATGGCGGACGACGGTGCGACGATCATTGTCGTGCTGCACGATATGGATCACCTGCGCCGCCTGGCCGATGAAGTGCTGATGCTAAACGGCGGCCATGGCCGTTGGGTGGCACCCAATGCGCTGACGCATCAACACGCACCCGCTCAGGTAGTGCCGTTTACCATGGGAGGACGCCATGCTGGATCTGCTTAATGCGTGGTTTGTCAGCCCGTTTGATTACGGTTTTATGCGCCGCGCGGTGGTGGGTGGTTTGGCGCTTTCGTTGGCCGCGCCCCCGCTGGGGGTGTTTTTGGTGCTGCGCGGCATGAGCCTGATTGGCGATGCCATGGCCCATGCGATTTTGCCCGGCGTCGCGCTGGGGTTCTTGCTGGCGGGATTTTCGCTGCCGATTATGAGCATTGGCGGGGTGCTGTTTGGGTTAATGGTTGCGCTGCTGGCGGGGGCGGTCTCAAAAATGGGCGGCCAGCGCGAAGATGCCGCCATGGCGAGCTTTTTTATTATCTCGCTAGCCGCAGGCGTGATGCTGATTTCACTGGGCGGCAGCAGTGTCGACCTTACCCATGTGCTGTTTGGCTCGATTCTGGCGATCAACTCCACCGCGCTACTGCTAATCACGGGTATCAGTACGCTGATTGTGCTGACCCTGGCGGTGGTATTTCGCGCCCTGGTAGTGGAGTGCTTGGATCCGCTGTTTTTACGTGGCCAAAGCCGCCGCAGCGGCTGGGTACACAGCGTGTTTTTGGGCCTGCTGGTGCTGAACCTAACCGCCGGTTTTCAAACCCTGGGTACGCTAATGGCGGTGGGACTGATGATGCTGCCCGCTACCTCGGCGCGCTTTTGGAGCAAACGCCTGGAGGGCTTGATCGGCATCGCGATTGTACTGGCCATGGTAGCGAGCACCGGTGGCCTGCTGCTCTCTTTTCATCTGGATATCCCTTCAGGCCCAAGCATTATTCTGCTGGCGGGGTTCGGTTATCTCTTTTCGGCCCTGTTTGGTCGCTACCACAGCTTGGCAGCCAAGCTACGGCGTAAAACCACGCCGCTGGCAGTGGAGCAAGGGTCTTAATCGTCAGTCTTCATGCTTTTTGTAAGGAGTGTTGTATGTCGCTTGCCTATTTATCATCTCGGCCATCACGCTGGTTAGTCGGTGTTTCCGCGATGCTGACGCTGCCTGCCGCTATCGCTAACGAGCGCATTCAGGTGGTGACCAGTTTCTCTATCCTGGCGGATATGGTGGAAAACGTAGGCGGCGAGCATGTCGAGGTGACCCCGCTGGTGGCTGCCGATGGCGATGCCCACGTTTACTCCCCCAGCCCCGGCGATGCACGCTCCCTGGCCAATGCCGATTTAGTGGTCTTCAACGGCCTGCTGTTTGAGGGCTGGATGGAGCGCCTGATTAGCGCCAGCGACTACAGCGGGCCGATGGTCACCGCGACCGATGGTATTGAACCGCTCTCTTTCGCTGCACATGAAGAGCACGGCCATGATGATCATGACGAGCACGACCATGGGCACGACGACCATGACCATGAAGAGCATGCCGATGAGCACGCGGGGCACGACCATGGCAATCAAGACCCTCACGCCTGGCAGGATATGTACCAAGCCGAGGTATATATCGCCAATATCCGCGATGGCTTAATCGCCGCCGACGCCGATAACGCCGATGCGTACCGCGCCAATGCGGAGCAGTATTTACAGGAAATGGCCGAGGTAGACGACGAAATTCGTGCGCTGATTGACGAGATCCCGGCCTCCACCAGCGTGATTACCGGCCACGACTCCTTTGGCTACTTCTCAAGCGCCTACGGGGTGACCTTCCTCTCTCCAGTAGGGCTTTCCACGGAAGCCGACCCCAGTGGCGCCAGCATGGCGGCACTAGTGGATGTGATTGAACAGGAGAACGTGAAGGCGCTGTTCCACGAGAACATGACCAACCAGTCGATCATCACCCAGCTCGCCGAAGAGACCGGTCTGCCGATTGCGGGCACGCTTTACGCCGATGCGCTGGCAGCAGAGGGTGAAGCGAGCACTTACCTGGGTATGATGCGCCACAATGCGCAGGTGCTGCACGATGCGCTAGCCCAGCCGGGTCATAACGGCAATGACGATCATGATCACAGCCACTAAGCAGATAACCTCAATAGTGCTGCTCAGGCATTAATGGCCGTGAGCAGCCACTCCCGGAAGGACGCCATAGCGTGGGTTTCAGGGCGTGTCTGCAGGCGAGTCAGCCAGTAACCGCCCAGACTGACAGCGGTGTCGAAAGGCTGTACCAGTGCGCCGCTGTTTAGTTGGCGGGGAAACATCAGCGGTGGCGCCAGCGCCACGCCTGCCCCTTGTAGGGCTGCTTCCACCATGGCGATGGAAGAGTCAAACACAATGCTGTTGGTCATCGGAAAGCTGCGTGGTAGCCCTGCCGCCAATAGCCACTCTGTCCACTCATCGGCGCGATAAGAGCGCAGCCAGGTTTCCCCCAGCACATCGGCTGGGGTGTTCAGCCGCGCGGCGATATCGGGTATGCACATTACCGAGAGGGACGCCGGTAGTAGCGGCTGCGCCGCGGTGCCATGCCAAGCCCCTGTGCCAAAGCGGATCGCAAAATCCAGCCCTTCGCCGGCAATATCCGCGCGGTTGTTATGGGTGGAGAGCCGTAAATCGACGTAAGGGTACTGGCGCTGAAAATCTCCCAGTCTCGGCAGTAACCAGCCGACAGCAAAAGTCCCCACCACGCCGACGTTTAATACCTCCCGATAGCTGCTCTCGCCCACCCGCTCCAGCGTGTGGGCTATCTGGTCGAATGAACTCTTCAATACCGGCAGCAGCAGCTCGCCCTCCTGAGTAAGCATTAGCCCTCTCGGCAAACGCTTGAACAGGGGTACCTTCAACAGCGTTTCGAGCAGCTTAACCTGGTGGCTCACCGCCGCCTGGGTCACGTAAAGCTCTTCTGCCGCGCGGGTAAAGCTTAAATGCCTGGCCGACGCCTCAAAAGCGCGCAGCGCCTTCAATGGCAGGTAGGGACGCACCACCTTAACCCCCAAATTTTTCTAATGGCTTATGCAAAATATCGCTGTTTGTGAATTGCCGCAGTGCGCCGTAAGTTAGCCACTGTCACGCGCTTTGCGACTGGTAATAACTCCTCACCTTCTCTTGGCATTCATCACAACAGGATTTTGGTATGCGTAAGATGTTAGCAGCAAACTGCGGCCTTATCATGACAGGTTCGCTTCTACTCAACGGCTCTGCATGGGCCTCCGGCACGCCTGAAAGCGCCGATATTGAGGCCCTGGTGAACGATACTATCGCGCCTTTGATGGCTGAGCATCGTATTCCAGGCATGGCGATTGCGCTGAGCATTAACGGCCAGCAGCACTACTTTAATTATGGCCTCGCCAATCAAGAAGCGGGAATTCCGGTCACCGATGAGACGCTCTTCGAACTCGGCTCTGTCAGCAAGATTTTCACGGCTGCACTCGCTGGCTATGCCCAGGCTAGTGGCGCCCTCTCGCTTTCCGACCCGGCCAGCCGTTACCTGCCGGAACTTGAAGGCAGCACCTTCGATGAGATCACGTTGATGGAACTGGGTACCTACACCGCGGGCGAGCTGCCGCTGCAGTTCCCTGAGTCGGTCCAAAGCGAAGAGACGATGATCGACTACTACCGCCAGTGGCAGCCTGAATCCGCCCCTGGCAGCCATCGGCTCTACTCCAACCCGAGCCTGGGCTTGTTCGGTTACCTCGCCGCACAAAGCCTTGACCAGCCCTTCGAGGTGCTGATGGAGGAGGCGCTGTTTGCCCCGCTAGGGCTTGAGCATAGCTACTTTCAGGTGCCTGAAGCGCAGCAGGCACACTATGCCTACGGTTATTCTAAACAGGATGAGCCTATTCGGGTGAACCCAGGCATGCTGGATGCCCAGGCCTACGGCTTGAAATCGACTGCCGCAGATGTACTAACGCTGGTGGAAGCCAATATGAGTGGTGCTGAGCTTAATGAACCACTAAGCCAAGCCTTGGCCGCTACGCGCACGGGGTACTTTGAGGTCGGCAATATGACCCAAGGACTGGGGTGGGAAAGCTATGCCTACCCGGTGGCGCTCGATCAGTTACTGGCAGGCAACTCGCTTGAGATGATTTTGCAGCCCAACCCTGCCAACCGCTTAACCCCACCGCTAGCCCCCAGGCAGGAAGCGCTCTATAACAAAACCGGCGCTACCAACGGCTTTGGCGGCTATGTGGCTTTTGTACCCAGCGAGCAAATCGGCATTGTGCTGCTGGCTAACCGCAACTACCCCAATCAGGCGCGCATTGAAGCGGCACACCATATTCTTACCAAGCTGACTGAAGCGCCCTAAGTAAGCAGCCAAACAACTTGATGCCACCTTCGTGAACTGCACCTCAATCGTTGGATATTCGTCCAATGGTTGGGGTGTTTTTTATGGCGATATAACGTAGCTCAAACAACCGAAAGTTGCATTTTTTGCTGTCGATAAGGAGACTAGCACCCTCCCCCGTCACTTACCTTCACTGCGAAGAGCCCTTTCCCATGCGTCTAAACGCCGATTTTAGCCACTTTGCCTGTGTTACCCCGGAAGAGTATCAGTGGGTCGATTCCCCCAGCGCGGGGGTAGAGCGCATGATGTTTGACCGGATTGGTGATGAAGTTGCTCGCGCTACCAGCCTTGTGCGCTACGCCCCCAATACAAAGTTTGAGCGGCATACCCACGGCGGCGGCGAAGAAATTCTGGTATTGGAAGGCGTGTTCGCCGATGAGCATGGGCGCTACGCGGCGGGCAGCTACCTAAGAAACCCCATTGGCACCGGCCATACCCCGCAGATTGGCGAGGAAGGCGCGCTGATATTTGTCAAACTGCACCAGTTTGCCCCCAACGACACGCTACAGTTGGCAGTGCCAGCGCATCGGCTGCCCTGGCAGCCCGATCGACGCCCAGGCATTGCCTATAAAATGCTGCACACCTACAAGCAGGAGCGCACCAGCCTGGAGCGCTGGTCGGCGGGCACCTCCATTACCTATCCCACGCTGCTGGGCGGGCTGGAGTTTTTGATTCTGGAAGGCACGCTGAGTGATAGCGAGCAGAGTTACACGGCAGGCACCTGGTGCCGCTACCCCAGCGGTTCTGCTCCGGCACTTACCGCCGGTGATGATGGCGTCATGATGTACCTCAAACGCGGCCATCTGCCAGCCGCTTAGCTTCGCGACATACCCAGGAACGGCAGCAGCGTAAGGGCGGCAATAAGCCCCACTGCTAGCAGCACTAACACGACCTGCACTGGGTGAGCGGCCAAGCGACGCCACAGCGTCTCCGCATCACCCCGTTCAACCGCCGCCTGGTGCTCGCGTTGGGCACGCTCAAGGCGCTCCGCCTGGTAGGCCTCTAACGCCGCGATGGCAGCGTCGTGCTGATGCGGATTGCGCAGCCAAATCGCGTCAACGCCCAGGCGGAAAAAGCCCGCCTGGGTTTCATAGGTATCAAAGCCATGGGCAGCGAGCAGGTCACGCACCTCCATGGCCTCTTCGTCGGTCACATGGCGCAGCCGGAACAGTAGTTCAGCCATTGGCGTGCCTCAAGAGTCGCTCTTCCCCACCATCAGGTCTGCCTGAATCACTTCGATCCAGTAGCCGTCCGGGTCTTTAACGAAGATAACATCTTTCATTTTGCCCTGATCGGAGCGTTTGACGAAGGTGACGTCATGCTCGTCGAACCACGCCTGGGCCGCTGCCAAATCCGGTACGTTGAAGCAGATATGCCCAAAGCCCTGGGGTTCGGCATTGCCATCGTGATAGGCGAAATCTTCCTGGTCTTCAGTCCCCCAGTTGTGGGTCAGCTCCAACAGCCCTTTCTGGCTAAACGTCCAGGCGGTACGCGCTTGCGCATCGTCCGGAACGCTGTCGCTGGGTTCCAGGTTGGCCAGGAAGTAGAGCGAGAACTGCATCTCTTCGAAATCCAGCCGCCGCATCACCTGCATACCAAACACTTTTGAGTAGAACGCCAATGCCTGCTCAGGGTCTTTCACCCGCAGCATGGTGTGGTTTAAACGAAACCCTTGAGTTTGGGGCGGCGTAGCCACGACGCCGGGATGCTGCTCGCCTTGAAAACTCATTTTGCTCTCCTATCGCTGATGTTGATCATTGAATCCATTGAGCTTCACGTACCGCTTACCATGGGGGCTTTATGGCCATAATAACAGCCCTTACAAGCACATAGGCAGTGTCGTATCGAGGTATCGATAAGCGCACTGGCAATACTAAACAGAAACCCTACACTTATTATTCATAAACTCTACAAAAAGCAGTTCCCGCAACATGAGTGATGCCTCACCTTTGAGGCGTTCACCAGGAGTTTTCCATGAGTGCGATCGATATGACGCTGGGTGACCACCTGACGCTGAAACAGCTTTCCAATGCGCTTCACAACGGTTTTTCGCCGATTGTTGAAGTCGAGTCGATGGATGGAATCTACAAAGTGCGTTTTCATCATGCTAACGGTGTGTCTGAGCTGAGCGATAACAAGGGCCACGTTAGTACTTTTCTGGGCACGGGCGAAATCCGCGATACCCTTGGCCAACTGGGCTTGACCCACGGCGTACTGACCTTCGCTGACCAGTGCGGCGACGAGATGATCGGGGTAGAGGGGAAAGCCATAACGCCTGACGAAATGCTCACCTACGGGACACGTATTTCGTTTCGCTAGAGGGCCATCGTCCGCATTCGGGGCTTTACAGGGCGAGTTCAGGCAAGGATAGTAATCCCTCGACAGGGGCGCCCTCCGTTACGGTTGGGCTGAGAAGCACCCTTTGAACCTGAACCGGATAACACCGGCGTAGGGAGTCGTGGTAACGCTTACCACCTCCCTGCCGGGAGGATTCTATGACCCTACGCCCGCTTGGCGATTACCTTAAGACGCTGCGCTCAGTGACACCGCTGGTTCACTGCATGACCAACTATGTGGCCATGAACAGCACTGCCAACCTGCTGTTAGCCACCGGCGCGTCGCCCGCAATGCTGCATGCGCCTGAAGAAGTGGCTGAATTCACGGCTATCTCCGCGGGGCTTTCGATTAATATCGGCACGATCTCTGCCCACTGGGCTGACGCTATGCTTACCGCCACAGCGACGGCCGATCAGCATGCCATTCCCTGGGTATTAGATCCCGTTGCCGTTGGCGCCACGCGCTATCGCCAGACGCTGTGCGCGAAGCTGCTAGCCGCTAAACCCAGCGTGATTCGTGGCAATGCGTCTGAAATTCTTGCCCTCAATGGTTTAGCTAGTCAAGGCCGCGGCGTGGACGCCACAGCCGCCACCGACCAAGCTGTGGACGCCGCGATAGCATTAGCGCAAAAACACGGCTGTATTGTCGCGATGACCGGTGAAAGTGACTGGGTGACGGACGGCACACAGCACTACCGCATTAACGGTGGCCACCCTTTGATGCCCCGTGTAACAACGCTTGGCTGTGGGCTGAGCGCTCTAGTGACGGGGTTTGTGGCTGCCAACCACGATGCCCCACTGGGTGCGACGGTAGCCGCGCTGGCCTGCTTTGCCGTCGCAGGAGAGCGTGCGGGAAGCCACGCCAACGGGCCTGGGAGCTTTCAAGTAGCACTGCTGGATGCGCTTTATCAACTCCCCCCTGACGACCTCACTACTTATGCCCAATTGGAGGCAATCCATGCCGCTTGATCTATCGCTCTACTTAGTCACCGATGCCACGCTCTGCCGAGAGCATGGTCTGGAACAAACGGTTGAGGCAGCGGTAAAAGGCGGTGTCACCATCGTGCAGTTGCGTGACAAGCATGCCAGCGATGAACAGATGATTGCCCAAGCCAAACGGTTAAAAGCGCTTCTGGCGGGCACCGATGTCCCGCTGATCATTAATGACCGTTTGCAGGTGGCACTAGAAAGCCAGGCAGATGGCCTGCATGTCGGTCAGAGCGACGCTACCGTTCAGCAAGCGCGTCGGGCGCTAGGTGAGCAAGCGATTATTGGCCTGTCGATCAACACGATCGCCCAGCTGCAAGTTTCTCCGCTTGAGCTACTCGATTATGTCGGGATTGGCCCCGTGTTTGCCACCGAGAGCAAACAGGATCACGCCCAGCCCATCGGCTTTGGCGGTTTAGCGGCGCTGGTCAAGGCGTGCCCCCTACCCAGCGTGGCCATTGGTGGGCTGAAAGCCAGCCATGCAATTAGCGTACAGCGCGCAGGAGCGAACGGTGTAGCGGTGATATCGGCCATTTGTGGCCAGCCCGACCCCTACCAGGCAGCACGCGTATTTCAGACAGCTGCGACGTCATGAACCAACTAGAGCATATCTTGGCTTTTGCCCGTGGCCGAGCATTTTCAACCCTTGCTGTTCGCTATGGGGCTGGCGGTAACGCCACCTAGCTACACCACAGTGGAACACGGTGTCCTGGCGATGGATTTCGCTTAAGCGCTCTGCTAGGCAGTCGGGCGGCGTTTCAGGGTAGTGCGGCGGTCGTGGTAGGCCACCGCTAACCCGCTGCCCATTATCAAGGCGCTGCCTACCCAGACCCAGAGATCCGGCATTTCACCCCAGAACCACCAGCCCAGCAGTACCGCCCAGAGCATGGCGGTATAATCAAACGGCGCGGCGATGGCCGCAGGGGTAAACCGAAAGGCCAAGGTGATAAAAGCGGTGGCCGCAACGCCCAAAATTCCCGAGGCGAAAAAGCCTACCCAATGCCACGGCTGCGGTGACTGCCACACCCAGGGCAGCGTTAGCGCTGTCACCACCAGCGGCACACAAGTCATGTAAAACAGCATTGCCCAGAGGTGTTCGCGGGCGCCGTAGCGCCGGGCGGTAATCATCATCAGCGCATAGAATAGCGCCGCCCCCACCAATACCAGCGCCCCCATTTGAAACGCATCACCGTTGGGCCGCACCACGATCAGCACCCCGACAAACCCCACCAAGGAGGCGATCAGCACCGGTGGATCAATGCGCTCACCCAACAATGGCACCGAAAGCAGGGTCACAAACAGGGGCGCCACAAAGGCAATCGCCGTGGCCTCCGCCAGGGGTAGCAGCGTTAGCCCCCATACGAAACAGACCATGGTGGCGGTATAAATCAATCCGCGCAGCAAATGGACGCCCGGCCGTTTCGTGCGCAGCTTGCGTAACCCACCGGCAAAATGGGCAAGCAGCGCAATCAACGGTAGCGATACCAAGGCACGGAAGAAAATAATCTGCAGCGGCGAGTGCACTTCGCCTAACCACTTGGAAACGGCGTCGCCTAGGGCGAGAAAAAGAACGCCCAAACACATGCAGAGTATGCCTTTCAGCGAGGTTGTCACCGCGATCTCCCTGTTCACTGGTCAATACAAAGTGCCAAAAAAGAAAAACCCCGCCAATTAGCCATTGGCGGGGTGATGACGGCCCACCCCCTTATAAGCTGGCGTTAACGACCATACAGTCCATACCTTGGGAGTGCAGCTCACGGCACGCTTGGCGAGCTCGCTGCTCGTCCAATGCCATTAACCGGGCGCGATAAACCGGGTTTTGGCCCTCTACCGTGTCTACGGCAACGCGTCCACCTAAATTCTGAGCAATTCGCTGAGACGCCTGCTGCGCCAATTGCCGTGCCTGAGCTTCACGACTGAAAGCGCCCACTTGCACCCCCCAGCTGCCGCCCGTTTCATTGACAGAAGCCATCTTGCGTTCACGCTCAATGAATGCTTGAAGTGGGTCGGGCTGTGGATCTTCACTTGCCGGCGTTGGGCGCTGAATGGTGACGATATCGGCTAGCTGCTCTTCAAGATCGACAACCGGCGTTGAAGGGGTAGAGTTGGCCGATGGTGACAACGTTGTCGTTTCGACCACCGCCAGCATGGGTTGGCGTGGCTCTGGCTGCTGTGGTGCCACCGGCTGAGCAGGAGGTGCAAAGGCCATAAATTCACGCGAGAAGCTGGTGTCGCCCATCCAGCTTTGCTGGTCGCGTAGCGACGCACGCAAGAAGCTACGATCCAGCAGATTGGCCATATGGGTATCCCTGGACTGGGATGAAAAACCGCCCATGACGACGCCCACCAGCCGCCGATCACCACGCATTGCGGTAGTGGCTACGTTAAAGCCAGAGGCGCGAATGAACCCTGTTTTTAGGCCATCGGCACCTGGGTAGTCACGCACCAATCGATTGTGGCTGGTATGCCGGGTGCCGCGGTAGGTAAACTCTTGCAGGCCGAAGTAGTGGTAGTACTGGGGGAAGTCCTGCATCACGCGTACCGAAAGCGTTAGCATATCCCGCGCGGTGGTGATTTGGCCGTCATCCGGCAAGCCAGAGGCATTGCGAAAGGTAGTGGCATGCATGCCCAGCTCACGCGCCTTTGTGGTCATCATTTGGGCAAAGTGTGCTTCGCTGCCGCCCAGAGCTTCGGCGATCACCGCGGCAACGTCATTGGCAGAGCGAACAGCGAGTGCACGAATAGCGGTATCCACCGGGATAGAGCTGCCCGCCGCCAGCCACAGTTTGACAGCAGGCTTGGCGGCCGCGTAATGGGAAACTGGCAAGGGTTGATCCAAGCGCAGCGTACCCTCTTCTAACGCTTCAAAGGTTAGATAGAGCGTCATCATTTTGGTAAGCGACGCAGGATAACGCTGATCGTCAATATTCTCGGCGTAAAGCACTTCGCCATTATCCAGATCAACGACAATTCCCGCATAGCGCGGGTTGTCGGCATGCGCAGTAGTAACCATCGCAAGTATGAGCAGCATTAGCATACTCAAAAACCCTATCGCCGACGCTCCCCCGGCAGCGCTTTTTATCCTCGCATGCATACCTGCCCCTTGCTTGTTATCAATGCGCTAGTTGTAATCGCTGTTTAACCAACCTGCCGCTGCTTAACTACCATGCCACACTCAAGCTACAACACAAGGCTTGCCCATGCGGCACGCGGCGCTTACTCAATTTAATAATAGGCCGAGTATAGGGTATTAGTACGAAGAATAGACGCCGTAAAGTGTAGAAAACAGAAGATAAATGTGCCCATAAAAAAACCGACCACTAAGGGTCGGTTTTCATTCGTTACCAAAGAGGCCTGGCGCAGAGAATTACTCTTCTGCAGCGGCTTCTTCAACAACCGGACGGTCAACTAGCTCAACGAACGCCATAGGTGCGTTGTCGCCGGTGCGGAAACCGCACTTGAGAATACGGACGTAACCGCCCGGACGCTCGGCATAACGCGGACCCAATTCGTTAAACAGTTTGCCGACGGCTTCTTTAGAGCGCGTGCGGGCAAACGCCAAACGACGGTTTGCAACGCTATCCTGCTTAGACAAGGTGATCAGCGGCTCGATTACGCGACGCAGCTCCTTGGCTTTCGGCAGGGTTGTCTTAATGACTTCATGTTCGACCAGCGAGACAGACATGTTCTTGAACATGGCCTGACGATGCGAGCTGGTGCGATTCAGATGACGACCACTCTTACGATGACGCATGGTTGTAATTCCTTACCAAACTGGGACTCAAGTCGACGCTCACGCGGAGGCTTTGTCGTCCTTCAGGCTTGCCGGTGGCCAATTTTCCAACCGCATGCCAAGGGACAAGCCACGAGCCGCCAATACATCTTTGATTTCATTCAAAGACTTTTTACCAAGATTCGGTGTCTTCAACAGCTCAACTTCTGTGCGCTGGATAAGATCACCGATGTAATAAATATTCTCGGCTTTTAGGCAGTTCGCGCTGCGAACGGTCAACTCAAGATCGTCTACGGGGCGCAATAGAATTGGATCGACATGATCCTCTTCCTCTTCGACTTCCTGTTCTTTATCAGCTTCCAGGTCGACGAAGGCGGCCAGCTGCTCTTGCAGGATGGTCGCACTGCGACGGATAGCCTCTTCCGGATCCAGGGTACCGTCGGTTTCCAGATCGATAATTAGCTTATCGAGGTCGGTGCGCTGCTCGACACGAGCGGCCTCAACCGAGTAGGAAACACGGCGGACAGGGCTGAAGGTGGCATCCAGCTGCAGGCGGCCAATGGCACGTGACTCTTCATCAGAGCCGCGTGCGTCAGCCGGCTCGTAGCCACGACCCAGCGCTACCTTAAGCTGAATTTTCAGCTCGGCACCTTCATTGACATGAGCAATGACGTGGTCCGGGTTGACGATTTCGACGCTATGATCAAGCGCAATGTCGCCAGCGGTGACGACGGCTGGGCCCTGCTTGTTCAGCGTGAGCACCGCCTCATCGCGGCTGTGCATCTTGATCGCAACATCTTTCAAGTTCAGGAGGATTTCAATGACATCTTCCTGCACCCCTTCAAGCGCACTGTATTCATGCTCGACGCCGGCGATTTCAGCCTCTACCACGGCACAGCCGGGCATGGATGAAAGCAGAATGCGACGTAGTGCATTCCCCAGGGTGTGACCAAAGCCACGCTCGAACGGTTCGAGCACGATTTTGGCGTGATGTGCGCTGATTTCTTCGACCTTGATGTCGCGAGGACGGAGAAACTCTGTCACTGAACGCTGCATATGAACACCTTTCAGGCTGCCAAACGGATACTTGGTACTCGGTAAGATCTGGTGCGGGGGTTAAACCGGCACCAGATCGACAAGAAACAGAAAACTGCTTACTTGGAGTACAGCTCGACGATCAGGTTTTCGTTGATGTCGGCAGACAGGTCACCGCGTTCAGGCAGAGCCTTGAAAGTGCCTTCCATCTTCTTGGCGTCGATTTCGATCCAAGCGATATCGCCACGGTTAGCCGCAATGGACAACGCGCTTTGAATACGTGCTTGGTTTTTCGCCTTTTCGCGAATGGAAACAACGTCACCCGGCTTCACTTGATAGGAAGCAACGTTAACGGTGCGGCCGTTCACGGAAATCGCTTTGTGGCTGACCAGCTGACGCGCTTCAGAGCGAGTCGAGCCGAAGCCCATGCGGTAGACGACATTATCCAGTCGGGATTCAAGCAACTGCAACAATACTTCACCGGTCGCACCTTTCAGGCGAGCGGCTTCTTTGTAGTAGTTACGGAACTGTTTTTCGAGTACGCCATACATGCGACGTACTTTTTGCTTCTCGCGAAGCTGCAAGCCGTAGTCTGAAAGACGCTGACGACGCTGGCCGTGTACACCCGGGATCTGCTCGGATTTACACTTTTTCTCGAAGGGAGTAACACCACTCTTCAAAAAGAGGTCGGTGCCTTCACGACGAGACAGTTTGCACTTCGGTCCAATATAACGAGCCATGAATCTGTCTCCTTAAACGCGGCGTTTCTTAGGCGGACGGCAGCCATTATGGGGAATGGGCGTCGCGTCTACGATGCTTTGCACGCGGAAGCCGGCGGCATTCAGTGCGCGCACGGCGGATTCACGACCGGGACCTGGGCCTTTAACCAGTACATCTACGTTTTTCACACCATACTCGGCTGCAGCAGTTGCTGCACGTTCGCTTGCCACTTGAGCAGCGAACGGGGTGCTCTTGCGAGAACCACGAAAACCCGAACCACCGGCAGTCGCCCAAGAAAGAGCGTTGCCCTGGCGGTCTGTGATCGTCACGATCGTGTTGTTAAAAGAGGCATGGATATGCGCAATCGCGTCCACTACCTGCTTTTTAACCTTTTTACGGTTACTACGCGGGTTAGCCATGTTGATGTCTATTCCTGTCTTTACGCCAGAACGTGCGTGTTATTTGCGGATCGGCTTACGCGGGCCCTTACGGGTGCGCGCGTTAGTCTTAGTCCGCTGACCACGCAGCGGAAGACTACGACGATGACGCAGACCACGGTAGCAGCCTAAGTCCATGAGACGCTTAATGTTAAGCGTGACATCACGACGAAGGTCGCCTTCTACGGTGTACTTGCCAACTTCAGAACGCAGGGTGTCGACTTCTTCAGAAGACAGATCCTGGATCTTGGCAGTAGGCGCGATACCCGCTGCAGCACAGATGTGCTCAGCACGGGTACGGCCAATCCCGAAGATATAGGTCAGCGAGATCGCCGCATGCTTGTTGTCCGGGATATTGACGCCTGCAATACGGGCCATCAGCTTACTCCGAAATTTGAGCGGCTTGCTCGTTTATTCATCTACAAAAGGCGCAACAGCATACCCCATCATTTGCCCTAAGGCAAGGGGTATGCTGGCACCCGCTTAATACAACCCAGGCTATTAACCCTGGCGTTGTTTGTGCCGTGGCTCGCTGCAGATGACGCGGACAGCGCCATTGCGACGAATGATCTTGCAGTTACGGCACATTTTCTTTACGGAAGCTCGAACTTTCATCGATCTTTCTCCAAAAACCGGCTCGCGGCGCGCCCTCTCTAACCAAATAGGGGTGGACGGCGCCTCAGCGCATGATACCGCCGCTACCGTAGCCTTTCAGGTTGGACTTCTTCATCACTGAGTCATACTGATGCGACATGAGATGCGACTGCACCTGGGCCATGAAGTCCATGATGACCACGACTACGATTAACAACGAGGTACCGCCGAAGAAAAACGGCACGTTCCACGCCACAATCAAGAACTGGGGCATCAAGGAAACCGCAGTGATATACAAGGCACCGAACAGGGTCAAACGTGTCATGACCTTGTCGATATAGCGAGCGGTCTGCTCGCCGGGGCGAATGCCCGGCAGGAAAGCGCCTGACTTTTTAAGATTGTCAGCCACATCCTTGGGGTTGAAGACCAGCGCTGTGTAAAAGAAGCAGAAGAATACCACTGCCGCCGCGAAAAGCAAGATGTAAAGCGGTTGACCTGGGCCTAATGCCTGAGATGCACGCTGCAACCACTCCATACCTTCGCCGGCACCTACCCACTGACCAATAGAGGCCGGGAAAAGCAGGATACTGGAGGCAAAAATCGCCGGAATAACACCGGCCATGTTAACCTTCAAAGGCAGGTAGCTACTTTGCCCTGCATACATCTTATTGCCCACTTGTCGCCGAGGGTAATTAACTTTGAGACGGCGTTGGCCGCGCTCAATGAAAACCACAAAGGCGACAGTCGCAATACCTAACACTGACAGCGCTAACAGCGGCAGAACATTCCAGGCCCCTTCATTACGGGCAAGCTCGAAGGCTTGGCCCACGGCACTGGGTAGTCCAGCGACAATACCGGCGAAGATCAGCAGCGAAATACCGTTGCCGATGCCCTTCTCGGTAATCTGCTCACCTAGCCACATCATAAACACCGCGCCCGATACAAACGTAATCACGGCGGTGAAATAGAAGCTGAAGTCAGCACTGTACGCGATGCCTTGGCTAGCCAGACCGACGGACATGCCGGTAGCCTGGACAAATGCCAGTATCACCGTGCCGTAGCGGGTGTACTGGCTAATCTTGCGGCGGCCAGCCTCACCCTCTTTCTTGAGCTGCTCAAGATGAGGGGAGACCGCAGTCATGAGCTGCATGATAATCGACGCCGATATATAGGGCATTATACCCAGGGCGAGAACACTCATGCGCTCCAGGGCGCCACCCGAGAACATGTTAAACATGCCCAGAATGGTGCCCTGTTGCTCCCTAAACAAGGCAGCAAGCTGGTCAGGATTGATACCGGGAACGGGAATATGGGCACCAATACGGTACACCACGATGGCGAGGAGCACGAAGCGCAAACGCGCCCACAGTTCACTCAGACCGCTGCCCATCGCCGGCATTTTTCCTGACTTGGCCATTTAGTCCTCTACCTTGCCGCCAGCGGCTTCGATCGCGTCACGGGCACCTTTGGTGACCTTGATTCCGCGAACGGTAACCGCCGTTTTCAGTTCGCCAGAAAGGATGATCTTCGCATGTAGCGTAGAGTCCTTTAGCACGTTGGCTTCTTTCAAAGATGCCAGGGTGACTTCGCCACCGGCAACTTTAGCAAGCTCAGCCAGGCGTACTTCTTCAGAGACCAGAGATTTTGCAGACGTAAAGCCGAATTTCGGCAAACGACGCTGCAAAGGCATCTGACCGCCTTCGAAACCGGGCTTAACACTGCCGCCACTACGTGATTTCTGACCTTTGTGACCACGGCCACCGGTCTTACCAAGACCGGAACCGATGCCACGACCAACGCGCTTTGCAGCGTGTTTGGAGCCCGGAGCCGGGCTTAGGTTATTGAGTTTCATGGATTACTCTCCCTCAACGCGCACAAGGTAGTTCACCTTGTGGATCATGCCGCGTACGGCAGGGGTGTCTTCCAGTTCAACCGTATGACCGATGCGACGCAGGCCCAAGCCTTTCATAGTAGCCTTGTGCTTGGGCATAATGCCGATGGTGCTGCGGATCTGGGTAACCTTGATCGTTGCTGCCATGGTGCCTTACCCCGTGATCGCTTCGACAGACAGACCGCGCTTGGCGGCCACGTCTTCCGGTGCTTGCATGGAGGAGAGACCTTTAACAGTCGCTCGTACCACGTTAACCGGGTTGGTGGAACCGTAGCACTTGGCCAGTACGTCGTGGACACCGGCGAGCTCTAATACAGAGCGCATGGCGCCACCGGCGATGATACCGGTACCTTCGGAAGCCGGCTGCATGTACACCTTGGAAGCACCGTGACGGGCTTTGACCGGGTACTGCAGCGTATGGCCAGCAAGGTTCACCTTGACCATGTTGCGACGAGCTTGATCCATCGCTTTCTGGATTGCGACAGGCACTTCACGCGCCTTGCCACGACCGAAACCGACACGACCTTTACCATCACCAACGACGGTCAGTGCGGTGAAGCCGAAAATACGACCACCCTTGACCACCTTGGCGACGCGGTTGACCTGCACTAACTTCTCTTGCAGATCACCGCTTTGCTGTTCGTTCTTCGCCATCGTAAAACCCTTTAGAATTCCAGGCCGCCTTCACGTGCGGCGTCGGCCAGCGCCTTGACGCGGCCGTGATACTTAAAGCCAGCACGGTCGAAGGCCACCTGGGTGATGCCTGCTTCTTTAGCGCGTTCAGCAATCAGAGCACCTACTTTAGAGGCAGCATCTGAGTTGCCGGTCGCACCCTCGCGCAGTACTTTGTCCAGCGTAGAAGCACTGGCCAGCACTTTGCCACCATCCGGCGAGATAATCTGCGCATAGATGTGACGCGGGGTACGGTTGACGCACAGGCGATACACGCCCAGCTCGCGGATCTTTGCGCGAGCGCGGCGGGCACGACGGAGACGAGATTCTTTCTTCGCGTTCATAACCCTGCCTTACTTCTTCTTGGCTTCTTTGCGACGCACCTGCTCGTCGGCGTACCGAACACCCTTGCCTTTATACGGCTCAGGGGGACGGAAGGCGCGGATTTCCGCGGCGCACTGGCCGAGCATCTGCTTATCCGCGCTTTTCAGCACGATAACGGTGTTCTTCGGCGTTTCCGCTGAGACACCTTTAGGCAGTTCATAGTCGACCGGGTGCGAGAAGCCCAGTGAAAGATTGAGCGTCTGGCCCTTAGCTTGGGCACGATAACCGACGCCAACAATTTCGAGAGTTCTTGTGAAACCCTCGGATACGCCCGTTACCAGGTTCTGAACTAAGGCGCGGGTAGTACCGGCCATGGCCCAGCTCTTGGCAGACTCACTCGGGGCGAAGGTCAGCTGGCCATCTTCTTGACCGACCACTACATCAGAGTGGATGGTCATAGATAGCGTGCCCTGGCCGCCTTTGGCGGTCAGCTGGTCAGCATTGATTTTAATCTCAACGCCGGCAGGCACTTTAACCGGATATTTCGCTATGCGGGACATTCCAGCCTCCTAGAATACGGTGCAGATGACTTCGCCACCGACACCCGCTTGGCGCGCGGCACGATCGGTCATGACACCATTGGATGTGGTGACAATCGCGATACCCAGGCCATCGGCAACCTTAGGCAAGTTATCCTTGCCCATGTAGCGGCGCAGGGACGGCTTGGAAACCCGCTGAATGTGCTCAATGACCGGCTTACCCTCAAAGTACTTGAGAGTTACGGTTAGCTCGGGCTTAGCGCCCTCCGCTACCGCAAAGTCGGCAATGTAGCCTTCTTCCTTTAGCACTCGGGCCACTTGCACTTTCAACTTGGAGGACGGCATGGTAGCCGTCTCCTTGGTGGCCATCTGCGCATTGCGGATACGGGTAAACATATCCGCCAGAGTGTCTTGCATGCTCATTTAATGTGCGCTCCTGATAATTCTACGTGGCGTTACCAACTGGATTTTTTCAACCCAGGAACGTCGCCACGCATGGCGGCTTCACGCAGCTTGTTACGGCCAAGGCCGAACTTGTTGTAAAAACCGTGCGGACGACCGGTGATACGGCAGCGGTTACGCTGACGCACCGGGCTTGAGTCGCGCGGCAGTTGCTGCAGCTTCAGCGTCGCCTCGAAGCGGTCTTCCTCAGACGTGTTCACGTCTGAGATGATCTTCTTGAGTTCAGCGCGCTTGGTCGCATACTTCGCAACCAGCTGAGTACGCTTAAGCTCACGCTCTACCATACTTTTCTTAGCCATGATCTCGCCCCTATTTCTTGAACGGGAAGTTCAGCGCGGTTAGTAGCGCACGACCTTCCTCGTCGGTTTTGGCGGTCGTAGTGATAGTGACGTCCAACCCCCGGATGCGATCGATTTTATCATACTCGATCTCCGGGAAGATGATCTGCTCACGCACACCCATGGAGTAGTTGCCACGACCGTCGAAAGACTTCGGGTTGAGACCACGGAAGTCACGCACGCGGGGAATCGCGATGTAAACCAAACGGTCCAAGAAGTCCCACATACGCTCAGCGCGCAGAGTTACCTTGATGCCGATTGGCCAACCTTCGCGCACCTTGAAGCCCGCGATGGACTTACGTGCCTTGGTCACCAACGGTTTTTGACCAGAGAGTTTCTCTAGATCGCCGATGGCATTGTCAATCAACTTTTTATCGTTGACTGCTTCGCCGATACCCATGTTCAGAGTCACTTTCGTGATCCGGGGTACCTGCATAACGTTGGCATAGCTGAACTCTTCTTTGAGTTGAGCTGCTACCTCGTTTTGATAACGTTCTTTCAAGTTCGCCATTGTGCTACCCGACTCGCGTTAGGCGTCGATCTGCGTCTGCGTCGACTTGTAGATACGTACCTTGGTACCGTCTTCCTTCACTTGGAAGCCGACGCGATCCGCCTTACCGGTCTCCGAATTGAAGATGGCTACGTTGGACGCGTGAATCGGAGCCTCACGCTCGACGATACCGCCCTGATTACCCGCCATGGGATTTGGCTTGGTGTGACGTTTAATCATGTTCACACCGGACACCAAAAAGCGGTTTTCTAATACCCGCTTAACGGTGCCACGCTTGCCTTTATCCTTCCCGGCGATGACGATGACTTCATCGTCACGTTTGATCTTTTGCATATCCGCCTCGCTCCTTACAGCACTTCAGGCGCTAAGGAAATGATCTTCATGAACTTTTCATTACGAAGTTCACGAGTCACCGGCCCAAAAATACGGGTACCGATGGGCTGTTCGTTGGTGTTATTCAACAAAACTGCCGCATTTCCATCGAAACGGATGAGCGAACCGTCGGGACGACGGACGCCACTACGGGTCCGGACCACGACCGCTTTTAGCACCTGGCCTTTTTTGACCTTGCCACGCGGAATCGCTTCCTTAACCGTGACCTTGATGATATCACCAACGCGAGCGTAACGACGGTGTGAACCGCCTAACACCTTGATGCACTGCACCCGGCGCGCTCCGCTGTTGTCGGCGACATCCAGCATTGTCTGAGTCTGAATCATCGGTTTTCTCCAAACCTAATCTGACTGCACTGATTGACAGGCCTTGGGATTAACCCTTGGCGTGTTCAACCACCTCGACCAGCGTCCAGGCTTTCTTCTTGGAAAGCGGACGGCACTCCTGAATGGAAACCGTATCGCCTGCCTTAGCCTGGTTCGCCTCATCATGGGCGTGCAGCTTGGTGGAGCGCTTAACGTATTTTCCGTAGATCGGGTGACGCTCGCGTCGCTCGATCATGACGACGATGGACTTGTCCATCTTATCGCTCACCACTTTACCGGTGAGCGTACGCTTTGTGTTTTCTTCGGCCATCTCAATCACCTGCCTTCTCGTTGAGCAAAGTCTTAACGCGGGCGATATCCCGGCGGACCTGCTTGAGCAGATGAGTCTGGCTCAGTTGGCCAGTGGCCTTCTGCATGCGCAGGTTAAACTGCTCGCGGAGGAGTTCGAGGAGTTGCTCCTGGAGCTCTCCTGCGGACTTTTCACGAATTTCCTGGGCTTTCATCACATCACCGTCCGTTTCGCAAAGGTGGTGGATAAGGGCATTTTCTGTGCGGCAAGCTCAAACGCTTCACGAGCGAGCTCTTCCGACACGCCTTCAATTTCATACAGGACCCGACCCGGTTGGATCTGGGCAACCCAGTACTCAACAGAACCTTTACCTTTACCCATACGAACTTCGAGCGGCTTCTTGGAGATCGGCTTATCAGGGAAGACGCGGATCCAGATTTTACCGCCACGCTTTACGTGACGTGTGATCGCACGACGGCCTGCTTCGATCTGACGCGCAGTAATGCGGCCGCGACCAGTAGCTTTAAGGCCGTATTCCCCGAAGCTGATCTTGCTTCCGCGATGCGCCAGGCCACGGTTGCGGCCTTTCATCATCTTGCGGAATTTCATACGCTTGGGCTGTAACATCGACTCGCTCTCCCCTTACCTGGAACCTTTCTTCTTGGGCGCGTTGCCGGCAGGCTGTTGTTTAGCCTTGGCACGTACTTCCTCGATACCGCCGAGGATTTCACCCTTGAAGATCCACACTTTGACGCCGATAACGCCATAGGTGGTGTGAGCTTCGTAAGTGGCGTAGTCGATATCCGCACGCAACGTGTGCAGCGGAACGCGACCTTCGCGGTACCATTCGGTACGTGCGATTTCAGCGCCACCAAGACGACCTGACAGCTGAATCTTGATGCCACCAGCGCCAAGACGCATTGCGTTCTGTACCGCGCGCTTCATAGCACGGCGGAACATGACGCGACGCTCAAGCTGACCCGCTACGTTAGCAGCGACTAGCTTGGCATCCAGCTCCGGCTTGCGAACTTCTTCGATGTTCACATGCACGGGAACGCCCATCATCTGGGTGAGATCGCGACGCAGACGGTCGACATCTTCACCTTTTTTACCAATCACGATACCCGGACGGGCAGTGTGAATGGTGATGCGGGCATTGTTCGCCGGACGCTCGATGTGGATGCGGCTAACAGAGGCGCTTTTAAGACGCTCTTCCAGGAAGCTACGCACTTCGAGATCGTTATTGAGCTTATCGGCGTAAGCGCCGCGCTCAGCATACCAGACAGAAGCATGGTCTTTGACGATGCCCAGTCGAATGCCTGTTGGATTGACTTTCTGACCCATCGGTCGACTCCTACTTCTCGGCTACCTTGACGGTGATGTGGCACGTGCGCTTCAAGATACGATCCGCACGCCCCTTGGCACGCGGCTTGATACGCTTGAGCGTCATGCCCTCATCGACGCAGATGGTCGAGACACGCAGCTCGTCAATATCCATGCCGTTATTTTCTTCCGCGTTTGCAATCGCGGATTGCAGCACCTTCTTAACCAGCTTGGCAGCCTTCTTCGGTGAGAAGGTCAGCAGGTCGAGTGCCTCGGCGACAGGTTTACCGCGCACCTGGTCAGCCACCAAACGGGCCTTCTGGGCGGATAAACGAGCGCCAAGCAGCTTAGCTGTGACTTCCATCTCTCAATCCTCTCTGGCTTACCGTTTGGCTTTTTTATCCGCCGCATGCCCGCGATAAGTGCGAGTAGCAGCGAATTCGCCCAATTTGTGGCCAACCATTTCCTCGGAGACGTGCACCGGGACGTGTTGGCGACCGTTATGGACCGCGATAGTGAGGCCTACCATATTGGGCAGGATCATAGAACGACGCGACCAAGTCTTGATCGGTTTGCGATCGTTCTTCTCCACTGCAACCTCTACCTTCTTCAAAAGATGAAGGTCAATGAAGGGACCTTTCTTTAGTGAACGTGGCACAGCCGTTACCTCTTAATGTCTTGGCAATGTAGATCAACGCGTCTTATTACGACGACGAATGATCAGCTTGTCGGTGCGCTTGTTCTTACGCGTCTTGTGACCCTTAGTCGGCACACCCCATGGGGATACCGGGTGACGACCACCACTGGTGCGGCCTTCGCCACCACCGTGCGGGTGATCGACTGGGTTCATCGCGACACCGCGAACAGTCGGACGCACACCTCTCCAGCGCTTCGCACCGGCCTTGCCAAGTTGACGCAGGCTGTGCTCTGAGTTGCTCACTTCACCCAAGGTCGCGCGGCACTCGGCCAACACTTTACGCATTTCGCCAGAGCGAAGACGCAGGGTGGCATAGTTACCTTCACGAGCAACCAGCTGGGCGCTTGTACCGGCACTGCGAGCAATCTGCGCGCCTTTACCCGGCTTGAGTTCGATGCAGTGCACCGTAGAACCCAACGGGACGTTGCGCAGCGGCAAGGCATTGCCTTTCTTGATTGACGCGTTAACACCAGACTCCAGCACGTCACCCGCGCTGACACCTTTCGGTGCAATGATGTAACGACGCTCACCATCGGCATACTTCAGCAGTGCAATGTGCGCACTGCGGTTGGGATCGTGCTCAAGACGCTCAACGGTGGCAGGAATGCCATCCTTGGTGCGTTTGAAATCGATCAACCGATAGTGGTGACGATGACCACCGCCCACGTGGCGGGTGGTGATACGACCGTAGTTGTTACGGCCGCCGGACTTGGACTGTTTTTCTAAAAGCGGTGCATAGGCACGGCCTTTAAACAGTTCCTCGCCAACGATCTTGACGACGTGGCGACGACCGGCGGAAGTGGGTTTGGTCTTGACGATTGCCATTATCCGTACTCCTGCCCTTATTCGGCGCCAGAGAAGTCTTCGAGCGTTTCACCCGCAGCCAGGGTCACATACGCTTTGCGGTAACCCTTACGCAGGCCAACGCCGTTCGCAGTACGTTTTGTTTTACCCTTCATGTTCAGTACCTGAACACTGCCGACCTTTTTGCCGAAGAGTGCTTCAACGGCCTTTTTGATCTCGGGCTTGGTAGCATCAGATGCCACCTTGAAAACGTACTGGTTGCGCTCGGCTGCCATCGCGGCCTTTTCGGTCACGTGCGGTCCAAGCAGAACCTTGAATACGCGTTCCTGGTTCATGCCAGCTTCTCCTCGAATTTACGCAGGGCGGAGACGGTAATCAGGACCTTATCAAAGGCTACCAGGCTTACCGGGTCAGCTGCCGCGACATCCACCACGTCAACGTGGGGAAGGTTGCGTGCGGCCAAATAGAGCTTTTCGTCGATTTCTTCAGTGACGATCAACACTTTTTCAAGGTTGAGCTCTTTCAGCTTGGCAGCTACCTGCTTGGTCTTAGGCGCATCGACGACGAACTCTTCAATCGCGACTAAGCGCTCTTGACGTACCAGCTCTGACAAGATGGAGCGCATCGCTGCACGGTACATCTTGCGGTTAACCTTCTGGGTGTAGTCTTGCGGACGCGCCGCGAAGGTTACGCCGCCGCTACGCCAGAGCGGAGAGCGGATGGTACCGGCACGTGCACGACCGGTGCCTTTCTGACGCCACGGCTTTTTACCACCGCCACGTACGTCGGAACGACTCTTTTGTGCGCGGGTTCCCTGACGACCAGCCGCCAAATAGGCAGTGACAACCTGGTGAACGAGCGCTTCGTTGAATTCTTTGCCAAAAGTGGCGTCGGCTACTTCAACGGTACCCGCGCCTGCAGCAAGATTCAGATTCATTGGTAATTATCCCCTTCAGCCTGCTTTCACGGCGCTGCGAACGATAACGTCACTACCGGGAGCACCCGGTACGGCGCCTTTAATCAGCAGCAGGTTACGCTCGGCGTCGACACGGACGATCTCAAGGCTCTGCACGGTGCAACGGGCGTTACCCATTTGACCGGCCATCTTTTTGCCTTTGAAAACGCGGCCCGGAGTCTGACACATGCCGATAGAACCCGGCGCGCGATGCGACAGAGAGTTACCGTGAGTCATATCTTGGGTACGGAAATTCCAGCGCTTAACAGCACCCTGGAAGCCTTTACCCTTAGAGGTGCCAGTCACGTCAACCATTTGACCAGCTTCGAAGAGGGATACGGTGAGTTCGCCGCCTACTTCAGGAATCTCTTCGCCTTCTGCAAGACGAAACTCCATCAGTGCACGACCAGCTTCAACACCCGCCTTGGCAAACTGACCCGCTTGCGCTTTGGTGAGGTGCTTAGCTTTACGAGAGCCAGATGTGACCTGAATCGCTGCGTAACCGTCAGACTCGACAGATTTAACGCGTGTAACACGATTAGGATCAACTTCAATAACGGTTACGGGCACAGACGCGCCGTCTTCGGTAAAGACACGGGTCATCCCGGCCTTTTTACCGACTAAACCGATAGTCATACTCAGTCTCCTATAGTGTACGGGGCTATCACCCGCTATGGCTGCCCTTTCCAGAGCATTCCACTAGCACATTGTATGGCGCCTCACGGCGCGGCGGCTGCTGCTCATGCAAGTCCTTTACAAAGAACGATGAGCGCTGGGCCGCAAGTGACTAGTGTAATTAGTTGAGTTTGATTTGCACGTCAACGCCTGCGGCGAGATCAAGCTTCATCAAAGCATCAACAGTTTTTTCAGTCGGCTCAACAATGTCGAGCACACGCTTGTGCGTACGAATCTCATACTGGTCACGCGCATCTTTGTTGACGTGCGGTGAGATCAGAATGGTGTAACGCTCGCGGTTGGTCGGCAGCGGAATCGGACCACGAACCTGAGCACCAGTACGCTTAGCGGTTTCAACAATCTCCGCTGTAGACTGGTCGATCAGGCGATGGTCGAAAGCTTTCAACCGAATGCGAATCTTTTGGTTCTGCATTTGCCCTAAACTCCAATGGATGTCGACGGCGCGAGCCGTCTACCCACGCATTCAAAGGATGCGCATTATAGGCACGCCAAAAGCCCATGTCAAACATTTGCTGTTGGTGCGCAGAAAAGGGGGCTCATCAGAGCCCCCTTTATCATTCAAGCATGCTGCTTACTTGACGATTTTGGCCACAACGCCAGCACCGACAGTACGGCCGCCTTCACGAATAGCGAAGCGCAAACCTTCGTCCATTGCGATCGGAGCGATCAAGGTAACAACCATCTGAACGTTGTCACCCGGCATGACCATTTCAACGCCTTCCGGCAGTTCACAGGTACCGGTTACGTCGGTGGTACGGAAGTAGAACTGCGGACGGTAGCCCTTGAAGAAAGGCGTGTGACGACCACCCTCTTCTTTGGACAGTACGTAAACTTCTGCTTCGAAGGTAGTGTGCGGGTTGATGGTGCCCGGCTTGGCCAGTACTTGACCACGCTCGACGTCATCACGCTTCGTACCACGCAGCAGGGCGCCAACGTTCTCACCAGCACGACCTTCGTCGAGCAGTTTACGGAACATTTCAACACCGGTAACGATCGTTTTAGTGGTGTCGCGGATACCCACGATTTCCACTTCTTCGCCCGCTTTGACGATGCCGCGCTCTACACGACCGGTAACAACAGTACCGCGGCCAGAGATAGAGAACACGTCTTCGATCGGCATCAGGAACGGCTGGTCGATAGCACGCTCCGGCTCAGGGATGTAAGCATCCAGAGCTTTGATCAAATTAGCGACGGCAGTCGTACCCATGCCCTTGTCATCTTCACCGTTCAGCGCCATCAGCGCAGAGCCAGTGATGATCGGCGTGTCGTCACCCGGGAAGTCGTACTGGTCCAGAAGTTCGCGAACTTCCATTTCTACCAGCTCGAGCAGCTCTTCATCATCGACCATGTCCGCTTTGTTCAGGAACACAACGATGAACGGTACGCCAACCTGACGAGACAGCAGGATGTGCTCGCGAGTTTGCGGCATCGGGCCGTCTGCGGCAGAACATACCAGGATCGCGCCGTCCATCTGCGCAGCACCGGTGATCATGTTCTTGACGTAGTCAGCGTGTCCTGGGCAGTCAACGTGCGCGTAGTGGCGATCTTCAGACTGGTATTCCACGTGGGAAGTAGCGATCGTGATACCGCGCTCACGCTCTTCAGGAGCGTTATCGATGGTATCAAACTCACGCCAGTCGCCGCCGAAAACCTCAGCAGACACGCGGGTCAGGGCCGCCGTCAGAGTCGTTTTACCGTGGTCGACGTGACCAATGGTGCCGACGTTGACGTGCGGTTTGGAACGTTCAAATTTTTCCTTAGCCACTGCTATAACCTCTTTACGTTAGCTAACGGTTAACCGTTTTGATTGATGACGGCTTCAACGACGCTGGAGGGCGCCTCGTCGTACTTCGAGAACTCCATAGAGTAGCTCGCACGGCCCTGGGTTTGTGAGCGCAGATCGGTTGCATAACCGAACATCTCGCCCAGTGGCACCGTCGCACGAATGACTTTACCAGAAGAGGAGTCATCCATACCCTGCACCAGGCCGCGACGACGGCTCAGGTCACCCATGACGTCACCCATAAACTCTTCGGGGGTCACGATTTCGACCTTCATCACCGGCTCCAGCAGCACGGCCTTGGCCTTCCTGGCACCTTCTTTTACTGCCATAGAAGAAGCAATCTTAAACGCAGTCTCGTTGGAGTCTACGTCGTGGAAGGAGCCATCAAACAGCGTTACTTTAACGTCGATCATCGGGTAACCCGCGATGACGCCGTTTTTGAGCTGCTCAAAAGCACCCTTCTCAACCGCGGGAACGTATTCCTTGGGAACCGCACCACCCACGATCTCAGAGTTGAACTTGAAGAACAGTTCGTCTTCGCCTTCACCCTTCTCTTCTGCTGTCAGCGGCTCGATACGCAGCCAGACGTGTCCATACTGACCACGACCACCGGACTGACGTACGAACTTGCCTTCTTGCTCAATGCTGCCGCGAATAGTTTCGCGATAGGCAACCTGAGGCTTACCGATATTGGCTTCAACCTTAAACTCGCGACGCATACGGTCAACGAGGATATCCAGGTGAAGCTCACCCATACCAGAAATAATCGTCTGGCCGGTTTCTTCGTCGGTTTTGACCTGGAAGGAGGGGTCTTCTTGAGCAAGCTTGCCCAATGCCACACCCATCTTCTCCTGGTCTGCCTTAGATTTAGGCTCTACAGCAACCGAGATAACCGGATCCGGGAACTCCATGCGTTCAAGAACGATCTTGTTATCAATGTCGCACAGGGTATCACCCGTGGTGACGTCTTTCAGACCGATACAAGCAGCGATGTCGCCCGCCAGAACTTCTTTGATCTCTTCACGGGAATTGGCGTGCATCTGAACGATACGGCCAACGCGCTCTTTCTTCTGCTTAACGGAGTTATAGACACCGTCACCAGATTTCAGAACACCCGAGTAGACGCGGATAAAGGTCAGCGTACCAACGAAGGGGTCTGTGGCGATCTTAAACGCCAGGGCCGCAAACGGTGCACTGTCATCAGCTTCACGGGTATCAACGGTGCCGTCTTTATCGTCGAGCTCACCTTCGATCGCTTTAACTTCCGTCGGCGAAGGCATGTATTCGATAACGCCATCCAGCACTGCTTGAACGCCTTTGTTCTTAAAGGCAGAACCACAGGTTACCAGAACGATATCGTTAGCCAGGGTGCGCGCGCGCAAACCGGCTTTGATCTCTTCAACCGATAGCTCACCGCCTTCAAGGTACTTTTCCATCAGCTCGTCAGAGCCTTCGGCAGCAGCTTCGACCATTTCTTCGCGGTACTTTTCTGCTGTTTCTTGTAGCTCAGCAGGAATATCCACGAGGTCATAATTCATACCCAGGCTTTCCTCATCCCACAGGATAGCCTTCATCTGAATCAGGTCGATAACGCCTTTAAAGTCCTCTTCCGTGCCCCAGTTAATCTGGATTGGCACAGCTTTGGCACCCAAACGCTCTTTCAACTGCTCGACAACCATGAAGAAGTCAGCGCCGGTACGGTCCATCTTATTGACGAAGACCATGCGCGGAACTTCGTACTTGTTGGCTTGGCGCCATACTGTTTCGGTCTGCGGCTGAACGCCGGAAGAGCCACACAGTACAACAACCGCACCATCAAGTACGCGCAGAGAACGTTCAACTTCAATGGTGAAGTCAACGTGCCCTGGGGTGTCGATAATATTGATACGGTGCTCAGGGAACTGCTTGTTCATGCCCTGCCAGAAACAGGTTGTTGCAGCTGAGGTGATAGTGATACCACGCTCCTGCTCCTGCTCCATCCAGTCCATGGTCGCAGCACCATCGTGCACTTCGCCCACTTTGTGGGAGAGGCCGGTGTAGAACAGTACACGCTCAGTCGTCGTGGTTTTACCCGCGTCGACGTGAGCGACGATACCGATATTACGGTAGCGATTTAGTGGAGTCTTGCGTGCCACGGTGAAACTCCCGTTTGTTGGCGATGCTCGTTAATTTAGCGGCGTATGCAAGCGAGGTTTATGCGGCCGCCGCTACCACTGCATCATGGTAGCGGCTGAGTGTTGCAACTTTTGAATTGCAACAACGCGACTCAGCAAACATTTCACCATGCTGAACAACGTGCATATATAAACCAGAAAGCCATACTTAAAAACGCCGTACAAAGAAACGCCGATTTTAGAAACGCTGACCTTAAAAACGCCGACCTTAAAAACGGTAGTGCGAGAAGGCCTTGTTGGCTTCTGCCATGCGATGCACGTCTTCGCGCTTCTTAACGGCAGAACCTTTACCTTCAGCGGCATCCAGCATTTCACCCGCCAGACGCTGAACCATGGTTTTCTCACCGCGACGACGCGCCGCGTCTACCAGCCAGCGCATTGCCAGCGCTTGACGGCGAGACGGACGTACTTCAACCGGCACCTGATAGGTCGCACCACCAACGCGGCGCGACTTCACTTCGACCATCGGCTGGATGGCTTCCAGCGCTTTGTCGAAGATCTCCAGCGGATCTTCTTTACTACGCTCGGCAACCTTGTCCAACGCACCGTAGACGATACGCTCAGCTATGGACTTCTTGCCGCTGACCATCAGGTGGTTCATGAACTTCGCCAGACGCTCACTTCCGAACTTAGGATCCGGCAGAATCTCGCGTTTAGCTACTACTCTTCTTCTAGGCATGATAAGCCCTCAATTAAGGATCTTTCAGGTAAACCCGGAACTCATGCAACCTGCGTACGATATTTAAGTACCACAAGTGCAGCCCGACCTTACTCTTATCAGACCGTCAAATTCGTGAAATCGTTACTCAGCACGCCCTTTTGACGGGGCGACGCTGCACAGCTGACCTAGCCCTAGGACTTAAAACTTAGGACTTAGGACGCTTAGTACCGTATTTAGAACGACCCTGACGACGATTTTGAACGCCAGAGGTGTCAAGGGCGCCACGAACGGTGTGATAACGCACACCCGGCAAATCCTTTACACGACCGCCGCGAATCAAAACGACAGAGTGTTCTTGAAGGTTGTGACCTTCACCACCGATATAAGAAGACACTTCAAAGCCGTTGGTAAGGCGCACACGGCAAACCTTACGCAGAGCCGAGTTAGGCTTCTTCGGGGTGGTGGTGTAAACGCGCGTACAAACGCCACGTTTTTGCGGACAGGCCTGCAGCGCTGGCACGTCACTCTTGGTGACGGGGCGCTTGCGCGGCTTGCGCACTAGCTGATTAATCGTTGCCATGGTGTTTAGCTGACTCCAATGGTTGCCTTGCCTTCTAACAAATGCGGGCAGCAGATGCGGGCGCACCCGCCCCACTGTTAAAGGCTGCGCATTCTAAAGGCTGACCCTAGGTCGCGTCAAGCCTTGCCGGCGGTTTTACCGGCAAGGTGACACTTTTCAGGTCAGCTATTCGTTTTACTTACTCATGTTACCTACTGCTTTAGGCGCCAAATCTACAGCTCGTCGTCAGAATCGAGAGCGGTCAACTGTGCACCCAGCTCCTGTTCGACTTCGGTAGCCGAAGGATTGAACAGTTGCTCAACGTCTTCGCGCTTGCGACGACGCTCTGCGTGGTGAGTCAAGCCCGTACCAGCCGGTATTAGGCGACCAACCACCACGTTTTCTTTCAGGCCGCGCAGGTAATCGCGCTTGCCGGTCACCGCTGCTTCGGTCAGTACGCGGGTTGTCTCCTGGAAGGAGGCCGCGGAAATGAACGACTCGGTGGCCAGGCTGGCCTTGGTGATACCCAGCAGCATACGCTGATACTTGGCCGGGAATTTCTTCTCTTTTTCAAGACGTTCGTTCTGTTCCAGCACGCGAACCAGTTCAGCCTGGTCGCCCGTGATGAAGTCAGAATCACCCGAATCAGTAATCTCTACCTTACGCAGCATCTGACGCACAATGACTTCGATGTGCTTGTCGTTGATGCCTACGCCCTGCAGACGATAAACGTCCTGCACTTCGGCAGTGATGTACTTGGCGAGCTCCTCAACACCCAGCAAGCGCAGGATATCGTGCGGATTGCTCGGCCCATCGGAAATTACCTCGCCCTTCTCGACGGTTTCGCCTTCGAAGACGGCAATTTGACGCCATTTCGGAATCAGCGCTTCAAACGGATCGCCAGATTCCGGGGTAATCGTCAGACGACGCTTACCTTTGGTCTCTTTACCGAAGCTGATCACACCGCTGATCTCGGCCAGGATCGAGGACTCTTTCGGCTTACGCGCTTCGAACAAGTCAGCAACCCGCGGCAGACCACCAGTGATGTCTTTGTTCGCCGAAGCTTCTACCGGGATACGGGCAACCACCTCACCTACCCCGATCGTCACACCGTCGTCGACCGAAATAATCGAGTTGCCCGGAAGCAGGTACTGAACCGGGGTGTTGGAGCCCGATACAGAGACGTACTCGCCCGAACTGTCTTGCAGCATGACCATCGGGCGCTTGTCGCGACCGGCCATGGGACGTGCTGCCGACTCGATCACCTCGATAGAGGAGAGGCCAGTCATCTCATCGACGCTGCGGTGCATGGTGACACCCTCGTCAAGATCGATGAACTGCGCCTTACCTTCTACTTCGGCAACGATCGGGTGGGTGTGCGGATCCCATTTGGCGACCGTCGCACCAGCGTCGACCACGTCGCCGTCGCGTACGGAAAGCTCAGCACCGTAAGGGAGCTTATAGTACTCACGCTCACGGCCATGGTCGTCAGCAACGGCCAGGGCGCTAGAACGAGATACCACCACCAGCTTGCCGTCGGCACGTTCTACATGCTTGATGTTGTGCAGACGAACCTTACCGCCGTGCTTCACTTGTACGCTATCCACAGCAGACGAACGCGATGCCGCACCACCGATGTGGAAGGTACGCATGGTCAGCTGGGTACCCGGCTCACCGATAGACTGTGCGGCGATAACGCCGACAGCCTCACCAATGTTGACCTGATGGCCACGGGCCAAGTCACGGCCGTAACAGGAGGCACACACGCCGTGCGCGGTCTCACAGGTAATCGTGGAGCGAACGATGATCTCGTCGACACCCATGGTATCGAGCTCGGCACACCATTTCTCGTCGAGCAGGGTACCTTTCGCGATCAAGACTTCACCGCTGCCAGGGTGAACCACATCCTGAGCGACTACACGACCCAGCACGCGCTGGGAAAGCGGTACGATAATGTCGCCGCCTTCGATGATCGGGTGCAGGGTCAAGCCATTTTCGGTACCACAGTCGACTTCCGTGATAACCAAATCCTGCGCCACATCGACCAAACGACGCGTCAGGTAACCGGAGTTGGCCGTTTTCAGGGCCGTATCCGCAAGACCTTTACGTGCACCGTGGGTCGAGATGAAGTACTGCAGTACGTTCAGACCTTCACGGAAGTTGGCGACGATCGGTGTTTCGATGATCGAGCCATCCGGCTTGGCCATCAGACCACGCATACCTGCCAACTGACGGATCTGGGCAGCGCTACCACGGGCACCGGAGTCGGCCATGATGAAGACGCTGTTGAACGAGTCCTGCTCAACTTCGTTACCATCACGATCTATGACGGTCTCTTTAGAGATACCGACCATCATCGCCTTGGCGACTTTATCGTTGGCCTTGGACCAGATATCGATAACCTTGTTGTACTTCTCGCCCGCTGTTACCAGGCCAGAAGAGAACTGGTCTTCAATTTCTTTAACTTCGGCTTCCGCCGCATCAACGATTTCAGTTTTTGCTTCGGGGATAACGAAGTCGTTAACACCGATTGAGGCGCCGGACCAAGTCGCGAGACGGAAACCGGTATACATCAGCTGGTCAGCGAAAATGACGGTCGGCTTGAGGCCAGCACGACGATAGACTTCGTTGATCAGGCTGGAAATCGCCTTCTTCTTCATCGGCTGGTCGATCAGCGCGAAGGGCACACCTTCGGGCAGAATGCGGAACAGCAGTGCACGGCCTACCGTCGTATCGTAAATACGGCGGTGGAAGCTACGCTCGCCGCTCTCTTCTTCGATATCGATTTCGTCCAGACGCACTTTAACCCGGGCGTGCAGCGATACTGACTGAGTACCAAATGCGCGCTCGACCTCGTTGAGGTCAGAGAACACCATGCCTTCGCCTTTGGCGTTGATCTTTTCGCGGGTCATGTAATAGAGACCCAGAACAACGTCTTGCGACGGTACGATGATCGGCTCGCCGTTGGCGGGCGACAGCACGTTGTTGGTGGCCATCATCAGCGCACGCGCTTCAAGCTGCGCTTCCAGGGTCAGCGGTACGTGTACCGCCATTTGGTCACCGTCAAAGTCGGCGTTATAGGCGGCACACACCAGCGGGTGTAACTGGATCGCTTTACCTTCGATCAGCAGCGGCTCAAACGCCTGGATACCCAGGCGGTGAAGCGTGGGTGCGCGGTTGAGCAGTACCGGATGCTCGCGGATAACATCGGCAAGGATGTCCCACACTTCCGGCAGCTCGCGCTCGACCATCTTCTTGGCGGCTTTGATCGTTGAGGCATAGCCCAGCGACTGCAGCTTGGAGTAGATAAACGGCTTGAACAGCTCAAGGGCCATTTTCTTGGGCAGGCCACACTGGTGCAGACGCAGGGTCGGACCCACGGTAATGACCGAACGGCCCGAGTAGTCGACGCGCTTACCCAGCAGGTTCTGACGGAAACGACCCTGCTTACCTTTGATCATATCGGCGAGCGATTTCAGCGGGCGCTTGTTAGAGCCCGTGATCGCGCGGCCACGACGACCATTGTCGAGCAGTGCATCGACGGCTTCCTGCAGCATACGCTTCTCGTTGCGCACGATAATATCCGGCGCATTGAGATCGAGCAGACGCTTCAGGCGGTTGTTACGGTTGATCACACGACGGTAAAGGTCGTTGAGATCGGAGGTCGCGAAGCGGCCACCATCCAGCGGTACCAACGGACGCAGATCCGGTGGCAGCACGGGCAGCACTTCCATGACCATCCACGCCGGCGCGTTACCGGAATGGTAGAAAGCTTCAAGCAGCTTGAGGCGTTTGGAGAGCTTCTTGATCTTAGTTTCGGAGTTAGTCTGCGGAATCTCTTCGCGCAGGTGGTTAATCTCTTCTTCCAGATCGATGTCTTTGAGCAGCTCCTGAACGGCTTCGGCACCCATGCGGGCGTCGAAGTCATCACCGAACTCTTCCAGTGCTTCAAAGTACTGCTCGTCGTTCATCAGCTGACCACGCTCCAGCGTGGTCATACCTGGATCGATCACGACAAAACTTTCGAAATACAGCACGCGCTCGATATCACGCAGGGTCATATCGAGGAACATGCCGATACGCGACGGCAGTGACTTCAAAAACCAAATGTGTGCCACCGGCGAAGCGAGCTCGATGTGCCCCATGCGCTCACGGCGCACGGCGGCTTTGGTCACTTCAACGCCACACTTTTCGCAGATGATACCGCGGTGCTTCATGCGCTTATACTTGCCGCACAGGCACTCGTAATCCTTAACCGGGCCAAAAATCTTGGCGCAGAACAGGCCATCCCGCTCCGGTTTAAAGGTACGGTAGTTGATGGTCTCAGGCTTCTTCACCTCGCCAAACGACCAGGAGCGAATCATGTCCGGCGACGCCAGGGTAATCTTGATCGCGTCAAACTCTTCGGACTGAGACTGCGATTTGAGTACTTTCACCAAATCTTTCATGGGACGGCTCCTAGCTCTCTAACTCGATATCGATGCCCAGCGAGCGGATTTCCTTCACGAGTACGTTGAAGGATTCCGGCATGCCTGCCTGCATGGTGTGGTCGCCATCCACGATGTTTTTGTACATCTTGGTGCGGCCTTCGACGTCGTCCGACTTGACGGTGAGCATCTCTTGTAGCGTGTATGCAGCGCCGTAAGCTTCCAGCGCCCACACCTCCATCTCACCGAAGCGTTGACCACCGAATTGCGCCTTACCACCCAAGGGCTGCTGGGTAACCAGCGAGTAAGAACCGGTAGAACGCGCATGCATCTTGTCGTCTACCAAGTGGTTAAGCTTCAGCATGTACATGTAGCCAACGGTGACCGGACGGTCAAAAGCATCACCGGTACGGCCATCGAACAGGGCCATCTGACCCGACTCAGGAATGTCCGCCAGCTTCAGCAGGTGCTTGATTTCGTGCTCTTTGGCACCGTCAAACACCGGTGTTGCCATGGGCACACCACCTTTGAGGTTCTTCGCCAGGGCGATGATCTCATCGTCAGTCAGGGAGTCGAGATCTTCAACGCGCGTACCTTGCGTATTGTAGATCTGCCCCAGGAAATCACGGATCTCGGCCACTTGCTGTCCACGTGCATCGCGCAGCATGGCTTCGATCTTGACGCCCAAGCCACGTGCCGCCATACCCAAGTGGGTTTCCAAAATCTGACCGACGTTCATACGTGACGGTACGCCCAGCGGGTTCAGCACCACGTCGACCGGCTCGCCCTTCTCATCAAACGGCATGTCTTCGATGGGCATAATCGCCGAGATAACACCTTTGTTACCGTGACGACCGGCCATCTTGTCACCCGGCTGGATGCGACGCTTAACCGCCATATAGACTTTGACGATTTTTAGCACGCCCGGTGCGAGATCGTCGCCCTGGGTCAGCTTGCGCTTCTTATCTTCAAAGCGCTCGTCCATCTCTTTACGACGGGTTTCCAGCTGTTCGTCGGCCTGAGCCAGTAGCTCGTTGTAGGACTCATCCTGCATGCGCAGTTTGAACCACTGCTGACGCGGCAATTCATCCAGGTACGCCTCGTCTAGCACGTCGCCTTTCTTGAGGTTCGGGCCGCCGTTAACAGCCTGACCGTCAAGGGTACGCTTTAGACGTTCAAAAGTGGCGTCTTCGGCGATACGGTAAGTCTCTTGGAGATCCTTACGAACTTCGTCAAGCTGAGTGCGCTCGATCGACAAGGCGCGTGAGTCTTTCTCAACGCCGTCACGAGTAAACACCTGAACGTCGATGACAGTACCTTTCATGCCGGTAGGGGCACGCAGGGAAGTGTCTTTAACGTCAGACGCTTTCTCGCCGAAGATAGCACGTAGTAGCTTCTCTTCAGGCGTCAGCTGGGTTTCACCCTTGGGCGTCACCTTACCGACCAGAATATCGCCCGGGCCGACTTCGGCACCGATGTAGACAACGCCCGCTTCATCCAGCTTGGAGAGCGCAGACTCGCCCACATTGGGGATATCGGAGGTAATTTCTTCCGAGCCCAACTTGGTGTCGCGGGACACACAGGTCAGTTCCTGAATGTGAATCGTGGTGAAACGGTCTTCTTGAACGACCCGCTCGGAAAGCAGGATGGAGTCCTCAAAGTTGTAACCGTTCCAGGGCATGAACGCGATACGCATGTTCTGGCCCAGCGCCAGGTCGCCCATATCAACCGACGGGCCGTCGGCGAGAATATCGCCACGTGCCACGCTGTCGCCAGGCCGCACGATGGGGCGCTGGTTCATACAGGTGTTCTGGTTCGAGCGGGTGTACTTGGTCAGGTTGTAGATATCAACGCCGGCTTCACCGCCGATGATTTCATCTTCATTAACCCTTACCACGACACGGCGCGCATCGACGGAATCAATCACGCCGCCGCGATTTGCCACTGCACAGACGCCAGAGTCACGAGCAACAAAGCGCTCCATGCCAGTACCTACCAGCGGCTTATCGGCACGCAGGGTCGGCACCGCCTGACGCTGCATGTTAGAACCCATCAAGGCGCGGTTGGCGTCATCGTGCTCCAGGAACGGAATCAATGCCGCTGCTACGGATACGACCTGACGTGGCGACACGTCCATCAGCGTCACTTGCTCAGGACGCATAAAGGTCGTTTCACCGCGGTGACGAACCTGAACCAGGTCATCACTTAGCTTGTTGGACTCATCTACCGCTGCTGATGCCTGGGCGATAACGAAATCGCCCTCTTCGATCGCCGAGAGGTGAACGATGTCGTCGGTCAACTGACGATCAACCACTTTACGGTACGGCGTTTCGAGGAAACCGTAGCTGTTAGTGTGGCTGTAAGTGGCCAGCGAGTTAATCAGACCGATGTTCGGGCCTTCCGGCGTTTCGATTGGGCATAGACGCCCGTAGTGCGTGGCGTGAACGTCACGTACTTCGAAGCCAGCACGCTCACGGGTCAAACCACCGGGGCCTAGTGCCGACACACGACGTTTGTGGGTAACCTCAGAAAGCGGGTTGTTCTGATCCATAAACTGCGAGAGCTGGCTGGAACCGAAGAACTCTTTCACCGCCGCCGCAACGGGCTTGGCGTTGATCAAGTCTTGCGGCATCAGGCCTTCGCTTTCCGCCATCGAAAGACGCTCTTTCACGGCGCGCTCTACACGCACCAAACCAACGCGGAACTGGTTCTCTGCCATTTCGCCCACACAGCGAATACGGCGGTTACCCAGATGATCGATATCGTCAACGTCACCGAAGCCGTTACGGATACTGATCAGCTCGCGCAGCACATCAAGAATGTCTTTGCGATCCAGTACGCCGGAGCCTGTATCAGTATCACGACGCAGGCGACGATTGAACTTCATGCGGCCAACGCCCGACAGGTCGTAGCGGTCCTCAGAGAAGAACAGGTTGTTAAACAGCGTCTCGGCAGACTCTTTGGTGGGTGGTTCGCCGGGACGCATCATGCGGTAAATTTCGACTAACGCTTCAAGCGCGGAATTAGTAGCATCCAGCTTCAAGGTGTCGGAAATGAATGAACCGCAGTCGAGATCATTGGTGTAGAGCGTTTCCACCAAGGTAATGCCACCTTCGGCCATGCGCTCAAGCACTTCGGGAGTGATCTCGGTATTACACGGGCAGATCAGCTCGCCTGTTTTGGAGTCGATTTGATCTTTAGCCAGCGTTTTGCCGAACAGGTACTCCATCGGCACATCCAGACGCTCAAGGCCGGCTTTTTCAAGCTGACGAATGTGCTTCTGGGTAATCCGACGCCCCTCTTCAACGATCACATTGCCTTCGCCATCCTTGATGTCGAACGTAGCCGTCTCGCCGCGCAGGCGCGACGGTACCAGTTCAACATAGAAACCGGATTTCTCAATGTGGAACACGCTGGTTTCAAAGAACTCGGCCAGGATCTCTTCGGTGTTCATCCCCAGCGCACGCATCAGTACCGAGGCCGGCAGCTTGCGGCGACGGTCAATACGTACGAAAACGTTATCCTTGGGGTCAAACTCGAAGTCTAACCAGGAACCACGATAAGGAATCACGCGAGCTGAATAGAGCAGCTTGCCGGAAGAGTGGCTCTTACCTTTGTCGTGGTCGAAGAACACACCGGGCGAGCGGTGGAGCTGGGAGACGATAACCCGCTCAGTACCGTTGATAACAAAGGTACCGTTCTCAGTCATCAGGGGGATTTCCCCCATGTAGACTTCTTGCTCTTTAATATCTTTAATTGCTTTGTTCGAGGAGTCGCGATCATAGATGATCAAGCGAACCTTGACGCGCAGCGGGGCGGAGTAAGTCACGCCGCGCAGCTGGCACTCCTTAACATCGAACGCCGGCGTACCGAAGCGGTAGCTGACATACTCAAGCGCTGCATTGCCGGAGAAGCTCTCAATCGGAAACACGGACTTGAATGCCGCGTGCAGACCGACCTCGTGACGCTCGTCGGGCGAACGATCTTGCTGGAGGAAGTCGTAATAGGAATCAAGCTGGATCGCCAGCAAGTAAGGCACATCCATCACTTGGGGCAGTTTGCCGAAATCCTTGCGGATGCGTTTTTTCTCAGTATATGAGTAAGCCATCTGTATTCCCCAGCTTGTTCACCATGGGTGACCGATGCGTGGTCATCGCTGCCCGGCGGGCTTCGTCAGACGCAGACAGCAAGCTCCTAAATCGGTAGCTCGCCGTCGAAAATCTAGTTCGATAACTCAGTCGTCGATAACACTGTAGTCGATAACACTATCTTCAATAACGCCATCTTCAATAACGCTGTTACGTTTCTGTCGTGGCTGCTCTCAATGAGCAGCACTGCTGTTGTTCAATATCATCGACTGTCCAACATCAGCTACAACAGAAAAAGGCCGGCAGCGGGAAATCCCGCCGCCAGCCGTGGAAGCTTACGCAGCGCGTAAAGCCGTCCGCACAAGGCTTACTTGAGCTCGACGGTTGCGCCCGCTTCTTCCAGCTTGGCTTTAGCTGCTTCAGCGTCGTCTTTAGACAGACCTTCTTTGATGGTCGCCGGAGCGCCGTCAACAGCACCTTTAGCTTCTTTCAAGCCAAGGCCGGTGATCTCACGTACTGCTTTGATCACGTTTACTTTCTTGTCGCCAGCAGCGGTCAGAACGACGTCAAATTCAGTCTGCTCTTCAGCCACTTCGCCGCCAGCAGCCGGGCCAGCCATTACGGCAGCCGCTGCAGAAACGCCGAATTTCTCTTCCATTGCTTCGATCAGCTCGACAACTTCCATTACGGTCATGTCGGCTACAGCATTGATGATATCGTCTTTAGACAGTGCCATTGTTTCATTCCTAACTTTGCGGGAGTCTCGGTCAGCCGAGGACTCAGGATTCATTGCTCGGTTCAGGCAGCGCTCTGGTTAAACCGTTTACGCCACCCGCAAGAAGAACTGCTTATGCAGCTTCTTGCTTCTGGTCGCGTAGAGCGGCCAGAGTACGAACCAGCTTGCCAGCGGAGGCTTCTTTCATTACCGACATCAACTTGGCAATTGCTTCGTCGTGAGTCGGTAGGGTTGCCAGACGGTCGATGTCAGCAGCCGGAATCAGCTCACCTTCGTAGGCCAACGCTTTTACTTCGAAGTTCTTGTCCGCTTTAGCAAACTCTTTGAACAGACGAGCGGCAGCGCCCGGATGATCAGTTGAGAAGGCCAACAACGTAGGACCAACGAAGCTATCGTTCAAGCACTCCCACTGAGTGCCCTCGAGAGCGCGGCGAGCCAGCGTATTACGTACAACACGCAGCTCTACACCATTCTCACGCGCCTGCTTGCGCAGATCGGTCATTTTACCAACCGTAACGCCGCGAGAATCAGCAACTACGACGGAGAGTGCGCCCTTGGCCGCTTCACTGACCTCGGCAACAATCGCTTTCTTGCCTTCAAGTGCTAGTGGCACAGTGATCACTCCTTCGTGCCGGAACCCAGGAAGGTTCCGGTGGTTACCATCTCTTCCCACTCTGCTGTGCTAAAAACGCTGCAAAGCGAGAAGCCTTGGGGATGGTGCTCACCAGAAAGCCGTCTTAAGCTTAACCAACTGGCGGCCACACCATCTGCGCAGGCGCTTATAGGGCAATTAAGCCGCTCCTGGTAAGTACTTGCGTACCTATCAAGCGCGGCACCTGCGGTCTTTGACGATGCCCCGGCCAGTGATAGCCACCAAACGGGGGACCGCAAAGTTCTTGCTCGGTTCTTTCAAAAAACAACGATGACTCGCTTTACGCGAAAGCAGAGTGATCGATTGTTAAACCCGGGCCCATGGTAGTGGACAGGGTCATTTTTTTGAAGTAAATGCCTTTAGACGCGCTCGGCTTGAGGCGCTTCAAGTCAGCAACCAGTGCTTCCAGGTTGCCGTTAATTGCTGCTACGTCAAAATCCACTTTACCCAGGGTAGTGTGGATAATGCCGTTTTTGTCGGTACGGAAACGCACCTGACCGGCTTTAGCATTCTTGACCGCTGTCGCCACATCAGGCGTTACGGTGCCAACTTTCGGGTTAGGCATCAGGCCACGCGGACCGAGAATCTGACCCAGTTGACCCACAACGCGCATGGCATCTGGCGAGGCGATAACGACGTCAAAATCCATCACGCCTTTTTTCACTTGCTCGGCCAAGTCGTCCATACCTACGATGTCGGCGCCGGCTTCTTTAGCGGCATCGGCATTAGCACCCTGGGTGAAGACTGCAACGCGTACGTCTTTACCGGTACCGTTAGGCATGACAGTAGCGCCACGCACAACCTGGTCGGATTTGCGTGGATCAACGCCCAGGTTGATGGCGACATCAACGGACTCTTTGAATTTAACAGTAGACAGCTCAGAGAGCAGCGCTACCGCTTCTTCAATAGAGTAGGCTTTAGTAGTGTCTACTTTTTCGCGAATGATTTTCGCACGCTTAGACAGTTTAGCCATGATCAGAGACCCTCCACGTTTAGGCCCATGCTGCGAGCGCTGCCAGCAATGGTGCGTACAGCGGCATCGAGATTCGCAGCCGTTAAATCAGGCTCTTTGGTCTTGGCGATCTCTTCAAGCTGTTCACGCGTTACGGTGCCGACCTTCTTCTTGTTCGGTTCACCAGAACCGGACTTGATGCCAGCGGCTTTTTTCAGCAGCACGGCAGCAGGCGGCGTCTTGGTGACGAACGTGAAGCTACGGTCAGAGTAGACGGTGATCACGACTGGCGTCGGCAAGCCCGGCTCAATTTCTTGAGTCGCGGCGTTGAACGCCTTACAGAATTCCATGATGTTCACGCCATGCTGACCCAGCGCAGGGCCTACCGGCGGACTTGGATTGGCTTTACCTGCAGCAACCTGCAGTTTGATATAAGCCTGTACTTTCTTGGCCATCTTTAACACTCCAGTTGGGTAATAGCGCCCGAAGGCTCCCCGGCACCAGTGAAACAGCTGAACCAGCCATTTCACACGAATTAAAACTTACCGCTTACTTACTATTCACTACTCACCCGTTACTCTTTCTCAACTTGAGAGAATTCTAACTCAACAGGTGTAGAGCGCCCGAAGATCAGCACGCTGACATGCAGACGACTCTTTTCATAATTCACTTCTTCGACAACACCGTTGAAATCGGCAAACGGCCCGTCAACAACACGCACTGATTGCCCCGGCTCAAACATCGTTTTGGGCCGCGGCTTGTCAGTACCGTCTTTAACACGCAGCAAAATCGCGTCTGCTTCGCGCGAAGTAATTGGCGCTGGCTTCTCTTTTGTTCCACCGATAAAGCCCATAACACGCGGCGTCTCGTTGACGAGGTGCCATGTCTCATCGGCCATTTCCATCTCGACTAGTACGTAGCCGGGATAAAATTTGCGCTCGCTCTTGCGACGCTTGCCGTCACGCATTTCGACGACTTCCTCGGTCGGCACCAGAATTTCGCCAAAGCGATCCTCCATACCATACATCTTCACACGCTCGATCAGCGAGCGCATGACATGCTTTTCAAAGCCAGAATAAGCGTGAACGACGTACCAACGTTTGGACATGAAAGCTCCTAACCAATGACGCCGGACATCGCCCAGCCAAGAAGAGTGTCGATCAACCACAGCATTAGCCCCACCACCAAAACGGCCACTAGCACAATGGCCGTGGTCTGAATGGTTTCGGCACGGGTCGGCCATACAACGCGCTGAATCTCTTTCTTGGCGCTTCTGGCAAGCTCTACTAAATCACGCCCCTTGGTAGTGGTTAGCGCGATCAAACCCGCAATCACACACAACACCACTACGCCAAGCACGCGGTAGAGCAGGCCAATATCGGCGAAATAGGTATTACCAACAACAGCAACGACAAGCAGCGCTACGACCACCGCCCACTTGAGCCCGTCATGGCGCGTCTGTTGCACCTCGGCGCCATGTTTTACAGAACCAGGCTTCATAAAAACGAGACTCCTCAGGGTGCGGCGAACGATAAAAGAATTTTGGAAAAAGACATACCAACCTGGGGAAGGCTGGCAGGCCAGGAGGGAATCGAACCCCCAACCTGCGGTTTTGGAGACCGCTGCTCTGCCAATTGAGCTACTGGCCTGTATCGTCGTACTGACTTTCTATTTTTACTTTCTAGACCTTCTAGCGTCTATCTACTTTTTGCTTCTTACTTCTGTTAATAAGCGTCTTTTCGACCGCCTATACAACAGCGGGCGCCATGGTAGCGGAGAATCCCACACCTGACAACCCCTTCTTTACGCTCAAGCGTCACAAAAACCCACCCAAACGCAGAGACAAAAAAAGCGAGCTTCGCTCGCTTGATCTGCAATATGGAGCTCATGGACGGAATTGAACCGTCGACCTCACCCTTACCAAGGGTGTGCTCTACCCCTGAGCTACATGAGCCAAACACATCAACTGGAGCGGGCGGCGGGAATCGAACCCGCACCATCAGCTTGGAAGGCTGAGGTTCTACCATTGAACTACGCCCGCCGAACTTGCCTATAGAATGACAATCCGCTGCACGAGAAACAGTAGCTAACGCCCGCTTACCGGCTTTTCATTCCCAAACACTGAACAGTTCAGCGCCTGATAAACTTGGTGGAGAGGGAAGGATTCGAACCTTCGAAGCTTTCGCGGCAGATTTACAGTCTGCTCCCTTTGGCCACTCGGGAACCTCTCCAACTGTGGCGGCACATTATGCCAGCCTCCAAAACAGTGTCAAGCTAGATATTTACTTAATTTATCGTAGCTTGGCGATGCCAGCGCATCTTCTGCCTGCCTTGGAACGCGCTGCATTCTGTCAAAGCAGCATGGAGAATGCAAGTGCCGCGCGAATCTTTTCTAGCGCTACCGGCTCAGGCACCCGCGGCGCACCCGACATTTTGCCCGCACGCTCGGCGAAGGTCATCGGAAAGCACGCCTCTAAGCCGCCATAAACCATATCCGGCCACACTGCATGAGGCACCTGCACTCCCCGTGAGACAACGCGCGCATCGCCCCCCGTCAACAGCATTGGCAGCGCCACACCCTCTTGATCGCACACTTCGCTATAAATGCGGTTAATGGCACTGACGGCGGCCATATAAATACCGTGATTAACCGCATCAACGGTGCGTCGTCCTGGCTCCAGCAACTCATCGGCCTCACTTTCAGGGTCGATGGCCACATTGCGAGTACCAAGCTTCAGGCTCTCTTTCATCAGGCGAAGACCGGGGATAATAAAGCCGCCCAGGTGCTGGCCGCCTGGCAGCACAAAATCGATAGTAATCGCGCTGCCACAATCCACCGCACAGCAACCGCCTGCTAGCTGATAGCCCGCCAGCGCCCCCATCCAACGATCGACGCCTAAACGCCCCGGCTCTTCGTAGCCATTAACCACGCCTAGCGCCTCATGGGTTGAGTGCGCCACGTGCACATGACGCACTCGGCGGCGCAGCAAGGCGACCGTCTCTTCCAGCACAGCGGCCCTGGCAACGCTTGATATACGCACCGCCTCGACCACATCCAGGTCGGGAATATCAGCCCCTGGGCGCCACTCCTCCCGGGTCCACACAGCCCCGCGGGAACGTATCTCGCTACTCTCGGCATCCTTGAGCCGCCATTTAGACAGCGTGTTGCCGATATCAAGATCCAGAATCATAAACGCCTGCGCACGCTGATCTCACCGCCGGCTAGGCGTCGCGAGTGACCATTTTCGGCAACCCAGAGGTTACCACTCTCATCCACTTCTCCGGCGATAGCATCGCTGGTCTGCTGCCCTTGAATCACTCTAATCGGCAGCCCCGCATAGGCGTGACGTTGATTCCACGCATCCCGCCAGGCGGCAAAGCCATGTTGTTCAAAGTCAGCCAGCATCGCCAGCAGGCCCGACACTACGTCTGAGGCCAGCTGATTACGCGAGATATCCGGCAGTCGCTCGAAAAGCGCCGCAACCGGCTGGTCGATCGCTGCCCGCTGGGCAGCGGGCAGCCAAAGATTCATGCCCATACCAATGACGACTTCGCAGGGGCCTGCGGCATCCCCGGTCACTTCGATAAGAATACCGGCCAGCTTGCCTAACTCGTCGCCTGGGCCATCCCCCTGCTCGGAGAGCAGGATATCGTTAGGCCACTTAAGCTTCGGCACCACGTCATGCTGCTCAAGCACTTGGGCAACGACGACGCCTACCGCCAAGCTCAAGCCCTCCAGCACCGCAATACCCGACTCAAAGCGCCAGCCCAGCGATAGCATTAGGCTCTGCCCCCAGGGCGTCGACCAGACACGACCACGGCGCCCACGCCCCGCCGTTTGCAGCTCAACCAGGCACACTTCGCCATGCCCAGCGCCCTGCTCAAAGCGTTGGCGCAGATACTCATTGCTGGAGGGTAACTGATCCTCAACAAACAGACGTGCAAGGTGGTGGCGCGCCTGTGCGGGCAGACGCTCCACGATTTTGGCGCCCTCCAAGGGCTCCAGGCGCTGCGCGAGCTGGTAGCCACGGCCCTTCACCGCCACTACCTCCACCCCTAGTGCTTCCAGTTTTTTTAACTGTTTCCACACCGCCGCACGAGAAATACCCAGCGTTTCACCCAGTTGCTCGCCAGAGTGAACCTCGCCATCGCTTAACAAACGCATCAGGTTGCCGATGGTCATGCTCCTGCCCCAGTGGGAAAAGCGCTAGTCTAGCGGATGGAGGTTCATGGCGAAAACATTCCTAGACCAAGGTTGATATGAGAGGCAGTAATATCAGCGAAGCCTTCGACATGGTAGAATGGCTATTGGACGCAAGCCCTGAGCCAAGATGGTCGGCAAATTGCCAGCCCTTGCGACCCGCATTTTCCGACCCGTGGACGAACGGGTGTTCACAAGAGTTCTCTCTCAGCATGCAAAACCAGCAAAACTCCAGCGCGGTTAATAACCTGCGCAACGTCGCGATCATAGCCCACGTTGACCATGGTAAAACCACACTGGTCGACAAACTCCTGAGCCAGTCCGGCACCCTTGACCGTAAAGCAGAAGGTCAAGAGCGCATCATGGACTCAAACGATCAGGAAAAAGAGCGTGGTATTACCATTTTGGCCAAGAATACGGCCATTCAATGGCAAGACAGCCAAGGTAACGGCTACCACATCAACATCGTGGATACGCCTGGGCACGCCGATTTCGGCGGCGAGGTTGAGCGCGTCATGTCAATGGTCGATTCGGTGCTGCTGCTAGTAGACGCCGTTGATGGCCCGATGCCGCAAACCCGCTTTGTGACCCAAAAAGCCTTCGCCCAAGGCTTGAGGCCGATCGTGGTGGTCAACAAAATTGACCGTCCCGGCGCTCGCCCTGATTGGGTTATCGACCAGATTTTTGATCTGTTCGATAACCTCGGTGCTTCTGACGAACAGCTCGATTTCCCGATCATCTACTGCTCTGCCCTAAATGGCATTGCCGGTATGGATCCTGAAGAGCTGGCGGACAACATGGATCCCATGTTCCAGGCCATCGTCGATATCGTCGAGCCGCCGAAGGTTGAGCTTGACGGCCCCTTCCAGATGCAGATCTCTGCGCTGGATTACAACAGCTACGTAGGCGTTATCGGCCTGGGTCGCATCAAGCGTGGCGCGGTGAAACCGAACCAGCAGGTGTCGATCATCGGCGTTGATGGCAATGTGCGTAAAGGCAAAATCGGTCAGGTAATGACCCATATGGGCCTTGAGCGCGTGCAGACCAACGAAGCCACCGCGGGCGACATCGTCTGTGTTACCGGCATCGACGATCTGTCGATTTCGGATACGCTGTGCGATCCGGCCAAGGTCGAGGCACTGCCGCCACTGTCCGTCGACGAACCGACCGTTTCAATGACCTTCCAGGTCAACGACTCACCGTTCGCCGGTAAAGACGGTAAGTTTGTGACCAGCCGCAACATCAAGGATCGCCTTGATCAAGAGCTGATTCACAACGTGGCACTGCGCGTTGAACAGGGTGAAACCCCTGAGAAGTTCAAGGTTTCTGGCCGTGGCGAGCTGCACCTCTCGGTGCTGATCGAAACCATGCGTCGTGAAGGCTTTGAGCTGGCCGTAGGCCGCCCTGAAGTCATCATCAAAGAGATCGACGGTGAGAAGCAGGAGCCCTACGAAGAGGTCATCATCGACTGTGAAGAGCAGCACCAAGGCTCTATCATGGAAGAGCTGGGCTACCGTAAAGGCGAGATGACCAACATGCTGCCGGACGGAAAAGGACGGGTTCGCCTGGACTTCATCATTCCTGCCCGTGGCTTGATCGGTTTCCGTGGCCAGTTTCTGACCCTGACCTCAGGCACCGGCATCCTGACCAGCCGCTTTGATCACTACGGCCCGCTGAAGCCTGAAGCCTCTATCGAGCGTCGTAACGGCGTGCTGGTTTCGATGGTCGACGGTAAAGCCCTTGCCTATGCGCTGTATGCGCTGCAAGAGCGCGGCAAGCTGATTATCGATCACGCCACGGAAGTTTACGAAGGCATGCTGATCGGTATCAACAACCGCGCTAACGACATGGTGGTTAACCCCACCAAAGGCAAGAAGCTCGACAACATGCGCTCCACCGGTAACGATGAAAACATCGTCTTAACCCCGCCGGTTAAGTTCTCCCTGGAGCAGGCCATCGAGTTCCTCGACTCTGACGAGCTCGTCGAAGTCACGCCGGCGCACATCCGCCTGCGTAAAAAGCTGTTGAAAGAGACCGAGCGTAAGCGTTACAGCAAGAAGTAATCCGCTCTAAGCAGTCAGTACCCAAAAACCCGCGAAAGCGGGTTTTTTTATGCCCTCGACCTTCTGCGCTAACATCAGCTCCCAGCGTTCACCCCTTTGCCAATATCTTTGCCAAGATAGCTCCCTAAACGCAGCCTAAACGCTAATACGCTGGAAAGGCGGCGCGTTCTATCGCACAGTAACGCTAAATTCAGCGCGTCCCAGGAACGCTGACATCGCTACATTCATACAGGTGTTTGGATACTTACCCCCATCCTGACGCCCAAACACGGACACTCTTACCCATGAGCGGTCATAACGTCTGGACGCATAAAGGCACTTTTCTTCTCGCCGCCGTTGGTTCCGCCGTCGGCTTGGGCAATCTATGGCGCTTCCCCTACCTCACCGGTGAAAACGGTGGCGGTGCCTTTATATTGGTTTACGCACTGACGATCTTCGCCGTTGGCATACCGATTCTGATTGCTGAGATTATGCTGGGTCGCACCAGCCGCCAGAGCCCGATTATGGGCATGCGGCATCTGGCCAAAACCCACGGCACTTCACGTGCCTGGGAAACGATCGGCTGGCTGGGCGCTGCCTCGGCGTTTTTGATTTTAAGCTTCTATTCGGTGATTGCCGGCTGGGCGATTCACTACACTTGGCTGATGCTGACCGGTTCGCTGGTGGGGGCGGATGCGCAAACCATTAGCACTGGCTTTGACGCACTACTGGCCGCCCCTGGCCTAATGACCCTCTATCACACCCTTTTCATTGCCGCGTCCGCGCTGATTGTCGGCATGGGGATTCATAAAGGCATCGAATCAGGCCTGCGCATTATGATGCCCGCGCTGTTTGTGATTCTGTTGGTGGTGCTGGCCTACGGCGTAGTGAATGGCGATATAGGCGCCGCAGCCACTTTCCTGTTTACCTTTAATATCGCCGACCTCAGCCTTGAAGGCTGGCTGCAGGCCATGGGCCAATCATTCTTCACCCTTAGCCTGGGGATGGGGGCGATTATGGCTTACGGCGCCTATATGCCCAGTGATGTATCACTGACCCGCACCGCCTTTGCTGTCGCCATCGTCGATACCGCTGTGGCGATGGTGGCGGGCCTGGCCATTTTTGCCCTGGTGTTTGGCGCCGGGTTAGAAACCGGGCAAGGCCCTGGGTTGATGTTTGTTACCCTTCCGCTGGCGTTTGCCGAGATGCCGTTTGGCGCTTTGGTCGGCGGTGTGTTCTTTATCCTGGTGCTCGGCGCCGCTATCAGCTCCTCTATTTCGCTGATCGAGCCCGTCGCGGCGTTCCTAGTGGAGCGCTTTGACATGACCCGCCCCCAGGCTGTCGCGATTATGGTTATCGCCGCCTGGGCAATGGGCCTGTTGACCGTGGTTAGCTTCAACATTTGGGCCGAGGGAACGATATTCCATAGCCTGTTTGGGCGCAGTGCATTTGAGTTTATCGAGCTACTCACCAATATCTTTATGCCGGTGGGCGGTCTGCTGATAGCCCTATTCGCCGGTTGGGCGCTAACCCAGAGCGAAGTGATGAAGGAACTGGGCAGCAGCATCACTTGGTTTAAATTCTGGCGATTTCTGGTGCGCTTTGTGGCCCCCGCCGCCGTAGCCTTTGTGTTTCTACGCACCATTCCTCAGGTGGATGGCTATCTTATCCCCACTCTTGGCGCAGTGCTCATTATTGGTGCCTTTGCAGCCAGCCAGCGGTGGCTAAAAAAACCACGACAAACAACTTAATAACTGTGTGCAGGCGGCTTATTAGCCGCCTGTATCGCGTGGAGACACCATGACACCTCTTATTGATGTACAGCGAGTCAACAAAGCGTTCGGCGGCCTCCAGGTGATTAATGACTGCTCCATTCAAGTGGAGAAGGGCTCCATTACCGGGATGATTGGCCCCAACGGCGCGGGTAAATCAACCCTGTTTAATCTCATTGCTGGCGCCCTGACGCCTGACAGCGGCCATGTGCTGCTTGATGGAGAAGACATTACCTCGCTCAGCGCCGACCAGCGCTTTCATCGCGGCTTATTGCGCACCTTTCAGATCGCTCACGAGTTCAGCCAGATGAGCGCGCTGGAAAATCTCATGATGGTACCGCCCAAGCAAGCCGGTGAAGACCTTTTCAGTGCCTGGCTAAAGCCCGGCAAGGTGCAGCGGGAAGAGGCGGAGGTGCGCCGCCGCGCCCTGGAAGTCATTGACTTTGTTGGCCTGCACCATGTGCGCAACGAGCTGGCGGGTAATTTGTCCGGAGGGCAAAAGAAACTGCTGGAGCTTGGCCGCACCATGATGACCAACGCCAAGGTAGTGCTACTTGATGAGATCGCCGCCGGGGTAAACCGCACCCTGCTGGGTGATTTGATCGGCAATATTGAGCGGCTCAACCGAGAAATGGGTTACACCTTCCTGGTCATTGAGCACGATATGGAGATGATTGCCCGCCTTTGCGACCCGGTTATCGTGCTGGCTCAGGGCAGCGTGATGGTGGAGGGGCATATCAACGACATCCAGAATAACCCTGAGGTCATTGAGGCCTACTTCGGTACAGATGCCGCTTAAGCGTAACGCTTTCTCCCATTAGCCAATTAATATAATGATGTCGCTGCCAAGCGACCTTGCTGGAATACTTTCATATGTCATCAACAACCAGGCCATTAATCGACGCACAGGATGTGCACGGCGGCTATGGCGGCATGAATATCCTTAACGGGGTGAACATGACGCTGGAAGCCGATGAGGTCGGTGTTATCGTCGGCCCTAATGGGGCGGGTAAATCCACCATGCTGAAAGCAGTCTTTGGCCTGCTGCATGTCAATCAGGGCGAGATACTGCTTAACGGCCAGCCAATCCAAAATCTACCGCCTAACCAGTTAGTGCAGCGCGGCATGGGCTTCGTACCCCAGGAGAAGAACGTTTTCCCAAGCCTTTCGGTGCAGGAAAATCTGGAAATGGGTGCCTTTTTAAAGCCGCAAAACGTCAAGCGCATGCTCGCTCAGATCTATGAGTTTTTCCCACCACTCTACGAAAAGCGCCGCCAGCCTGCCGGAGAGCTTTCCGGCGGACAGCGCCAAATGGTCGCCATGGGCCGTGCCTTGATGGCCGAGCCGAGCCTGCTGTTGCTGGACGAACCCACCGCGGGGTTGTCGCCGCTGTATATGAATGAAATCTTTGACCGCGTCAAACAGATCAATGCCGCTGGCGTGGGCATTTTGATGGTGGAACAGAACGCCAAACAGGCACTCGCGATAGCCGATAAAGGCTTTGTGCTGGCCGCTGGCCAAAACCGCTTTACCGACACCGGAGCGGCGCTGCTCGCCGACCCCGATGTCGCCAAAAGCTTTTTGGGCGGCTAGCCCCCAGGGAGATACACGTGAACGAACTGGTTTTTTTCATCAATAATGTGGTGATTTCGGGCAGCGTGAGTGGCTCCATTTATGCCATTGGGGCAGTTGGGGTAACGCTGATTTTCAGTATTATGCGCTTTGCTCACTTCGCTCACGCCGACATGATGACCTTCGGCGCCTTTATGGTGCTGCTGCTCACCACGGCGTTCCCGGCGGCAGGCGCTAGCCTGGGCGTACCCACCGCTGTGTTAATGCTGCCGCTGGCGATGCTGCTCACCGCCGCTTTAGCCGTAGGCATCGATAAAATCTTTTATAAGCCGCTACGCGCCCACGGGGTCAAACCGATTGTGCTGGTAATTGGCTCGCTGGGGGTCACGTTGATTCTACAGGGCTTGATCCGCCTCTTTTCGGGTACCGGCGGGCAGAGTTTATATGTCGACGACCGCAAAGAGATCTTCCGCCTTGCGCTGCCCTTCGAGGGTGCCCGGGCACCGGTTGTGGTTACCGAGCCGCAGATTTATCTGTTCGTGATCACTATCGTTGCGGTCGTCGCACTACACCTTTTCCTTAACCGCTCGCGGTTAGGCAAGGCAATGCGCGCCATGTCGGATAACCCGGAACTGGCCCAGGCATCGGGTATTAATACCAATACCATCGTGGCGGTGACCTGGATGATTGCAGGAGCGCTGGCGGCTATTGCTGGAACGCTGCTCTCCTTAGACGTTACCTTCAAACCCGATTTGAGCTTCTTCCTGCTGCTGCCCATTTTCGCCGCCGCTATTGTCGGCGGCGTTGGCCACCCTTACGGCGCCATTGCCGGTGGCTTTGTGGTCGGCTTTGCCGAAACCCTGGCAGTGTTTAACTGGAATGTGCTGCTGCGCCCTTTCAGCGACAGCCTGCCAGCCTGGTTAGAACTACCATCGAATCTGGCCTTCGTGGGAACCGAGTACAAAATTGTGGTGCCGTTTTTCATTCTGGTCGCCATTTTGGTGTGGCGCCCCACCGGACTCTTTAAGGGCAAAGTGATCTAATGAACAACTCAGAAAAAACGCGCAACCCTGCCTACACTCCCCAAGACGCCACATCTGTCCGTCGCTTTCCCCTGCGCGAGCTACTCCTGTTTGGTGTGCTGCTAGTGGCGATTTTGGCGGTCTACGCCATCATGGGGGCCGCCTACAGCACGCGCATGCTGGTAGAAGCTGCCTGCTACGCCATCCTCGCGTTGGGATTAACCATCCAGTGGGGCTATGCTGGCCAGTTCAACGCCGGGGTAATGGGCTTTGTCGCCCTGGGTGGCTTTTGTGCGATGTTTTTCAGCGTGCCGGTCAACGATGCCTTCTGGGGCACGGCGCTACCCGGTGAATTTGGCCGCGTACTGCTTTATGGCGCAGCCGCTATTGTAGTGATTGTTGGCGCCAGCAAGCTGGATCGACTGGGCGTACCCAAACCCCTGCGTACGTTGATCGCGGTGGTGTTAAGTCTCGTGCTTTACCTCGTGGTGATTAGCCAGCTGCGCGAAGTCACTGATGCGATTGAAAGCCAGGCAGGCTTCGTCGGTGGGCTAGGCTTACCGCCCTGGATCGGCTGGATTGTCGGTGGCGCCTTGGCGGGGGGCGTTGGCTATTTTATTGGCCATATCTGTCTGGGTTTACGCAGCGACTATCTGGCAATAGCTACCCTGGGCATAGCCGAAATCATTAAAGCGTTTTTGAAAAACTCTGACTGGCTTACCCGCGGTACCGCCACGGTTTCACCGCTACCCTGGCCCACACCGGGGCCTGCCGAATTAGGCTTCACGCTCTCACGAGCTATCTACCTTTCGTTTACCGCGGTGATCATTGCGGTGATCTTCTTTCTGCTCAATCGCGCCTACAACGCCCCTTGGGGCCGTATGATCCGGGCAATTCGCGACAATGAAGTCTCCGCTGCGGCGATGGGGAAGGATATCAATAAACGGCGTCTGGAAATTTTCGTGCTGGGCTGCATTCTGATGGGCTTGGGCGGCGGCATACTGGGCACCTTCAACAGCCTCTTCGACCCTCAAGGCTACCTGCCGCTCAACCATACCTTCCTGGTATTGGTGATGGTGATTCTTGGTGGGCCAGGCAATAACCTGGGCACCATTTTTGGCGCTGTGGCGGTGTACATTATCTGGATTATGTCTGAGCCTCTGGCGCTATTCTTGATGCAGTTAGCGGTGGCCTTTGGCGAAGGCGCATTCGGTTGGGATGCACCGGGCAATATGGATAGTCGCGCCTTGCAGGCACGGGTGCTGGTGATTGGCTTGTTGATCACCATGGTGCTGCGCTTCGCGCCCAAAGGCCTGCTTCCCGAGAATATCAAAAGCCACAGTTGATGGCGCCTCAACTGATGGCCCATAAAAAAATGCCCGGCTGATAACAGTCGGGCATTTTTTACGCTAAGCCTTAGGACTTAAAGATCAACCTGACCTTTGCTGGTAAAGGTGCCATCTTCCACAGCCATCTCGACCACCACGCCAGGCACGTCGCCGTTGTCATCGAACTCATGCGAACCAGAGGCACCTTCGTAGTTGATGTCGGTGCCTGCGGCAATCAGCTCAACCGCTTTTTCCCACTCGCCGGGCAGAATGACCTCGCCGGGGGCGCTGGAAACACTGCGCAGCGCTTCGGAAAGGCCTTCACGCTCCGCGCTACCGTTCTGCTCAATCGCCAATGCGATCAGGAAAGCGGCATCGTAGGCTTGAGCGGCAAATACCGCGCTTGGATCCAGTTCAGCGGCTTCGGCAGCTTCGATAAAGATATCGGTACCGGGCAGATCAGGGCTGCCGGGGCGCGTGGCGATCATGCCATCCAGCACATCCGCACCGATGGCTTCGATAAGACTATCACCGACCATGCCGTCAGCACCTACGTACTGGGTAAACATACCGCTTTCATAGGCTTGACGCAGCACGGTCTGACCCGAGGTGTCGGCGTAGGCCAGCACGACGAGAGTATCCACGCCACTGACTGAAAGCGAGCCTAGCTCAGAGCGGTAATCCGCGCGATTATCTTCGTGGGCCAGGTTCTCAGTAATCTCACCACCGCCGGCTTCAAAAGCAGCGCTAAAGGCGTCAGAAAGCCCCTGACCATAATCATTGTTGACGTAAGTGACCGCCACTGCGTCGATACCTTTTTCAAGCAACAGCTTGGCAAGGATCTCGCCCTGGAAAGCATCCGACGGCACGGTACGGAAAACGAGGTCATTATCGTCCAGCTCAGATACCGCAGGGGCAGTCGAAGCGGGCGACACCATCAACACACCACCGGGAATGGCGGCGTTATTAGCCGCGGCAATGGTCGCACCAGTACACAGCGCACCGACAATCGCGGTGACATTTTCAGAGTTCACCATACGGTCGGCGGCGTTAGAGGCAGCCGATGCATCGGAGCAGGTGGTATCACCAGACGGCATCACCAACGTTTGGCCATCTAGAATGCCGCCCTGCTCATTGACCTGCTCTACGGCTAGCTGAGCACCTTCAAAAATGGGTGGCGTTAAACTTTCGATTCCCCCGGTAAAGCCGCCCAAGAAGCCAACTTTGACCTCTGCCTGTGCGAACCCGGTCATTGCCAGGGTTGAGGCCGCCACAGCGGTGGCTAATGCGCGCTTGTTGATCATATTGCTTGTCGCTCCCAGTGTCGTAACAGGTTATTCAATTTTTTAGTGTGCCCCAGCGTTCAATCGTTAAGGCTGCTATTAATCTGGAACTGGAACGGCAAAAACACAAGCATCGGTTTCTAACGCTAGTTTGCAAAAATGCACTATAGCCAGCGCTCAAACTTGAGCTTATGGCTTAACCAGACGTTGAAATGCCGCCAAAAGCTACCGGGTTCAGTGGTTAAAACGTCCCTTTCACCATCGCGCTCTAAGTGCCAGTTCAATTCGCCTTGGGGTGTGAGCATCACACGGTAGCTCAGTGAAGGATCACGGCCTAACGTCACTAACTCATTAAAGGCTTCCATCAGCGACTCGCTGCGCGCCAGCACACCACTTTCTGTGTTCCAGTAGATGGAGCGTGGGTCAACGTTAAACGAGCCTACAAATAGCTGGTCGTCAAAGCGTAACGCCTTAATATGCAGTGCCGAAGCAGAGGCCCCGGGCACTCGCATATCCTCATCCGCCCCTGCCTCCTGCTCTGGACGCAGCTCGTAAAGCGCCACTCCGTGGGATAGCAGCTCTTCACACCAGGGCGCGTAAGCACCGTGTACCACGGCGGCATCGGTGGACTCGAGTGAGTTGGTAATAATCTCGACCGTCACACCCTGGTCGGCCAACTCGGTCAGGCGTTCCACCCCTTGCTCGGTGGGCACAAAGTAGGCCGATATGATCACCAAATGCTGATTCAGCGGTGCAGCAGCGGTTAAATCACCGAGCAGTGTATCGCGCCATTCAGGGGTCGCGGATGACAGCTTGCCGGGGGTGTCCCACATCGCCAGCCCTTCGCCCCAGTGCAGGGTTTCCCAAGGGGGTGCGCTGCGCGGCTTACGGCGCAGCGCGGTAAAATATTCCGAGTCGGCGTTACTATCCAGCCAATCCTCAAGCTCGGTTTTGAGTATTTGCCAGGCGCTATCATCCGCTTGATGATAGCGCTCAATGGGCTGCGCCAGGCCGTGATTCCAATACAGGTCAAAACTATCCGACAGCGCTGGCACCACATCACCAATGGTCACAAAGTCCAAATCGGCAAAATTGCGTGAGTCGTTGGCGTCAAAATACTCATCGCCCAGATTGCGCCCGCCGACAATGGCGACGCTATTATCTGCCACCCACAGCTTGTTATGCATGCGTCGATGTTGCTGCGCAGGATCAACCACCGAGGCCAAAACACGCGTGAACATATGGCCACGCCCCACCGCTAACGGGTTAAACACCCGCACATGGATCCCGGGATGACTCGCCAGAGCGGCCAGTCGATCACCTTGGCCTATGGCCCCAATATCGTCGACCAGCAGGCGCACCCGAACACCCTCTTCCGCCGCTTTAATCAGCTGCGCCAGGATCAACCGCGTGGTCTGGCCATCGCCCAATAGGTAGATTTGAATATCCAGCCCGCGCTGGGCTTGGCGAATCAATCCCACTCGTGCAGAAAAAGCTTCTTTACCGTCGGCCAGGAGCGCGAACCCATCGGGGTCGGACTGCTCCGCCAGCGCCTGATACGCTTGACCACCCAACCATGTATCGCGCGCGTCTGATGGAGCTAGCGCGGAGTGGTGTTCGCGTACCACTGCGTGAGTGCATCCCACCAACAGGCTGCACAGAACCAACATGCTTAGCCAATGAAGCCAACCATTGGCATTAGGCATCGTCATGGTCTTTGGCTTCAAGGCGCTCTGCCCAACGCTTGCGGGCTAGATTGCGTCGGTAAAGCCGCACTAGGGCAATCGATAACGCCGTGGCTAACATGCCCGCGAGCACCACACCCTGCCAGGGGCGAGCCGCGTTGCCCATCACCGTTTCCAGAGTCATTATCAGGATCAAACCAATCGCCTGGGAACCGATCGCTAGCGCGCGCAGCTTATCGAAAGCGGGTGAGGGCATAACGTCTCCGTAATTTTCAGCTCGCATGATATGGTCTCCTAGTGTACCTGCTTCACGGCATGCTTAACGGGGAACCTAAGTTAAAAAACCTAAGTTAAAAAAACCTAAGTTGAAAACCTGAACGGGAAATCCATGAACGCCATTGCTCTCGGCCCGCTACTGATTTCGCTACCACGCCTATACGCCGTTGGCTGCGCGCTGCTACTGCTGCTCTGCGCGCGCTTCTTGCTAGGGCTACCTCGCCCGGCTCAGCAGCGCTGGTTTACCGGGCTTATTATTGTTTGGTTAGTCGGCGCTCGAGTGGGCCATATCCTGCTCAACCTGGATAGCTACAGCGACGCCCCGCTTGAAGCGCTCAAAGTGTGGCAACCCGGCTACCATGGCCTATGGGGGATGACGGCTGGCTTGGTATGGACGGCCTGGACGCTGCGGGCGCGGTTATTGGCTATGGGCGGTGCAATGGCCATGCTGATCGCCGCTTCTAGCCTATGGCTGGTGCTGGTCACCCTGGCTCCCCTGGGTAATGACTTTGCGGTTGACGCCCTACCGGAGATCACCCTTGAGGATGTGGAAGGCAATGATGTGCATCTACCCTCACTGACCGACAACACTGACCTGATTATCGTCAACCTGTGGGCGACCTGGTGCCCACCCTGCCTGCGTGAAATGCCGCTGCTCGAGGAGGCCGCAAAACGCGATGGTGTCAGCGTGGTGGTCGCCAACCAGGGGGAGGACCTACTACCCATGGTCCGCTATCTGGATGAGCAGCAGCTTGAATTTCGCTACGCCCTGCGTGACCCCAGCCAGCAGCTGATGGCGCTTTTTCAAGCACCGGGATTGCCCACCACAGTGCTGTTCGACGGCCAGGGCAACACTCTGGATATCCACGTTGGTGAGCTTACTCGCGCCCAGCTGGATCGCTGGTTACAAGATTGATGCCGATACACCTTAATCCCCTCGCTGCTTTGCGTTAGAATCCCCCGCCCTGTTGCTGCCGGCGCTCACTACCGGCGGCAGTCGACCCGTTTTGCAGACTCCCCCGAGGCATCATGAGCGATTTTTCTCCCGGCCAACGCTGGATTAGCGACGGCGAAGCCGAGCTTGGGCTCGGTACCGTGCTTAACTGTGACGCCCGTAGCGTTACCATTTTGTTCAGTGCCAGTCAGGAAACCCGTACCTACAACACCCGCCAGGCCCCGCTCACCCGCGTTATGTTCGGCAGCGGCGACCGCGTACTCTCTGCTGACGGCTGGCAGATCGTTGTCGATGACAGCAAAGAGTCCAACGGCCTGATCACCTATATCGGTGAGGACAAGGAAGGCAATCTGCGCGAGCTGCCCGAGGCCAAACTCGCCGATACCATGCAGTTCGACCAGGCTCGCGACCGCCTGCTGACCGGCCAAGTCGATCGCAACGACTGGTTTGATTTGCGCTTTCGTACCCTGCACCACTATCAACGTATCGAGCAGCACAGCGCGCTGGGCTTTTCCGGGCCGCGCATCGATCTGATTCCTCATCAGCTCTACATTGCCAATGAAGTTGCCAACCGCCATGCGCCCCGGGTACTGCTGGCGGACGAAGTGGGCCTGGGTAAAACCATTGAAGCTGGCCTGATTCTGCACCGCCTGCTGCTCAATGGCCGCGTTGAGCGGGCGCTGATTCTGGTACCCGACAGCCTCACTCACCAGTGGCTGGTCGAACTGCTGCGACGCTTTTCGCTCAACGTCTCGCTACTGGATGAAACCCAGAGCCAGGCCCACGGCAGCGTCAACCCCTTTGAGAGCGCCCAGTTGGTGCTAGCTAGCCAGGGCTGGCTATTTGCCAACCCCCAGCGTCAAGAGCAGGCACTGGCCAGCCAGTTCGACCTGCTGATTGTTGACGAAGCGCACCACCTCGACTGGAGTGAAGAAGGCAGCGGCCCCGGCTATCGGTGCGTCGAACAGCTTTCGGCGGAGATTCCCGGCCTGCTGCTGCTCACCGCGACCCCCGAACAGATGGGTATCAAGAGCCACTTTGCCCGCCTGCGGTTGCTAGATAGCGAGCGCTACCACGATCTTGAGCGCTTCAAGGCCGAAGAGAGCCACTACACCGAAGTGGCCCGCGCCATCGATGCCTTGGAGGCACTGCCTGACGACCCTAGCGCCCGTAGCGACGTCTCTGCGGTAGCCGATGACCGCGACAGCCAAGCGCTGCTGGCCATCCTGTGCAACCCGGAGGCAAGCAAAGCACAGCAGGACGCCGCTCGCGCCCAACTGAGCGAAGCGCTGCTGGATCGCCACGGTACCGGTCGAGTGATGTTCCGCAACAGCCGCCGTCACGTAGGGGGCTTCCCGGAGCGGCGCTTAAACCTGGCACCGTTAGCGCTGCCTTCGGCCTACCGTCGCGTGGTGCGCCGCTTAGAGCGCGACGACGACTACCTCGACGAGCTGTTGATCGAGACCGGCATGGATCACCCCGACGTGCTGATCTACCCCGACGCGGCCTACCGCGAGCTCAGCAATGATCCGCTCAATGGCGAAGACTGGTGGCACATCGACCCGCGGGTTAACTGGCTACTGGAAAAGCTTAGCGACGACAGTGAGAGCGGCTTCGCCAACGAGAAAGTCCTGGTCATTGCCCACCACCGGGAAACCGCCGAAGGTCTTGCTGAAGGGCTACGGGTGCTGGGCGGCTACCACGCGCCGGTGTTTCACGAAGACCTCTCCCTGATCGAGCGTGACCGCGCGGCGGCAGCCTTTGCCGATGAGGATGAGGGCGTACAGGTGCTGGTCTGCTCGGAAATTGGCTCTGAGGGGCGCAACTTCCAGTTCTGCCGTCACCTGGTGATGTTCGATATGCCTCAGCATCCGGATCAGCTCGAACAGCGAATCGGCCGCCTGGATCGCATCGGTCAGCGCCACGCCATTGAGCTGCACATTCCCACCTTCGAAGGCAGCCCCGGCGAGCGCCTGCTGCGCTGGTACCACGAAGGTATGGATGCGTTCAGTGCCCCCCATGGGGTCGGCAACGAGCTGTTTGATGCCTTTGGTGACGCCCTGGCTGATGCCCTGCTGGATGATGGGGCACTTGACGAGATCATCGCCGAAACCCGTACCCTGTTTAGCGCCAAACTGGCGGAGCACGATGCGGGCCGCAACCGGCTGCTGGAGCTCAACGCCTGCCGCCCCGCCCGCGCTCAGCAGGTGATCGACGCAGTGCGCAAGCTTGATGATGACCCCGCCCTGCCGCGCTATCTTGAGCGAGCGCTGGATATTTTCGGCGTGGATAGCCAGGAGATCGGCAAGGGCTTAATGCACCTGCAGCCCAGCCAACATATGCTGGATGGCCTGCCGGGCCTGGTTAAAGGTGAAGAGGGCTTTACCGCCACTTACAGCCGCTCCCAGGCGCTGGCCCGTGACGATGTGCAGCGGCTCTCCTGGGAACACCCACTGCTGCGTGAAATGATGGGTCGCGTGCTGGATGGCACCATGGGCAACTCGGCGCTCGCCCTGCTGCGCCACGACGCCATTCCCAGTGGACGCTTGATGGCCGAACTGGTATTCCGCACCCACTGCCCGGCACCCAAAAAGCTGCACCTTAACCGCTTCCTGCCCCCCACCGCCGTGCGCCTGCTGCTGGATGAATCGGGCGCCAACCTGACCAGCAAGATCTCCTTCACCGGCTTGGGCAAGAACCTGCAGAAGGTCAACAAGTCGCTGGCACGGGATTTGATCAAGAGCCGTCACGACCAGCTGCGTGAACTGCTAACGCAGGGTGAAGGCGAAGCCGAGCGCCAGCTGCCCAGCATCGTCGAGAACGCCGAAGCGCGTATGCGCACTCAGTTGGACGCCGAGATTGCTCGCTTAACCGCCCTGGCTGAGCACAACCCGGCGGTGCGCAGTGAGGAAATCGACGCGCTAAAAGATGAGCGCAAAGCTCTCAGCGAAGCCATTGAGAACACCCGCCTGCGGCTGGACTCAGTGCGAGTGATTATCACCGTCGATGCCGACCGCTAATCGCTAAAGGATCGCCTCAAGCGCCTTGTCCAGGGTGGGGTATTGGAAGCTAAACCCTGCCTCTTCCAGGCGCGCAGGGCGCATATCTGCTCCGGTCAGCAGTAGCCGCGACATTTCTCCAAAGCCCGCTTTTAATACAAAAGCGGGTACTGGGAAAATGGCCGGGCGATTGAGGTGACTGGCCAGGGTTTTAGTAAAGGTGGCATTGGTCACTGGATGCGGGGCGCTGCCATTGAAGGCACCGCTCAAGCCCTCTTGATTGATGAGAAACAGGATCGCCGCGACTAAATCATCGCGGTGAATCCACGGCATAAACTGCTCTCCACTGCCAAAGCGGCCACCCAGCCCCCACTTAAACGGCGGCAGCATCTTCTCCAGGCTGCCTCCACCCGCCTCTAGCACCAGGCCAATGCGCACAATCGCCAGCCGCACACCCATGGCCTCAATCGGTCGGGCGGCCGTCTCCCACTGTTTGCACAGCCGATGGGCAAACTCATCGTTAGGCATGGTTTTCTCGGTCACCACGCGCTTGCCCTGATCGCCGTAGTAGCCCATCGCTGAACCCGATACCATCACCTTGGGCAGTGGCTGGCCGTTAGCTTTGAGCTGCTCGCAAAGCGCCACCAACTGCTCGGTCGCCGCCACCCGGGAGTTAATCAGCCTGGCTTTCTGCTCATCGCTCCAGCGCTTGGCGGCAATCGGCTCACCGGCCAGATTAACCAAGGCATCCGGCGGCGATTCAATAAACGCCTGGGCGCTATCGCGAATGTCACAATTGCCCGGCAAACGATCCCGCACTCGGTGTGGCGAGCGGGAGACCACCTGCACCTCGTGCCCCTGTTCAACTAACTGCCGGCATAGTCGCTGGCCGACAAAGCCACTGCCTCCGGTGATTAATACACGCATGGGGTTTTGCTCCTGTTGGTGGCATCGTTGAAATCCTGCATAGCCGCCTGGCCGACACTTACCTATCAGGCTAGTTCACGCGGCCGGCATGCGCACAATGATGGTCAAAAGCACTGCTTATCGCTGGCGCTATGCGCAGCCATCAACTACTTGCGCACATGATTTCTTATACAATGCAAGTGGCTTGGCTCTGTGCGGCGACAGCTTCCGCGACGGCCGCGTTGAGGATGCCTAGCTACCCGGCCACCGTTTAAGAAAGGCGCTAATAGGCCGGTCGGTTCAATAAAGAGCGGGCTTAAATGATTAAGAAGGATTCTTATAAAGGTTGTACCGGGTAGCGACAAGTTGTACAAATGGGCATACAGTATCGTGCTAATGTTTAGTTTTTAAATCAGGCAACCTTTAAATGGAACATGAATCACCTTCGCCGCGGCGAACAATAACAAGCCCCTGCAGCGCCGCGCTGCAGTCAACGAAGAGGTACTGGCGCCCATGAGTCTTAAGGCGACCCACCCCCCCGATACGCCACTCTATCCGATACGCGAGGTTTCTCGCTTAACTGGGGTGAATTCGGTCACGCTTCGCGCCTGGGAACGACGTTACGGGCTAATTCGCCCCCAGCGCACTCCGAAAGGTCATCGTCTGTACGCTCAGGACGACATCACCCGTATCGAACGCATCCTGCAGTGGCTCAATCGTGGTGTGCCGGTCAGTCAAGTCGCCGACTTGCTTGACCAGCCAGAAACAATTGAAGCCCCATCACCTGATGCCGGTGACTGGGCGAGCCAGCGCCAGCAACTGCAAGCTATTATCGAAGCATTGGATCTCGCCAAGCTGGAGGCGTTTTATCATCAGAGTTTGGCGCTCTACCCGCTGAGTGTAGCCATTAATGAGCTCTGGCAGCCGGTCATTTTGACCTTAGAAGCCAAGTGGGCCATTCAGGCAGATCAGCTTGTTCGCCGCACGTTGGAAGCCTTTCTGCGCAGCCAGGTGGGCATCCGCTTGCACTATGCCAATCAGGCTACCCGTGGCCCGCTGATTCTACTCAACGCCATGCCCGACGATCCCGGCCCGCTGTGGGTGCTGATGTCGGCGCTAATGGCCAGCGAGCAGGGCTACCGGGTGCAGATGCTTGATCACTCGCTGCCGCTTGAGGATCTCCCCCAGGCAGTGGCGCGGCTGCATTCGTCCATGGTGCTGCTCTCTAGTGGTCAGCGGGAGAGTGATAGCTATATCAACCAGGCGCTGCCTAAAGCGGCTGAGACGCTTAACGTACCCATCGGCGTATGCGGCGAAGTGGCTCGTCTGCGCGAAAACGATTTGCGCGATGGGCCAGTACACATGCTGGGCGATGACCTGCCTCAGGCGATTGCCCGGTTGCGCCCACTGTTACGCGAGTCTGGCGTACTCTAACCAGCGCGCTTTCATTCTGGCCGTTCGCCTTCATGGCGACCGGCCATTTTTTTGTGCCGCAGGAGCCCCCTATGACCGGAAAGCCTATGAAACGTCAGTTGATATGGCTGCGCAGCGACCTGCGTATTGACGACAACAGCGCCCTCGCCGCTGCCGCGGCTAAGGGCCCTGTGATAGCGGTGTTTTTACGCAGCATTCCCCAGTGGCAAGCGCATGGCCACGGCGCTAATAAGCTGGATTTTTGGGCGCGCGGCATCGCTGCCATCAAAACAGCACTCAACGGTTTGAATATTCCGCTGCTGCATCGCGATATTGAACGCTATGATCAGGCACCCGAGGCGCTGCTCGAGATCGCTCGCCAATATGATGTTGAGCAGTTGCACTTCAATCACGAGTACGCGCTCAATGAGCGCCACCGCGACCAGGCTGTGCAAGACGCCTTCAAACAGGCTGGGATTACCGCACATGGCTACCACGATGCCGTAGCGTTTGCCCCCGGCAGCCTGCTAACCGGGAAAGGCGACTACTACGGGGTATTTACGCCGTTCTCCAAAGCGTGGCACAAACAGGTGAGCGCCGATCAACTGGCGCTTCGCAACACACCAGAGGTTCAAGCAGCGCTGGATATTGAAAGCGACCCGCTACCTGCGCTGCCCGAGCTTGAAAGCGCCCCTGTCGATGGGCGGCTATGGCCAGCCGGTGAAAATGCCGCGGCGGATAACTTGGCGCGCTTCCTCCGCTTTCGTGGTCGTCACTACAATGCCCAGCGCGACCTGCCGAAGGTGCGCGGCACCAGTGAACTGTCGCCCTATCTGGCACTAGGCATGATCTCCCATCGCCAATGTTTACAAGCGGTGATGAGCGAAAACGGCGGTCATTTAGCCGATGGCGATATCGGTCTTACTACCTGGGTCAACGAACTGGTCTGGCGAGAATTTTATCAACACGTAACGGTGGGTTTTCCGCAGGTGTGCCGCTATCAACCCTTCCAGGAACACACCAAGCAGTTGCAGTGGCGCGACGACGATGAAGGCTTTCAGGCCTGGAGCGAGGGGCGAACGGGCTACCCCATCGTCGATGCTGCCATGCGCCAGTTAGTCACCACCGGCTGGATGCATAATCGGCTGCGCATGGTGACAGCAATGTTTTTAAGTAAACATCTGCTGGTTGATTGGCGACGCGGTGAAGCCTTTTTTATGCGCCACTTGGTCGACGGTGAATTCTGCGCCAACAACGGCGGCTGGCAATGGGCGGCCTCTACGGGTACTGATGCTGCGCCCTACTTCCGTATTTTCAATCCCACCACCCAATCCACCCGTTTTGATGCTGACGGTGAGTTTATTGCCCACTGGCTGCCTGAGCTGGCCAAACTATCCGCCAAAGAGCGCCACGCGCCGCCTCAGGATTTGCTTAGCAACGTCGATTATCCTGCGCCTATTGTCGACCACAAAGCGGCACGTCAGCGCGCCCTAGAGGCGTTTAAGTCGCTCTCTAAATAAACCTACTGTTAGCAACTGCTCAAGGAAACCGTCATGGCTGAGCCCGCGGCGCTGGAGGCGTTCTGCGCCTTATTCAATAAACTAGACAATACCTGTACAGAAAAGCTATACGAGGTATATACTGAAAATATAATTTTTAGTGACCCGCTTCACCATATTAAAGGTCGCGAAGCGTTAGCGCTTTATTTTTCAGCCATGTATGAAAATGTCGAGCAGTGCCAATTCCGTTACCACGTTCGGCAGTTACAGGGTCAGCAAGCGTTCGTTACCTGGACCATGACGTTTATCCATCAGCGCTTGGCAGGTGGCAAACCGGTCGAGGTCGAAGGCTGTAGTGCGCTGACCTTTGCTGATGATGGGCGCGTTGAGCGTCATCGCGATTATTTTGATGCGGGCGCCATGCTTTACGAACATTTACCGCTTATGGGAAGTGCCATTCGCTGGTTAAAAAAGCGCCTTGCCTAAGCGATAACATCACGGCAGGGCGCACGAGGAGGCTTAATGAGCACATGGAAAACGCCCCAACGCATTTGGTTAACCGGTGCCACCTCCGGCATTGGTGAAGCGCTTGCGCGTAAGCTCATCGCTCAAGGCCACCAGGTAGTGCTTAGCGCGCGCAGCGCCGAAGCACTCGAAGCTCTGAGCCAGAGCCACCCCAATGCCCACTCTCTGCCGCTGGACATCAGCGACCGTCAAGCAGTGCTCAAGGCAAGTAACGACATCCGCGAGCAGATCGGGGCGTTAAATTTGGCGTTCTTTAACGCCGGCACCTGCGAATATCTGAATGCTCAGCAGTTCGATATGGACTTAGTCGAGCGGGTTTTTAAGCCCAATCTCTTCGGCACTTTGTACGGCGTCGAAGCCGCACTGCCGCTGCTGCGCGCGGCGCGCAAAGAGGGCCTCCCGGCTCGGTTAGCCGCCACCTCCAGCGCTTCAGCCTATTTACCGCTACCCCGCGCGGAAGCCTATGGGGCATCTAAAGCTGCGATCAGTTACTTTTTGGAGTCCCTGCGCTTAGACCTTGATCAGGAGGGCATTGAGGTCAGCCTGATCCATCCTGGCTTTGTGAAAACGCCGCTCACCGAACGTAACGACTTCCCTATGCCAATGCAGGTGACGGCAGAGCAAGCAGCCGATGCCATTATCGCGGGGCTGGTGAAGGGGCGGCTGGATATCCACTTCCCACGCCGGTTTACCTATCTGGTCAAATTGCTGGGCATTTTGCCCCCCGCTCTGCGCCACCAGATTGGCCTGCGCATGACCCGCAGCCAACAGGAGTCGTCATGAGCGCCGTGTTATCACCAAGACCGGGGGCATCACAACGTATTGCCATTGTTGGCAGCGGGATTAGCGGCATGGCAGCAGGCTGGTACCTCTCTGCCCAACATGAGGTCACACTGTTTGAGGCAGATTCGCGCCTGGGGGGGCACACTGCCACCATGGACGTGAACGTTGCAGGAAACTCCTACGTTATTGATACCGGCTTTATTGTCTTTAACGACTGGACCTATCCGCACTTTCAGCGTCTGATGGCCACCCTGGGCATTGCTTCACAAGCCACCGAAATGAGTTTCTCGGTACATGAAACAGCGCGGGACTTTGAGTACAACGGTCATACCTTGGGCTCGCTGTTTGCCCAACGACGCAATTTGTTTAATCCCTCTTTTTATCGCCTGCTCGGCGACATTCTGCGCTTTAACAAGCAAGCCACCAAAGCGCTAGAGAGCCAACAATTAGACAACAAAGAACTATCAGAGCATATGACCCTGGGTGAATACCTGGATCGCAACCATTACAACCACGATTTTCAGCAGCGCTACTTACTGCCCATGGGGGCTGCTATCTGGTCGGCCAGCATCAGTGATTTACGCGCCTTCCCGCTGGCGTTTTTTGTGCGTTTTTTTCGCAATCACGGCCTGCTATCGGTCAACCATCGTCCCCAGTGGTACACCCTGGTGGGCGGTTCGAAAAGCTATATCCCCAGTCTGACGGCGCCCTATGCATCGCGTATTCACCTCAATACACCGGTCACCCGAATTACCCGCAACAGTACCGGCGTTATTATCACCACGCCCTCTGGCACCCAGCGCTTTGACCAAGTAGTGCTCGCCTGCCACGCCGACCAGGCACTGGCCATGCTGGGCGACGCCAGCAGAGACGAGCAAGCGATCCTAGGCGCCATGCCGTACCAGGATAATGAAGTGGTGCTGCATACCGACACCGCCCTGCTGCCGCGCCGAAAACGCGCCTGGGCAAGCTGGAATTACCGCTTGGATCAGCGCGATAGCGAAGCACGAGTATCGGTCACTTACGCTATGAATATTCTCCAACGGATAGAGAGCGACACCACGTTTTGCGTAACCCTGAACGACAGCGCCAGCATCGATCCCAGCAAGGTGCTGGGCCGCTACACTTACGCACACCCGCAGTTCACCCTGGCTGGCCAGGCGGCTCAGGCGCGACACGGCAACATTTCGTCTACGGCCCGTCGCACTCACTTTTGCGGCGCCTATTGGCGTAACGGTTTCCACGAAGACGGCGTCTGGAGTGCCCTGCGGGTGGCGCAATCATTGGGCTGCGATGAAGCAGCTCAGCCGCCTGCCCAGTCCTCGGCGCTGCCTGCTCATGAGCTGCTAACGCCCCAGGGCGTAGAGGGGCTGGGGTGATGGCTAGCACAATGACTGAGATCACCGCCATGCCGCGCTCGCGTATTTATCGTGGCACCCTACGCCACCGTCGCTTCACGCCCCAATCCCACGCCTTTAGTTACCAGCTCTGGATGGCTTGGCTGGATCTGGATGAATTGCCCGACCTGTTCGACAAAGTGCCCGGCTTTAGTGCTCGACGCCCTGCATTGGCACGCTTTCGCCGCGAAGACTATCTGGGGCCGGTTGATCGTCCGCTGAAAACCGCCGTGCGCGAAGAGCTTATTCGCCAATTGGGCAGCGCACCTAATGGTCGTATCTGCGTACTTACCCAGCTGCGCACATTGGGCTGCATGTTCAACCCTATTTCCGTCTACTACGCCTACGACCATCTGGGGCGACTGACAGCCGTATTAAGTGAGGTCACCAACATGCCCTGGCGGGAGCGCACCCGCTACGCCAGCGCTGTGGATCCCTCACGCAACAGTCACCAAGCGCATTTCGATAAAGATCTCCACGTCTCACCGTTTAATCCCATGGGGATGACCTACCGCTGGAAATTTAACGCCCCCGGCGAAAAGCTCTTTCTGCATATGGAGAACTGGCAGGATCAGCAATGCCATTTTGATGCCACGTTAACCCTTGACGCCTCACCCGCCACCCGCGGCGCGTTGCTAAAAACCTTAGCTCGCCAGCCATGGATGAGCCTGAAAACCATTGTGGGTATTCATTTTGAAGCGCTTCGTCTGTGGCTGAAGCGCGTCCCCGTTTATAACCACCCCAAGCGCAAGGAGACTTCAAAGTGACGACCCTGCGTTCCACGCCTCCAAACCTTCATCCGGTTGTGCAAGACCGCTTAACCAAGTGGCTAAAACCACGCCTAATGGCCCAACTAGACGCCTTTCGCGGCGGTCGTATCACCCTGATTGAAGGCAATCAGGGTCACCATTTAGGTCAACAAGGCCCGCTGCAAGTTACCGTGGTGATTCGCCACTCCCGCGCCTGGAAGCGCCTTGCCTTTGGCGGCACCGTGGGGGCTGCCGAATCGTACATGGACGGCGATTGGGACGCCGACGATCTGGTCGCCTTGGTACGCCTGTTCGCCGCAAACCTTAAGCAGGTGAATACTAAAATGGAGAACGGCAGTGCCCGCTTTGCCCGTTGGTTACTGGGCGCCGCCTATCGCTTTCAGCGCAACAGTTTAAGCGGCTCGAAACGCAATATTGCCGCCCATTACGATATCGGCAACGAGCTGTTTTCTACGTTTTTAGATCGTCACCACTGGATGTATTCAAGCGCTGTTTTCCCTTATCCAGAAGCCAGCTTGGAAGAGGCCTCTACCTATAAGCTCGATTTGATGCTTGAAAAGCTCGATGTACAGCCCGAGCATCACCTGCTAGAGATTGGTACAGGCTGGGGAGGGCTGGCGATTCACGCCGCTAAAACTCGCGGCTGTCGTGTCACCACCACGACTATCTCTGATGAACAGCACGCCCATACCGCTCAACGCATTAGGGAAGAGGGGTTGGAGGATAGAATCACCTTGCTTAAACAGGATTATCGTCAATTGACCGGCCGCTATGACCGGCTCATTTCGGTGGAGATGATCGAGGCGGTGGGGCATCAGTATCTCGATACCTACCTCAACAAGCTGGATAGCCTGCTGACCGACGATGGACAGGCCATGCTGCAAGCCATCACCATCCGCGATCAGCGCTTTGAAGAAGCTAAACGCGATATGGATTTTATCAAGCGCTACATTTTTCCTGGCGGCTTTTTGCCCTCGCACCACGCCATGTTAACCAGCGTTATGCGTAAAACGTCGCTGAACATCGTCGCGCTGGATGAAATTGGCCCGCATTACGCGCGCACCCTGCGCGAGTGGCGTCACCGCTTCGAAGCCAGCCTGGAGCAGGTGAGAACACTGGGCTACGACGAGCGCTTTATCCGCATGTGGCGTTACTACCTGTGCTACTGCGAGGGTGGTTTTATCGAGCGCTCTATCGGCACCTGCCACCTACTGCTGGCTAAACCCGCGGCGAAACCCATTCCGCTCACAGGCGCGCTCTAAATGGCATCGCGCAAGTGGCAGGCGCTGGTGTTGAATGCCCTGCGCTTTGAGGCTGGCTGGCTGCTGTGCGTGCTCGGTGGTTCATGGGTAGCAGTCTTAGCAGGTGGCAGCCTGCTGGCCTGGCACCTATGGCGCTGCGCGTGGCCCGGGGAGTGGCGATTTATCGCCGAATTTGCGCTGCTGGGACTGGTGATTGATGGTGGCTTGCAACTACTGGGTGGCTTCGATTTTAACGATCAAACGCTGGTCCTAGGGCTTCTGCCACTATGGCTATGGATGCTCTGGCCGCTGTTTGCCACCCTGGTCTTTCACTCACTGGCCTGGCTTTGGCGCTACCCGCTGCTAGCCGCGCTATGTGGTGCCATTAGTGGTCCACTCTCTTATTATGGCGGCGCACTACTGGCAGAGGTGACCCTGGCAGCTTGGTTACTTCCCGTTCAGGCTCTCATTTGGGCGATGCTTTGTGTGGGTATTAGCTACTTTAAGCCTATGAGGCAGAGGGAGCAGTGACGGGGGCAGGCACCAGACGTTTTTCCAACTCACCGGCGGATAGCGGCCTTGCAAAGTAGAACCCCTGTACGGACGTGCACCCGGCATTCACCAAAAACTGACACTGCTCTTTGGTTTCCACACCTTCCGCAATCACCCCTAGTCCCATGCCTTCCGCCATCGCTAAGACTGCCTTAACAATCGAGGCGTCTGCCTGATCGTGCGGCAGCTCTTTAATGAAAGCCCGATCGAGTTTAATTTTGTCCACCGGTAAACGCTTCAAATAGCCAAGCGACGAATAGCCCGTACCAAAGTCGTCGATGGCAATCGCAAAGCCTTGATCCCGTAGCGCCTGCAGGCGTGGTCCCATATCCCCCGCACGTTCGTCGAGCAGCACCGACTCCGTCAGCTCTAAGCCAATTTGCGAAGACTTCAGTTGGTAACGCTTTAGGCAGGTCGTCAGTTGACTCTCCAGGTCACCTTGAAACAGCTGCAGCGCCGAAATATTGACCCAAATGGTTAGCTTGGGCATAGCGCTATTACGCCAATGAGCTTGTTGGGCACAGGCTTTTTCGATCACCCAGGCGCCCAGTTGGCTCATTAACCCGTGCCGCTCAGCCAACGGAATAAAGTCGCCTGGGGAAATCATGCCATCCTTGGGGTGGCGCCAACGCAGTAGCGCCTCCATGCCCACCAGTTCGCCGCTGGCAGGGTCATGCTGGGTTTGATAATGCAGCTCCAACTGGTCACCGGAAATAAGCGCGGCGCGTAGGTCGCTGACCAGCGCCAGTTGAGGATTATCCTGCTTATCCAACGCCGGGCGAAAGCGCTGGCTTAAGTTACGTCCCAGCCGTTTGGCGCTATAAAGCGCCGACTCCAAGCGCTGGAAGAGCACGCCGGAGTCGTTACCATCTTCAGGCACGCGACAACTGCCAATCGTGAGTCCTAAGCGCAACGAGTGGTCGTTAATTTCAAAGGGCCGACTCATATGTTCACGCAGGGTGGCTACCCACTGTTCGTGATCGTCGAAGGTGGTGGTGCGGATTACCATAAACTCATCGCCGCCCAGGCGCCCTACCACACTCCCTGCCACATAACTGGTTAGCCGCTGGGCAAAGCGCGCTAACAGGCGATCGCCCTGTTCAACCCCCAGGCTATCGTTGACTGATTTCAAGCCATCTATATCCACCAGCGCCATATCCAGGCTCTCACCTGCGCGTAAATGGCGCAGCCGAGAGGCAAGCAGGTCGTGGAGACGGCGACGGTTGGGCAGCCCAGTGAGGGGGTCTTCATAGCCGATACGGCGCAAATCACGCTCACGAGCTTTTTGCGCCGAAATATCGGTAAACAAATTAATGAAATGGGTAATGTTGCCGCGCTTGTCGGTCACGGCACGGACTTTTAACCACTCGGGGTACTCGTCGCCGTGCTTACGGCGGCTCCACATTTCTCCTTCCCAGCGGCCGGTGCTTTTCAGCGTACTCCAAAACGTTTGATAAAAGGCTTTGTCATGGCGCGGGGCTGCCAGTGTCTCCAGCTTCAGCCCTTGAATCTCTTGACTGGCATAGCCGGTAATTTCGGTAAATGCTGGGTTAACCACCATCACGCGATTTTGCGCATCGCTAATCACCATGGCATCGCTGGCAAGTCTTAACGTATCTTGCGACAGTCGCAGACGTAGCCGCTGTTGACGCACTTGTTTCCAGGCGTCCCACAGCCCAAGCGCGACCAGCGATGCTGCCACCAGACGTAGCATCGCATCGGGTATCCAAACACAGGCGGGAAGCGCCGTCAGTGCGACCCAAACTAACGGACGATTGAGTGAAACAGGAAGCCACATGGCGATTCGCTATACCCTATACAAATTAACTCAGATAAAAATTAGCGTTAGGTGCCATGCTGATCATGCCGCCTAATAAGTCACTTGGATACTCTATATTACGGCAATGGAACACTTATTGTGCATAATCGGCTATTAATGAGCCAAGCCGCTCACTTTTAGTGCTATCGGCCAACCCGCTAAAATCTCTAGTTATGGACGATAAATAGCCTGTTACGTGCATTCAGCGGTTTCGGGAAGTAGACTAGCTACACAACCAATTTGATATTCGGAACGATTCAGTGACCAAGCAACATTCCTTTGATCGCGAAGAACTGCTGGCCTGCTCCCGCGGCGAGCTATTCGGCCCCGGAAATGCACAGCTCCCGGCTCCTAACATGCTAATGCTTGATCGCATCAAGCACATTCACGAAGAAGGCGGTGAGCATGGCAAGGGCGAGCTGATCGCCGAGCTGGATATCACGCCTGACTTGTGGTTCTTTGACTGCCACTTCCCCGGAGATCCCGTTATGCCTGGCTGTTTAGGATTAGACGCCATGTGGCAGCTAGTCGGGTTTTACCTGGGCTGGCTAGGCCACCCTGGTCGCGGACGTGCGCTTGGCTGCGGCGAAGTTAAATTCAGCGGACAGATTCTGCCGGATGCACAAAAAGTGACCTATAGCATTAATATTAAGCGTATTATTACCCGACGTCTTATCTTGGGTATCGCCGACGGCACCGTAACCGTCGACGGACGCGACATTTATCAGGCTAATGATCTGCGCGTTGGCCTATTTACCTCCACTGCGAATTTCTGAACAGGAGGCTCCCATGCGACGAGTGGTAGTCACCGGCCTTGGCATCGTATCGTGCCTTGGCAACGACCAACGACAGGTCCTGGACGCGCTCAAAACTGGGCGTAGCGGTATTCGTTTTAAGGAAGAGTATGCCGAGCGTGGCTTCCGTAGCCATGTGGCGGGCAGCGTCGATATCGATCTTGACGCACTTATTGACCGCAAACTGCTCCGCTTTATGGGCGACGCGGCGGCCTATGCTTACGTTTCTATGGCCCAAGCCATCGAAGACGCAGGGCTAAGCGAAGAGCAGGTCTCCAACGAACGCACGGGGCTTATTGCGGGCTCTGGCGGTGCTTCAAGCGCTAATCAGGTTGAAGCAGCCGACATACTGCGCGAAAAAGGTCTGCGCCGCGTTGGTCCTTATCGCGTCACTCGGACAATGGGTAGCACTGTGTCAGCGTGCTTGGCAACGCCGTTTAAAATCAAAGGCGTCAATTACTCCATCTCTTCTGCCTGCGCGACCTCCGCACACTGCATTGGCAGCGCGATGGAACAAATTCAGCTCAACAAGCAGGATGTGGTGTTTGCCGGTGGCGGCGAAGAGGAGCACTGGACCCTCTCCTGCTTGTTTGATGCCATGGGTGCGCTCTCTACCCACTACAACGATACCCCTGAAAAGGCCTCACGCCCTTACGACCAAGCCCGTGACGGCTTTGTTATCGCCGGCGGCGGCGGCATGCTGGTGTTGGAAGAGCTCGAGCATGCTAAAGCCCGCGGTGCCAAAATCTATGGCGAACTGGTGGGTTACGGCGCGACTTCTGACGGCCATGATATGGTCGCCCCTTCGGGCGAAGGTGCTACGCGCTGCATGCGTCAGGCGATGGGAACGGTCGATGGTGATATTGACTACATCAATACCCACGGCACTTCGACGCCCGTAGGCGATGTTGCCGAGCTGAAAGCAATACGCGAAGTATTTGGTAATACAACGCCCGCGATGAGCTCGACTAAATCGCTTACCGGTCACTCCCTGGGAGCTACCGGTGTACAGGAAGCGATCTATTCGCTGCTGATGATGCAGCACAACTTCGTTGCTGCTTCGGCGAATATCACCGATTTGGATGAGCAGGCCGATGGCTTTGATATTGTCACCGAACGTCGAGATGACGTGAAGATAGAACGTGCTTTATCTAACAGCTTCGGTTTTGGCGGCACCAATGCGTGTTTAGTCTTCCAGCGTTTTAACGAGTAATGCGAACTACTCGTACGATGAGCATAAAAGCGGCGCCCAGTGGGCGCCGTTTTTATTTACAAAGCTGGCGGATAAACATAAGGCGGTTACCGAGAGGTAGGCCGCGGTACCTCTGAAATATCCTGGAGCTGAGCTTCGATCCACACCTCTACTTCGGCAAGCACTTCATCGGGCATACGCCCAGCCGTTTCAATCGGCTTGCCAATCCGTACACGCAGTACGCCTGGCCGCTTAACCCAGTGGCGTCCCGGCCAGCGCTCGCCGGCGTTGTGGGCCACTGGCAAGACCGGTACCCCCGCACGACACGCCACCACGCTGCCGCTTTTGTTGTAGCGCTTGCGGATGCCTGGATCTACCCGCGTCCCTTCCGGAAAAATCAGCACCGAAAGCCCCGTTCCCAAACGCTCGACACCCTGGGTAAGCACTTGCTTCATCGCCCGCGCAGGTTTTGAGCGATCCAAACTGATGGGGCGTAGCAAGCGCAAACCCCAACCAAAGATCGGCAAGCGCAGTAATTCGCGTTTCAGAACGGTACATACCGGCGGCTTCATTACCTGCAGAAACACGGTTTCCCACTCACACTGGTGGTTGGCTTGGATCACACAAGGGCCACTGGGCAGATTTTCCTGCCCTTGGATGTCGTAGCGCACTCCGCAGGCAATACGAAACCACACCATCAAAAAGTAGTTATACAAATTGAGCAGCCGGTAGCGGCCAGATAGTGGAAGAAACGGCGCAATGGGCAAAAACAGGATGCCGATCATCAGCATGGCCAAAAAGTAGCCAGCATAAAAGATCAAGCTGCGGACCACATTTATCAAGCCGACACTCCTGTATCGCTGAGACGGTTACTTTCACGGGTTACACACCACGCATCCAACATACGCCCAGCCTCTAACCGCCACGGTTTTTGATGAACACCAAACACATCCAGCACACGCCGGCAGTTCAAAACGCGCCGTAGCTTTGCATCATGATGATGTTTAAGCGGTTGCACCTCGCCGAGAGTAATCTGCTCACCGCGCCCCTCAAGGTGCGTTAACAGCTGGGTACGCACCATGGAGGTAAAAGTAAAGGCGCTGACCGGCTCGGTGCCAGCAAGATGGTAAGCCCCCCAAGCCTCAGCACCGCTGACCTGCTGCTGTAGCATGCCAATCAGCGCCATGGCGACGGCATCCGCGGAGGTCGGGCAAAAAATCACATCCTCAGCAGCGCGCACTGCCTTCCCAAGAACCAAATTACCAATGATGTCATTTAGCCACGCATGGCTGCCTTCCAGCGCAAACAGCGGGCCTAAGCGCACAATCAAATGACGCTGAAACTCCGCACGGATGCGATCACCGGTCTGCACCAGACGGCGCAAGCTGTCATCCCGTGGCGCGGGCACCACATGTTCATCAATGGGGACATCCAAGCCGTCTTCGTAGAGCTGATCGGAGACACACCATATCAACGCTACGTCTTGCGCCTGGCAGGCATCCAGACAAATATCTACCGCATCGGCATGCGCCGTCACATCCGCTGGCGCCATATTCAGTGGATGGGCCAATGGCGGAATAATCACGGCGTCCGGGGCTATCGCCTCAAGACGCGAAGCGGTAATGATTGTGCCCTGCTCAATGACTAACTCCGTATCGGCGCGACGGCTTGCTTCCCGAGCCAGTGCCAAGCTTAAGCAGTGGCCAGCATCCAGTATTAACAGCTTCAAGACATCCCTCCCTTATCACGCTCGCTTCCGCGCTGCGCGACGAATAGCACGCTCAGAACGGGATCTCATCGTCGAAGTCGTCGAAGTTACCCGGATCCGGGGCGCCGTAGCTGCTGTTCTGCTGGTTGGGCGGTGGAGCTTGGTTGCCCTGCTGCGGTGCTGGCTGCGCGGGCCGTGGCGGTTGCTGTGGACTCTGCCCGCCAGGGTAGTTATTTCCGCCTTGAGGCGCGCCACCCTGAGGGGGATAACCTCCTTGGTGATTAGCGGCAGGATTATTTTGAGCGGGTGCATTCTGAGGAGCGTTCTGGGGATAGTTATTTTGCGGAGCGCCACCGCCCTGGTAATCACCGCTACGGCCATCAAGCATCTGCATATCGTTGGCGACGATTTCTGTCGAGTAGCGATCTTGCCCATTCTGATCCTGCCACTTACGGGTTTGCAGGCGCCCTTCAATATAGACTTTGGAGCCTTTTTTCAGGTACTGCTGGGCGATTTCAGCGGTTTTATTGAACATCACCACGCGGTGCCATTCGGTGCGCTCTTGGCGCTGACCGCTTTGGCGATCCATCCAGGTATCAGTGGTGGCCAAGTTTAGGTTGGCCACGGCGGTGCCGCTGGGGGTGAAACGCACCTCTGGATCCTGCCCGAGGTTACCAATCAAGATGACTTTGTTAATGCCGCGAGCCATAAGGTGCTCCTTTGATAGCTGTCATGTAGTGTTTATTGCCAACCGCCGCCCCACTTCATTGGCACGGCTAGATTAAGATTTTGGGGGTGCCATCAGCTTGTTCAACGCTGCCTGATCAAGTTGCTGACGGTTCACCTTTAAATAGACCAAGCGCTCTTCCGGCACCACCATGACATCTTCCACGCCGACCACATCGGCTAAGTGTTCCATCAACAGGTCGAGCGCGTCTGCCTGGGTCTCGTGAAGCGCCACCACTTCGCTGGAGAGAGGTGGCGGTGCGGGCATCCGCCACATGGCTATCCACCAGCATAGCGCCAGCCCAGCGCAGCCAATGAAGACCGCATTGAGGCCACCATAGTGAGCCAGCAAGCCGCCTAGCGTACCGCCTAAAAAAGCGCCTAAAAATTGGCTGGTGGAGTACACCCCCATCGCGGTTCCTTTGGCGCCAGCCGGGGCAAGCTTACTGAGCATGGAAGGTAGCGTCGCTTCCAGCAAGTTAAAGCCGGTGAAGAACACAAACAGCCATACAAACAGCCAGTAGCTTGGCGAGAGAGGCAATCCCAGCCCCGCCAAACTCAGCACAATAGCGCCGATCGCTGCAAGACACATCAAGCGCATGCGCTGCTGCTTCTCAGCCACAATAATCAGCGGCACCATAGCAACAAACGATAGCGCCATAATGCCAAGATACGCCAGCCCATGATACTCAATCGCCACACCGGCGTTTAGCAGGCGAAAAGGTACCGCGACAAATATCGCCATCAGCACTAAGTGCAGGGCAAAAATCGACACATCCAGCCGCCATAAATCGGGGCGGGTGATGACGCTTTTAAACTGCTGGCGATCCATGCCCACATCGCGGTGACGTCGCCGCCGAGGCGCGGCAGGCACCCAGCGCCATAGCACCAGCAGCCCCACCAGCGTTAATAGCGAGGTAAACCAGAAGACCCCAGCCAGCCCCGCCCAAGCGGCAAGCCACGGCCCCAGCACCATCGCAATCGCAAACGAAACGCCAATAGAGAGCCCAATGGTGGCCATAGCGGCGGTGCGAATTTCTTCACGGGTTTGATCCGCCAGCAGCGCCATAATGGCCGCGGCAACGGCACCGCCACCCTGCAGCGCTCGCCCGGCAATCACACCAATAATGGTATCGGATAGAGCGGCGACCACGCTGCCGAGTGCAAATATCAATAGTCCCATGGCAATCACCCGCTTACGACCAATGCGGTCAGAGAGCAAGCCAAACGGGATTTGCAGCGTTGCCTGGGTTAAACCATAAATACCCAGCGCCACGCCCACGAGTAGCGGAGTCGAACCCTCAAGGGTGTCGGCATACAGCGCCAACACCGGCAGCACCATAAATAGACCCAGCATGCGCGATGCATAAAGCCCGGCCAAACCACTGATCGCACGTCGTTCAGAGGCCAGCAATAGTGCGGAAACCTTGCGCATAATGCCCTTTTATATGCTGATTAAGCATGTGGTGAGTCAGTGTGGATTGTGACAATCCTCTATTCTAGCGGTTTGGGCTGGCGCTGGAAACGTCGCGAGTTGACGCAGGTTATCAAAGCGGTTTTGCCGGGAGGGTGCCGACAAACGTATAATCACGCTTTTGCCGCGCGATTCGAGGTGTTGATGGACAGCATTCTGGTCAGGGGTGCCCGCACCCACAACCTCAAGCAGATCGATGTGGAGCTGCCCCGTAACAAGCTGATTGTGATTACCGGCCTCTCCGGCTCGGGTAAATCGTCGTTAGCGTTTGACACCCTTTACGCCGAGGGGCAGCGCCGCTACGTGGAGTCGCTCTCCACTTATGCGCGCCAGTTCCTGTCGATGATGGAAAAGCCCGATGTAGATCACATCGAAGGGCTGTCACCTGCGATCTCCATTGAGCAGAAGTCCACCTCCCACAACCCGCGCTCGACCGTGGGCACCATCACCGAAATTTACGACTACCTGCGCCTGCTGTTTGCCCGTGCCGGGACGCCCCGCTGTCCAGAACATGGCGAGGACTTGGAAGCCCAGACCATCTCGCAGATGGTCGACCAGGTCATGAACCTCACCGAAGGCACCAAGCTGATGCTGCTGGCGCCGGTAGTCAAAGGCCGCAAGGGCGAACATTTACAGTTATTAGCCGAGCTGCGCGCTCAGGGCTTCGTACGCGCCCTGGTCGATGGCCAAGTGCTGGAACTGGACGACATCGCACCGCTGGATAAGCGCAAAAAGCACGATATCAGCGTCGTCGTTGACCGCTTCAAAGTGCGCGACGACCTTGCCCAACGTTTGGCGGAGTCCTTTGAAACCGCGTTGAACCTCGCCGACGGCACCGCCATGATTCACTTTATGGACGGTGAGCGCGACGATATTGCCTTCTCGTCACGCTTTGCCTGCCCGGTGTGCGGCTACTCGCTGGCGGAACTTGAGCCACGCATGTTCTCGTTCAACAATCCTGCAGGCGCCTGCCCTACCTGCGACGGTCTGGGTGTACAGCAGTACTTCGACCCGGACAAGCTCATCAGCCACCCGGAGCTATCACTTGCCGAAGGCGTGATCAAAGGCTGGGATCGGCGCAATATCTACTACTTTACCCAGCTTCAGGCGCTGGCTAAGCACTACGACTTTGAGCTGGAAACACCCTGGCAAGAGCTCGCCCGCCACGAGCGAGAGGTTATCTTAAACGGCAGCGGCGACGAGCAGATCCCGTTTGTGTACGTGGGTGATCGCGGTCGTAAAGTGACCCGCGAACACGCTTTCGAAGGCGTGTTGCCCAATATGCAGCGCCGCTATCGGGAAACCGAATCCAACATGGTGCGCGATGACCTGGTCAAATACATCGCCGTCCAGCCCTGCGCCACCTGTAACGGCTCGCGACTGCGTAAAGAGTCACGCCATGTTTACGTGGATGATCACAATATCGCCGAGATTGTGCGCTTTCCGATTGGCGAAGCGTGGCACTATTTTGCCGATCTGAGCCTACCGGGTCGCAAAGGTGAAATTGCCGATAAAATCGTCCACGAGATTCACGCCCGGTTAGAGTTTTTGGTCAATGTAGGGCTGGACTATCTCAACCTGGAGCGCAGTGCCGATACCCTTTCCGGCGGTGAAGCCCAGCGTATCCGTTTAGCCAGCCAAATTGGCGCAGGCCTGGTCGGGGTGATGTATATTCTCGATGAGCCGTCGATTGGCTTGCACCAGCGCGACAATGACCGACTGCTGAAAACCCTTGAGCGGCTGCGTGACTTGGGCAATACCGTGATCGTGGTAGAGCACGACGAAGACGCCATTCGCGCCGCCGACCACGTGCTGGATATCGGCCCAGGTGCGGGTGTGCACGGCGGTGAAATTGTCGCCCAGGGCACCCCGCAAGACGTAATGGACAACCCTAACTCGCTGACCGGCCAATACCTCTGTGGTACCCGGGAAATCGCGGTGCCGCCCTACCGTATTCCTGGCAACCCGGAAAAGCAGTTGGTGGTGCGCGGCGCTACCGGCAATAACCTGCAGAATGTCACACTTAGCCTGCCGCTAGGGTTGTTTATCGCCATTACCGGTGTTTCCGGCTCGGGTAAATCGACGTTGATCAACGGCACCTTGATGCCGATTGCGGCTCGCGAATTAAATCGCGCGACGACATTGACCGCCGCGCCCTATGAGAAGATCGAGGGGCTCGACCAGCTCGATAAAGTGATCGATATCGACCAGAGCCCGATTGGCCGCACGCCACGCTCAAATCCGGCCACCTATACGGGTATTTTTACGCCGATTCGAGAACTGTTTGCGGGCACCCAAGAAGCGCGTTCGCGGGGCTATAAGCCTGGTCGCTTCAGTTTTAACGTCAAGGGTGGGCGCTGCGAGGCGTGCCAGGGTGAAGGCATGATCAAGGTAGAGATGCACTTTCTACCGGATATCTACGTGCCTTGCGATGTCTGTAAGGGCAAGCGCTACAACCGTGAAACCCTGGATATCCATTACAAGGGTAAAACGATCCACGAAGTGTTGACCATGACCGTGGAAGACGCGCTGGAATTCTTCAGCCCGGTACCGGCGATTGCCCGTCGCCTGCAAACCTTGCTCGATGTGGGGCTCTCCTATATCCGCTTGGGACAGAGCGCCACTACCCTTTCCGGCGGCGAAGCACAGCGGGTTAAACTCGCCCGCGAACTGGCCAAGCGCGATACCGGCAAAACGCTGTATATTTTGGATGAGCCGACCACCGGGCTGCACTTTGAAGATATCCGTCAACTGCTGACGGTACTTCACCGCCTGCGCGATCACGGCAATACCATCGTGGTCATTGAGCACAACCTGGATGTGATCAAAACCGCCGACTGGATTGTCGATCTTGGCCCCGAAGGGGGTTCTGGGGGCGGGCAGATCATCGCCGAAGGCACGCCTGAACAGATTGCCAAGCAGAAAGTCTCGCATACCGGTCGATTCTTAGCGCCACTGCTGGCACGGGGGAATCGCGCAACGAAGCGCTAGCACGCTCTTTCTTGAAGGCAGGGTGGGCAGACGCGCCCACCCCAGACTAAATAGCCATGCTAGTTAGTACCTTTGGGCAACGCAGTAGATGGCCACATTGTTTATAGTGGCGAGCAGATTATAGTTAGCAGGATTATGCAATCCTCTGCCGGAGGGATAAGCCGTGGGTCAGGAAAATAGCTGTATTATTAAGCACTTCAATCACTACTGTTCATTAAGCGATGACGAGAAGGAATTGCTCATGACGCTGGAGGAGAGCCCGTCCGATATTAAGTCGGGCACGCTACTCTGGGAGATGGGCGCCCCGGCCAATGAGTTCTGCACGTTAAAAAGCGGCTGGGCCTACTCCTACCGTCATCTTGAAAATGGTGACCGCCAGATTCTGGAAGTGTTTTTACCGGGGGATATTATTGGACTGCGCGAGTTTGCTTTCTCTGAGCGTCTTGAGAATGTGCGCATGATTGATGACGGGGTGATTTGTCATTTTCCGCACAAGCGCATGCTGGAAATATTCCGCCAATCTCTCCCGCTAACATCAGTCATGTTTGCCATCAGTAGCCGCCAACAAGCGCTAATGACCGAGCGGCTAGTGACGCTGGCTAGACGCAGCGCACGCCAAAAAATGGCGCACTTCCTTTATGAGATGTATCTACGGCTGCGCCAAACCAACCCGGATATTAGCAACCAGTTCCGCCTGCCCCTCTCTCAGGAACAGTTAGCCGATGTGCTAGGGCTAAGCCCGGTACACGTTAGCCGTACCTTTACCGCACTCAGCGAAGATGGTTTGGTGTTTCGCGATCGCCACCACCTAACGATACCGGATTTAAAGGCCCTGAGTACCGAAGGGCAGTTTGACGACTGCTATCTCACCGACAATGTCCGCCCCCTGTTAGGCGAAACGGCATAAAAAAACCGCGTGCTGTTAGCACGCGGTTTTTAAACCAAAGGCCTCAGCTCAACCTAACCACACTTGGACCAGCCGCAGCCTGCATAGCAGGTGGGGCATCCATCCATCATGATGAGCTCGCCGCGACACTCGGGGCAGTTACCCACGATGGCTGGGCCACTGCCTTCAGGCTTTTTTCCCTTCGTTGCCTTATCACCGCCAATCGTCTCCACCGCGCCTGTTTCAATGGGTGCATCATTAGCGTCTTCTTCAGCACCGGGCTGCCAAGCGTGGCCGTGAGCCATACGATGGGCATAACGCTCTACCAGCTTTTCAACCGGCACTTGGTTGCCATCCCGATCCAGAAAACCGCGGCGATAAAGAATCTGCTGAATCGACCAAGCAATCGCCGCCACTTCCGAATCGTGGAACATTGGCTTGTTCCAACGGTTCATACCACAGCGCACCAAGCCTTTGTCCCAGGCTACTTTGCGCAGATCCGCCACCGCCTGGGTAACGTAACCGCCACGCGCCGCCAGTGAGAGACTACGCATGGTCGCAGTGATCCACTGGTGCTCACTGGAGAGCTGGCCCGATGGGAAGAAAAACTCCACCGGACGCTCAATCACCACTCGCTTACTACCAATTACGCCTTCCACTGGCATAAACGACACCAGCAAATAGACTTTTTTGCGCCCTTCCGCGCCTACGTATGAAATCTTTTCAGACACGGCTTCCAAAGTGCCTTCCGGACGGGAAGGTATACGCACCGTTAGCGGATCTTCATCTTGTAACGCAGGAACGGAAACGGCCTGCTCCTGCTGCTTGATACGGTAACCAACAATTTTTGAGGTAATTTCTACAGCCATGGTGTTCTCCATTTAGCAAAGGTGTGCGTTTAAAACAGATGGCGCTTAACGCGGCATCACCATTTGCCGTAGGTGCCTTCTTTTAAGCCATCAAAGAGGTTGGCAGCGTTATGCTCTTCACCGTCGTAAATCACCTTCTCATTCCCGGCTAGTTCGAGGGTTTCACCATTTTCAAGTTCAAATACGTAGGTCGTGTTTTTAAGATCATCTTCCCGTACGAGCACGCCCTGGAAAGCTTCGGGATTAAAGCGGAAAGTAGTGCAGCCTTTTAAGCGGCTTTCATAAGCCTGCAAATAGAGGTTCTGGAACTGTTCAAAGGGGAACTCGGTAGGTACATTGACCGTTTTCGAGATCGCTGAATCCACCCAGTGCTGGGCGGCGGCTTGAACAGCAACGTGCTGTTCGGGAGATATCGCATCGGCGGTGACGAAGTAGTCAGGTAGGTCGCTGTCCACCGCATCAGAGGCGATAAAGTGACGGTAGGCGGCCAGCTCAAAGGAGACGACTTCGACCTGCTCTTTGGTCTTCTTGCCCGACTGAATAATATTGCGGAAATAACGGTGCGAGAAGGAGGGTTCGATACCATTGGAGGCGTTGTTACCCATCGACAGGCTGATCGTGCCGGTCGGTGCGATCGAGCTGTGGTGGGTGAAGCGCGCGCCGTGCTCGGCTAGCTGTGACACAAGCTCCGGCTCAAGCTCGGCCACTTGGGCCATGTACTGACTATAACGGGCGTGCAGGATACGCCCCGGCACCTGATCGCCCACTTCGTAGCCATCTTTGGCCAGCTGAGGCCGCTCGCGCAACATTTTGGGAGTAATGGTGTGCTCCTGCTCAAGCACCGGCGCCATGCCTTTCTCTTGGGAGAGCTCCAGCGCCTGCTTCCAACCCTCTATCGCTAAGTGGCGGCTCACCTCATCAGTGAACACCAACGACTGCTTAGAACCGTAAGGAATTTTGAGCATGGTGAGCGTTGAGCCTAAGCCTAAGAAGCCCATGCCGTGGCGCCGCTTGGCTTCTATTTCACGCTGCTGCTGGGGCAACGGCAAACCGGCAATCTCGACCACGTTATCGAGCATACGCGTGAAGATCGCGACCACTTTGCGGTAGCGTTCCCAGTCAAAGCGCGGATCGGCGCCGAAGGGGTCGATCACAAACTTGGTTAGGTTGACCGAGCCCAGCAGGCAGGCACCTTCCGGCGGCAGGGGTTGTTCGCCACAGGGATTCGTCGCACGGATATCTTCGCAGAACCAGTTGTTATTCATCCGATTAACCTGGTCGATCAGGATAAAGCCGGGCTCGGCGTAGTCGTAGGTGGAGGACATAATGGTGTCCCACAACTCCCGCGCTTTAATCACTTCGACAATGCGGCAGGCGACGCGGCCTTCGGCATCGACCGTGTAGCCCTCTTCAACTACCGGCCAGTCACGGTAGATCAAGTCTTCCGCTTTAACGTCCTCTTTCTCGCCAGGGTGCAGTGGAAAGGCCAACGGCCAGTCGGTATTGTTTTTCACCGCTTCCATAAACTCGTCGGTGATCAGCAAGCTAAGGTTAAACTGACGCAGACGCCCCGCTTCGCGCTTGGCCTGAATAAACTCGCGCACATCTGGGTGGCCCACATCGAAGGTACCCATCTGAGCACCACGCCGACCACCTGCAGAGGCGACGGTGAAGCACATCTTGTCGTAGATATCCATAAACGCCAGCGGGCCGTTGGTGCCTGCGCCAGCACCGAATACGAACGCGCCCTTATGGCGCAGCGTTGAGAAGTCGTAGCCGATACCAGCCCCGGATTTTAGCGTCATACCCGCATCGACCACCGAGTCGAGAATATCGCGCATTGAATCGCGAATCGTGCGGGAGACGGTGCAGTTAATCAGACTCACCGCAGGCTTGTAGGCCTCAGCGCCCGCGTTGGAGAGAATACGACCGGCAGGTATGGCGCCATTTTCCAGCGCCCAGCGGAACTTCGGCAGCCACTCTTCCGCCTTATCACCTTCCACCGCAGCCAGGGCGCGAGCAACACGTTCAAACGTAGCACCGACGTCTTGATCCACGGGTTGACTATGACGATCCTTGAGACGGTATTTGGCGTCCCAGATTTCCCGCGAGGGGGCCTGCATCGGGACATCATTAGAGGTCTTCATAGCCTTGGCAGCGGTGCTCATGTCGCAAAACTCCTTCACAGCGGGGTGAATTATAGCGCTCAAATAGGGCGATTATACGTAGCATCGGAGTGAAGTATAGACGTGACATCCCACCATATGAGGCACTTTTTTTACTTTTTTCTACCATATATAGGAAAATCAGCGCGTTACTGTTTTGCCAATCCCAAACACAATATAGACTGGGGTTTTGGATTAAATGGCTTTGATCATGTCCGCAACTCACTCCCTGCGCTCTCCATCCCAGTGCCTTTGCACGCTCACGTTAACCGTTGTGGCGATAGTGACCATGTGGATAGCCGCTACGCCCGTCGCTAACGCGACCACGTTCAATACCGACGACGTGGCCACCCACGACCATTGGCAGTCAATGACGCTCTCACTGGGTGGCGAACGCCACCATCGAGCGGTAGAAACCCACAGCTACTCGGATGCGACGCTGAGCGTGAATACTACCTCGGGCGTTTGCGATTTACCCTGGCTGGAGATGCGAGTCACCCTTGAGCAGCAGCAGGGAGAGAGCCGTACAGTAAACTTGGTGCCCACTCGGCTGCGCATCGATGAAAGGCCCGTCATCGACACCATGGCGGAATTTATCACTGAGCGCGGTGATGACGGGTTTTATGCTCACTTTTATTTAAGCGACTTGGAAACACTGATGGCCGACATGCGCCAGGGGGAGCAGCTATTTCTCGGCTTCGACCAGGAAGAGCGCGAGCCGTGGTATATGACCTTTAGCCTAAAAGGTGCCGATGCGGCGATCAACCGAATGCTCACCCAGTGTGAAGGTAGTGGCGCCTAATAAGGTTTGATTAAATCAGCACCACAGGCTCAAACGCCATTGCAACGCGGTTGCGTCCGCCATGCTTAGCGCGGTACATGGCGTCATCAGCCCGGGAGATAATATTTTTACAGCTGTCCCCCGGCTGCCAAACAGCGACACCGATACTCACTGTAACCGTTTGCTCAACTCCCTCTATACGCAGCTCTGCTACCAGCGAGCGCAGCCGCTCGGCCAGGCCAACGGCGGCATCAACATCGGAATGAGTCGCCAGCACAATAAACTCTTCGCCTCCCCAACGTCCCAGGTGGTCGCAGCCACGCAGCGAGCTTTCCACTAAGCGCGCCAGGGCCACCAGTACATCGTCACCCACGCTATGGCCGTGAACATCGTTGATCTGCTTAAAGTTATCCACATCGAACAGTAGCAAGGCAAAAGCGGCCGCATAGCGCTTGGCAGCCACTAGCTCTGCATTGATCGCTTCTTCGATGCGGTAACGGTTCCACACCTTGGTTAGAGGATCGAAATGAGCTAATTGCTCAAGACGCTGGTTAGCTTCGGCAAGGGCTTTGCGTTCGTGCTCCAGGTGCATATTCAGTGAGCTAATTTCATAGGCAGAAATCGCTAGCGTCAGGTCTTCTCCCAAGTCTACCGCCGCTAAGCGCTCTACCCGCAGCCACGCTTCACTTCTGCCGACTACCTCTTCAGACCAAGCAACCGATGGAGCCAATGTCACGGCCGGTTTAGGGTTAGTTGTAGGCTGCATCGCCCAATACAGCGTTTCCACCTGCTCGGGGCGAAAAAAAATCAGCCAGGCGCGCTGGGTCGAACTCATCGGCAGCGGCACCGCTAGCGCCCCACACTGCTCGGGCATGGCTAGCGAAGCGGTTAACGTCTCTGTGCCGATTTCGCGCGTGCACCAAGGGCCGCTATGCACATGAGTTCTTTCCAGACGCAGCACAAACTGGCTAATCGCTTCTGGAGTCGGCGTCACACCCACTTGATAAGCGCCACCATTCACCCACAGCACCACGCCATGGGCGCGAAATAGTTTCATCCAGATAGCCGCTTGCTCATGAAGTAACTGCTGGGGACTTTGCGGCTCGCTGCGCGCTCGCGCACTGAGCACGAGACTATCCTGAACCCGTTGTAGATAGCGGGCTTCTTGACGCGCCCGTAGCAACAGCATGCGCTGGGTGGCCATTTGCACGAGGGTGCGAACGGCATCACGCACGGGGGGTTCAACCGAGTGCGGCGCTGGCGAATGGCAAAACACTAGACCCCATAAGCCAGTATCCCCCTGCATGGCCAAACTGAATGAGCCACGCACCCCCAGGCGATGTAAATACTGCTGCCGCTCAGGGGCAGGGGCACGTAAAAAGCTGCCGCTAAGGCTCACTCCCGAGTAGGCGGGCATCAGCGTTTCAGGCGGCGCATCGACGTCTTCAATTAACCGAACGGGGTAATGTTGGTAACTTTTGCGTAAGGCGAAAGGAAAGTCGCTTGAGGGGAAGCGCTGCCCCAACAGCGAGGGCAGCTGGTTGCCCAGCGTTTCGGCGACCATTAAACCATGCCAATCACTGTCGAAATGGCACACGGTGACGCGATCATGGCCGGTGAGCTGTTGAATAGCGTTAACCAAGCAGTCGAGCAGCTCTTCCTGGTGGGTTGCTTCGGCTAAATGCATCAACCGCTCATTGACTGTGCCCAGCAGGCGGCGCTTACCTTGGGGGTTGAGTGGCTCAATCTCGACGATGACCTCCCCACCCGCTCGGTAAGCATAGAGCTGAAAACGCATGTTGCTATGCTTGGAACGAATAAACACCAGCGGGCCGGAAAGTTTCTGCTGCCCCTGCAACTCGCGACGCACCCGCTGGCTTAGCCGTTTTCCTAACACATAGGCAAGAGTACGCTGCCCATTTTCAGGGCGCTCAATACCGGTCAAGCGGGTTAAGTTGGTGCTACTGGCTTGAATGCGGCGACAATCGGCATCTAAAACCAGCAGAGCTCCAAACGGCTGCAACCGCGGGTGGTACATGGACACAAACGTGGCCTCGCAATCTATTCACCCTCGACCTGCTGCCTTAGCAACAACTCTACGCGACGGTTGGCAGCTCTGCCCTCCGCAGTTGCGTTCGGTTCCATGGGTTGGGTGTCGGCATAACCGACGGCCCGCATACGAGAGATATTGAACCCTTGGCGCTCTAAATGCCTCACCACAGCGATAGCCCGCGCTGATGAAAGCTCCCAATTAGAGGGGAAGCGGGCCGTTGAAATAGGCACGCTGTCGGTGTGGCCTTCTACCGAAATCTGACCGTCAAAACGGGTCAGCACATCGATAAGGCTTTCTACCACATCTTGCCCACGGGAAGTCAGTACAGCTTGGCCACTGGGAAATAGCAGACTGGTATCAATCCGCAGTGTGACCCCTTCGCGCCCTTGGGAAACGCTGACCCCCGGAATGTCGAGCCCATCAAACTGCGGCTGAACGCCTGAATGGCGGGGCTGAATGCCGGTGGCTAGCGACGCCAGCGGCAATGATGATACAGCGCTAGCCGAGCGCATGAAAGCAGTATCAGCCGCCTCACCGCCGCCCGGCGGTGTCAGTGAAAGCAGCAGCACAAAGAGCGTGATTAGCAGCGTCAGCACATCCAAATAGCTGGTTAGCCAACCATCATCACCATCGCCTAGCGACGGCGTCATTTCCAGTGCATGGCGCGTATCACGGTCTAACATGCTGGCTATCCCTTGACCGCGGAGCTCACCGACGAGTCAGGCCTTGGCTTGACACTGTTGTCGCGTATTTCATCGTGATAGTTAGCTACAAACGAGTTGAGGGTCTCTTCAATAAACGACGGCAGGCGGCGCTTAGTAATCAGCGAAATACCTTCCAGCACCATATTCATGGTGATCAGCCGCTCTTCGGTGCGGCGCTCAAGTTTCACCGCAATCGGCTTAAACACCAAGTTGGCGAGTAAAATACCGTAGAAGGTGGTGAGCAGGGCCACCGCCATGCGCGGGCCGATCACTTGCAGGTCGCCTGCGTCCATGACTTCCAGCATATTGACCAACCCTACCAGGGTGCCGATCATGCCAAAGGCGGGTGCGTAGGTGGCCATGGTACGGAATATTTGTGCCTCGGCATGCTCACGCGCTTTAAGACGGGCAATGCGCCAGCGCAGCATGTCAAAAATTTCATCCTCTTTGGTGTTGGCAATGACCAGTTGAATCCCGGTACGCAAAAACGGGTTTCGGGTATGCTCCAACTCGCGCTCGACCGCGCGTACATCGCCCTTAAACCAGAGGCGCGACATATCCACCAGTTCACGGATATCGTCACGCATATAGGTATTTTCGCGCCGGAATACCAAGCCCACCAGCCGTACGACGCGGAGCACCTCTTTCAGCGGATAGCTGATAAAGGTTGCCGCTAGGGTACCGGTCACCACAATGGCCAAACCCGGCAAATTGATAAAACTTTCAGGGGACTCTGCGGTAAAAAACAGCACGCTCACCAACAGCAATATGCTGGCAAATATGCCTATCAGTGTCGAAGGGTTCATCCACGGCTCCTTGCCGGTCACAAGTGAGTAAAAAGAGGTGTTATGCCGAATCGTGTAAACGCGCGCGTAAGCGGCTGACGGCTTGGCTGTGCAGTTGTGAAACGCGTGATTCCGTGACGCCCAACACAGCCCCTACTTCCTTGAGGTTGAGTTCTTCTTGGTAGTACAGCGCCATTAGCAGCTTTTCACGCTCTGGCAGCGCTTCAATTGCCTCAATCAACGTTTGCCGTTGCTGGCCGTCTAGCAACTGCTCAAACGGTGAATTACCCAATTCATTATTGCTAGGCTCGCCACCGTCGGCCACCAGCTCTTCAAACGGCAACAGTTGACCACTGTTGGTGTCGTTGAGCAGCTGCTGATACTCACTCAGCGGCATTTCAAGGTGTTGGGCGATTTCATTCTCTTCTGGTGCCCGCCCTAGCTGTTGCTCCAATTGACGAACGGCACTGTCAACCGCTCGCGCTGAACGGCGCACGCTGCGGGGCAGCCAGTCGCGGGTACGTAATTCATCCATCATTGCACCGCGAATACGCTGACTGGCAAACGTCGCGAACGTTGCCCCCTGAGTGGCGTCGAAGCGCCCCAGCGCTTCCAGCAGCCCTACCATCCCGGCTTGAATAAGGTCGTCGAGCTCAATGCTGGCTGGCAAACGGACCTGAAGCGTCAAGGCCTGACGTCGTACCAGTGGCATGTATTGCGTCAACAGCTCACTCTGTTTGATCCTGCCTTGTGCTGTGTACATCCTCTCGCCTCGCGGCTATACAGCCTTCACTGATAGTTCACAATCATTTGCAGCCCCTGGACACGAACAGGCCGCTGCCCCGGAAGTAAAGCGAAGCGAAAATGCAACGGCGCATCCGCGGCAAACCCCGCCAGTGCAGTGGTAGAACCACGCATGCCGGATAACGCAACGCACTGCTCAGGGTGGCACAACCAAGCGTTTAATAGCGCGCCGGGGGGATGCTGAAACTGCCACTGGACACGCCCGAGCTGACCTGACTGAATATTGCCGACGGTGGGCGGGGTAGCCGCTTGACTAGCACTTGCCCTATCGCTCATCGCCACCATTAGACCTGGTATCTGGCTGCTCCAGCTACCGGGTGTCGCCTGGGCGTTTCCCGTTACCCCTGCTAGTAGACACCCTGTCAGCAGTACTATGCTCAGTAGCAGTTTCCCTCTTAACGGCCAGCTTAGCATGCTTGGTTTCCTCGGCAGAGTGCGCTCATCGTGCAAGTACCAACAACTCCATATTTAAGTAGTAATCAGCGGCCTCACGCAAGTTATTGAGCAACCCCTGACGCGGCAAGTGCGGCTCGTGGAGCGCCAGCAAACGACGAGGCCCACCACGCTCATGTAGTTGACGCAAGGTACGGAACATGGAAGCAAAGGTATCGGCATCACTACTGATCCACAGCGCCCAACGGCTGTATTGATCGCGAAGTTGGGCTAGGTCGGCCGTTTCGGCCATGGCGATACGGATATCCCAACCTTCAGGATCACCGGCCCAGCTTCGACCTAACGTCGACCACTGCCCTAGTCGTGCTTTAACCTTGTTCACCTGGGTTGCGCCGCTACCCGGTAGCCCGACCACAATAAGCGGGATTTTGGGCTGAGGTGCCACCGTCGTTGCCGGCTCTTCCACCGCTGCAGCTACCGGCGTTAACAGAGAGGAGGTCTGTTCAGGTTCCGGCACGTGCTCTGCCGCCGCAACATCAATGGTACCCTCAGCTTGCTGCTGTTGGCGCTGCAGGTTTGCCCACTTGCGCAGACCCGATGCTTGATCCTGTTCGCTCACGCCACGCCCTCTCGACTCACACTGCCCATTTGACGAATCGCATCTCGTGCCATAAAGGCATAGACCAGTGCATCAAGCATGCCGGTATCACGGCGACGACGGCTGTTGCCTAATAGGTTGAGCAGATCGCCACGCAGCGTCTGCGCCTCCTCATCATCAGCAACATCGAGATGCCCGGCGACCGACGCTACACCACTGGCCATTAACAGGCGAACTTCAGCATTTAGATCCCCACTATCAGCCTCTTTTAACTGCTGCCACGCGCGACGCGTCAAGGCTGCCAAGCCTTCGCTTTGCAGCTGGGTCAACAGCAGTGAGAGCACTTCTGCGCCTAGACGAGCGGGGGTAAGCCAGTAGCGGCGCGCCACTACTTTGGCGCTTTCCGGGTCACGAACTTCGCCGTACCAGGCGAGCAGAGCCGTGCCGCTGGCGTCCTCGACTTCGGCGTAGGCAGTCCACAGCTGCACCGATTGACCACGAAACCGCACGCCCACATGATGCGTTAGCACACTGTCGCTAAATAGCTGACGGATAGATTGACGTTCGCGGTGAAAGCGTAACCGATGACTAGGGGCCACTTGGCTGACCCAGGTCAAGTGCTCGGCCTCCAGCCACGTTAACGCATCAGGTTCGGGGAAGCGCGGTAGTAAGTGCACCGCGACGCCGCTCGATGCCGACAGAGCGGCTAAGCGTGGCTGCCACCCTGCGGCGTGGCGATGCTGCAGCCAAGGGAGCGCCAGCCAGGCACCATCCGTGTCCAGGCCAATGTCCGGCATTGCCCAGTCGCAGCCGCGCTCATTGCGCCGCGGGAACCACGCCATCCCTAAGGTGGTCTTTGCCGCTGGATAACCGGCAAGTAATGCATCCAAATGCGTTTCCTGTAAACGGCTAGGCAGGGATGCTAGGTTCCATATCTCTTCTAATTCCGCAAATCCCGTGACGCGTTGGCGCAACCTCGCCAGTAGCGACGACAAACGACGCCCTTGGCCCAGGACATCCCGCGACCAGCGCGGCATTTCCATCGGCGAATCGGCACTTTGCACCCGCTCACGCAGTGGTGTCGCGGTGCTCAGCGCTTGATCCACTAGCGCATCGGGGGCGGCAAGGGCCATATCTTCGGGCACCTGCTGGCCATTAGAACCAAATAGGACGCGCATCCCGTGACGCATAATAATATCTAACACTGGGGCCAGACGCCCCGCCTCATCCTGTTTGGTGATAATGCAGTCATCTAACTCTGCACCCGCCGCCCGCGCGGCCTGACGGTAGCGCAGCACCACCTCTTCAAGGGTTTCCGGCTGGCTGGCAGCATTGAGTAGCAGCACCAAACGTACCCTCGAGCGTCCGCCCTGCAGGTGGGCAATCTGCTCTATCACCCGCTGGTCACGCTGACTCATGCCTACGGTGTCGATAATTACCCACTGCTTGCCCTGCAGGCGGCCCAGCAAATCGTCGATGGGCTGTTCGGCATCTAGGGCGTACATCGGCGTATCCAGCAGGCGCGCATAGATGCGCAACTGCTCATGGGCACCGATCCGGAAGCTGTCGGTGGTAACCAGCGCTACCGGGCGCGTGCCGTGGCGCATCACAAAACGAGCGGCCAGTTTGGCAGTTGTGGTAGTTTTGCCCACCCCCGTTGGCCCCACCAGGGCAACAATACCGGTTTGGTCGAAAAAGCTTGCTTCATCGTTGAGTACGCAAAGGCGATCAATTAACTGCTGTCGCAGCCACTGCAGTGGCGCTTCGCTTTCACCGTCTAACCTGGTTAGCGATGCAGGCAACCCTGCGAGCAGTTCATCGGCAATTTCGCTGCTAAAACCCACATTACATAGCAGTTGGCGAAGCCGCGCAGCCGTTCCGGTGGGCGCTGCTGGCGCTGGTGAAGCAGCATGGGTTGACTGGCTGTTTGCCAGCAGAGCTCGCATATCCTGCATTTCGCGCAGTAAGCGCTCGCTCATCGCCTGCATGGAGTCTTGCGCTGGAGGTGCTGTCGGCGTTTCGGATGGTGCAGGTTCTGGTGAGGGTTCAAAGTGGTCAATGGCTTCATCCGCCATCGCTAAAATTTCAACGCCCCCTTCGGTACGCCGATTTGCGACAATCAAGGCGTCTTCACCGAGCGTTTCACGCACTTGGCGCATCACATCACGACTATTGGCTCCCACGAAACGTCTAACGCTCATGATTTACCCTTGCCTGTTCTGAAAATGGTCGACGCTAGCCTATCACGGCGTGCCATCTTTAACGTCCGCCGACCACTGTGGTCACTCTTAATGTGCGATCGTCGGGAATTTCAGCCTGGGACAGTACCGACATATGGCGTAACCGGCGGCGTAAGAAGCGCGAAAGCACCGCCCTTAGCGAATGTTGCACGACCAACACCGGCGGTTCGCCGGAACTTTCGTGACGCTCCAGCGCCTGCTGGGCCTGGGTCATCAGCGTTTCTGCCAACCCGGGCTCCATGGCGCCGTTGCCGTTCATGGCCTGTACCAGCACTTGTTCCAGTTGGGCATCCAACCCCATGACATTGAGTGTCTCCTGTCCCGCAAACCACTGCTGGACAATGGCGCGCCCCAGCGAGGCTCGCACCAGCGCCGTCAGTTCATTAGGATCTTTTTGCTGAGTGGCGTACTCGGCCAGGGTATCCAGAATAGTGCGCATGTCGCGGATAGAGACATCTTCATCGAGCAGGTTTTGCAAGATACGCTGCAGCACCGTCAAGGAAATAGCTTTGGGGATCACCTCTTCGACCAACGCTTTTTGATCATCGCCCATTTTATCCAGCAACTTCTGTACTTCCTGACGGCCCAGCATCTCGGGCGAATGACGGTGCAACAGGTGGTTCAAGTGAGTCGCTATGACGGTACTGGCATCCACGACGGTGTAGCCATACACCTGGGCATGCTCACGCTGGTTGCTATCAATCCAGACAGCGGGCAAGCCAAAAGCGGGATCCTGAGTATGGGTGCCCTGCAGCTCGCCCGATACCTGCCCGGGGTTAATCGCTAGCCATTTACCTGGCTGTGCCTCGGCGCGACCAATCTCGGCGCCTTTCATGGAGAGTACATAGGCGTTCGGCGGCAGCTCCAAATTATCACGGATATGGACGACCGGCGGCAGGAAACCCACTTCTTGGGCAAACTTCTTACGCACGCTCTTAATGCGCCCAAGCAGCTCGCCTTTTTGACGCGAGTCGACCAGCGGGATTAAGCGATGCCCCACTTCCAGGCCGAGGGTGTCGACCAGCTGCACATCTTCCCAACTCGCTTCAGGGGTCTCTTGTAACGGCATAGGCGCAGTCGCAATTTCCTCCTTAACCAACGACTGCTCCTTTTTGCGCATAATAAACCACGCCAAACCCGCCAATAGTGCGGTAAAGAGCAGAAATACTAAATTGGGCATGCCGGGCACCATGCCCAGTAGCCCCATCACTATGGCGGCCAATATCAGCACCTGGGGATTCACGAATAGTTGGCTGAGCATTTGCTGGCCAATATCCTCGTCCGTGTCGGTACTCACCCGGGATACCGTGACACCCGCTGCGGTCGAGATCACCAGGGCAGGAATTTGCGCCACCAAGCCATCACCGATCGCCAGCAACATATAGGTCTGACCAGCAGCGCCAAAGCTCATATCGTGCTGTAGCATACCAATCATCAGCCCGCCGATGATATTGACCACCATAATCACCAAACCGGCAATGGCATCGCCACGGACAAACTTACTTGCGCCGTCCATGGAACCAAAGAAATCCGCCTCTTGAGCGACTTCCGCGCGGCGCTTTTTGGCGTCTTCTTCGCCGATTAAGCCGGCGTTCAGATCGGCATCAATGGCCATCTGCTTACCTGGCATTGCATCCAACGTAAAGCGTGCACCCACTTCGGCAATACGGCCAGCACCTTTGGTGATAACCATAAAGTTGATGATGACAAGAATCAGGAAAACCACTAGGCCGACAGCGAAATTGCCGCCGACCAGAAACGCCCCGAACGCTTCAATGACCTTACCCGCAGAGGCGCCGCCTTGGTGGCCCTCCATCAGCACCACACGGGTAGAAGCCACATTGAGCGACAGGCGCAGCAGCGTAGTAAATAGCAACACGGCAGGGAACGCCGCAAAGTCCAGCGGCTTCTGCGTAAACATGCTGACCATTAACACCATAATGGCCAGGGCAATATTGAAGGTGAAGAGTAAATCCAGGGCAAAGGGGGGCAAGGGCACAATCATCATGCCCAAAATCATTAGGATGAGCAGCGGCCCGACCAGCAGCTTCATGCGCACATCACTCATCCAGTCGCGCCGCCCTACTAGCTGACTCAAGCCTTTCATGGTTGCGCCTCATTACCACCGGCGCCATGCCCGGGGCTTTCCATCTCCGGCGGAACCGGCAGGTTATCAGGGGTTGGGGGCACCTCGCCTCCTTGTTGTGATACTTGCTTGAGACGGTAGGCCCAGGCCATTACTTCCGCCACCGCGGTATACAGTTCGGCAGGTACTTCTGCATCTAGATCGACGTGATGATACAGGGCCCGCGCCAATGGTGCTGCCTGCAAGCGAGGCACGCCTGCCTCTTCAGCGATTTCGCGAATGCGCGCAGCCACTGCGTCGGCGCCTTTTGCCACCAGCCGCGGGGCGCCCATACTGCCTTCTTGATAAGTCAGTGCTATCGCGTAGTGCGTAGGGTTGGTAATGATGACATCCGCCTCGGGCACTTTGCTCATCATCCTGCCCCGCGCCATGGCCTGCTGCTGCTGGCGAATGCGCGCCTTCACTTGCGGGTCGCCTTCGGACTCTTTGTGCTCACGCTTAATCTCTTCCTGACTCATGCGCAGCTTCTTAGCATTGTCCCAGAGCTGGAAAGGGACATCGATCAAAATGACCACGATCAACACCAACACCATTAGCCCAGCTGCCTGAGCCGCCATGCTTAGGGCATTGGTCAGCGCTTGCTGGATAGGCTGATCCATTAGCGCCATAAATTTGCCGATGTTGAAATACAAAAACGTCGCAGCCACGCCCCCCACCAGAAACGATTTGGCAATCGCTTTTGCCAATTCGATCAGTGCCTGGGTGGAGAAGATACGCTTCACGCCCTTAATAGGGTTTAGCTTGGAAAACTTGGGCTGCATCGATTTACCCGATATCAGCCAGCCTCCCATCAGCCCAGGGGCTACTAATGCAATGATGGCTAACAGTAAAAATAGCGGCATCATGGCAAATAGCGTGCGCTGACCAAGATCCAGCGCATTGACCAGCATCGGCGTACTTTCCATTGCCTGGCGGCGCTCAAACAAGAAAGCTTGCTCCATCACCGCCCCCAACTGGTCGTAGAGCATGTTGCCCATGCTATAGAGGCCAATCACACCACCCAGCAAAAGTAAAAACGTATTTAACTCGCGGGAACGGGCGACTTGGCCCTCTTCACGGGCTTTCTCTTTCCGCCTGGGCGTGGCCTCTTCGGTCTTTTCCTGGTCGCTATCGTTATCTGCCATACGGGTATCCGGCCAGGTGAAGCAAAGCTTATCACGTATTCAGCCGTCCATAGGGACGGCTGAATGGCGTACTTGCGTGCCCAGAGGGCGTTTAATAACGCATTTTAGAAGCCTAATTCGTCCAATAAGTCGTCTACTTGATCTTGCCCGGAGACGGTATCAGGGACATTATCCTTCACTTGCGGCCCATTCAAAAGCTCTTCGTTACGCCGTGCACTGTCGCTTTTCCACTGATCCTCGGCCTTGCGCTGTAGCGTTTCTCGTGCATGGGCGCCCGGCGCGTTATCGATCAACACTTGCACCAACTGATGTTCGATCTCATGGATCACGTCCATCATCTTCTTAATCACTTGGCCGGTCAGGTCCTGAAAGTCCTGAGCCATCATGATTTCCATCAGTTCTTTGTTAGTCGCTGAAACCACATCGGGCACTTCGCTAAGATAAGTGCGTGTCTCGACAACGAGCGCTTTCGCCTCATCCAGCTCTTTCGGTGCTTCAAACCACTCGGCCCAGCGCTTATCCAACGCTTCCGCCCGGTCTGACAACTGATCCTGCAGCGGCTGCGCACGGTCAACGGCATTGAGCGCTCGATCTGCTGCCTGCTCCGTCATGGTTGCGACATAGTGCAAGCGGTCGCGTGCATCGGGGATGGCCTCGGCCGCCTTCTCAATCTCCTTATCAAGCCCCAGTTCACGCATGTTTTCACGCAGCATGCGCGTCAACTTACCGATGCGATGAATTAAGTCTTCGGCGGCTTGTTCGGACGATTGGGCAGAATCGGACTGCTCATTCTGGCTCATAATGTTGTCTCCTCGTTAACCAAGCACATAGGCCCAGTTGCTCACATACCCAGTTTGTCGAAGATCTTATTGAGCTTCTCTTCCAGGGTAGCGGCAGTGAACGGCTTGACGACATAGCCGTTAGCGCCCGCCTGAGCGGCCGCTATAATGTTCTCTTTCTTCGCTTCTGCGGTCACCATCAACACAGGAAGGTCTTTCAGGGCATCATCCTGACGGATCTCCTTGAGCATCTCCAGGCCATCAAGGTTCGGCATGTTCCAATCGGAAACGACGAACTCAAACTTGCCGGCACGCAGCTTATTGAGCGCATCTTGCCCATCTTCGGCTTCATCCACGTTGGTGAAGCCCAACTCCTTAAGCAGACTACGTACGATCCGACGCATGGTGGGAAAGTCGTCTACAACCAGGAAACTCATATTCTTATCTGCCATGGGTCATCCTCTAATCAATCAGTATATGGCACAAGGGCGACTGAAAAGTACAGTCAGGGGTTTAAAACGGCTACTTTGAAACGGCTCTTTCAAAACTGTTCTTCAGAATTCCTCCCACTCTTCGTGGTCGCTGCGCTGAGAAGCTGGGGCTTGTTGAACTGGGCGACGAGCTTGCTGGTCAGCCCTCGGCGCAGGCATAACGTTCGTTGCTGGCGATGAGGAAGGCAGCGCCTGATGGGATGCCTGCTGCATACCTAACAGCTTAAACACGGCTACGGCTTGCTCCAACCGATTGGCCTGCTCCTCAAGGGAGGCCGCCGCCGCAGAAGCTTGCTGTACCAGCGCGGCATTTTGTTGGGTGACTTGATCCATCTGGCCCACGGCTTGGCTGACTTGCTCAATACCGTCACTCTGCTCTTGGGAGGCAGCGGAGATTTCATCCATGATGTCGGTAACACGGCGCACAGCAGTAACCACATCCGACATCGTGGTACCGGCCTGCTCGACCAGAGTGGAACCTTGCTGAATCTGTGTTACCGAGGCATCAATCAGGGTTTTAATCTCTTTGGCCGCATCCGCACTGCGGCTGGCCAAATTACGCACTTCCCCCGCCACCACCGCGAATCCGCGGCCTTGCTCGCCGGCGCGGGCGGCCTCTACCGACGCGTTGAGGGCCAGAATATTGGTTTGAAAAGCAATTGAGTCAATAACGCTGGTGATATCGGCGACTTTTTTCGAGCTGGTGGAGATGCCGTGCATAGTTTGCACCACTTGCTCTACCACTTGTCCACCGCGCTCAGCCGTGGTGGAAGCGTCTGCTGCCAGGGTGCTGGCTTGACGAGCATTGTCGGCGTTCTGTTTTACCGTCGCGGTCATCTCTTCCATACTGGCCGCGGTTTGTTGAATCGATGCCGCCTGCTGCTCTGTACGTGAGGAGAGATCAGCGTTGCCGCTGGCAATCTCACGGGTGCCGTGGTGAATTTCGTTACTACCTTCACGCACCCGACCAACGATATTGGTGAGGTTTTGCTGCATGGTGCCCATAGCACCAAACAAACGGCCAATTTCATTTTTACCGGCTTCCGGCAGCGGATTGGTCAAATCCGCCTCGGCAATCGCATCCAGCCGCTGGATTGCGCCTCTTAGCGGTGCAATCACTGTACGGCGTAAACCTAGGTAGATTACTAAGGTCATCAGTAGGGCAAAAATTACGGCCCCGGCATTGATCATGGCAAACAGATTGCCTTGGGCATCCGCGTCAGAGCGAATGGTATCTACCCGCTGGAAGCCGTAGGCCACAAACGCCGTCATACTTTCGGATAAGCTATTTATCGGCTCTACCAACTCATCGCGCAGGTTGTTGTAGCTGGTTAAATCCATATATTCAAAGGTTTCGTGCTGTTGTTTAACTAGCCCCATTACGGTATTGAAATCTTCAATTAGGGCGTTCGCCAATGCCTCGCCTTGCGGTGAAAATGAGTTTGTCGCAAAGCGCTCGAAACGCTGTTCAGAGCGTTCAATACGATTACCGGCAGCGGCAACCTGCTCATTGGATTGCTGGGTCTGCCCCACCATCAGGTAATTGGAGGCAGTTTCCATGGCCAGCATAGCTTGGTTAAGCAGCGAATCAGCGCGGTTAATCTCATTTAACTGCGCATCGCTGATACCGCTTAGCGTAGCTAAGTTATTTTGTGAATTGCGATCGGCCACCACACTCAAGCCCGAAATCACTAAAATCAGCACGACAAAGCAGCAAAGCGATGTGACCACGGCGGCGTGAATACTCAAGTTGCGCAGTAAACGGTTCATTGAAAATTCCCTTGCGAGCTTATTAGGTTTTTATGATTAGATCGTATGCTTAGTGGCTAAGCTAAGCCCTTGCGCTAAGTCCTGGTGACCAGTACTTACGAATAATCCATATGCATGGCACTACACACGCTGGGCGCGGCCGGAGGCGGCGATCAGCGCCATCATTCGCGAGGGAATATCATCCAGCGCCACCACTTCCACAGCCCCTCCAACAGCAATAGCTTCACGGGGCATACCGAAGACCACACAGGTCTGCTCATTCTGAGCAATGGTGGGAGCCCCCGCTTGGCGCATCTCTAGCAGCCCTGCCGCACCGTCCTTACCCATGCCGGTCAAAATGACGCCGATGGAGTTCTTACCCGCATGCTGAGCCGCTGAATGGAACAGCACGTCTACCGAGGGACGGTGGCGATTGACCGGTGGGCCGCTATCTAATCGCGCCACGTAGTTGGCACCGCTACGCGCTAACTTAAGATGTTGATCCCCTGGGGCGATATAAGCGTGTCCAGGTAGAATCCGCTCGCCGTCGGTGGCTTCTTTCACCGTAATCCGGCACAGCCGGTCCAAGCGCTCGGCAAACGAACGGGTAAACCCGCCGGGCATATGCTGAGTAATCAAAATCGCCGGGGCGTTGGCGGGCAGCGGTTCAAGCACCGCACGAATCGCTTCAGTGCCCCCCGTAGACGCGCCAATAATGATCAGCTTTTCACTCGACACTAACGGGGCTTTCAGGGCTTCCGGTGGCGGAGTGTTTTTATGCCGCGCCTGACGAGGCCGCGAGCGCGCAGCGGCGCGCAGTTTTTCGGCAATCTCGTCGGCGTACTCCATCATCCCATTGCGGATGCCCAGACTCGGCTTGGCGACAAAATCCAGCGCGCCAAGCTCTAGCGCACGCAGGGTAATCTCCGAACCGCTTTGGGTGAGCGACGACACCATCAATACCGGCATCGGACGCAGGCGCATCAAGCGCTCAAGAAAATCCAAGCCATCCATACGTGGCATTTCCACATCAAGGGTAAGCACATCAGGATTGTGCTGCTTGATCAAATCCCTGGCGGCGATAGGGTCAGGCGCGACGGCAACGACTTCCATATCGGGCTGGGAATTAATAATTTCCGTTAACAAATCGCGAATTAGCGCCGAGTCATCGACACACAACACTTTGATCTTGGCTGCGCTCAAAGCACGCCTCCTCTTGCTGTAGACGCCTGATGTGTGATTGCAACCGCTAGAGCCACAGCGCCTAAAGCGATCATAAAGACACGATAGTTATTCATTTTTTGGCCAAGTTATAAACGGTCTGACCACGCAGCTTGAATGCGTCGCTAATGTACGAGAAGTTTTCCGAGTGTCCTGCAAACAGCAAGCCATCGGGCTTCATTAGTGGCGCAAACCGTTTAAGAATTTTTGATTGAGTATCTTTATCAAAATAAATCATGATGTTTCTGCAGAACACCGCATCAAAAGGGCCTTTAACTGGCCATTGCGGCGCCAGCAAATTAAGCGGAAGAAACTCGACTAAGGCTGATACTTCCGGGCGAAGCCGTGCAAAGCCCGCATGGTTACCCGTTCCTTTCTGAAAAAACCGCTTTACCCGTGCCTCATCGATCTTGCGTACCTGTTCCAGGGGATAAACGCCAGCTCGAGCCCTGGCCAACGCATCGGTATCGATATCGGTGGCGATGACTTTGGCCTGCGACGCTTTAGCGCCCAACGTTTCTAACAATGTCATTGCCAGCGAATAAGGCTCCTCCCCGGTGGAGGCGGCCGAACACCAAATAGTGACCGGGTCTTGTTTGCCCTTTATATGCTCAGCCAACAGCGGAAAATGGTGCGCCTCACGAAAAAAGGCCGTGAGGTTAGTGGTCAGTGCATTGGTAAATGCCTCCCACTCCTTGGCTTCTGGCTGACGCTCCAAGCGCACCAAGTAGTCGGTAAAGCGCGTCATGCCATGGTGGCGTAGCCGCTTTGCTAAGCGGCTATAGACCATTTCACGTTTATGCTCAGCCAGCACAATACCGGCGCGCTGATAAATCAGCTCGCGAATCCGTGTAAAATCCGCATCCGTCAGTACTAGATCGCGCTCAATCTGGCTGCTCGATGTCCACTGACCTGCGTCTACCACCCGTTCACGTTGTTCGGTCAAAACGCTTCCCACTCCTCTACTGAGGCTGCCTGCCGTTTAACGGGCGAATTCGGCGACGATGTGCTAGGCAACTGAGCAGCGTGCTTAGTCGCTGTCACTGCTGGCGGACGTAGCGCCCCCTGACTGTTTAATCGAAACGCTTCCACCGATAGCGCTAATAGCCCCGCCTGCTTCTCAAGCGAGACCGCTGCACGTGCGGTTTCCTGTACCCGCACCGCATTACGCTGGGTGCCTTGATCCATCTCTGCTACCGCTTGGTTAACCTGGGCAATACCATGGCTCTGCTCTTCGGAGGCGGCTGAAATCTCGTGCATGATCTGCGTCACACTGCGCGCAGCTTCCGCCACTTCGCTAATCGCAGCTTCGGCTTTGGTGACCATACTGGCACCCGCGCTTACCTCACGGTTAGAGCCATCAATCAGGCCGCGAATTTCTTGAGCGGCACCAGCGCTTCGGCCAGCCAGGTTACGCACCTCTTCGGCCACCACCGCAAAACCACGCCCATGCTCACCTGCCCGAGCCGCTTCTACCGATGCATTCAGGGCCAGAATATTGGTCTGAAACGCAATCGAATCGATAACATTGATAATATCAGCCATCTGCTGGGAGCTTTGGGTAATCCGCTGCATGTTGTCGACTAACTGTGTCATCAACTCGCCGGTATTCGTTACCTGGATAGCATTGTTATCGGCTAGACGACGGGCTTCTTGAGCGTTTTCACTGTTTTGCCGCACAGTGGCAGTCATCTCTTCCATGCTGGAGGCGGTTTGTTGCAAAGAGGCCGCCTGCTGTTCAGTACGCGACGACAGCTCTTCGTTACCGCTGGCAATGTCCTGGGCAGCCGGAGTGACCACATCAATACCGCTTTTTACATCGGCGATGATGCTGCTGAGGCTTTTGCGCATAGTGTTCAGCGAGTCCATCAATTGACCCACTTCATCGCGTCTTTGGGCAGGGACTTTAGCGGCCAAATTACCACCAGCAATTTGCAGCGTAAAACCTGCAGCACTTTTTAGCGGCCTGGTAATCGCCCGCAGGGTAACCATGCCGATCAAAATAAGTAGCAGTAAACCAATTCCAAGTACTATGGCTTGGGCACCCAGCATCGTGGTTTGACCTTGCTGAGCGTCAACGGCCATGGCCTCAGCTGCCTGCTGTTTCTGGGCAATCAGTTGATTAACCATGCCTGACAGGATGCGACCATCGCTGGTCATGACGCTAATCACAGCATCGAGACCAGTAAAGGCTTGGTAGGTCTCTTCTGCCTGAAGCACGCTGGCCGCCTGGCTCATGCCGTTCTGCAGGAAGGTCTGTAGCTGCTGGTCAAACTCGGTGGCAAGCTCAGTCGCATTGACCTCACGGGAGTAGTACTCCTGCCACACCTCAGCAACCTCTGCGGCGCTCTCCTCAATGCTTTCACCCATCTCGAAGCGTTGATTGATCAGCTCCATACGCTCTGGCTCAATCATCGCTTGGCGGGTTTGAGCAATGGTTTGATCGATTTTCTGCAGGCGGATAACATCACGCAGACCGTCATTATTCAGTTGCCCCAAGCGCTCGCCGGAGACATTCAAACCATACAGACCAAGCCCACCGCTGATTAATAACAGCAGCCCTGCAACGACAATCATGCCTACCAATTTGGCACGAATGGTATCGAGGCGTACCCGGGCCAAACGCTTAATCACACCTTTCTGGCGTAACCGGCCTTTATCTAAGTAAAGCCGCTTGTTGCGGCCTTCGCGTATTTCAGCGTAGGCCCGCTCGGCCTGCTCAATGGCTGCGCGGCTTGCCTGTACACGCACCGAGGTGTAGCCCACTACTTGCCCATCTTCGATAATCGGCGTGACGCTGGCGTTTACCCAGTAGTGGTCGCCATTTTTGCAGCGGTTTTTGACCAGCCCTCGCCACGTTTCCCCCGTTTTGACGGTTTTCCAGAGGTTTTCAAAGGCTGCCGGCGGCATATCCGGGTGGCGTATCAGGTTATGCGGCGCACCTATCAGCTCTGCGTGTTCAAAGCCGCTAATATCGATAAACGCAGGGTTGGCATAGGTGATGCGCCCCTTGGTATCGGTACGCGAGACTAGGAAGTCGTCTTCTTTTAGTTCGATTTCACGCTGAGAGACTGGTTGGTTATTACGCATGGTGTGCCTTTTTTTAATGTTTTATTTTTCAAAAAGAGTGCGCTTGCCCTACCAAGCAAATTAAAACGATGACCACTCTTCTGTTTCTGCTACTGGCTGTGGACGCCTTGTTGCGGGTTTTGACGCTGCCGCTGGCAATACAGCCGGAGTGCGCGGGGCAGATAATTCAGTGACACGAAAGCGCTCAACCGCCTCGCGTAAGCGTGCGGCTTCGCTTTCAAGTTCATTGGCGCTGCGCGCGGCTTGCTGCACCAGTTGAGCATTTTGCTGCACAACCTGATCCATTTGCGCCACGGCCTGATTCACTTGGCCAATGCCGCTACTCTGCTGCTCAGAAGCGGCGGCGATTTCATCCATGATATCGCTGACGCGCTGAACAGCCCCGACTAGATCTTGCATGGTTTGCCCGGCTTGATTGACCCGCTGAGTGCCGGTGTCTACCTTGCTGAGCGATGCATCAATCAGCGTGCGAATCTCTTTAGCGGCAGCGGCACTGCGACTGGCTAAGCTACGCACTTCCTGCGCCACCACGGCGAACCCTCTGCCATGTTCGCCAGCACGCGCCGCTTCCACCGAAGCATTCAGCGCCAGAATATTGGTCTGAAACGCAATATTATCGATAACGGTAATAATATCAGCGACTTGATGAGAACTTGCGCTTATGTCCTGCATGGTGCTAACGATCTCGCCAACCTCTTCGCCACTACGGCGGGCTGTCAGGGTCGCGCTCCCGGCCAATTGGCTGGCTTGGCGGGCATTTTCAGCATTGTGGCCCACCGTTGAGGCTAGCTGCTCCATGCTGGAAGCCGTCTCCTCTAACGAGGTGGCCTGCTGCTCGGTGCGCGAAGAAAGGTCGTTATTGCCGCTGGCAATTTGCTGAGAACGCTCATAAATCGATGTACCACTGGTGCGCACGGTACCTACCGTTTGCGACAGTGAGCTCTGCATATGGGCCATGGCACTATAAAGCCGCCCTATTTCGTTATTACCCGGAGAAGTAATGGCCTGGCTTAGATCCCCCTGGGCCATACGCTCAAAATAGCCAACCAAGCTATCTAGCGGGCGCAACACATTGGCCGTTACCCCCCAGATAACCACGATTACCGTGGCGATAGTCATTACTACTATCCCGAGTAGTGCCCAGCGAATTGTCGCGGCAAAAGCACTGAAAGCGGCCTGTTGTGCCTGCACATCGTCAGAAGCCTGCACGATTGCTGCACCATGGTGCAGGGCATAAAGGCCGATACCACAGGCAATTAAGACAAGTACCGAAAGTGTCGCTAGCACTAAGCCCCAACTTAAGCGCACCGTCATATTATTCATTAATTGCCGCATTCGCTGTGTCACGCCCTTTTCTCCACGCACAACCGGCACTCGCTGGCACTTTCCATAGCGCGAGAATGCATCATTGAGTAGAACTGATTCGGCACGCTCCCTGTGCCATGTTGTTTTAGTCTTAGTGGTTGCTGGTGCTTTCCACCAGTGCCATCTCGTCGCTGGTGAGCAACTTATCGATATCCACGAGTACCAGCATGCGGTCATCCAGACTACCCAAACCGCTCAGGAAGTCAGACGAGAGCGTGACACCGAATTCTGGCGCCGGTTTAATCTGATCAGGGGTCAGTGTCATCACGTCGGAAACGCCGTCCACTACGATGCCAACCACTCGGTCTGCAACATTGACCACGATCACCACTGTTTGACCACCGTATTCGACTTTATCGAAGTGAAACTTAATGCGGAGATCCACGATTGGCACAATGACGCCGCGCAGATTGGTGACCCCTTTGATAAATTCAGGTGCATTGGCAATCCGGGTTACGTTTTCGTAGCCACGAATTTCCTGCACTTTCAAAATATCAATGGCGTACTCTTCATCGCCCAATGAGAATACCAGGAATTCGCGGTTTTCGGCTTCTGCGGCTAGTACCGCACCATTGTTGGCTTGACTCATGACGGCTCAGCCTCCTTAAAAGATGAAAGGTTTTGATTGTTTACTACTTTTTTGCCTGCTTCTTTTTTATATCGGCTCAGGCGGTGTAAACCAGTAATATCCAGAATCAACGCTACACTACCGTCACCTAAGATGGTCGCGGCCGAGATCCCTGGTACTTTGCGGTAATTGTCTTCCAGATTTTTGACCACGACCTGCTGCTGTCCGATCAACTCATCGACCAACATGGCGTAACGCCGGCCTTCGCCCTGCACAATGACAGCGATGCTTTTGGTCGGGTCGGTAATTGCATTCTCGACGTTAAGCACTTCGTGAATGGCAATCACGGGCAGATATTCGTCGCGGACTTTGATCACCACGTCGTCACCGGCCATGGCGTACATATCGTCTTTGGCGGGCTGCAGTGATTCAAGTACGGTAGAGAGCGGAAGAATAAACGTCTCGCCGCCGACCTTGATCGACATACCGTCAAGAATGGCCAACGTAAGCGGCAACACGATACGGGTGTTGGTGCCTTCGCCTAGCTTCGACTGGATTTCAACCCGACCGCCCATGCTCTGGATGTTGCGCTTCACTACATCCATGCCCACGCCACGCCCGGATACATCGGTTACTTCATTCGCCGTTGAGAAGCCGGGAGCAAAAATGAGCTGGAAGACCTCTTCGTCCGACATGGTATCCGACACATTGAGGCCGTTTTCGCGCGCCTTGGCTAGCAGACGATCACGATCCATGCCAGCACCATCATCGCGCACTTCAATCAAGATATTGCCGCCCTGGTGACGCGCGGAGAGGGTTAATTTACCGATACGCGGCTTGCCAATGGCTTCGCGCACATCGGGCATTTCCACGCCATGATCGAGGCTATTGCGCACCAAGTGCGTTAGCGGATCAGTGATCCGCTCGACCAAGCTCTTATCCAGTTCGGTCGACTTGCCTTCGGTAATCAATTCGATCTCTTTACCCAACTTACCGGCGGTGTCGCGCACCACGCGAGGGAAGCGACTGAATACAAACTCCATGGGGATCATGCGAATAGACATGACCGCTTCTTGGAGATCCCGGGCGTTGCGCTGCAGTAGGCTCATGCCATTTTGCAGTGAGGCATTGCCCACCGACTGATCCTCTAAGTCGCTAACCGTTTGATCAAGCATCGACTGGGTGATAATCAGCTCACCTACCAAGTTGATAATTTGGTCGACTTTATCTACAGAGACGCGAATGGACGAAGACTCGGCGGCTGCCTTTTTGGGCTTCTCTTTGGCAGCAGGCTTTGTCGTGTTTGCCTTAGAGGGCGTGCTTTCTGCCGGCGCTTGCGGCGCTGGGGCTGCAGGTGTCGAGACTTCTGGCTCAGCTGGGGTTGGCTCAGCTGCAACGCCCTCAACAACGGTAATCTCAATCTGATCAGGTTCAATAATAAAGCACATGACCGCTTCAATATCGTCAGCACTGTCGCTGCTTTTGAGCACCACCTCGTAACGCTTTGCGTCGCCGGACTGAGACTGCACTTCACCGAGCTGCTCTAACTCTTCAACCAGCAAAATACGGTCTTTATCTTCCACATTGAGCAGTGCCACCAACAGATGGCCGTTCGATGACGCCCCCGCATTATTATTACTGTTTGCTTGTGCGTCGTTTTCACTTGGCGCAGGCGCAGCCTTGGGCTCAGCAGCAGGGATGGTCGGCCCATCGAGCTGTTGACCAATTTCATCCAAGGCAATTTGCTGCAGCGTTTGGCAAATGCGCTCAAATGCCTCTTGATTGGGCTCCTCTTCGCTGCGATAGGCATCGAGTTGCTCATGCATGATGTCTTTAGCCTCTAAAAAGGTATCCACGAGGTCGGCTCGCAGCGTCAGTTCGCCTTTACGTGCGTAATCGAGGAGGTTTTCCAAAATGTGCGTGGTTTTCTGTAGCACGGTAAAACCAAAGGTTCCCGCCCCCCCCTTGATCGAGTGGGCGGCACGGAAAATAGCATTGAGCTGCTCACTGTCTGGATCATCAACATCCAGTTCCAATAAATGCTGTTCCATATCCGACAGCAGCTCTTCAGCCTCTTCAAAAAAGGTGTCAAAAAAATCCGCTATATCCATACACCGCTCCACCTTAACGTCGTCTTTTATGACAGGCTCAGATCACTCTAGCGTTTGCACCTGAGGCTCGTCTGGTTGTGTTGATTCAATTTGCGCTTCGGTTGAAGCTTCTAGTGCGTCGATTGAAGCTTCTGGCGATGAAGTTCCCGAATCCATCACGGTAGGGTTGCGAATCGCATCAGCAATTTCCGGAAACAACACCACCAGCTCTATGCGTCGATTGATAGGATCGGTTGGCTCAGTCTCAGGCAATAACACACGATCCGCAAAGCCCGACACGCGAAGTAACTGACCTGGATCAAAGCCACCCGCAATAAGCTCGCGGCGCGACGCATTAGCGCGATCATTGGAAAGTTCCCAGTTACTGTAACCACGATAACCTCCCGCATAAGGAACGCTATCGGTATGCCCGCTGATACTTAGCTCATTGGGAAGCTCGTTTAGCAGCGGTGCGATGGTACGTAACAAGCTGCGCATATAAGGCGCCACTTGGTCGCTCCCCAGCTCAAACATGGGGCGCTGGTCAGTATCGAGTAGCTGTATGCGTAGCCCTTCGCGGGTCAAGTCAAACCGCATTTGATTGCGCAACTGGCGCAGTTCGGGATCTCGCTCAATAGCCCTCTCAATACGCTCTTGTAAATCCCGGAAAAAGTTTCTTTCCTGCATGCTTGGACGAGTGCGTTGAAGGCTATCAATACGCGCCCGCTCCCCATCGCTATGAGTGGGATCGGGCCCGCCGCCGGGAATCACGCTGGTGCTGCCCGAACGATCGCCGCCGGTTATCGCCGTCACCAGGGGGGTGCTAAAGTACTCTGCTACACCTCTGCGCGTCTCTTCACTGGAAACGCTCAAAAGCCATAGCACCAAAAAAAAGGCCATCAGAGCAGTCATGAAATCCGCTAGGGCAATTTTCCAGGCACCACCGTGATGAGCGTGGACGACTTTTTTGCGTCGAATGACAATCGGACGCTTGTCACCACCCTTACTCATGCGTTACCGGCCTTTTTTGCATCCCTTACATACTCTTCAAGCTCCGTAAAACTAGGACGCTCAGCGGCAAACAATGCCTTGCGACCAAACTCAACGGCCAACTGCGGCGCATAACCGTGCAAGCTAGCAAGCAGCGTAATGCGAATACACTGGAGCATTTTTTCGGCTTCTTTCGCCTGCCGTTCGATGTAGCTAGAGAGCGGACTAACAAAGCCATAGCCCAGCAAAATACCCAAAAAGGTACCCACTAGCGCTTGGCCGATCATTACGCCCATCTGGGCCGGCGTAGCGTCAGCATAGGTGAGTGTTTTAACGACCCCCATTACTGCCGCCACAATGCCGAAGGCGGGCATGGCATCACCGACTTTGGCAATGGCATCGATAGGAATGTGCGTTTCCTGCTCAAAAACCTCAATCTCGTGCAGCATCAGCTCGTCAATCTCCATGGGTTCCATGCCGCCGCTGACCATTAAGCGCAGATAGTCTGTTAGAAAATTCATGATATGAGGATCAGCCAATACCGTAGGATGCTCTTGAAACAGCGGGCTCTCCTCGGGATTATCAATATCCCGTTCAATGCCTAACATTCCTTCACGGCGAATTTTGGAGAGTAATTTGTACTGCAGCGCCATCAACTCCATATAAAGTTCTTTGTTATATTTTTTGGCACGCTTGAGCCGGGGCAAAATTTTAAAGGTCGCTTTAATCGCTTTGCCATTGTTCGCTGCTATAAATGCACCAACCCCGGCTCCGCCAATAATCAGCAGCTCAAGAGGTTGGTACAGGGGGCCCAAGCTGCCACCTGCCAGCACATAGCCACCAAATACAGATAGCAGCACGATTACATAACCTAGAGGTATCAGCACAAGCAGGTTCCTTGCGGTATTCAGTATTAAATTAGGGAACCAAAACTTAGCCACCTGGTCTGATGTTTAAGCAATGTTCCATTCCAAGCATGTCTTAGCCCTATCATACTAGGGACAGACGTCTATTTAATGAAAAAGCACCACCGGCTTTTAGGTCTATCTAAGCCAATACACTTATTTCTTGTTAGTACTCATTGCTGTCTTATACCCTACTTCACACCATTAGTGATGTAACCGCAGGTATTGTTACATTTTTTCACTATTCTCCCGCTGCGCTTTGCGCGTCTTACCCGCTCTTGAAGGGGGCTGACAAATACCACACACATAGTGTTGAGCGGGGCTATGGGCGTGTGTCACAAACTGCCCAGTGCAACGCGTACACTGATTAAGCTGGAGCAAATCACTCTCGAAAAAGCGTATCAGCGTCCACGCACGAGTTAACCCGAGAACCGGCTCCATTTTCTCCAGCGACATTTGCTCGTCATAGAGCCGATACGCTTTGACAAAGGCATCGATTCGATTACAGCCTGCCGCTTCCTTCAGGCTTAAATAAATGTTGTAAAAAAGCGACGAATGAACATTAGGAAGCCAAGTAATAAACCAGTCGGTGGAAAAAGGCAGCATCCCCTTAGGGGGTGACATGCCACGCACTTCCTTATACAGTTTGATCAAGCGCGTACGGCTTAACTCCGTTTCTGTTTCCAACACCTGCAGTCGCGCACCCAGTTCAATCAGTTCGATCGCCAGCTGCACTTGGTGCATTTCATCGACCAAGCTTTTCTGGCTCACTTCTCATCTCCCGATGGCAGTGGCTCGAATGCATCGCTTGCCAATAGCAGTGATGCATGAAGCCCTGCTAACCCCTGATCACGGGGGTTGTCTGTAAGCTGTCTAAGCCGCTCGGCACTCGTTTGGCTGAACCGGCACAACAATTGGCTGGTTCGCGCCAACTTGGTAAGTTGGCGAGCATTAAGCGTTACGATCAGCTCGGCAACATCGCTATCGATTTTTAAGCGAAACATAGCAGCCTCACGATCTTCATCAAGCAAGCGCTGCGCCAGAAGCAAATAAGCTAAATTAATTTCCTGAATTTCATCGAGAAAGTTGGTTTGACTCATAATGTCCCATTAAACGACTCAGGCGCGGTGCTGTGACCATTATACTGACGCCATTAATGACTTTTTATTACCTACCCTCATGGTTGCATACAATGTCTGTAAATGGCTACTCAGGCGTTTCACGATGCGTTAGCCCTTCCTCTGATAGCTCGAACACCCACACCAGCAGCTCTGCGACAATTTGATAGAGACTTGCCGGAATTTCCGCATCCAGATCTAGCTGCATTAAAAGCGCTACCAGCTCGGGCGCATCGTGCACATAAATACCCTGGCGCTGAGCTTCGGCCATAATACGTTCGGCCAGATCACCATAGCCTTTCGCGACTACCCGCGGAGCGCGGTCATTGTCCTGGTAAGCCAGGGCAACAGCTTGACGGCGTCGCTCACCCGGCGTTGCCATGGGGTGCCTCCGCTTCGATATAGCGCGCGCGAAGCTGCACTTTTTGTAAGTCCAAGGCGCTCAGACGCTTCTCTAACGCGGGTAGTTCAGCATCAATACGCTGATAAACGCGCATACTTTCGGTAGTAAAATCGATACTTAATACGTTTCGATAGAGCCATAGCGACGCGTTGAATGCCCCCAAACTAGGAACATCGAGCTGCATATCAGAACGCCATCCATCGTCTGGCTCCCCTCCCTGCTGTTTACCTTCTTGGCCCTCTTCACGAGCAGGCAAATTGATCACTAAGGCCATAAAAATGCCTGCCCAGACATCACCTTCCCAGCGAATAGACGGCATCACCAACATTTCAAGCTGGTGGCGTACCAGACTCTGCAGGCTTTCGTGAACGACCTCGCGAGCCGGTCGATTGGCCATCAGATCGCTCATTTCCCTAGCTTGGTTGTACTCTGTCCTAGCTTGACTACTATCACGACTCTCACCAGCCGTAGCAACAGGCGCAGGGGTCGGCTGGCTAGGAGTCGTCGTCGCCTGCGTAGACGCAAATGACGTACCAGCGGCAGGCGCAGTCGTCGCTCGGCTGGAACGTATCCATCCATTTTCCTGGGTGATGGGCACAAGCGGTACGTTGGGCAGAATACCCCCCACTCCCTGCCCCACTACCGGTGCCCCCGTGGGAGTCAAAAGAGCTAATCCAGTCAGCGCGTGCGACGTACCCAAACCAGAGGGTAGCAGGGGGGCTAACGGGCGCGGCCCAGCCTGCATTTGCGGTTCATTTAATAACTGCTGACGGGCACCTTCACCCTGAAACCAGCGTTTTAAATGCGATTCATAAAACAGCCCGCTATCACGAATACTTGCTTCTAAGCGCGTCGCCACTACATTCGCCCCAGGCGCCTCCTGGCTAGTGATTAGCGGCGCTTCGGGCCGCATTACCGACGGAGGGGCTGGAAAGCGCAGCAGCACGTCGGCGATTGTTCGTGCTGCAGGACTAAAATGGGTCTGCGTTGAACCTGTAGGTGAAGGCTGCGCCTCACCTCGGGGCAACGTTCGCCCCCCATCAAGAGGGTGCGGTAAACGCTTTAGGTCGCCTAGCGGTGATGTCGACGCACGTCCATCCAGATTGGCATCACCCATGACGGCACGCGGCCCCTCGCCGGGTGAAACGGGCTTCACAGGTTGATTCAATGCTCGCTGTAGCGACAACTCACCTTGCCGCCCAAGCACTTGGTGCAGGAGCGTATCAATCAGAGGGGTAATACCACTCACGATGACCTCGTGGAATCAGCATCATCGGCGTCATAAGCTACCGGAGATCCTTGCTGTGGTGCGTAGGCCCTATGTAAATTCCGCTGACGCTGGGATACCCCTATAAGCTTACCCAGTTCATCACGGCGCGCCACCAAGCGACGCCGTATTTCTACATCGTGCTCAAGGATACGCTCCAGCAGTTCTGCCTTACGCTGCTGAGCAGCGGCATCAAGCACAACGGTGGTATCCAGCTCACGCAACTGATCCACCAGCATCACATAGTTGGTACGCTGATCAATTAGCTCTGCCCACTGTTCGCCATTAGCCAGTTCGTGCATGTGCTCAACGCGGCTCAATAGCGTTTCATAGCTAGTGAGCAGTGTCTGTTGAGCATTTTTATCACGAGCGGATATAGGAGCTGACATTATTGCCTCACGCGCTCTGCTGTTGACCAATATCTCGCCAGGCTGAAGCGATATCTTCGAGCAGGCGTTCGGCCTGATTTAAGCTCTCTTCATCGTTACGCAGATTTGCCGCCAACAGCAGGCGAGAAATATAGTCATAAAGCGATGCTAAGCGCTCGGCAATCTCTCCACCTTTCTCTTGATCAAGAGCCGCTGCGAGGCCGTTATTCACAATATCCAGCGCTTTTGATATCGATTTTCCTTTCTCGGCCGTATTGCCCGCCTGGATATGAATACGTGCAGCACGAATAGCGGCCTGAGCGCCGTCAAACAACATCACAATAAGCTGATGAGGATCTGCTGACATCACTCCGCTTTCTACGCCAACACGCGCATAAGCGTTAGCTCCCCGCCCATAGGCGGCGCCACCGCGAGAGTAAGTCATAAGTGGAACTCCTGTGCGTGGTTTTATGCTCACCCTGGATTGGGAGAGACCACGATTATTAAAAGGTAAAAATAAACAGCACTACTAGCAACTATCGGCGTGAGTCTCGGGGACTTTAACGGCTTACAGCGCTTTTTTTCAGCGCAGCTTACGATATCAACCAACTGCCATAATGTATTAACTTCTTGCCCGCTCAAGTAGACACAGCGATCTCACCGACGGTTCGCCCAAGTCGCTCAGTAATATTACTCCGCACGATCACTCCCACATTGTCACGCATTGGCGGCTCGACCTGTGGCGTAAGCAACACCTCCGTGGGGTTGCCTTTAGCATCAAGACGTAAGACCCACCCCTTCTGCTGGCTAGAGAAGTGCGCCAGCGAGCCTACTGGCACCCCCTTGAAATGATCGATATATCGCTTAATCCAGCGCATATCAAAATGGTGTGGGTGTTGCAATAAATGCCGATAAATTTGCTGTGCTGTTTTAGCCGGGCGATCTTCACGGTCACGCCGCATGGCTTCTACTACATCGACAACAGCACTTGCCTTAGCTAGCTCACTAAGGTCAGCCCCACTTAACCCACCTGGATACCCACTGCCATCCATACGCTCGTTGATACCCCCAATCACCGCCTGGACAATACCCGCGGACAGCCATTGGCAGTTATGTAAACGGTTTAGCAACAGCTGGACATGTTCACTGATTGCCTCTCGATGCTTAGCTTCAAAGTGCGGCGCCTTGAACAGCACCTGAGGCACTAGCGCCTTGCCAAGGTCGTGAATAAGACCGCTGGCCACTATCGCCTTGCGCAACTCACGGGGCATGCTGGCACCCACAAAATCGAGCAAATGCACAGCCACAGCAATACCGTGGCGCACTATTAAAGGCTCGGGAGATAAGCAACGTGAAGCGAACATCAGCGCCTCACGATCCTCTTCATGAAGATCCAATATGCGATCAGCATAGCGGGATAGCTGACGCCCATCGATATCGCTACCTTGTTGTAACGACAACAACTGAGCATCCAGATAGGCAGCGACTTTGACAAGCCGACGCGCCATAGGGGTCGCGTAGCGTTTGACATCACGCCGCCCAAGCAACTCTTCCGCACCTGATCGTTTGCTTGGCAGCGCGAACAGCGGAGAGGGCTGACGCTCGTTTTGTTCTTCTTTTTTATAGCGTGCCGCTTCGCGCTCTATTTCGCACACGAAATACCAAATTTGCCGCTCTTGCTCCACACTACACTCAACGAAGTTAAAACCGACACGCAGCAGATGGCGCTCAGCGTCGGTTTTTTGATGACGAGCCTCTCCAAGCACTTCAAAGTAGGTACCGTCGGGGAAGGTAAACGCCAACTTTAGGGGGCTAGCGCCCCCCGCCAGCAGCCCGCTAGCGGCCAATGGCAATTCAAGCTGGCAGCCATCCTGGGATAAATCCCGCAGCTCACCCTCTATCTCGGCATCACCACCATACAAACCTGTCGACACCACCATTCCCATGCGCAGCTCAGCGCGGAAGGACTCACGACGCTGCAACACTTCCAACGATGCAGGATAATCACTGCAACACAAAAAGCGCCCCCCTGCTTGGCGCGTCTCCGTCAGGTGCAGCAGCGGTGTTTGCACCACTTTCCCTTGCGCCTGCCCGCGCAAGTAAAACGCAGCACCGCCCTGCAAATGGTGAAGTAAATAGTCAACAGAGGAAAGATCCATCACCAACGTTTGGCCCTGGTGCTGCTCCATCAAGACAATGGGCTCTGGACGAGCACCCGTCGCAGCAAGACAGAGCGAAACGCCGCCAGTTTCGATCAAGGTATTTAGCAGAGACTCGATCACTATTGTACTTACTATTGTTTCAAACTCATCCTGCTGCGCCACCATTCTCGCCTCACTTACTCTTATGCGTTAATTAGTTCACCGCAAACTCGAGAAGCATATCAGATGCCAACAGCGTGGCGTACGCACAAAAAGCCATCTTTCTCATGCTTAATTAGGCGGGCTATAGAAAAGCAAGCAGAGGCGGGACGTATAGTGTTGGCGCCCTAATAACAAGCAAACACAACGCCATGCCAGTAAGCGTAAAGTTTTTCAACATCCTGCCGATAATAAAGTAGAAACGCTTACTAACTAGCAAAAAACCGAGCTATGGCTGCCGTTTCACGCTATCGCACCACGAACTGGCTGCCAAAGCTGACATTAAAAAGGAACGTGCCCCATGAGCTCACTGCCCACCGAAGTAATAACGCCACTGTCATCGGCCCTAACTCACTTAAATCCCCGCCAGCGGTTAGAAAACACACTGGCTCAGCTATCGACAACCAACACTCAGCTTATAAGCGCAGATACCACCGAACAGGAAACCTCTGCCAAACAGAAAACTTCTGCCAACGAACTCGTCGCACCCATTCAACGCATCAACGAGATAATGCGCCCACATGGCTTAGAGTTCGAGTTAAGCGAAGAAACTTCACGCGTGATCACGCGGGTCATAGACAGGGAGTCTGGCGACGTCATACGCCAAATCCCAGCAGAAGAAGTACTCAAAATTGCCGAGCGACTTGAAGAAATGCAAGGACGAATAATCTCAATTGAAGCCTAATGCGTGACGTAGACAGCCCTACACTTGCATGTTCATAACATCACGATATGCAGATACCAAACGATTGCGAACCTGAAGCCCCATTTGAAACGCAACGCTGGCCTTCTGCATGTCAACCATCACGTCATTGAGCTGCAAATTAGGATCACCCGCCTGAAAAGCCATCGCCTGACTATTAGCCGCCTGCTGAAGTCGGTTAATGCGCTGAATCGAGGCCTGCAGCTCACCGCCGAAACCGCCTTGCCCGACAGCCGCTGACGCCTGAGCACCACTAAGGGGCTGCGTGGATGCCACCTGAGTCGCCATGCCTTGCATCTGCTGTAGCGCAGCCTGTATTGCGGGAGTACTCATACGCTCACCTCAATTCGCAAAAAAATATCTAATGCGAAAAGCCTAACATCAAAGCGCCCCACCTCATACGGACAAATGCGCATAAAAAGCGAAGCTTATCGTTCCTTTATGCTCGACTAGTCACCGGATAATGACTGCCATCACAATTCCGCCTCATCTTTTTGGCGGATAACCGCGATCGACGGATATAGCCTATGCCTTCTTTGGTGATGCGCCTGGGTCGACGCCAGTTTTGCCTGCCCCTCTGGAGGGTCGCATGAGCGAAACCGGTGCAACGGCAGGCCGTCAAAACAGTACGAATCAAGCCGCTCCCCGCAGTGGAAATATCAACAGTGGAAGCACAGGTGGTGGAAACACCGAGCGCGACACCAGCGGCTCAGCGTTTGAGCGTACGCTGAAACAGCTGCGTGGCAACCCGCTAGTCGCACTGCTTATCGCAGGCGCCGCCTCAATTGCTATTGTGGCGGCTCTCTTTATGTGGGCCAGCAGTCCTGAGTACCGCGTACTGTATAGCAACCTAAGCGAAGCTGATGGTGGCAGCATCATCAATGAGCTCGATACCCGCGGCATTCCCTACCAGTTCAGTGAAGGCGGCCAGGCATTAATGGTGCCTAGTGACCAAGTCCACACACTGCGCCTGCAGCTTGCTGAGCAGGGGTTACCCCGCGGGGGCAACCTTGGCCTTGAGCTAATGGACAGTCAGGCATTTGGGATTAGCCAGTTTGCCGAGCAAATTAATTACCAGCGGGGCCTTGAAGGCGAGCTTGCGCGCTCAATCGAATCGCTGGGGCCGGTGGAAAGCGTGAGAGTGCACCTCTCCATGGCCAAGCCATCAGTCTTTATTCGCGACCGTGAGCCGGCTAAAGCATCGGTTGTACTGACTCTTTTACCGGGCCGGGTTTTAGGTGAAGGCCAGGTCAGCGCGATCGTCCATATGGTTTCGGGCAGCGTGCCTGACCTAGCCGCTGAAGATGTCACAGTGGTTAATCAGGATGGCCGACTACTGTCTGCCGAGACAAGCAACGGTAATGACCTGGATGGTTCACAGCTTGAATATATTGTCGAGGTTGAGCGCTCTTACCAGCAGCGTATTGAACATATTCTAACGCCCATTTTAGGTCGTGATAATGTGCGCGCCCAGGTTGCGGCACAAATCGACTTCTCACGACGCGAGCAAACCTCTGAACGCTACGGGCCCAATCAGCCGCCCAACGAAGCAGCCGTACGTAGCCGTCAGTTGAGCCTTACATTTGACGGTGAAGATCCTTTGGCCACCGGCATTCCAGGCGCACTGAGTAACACGCCGCCAGGCACACTGCCCTCCCCCATCAACCAGCCAGAGGGCGAGGAAGAGGATGCTAACCAGCAAGAGGACGTGCCCCCTGAAGCGTTACGCAACTTGCGTCAAGATGACGTCATCAACTACGAAGTTGATCGCAGCATTGAGCATGTTCAGCACCGCCTCGGCCAGATAGAGCGGCTATCCGCCGCGGTGGTCGTAAACTACCGCTCGGAAATGAACGATGAAGGCGAATGGGTCGACGTTGCGCTAACCGATGAAGAAGTTGCCCAGATTGAGCGCCTGGTTCGTCAAGCAATGGGCTTCTCGCAACTGCGAGGCGATGAAGTAGAAGTCGTCAACTCTCCCTTCGCGCGCAGTACCGAGGAAACTGCTGAGGTCGAGTGGTGGAAAGATCCCAGCGTTCTTTCACTGGCTGGCACGGTGGGTCGCTACCTATTGGTTGCCCTGGCGATTCTATTGCTCTACCTGCTGATTTTGCGCCCCTTAATTAAGCGCTATACCCAAACGCCGGTTATGGCGACAGCGGCGCCTGGCGGCACGCTGGCCGCCAGCGTAGGCGGTGAAGGTGATGACGAAGAGAGCGAGGAGTCAACAGGCGAGAGCGATGAGACGTACGCCAAGCCGAAGCGTCGGCGTAAAACCTCACTCTATGAGCATAACCTCAATGACCTGCGTGAAATGGCTCAGGAAGACCCCCGCATGGTCGCGATGATCATTCGTAGCTGGATGAATGCCAATGAGTAGTTCAATTGCTGAAATGAGCGGTGCCCGCAAGAGCGCTGTCTTATTGCTTGCACTCGATGAAGACAGTGCCGCCGAGGTATTTAAGTACCTCGGCGCTGCGGAAGTGCAAGAAATTAGTATGGAGATGGCCCGGCTGAATCAGGTCTCTCATGACGACATGAAAGCGGTGCTCGAAGCATTCCATAAAGAGACTGAAGAGTTTGTAGCGCTTAACCTTAACTCCAGCGATCACATTCGCTCAGTACTGACCAAAGCGCTAGGCAGCGAACGCGCGACGAGTTTGATTGAAGATATACTAGAAACCACTGGTAATAATTCAGGTATCGACGCGCTTAACCTCATGGAAGCCTCCATGGTGGCCGAACTCATTCGCGACGAGCACCCGCAAATTATCGCAACCATTCTAGTTCACCTGGATCGTCATCAAGCTTCCGATATTCTTGAGCTATTCGAGGAAAAACTGCGCAATGACGTGGTTCTTCGTATCGCTACTTTCAGCGGCGTTCAGCCTGCCGCACTGCAAGAGCTGACCGAAGTACTCACTAGCATGCTGGACGGTCAGAACCTCAAGCGCAGCAAAATGGGCGGCGTAAGAACCGCGGCCGAGATACTCAACTTGATGAACTCTTCCCAAGAGGAGACCGCCATCGAGACCGTGCGTGCGCACAGCGAGGACTTGGCCCAGAAAATTATCGACGAAATGTTCTTGTTCGAGAATCTGCTTGACCTCGACAACCGTGCGATTCAAATGGTGCTCCAAGAAGTCGATACCAACTCACTGGTGGTGGCCCTTAAAGGGGCTCAGGACGCTTTGGTGGACAAATTCCTGCGCAATATGTCACAGCGCGCTGCCGATTTAGTTCGTGAAGATATGGAAGCCCGCGGCCCGATCCGCGTCTCTCAGGTGGAAACCGAGCAGAAGGCTATATTACAGGTCGTTAGGCGCTTAGCTGATTCTGGTGAAATCGTCTTGGCAGGTGGAGACGACGAGTATGTCTAATACTCACTCGCCGAAATTTGATCGCCATGGCGATTGGCGCCGCTGGCAAATGGAAGAGCTGGCGTCCACGAAGAGTAGCCATGCCTCAGAGGGCGAGGTACCCACGGCCCATCAACGCAAAGTACAGGCGGCACAAAAAGCGGCTGAACTGGCACGCCAACGTGAAGAGGATGAGCGCCAGGCACTGCAAGAGCGTATTCGTCAGCAAGCCGAAAAAGAGGGCTATGACGCAGGCTTTGAGCAGGGTCGCAAAGAGGGGGTGGAAAAGGGGTTAGCAGACGCTGCTGAACAGGCAAAAAAAGAGCTAGAAGCACAAATCCACAAGACCATTGCGCCGCTGGAAACACTGGGCAAACAGTTTTCGAATGCGCTTGAACGCCTTGATGACACCATCGCCTACGACTTAGTTGAGTTAGCACTGGCCACCGGCAAACAGCTTGCTAGCGATGCCCTACAGGACACACCTGAACAAGTTTTGGCCATTGTCCGCGAGCTCCTGCACACCGAGCCTCCCTTGGTAGGCCAGCAACGTCTTTGGCTTAACCCCGATGATCACGCTCTAGTAGAGGAGCACTTGGGTAATGAGCTCAGGGCCGCCAATTGGAAGCTGCAGCCTGATGACCAACTGGCCCGTGGCGGGTGCCGGGTAACCAGTGCTCAGGGTGAAATTGACGCAACCTTTGAAAGCCGTTGGCACGCTATTCAAGCCCAATCGCGCAAACGTGGCCTCAATTCTCCACCCTCCTCTAACGTTCCTTCATCCTAGGCGGATACGCTATGGCAGATACCACCTGTCCCCATCAACATCGCTGGAATAAGGCATTGCGACGCACGCAGCAGCGTGTTAGCCATCTGCCTCGCTACCGCAATAGCGGCCGCGTCATTCGCGCGACGGGAATGGTGATTGAAGTGGTTGGGCTACGTGTCGCCGTGGGTAGCGCCTGTCGGATTGAATTGCCGGGCAGCGACGGTCGCTTGTCCGACAGCGATAGGCATGCCGAAGCGGAAGTCGTCGGCTTTTCTGGTGACAAGCTATTCCTGATGCCCTTGGAAGAGGTCATAGGGCTAATGCCTGGCGCTCGCGTCGCGCCTCTTGATGAAAGCGGCAACAACAGTGCCCGCCGCTTCCCTATGGGCGATAGCCTGCTGGGCCGAGTACTGGATGGCAACGGCAATCCGCTTGATGATCGGGAGGGCATCGATGAGATACCTCGAGCAACACTCAGCTCGCCGCCGCTTAATCCGCTTTCTCGCGCGCCAATTGATGCGCAAATTGACGTCGGCATTCGCGCTATTAATGCGCTGCTTTGCGTAGGTCGAGGTCAGCGTATGGGGCTATTTGCAGGCTCCGGGGTGGGCAAATCAGTATTGCTAGGCATGATGGCACGCTACACCAAGGCCGACGTCATTGTGGTGGGCTTGATTGGTGAGCGGGGCCGTGAAGTACAAGACTTTATCGATAACATTTTGGGCCCGGAGGGTCGACGGCGCGCTGTCGTCGTTGCCGCCCCCGCTGATACCTCACCGCTACAGCGTTTACAGGGTGCCGCGTATGCGACTCGCCTGGCGGAAGGTTTTCGTGACGAAGGTCGCGATGTCCTGCTAATCATGGATTCGTTAACCCGGTACGCCATGGCACAGCGGGAAATTGCCCTGGCCATTGGTGAGCCACCCGCTACTAAAGGTTATCCGCCGTCGGTTTTTGCAAAGCTGCCCGGCTTAGTGGAGCGCGCAGGTAATGCTGAGCGTGGTGGTGGTTCCATTACGGCGTTTTATACCGTGCTAACCGAGGGCGATGACCAACAAGATCCTATTGCCGATTCTGCTCGCGCCATTCTAGACGGGCATATCGTGCTGTCGAGAACGCTAGCGGAAGCAGGTCATTATCCGGCCATCGATATTGAAGCTTCAATTAGCCGCGCAATGACCTCCATCGCCTCAGCCGATCAGCTTCAGGAAGCACGAGTGTTCAAACAGCTCTTCTCGCGCTACCAGCGTAACCGGGATCTTATCAGCGTGGGGGCCTACAGCCCTGGCCATGATCCCCAGCTCGACGAAGCAGTGAAACGCTTTCCATCGTTGGAAAACTTCCTTCAACAGAATATTGATGAGTGTGCAACGCTTGCCGATGCTCGCCAAGCGCTGCACGCACTGGTAGGAGGACGCACATGAGTACTTCCCAGCTCGAAATGTTAACCGACTTAGCCAGAGGCGCCCGCGACCAAGCGGGTAAAGTACTGGCAAAAGAGCGACAAACGGAGCAACAAACGACCGCTCAGTTACAGTCGCTACTGAGCTACCGGGCGGAGTACGCTGAGCGCTTGCAGAAAGCGATGCGTGACGGCATTGACCCTGCCACTATGTACAACTATCAGCAGTTCTTAGCCTCTTTGGACGCGGCCCTAAGCCGCGCTCGACAAGCGTTAGCGTCTCAACAGGCAAGCGTTGAACAGAGTAAAAAGAACTGGCAACAAGAGCAGCGAAAGCTCTCTTCCTACGATACACTGGCGTCGCGTCGACTACTTGAAGAGCACCGTCGCAGTGAACGTCATGAACAAAAAACTAACGATGACTTGGTGACAAGCCGCGCGGCTCGTCAGCATAACGACACTCCGCATTAGCGGGGCCAGGGAACTGAACATGAACATTCACCAGTTGCTTTCGGTCAGCCAAAATTCGCCTCAGACGCAGACTCAAGGCACTTTCGGCCAACAAGACACAGCTAAGGGCGTATTTCATCAAACGCTGTTGCAAGCGTCTGGCGCTCAGCGATTCTCAGCGTCTGCTTTCAGTGAAGCTGCTGCGTCTCATACGACACGATCGCAAGCTCAGCTAAATGAACTCAGCTCTCTTTTGTCGGATGCATCAGTTGACGATGTAGAAAATTTGAGCGAAGTCCTGCAAACCCTGGGACTGGATGTCAGTGAGCGCGATTTGTCTGAATTATTGGCTCAGCTGCAACAGCCGAGCTCAGATGTCAGCCTAGAAAAGCTAGGTCTAGATGCTGGAGAAGCATCGACTCCCCTTGACGAAATTGCCGGCCGTCTCGCGCTAATGGCATCCTTTACTGGAAGTAGCTCAGAGGCGCAGTTGGAGTCTTCAATCACTCCAGCAGCGCTTGAAGCAATCGCCGAACAGCTGAATATTAACCAAACGGAAGCAGCTCAGCTTGTCTCCACATTAAATGGGCTGGTTGGCCAGCAACAAGGCGTTCAAAGTGTGCCCGTTGATTCGGCTCGCTTAGCCAATGCACGATCACCTGCTATTGGGGTTCAGGCAAGCTCCAGGCAAACTGATACTTTCTTTACTCAAATGCACACTGGTAATGCAGCTCAGCAGGTTAACTCCCCTACTGCAGCCACTCAGATCAGTAGCGAAGCCCTGATGTCCGTTCTATTGACAGGAGACGGGGCTTCGAAAGCAAGCCCGAGTAGTGAGCACTTGCTTACTGGATTAGCATTAAATACCGGCAGCAGTCCGTTAGCTGCATCGCAATCTGCCCAAGGCTTTTCGCCCAATGTCACACCGACAGCGGCCACTTTAGCAACACCTGTCAACAGCCCAGCCTGGCCACAACAGTTAAGCCAGCAGTTAGTACAGATTTCACAGCGTGGTGGCGAACAGCATGTTCAGATGCAATTGAGCCCTGCAGAATTAGGGCCACTGTCTATCTCCCTGAAGTTTGGCGAACAGGGAGCGCAAGCACACTTTTTGTCCGCCCATGCCCAGGTACGCCAAGTGCTCGAACAGGCGATTCCCCAGCTAAGGGAAGCGCTGGCCGAGCAAGGCATTTCGCTAGGCGAGACATCGGTTGGCGAACAGCGTGACCCCAACGCGCAGGCTTTTGCTCAATCAGGCGGTAAACAGGGTACCGAGGCTGGGAGCGACAACGGCGACATAGGCTTGGATGAATCACTTACCCAAAGCGCCGAGCGCAGCCCGCTAAGACTGGATGGGCGGGTCGACCTATACGCCTAAGCTAAGCGCTGACACCAGAGTGCATAACCACTAGAACTACGTTAATTAATACGCTCATAAATACGTACGTGAAATAGCTAAACCAAAAGATAGGCTTGCCAAATAAGCCTGTTCATTTCATCACCAGCATGCGCTTTAGGCATAATACATTGCTAGTGATACGCATGGAGTTCACAGGAATCGCAAATGGCAGAAAAAAGCGGCGGGTCAAAAAAACTGCTCTGGATAATGATCATCCTGGTCTTGCTGTCGTCAGCAGGCGCAGCGGCAGCTATTTATATGGTAATGGATCAACGTGATGACGGTTCAGCAGATGCAGAGATGCAGCAAGCGATGGAACGCGAGCCGCCTATTTTTATGCGTATTGAACCCTTTACCGTCAATCTTGCCGATGACAGTTATGGCTCACGCTTGCTCTATACAGGCGTGACTCTTCGTGTGGGTAATGAAGAGAGCAAAGCAATTCTAGAAGAACATATGCCTCAAGTGCGAAGCCGTTTGCTGATGCTGCTTTCCGGCAAGCAGGCTGATGAACTTACTTCCTCGGAAGGTAAGCAGCAGCTTGCACAAGCGATTGTTGATCGACTCAACGTCCCGCTAACGGAGAATCAGCCACCACTTGATTTGCGTGAAGTTTTATTCACCGAATTTATTGTGCAATAACCTCGGGAACTGGAGCCGTTCATGTCACAGGACGATCTACTGTCCCAGGAAGAAATAGATGCCCTGCTAAAAGGCGTTAGTGGAGACGATGAGCCCTCGGCTTCATCTTCCCATGCGTCAGATGAAGCCCGGGTTCGCCCTTACGATCCATCGACCCAACATCGCGTTATTCGTGAGCGTTTGCATGCGCTTGATTTTATCAACGAGCGCTTTGCGCGCTATTTTCGTACTGGCCTGTTTAACCTACTGCGGCGTAGTGCGGACATTACCGTCGAGTCAGTTCGCTATCAAAGCTTTAGCGAGTTTTCACGCAATGTTCCCGTGCCTACCAACCTGAACATTGTGTCGATGAAGCCACTGCGGGGGTCTGCGCTCGTCGTATTCCCCCCCAATCTCGTTTTTATGGTGGTTGATAACCTTTTCGGTGGTGACGGTCGTTTTGTCACTAAATCGGACGGACGGGAGTTCACTAATACTGAACAGCGTATTATCCAGCGCCTGCTTAATCTCGCCATTGATGCATACCAAGAGGCCTGGAAAGTCGTTTATCCGCTGGATGTCAGTTTTTTACGCTCAGAAGTGCAATCAAAGTTTGCCAACATTACCAACTCTCCCAATGAAATTGTGGTGAATACCAAGTTCAACATTGAAGTTGGCAACCTATCTAGCAATTTTCAGATATGCATGCCGTACGCCATGATTGAGCCGCTACGTGACTTACTAGCTAACCCAATTAATGACAGCAATCACGACCAAGATGGTACTTGGTCGCGCCGAATGGCGAGTGAGCTGCGTCAGTCGGAAGTGGAGCTAGTCGCTGAGTTTGCTCAAATACCCAGCCGTATCGCCCATGTGATGGGGTTGAAAAAAGGCGACGTGCTGCCGTTAGACATTCCAAGTTCAATCACCGCAAGCGTTGACGGGGTGCCCGTCATGGAGTGCGAGTACGGTAGTCAACGTCAACAGCATGCACTGCGTGTGTTACATATGATTGACCATGCCGCTATGAATAATGCATCGTCCAAGGACTTCATTAAAGGGTCTACGCGACAGAAAGCCAAGGAATCCAAAGCATGACTGATCCCAATAAGCCTGATCAGAACGTCTCTGACGACGATTGGGCGGATGCCATGTCCGAGCAAGAAGAACCCACATCCAGCGCCGATGCTGCTAGCGAAGAGGAAGATCCTTGGGCAGCCGCAATGGCGGAGCAAGAATCTGCTGAAGAGAACGAAGAAGAGACAGCCGCTGTCCCAGAGCCCAAAGCACCTGCAGCGAAAGCGGCAAGTGAGGATGTCTTCCGTCCGTTGAGCCCAGACAGCGGCTCTTCCCAAGCGCGTGAGCTCGAGATGATCATGGATATCCCGGTGAAGCTCACCGTGGAACTCGGCCGTACAAAGCTCACGATTAAGCAGTTACTGGAGTTGGCGCAAGGGTCTGTTATTGAGCTTGAAGGGCTCGCCGGAGAGCCGATGGATATCTTGATTAACGGCTACTTGATTGCTCAAGGCGAAGTTGTCGTGATCGAAGATAAGTACGGCATTCGGATTACTGAAATCATCACGCCTTCTGAACGCATTCATAAATTGAACCGATGAGCGTTGCCACCTCTTCGACGCAGAATGGTTCGCTCGATGCACTAGGTAACAGTGGCGAGGCATTGGTAGGCATGGCCGTTTTAGGCAAGACTGCCGCGGCTTTAGCTCTCGTTATTGCGATCATTTTAATCTGTACAGCGCTTTTAAAGCGCTGGAGCAACCATACCACGCGCCATGGCGCCCACCTTCGTATTGTGGGCAGTACGGCTGTGGGAAATCGTGAGCGTGTCGTGATTGTTGAAGTAGAAGATACCTGGTTGGTTGTTGGCGTGGGAGGTGGTCGAATTACCAAACTCCACGAGCGCCCGGCCCCTGAAGAGCGCCCGCCAACCGCATCAGTTCCGCCTTCCTCACGCTTTGCGCGTCGTTTATCCAAAGCGCTAGCCGCAGGCCGTCGCGACTCGTCTGCGCCCACCGATCCACATCAGACGCCATGAGGTACCGGATGCACCTTCTTTGGCCCTGTTTTTTGAAGAACCGTTTTTTGAATAGCAAAACGGCTAAACCGTTCATGATGTGGCTTTTGTTTGTTGTCGCGTGTTTTATCGCCAGCCCTGTACATGCACAACAGATTCCCGGCATTGTTTCTCAGCCGCTCGATGACGGGGGCCAGCAGTGGTCGCTGTCGCTGCAAACCCTGCTTTTCCTAAGTTCTCTAGCGTTTTTGCCTTCCATGCTGCTGATGATGACGAGCTTTACGCGTATCATCATTGTGCTTAGCCTATTGCGTACAGCGATGGGCACCCAGGCAACGCCGCCCAACCAAGTGTTGTTAGGGATAGCACTATTTTTAACTTTTTTTATCATGTCCCCCGTATTGGCCCAGGTATATGACAATGCCTGGGTGCCGTTGACTAATGAGACGATAAATTTTGAAGAATTTTTACTGCTGGCTCAGGATCCATTTCGGGAATTTATGCTCGCTCAAACCCGAGAGCCGGATCTGGCACTGTTTGTTCGCCTAGCCGATGTGGGGCCAATGCAAGGTCCGGAAGAACTGCCAATGCGTGTCTTGCTGCCCGCCTTTGTCACCAGTGAACTGAAAACGGCCTTTCAAATCGGCTTTACCATTTTCATTCCGTTTTTGATCATTGACCTCGTGGTGGCCAGCACATTGATGGCATTGGGGATGATGATGGTTCCGCCCATCACTATCTCATTACCTTTTAAACTGATGCTGTTTATTTTAGTGGATGGTTGGCAGCTTATTATTGGTTCGATGGCAGAAAGCTTTTACATGATATAGCGCTTTCTACTGCACATTGATTATATAGCCCACAGGAAACCCAGCTATGACACCCGAAATGGTGATGAGCATTGCTTATCAAGGAATGCGTGTAACGCTTCTGCTGGCTGGCCCCATGCTGTTGGCGGCGCTATTCACCGGCCTTATCATCAGCCTGTTTCAAGCCGCGACTCAGATAAATGAAATGACACTAACCTTTATTCCTAAAATTCTGGCTGTGTTCGCGGTGCTGGTATTAGCAGGCCCATGGCTGATTGGCTTAATTACCGATTTTACTCACCGCCTATTTACCAATATCCCTAGTATGGTGATGTAGCGCTATGGTGGAAGTCACTTTCGCACAGCTGCAAGGGTGGTTAGTGGCTTTTTTATGGCCGTTTGCACGCATTACAGCGTTCATGGCAGCCTCGCCTCTATGGGGACACTCCAGCGTTCCCAACCAAGCCAAAGTGGGCCTGGCCGCCCTAATTGCCATCGTTATCGCGCCGATTTTACCAGCTATGCCGGATATAGCTGTAATGTCCTGGGCGGGCATGGGGATTATGATCGAACAGATTCTGATCGGCTTGGCGATGGGCCTCGTCATGCATATCATGTTTGCGGTCGTTCAAGCGGCGGGGGATTTTATTGGCCTGCAAATGGGCCTGGCGTTTGCGAGCTTTTTTGATGCCTCGAGTGGTACCAATATTATGGTGCTCTCGCGCATTCTCTACATGATCACTCTGCTCATGTTTTTGGCCATGAATGGTCATCTGATGGTGCTTGAAACCTTGATTATGAGCTTCCAAACGCTACCCATTGGCATTGGGACATTCAACCCAGATGCGTTTATTTTATTATCTCGTTATGCGGGCACGATTTTTGCCTCGGGAATGTTATTGGCGCTACCGCTGGTAGGCTCCCTGCTGACCATCAACCTGGCGCTGGGCATACTGAACCGTTCTGCCCCCCAGCTCACCGTCTTCAATATCGGCTTTCCTACCTCTCTTATCGTGGGGCTAATATTAATGATGGTGCTCATGACCGACATTAGCCGCTTTCTACAGCGGTTGTTTACGCAAGGCCTAGGGTTTATGCAGACGTTAATCGAAACGATGGCGCCCTTAAACTGAAATCCCCTTGCTTTCATGACCTTTTAGCCATAAAAACAAGGGAATAAGCAGAACTCCACAACACGTAAGTGATAAAGTGTCGTATATAATTGAACTACTACATATAGTTAAACAGCGATAAGCCTTTAATATCTACAAACGCTTTTTGTGCTGCCTGCATACCTACTTGGCGCAAGCTATACTCAGAAATTGCTTCGGTATAATCCAAATCAACTAAATCCGATAGCGTTTGTTCGTAGTTCAGCATTCGATTACTGCTTACCGAATCGATAACGTCAAGCTCATTCAAACGAGCCCCTGCGGAAGCGCGCACAGTCAGAACATTATCCAAACTGTTGTCCAGATCGCGCATAGCAGTATTCAAAGTATTGCGCTGATCGGCTTTTTTGGTGGCATTATCAGCAGGGTTTTCTAATACTCGAATGGCTTCTTCCATAGTGCGAAACAGGTCGGCGCCACGAACATCACCCCCTGATTTAGCAACCAGTATTTCATCATTCGGCGCAGGTGTGCCTTCAAGGCTAATCGATAAGCCTCCGAATTCTAATGAGAGAGCCCCCTCTTCGCTAATATCATCTGTCCAGTTACCAGAGCTTAATGCTGCACCATCCGTGTCGTTGTCCACCCAAGTATCCGTTTCATTATCAAATCGTTGAACCTGATATGTTGGATCAGCAGCAGTTCCATCAAAACTGACACGGTAATCACTACCGTAATCAGCGTCATTGACGTCAAGAGTTTGGGGCCCGCGAAATGTCACATTACCTTGATTCAGAGTGCCATCTTCTTTCTTTGCTTCTGCTACATATCCAGCACCACTGGGTACACTTTGGAAGATAGTCACGCCATTATCAGCTACCGGTATCAAGCGCGTAGAATCTACACGCTGTTCGCGTGTATTCGTATCGCCTCTATATTCCACACTACCGTCAGCAGACTTCACAAAGGGCGGAGTATTATCTTTATAGCCACCGAACAAGTAGCGCCCATTTCCATCAGTTGAATTGGATTGGCCCAGCAACGTTTCATAAACGCCTTTGAGTTCGCTAGATATGGACTCACGATTTTCGTCAGTCAGCGTGTCGCTAGACGCCTGAATCAACAAACCTTTCGCACTAGTTATCGCATCACTAACGCTATTGATAATGCTTTCAGTCTGGGACAGTGAATTACGGGCAGATACGCGAGAATCTGAAAACTGTTCAGTAACCGCCTTTGCCTGATCAACGCCAATCGCCCGCGAGGCGGCCTGTGGATCGTCGGATGGGTTAACCACACGTCGGCCGCTGGCAATCTGCTGACTGACCCTCATCAGGTCACTTTGTTGGCGGTTCATGGACGCCGTGCTTTGCTCGAACATGGTAACGGTACTAATACGCATCACTTAAACTCCCGAATTAACCGCGCAGGTTCAAGATGGTGTCCATCAGCGTGCCTGCGGTGTCAATTACACGCGCATTGGCCTGATAGTACTGCTGATAACGGATCAAATTAGCGGCTTCCTCATCTAAATTAACCCCTGACTCGGACTGTTGCACAGCGATCAGTTGATCCGTAAGCCCTTGACGAGCATCTAAATTGACTTCTGTGATATTGGTTCGGTTACCAACATCGCTCACCATCGAAGCGTACGCACCAGAGACTGTAGCGCTACCCCCCACAACTGATTCGGCTTGCAGATTCTGCAGCGCTAGGGCATTGCGGTTATCGCCACTGGCAAAAATAGTCTGGCTAACGGTTAATGACGACGTTTCACCTGCATCAGGAAGGTCGCCAACCGTAAAGCTGATACCATCAACTTCAATCTCATCGCCCCCTTCCAACTCAACGTCTGGTAAGTCTGATGCATCAACATTGGTACCGTTAACCATTATATTCGCTGCCGGAGTCAGTGTCAGGCTACCGTCCGAATCTACCTCAAATTGGTATTTTCTGTTATCCGCAAAAGCGTCTGAAGATATACCTAAATCGCTAACGTTTAAATCACCCTCACGCTCAAACGAGTTACCCGTGTTATTTCCTACATTAATAAAACCTGCGTCACCTGCAGCAATCTTATCCACGTCAGCAATATTGGTATCCATACCATTGGCGGCACGCCGTACCGGCTGAATTTCAAAGCGATCACCATCTTGCGGCACACCGCTGAACTCAATGCTGACACCACCAAAATTTAATTCGCCATCGTCATCCCAGGCGTCTTGATCGAAATCTACAACCTGCCCATTGTCTTTACGGGTAACCACGGGCTCACCAGCCTCAAAACTGACGGTATAGTCAGTTGCCCTAAGGGCATCAACTTGATCGGGGTCAAATTCAGCGCTAGTGATATTGACGGCAGGTAAACTATTATTCTTATCGGCATACGTTTGCGGGGCGCGCACTGCAAAGAAGTCTTCACCCTGGTCACCGTTAAGATCTACACCTTGCTTATGCTGCTCATTGAAAGCAGTCGCCAACGACACAGCCAGTTGACCAATTTGGTTCTGCGTCTTATCTAAGGTTTCTGAACGGAAAGACATCAAGCCTCCCAATGCCCCGCCTGTTATCGTCGACTCATCTAGCTGAACGACGTTACCACCACCATCCCGATACCCCACCACCGTGCGCTGAGGGTCATAATCCGCTTGCACTGCTTCTAGTTGGAACGAATTGGTTCCTGTCACCAGCGGCTGACCATTGGGCAGGCTAACATTGTAGGTTTTGCCATCCTGAATATTTAGGCGCAAATCCATACGTTCATTAAGCTCTGATACCAATTGATCACGCTGGTTGAGCAGGCTATTGGGTGCTTCCCCACTCCGAGCGCGAGCCAAAGCAATCTCTTTATTTAAACCAGCGATCTGCTCGGTGGTGTTATTAATCTGGGTAATTTCATCCTTGATCTGGCCATTAATATTGCCCTGCATATCTTGCAGGTAGCCATCAAAGGAGCGGAACTGTGAACTCAGCGTATTAGCTTGGCCAAGCACGCCCTGGCGAGCCGCTGGGTCGGAGGGTGAGGCCGCTAGGTCTTCTAACGATGAGAAAAAATTCTGCATCAGCGGAGCTAAACCGGCTTCACGATCAGCCAGCAGATTATCGATTTGCGATACCTGGCTATAGTAAGTGTTTAAGGCGCTTGACTGAGTTTTTGCGCTATTTAACTGGTCAGCTACGTACGTATTGAACTGGCGCTCGATATCATTGACACGAACCCCGCCACCTACGCGCCCCTCACCCAACTGGGCCAACTCCCGATTATAGCCAGGCGTATAGACATTACTAATATTATTACTGCTTGTATTCAGGGCATTCTGCGCGGCATTGAGGCCGCTTAAGCCGATCGAAAACATGCTCATGGTTCACAATTCCTTAGGCCGATACCTATCACTACTTCAATTATCGGCGCTGCACAGAAAAACTTGAGGAAAGGGCTAGCGAGCGTCAGCCAGGAAATTTCCCTCAGCGTTAAGCGGCCCCATGTTATTCATCACTGCGACTAACTTTTCAGCGTAGAGCGGATCAGTAGCATACCCGCCGGCCTGCAGCTCACGCGCGGCCTGCTCAGCGGTGGGTGCTTGAACAACCCCAGCATAACGAGGGTTATTGCCGATTAGGCTGGCATAATCAGTAAAAGCGTGTTCAAACGAGTCATAGACACGGAAGGTGTCAACCACCTGCGTTCGCCGCCCATTAATATATTCATGAGTCACAATATCGGTGGTTTCGCCCTGCCAATGGCTACCGGCTTTGATACCAAACAGGTTATGGCTATTGTTGCCATTGCGAGTCGCGATTTCGTGCCGTCCCCAGCCTGTTTCTAACGCCGCCTGGGCCAAAATGAGTTCAGCAGGAACGCCGGTAGATGCACTGGCCGCTTGGGCTGGTGCCGCTAACGTTTGAATAAATTGATCTACGTGAGCAGAAGCCGTCGATTGCGCTCGCGGGTTTAGCGCAGACTCATCTACCGCATTCCCCTTCTCAACGCCTTGGCGAATGGCCTCTAGCTCGGCTAAGAATCGACCGCTGCCCTGCTCATGCTGGGTTTCAATCGTATCAGGATTAGCCGCGAATGAATCGTCAAGCACACGCGGGGTGCCACGAGGGATGCCTGCTATCAATGCTTGCAACTCTTGATCCGCATCTGGCTGCGCTTTTGAGATGGCTCCTTGGCGCTCCAGTTGCTCAACAAGTACATCTGCAAGGCCCATTCCACGCGAAGCCATCACCTGTGACCACTGTTGATCCAGCATCGATTGATAGGTATCCGTCGCACTACTGTTCATCAGTCCTGAACTAGGTGTCGCCTCACGCATACTCTTCATCATCATCTGAATAAATAGCGCTTCAAACTGCTGGGCTGCACCACCCACGCCAGCCTCAGGGTCGACGCGTGCAGTGTGTTGGAGCCGCTGAAAGCCGTTCATGTCCAGGGCGAACTGACTGGTCATATCACTCGCACTCATTAAATGACCTCCAGTTCTGCACGTAGCGATCCCGATGCTTTTAACGCTTCCAGAATCGACATTAAGTCTTGAGGGGTAGCGCCTAACGCATTCAATGCATTGACCACTTCGTTGAGCTGCGCGCCCTCTACAATTTGCAGATAAGCCTCTTGCTGCTCAATATCAATATCTGCGTCGGGCACCACAACCGTCTCGCCCTCGCCAAACGGATTCGGCTGGCTAACGCCAAACTGGGTATCAATCATGATCGACAGACTGCCGTGAGCTACGGCTGCTTCCCGCAGTGTAACGGCACTGTTCATCACTACCGAACCGGTGCGTGAGTTCAGCACGACGCGTGCCGGAGCCTCCGTTGGTGTGACCTGAACGTTTTCAATGCGCGCCATAAAGTTGACCCGCGCATTATCATCAGTAGGACCGTCAAGGGCGATTACTCGGCCATTACGTGCATAAGCTACCGACTGGCCAAACTCGTTATTAATCGCCGTTACCATGCGCTGAACGGTGCCAAAATCAGAGTCGTTAAGCTGTAATTCAAGCATGCCACCATTGCCACCTAGGTTAAGCGGTACTTCCCTCTCAACCAGTGCGCCATTGGGAATACGTCCCGATGCCTGCTGATTGATTTGCACACTACTGCCACCCGCTTGGGCGCCAGCACCGCCCACGAGCATGTTGCCCTGGGCAATGGCATAGGTATCACCATCAGCACCTTTTAAAGGTGTCATCAACAGCGTTCCACCGCGCAAGCTGCGTGCGTTGGCTATCGACGAAACGACTATATCTAGACGCTGGCCCGGCCTTGAGAACGGCGGGAGATCAGCGGTCACCATCACCGCAGCTACGTTGCGCAGTTGCAAGTTCGTGCCTGCAGGCACGGTCACCCCAAGCTGGGACAACATATTGGTCAGGCTTTGGCTTGTAAAGGGCGCCTGGGTCGTTTGGTCACCGGTACTGTCGAGGCCGACGACCAAGCCGTAGCCTACCAGTTGGTTATCTCGAACGCCGGCAAAGCTTGCCAGTTCCCGAACGCTTTCCGCCTGAGCAGGCAAAGCCAGCGCGCACATTATCACTAAGGTGGTCAGTTGAATAAGCCAAGCGTTGATGGCTTGCCGACAGTTAATCCACACATTTCTTAACCGCATCACGATAACCCGCTGTCCCGCGTTCATTGGTCGACCTGCCATTGAAGGGCCTGTCTGGCGTAGCTCTGTCATTGATGGCTCCCCATAGAGCTAGAACGGCGAGACGTTTAAGAAGAAACGTTGTAGCCACCCCATATGCTGCGCTTCATTAATATAGCCGTCACCAACATACTCAATTCGCGCATCCGCTACCTGAGTGGAAGGAACGGTGTTTTGAGCGGTAATCGTACGTGGGTTAACCACGCCGGAAAAACGAATAAACTCAGTTCCCTGATTGATGGCAATTTGCTTCTCGCCACGCACACGTAAATTGCCGTTATTCATTACTTCTAACACCGAAACCGTGATCGTACCGGTAAAGGAGTTATTGGCCTGCGACCCGCCACTACCGGTAAAGTCATTTTCCCCAGAAATATCGTAGCCATACTCGGCAAGCACATCGAGAATATCCGGTAGTTGTGCAAGCTCAAGGCTAGCGCTTCCACTACGGCCCGCATTGGATTGCGAATTCTTGCTCGCGCTCACTTCCTCATCCAATACGATGGTCAAAATATCGCCAATTGACCGTGGCCGACGATCTTCAAAAAGTGGCTGATAACCTTGCCTTGCCTGGTAAATAGAACCATTGGGGATGGGTGGCGGGCGATCAACAATGCTGATCTGTTCTTGCTCACCCACCACTGAAGCTCTTGGAACTTGAGCGCAGCCTGCTACAACTAATAAAAAAAGCACCAATCCTGCTAGTGCAATACGACGTGACATGCGGTGCAACTCCAGCATAACGCAACCTATAAAGTAAGCCCGGTGAGTAACAACCGTTACAGCTGGCTTAAGCGTGCCAACATTTCATCGCTAGTGGACACCGCTTTGCTATTAATTTCATAGGCTCGCTGGGTCTGAATCATATTGACCATCTCTTCAACGACATTGACGTTAGATGTTTCCACATACCCTTGGAACAGCCGACCCGCACCATTCATCCCCGGCATATTCTCATTGGGCGCTCCAGAGGCTCCCGTCTCTAGATAGAGGTTGCCACCAATACTTTGTAGACCTGCTGGATTGATAAAGGTACTGACGCTGATTTGTCCCACCTCATTATCAACCGCAACGCCTGGCTGGCGTACGCTCACCGTGCCATCTTCACCAACATTTACCGACAACGCATTGGCCGGTAAGAAAATGGCAGGTTCAACAGGGTAGCCATTGGCAGTGACCATTTGACCATTCTCATTAAGCTGAAAACTGCCGTCGCGTGTATAGGCAGTCGTACCATCTGGCATCAACACCTGAAAGAAACCTTCGCCATTGATCGCGAGATCCCGTGAGTTTTCAGTCTGCTCTAACCCACCTTGAGTATGCAGACGCTCAGTGGCCACGGCTCGCACACCGGTGCCCACCTGCATGCCAGACGGCAGCCGATCTTGGATATTATTTTGAGCACCGGGTTGACGCATGTTTTGGTATAGCAGATCTTCAAACACTGGACGTGAACGCTTGAAACCATTGGTACTCACGTTAGCTAGATTGTTCGAAATCACATCTAACTTGGTTTGCTGAGACTCCAAACCCGTTTTAGCTGTCCATAAGGACTTAATCATAATTATGCTCCCTTGACCGACTGACTTACATCAGCACTGAATGGCCAACATCAACCTTGAATGGATAGAATCCCGTTGGCGCGCTGAGCATTTTCATCAGCGGTGCTCAGCACTTTCATCTGCATGTCATAGCGGCGTGCCACATCGATCATTGAGACCATAGCATCGACAGCGCTGACATTACTGCCTTCCAATGCACCACTCACCAACTTGGCATTTTCGTCGGCAGGCAAGGCCCCTGGCTCACCTTCTTCATTAGGAGGCGCACGAAAGAGCCCGTCCTCCCCGCGCGTCAACACGCCCTCTTCAGGCGCCACCAGCTTAATTCGGCCTACCTCGACCAGTGCTTCCGGCCCTACACCTTCGGGAATGGCACTAATCGTCCCATCGGCGCCAATCGATACTTGCGCCCCTTGCGGGATAGCAATGGGGCCACCTTCGCCCATTACTGGTCGCCCAACGCTGAGCAACACCCCGTCACTGTCTATCTGCAGGTCGCCACGCCGTGTATAGGTTTCAGTACCGTCATTCGCTTGCACTGCCATCCATGCGTCGTCCTGCATAGCGACATCAAGCGTACGCCCGGTATACTCGACCGGGCCCTGGGAAAAATCACTGCCAGGCGTGGTGGTCACCGCAGAGGTACGCGTTGCCAGTAACGCTTCGCCCTGAACGGGCACCGCTCGGGCAGCCTGTAACTGCCCACGAAAACCTGTAGTGCTTACATTCGAGAGGTTGTTACTCACCACCGACTGCTGATCCATAGTGTGCTTAGCACCACTCATGGCGGTATAGAGCATTCGATCCACGGTACTTACTCCTTAACTTAGTGACCGATCATTAAAGGTTAATGATGGTCTGCAGGAGCTCGTCCTGGGTACTGATCGTTTGCGAGTTAGCCTGATAAGCGCGCTGGGCAATGATCATATCTACTAGCTCGCTTGCCATTTCAACATTGGACGTTTCGACAGCACTCGGCTCAATCATGCCAAGCAACCCTGTGCCCGGAGAGCCAACTAATTCTTGGCCTGAAGCGCCTGTGGAAGTCCATAGGTTATCGCCTTCGGGTTTTAGGCCCTCAGGGTTGCGGAAGCTAACCAACGCTACTTGTCCAGCAGCGCGGGACTGCTCATTAGAGTAGTTGCGCATAATCGTACCATCGCTTTCGATAGTAATCCCCACCAAAGCACCTGATGTATAACCGTCTTGTACCGTATTATTAACCGTTGAGTCATTCGCAAATTGGGTTGAACCCTCAAAACTCATTGCAACATTTAATTCCTCTAACGGGTTACCAGCCCCAAACTCAACGTCGTCAAACACCGCAGCATTGGTATTATCCGCTTGAAGCGTTCCATTCTGATTAAATACTAAGCTCCCTAGGTCGACATCATAGTTGCCCCCACCGGCTGGCCCGCCAGACATACGCCCGTTAACGGCCCATTGATTGTCAGCACTTTTTGTAAAATATAGTGAGAGGTTTCGTGCGTTACCCTGAGAGTCAAATACGGTGGCGTTAGTAGAATAGTTATAAGTGTTGGGGTTTTCTGCATCAAAAGGAGTTGTAGCAACATCAATAATCGGCTGCCCTGAGTCCAAATTTAAAGATACATCTAGCTCAGTGGTTGCGTTAGCTTGTAGGTCACCTGGTGGCACCTGCATCGGCTGCACATTACCACCAGCCTGCACATTACCCTCTGCATCTGCAGGATAGCCCATTATTTGGGCACCCTGGGCATTAACTAAACGGCCATCTGACGTCATGGTTAGCTGGCCGTTACGGGAGTAGCCCACTTCGCCATTTGTTTGCTGGAAACGAAAGAAGCCTTCGCCCGCAATGGCGAGATCCATATTGCGATTAGTGGATTCCACATTACCTTGGCTAAAATTCTGCAGCACCGTAGAAGTACGAACACCAAGCCCGATGCGCGATTCAGCATATACATCAGCAAACTGGACGTTAGAACTTTTAAAACCAACCGTCTGCGAGTTGGCAATATTGTTACCCACCGCACCTAATTTTTGTTGCTGTGCGCTTAGACCACTGAGTGCTTGTGAAAAGCTCATGATGTTCCCCTAAGAAAGCTGTGTTTAATCAAATGCTGTGGTTAATTAATTGCTGTTTTTAATCAACAATTAAAGAATTTGTTTAACGTCATTCAGATTGATTTGACCGTAAATAGCGCCCAAATCCAGCCGAACACTGCCACTACCGTCATTAGGCGTAACGCTGTTTACTACAGCGTACTGCAAAGCTGTGGATTCGATTTTTTCACCTTCAGCGTCGGTCGCTTCTAATTGAACCGAATATCGACCACTGGCAGCTGCTTCTTTCTGCTCATTGAGACCGTCCCACTGGAAAGATTGAACGCCTGCATCTAGCGCTTTGAGGTCAAGAACTCTAATGACCTGACCACCCTCTCCCACAATCGTCGCTTTAACATTCGCCGCCGGCTCGGCCAGCTCTATGCCAAAGGGCGTGGTGTAAGAATTACCATCTTCATCCTGCTCTACTAAAACATCCTTGCCGGAAACCATAACGCCTTTGCCGATTAGACCGCTCGCCTGCAGTGCCTGATTGGCATCCATTTGACTGGTAATACCTTCTAGCGTGCTATTCAGCTCCTCAATACCACTAACCGTGTTAATTTGCGCTAACTGCGAGGTCATTTCCGAGTTTTCCATCGGATTGAGCGGATCCTGATTCTGCAATTGCGTAATCAGCAGCGTCATAAAGCTTTCACGCAGCTCATCAGACTGGCGGGCAGAGAGGCCATTAGCACCACCGCCATTTATGTTATTCAATACACTCGTATCGACATTCATGGTTTACCCCTCACCCAGTGACAGCGTCTGCATCAACATCTGCTTACTGGTATTAAAGACTTCAACGTTGGCTTGATAGGAGCGCGAGGCAGAAATCATATTGACCATTTCATGCACCGGCTCAACGTTGGGCTTTGCCACATAACCCTCTTCATCTGCCGCCGGGTGGTTGGGCATATACTCCATCCTCAGGGGCGAGTCATCTTCCACCACCTCGGTGACGCGCACGCCGCCAACGCCATAGCGGTTACCCTGTGACTGGGTCTCAAACATCACCTGCTTGGCTCGATAGGTTTCACCATCAGGCCCGGCAACACTGTCGGCATTGGCCATATTGCTAGCGGTAACATTCATGCGCTGGGATTGGGCACTCATTGCCGATCCAGCAATATCAAACGTAGAGAACATCGACATCGTGATTAACTCCTCACTAATTTAGACAGGGTCACTCGGGCTGCATGGCATTTTTCAGCCCCTGAATACGGCTATTGAGCATCGTGAGCCCGACTTGATAACGAACAGCGTTATCTGCAAACTGCGTGCGCTCACGATCCATATCAACCGTATTTCCATCCAAACTAGGCTGGTCGGGAATGCGGTAAAGCAAATCGGGGTTGCCCGCTCCTCGCCATGCGGGGCCTTCTCCAGCAATATGGCTACCAGAAGTACGCGCTAAAGTCATACCGCCTCCGGTATGGCTAGATGCACTCTGAGTACCGTCTACTGCTTTTTTCAGCTCACTAGCAAAGTCAATGTCACGCGCCTTATAGTTAGGCGTATCAGCATTGGCGATATTAGCCGCCAACACCTCGTGACGCGCTTGACGTAACCCTACTGCTTGCTGATGAAAATTAAAGGCAGATTCCAGTTGATCAATCATGCCGACCCTCGCGTTGAGGCAAAAAATAAAATGGATTTTGTTGATGGTGAAGAATACGTCTGGAGCTGTCAGCCTAAAGCATGGAACAGCTGGCGTTTCCACCAGCATTTCACGTGATACGGCTACTACCTTTTCGCTACACTGGACGATGAATTCTCCTCGTTACGTTCCTTCTTCAGCTCCCAAGTAAGCGGCCTCCCCATGCTCCGACAGCGCTTTACTAAGCCAAGCACGCTTCGCTTTTGGCAATTAGCCTTCTTCTGGGCAATCCTAAGCGTTACTGCCTTCACCAGGATTCAAGCTGATGACGACAAGCTTCTCCAACAAGTGCATCAATTTTTGTACGAAGAGACACAGGCATTAGGCGAGGAAGTGGTCATTGACCTACGGCCACCCTCTCCGCATTTGCCAGAGTGCGTTCAGCCAGAACCTTTTTTGGCCAACACCAATCAAGCACCCTTGGGCCGCGTTTCCGTTGGGGTGCGTTGCGGTGAAGATGGCCGGCAAGTTCGCTATTTGCAGGCGCAGATTGATGTCATTGGTGATTATGTGGTGGCAGCCAGGGATATTGAGCGTGGCACACTGATTACATCAAGCATGCTTAGCGAACGCGGGGGCAATCTCGGCGATCTCTCAGCTCAGGCTTTGACCGCTGAAGAGGATATCGTGGGTAAAATAGCTCAGCGCCCTATTCGTAGTGGTAGTGTCTTTTTAGCGCATTACTTACAAGCGCCTCATTTAGTTGAACGTGGGCAGCGCGTTACTGTCATAGCTCAAGGCTCTGCCTTCCGAGTTTCACGCGAAGGCGAAGCACTAGAAAATGGTGCTCTTGGTGAGCAAGTTAGAGTTCGTTTTGGCTCACGAGAAATCATGACTGCTCGTGTCGCCGAGCGTGGCATTTTGGTAGTGGATTTTTAATTCGCAGCCTAAAGTTGGGCCCAATGCTGCCGATATACTGTTATACAAGCTACACTAAGCGCCAAGCGCATCGACGTTGACGATGAGGCAGACAACGTGAAAATTGATAACATTAATTCGCTATTACGCTCAAGCCAAGCCCAGCAGCGTGATGAACCGCAAAAGGCTGATAGCGTATCTCCCGTCGCACCGGGCGGCGCAGCTCGCGAATCGACTCAACTGAGCCAATCAAGTATCGATGAATCTCAGGACATCGATACTGCTAAAGTTGAAGAAATTCGTGATGCTATACGTGAAGGTCGCCTTGAAATGCGCGCCGACCGTATCGCTGAGGGCTTAATTGCTAATCTTAAAGATCTATAAGGGGACGCTGTAAATGAGCCTTGCATCCTTGCTTACCGACCAGCAACAGCGCCTTGAGGCGTTAGTTTCGCTGTTGTCCAGCGAGCAAAATTTATTGACGCAAGGTGATATTGACGGTGATGCATTATCGCAAGTTGCACTAGACAAACAGTCATTATTGGCCGAACTCGAGCGCATTGAGACTGTGCGGCGCAATGTGCAAAAACGCCTTGGTTATGCCGAAGGCGCAAACGGCGCCAAAGCGGCAGCTCATGATGCTGGCTGCCTGACAGCTTGGGAAAGCTTGCTTGAAAAAAGCGAGCGAGCCGCGCGCATGAATGAGCTAACGGGCCAGATGCTGTCAGTACGAATGAAGCATAATCAGGCAATGCTCGATTATATTCGTCAAATCGCTGAAAAAACGCTCTATAAACCTGATGGACGCAACAGCGCCCAACCTGGCAGAATCAACGCTTCTGCCTGATACCTCCCTCGACAAGTCCTCAGCATGACGTTTCAATGAAAGCCCACTCTCAGCGGCAAATCAAAGGACGATCATGTTCAATTTATTGCCTCATCATTATACAGCGGTGGTTGTAGGCGCATCTGGGGGGATAGGTGCTGCTATTATTAATCAGCTACTCTCTTCCTCTCAGGTCGGCCATGTTATTGCTGTAAGCCGCCAACCATCACGAATTGATAATCCCCGCCTTACTCACTTAGTGCTTGATGTTTCCCAGGAGGCGGGCAGGCTGACACTTAAGAAAGCGCTGGTCGCCCAGCCAATTCACCTCTTTTTCAATGCCATCGGCACCCTTCATGATGAATCGCGGCAACTGCTGCCTGAGAAGCGCCTTGATCAGCTTAGCGTTGAAAATCTAGCGCAGATAATGAACATCAATGCATTTACGCCGATATTACTTCTCGCGGCACTGCAAGACTCTTTCAAAGGGACATACCCTACAGTGGTCGCCAGTCTTTCCGCGCGGGTTGGCTCCATCGAGGATAATCAGCTAGGGGGCTGGTACAGCTATCGTGCCAGTAAAGCAGCGCATAACATGCTCCTTAAAACGGCATCCATTGAGCTCAAGCGGCTTAATAAGCAGTCCACCGTGCTCTGCCTGCATCCAGGTACCACTGATACGGCACTCTCCAAACCCTTTCAAGCAAGAGTTCCACACGAGAAGCTATTCACACCCACATTTGTAGCAGAACAGCTGCTAACAGTTATCGCCCAGCGAACGCCTGATGATAGCGGTACTTTTTGGGCTTGGGACGGACAACCTATTGAGTGGTGAGGTGTGAGGTTTCTATTCACTATTCACGACTT
>NZ_JACCGK010000020.1 GCF_013416325.1 Vreelandella sedimenti
GTAAGGGCCATGATGACTTGACGTCGTCCCCACCTTCCTCCGGTTTGTCACCGGCAGTCTCCTTAGAGTTCCCACCATTACGTGCTGGCAAATAAGGACAAGGGTTGCGCTCGTTACGGGACTTAACCCAACATTTCACAACACGAGCTGACGACAGCCATGCAGCACCTGTCTTACAGTTCCCGAAGGCACACCCGAATCTCTTCCGGCTTCTGTAGATGTCAAGGGTAGGTAAGGTTCTTCGCGTTGCATCGAATTAAACCACATGCTCCACCGCTTGTGCGGGCCCCCGTCAATTCATTTGAGTTTTAACCTTGCGGCCGTACTCCCCAGGCGGTCGACTTATCGCGTTAACTTCGCCACAAAGTGCTCTAGGCACCCAACGGCTGGTCGACATCGTTTACGGCGTGGACTACCAGGGTATCTAATCCTGTTTGCTACCCACGCTTTCGCACCTCAGTGTCAGTGTCAGTCCAGAAGGCCGCCTTCGCCACTGGTATTCCTCCCGATCTCTACGCATTTCACCGCTACACCGGGAATTCTACCTTCCTCTCCTGCACTCTAGCCTGACAGTTCCGGATGCCGTTCCCAGGTTGAGCCCGGGGCTTTCACAACCGGCTTATCAAGCCACCTACGCGCGCTTTACGCCCAGTAATTCCGATTAACGCTTGCACCCTCCGTATTACCGCGGCTGCTGGCACGGAGTTAGCCGGTGCTTCTTCTGCGAGTGATGTCTTTCCTACCGGGTATTAACCGACAGGCGTTCTTCCTCGCTGAAAGTGCTTTACAACCCGAGGGCCTTCTTCACACACGCGGCATGGCTGGATCAGGGTTGCCCCCATTGTCCAATATTCCCCACTGCTGCCTCCCGTAGGAGTTCGGGCCGTGTCTCAGTCCCGATGTGGCTGATCATCCTCTCAGACCAGCTACGGATCGTTGCCTTGGTAAGCCATTACCTTACCAACTAGCTAATCCGACATAGGCTCATCCAATAGCGGGAGCCAAAGCCCCCTTTCTCCCGTAGGACGTATGCGGTATTAGCCTGGGTTTCCCCAGGTTATCCCCCACTATCGGGCAGATTCCTATGCATTACTCACCCGTCCGCCGCTCGTCAGCGGGTAGCAAGCTACCCCTGTTACCGCTCGACTTGCATGTGTTAGGCCTGCCGCCAGCGTTCAATCTGAGCCATGATCAAACTCTTCAGTTTAAGATCTATGCGGTTCTTACCCGCCACTCGAAAGTGACAGAAGCGAACCAAACTTGGCTCAAGGTTCAAACGAATTCATTCAACTGTCGTTTAAAAACTTTCGTTTAAAAACAGTCGTTCTCATGACCGCTTGCCTTGATATTCGGTGATTTGTCACCAACGTCAGCAAGCGCCCACATGAATTACCTGATCAAATTGTTAAAGAGCTAGTCAATGAGGCCGTGCCCCGTTGACGTGTGCGTATACTACCCGATTTACCATCAGGGTCAACAGTGATTTCAACATTTATCATTAAAAGTCGTTAAAGATTAGGGCTAACCTGAAACGCATCGCAAAGCAGCCAAGTATTGATCCAGGACAAAACGACTACCGCCCCCTCCCCTAAGCTTACAGATAGAGGACGCTGAGGTTCATCCTTTCAAAACCGAAACGCCGATTATAAAAGCAAGGGAGAATAACCATGACCATAAAAGCCACTTTACTACCCGCACTGGCAGCTTGCAGCTTTATCGCTACAAGCTTAGCCATGGCTGACGATGGCTTGGAGAATTACCGCCAACGCTTCGAGGCACTACCTTTCCTTCCACCAATCCCCGCGAACAACTCATTAACAGAGGAGAAGGTCGAACTTGGCAATATGCTGTTCTTCGAGCCACGCATCTCTTCTAGCGGCGTTATTAGCTGCGCCACCTGCCACAATCCAGCACTTGGCTGGGCTGACCGAATTCCTCGCGCTGTCGGCCACGATGGGCAGGTCGGCGAACGCAATACCCCCACCGTGCTGAACAGTGGTTTTTTAGGATCACAATTTTGGGATGGCCGAGAGTCTGATTTAGAAGGCCAAGCACTAGGCCCTATCGAAGCACCTGTGGAAATGGCGATGGATCTAGAAATGGCCCTAGAACGACTGGTGGGGTTCGAGCTCTACCAGGAAAAATTCAGCACTGCCTATCCTGACCAAGAAGAACCCATCACCGATGATAATTTGGCTCATGCGCTGGCCGCTTTCCAACGTACGCTCAATACACCCAATTCACCTTTTGATCGTTACCTACATGGCGATTTAGAGGCGATTAACCAGCAAGCCAAAGACGGTATGGTGGCATTTGTTGATAACGGCTGTATTGCCTGCCACCGCGGCCCTGCTTTAACCGATAGCCAATTCCACGCGATTCAGGTACCGGGCTCAACCGATTTGGGTCGTTACGTCGTGACCGAAGAAGAGAGCGACAAGTATCGTTTCAGAACACCCACACTGCGCAATGTGGCAGTGACCTACCCGTATATGAATAACGGTGCGACTGAAACACTGGAAGAGGCGGTCGCGATAATGGGCCAAGAGATGCTTGGCAGGGAGTTTGATGATGACACCATTAGTAATATTACCGCGTTTTTACATACACTAACCGGTAAAATGCCTGACTTTGACGTACCCGCACTACCCTGAACGACAACTCTAAACCAACACTTAAAAATGCTATTCTAGCAAGCGCAGCCGCCTGGTCAGCGCGACCAGGCGGTGTAACGTTATACTGCGCCTAAGCGAGATAGCAGCTCTTCGCGACGCTGCGTGGTCACAAAAGCTTCTTCAATAGCATTGCGGGTTAGCTGGCGAAATACCGCTTCGTCCCAACCAAACGCTTCGGCGCAAGCAACGTGATTAGTCAACATACCGCCACCAAAATAGGCGGGGTCATCCGAGCTAATGGTTACTTTGAGCCCTTCAGCCAAAAGCTTGGGCAGCGGATGATCACGCAGGTCCTCTACTACTTTTAAGCTGACGTTGGAGAGCGGGCAGACCGTTAGAACAATCTGCTCGCGGCGCAAACGCTCAACCACCTCATCACTTTCTAAACAGCGCACCCCGTGATCAATGCGCTGAACATCAAGTAAATCCAGGGCTTCTTTAATATAGTCTGCAGGGCCTTCCTCCCCGGCATGGGCCACGCGCACAAGCCCAAGCTGCTTAGCGCGCTTAAACACCTCAACAAATTTGACCGGTGGGTTGTTTTTTTCAGCGCTATCCAGACCGATGGAATCTAGCATTTTCCAATAGGGAGCGGCTTGTTCGAGTACATGCAACGCCTCCTCAGCGGGTCGGTCGCGTAGAAAAGCCATAATCATGCCGATAGAGAGGTCGAGGTTATCCTCTGCTTCCTGCTTAGCTTTTAATAGCCCAGCCATTACCACTTCAAGCGGCACACCACGCTGTAGATGTGCCTGAGGATCAAAGTGCATGTCAATATGCACAACGCCCTCCTCCCGCGCGCGCTTGAAATAATCCATCGCCAGGTCGTAAAAGTCTTCCTCCTTACGAAGCACGCTCATACCCTGAAAATAGAGATTCAGGAACCCCTGCAGATCGTTGAAGTGATAAGCATCCTTGGCTTCCTGAACTGTCGTATAGGGCAGTTCAATCCCATTGCGCTGTGCTAGCGCGAACATTAACTCTGGTTCCAGCGAGCCTTCGATATGCAAATGGAGCTCTACTTTAGGAAGATTGCGTAAAAATTCGTGCATGGAGGGCTCCTAGCTGTCCTATCAATGAATTAATATCGCTCATTACCGATTACTTAAGCGCGCACTGGCTAAGTTTACCGGCATCTAGATGCCAGTGGTACTCAACTCCAGGCAATGGGTTCAGCGAACTAAATTGATGGACAAAGAATATAACCGTTCGATTAAGCAACCATTGATCCAGGGAAGCCGCGAGGTGGTTTGCCGTCGCCGCATCAACGCCTGCAAATGGCTCGTCAAGAATCACCACTTGAGGGCTACAAAGCATTAGCCGTGCTAATGCCACACGCCGACCTTGGCCACCCGATAGCTGCTGGCCTTTTTCGCCCACCGCCGTGGTTAAGCCTTTCGGCAGTTGCTCAACCCATCCATCCAAGGCAACGGCCTTCAATACCTCCCAGAGCTTTTCGTCGCTTGCGGTGGGGTTGGCAATACGCAGGTTCTCAGCAATAGAGGCATCAAACAGATCCACCTGCTGAGTGAGCATCGCAAAGTGATTAGCACGGCTTTCGACCGAGAGGTGCCACGTGGGCACACCACCCACCACCGCCTCGCCCTGAGTCGCTTTTAAGCGCCCCATCAACACACTGGCTAAAGATGATTTCCCAGCACCGGAGCTGCCGGTAATCACCGCTCGCTTTCCAGCGGGTAGCTGAAAATTAATACACCTTAATGCGGGTTCTAATGTTTGCGAATAGCGCAGAGAGAGCTGATTAACCTGAATGCTTAGATCAACATCTTCAGTTAGCATAACAACAGGGGCAGCCGACGATGAATCGATGGTTAACGCATTTAACCGACGCACCGCTGCATAGCTAGCGCCCAGCTTGATAAAGCTAGCTGGTAGTGCGATAAACGCCTCATTCACCCCCAGCACTATCAATGCAACCATCACTAAAACAGGGCCCGTGACCAACTGCTGGTTAAATACTAGGCTAGCGAACCACACGACTGTCACTACCATTAATCCACTTATGACACTCACCAAGCAGTTTATGAACGCCGCTTTACGTCCCAAGCGGCGCTGATTGTTGAACGCTTGCTGCTCTTGAGTCGCTATCATCGTTCGATGCCACTGGGTCGTTTGATAGCTCATCAACTCGGCCGAGGCCTGTACTTGGTCGACCACTAGGCGGCGCAGAGACTGCTGGTCAACCACCTGCTGATAGCTGTGCGAAAATCCCCAGGCAGCAGCTAAAAGGGTCGCCACTAGCCAGAGCAAGCCCAGCGTCACCGCCATCAGCAAGGCAATACCGGGCAACCAAATAGCCACAAAAAGCGACACAGCCACTACACCAAGCAACGCCACCAATGGTGGCACCAAGAGTCGCAGATAAAAATTATCCAGGGTGTCGATATCTGCCGTTAAACGGCTCAGCCAGTCACTGGCACGCTCACCGTGCAAGCGAGCATCGTCAAAGCGCGTTAAATGACCAAATACCCGATAACGCAAGTCGGCAAGCAGCGTTAACACCGTATTATGGTTGTACAGACGCTCGACATAGCGCGCCACGGTGCGCATCAAGGCGAAGAAACGAATGCCGCCACCGGGAACATAAACATCGAGCCGCGCTGGAATACCCAGCGCTAAGGCGATACCGGTCAGGGCACTAGCGGTAATAAACCAACCCGACAACCCTAGCAGCGCAAGCCCTGCTATCAGGGTGACCCAAACTAACAAAGCACCCACCAAAAAGCGTCTGCGGCGGCGCACTAAGAGCAGCAGCCAAGGGCGGAAATCACGGTAAATAGCCATCATGAGGCCACCTCTACCAGTTCACCCTGCTCAAAAGCCAGATGGCGTTGAGCAGCGGCAATCACTGCCGGATGGTGGGTCGCTATGACCAGGGTACGTCCCTCTTGAGCGAGCTCAAGCAAAGCAGTCATAACGAACTGCTCTGTCTCTTGATCTAAACCCGCCGTCGGCTCATCTAACAGCACCAGCGGTGCATTGCTAAGGTACACTCGCGCAAGTGCCAGGCGCTGGGCTTGGCCTCCTGATAGCCCTACTCCACGCTCACCGATTAACGTATCCAGCCCCTCGGGTAACTGAGTTAACAGCGGCCCAAAACCAGCGCGATGCAGTGCGGCAAACATTTCTTCACAGGAAGCTTCGGGTGCCGCCAAACGTAGATTATCGATCAAACTGCCGTGCAAGAGACAGGGCTGCTGATCCAGCCAGGCATAGCGGCTACTTTCTTGCCGACGGTACTTGCCAGCGCTTGGGGCGATAAAGCCGGCGAGCAGCGCCAAAAGAGTTGACTTACCGCTACCGGAGGCACCGCTAAGCACCACTACCTCACCCTGCTGAATAGTGAGATCGATAGGGCCTATCACTTGTCCACGGCTAGGATAAGCAACGCAAGCAGCCTTTAATTCAATGGCCGACCTATCTGACCGCGGAGCCATATAGTGATGCCGACTCACCAAACTTGGCTGATTGAGGATATTCACCACGCTCTCGGCGGCACCCAGTGCCGCCGCGCGATCATGGTAATGCTGAGAAAGCGTGCGCAGCGGTTGGAAAAATTCAGGCGCGAGCAGTAACACCGCTAAGCCCGAAAAAAGCGTCAACGCTGTTGACGGCCCGTACTCGATGTAGCCCAGCAGACCGAAACCGACATACATAGCCACAACCGCAATCGCGACCGAGGAAAAAAACTCCAGCACCGCTGATGAGAGAAAAGCCAACCGAAGGGTACGCATGCTAAGACGCCGATAACCATCCGTGGCATACCAAACATCCTGCTGTGCGGCTGACGTACAGCCAAAAAGCTGCAGTGTGGTCATACCGCGCACACGGTCAATAAAATGCGCTGACAATCGCGATACCGCAACGAACTGGTCGTGATTAAGGCGCTCAGCCCCCATGCCGACTAATGCCATAAAAAGTGGAATAAGCGGTGCAGAAAGTAGCAGGAACAGTGCCACCAAGTAATCGAGCCAACCCGCCACCGCCAAGATCAACAGTGGTAAACAGAAAGTAATACGCAGTTGAGGGTAAAAGCGCGCGAAATAGCCTTCCAGCACATCAATGTGCTCAACCGCCTGATTAGCCAGTGAGCCGCTATGTTGACTGGTAAGCCAAACCGGGCCCAAGGCAGACAGTTTATCCAACAGCTGAGCTCTGGCTCGCTGTCGAATTCGTAGACTCGCCTCCAGGCTTAATGTTTCATGCCCCCACTGAAAGGCAGCGCGTAACAGCACACTACCCAACAGAAGGGAAAATATCGATAATAGAGAAATGGGTGATCGATGATCCACAACAAGCTGATCAATAAGCCACGCAAGCCCAACCACCACGACTATCGTTTGACTACCTGCCAACACGCCACAAAGCGCTGAACCAAGCAGGCGTTTACGCTCTCCCTTAGCCAACGCTTGCAGCCAACTGCGCGGCGTAAGAGAAAGCGTGTCTTCAGTTACCATGGATCAGTGGTATCCCTCGCCTACACGTACCTTGCCGCGGAACACCCAATAGGTCCAGGCGGTATAGGTCAATATAATCGGGATAACGAATACCATACCTACCAGCAGGAACAGCTGTGACTCCGGCGAGGAAGCCGCATCCCACAGCGTATAATCCGGCGGCACGATCACCGGCCATTTACTGACGATCAGGCCTAAATAGGTGAAGACATAAATGCCGATAGTGGCCAGGAAAGGCACCCCTTCACGACGTTTTTGTACCGAACGGAAAACCACAAAAGCACAGGCCAAGGCAGCAAATGGAAAAACCCAAATCAGTTGAATATTGCCGAACCAGCGTTCCCAGACCAGAGGGTTCACAAACGGTGTCCAGAGGCTAATCACGGCAAAAACAAACAGCACTAGCGCCAGCAGTAGCGGAGTGATTTTATAGGCCCAATCCTGCACATGCCCCTCTGATTTCAATATTAGCCAAGTCGCCCCTAACAGCGCGTAGCCCGACATCAAGCCAAGCCCCGTTAGTACTGAGAAAGGCGTTAACCAGTCAAAGGCACCGCCCACATAGGCAAAATCCTCAACTGGAAAGCCCTGGATATAGGCCCCTACCACGGCACCTTGCGCAAAGGCGGCAACCGCCGACCCCCAGCAGAAAGCGCGGTTCCACCAGCGGCGGTTACGGCGGGATTTAAAGCGAAACTCAAATGCCACGCCACGGAAGATCAAGCCTGCCAACATCAAGAAAACGCCGATGTAAAGCGCAGGCAAGAACACCGAATAAACCAATGGGAAGGCGCCTAACAGCCCAGCGCCGCCTAGCACCAGCCATGTTTCATTGCCATCCCATATCGGTGCCACCGAGTTCATCATCACATCCCGGGCATCTTCATCGGGAGCAAAGGGGTAGAGAATCCCCAACCCCAAATCAAAACCATCCATCAGCACATACATCATGATGCCAAAACCGATGATGAAGGCCCAAACTAACGTTAGATCAAACATTTCCATGTCTAGCTCCTCACCGGGTCAACGTCATCATCAAAAGGGGTATGCGCTGCTGACATAGGCCGCATTGGGCGCTTGAAGTTCTCATCGGTTGTATCGCGCTCTTCTTCTGGCAGCATTCCGTTGCGCACCACGCGCGTGAGGTAATAAATGCCAGCGTAAAACACCACGCCGTAAACCAAGACATAGCCAATCAGAGTAAATAGTGCCATAGGACCCGTTAGTGAAGGCGTTAAGCCCTCGGCATGGGTCATCATGCCGTAAACCAACCAAGGAGAGCGACCTGACTCAGTGACGATCCAGCCCGCCAAAACAGCAATAAACGGCATGGGTATCATTGCCGTCAGGCCTTTTAAGAATAGACGCTTGTCATAGATGCGCCCTTTGCGGCGCAACACCAGCCCCGTCAGCGCCACCGCAATCATTAGCAGACCAATCCCAACCATGACGCGGAAGCCCCAGAACACGATCAGCACTGGCGGCTGCTCTTCAGGCGCCGCTTCACTAACCCCCGGCACTTCCCCATCAATAGAGTGGGTCAAGATAATGCTAGCCAAGTTCGGAATACCCAGCTCAAAGTGGTTGGTTTGTGCTTCCTGGTCAGGAATGGCAAACAGCAGCAACGGCACATTGCCAGAGGTTTCCCAGTGCCCTTCCATGGCAGCCACTTTAGTCGGCTGATGCTCTAACGTATTGATGCCATGGAAATCGCCGATAACGGCCTGGGTAGGCGCCAAAAACAGCAGCAACCAAAGACACATTGAGAGCGCACGGCGGTTGGCTTCTGGGTCCCGGTCGCGCAACAGAAACCATGCGCTCACCCCTGCGACCACAAAGCCACCTGTCAGGAAGGAGGCAACAGCCATATGCATAAAGCGATAGGGAAACGACGGATTAAAGATCGCCTCGCTCCAGGAGGTCACGTGGAAGCGGAAGTCAACTAACTCTACGCCTGCTGGAGTATGCAACCAGCTGTTAGCGGATAGAATCCAGAAAGAAGAAATAAAGGTGCCTACCGCCACCATAATGGCTGCAAATAAATGAACACCTTGAGGCACCTTACCGCGCCCAAATAGCAGAACGCCTAAGAAAGCAGCCTCTAAGAAGAACGCGGTAACGACTTCATAGCTGAGCATGGGGCCGAGGAAATTCGAAGAGGCCTGGGAAAAGTTGCTCCAGTTAGTGCCAAACTGGAATGACATAACGATGCCTGACACCACCCCCATCCCAAAGACAACGGCAAACACCTTTGTCCAGAATAGCGAGAGGCGATCCCATGCAGGGTTCTTCGTTTTGAAGAACAGACCATGGAGCAGCGCAATATAGGACGCTAGGCCAATCGTAAATACGGGGAAGATAGCGTGAAACGACACAACGAATGCAAATTGCAGTCGCGATAACACCAGCGGATCAAGTTCCATTTCACTCTCCTAAGACCTGAATCGGTATCCCATGGATGGGTTAACACAAGCTTAGTTGAGCCTTCATGGCACGACACTTTTAGTTATAAGCACTAAGCTTATTTCTTTACGCTAGTTTTTTACACAACTTTTCCTGCGTTACTTTTCCTGCGTTACTTTGCTTCACGCAGCTTAGCTTCCGCCACTAGTTCTCCTCTTGGACAACCATTGTATTATAGTCACCGGATGTCCAAGATGAGTCGCATTGACGCACCAATCACCCTTGCGGTGCGGTATGGCAAAGTAGGCGCTATCGCGACATTATAACGATGCTGACCATATAGCCGGTGTACGCGATAAACAGCGCCAGCAGAATTCCCCCTTCCAAGCGATTAATGCGCCGTGGGCGACCACGCCAAGAAAACGCAAACAGGATCATCAGCAGCGTCATACCGGTCATCACGCTCCAGTCGCGCACGAGCACCTCTCGCCCCGCTTCAATCGGCGCAATGACACCGGCTAGGCCGACCACCGCCAAGCTGTTAAACAGGTTAGACCCGACCACGTTGCCTAGCACCATATCGTGTTCTTTTCGACGCAAGGCAGTAATCGAGGAAGCAAGCTCAGGAAGCGACGTCCCGATGGCGACTACGGTCAAACCAATAATCAAATCGCTCACACCAAAGCGCAGTGCAATTTCAACTGCTCCCCACACCAGAAGCCGCGAACTAGCGATGAGCAGCACCAACCCCACCAGCGTCCACATGATGGCTTTACCGCGGGACATCGGCTTGCTATCCAGGGTTTCAGCGACCTCAGACACCAGCGCATCGTCGGACTGATTGCGAGAACGCAGAATGCTCACAACAATAAAGACAACCAATGCCAGCAACAGGCCAACGGCCTCCCAACGCGCGACGAATCCATCCAGCAGCATTAGTCCCGTTGCTAACATGACCAGCATCAATATCGGCATCTCTTTACGGATAACGCTAGAGTGCACAGACAGTGGTGCAACAAGGGCTACCAAGCCGAGAATTAAACCGATATTGGCGATATTTGAGCCGTAGGCATTCCCCACCGCCAAACCTGGATTTCCATCCATCGCCGCCAGCACGGATACCATCATTTCCGGCGCCGAAGTACCAAACCCAATCACCAGCATACCGATCAACAGAGGTGACAAGCCAAGCCAACGTGAGGTTGCCGCTGCGCCGTCGATAAATTTCTCGGCGCTCCAAACCAGTAAGATCAATCCAACTACAACTGCTAATGTGGGAAGCAACATTTCATTTCCTTCATGACATAATGATCGGTACTGTTTATAGGTTGTGCTTCTGAGCAATACTTCATAGCAACGGCAGTAAGATGCTATTACTAGCAATGCCTGCCACTATATGGCGACACTAGCACGTCAACCTGACGCGGAAGCACGCGGCCAATGAGGTCGAATCTCACTGTTCGCCATTGCGCTGCAGCATCGTTGTCTAAACTAACCCATTGGTCAAGCGGCTAGACTATGTTTTTAAACATTATTTCAGTGACATAGACTTGCTAAAGTGCGTGTTTGACATGCCTAATTCGCCACATCCTAGTAGTTTTGCTAGGGGTTCGCACTGAGAGTTTTGGTTTTTGCCCTCACAAAAATTGATTAAACGCCGTACACTGCCGGTCAACGCCCCCCTTGTTGACAGTTTGCCGCCTGAGGCCAGAACTCAGCGACGGCGTTTGCGTGCCTGCCATGAATGCGACTGGGTATCCGCGCTGCCACCGTTAAATTCTGGCGAGAAAGCAAGCTGCCCACGCTGCTCACACGTTTTGGTTAAGCGCCACCGCTACCCCGCTCAGCGCAGTATGGCCCTGGCTATCGCCTCGCTTGTCGCACTAATGCTGGCAGTATCGTTTCCGTTTATTAGCTTTACGGTCAGCGGAGTAAGCAACCGCATCGAGCTGACCCAGACCGCCACCACACTGATTGGCTTTCACCAACCCGTGGTGGCTATCGCCGTCATTATGACCATACTGGTGCTGCCAGCCGTGTATTTGCTTGGCGTTCTTTGGCTTCAATTTGGACTACTTCGCGATCGCCCCCTGCCGTTTAGTCGGGATATCGCACGCTCACTGGCGCATTTAACACCGTGGATGATGGCCGATGTCTTTATTATTGGCGCCTTGGTCAGCCTGATAAAAATAGCGGGCCTCGCCGATGTGGAAATAGGTATTTCCTTCTGGGCGTTTTGTGCATTTGCGCTGCTGCTGCTGATGACAAGCCAGTCCCTGGATGCCGATTGGATGTGGTTCTCGCTTGAGGGAGAACCACTGGCTCCCGAAGGTACCCGGACAGGCCTACCCGCTGGAGAACAAGGGCTAACCGGCTGCCCAACCTGCGGACTGATTAACCGCCTATCGCCCCGGGGCCGTGGGCATTGCATTCGCTGCCATGAAAAGCTTCATCAGCGTCTTCCTAACAGCTTGCAGCGCACTTGGGCACTGCTGGGCGCCTCTGCCATTATGTATATTCCAGCCAATGTCTACCCCATTATGACCACTACTAGCCTAGGCAACTCCTCGCCTTCGACGATTATTGGCGGCGTTGTGCAACTGATCCAGATGGGCTCCTGGCCGATCGCTGCGGTTATCTTTATTGCTAGTGTTATCGTACCGGTGGGCAAACTGGTAGCGCTAACCTGGCTTTGCTTAGTGGTTAAACGCAGCAGTGCGCTCAATGCTCAAAGCCGCACGCGGCTGTATCGCCTAACAGAATTTATTGGTCGTTGGTCAATGGTCGATGTATTCGTGGTGGCTATCTTAGTGGCTCTGATTCGCGCAGGCTCCCTGATGTCGATTACGCCAGGCCCGGCATCGCTCGCCTTTGGCGCCGTGGTTGTGTTAACCATGCTTGCAGCAATGACTTTTGACCCGCGCTTAATTTGGGATACCCCTCTTCCACATCGTCACCCTCTTCTTCGCCGTAAAGCGGCCACCAAGGAACCTGTTGATGGCTAACGAAACAGCATCGTCAAACACTGACCCGACTAATGATCAGGAGCTAAATAAGGCAAAAACATCGCGCCAGACCAGGTTATCGCCCATTTGGGTGGTACCGATCGTCGCGATTGCTATTGGGCTATGGCTGGTTTATGACAATTACGCTAGTCGTGGAACCCAAGTGACGCTGACCATGGAAAGTGCTGAGGGCATTGAGGCGGGCAATACGCTGATTCGCAGCCGTAATGTTGAAGTAGGTCGCGTACAGAGTGTGCGCCTGTCTGACGACCTTTCCCATGCAGTGCTGACCGCTCGTATTCAGCCGGAAGTGGAGGATCTTCTGCGCGAAGATACCCGCTTTTGGGTCGTTAAACCGCGCATTGGCCGTGAAGGTATTAGTGGGTTGGGTACCGTGCTCTCTGGCGCTTATATTCAGCTTGAGCCCGGAACGGAAGCCGCACCGCGGCGAGAATTTCCCGTTAGCGACACTCCTCCCGTTGCGCCCTCAGGCCAAGCAGGGCTGCGTCTTAGCTTGACGAGCCAGTTAGGTAACTCACTGCGCGTCGGTGACCCGGTCTCCTATCAGGGCTACACCGTGGGACGCATCGAAGAAAATAGTTTCGAGCCTGAGTCACGCACCATGCAGCATCAGCTATTTATTGAGGAGCCATATACAGACTTAGTCACCGACAGCACTCGTTTCTGGACCTCTAGCGGTGTCGATTTCCGCTTAGACGCCGACGGCGTTCGGGTTAACGTTGAGTCATTGGAAGCACTACTGGGTGGCGGTGTTACCTTCGGCGTGCCCGAAGATCTGCCCATGGGACAGCCGGTTGAAGCCAACACGCGGTTCACTCTCTACGCTGATGAAGATGCCGCTCGGGAAGGAACTTTTAATCGCTATTTGGAGTATGTACTGCTGGTCGATGAAACGGTACGCGGACTCTCCAAAGGCGCACCTGTAGAGTTTCGCGGGGTACGCATGGGCACCGTTGCCGCCGTACCCTGGAACTTTACCGCGCCGCAGCCCGACTCACGGGCACGCTTTGCCATCCCCGTACTGATCAGAGTCGAACCTCAGCGCCTAGGGATCGAAAATAGCGATATTGACCTGGAAGAGTGGAAGGCGAGATTCCAGCGCATGTTCGGCCTCGGACTACGCGCCTCGCTAAAAAGTGGCAGCCTGCTAACGGGCGCTCTGTTTGTAGACTTGAACTTCCACCGCGACCTTGCCGATGAGTATGTCGCCGAGCGCTTCTCTGATCGCGATGTCTTCCCCACCGTAGCAGGTGGCTTTGCTCAGATACAGGCCCAGGTAACTGATCTACTCGAGAAACTAAACGCCCTGGAGGTAGAACCACTGCTCACTGGGCTGGATCGTAACCTGCAGGCCTCTGAAAGCGTACTGAATGAAGTCCGCGAAGTGAGCACCTCTCTTAATCAATTGCTCAATGATCCTGAAACCCAAGCGGTGGGTGGCAACCTCAACGCAACGCTGGAGGAATTGCGCAGTACGCTACAGGGACTATCCCCGTCATCGCCTGCCTATCAAGAGCTGACAACCGCCATTGAGCGATTGGACCGCTTGATGCGTGACTTGCAGCCTTTGACTCGCACCCTCAACGACAATCCCAGAGCACTATTGTTTGATAATCTGGATGCTCAAGACCCCATACCGCGTGCGCCACGTGATTAAGGAGCTAACGATGTTTACATGGATGAGGTGTTCACTGCTGCTGATCTGCTTGTTGCTATCCGCCTGCGCCAGCAGTGTAACGCCCCCCGCTCGCTATATGCTGCCAAGCGAACCATTGGCTAGCACACCCCGCCAGCCCGAGGGTACGCTTATAGTGAGCGCACCACGTCTAGCCCACTACCTGGATGTCGACGGTATTGTGATGCAGCTAGACGACATTACGCTGAATGCCGCTCGGGAACATCAGTGGGCAGAAGGCTTAGGCAGACAATTAGAGCGGAGAGTGCGCGCCAATTTATCCAAAGCGTTGCCAACGCTCAGGGTTATGCGTGGTGAAGTTGATCAATCCAACGCCCTCACCCTGCGCCTGAACGTAGATCAATTCCAGGGCCGCTTTGATGGTATCGCCGTGGCTAGCGGCCAATGGCAATTGCTAAACGATGCCGGCGAGCTGTTAGAGATGGAAAATTTCTATGCAGAAACGCCTCTTGCAGAAGATGGCTATCCCGCCCTGGTGCGTGCATTAAGTGATAGTTGGGATCAAGCCGCCGAACTTATCGCCACTAAAATACGTCAGGGTGATTATTTTGATTAATCAGCACTTTTCTAAACTGAGTTTGCTGCACTACGCTTAATGCTAACCCTCTCAGGGATGTCAATATGACAGCTGAACCAAGCCAGACTACGGGTCTGCCCGCTGAACAACTACGCGATGCTATTAACGCCCTAATGCATACCGTAACGGCACTGCTTGAAGGCGAATCGACTCAAGGTGTACTCGAAACGGCTTTAAATAGCCACGATGCCCTGTGCGATCAGTTAGCAGCCCAGGCTCACGATGCCACAACGCTAGCCGCGCTTCAGCGCATTGAGCAGTTTATTACTAGTCAAGCTGGGCACTATTATCAAATGGCTAGCGTCGATTTTGATGAACAGCAAAATAGTCGTTTTATCACCTTCTTTGCGCGACAACTACTGGCGCTAGACGGCATAGGACCAGCTACGGCCCGCCAACTGTTTCAACTTGGTGTTTTCACCCCTGAGCACTTTTTTACATTAACTCCCAAGGAAGTGGCCCGGCTTGACTTGCCTGCGGCTACTTTAGCGCGGTTAATCCCACTGCATGCCCAGGCCTCATCGTTGGCACGATTCAGCGAAACAAGCTGAGGCCCCATAACCGTGTTACACTACTCGGCTTATTACTGACACGTAGTTTTCTGGTGTGTCCGTGCACACCAGGAAGATAGTGCTGCTTGGCGCTATAACCTTCACGTCTCCTGTCACGGTCATCCACGGCTACCCAACGACCATCGCGGCACGCTGAATTATCTGGCACACTTCGCTGCCGCGAAGGTGAATCAACCTCGCTTTTTGAACATTACACCTAGTGATAACAGCCACTTACCGGTATTAACTCACTAGGTGACTGCGGAGAACGCATGAGCTTTTCTGAACTTGGCCTGCACGCCGATTTATTACGCGCTGTTACAGCGCAAGGTTACACCGAGCCTACGCCGATACAACGACAGGCTATCCCCGTCGTACTAGAAGGTCGTGATATGCTGGCCAGCGCTCAAACCGGCACGGGCAAAACCGCTGGCTTTACGCTGCCAATGCTGCAACGTCTAAATACCGGCAAACGACCTACCAAGCGTCAGGTACGTGCACTGGTGCTAACCCCTACTCGTGAGCTTGCCGCCCAGGTAGGCGAAAGCGTGTCGACCTATGGTCAACATCTGGCACTGCGCTCCCATATTATTTTTGGAGGCGTTGGCCAGCAGCCTCAAATTGATGCCCTAAAAGCCGGTTTGGACGTACTTGTGGCCACCCCTGGCCGCCTGCTGGATCTTCACCAGCAAGGGCATGTGGATCTCTCCTGCGTTGAGATTTTAGTGCTTGATGAAGCTGATCGCATGCTGGATATGGGCTTCATTCATGACATTAAGCGCTTGCTGCGCCTGGTGCCCAAAAAACGCCAAAACCTGCTGTTCTCAGCGACATTCTCTAATGAGATTCAAACCCTGGCGCAACAGCTGCTGGATAACCCGGCGATGATTGAAGTAGCACCGCGTAATGCTACTGCCGATAAAATTGAGCAGGCCATTTACCGCGTTGACCGCGAGAAGAAGCGCGAGCTGCTGGCTCACTTGATTCAGCAAAATGGCTGGTTCCAGGTGCTGGTATTCACGCGCACCAAACATGGTGCTAACCGCCTTGCAGAGCAGCTCTCCAAGCAGGACATCCCTTCCATGGCGATCCATGGCAATAAAAGCCAGGGAGCGCGCACTCGCGCGCTAACGGCATTCAAGAGCGGCGACCTGCAGGTACTCGTGGCCACCGATATCGCTGCTCGCGGCCTGGATATCAATGAGTTGCCCCATGTCGTCAATTTTGACCTACCCAACGTGGCGGAAGATTATGTCCACCGCATTGGCCGCACCGGTCGGGCTGGCAGCAATGGCGAAGCCGTTTCGTTGGTGTGTGTCGATGAAGATGCCCTGCTGGGCAATATTGAGCGGCTAATCAAGCAGAAGCTGACAAAGCACATTGAACCTGGCTTTGAGCCCGACCCCAGCATCAAACCTGAGCCCATCGAGAATGGTCGACGCAACCAACGTCAGCCTCGCGCCAAACGCAAGCCCGAAGGCCAGAGTGCCAATACCGGCGGCGAGCGTAAACGCCGCGCGCGGCGCTAGCTCAGAGCACAGGAATATGCGAAGGTGTCGCCTTTGCATATTCCAAGCCGCTGTTTCCAGCAGCTATTTTAGCCAATACTTTTCACGGAGTGATTATGGCGTCTTCTCAACTGATGGCCGAGTATCGCCAATGGCTGACGTTCCAACGTCAAGAGCAGCTCAGCCGCGAACATCAAGGGATCGTGCAGCGTTTAGAGGACGCCCGTGCGTCAGCTAATCAGGTGCTGCAAGCCTACCGCAGTATGGCTGAAAAGGCCTCGATCGAAGGGGCCTGCTATCGCACGATTTTCTTGCGCCAACGGGATGACAACCACGCCCTCCCCTGCGAAGGCTGGCTTTTTGTACGCCGAGTACTGAGCGAAGGCAATAGCACCCGCGTACGTGTCACCCTGCTTGAAACTTTTACCCTTGAAGATGGCATCATGGCGCCGGGTGATAAACCTGCTCGCAAGCTTACTTTAGAAATATTTGACCAGTTGAATATGGATAAAGGCATGCGCACGAACGTCAGGGTCGACTGTCTGGATACTCCCCAGGATTACCACTTTATTACGCTACTCGATGCCGTTCGCGGAGACTTGCGTCCCCACCTTAAGTAAGCACTAGCATGGCAACGCGTCGCTCGATTACGTTTATTTTGCTGATGGTCGTGGTGGGACTTAATTTACGCCCCGCCATGTCTTCGGTTGCCCCACTGCTTACTCGCCTGCAAGAAAGTGCGGGCCTTTCCGCTACCGCTGCGGGGCTACTCACCACGCTGCCCGTGCTGTTCTTAGGCCTCTCCGCCCCGCTTGCCCCTGCCCTGGCTAGACGTATAGGCAGTGAACGGGCGCTAAGTTCGGCACTGACACTACTGGCTGCTGGGTTGATTTTACGTGGTTTACCTTTCCCAGGCGGGCTCTTTATCGGCTCGGCGATGGCAGGCTGCGCGATCGGCATTGGCGGCACCCTGCTACCGGCCCTGGTTAAGCGTGAACTTCCCGATAGTGCCGACCTGCTTACCGGCTTATACACCATGGCGCTCTGCTTAGGTGGCGCCTTAGGGGCTGGGTTTAGCGTCCCATTAACGCAACTGCTCGGCAGTTGGCAGGCGAGTTTGATGAGCTGGTCACTGCTGGCGCTGTTCGCACTGGTGCTTTGGCACTTCCAAATGCCCCGCACCACAATGGCCAACACGCCGACAGCGCCCAAAAGCGGTATTTTACGGCTTCTTAAGCAACCGCTTACCTGGCACGTCATGCTGTTCATGGGCATTCAGTCGTCCATGGCGTACATCGTATTTGGCTGGCTGCCTACTCTGTTAGTTGATCGCGGTTATAACGAGGCCGATGCGGGCTGGACAATGGCGGTTTCGATTATGTGCCAGCTAGCCTCCGCCCTAGGCGCGCCCTGGCTTGCACGCATGGGGCGTGACCAGCGTCCCGCGCTATTGGCTGTACTGCTAAGCACCGCCATTGGCCTATGGATGCTACTTATTGCGCCATTAGTGTGGCAATGGCCAGGTGCCGCTTTACTGGGTATCGGTCAAGGCGGCAGCTTTAGCCTAGCACTGAGCCTGCTCGTCTTACGCACGGCCAACTCCCGCCTTGCCGGTCAGCTTTCTGGGCTGGTTCAGGGCGGTGGTTATACACTGGCAGCACTTGGGCCTTTTGGTGTGGGAGTTATGCTGCAAACAGGCGCCAACACATCACAAATCGCTTGGTTATTGATTATTCTGATCACGGTTTGTTGTGGCTTTGCGCTACTGGCGGGCCGTAATCAGCGTCTAGATGACCAGAGCGGCGAACTTTCGATACAGCGCGTAAGACCCACTTAGCAGGTTTCGCACAAAGCCCCAGGAGATGGCGATGATCCCTCACTCCCCTCTTGCCAGCAGCGTTCCCGCCCAAGAGCGAATATTAGTCATTTACACCGGCGGCACCATCGGCATGCAACAACATGCTGAAGGGCTTGTGCCTAGCGGTGACTTTGTCACTCGCATGGCAAAGGCCCTGAGCCAGCTACCGCTTGCCCAACAGCAATCCCTTCCACCTTATAAAGTCATCAGCTACACCACGTTGATTGACTCAAGTGCGGCCACCCCGCTCACTTGGCAACAGCTCGCCCAGGATATCGACGACCAGCTAACAGCCTTCGCCGGTTTCGTGATTATTCACGGCACAGACACACTCAGTTGGACCGCTGCCAGCCTTGCCTATCAACTCCAGGGGCTAGATCGGCCAGTGGTCGTCACGGGCTCGATGTTGCCACTAGAATCGCCCGACAGCGATGCCTTGCACAATTTGCACGGCGCGCTGCAGTTCGCTGACAAGCCTGAGCTCCAAGAAGTGGCGATTTACTTTGCAGGGCAATTGCTGCGGGGTGCCCGTGCCATTAAACAGCACAGCGAAGCAGCCAACGCCTTCGCAAGCCCCAACTACCCACTGCTCGGTGAGCGGGTAGGCGACGATTTCGTTTACTACCCCAGCCGTGGGCTTGGCCTGCAGCAGCGTGGCGCGCCGCGTTTCGAGCTCCCTGACTACCGCCTGGTCAATCAGGGAGAGATCGTGCGCATCGCTCTTTGGCCGGGCGTAGCAGCCTGGCAGTTGGAAGCTTGGTTGAGTGATTCACGGGTTAAAGGGGCGTTACTTCAGCTCTGGGGCGCGGGTAACCTCCCCGACGATCCACACTTGCTTAACGTACTTGCCAGAGCCACCGGCGAAGGCAAACTGCTTGCCGCCATTAGCCAGTGCCCGCAGGGCAGTGTCCACCTGGGTGCTTATGCGGCAGGCCACGGCCTGAGCGATGCAGGGGTTGTGGCAGGCGATGATATGACGCCGGAGGCGGCGTTCACCAAGCTAACCCACTTACTGGCCCAGCCACTCGCGTTAGAAGATCAACGACAGCGCTTTTTAACACCACTGGTTGGTGAACGTTGATCAAACAAAGGCTTTTGTGTGCTGGCGTAGGCTGAGAATCAAGCTATGTTATAGGGAGTATTCTAGGAGCAACAGATTATGGAAAAGCCGGTACACCATTTCAGCGAACTATTCGAGCAGTTGGGTTTGGCATCTGACGCTGAGTCAATTGAGCGCTTTATCCAGCGCAATGCTCCGCTCCCAGAAACAATGCCATTGGCTGAAGCCCCCTGTTGGAACGAGGGCCAGGCAGATTTTCTAAAAGAAGCCGTCTATGAGGATGCCGACTGGGCAGAGGTCGTTGACCACCTTGACGCCTCAATGCATAAATCCCAATAAGGCCGCCGACTTAATAAACGTTGCGCGCCGCCTCTACGCGGCGCCTGAACCAAGCTCCAATCAATAACAGTATCGCCAGCGCTATTAATGGCAGCACCACATCGAATGGCAGCACATCCTCCTCAATTGCCTCCAAAGCGCCATAAATCGCACTACTATAAACGCCCCATTTCACCGCCAAACCAAGCGTTGCTGCCAACACATAAGTCTTAAGGGAAATACTGCGCAGACCTGCCGCAAAATTGATAACCGAGTGAGGGAATCCAGGCAATATCCGCAAGGCACACTGGGTCATTAAGTCGCTACGCTGCTCCAGCATCTTCATAACCTTCAACGTCAAACCGCTTGGGTTCCAGTTTTTTCCAGCGCGAGCGGCTATTTGATACGCTCCCAACGCTCCTACTACACTGCTTAGTGTCAGCATCACTGTGGCAATTATCGGTGGGTAAAAGGGTGCAATTAACCACAGCCCAATACTGCCGGGCAATCCAATGGCTAACGTAACAGCCATAATCACCATCACCCCTATAATAACGACAGGATGATGCGATGCCTGGGAAGCCCACTGCTTGACCGCCATCAAATCTGGCGAATACCAAAGCCACACATAAGCCAGCATGGCAAAACATGTAAACCCTAACGCCCAACGCCAAGGATATTTTGGTGGGCTATTCATTCAAACCTGCTTATCATGCAAACGCGCCTCAACGCGTTCAAGAATTTGTCGACTGACTTTGCCGACTAGCGGCTTGGCCGCTTTGTTGACGGCTTTCTCCATTAAGCGGTTGCGAATTTCATAGCTCAACGTTAATGCCACTTCGGTACCTTCTGGCACCTCACGAAGGCGATAACGCCCCTGGTTCTTCACTCCATCCAAGGACTCCCAGGCAAGCACACAAGGCGGCTGGATCTCGGTAACCATGACATCGAACGCCCAGTCCATGCCCACGGCACGGACGTGCCAGCGGTAACGGTTTTCGCCCAGCGTTTCTATTGAGCGAATCAGATCCGAGTAATCGGCAAAATCCTCGACGCGACGCAATAGTTCAAACACTCGTTCGGGCGGAGCGTTAATGATTTCACTATGTTCAATCGTTGCCATTGATTCGCCTCTAACGACATGGATGGATAGCGTAGCATGTTGATATTCATGCTGCCCGCCTACGCACTTTTTTACTTCAATCAGGTACATGATAAGCGCTAGAACTGGCCAGACTAACGACTATTGCGTAAACTGCCGCCCTTCCGGACCGGACCCCGGAACGCCGCGCCAGCTAAACGCTGCTCGCGATTAATAAATTCTCCGACAAAGAGTGTTTTCTCATGTCATCAATACCCCCAGTGGCGGCTGATACAGCCACCACAACCGTCGTTATCTATTCCGGTGGAATGGACTCTTTTACCGTGCTTCATCGCGCGCTGCGAGAAGGGCTTAGCGTACACGCGCTTTCGTTTGACTATGGTCAGCGGCATGCTCGCGAACTCGACACTGCACGCCAAGTGTGCACCTCGCTGGGGCTACCCCATCAAATAGTCGATATTCGCGCCATACACGGCCTGATTGACAATTCGGCGCTCACCAACCCTGACCAGACAATGCCCCAGGGCGACTATGATGGGGACAACCTGCGCGCTACCGTCGTACCCAATCGCAATATGATCTTGCTCTCCCTGGCGATTGCCAAGGCCGTCAACATTGGCGCAGAACGAGTCGACTACGGTGCCCATGGCGGCGACCACATTCTATACCCCGATTGCCGCCCCGAGTTCGTCGAGGCAATGAACCATGTCGCGGGCATCGCCAACTTCGAACCAGTGAAGCTACACGCCCCTTATCTCAAAGTAAGCAAGGCCGACATACTGCGTGAAGGCCTGGCGATGGGATTGGATTACCGCCATACCTGGACCTGCTATGAAGGCCGTGAAATTGCCTGCGGCGTATGCGGCAGCTGCCGCGAGCGGCTGGACGCCTTTGCCGCCAACGGTGTTACCGATCCATTGGCTTACAGCGTAGACAGCGCAGTAGGTCAGCGCTGATGTATCAGGTCAAAGAAGCCTTTTACACCCTCCAGGGGGAAGGTGCCCAAGCGGGCAGAGCGAGCGTTTTCTGTCGTTTCAGTGGCTGCAATCTGTGGTCAGGCCGTGAAATTGATCGGGCGACGGCTAAATGCACCTTTTGCGATACTGACTTTATTGGCACTAACGGTATCAATGGCGGCAAGTTTGCTACTGCTACCGCCCTTGCTGAACACATTGCCGGGCTCTGGCCCAGCCAACTCGGTGACACTCAGTCTCATGCAACGCCCTATGTGGTGTTTACCGGCGGTGAGCCGTTGCTGCAGCTTGACGCAGCGCTGATTGCCACGCTGCATAGCCATGGGTTTGAGGTGGCCGTCGAGACCAATGGTACACTGGCTCCGCCACCAGGTATTGACTGGCTATGTGTCAGCCCTAAGGGTAGCAATCCGCTAGCCATTACCCAAGGCGACGAGTTAAAGCTTGTTTACCCTCAGGTAGACGCTCCCCCGGAGCAGTTTTCAAGCCTAGGGTTTCGCCACTTCTTTCTGCAGCCGATGGATCTTGCCCCTCTCAATCAGGATAAGACCACCGTTGCTGAAGCGACCGCCTACTGCATGGCTAACCCCCAGTGGCGTCTATCGCTACAAATGCACAAATTAGCAGGTTTTGATTAATGTCCCTATTCGTAAACCAACTGACCCATATCGACGTTTCCCTTTGGTGTTCCGAGCGCGGCTTAGTGGGCTGTAGCTGGCAGGTAGACGCGGTGCTGGATGGCGAGCTGGGCGAAGATGGCATGCTGTTCGATTTTGGTGAAGTCAAACCGTGGATCAAACGCACGCTAGACAGCGGCCTCGATCATACTCTGCTAGTACCCACTCAGGCGCCTGGGGTAACGGTGACGGAGTGCCCCGAAGGTGTGTGCGTGCGAACCACTACGCCCTACCGGATGGAAGTGCGCGGCCCCAAAGAGGCGTTTAGCCTGCTGCCATGGCAAGCCATTGAGCTTGACATGGTCGCTGAGCACTTAAGTCAGCAACTGACTGAAGAACGGCCTGAGAATGTCCATCAGGTCACCCTTACGCTTAGCAACGAGACCATCGATGGCGCTGCCTATGGCTACTCGCACGGCCTGAAGCGCCATTTAGGCAACTGCCAGCGTATTGCTCACGGCCACCGTTCGCGGCTACACATCTTTCAGCAAGAGCTGCGTCAACCTAAGCTCGAACAACAGTGGGCCGCATGGCTGGAAAATCGCTACCTGCTTGAAGAGGCGGATATCACCTCACGGGATAACGACTTCCTTACCTGCGGCTATCGCGCCGCCCAAGGTGATTTCTCCATTACGCTGCCACAGTCGCTATGTGCAGTACTCCCCGGCCCCACCACGGTAGAAAATATCGCTGCTTGGCTGGCAAAAGAGGTTGCCACACAAAGCGGCGCAACCACGCGCGTCCAGGCCTTTGAGGGTATCAATAAGGGCGCGATTGCCATATGTTCACCTAGCCCAAGTGTAGGCTATGAGTGAAGGGTGTCGTGCGGGGTGTGGCGCCTGCTGCATCGCGCCCTCCATCAGTTCAGCTATCCCCGGCATGCCTGAGGGCAAACCGGCGGGTGTTCGCTGCGTGCAGTTAGACGAGGATAACCTGTGCCGTTTGTTCGGGGACCCGAGCCGCCCCAGGGTCTGCGAGCGGTTTAACTTTGACATTAGTGTGTGCGGCGAGCACCGGGAAGAGGCGCTCACCACTTTGACGTGGCTGGAGCAGGACACCCGTTAAAGAGCACCCCCTGCTTTAGCTGATCAACCTTCAGCGCCTACTGGCCGAGGCAAACGGCGATCCAACAAGCTGACCCAACGGGTTAGCACCGGCGCATCGCTGTGGCTGACTTTGCTCAATAGCTGCCTAAAACTCTCTTTCGCTTTCTGGTCGTTGGGCTCAATACGCGTCAGCCATAGCTCAAGGGCCGCTAGCTCCTGATGGCGATTGCCGTGCTCGCGGGACTGGTTTATCGCCATCTCAGCCAATGCCTTGACTTCATTGGCGGGGTGTCCAAGCAGATCACGCACTTTGGCCAGTTGGGTGGCTAATTCAGGCAAAAATAGCGTGGTACGCTCACGGGCAATCACCAAGCACTGATCGAGATACTCCTCTGCGGCATTTAACTCGCCTAGTTCAATGCAGGCATCCGAGTACCACAGCACCGGCCGCTGGTAGCGGTCACGACCGTTCAACTCCGCCATCTGATCCAGGCTATCGCGTAACTGAGTCAACCCGGTAGCATCGCCTGCCAGGGCTCGTTGCCAACCGAGAATACACTGGCTGGAAATTTGCCACAGCTGTAAATCGGGCGTTCCGGTCATTGCCGCCGCCCGCTCTGCATGCCGTGCGGCCAAGTGGACGTGGCCTAGCTGGCGATAGAGCGCAGCGGCAAATAGCAGCGCCAACGCCAAAGTACCGGGGTGAGCAATCTTCTCCGCCAGCCGAATCGCCGCCGACACCTGCCGTTCGGCACGCTGATAATCACCACGCAGGCAGAGTGCCCAGCCCTGAAAGCATGCGGCCGAAACTTGCGGATGATCGGAGAACGGCAGCCATTCGATCATCATTTGCGCATTGAGCGGATCGATTTCATCTAAATGGTCGTGAGCCTGCTGAATGCGACCCGCCCAGTACTCACAGTTGGCGCGGGCATAATCGGCCAAACGACGATAGCGAGGGTCTTCAAGGCGTGCAGCGAGATCAGCGAGCGTCGACGCCAGTGCAAAGGCATCGGCATGAGCATAGCGCTGGCTACGCCCCACCCAAAGCCCCCATTTGACTAGGAATATCTGCTCAAGATCTTCTGGATCCTCCAATCTATCGGTACCCGATTCGCGCAGCAGTTCCCTCGCACGCACAAAGCTTTCGTGAGCGGTAGGCGAGCCGTGGCCTTCAAGCGAGAACGCCGCCTGACCGCGCACGGTGAGCAGACTCACTTCACGTTCAATTTCATGCTCGACGTGGCGCAAGCTCGCTAAACCGAAATCGGCCATGCGTAGCGCCGTTCGGTTGGCGCTCACCTTGAGCGCTTCCCGGGCAGCCAATTCGAAATAGCGCGCACCACGTGCATAATGACCGCTCCGGCGCAGGTGAGTGGCAAAATCGCCGGGGTGACGACTAATCCATACAGGGAAGCGCTCCTCTATTAGAGTCACTACCTGTTGGTGCAGCTTGACCCGCACATCCCGCGGGCAAGAAAGGTAGGCAGCTTCTTGCAGCAACTGGTGGCTAAACTGGTATTCGTGCTCGCCGCTCTCTTTATCGACCGGCTCGACAATCTCCAGCGTCCGCATATGTTCGAGCGCTTGGTTAAGTCGCCCTTTTTCCCAGCCGCTACACTCCAATAGGAAATCCAACCGGAAGCGCTTACCCAGCACTGCCGCTACGTGGGCAATTTCGCGGTCACCCTCAAGCTGATCAATACGGCTTGCCAGCAGTCCTAACAACCCTTTGGGTAGCTCATCGAACTGGACGCTACGCCCTTCGCGACGATCCATATCCAGTCGCCGGCAAATTTCCTGCATATAGAGTGGCACGCCATCGCAGCGCTCAATAATCTGGTTACGTAGCCGCGGGCTCAAATGAATGCGGTAGCGCCGTGACAGCTGTGACAATAGCCGTGAAGACTGCTGCGGATCCAGATTCCCCAAACTAATCTGCTGATCCCAATGCAGCTTCACCGGCAGCAGTTCTCGTCCGTGGTGGCTAGCCACCAACATAAAGGCAGTATTAATAGGTAAACGTGCCTGCAACCCAGCGAGCACTTTAAACGAAGGCTCATCAAGCCACTGTAAATCATCGACCATTAGCACCAGGGTATGAGTGGTCGCCTGGCGCTCGATTAAGCGGTGCAGCAACATCACCACCAATTCGACGGCTTCACCGCTTTGGGCAAGCTGGGTGACCTCCTGAACTTCGTGCACCCCAAGCGCCTCTTCCAACAGGTGCTGACGCTCGGGCGTAAGCTGGTCAAACTCAAGCGTTGACTGTAGCTCGTGAATCGCCTCGACAGTCAGCGATTGTTTGAGATACCAGCCCACCAGAGTCCGGGCAACGCCGTAGGGATCTAGCACAGACAGCCGCGTGGTGGGCTGCCAGCAAATTGCCGCATCGCGACTAAGCTCTAACTGACGGAAACCGACCATCAGCGCCGATTTGCCCATGCCAGATGCCCCACGAACTAACACGCTTTGACGCAAACCTATACCTGCCCGCGCCAACGCATCGCGCAGCGTACGCAGCGAGGTTTCACGCCCGACCAGGCTAGGCGGCAGCGCATCGCGACCGCCCTCGTTTAAGCCCAGCACTAAAGCGCGCAGTCGAACGCGACCGTCGCTAGCCACCAAACGCGATACCAAGCGTGGCTGTAGATCAAGCGCGGGCGGCATGTGCTGGCTGGCTTCTTGCGAGATCACCAGCTCACTGCCTTCAGCTGCGCTCATTAGCTCCAGCGAGGTTTGGGTGACTTGCCCCAGCGGATCCGCCAATTGCCGCTCGGGCAGGTAAACAACCTGCCCACTGTGCAAACCAGCGGCCAACTCAAATTGCGGCACTTCGCCTTCGCCAGACCAGTGGCGAGCACTCTCCTGGGGAAGCGCCTGACGGCAATGCTCATAGAGCGCCACTAACTCAGCCAGTTGGTGAGCAGGCCCATGGGTGCCGAAACACGCCAATCCCAAGCCTCCAGTGGCGCCAGGCAACCAGAAGCCGCCCAAGTGATGGCACTGCTGCTCTAGCCAACGCAGTAGCTCTAACTGCAGAGTGAGGCAGTGTCGGGTCGCGGCTCGGTCTTGCCACTCCCCTTTTAGGCGCAGCCGGATAGCCATCACGGAAAGCTGGCGCAGCTCAATCTCATCTTCACGCAGAGGTTTACTGTCTGCCGCCAGCGCGCGGGAAAACGCGCCTTGAGGACTCATCATGCGCGGGTCGTGGTGACCGTCAGACCAGTAGCTTGCCAGCTGTAAGAAGCTAGGTTCAGGCTGCTGGCCTGACAACGCCAGTAGCTGCAAGTAGCTATTATACTGCTCGTGCGCGGCGGCCATTTGATTCTGTTCGGCCAGTTGGCGAACCAAGCGCTCATGAAACGGGCCATAGCCGGAAAAGCGACTCACCAGTGTTTCCAGGATCAAATCAGGCACATCGGTATGGGCTTCGAGTACTTGTTCAGCAAAACGAATGACGCGCTGACGCCACTCATTCCGCACCTGGACTAACCAGCGCTGAAACTCACTACAGGTGGCCAATTGAAGCTCTTCAATCAGGTCACCTTGGTAACAGGTCATCAGTGCTTCCAGGGTATCCAAGTCGCGCGGCCCTTCAAGCAGTTGCTGCAGTGTATGCAGATCGACTTTCCAATTGGCCGGGAGCTGGAAGGCAATCGTTTGCCGGGAGACGCTTAATACTTGGTCGGCGCTCTCTCCCAACGATTGGCGTAAGCAGTGCAGCGCGTGACGCAGGTTAGTTCTTCCTGAGGATAACCCTTGGTCAGGCCAGAGCAGTTCGGCCAGCGCGGCGCGGTTAACCGGCTGACGGTGCAGCAGCAAATAAACAAGCAGCGCCTTCACTTTGTCGTAGCTAAAGTGGGTTAATACGTCTTCGCCCTGGGTAAGCGAAAAGTGACCAAAGAGAGTTAACTGGTCTGTCTCACGAGCATCGCGCATGATAAACATCCTGCCGGGCTAAGCGGGTTAAGCTGGCACACCGCTATGGAAACGAAAAGCCGTATCGGGCGTAGTAATCAGCTCCGCTTCACGCGCTACAAAAAAAGCGATCCGCTCATCAATAGAGCCCGATGTCTGCTGGCGAGCCAGTAATAGGTAGTCCTCAAAGTGACGACCTTCTGACTTCACCAGGGTGCGATAAAACTTGGCGAGCTCTTCGTCTAAATACGGAATCAAGCCAGCAAATCGTTCGCAGCTACGCGCTTCGATAAGAGCGCCAATGATGAGCACATCAATTAACCGTTCGGGATCATTGCTGCGCAGGTGTCGCCTAAGGCCTTCCGCGTAGCGTGAAGCGGTCAAGTGCTGGTAGGTCACCCCACGCGCCTCCATGAGCGCAACCACTTGCTCGAAATGCAGCAACTCTTCGCGAGCCAATTGCGACATTTTGCTTAGCAGAAGTGGCTGATCGACGTAGCGATAGAGCAAACTCATGGCGGTGGAAGCGGCTTTTTTTTCACACTGAGCGTGGTCGACCAACAGCGTTTCAGGATTCTCTAACGCCCATTCCAGCCACGCATCGGGCGTTGCACAGGCCAAAAACTGGTGCAAACTTTCCGGCAGCTGATCATCCGCTTTCACCGCATGATCAGCCGTTTGTAAGGCATTCTTTTGTTTAGAGGGCGGAAGTGTACCGGGTTGTATCAACATAACACCATTACCGAGCTTATATCTCACTATTGTACAACATATAAGCGCCCAAGGCGCTTACAGTTCCCTGTTGAATTGCGTTCTTCATACCCTGAATCGCTTATTACTAATGTAGTTGCGCGCTTAAAAATGCTCCACACACTTTTAATCAGCTCGCTTACGTAAGTACCACAGTAGTTAGATAGCGCTCAGGTTATAAAGTGGGGACTATGGTAACGCGCTGTAACGACAATCACACCTGCACAACCTGTGGTTAGCCCGTAAATGGGGAAAACTTTCCTGCTTTTACGCCAATAGGCTAATAAAAAGCGTTTTTTTGATCCGTTTAGATCAAGGTATCAACATAAAGTACAAGAGCGGTCTTTGCTTGCCAGCTTAACATTGTCGACAGTTTGCCGTAGAATCTCAGCCATCCAACCACACGCTGTTTGTCGAGCGTATGTCATATGTGATCGGCCCCACTCTACACCACTGCGCGGCCACCACCGTGCACCGTGCAGGCCATCACCATAAAGTAAATGAAACGTGAATGAGAGGGCCCCAACGTGCTTGAAGCTTACCGCCAACATGTCGAGGAACGTGCAGCTGAGGGCGTCCCGCCCAAACCCCTAAACGCCGAACAAGTAGCTTCACTGGTTGAGCTACTGAAGACGCCACCGGCCGGTGAAGAGGAGTTTATCCTCGACTTAATCACCAACCGCGTTCCGCCGGGCGTTGACGAGGCAGCTTATGTAAAAGCAGGCTTTCTCACCGCCATTGCGAAAGGTCAAGCAAGCTCTCCGCTGATCGACAAGATTCACGCCGTCAAGCTACTGGGTACCATGCAGGGTGGCTATAACATAGTTTCAATGGTAGAACTACTCGATAACGAGGAGCTTGCCCGCGAAGCAGGCGAGCAGCTCAAGCACACACTGTTGATGTTCGACGCCTTCCATGATGTGGAAAGCCGCGCCAAGAACGGCAACAGCGTCGCTAAAGAGGTTATTCAGTCCTGGGCAGACGCCGAGTGGTTCCTGTCTAAGTCGGCACTAGCTGAAAAAATCACCTTGAGCGTGTTTAAAGTCCCGGGCGAAACCAATACCGATGACCTGTCTCCCGCGCCGGATGCCTGGTCACGCCCGGATATTCCGCTCCATGCCAACGCCATGCTCAAAAACGAGCGCGACGGCATTGAGCCAGTGGTTCCAGGTACCACTGGCCCGCTCAAACAGATCGAAGACGTTAAAGCCAAAGGCTTTCCGGTCGTTTATGTAGGCGACGTGGTCGGCACCGGTTCATCGCGTAAGTCAGCCACTAACTCGGTACTGTGGTTCTTCGGCGACGACATCCCCTACGCACCCAATAAGCGCGCTGGAGGTTTCTGCTTTGGTAGCAAAATCGCGCCTATCTTCTTTAACACCATGGAAGATTCGGGCGCCTTGCCGGTTGAAATGGACGTCACCAACCTGAACATGGGCGATGTCATCGATGTTTACCCCTACGCAGGTAAAGTGTGCAAACACGATAGCGATGACGTTATCACCACCTTCGAGCTTAAAACGCAGCTGATTCTGGATGAAGTACGCGCTGGCGGCCGTATTCCCCTGATCATTGGCCGTGGTTTGACTGGTAAGGCACGTGAGTCGCTAGGCCTTCCCACCTCTGAAGTTTTCCGCCTACCCGATCAGCCTAAAGATACCGCTAAAGGCTTCACTTTAGCGCAGAAAATGGTCGGTAAAGCGTGTGGTCTGGAGGGCGTTCGCCCCGGCATGTACTGCGAGCCCAAGATGACCACCGTTGGCTCACAAGACACCACCGGCCCGATGACCCGTGATGAGCTGAAAGACCTTGCCTGCTTGGGCTTCCAAGCCGACCTGGTCATGCAGTCGTTCTGCCACACCGCGGCTTACCCGAAGCCCGTAGATGTGGACACTCACCACACCCTACCCGACTTCATTATGAACCGTGGCGGCGTTTCGCTGCGCCCCGGTGACGGCATCATTCACAGCTGGCTCAACCGCATGCTGCTGCCTGATACCGTGGGTACCGGCGGTGACTCGCACACCCGTTTCCCGCTTGGCATCTCATTCCCGGCCGGTTCAGGCCTGGTAGCGTTTGCCGCTGCCACCGGCGTTATGCCGCTGGACATGCCGGAGTCGGTACTGGTTCGCTTCAAGGGCAAGCGCCAGCCTGGCGTTACGCTACGCGATTTGGTTCACGCTATTCCGCTCTACGCCATCAAGCAAGGCTTGCTGACCGTTGATAAATCCAACAAGAAAAACGCCTTCTCTGGGCGGGTGTTGGAAATTGAAGGTCTGGAAGATCTGACCGTAGAGCAAGCCTTCGAGCTTTCTGATGCGTCCGCCGAGCGCTCTGCCGCTGGCTGTACCATTACCCTGTCAGAAGAGAGCGTTACTGAGTACCTCAAGTCCAACATCACCCTGTTGAAGTGGATGATGGGCAACGGTTACGGCGACGAGCGCACCATCAGCCGTCGCATTGAAGGCATGGAAGCATGGCTGGCCAACCCCAGCTTGATGCGTGCCGACCAGGATGCCGAGTACACTGAAGTTATCGAAATTGATCTGGCTGAAATTAAAGAACCAGTTCTCTGTGCGCCGAATGACCCGGACGATGCGCGCCTACTATCTGAAGTCGCGGGCCAGAAAATCGACGAAGTCTTTATCGGTTCATGCATGACCAACATCGGCCACTTTCGGGCCGCTGGCAAACTGCTTGAAAAGCAGCCTGCCGGTAGTTTAAAAACCCGGCTGTGGCTGGCACCACCGACGAAAATGGATCAGCATCAGCTGACCGAAGAGGGCTACTACGGTATTTACGGCCGTGCTGGTGCCCGCATGGAAATGCCGGGTTGTTCATTGTGTATGGGTAACCAGGCCCGCGTTGCCGCTAAGAGCACCGTGGTGTCTACGTCTACACGTAACTTCCCGAACCGTTTGGGTGACGGTGCCAATGTGTACCTCGCCTCTGCGGAACTGGCGGCCGTTGCCGCAGTAGAAGGACGCCTACCCAGCGTTGAAGAGTATCAACGCTATATGAGTGAGTTTGACGCTATGGCGGGCGAGATTTATCGTTATATGAACTTTCACGAGATTGAGGAGTATCAAAAGATAGCCTCAAACGTGATTCCGGTCGCTCAAGAAGCCTAACGCTTGTTAAGTACTTGAGATAGACCGCCCCATCGCCGATGCTCGCACCATCGCAGAAAATGTAACCTGTTGCATTTTCTGAGTCGATGACCGAACGTCCCGCCACTGTTTTACAGGGCGGGGCGTTTTTTTATGCTCTACCTTTCAAAACTGATCGGTAATCCAACAGTGTTTACCCTATAGGAGCTTGTGATGACGAATTCGATTGATATAGTGACGCCCGATCTCTGCGATGCGCACCCAGAGATTGCGGTGCTTGACCCGCTGTTTGCCAATTTTGGCGGGCTTGAAGCTTTCTATGGCCCTATTCGTACAATCAAATGCTTTGAAGATAACTCCATGGTAAAACAGGCCGTTACCGAGCCGGGTAACGGCGCGGTGCTGGTGGTGGATGCGGGTGGTTCGCACCGCTGCGCCATGCTGGGGGATATGCTCGCCGAGCAGGCCGTCGCCAATGGCTGGGCGGGGGTCGTTATGTACGGCTGCGTGCGCGATGTGGATATACTCGCCGCCCTGCCGATTGGCGTTCAGGCGCTAGGCAGCCATCCGCGCAAAAGCGAAAAACGCGGCGAAGGACAGCGCGATATTGACGTCACCTTTGCCGGTGTTACTCTTCAGCCCGGCCAGTGGCTGTATGCAGATAACAACGGCATTATTGTTGCCGAGCAAGAGCTGCCACTTTCCTAACAACGACCTCCGAAGTCATTAAATTTGTCTTAAAAGAGCCCCTTGCCAGGTGTGGCGGTTACTGCCACCCTGGTGGCTCATTCTTACCGTTTAATGACGATGCAGCCTTTGACCTACCTTGGCTCTGCCTTACTACGCACGTTGCGCGATCATCTTCGCCCACTGATCGCTTATCACCTGTTCTTCACCCTGCTTGCCTCAGCCTTGCTGCTGCCTGCGATCACCTGGATGACACGCTGGCTGCTTGCCCAACTCAACCGTACTGTAGTCACCAACGATGAGTTGATCGCGCTACTGTTTAGCCCGCTAGGTTTGGTAGGCATGTTGGTAGGGCTTGGGTTCGCTTTTTTGATTATTTACTGGCAGCAGGCTGGCATGCTGCAGGTCGCCGTCAGGCCCCGTGATAACCACTATCGGCTGGCCCTGGAAGCGCTCTGGCTAAGCACCCGTCGGCTACCTGCCCTGGCGGGTCTTGTCATACTCCAGGTAGGCACCCACTTACTACTGCTCGCGCCCTTTATGGCTGGGCTCGCGTGGCTTTACGATGTCTGGCTGAGTGGTATAGACCCTTACTATCTTCAGCGCGTGCGTCCCCCTGCACTGTGGTATTTCATAGCGTGCGCGCTGCCGCTGATTATTGCCTGGGTATGGGCAGCGTCATGGCTCTATCTGCGCTGGCTATTGGCGCTCCCCCTCGTTGCGTTGGAAAGCTGTAACCCCTGGCAGGCACTTAAACGAAGCGTTAGCTTAACCCGCGGCTGGCGCCGGTCCATTGGCGCTGCGGTACTTCTGCTATTGGTCGTCATTGTTAGCCTGCCGCTACTGGTGACACTGCTCTTTGACCGCCTATTCACGCCACTTCTGTGGTGGCTGCCTGAGCATAATGCCGTGCTCATCCCAGCCATGCTGGCCTACTTACTCGGCTATGTGCTGATCACCCTAGCCATTACCTTCATCGGTATTGCCACCAATGCGCTGCTTTCCGCCTGCCTCTATATGCAGCTGGCCCACCGAGAAGCTCGCCCCGCACCGCCACCTGAGGATATTAATGCAGGCAAACTGGCCTGGGCGGTAGAGCTTAGCGTACTCATCTTTGCCGGCCTTCAAGCATGGTGGATACTCAATAGCTTTGAGATACGTGACAACGTCGCGGTGATTGCCCACCGTGGAAGCTCCATGGTGGCACCCGAAAATACCCTTGCCGCGCTAGAGCAGTCACTGCTTGATGGCGCCGACTATATCGAAATAGACGTACGTTTGAGCCGTGACCAACAGGTTATGCTTTACCACGATCGCAGCATGGCGCGGCTAACTGGCGACAACCGTGAGTTTGGCGAGCTAACCAGAGAACAACTCAGCCAATTCGATGTAGGAAGCTGGTTTGGTGATGCTTATCAAGGTGAGAACATTCCAGGCTTGGATGAAGCGCTACAAAGAGTGCGCGGAAAAGCCGGCTTAATGATCGACATCAAGCCTCTGCCGGGGCAAGAACAGGCGTTAGCCGATGCCGTTATCGAGGCTTTGAATGCAGAGAGTGACGTGCGCTATCGCTGCTGGGCGACCCAACAAAGCGCCTTCGACGGCTATACAGCGTGCGGTTTTCCCAATGCGCTAATGGATATGCGCATGGCTACCATGTCACCATCATTACTAAAATATTTGGATCAGCGGGCGCCAGCACTGCGCGTTACTTTATTGGCTCAGCTTATTCTGCCCGGCACGCTAAACCGGCGTGACTTTGATGCCCTTGGGCTACGCCATAATCGCATCACGGAAGGGGAAATTCGCTTAGCGCGACTATATGGTTACGAAATACACGCCTGGACCGTCAATGACCGAGCTCGCATGTCAACACTGATTGATCTGGGGGTCGATGCGATTATCACCGACTACCCAGATCGTTTAACCGAGCTTATTCAAGTCCGCCGCGACTTAAGCGACGGTGCGCTAATGCTAGTGAAGCTGCGCAACTGGCTTCGCCAATAGAGGTTGGTCTAATCGCCCATTACCACCCCTTCGCGCCGAGGGTCAGCGCCACCAAACAGAGTGCCATCTTCAAGGCGCATAATGGCCTGAAGGCCGCTGGTTAGCTCCCGCTCGCTGACCGTATGACCACGCTCACGCAGTGATTCGATGGTTGCCTCAGGAAAACGCCCCTCTTCCACATAAACATCCCCACCCAAAGTAATAGCATGGGGAAGGTTGAGCGCCTCTTGAGCGCTTAACCCCCAGTCGCGCAGTGCGACTAATGTGCGGGCGGTGTAATGAATAATGGCGGCGCCACCTGGTGAGCCCAAGCTGGCTACTAGCTCGCCAGTTTCTTGATCAAATACCAGGGTCGGGCTCATGCTGGAGCGAGGACGCTTACCGGGCTCTACCCGGTTAGCTACGGGCTCGCCATCCACTTCAGGTGTAAATGAAAAATCGGTGAGCTCGTTATTGAGCAGGAAACCACCCGCTAAGCCCGTGCCACCATCGGACATAATCCGCGAACCAAACGCCTGCTCAATGGTGGTGGTTATAGCCACTGCGTTGCCCTCCTCATCGACAATACTGATATGGCTAGTACCGTACTCGGGCTGTTCGGGCTGGCTAGCCCAGCTCACGTCAAGCTCTCCTGGGTTACCCGGTTCAGCGCTGTCGCCCATGCTCATATCTTCGATAAGTGCACTGCGCTGCTCCAAGTATTCCGGGGCTAGCATCAGTGACCAGTCGCCTCCCGGCGCCTCGACAAAGTCAGGATCGGCGATGTAACGGCCACGGTCCGCAAAGGCCAGGCGTGAGGCTTCCAAGAATTGATGCAGCCATCCACTGCTTGCAGCACCACTGTCTAACGGGGCTTCAAGCAGTGGCTGCTGATCAAGCATGCCTAAAATCTGCATCACGGTCAGATGACCCGATGAGGGTGGTGGGAAACCGCATACTTCCCACTGTTGCCAAGGCGTACACAGCGGCTTACGAGTAAGCGCTTCATAGCCGTTCATGTCCTCAATCGTCAAACCACCAGGGCGCTCAGGGTGGTTCTGAACGCGCTCAACGATGTCTTGTGCCACGGCTCCTTCGTGCAAGGCGGCGCTGCCTTGCTCAGCGACGCGGCGAAGAACGGCTGCCAAGGCTGGGTTTTTGAGCGTTTCACCAACCGCAATTGGCTGACCTTCTGAATCATAATAAAACTGGCTCGCTAGCGGGTCTTGGCGTAGGAACTCATCACCAGCCAAGCTGGTATGCAACCGATTGCTAACCTCAAAGCCCTCCTCGGCCAAAGTGATTGCCGGGATAAACAGCTCTTCCCAGGCCAGCTCACCGTGCTCAGCGTGGGCTTTCTCAAGCATACGCAGCGTGCCTGGCACTCCCACTGAGAGGCCGCTAACCACTGCTTCATTAAACGCCAGTGGCTCGCCATCCTGCATAAACAGCTCACCATTAACGCCTTGGGGAGCGGTTTCACGACCATCGTAGGCACGCACTTCATCGCCATCGAAGTGCATCAAAAAAGCACCGCCACCAATACCACTGGATTGAGGCTCAACCAGGTTCAACACCATCTGCACCGCAATGGCCGCATCAATGGCGTTACCACCGGCTTTAAGTACTTGGTAACCGGCATCGGTGGCGAGCGGGTTAGCTGCAGCCACCGCAAACGACTCAGCTTCCCAGCCGGGCTTCTCTTCATAGCCCGATTCGCTCTCAGGAGAAATGGAGGGTGTCTCATAGCTAAACCCCCAGCTATATAACGGCGCTACCAGCAGAACAGGTAGCGCAAACTTAACTGATTTTGGTGACATCTCAGCGCTCTCCGCGACAAATAAAAACCACTCCAAAAGGGTAGCCTATAAAAACAACAACGCCCGGCACAATGGCCGGGCATAAATTAGTTAAAATAAATGTAACTACTCGATTTTCTGCCCTGCCAGCATAAACCATGTTTCCAGCACCGCATCAGGGTTGAGTGATACAGAATCGATACCCTGCTCCATCAACCATTTAGCCAGATCGGGATGGTCTGACGGTCCCTGCCCGCAGATACCGACATATTTACCCTTCGCCTTACAGGCTTGAATGGACATGGCCAGGAGCTTTTTAACCGCCCCATTACGCTCGTCAAACAGATGCGCCACGATGCCGGAATCACGATCCAAACCTAACGTTAACTGGGTCAGGTCGTTTGAGCCAATCGAGAAACCATCAAAATACTCAAGGAACTCATCGGCCAGCAGTGCGTTCGCTGGAAGCTCGCACATCATAATCACTTTAAGCCCTGTGGGGCCGCCACGTTCGAGGCCATTAGCCGCCAATAGCTCTACCACCTCACGTGCTTCGTCGGTGGTACGCACAAAGGGCACCATGATTTCGACATTCTCGAACCCCATCTCTTCACGCACTCGCTTGAGCGCTCGGCACTCGAGTTCAAAACAGGGCCTGAACGCCTCTGAAATGTAGCGCGATGCGCCCCGGAAACCGAGCATGGGGTTCTCTTCACCCGGCTCATAGAGTTTGCCGCCAATCAGGTTTTCGTATTCGTTGGATTTAAAGTCGGACAGCCGCACGATAACGCGCTGGGGATGGAACGCTGCCGCTAGCGTGGAGATACCTTCAACTAGTTTATCGACATAGAAGCTGACCGGGTCGGTGTAACCCGCAGTACGTAAATCGATCACCTGCTGTAAATCAACCGGCAGCGTGTCGTACTCCAACAGCGCTTTAGGGTGGACGCCGATCATGCGGTTAATGATAAATTCCAAACGCGCTAAACCCACGCCTGCGTGAGGCAGACTGGCAAAACCAAAGGCGCGATCAGGGTTGCCCACATTCATCATAATTTTAAAGGGTATTTCCGGCATCGCATCGACGCTGGAGACTTTGCAGTCAAACTCCAACAAACCTTCATACACATTGCCGGTGTCGCCTTCCGCACAAGAAACCGTGACGTCGATACCCTCTTTTAACTGGGTAGTCGCATCACCACAGCCAACGACAGCGGGAATACCCAACTCACGGGCGATAATCGCCGCATGACAGGTACGCCCACCGCGATTGGTGACGATCGCAGAAGCACGTTTCATGATCGGCTCCCAATCCGGGTCGGTCATATCGGTGACCAGGATATCGCCATCATGGATCTTGTCCATGTCATCAGGGCTTAGCACGACCTTGACGGTGCCCCGGCCTATGCGTTGACCAATCGCTCGGCCGGTTATTAGCATACGGCCCATTTCACGTAGCTGGAAGCGCTCGAGTTTGCCACCCTCTTGCTGGGAGACCACCGTTTCAGGACGCGCCTGGACGATGTAAAGTTGACCATCATCGCCATCCAACGCCCACTCTATATCCATGGGCCGCTGGTAGTGCTGCTCGATAGTCATCGCCTGACAGGCTAGATCCATCACTTGCTGATCGTTGATACAGAAGCGACTGCGGTCGTTATGGGGCACATCGACGGTTTCAACCGATTTACCGGCACTGGCATCCTGCCCATAAACCATCTTGATCAGCTTGGAACCTAAATTACGGCGCAGCACCGCCGGGCGGCCCGCCGCCAGGGTCGGCTTGTGCACATAGAACTCGTCGGGATTGACTGCACCCTGCACCACGGTTTCGCCCAAGCCCCAGGAGCCAGTGACAAAAACGGCGTCTTTAAAGCCGGATTCGGTGTCTAGGGTGAACATAACGCCTGCCGCACCGGTCTCTGAGCGCACCATTTTCTGTACGCCTGCCGACAAGGCGACATTTTCGTGGGCGTAACCGCGGTGCACTCGGTAGGAGATCGCACGATCGTTAAACAGCGAAGCAAAAACCTCGTGCACTGCACGCTTGATATTGTCGAAGCCTTCGATATTCAGGAAGGTTTCCTGCTGACCCGCAAAGGAGGCATCGGGTAAGTCTTCGGCGGTAGCTGAGCTGCGTACGGCTACTTTCAGTTGCGGATGCTGTTGCTGCAGCTGGCCGTAGGCATCGCGCAAGGCCGCTTCAAAGGTAGGTGGTAGCGGCGTATCGATGATCCATTGGCGTATATTGCGACCCGCCTCAGCCAGCGCTTTAACGTCATCGACGTCCAGACGAGCCAGAGTGGCATTAATGCGCTCGTTTAATCCTTCGTGGGAGAGAAATTCACGATAAGCGTGGGCGGTGGTAGCAAAACCGCCAGGAACCGTCACGCCAGCACCAGACAGGTTAGAAATCATTTCACCCAGCGAGGCGTTTTTACCACCTACGCGTTCGACGTCCGCCATACCCAGCTGATCGAACCACAGAATGTACTCTTCCACGTAACCCCCTCGCTCATAGATATCTGCATGACCTTGACGATCATGGATAATTGATTGAGACACCCTAGCACCGCGCCAATATATTCGCCATTGGTCTAATAGCGAAGAGAGTGGAGGATTTTTACAACAGCAGAGCTTTTTAGGCTATTTATGTAGTCAGATACATTTGAGCCCGCCAAAACACCCAATGCTGACACGTTGTGCTGGCAAACGGCTCGGCACACAATAGACGCATCACTCATCAGTGGATTTCGTTATGAAACGTACGGCTTTTTTTATTTCAGATGGAACGGGGATCACGGCAGAGAGTTTAGGGCGTAGCTTGCTGGCCCAGTTCAGCGATGTTGAGATCGATATGCAGACCAAGCCCTATATCGATACGTTGGAAAAAGCGCAGGCGTTAGCAGCGATTATTGAGTCGACAGCCAACCGGGATGGTCATCGCCCCATTATCATTGACACTATTGTGGATCAACAAATACGCGACGTTATTCGTAAGGCGTCCGGCTTTAAGGTCGATATTTTTTCAACCTTTCTGGAGCCCTTGGAGCAAGAACTAGAGACCCACTCCTCCTACAGCGTTGGGCGCACTCACTCGATAGGCAGCGATGATGTCTATATGGATCGTATCCACTCCGTCCACTTCGCGCTGGATAATGATGACGGTGCACGCACCCACCAATACGATAAAGCGGATATCATTCTGGTTGGCGTCTCGCGCTGCGGCAAAACACCTACCTCGCTTTATCTGGCGCTGCAGTTTGGCATTCGGGCGGCTAACTATCCGCTGACGGAAGACGATTTAGACGAAGATGGCATTCTGAAGCTACCCAAAGCGCTCGCGCCCCATCGGCAAAAGCTGTTTGGGTTAACCATCGATGCGCGACGCTTGTCGGCGATTCGCAACGAGAGACGCCCCAATAGCCGCTATAGCTCGATGGATCAGTGCCTACAAGAAGTGGAACAGGCCGAGTCGCTCTACCGCACCATGCACATTCCCTTCATCGATGCGACGCGCTTCTCGGTGGAGGAGATTTCGACGCGGATGATTGCCGAAACTGGCTTAGCGAGGCGTTTCTCGCCCCGCTAATGCAAAACTACGCAAGCCCCCAGTGAATTACATGCCTTTGGGGGCAAAAATTCCCGGCGCGTTGCGCCAGTAGCCTTTGTAATCCATACCAAAGCCAAACACATAGCGGTCGGCGACTTCCAGGCTACAATAGTCGGCTTTCAACCCAGGCACTGCTTTGCGGTTGTGCTGTTTATCGACCAGCACCGCTGTGGTAACGCTGGCGGCCTGGGCCTCTTCGCAGTATGCCAAAATGGCCGCCAGCGTCGCACCCTCATCCAGGATATCGTCAACAATCACTACGTGACGGCCCGCCATGGGCACTTCGGGCGAAACGCGCCAAAACAGTTCGCCGCCGCGCAGCTCGTTGCGGTAGCGAGTGGCATGCAGATAATCCACTTCCAACGGAAAGCCCAAGCGGGTAAGCAGATGCCCGGTGGTAATCAACCCCCCATTCATCACACAGTAAAAAACTGGCAGTTTATCGCCTAAATCCCGAGTAATCTCTTCCGCCATACGATCTAGCGCCCGCTCTACCTCTGGTTGAGAAATTAGGCAGTCGGCGTTATCCATCAACTCGCGCATTGAGTCCAACGACTCTAATGCTTCTTTATCCAACTTTGACATCTACCAACTCCACGGCGGGTTAAAGACTTGATTTATTTAAATAAGAGATTTATTCAGCGCTGGGTTTCGGCTTATCCGCTAGCGCTTCCAATTTAGCGTGGGTACGACGCCATCGACCCAATGCGCTCAGCGCGTCAAGATCAGGTCGCGCACGGCTATAGCGCAGTTTAGCGGGGCGCTTAGAATTGATTCCTTGGCATGCCTCCATCACTTCAAGCGCGGAAGCTCGGTCATTACATACCAGCAGCATATCGCAGCCTGCTGCCAGCGCTGCCTGGGCACGCGCTTTGGGGTCACCCGCCTCGTGGGCGCCTGCCATACTCAGGTCATCTGAAAAAATGCAGCCTTTGAAGCCTAGCGACTCCCGCAGCATGCCCAACCAGTTGGGTGAAAAGCCTGCTGGGCGCGTATCAAAAGCACTATAAATAACGTGTGCAGGCATAATCCCATCTAACTGTGAAGCTAACTGGGTAAAGGGCACAAGATCGTGCTGCTTAATCACTTCTAGTGGGCGATCGTCTATCGGTAACGCAACGTGCGAGTCCGCTGCGACCCCACCGTGGCCTGGGAAGTGCTTACCCACAGCGGCCATGCCTGCATCGTGAAGCCCCTGAATAAATGCATTGCCTAGCTGGGCTACGTGCTGTGGGTCACTGCTAAAACTACGATCGCCAATAACGCTGGATAGGCCGCTCTCAACATCTAATACAGGGGCGAAGCTCAGATCCAGACCGCAGGCAGCCATCTCCATCCCCAATAGCCAGCCGGCATCTTTGGCTAACGCCAGCCCCTCTCCTAGGGTAGCGTGGTAACAATCGCCGATACGCGCCATGGCAGGCAGGCGTGTTAACCCCTCTTTTATGCGCTGAACGCGGCCACCTTCTTGATCCACGGCAAGCAGTAAATCAGCACGCACACGGCGAATATCGCTGCAGAGCTTGCGAACCTGATAGCCATTTTCAACGTTGCGGGCAAACAAAATTACGCCCCCTACCGTCGGTTCTAGCAGCAAGCGTTTTTCTGCAGCCGTCAATTTTGGGCCTTCAAGGTCAAGCATGACCGGGCCTAACGGTTGAGTCATCGTGATAGGTCCATGAAAAGGGGCGATGATTCTAGACGATCGTCTAGCGGTGTCAAAATCTGATCAATCAAAGGATTGGCGGCCACCGTGCAACCAAACAGGGGTACCCGGCAACGCTAACGAAAAGATATAGAGCAAATCACTATTGCGTAAACGAATACAGCCGTGGGACGCAGCAACGCCTATGGGCTCGTCAGGCGGCGTCCCGTGCAGGTAAATATAGCGCCGTTGCGAGTCCACCTGACCACCGCGGTTTACGCCCTTTTCCAAGCCACACAGCCACAGTATGCGGGTCAGAATCCAGTCACGCTCTGGATGATCTTCGGCGAGTTCGGGCGAAAATGTCTCGCCCGTCCAGCGGCGACCTCGAAACACCGCATTTTCGGGCATATCACCACCAATGGCCGCGCGCACATAGTGCCACCCGCGGGGGGTTTTACCACTGCCATTGCGTTCCCCGCTTCCGGCGGCACCGGATGAAATAGAACACTCATGGAGCACTTTTGGCCCTCGCCAACAGCGCAGCAACTGTTCGGTAGTATCTATCTCCAGCCAAATATGTTCCGTTGGAGGTAGCTCAGCTAGCGTAGGAGTTCGCATGTTTTCCTTCTTCTGGCTTGGCACCGTCAAGGGCTATGGGTAACGGCGCATTCATAGCAGCCACCACTACCGGGAGCAATCGCCTGACCAAATCACGCACAGAGACCTGTTCGTGGTAATCCTTCTCCGCGATATCGCGAAGCGCATCGAGGCCAGACAGGGTAAATATTACCGTGCCGAGCACAAAGTGTAGCCGCCAAAAACGCTCGGCGTCAGGTAGATCCGGCGTTGCTTTGCGCACAAGCTCGGTGAAGCGTGTAAACACATCGCCATACTCTTCCTGGATATAACGTCTTAGATGTCCCTGTGCCTGACTGTAGGCAAGGCCCAGCAGGCGCATAAACACTTTCAAACTATTGCGCTCGGCGGGCACCGCAAGAACGGTAGTTGCCATGGTCTCGAGCAGTGTTTCCAAGGGGATAACGCGCCCAGCGTGTTGGCCCTCGAGCTCATCTAGCGCAGTATGAAAGCGCTGGCTAAACGGATCCAGGTAGCGGGCAAAAACGGCCTGAATCAAGGCTTTTTTGGAACCAAAATGGTAATTAACAGCGGCTAAGTTAACCCGCGCTTTGCTAGTGATGTTGCGCAGCGAAGTTTCAGCAAAACCCCGCTCTGCAAACAGCACCTCGGCGGTGTCGAGTATACGGGTCACCGTATCAGATTGAGCCATGTCGCTCTCCAGGGAAACAGGTGTTTAAAACATAGCAAAATACTATGCCATAACGTAGGCGGGCTCAACGCTTGATTTATTGACAAAATGTGACGTATTAAATAAGAAGAAACTTAGTTTCAAACGATTAGGAAAATTGCATAGACATAGTCGATAGGCACTAACAAGCCATATACTGGACAGAGGAACATACTGTATACTTAAACACTTATTGATTAAGTCGACATTTAACTTGTTACTATCTATCCACTATTTATGGAGTCTGGGATGTCGCGTCCGCTAACCGCTCGCCAACAGCACGTGTTCGATTTTATCGTTAAGACCATGGGCGAATTTGGCTACCCTCCTACCCGCGCCGAGATTGCCAAAGCACTTGGCTTCCGCTCACCCAATGCGGCTGAAGAGCATCTGCGCGCGCTGGAACGCAAAGGCGTTATTCGCATTATCCGCAACACCTCTCGCGGCATCCGCCTGCCCAACCAGGAACCTCAAGAAATCCTGGATAGCGCAGTCACCGCCTTACCCACAGCCAACGTGGAAGCCCCACCCACTGGCCTGCCCGTGATCGGGGAAGTAGCCGCTGGCAGCCCCATTTTGGCCGCCGAACATATTGATCGCTACTGCCCGCTACCAGCCGAGTACTTCACTCCCAAAGCTGACTATCTGCTGCGCGTACGCGGCCTTTCCATGAAGGATATTGGCATTTTGGAAGGTGATTTACTGGCGGTTCATCGCACCGACCGGGTTCGCGATGGTCAGATCGTGGTTGCCCGCCTGGACGATGAAGTAACGGTAAAACGCTTCAAACGCCAGGGGCACCAAGTGACGCTGTTTGCAGAGAACCCTGATTTTGCGCCCATTGAAATCGACCTGCGCTCTCAAGCGCTCGATATCGAAGGCGTTGGAGTCGGCGTAATTCGTGGCGGCAACGGCCAGGCACTCGGCTAATAAATCCGCTACTGCAGGTCGATATAGCGGTGGTCATTGAAGGTGGCCACCCAATTTGGGTGATAGACCAACAGGATGCTCAGCAGCATGCCAGTAATAAATGCCTCTGAAGGCATTAGCAGAGGTAAGAAACGCGCATACTCCTGGGCGAGATAGATCGCCTCAGGATCAGTCCCTGCGACGATAATCAGCACTACCGCCGCCAGCCCTCCTCCCAGCGTTGCCAGTGCCGCGCCAAAAAAACCGCAGGCAAACAGAAAGACCATCAAGTTATCCGGCAGGCAGCGATCTACCAGCCGCCATACCGTGCCAATAACGGCCGCCGGGACTATCCCGGTAACCAGCACATTTGCCCCCAGCAACATCCACTCATTATGGCCAATCATCACCATGGCGATATTGATCAGCACGTTGCTAATCAGCGCTAATGGCGCTTTAAAAACGAGTGTCATCAATACCGTAAAGACAAGGTGCAGCGTTAGCCAATCAACCGTCTGGGCACGAAGCTGCCACATCAGCATCACCGCCAGCGTAGCACCCAGCCAGCGGTGCTGAAGCGCTGAATCCCTTATCAACACCCGCCAGGGCCGCCCCCAAAGCGCCCATGCGATCACTGCTAACGAGAGTAGCCAGGTGAGCAGCAGCGCCCAGGGCGCTAATACACTTTGCGCGAATGACATGGCGGCCTCTCAGGTTGATGGGCGTTATAGAGTACTTAGCTAAATACCACTGTCTTGTTGCCGTGCACCAACACGCGATCCTCTAAGTGCCAACGTAAACCTCTCGCCAACACTGCTTTCTCAACGTCACGACCAAAACGTACTAAGTCAGTGGGCGTATGACAGTGGCTAACGCGATGGATATCCTGTTCGATGATGGGGCCTGCATCGAGTTCCTCGGTCACATAGTGGCAGGTAGCGCCAATCAGCTTAACGCCCCGCTGGTAGGCCTGGTGGTAGGGCTTAGCCCCGGCAAAAGAGGGCAAAAAGCTGTGGTGAATGTTAATCACTCGCCCCGCATAGCGCGCGCACAGCTCAGGGGGCAGTATTTGCATATAGCGCGCCAGCACCACGCAGTCGGCACGGGCACTGTCGATTTCGGCCTGAACTTTGGCAAACGATGCTTGCTTATTGTCGGGGTCGACCGCTACATGGTGATAAGGAATGCCGTACCACTCCGTCAGCGAACGCATATCATCATGGTTGGAGATAACCCCGACAATATCGCAATCCAGCTCCCCCGCCTGCCAGCGGTAAAGTAGATCTACCAAGCAGTGTGACTCCCGCGACACCATCAGCACTACTCGCCTACGCTGCTGGGTATCCACCAGTGACCACTGCATATTGAATTCGCTGGCCACCGGTTCAAACGCCGCGCGCAGCGCTTCCGCCGACATACCTACCGAATCCGCCAGAATTTCGTAGCGCATAAAAAAGCAGCCGGTTTCTAAATCGGAGTGCTGGCTGGCTTCGGTAATGGATCCGCCCTGCTGGGCAATAAAGCTCGATACCCGTGCAACAATACCCACCCGGTCAGGACAGGAAACCACTAAACGATAATAATGAGACATGTGAGCTACTCTTGACCTATTGCTAAGTTAATTATGACAAACCAGCGGCTTAGGTCGCATAGTGTATCGGAAGGCCATGGATGATTGTTAGCTGCCCCTGCCTTCCCGTATAGTTAAGTCACTACTTTTTAGGTTTTTCATAACAGATGCATTCACCACGCGTTCAAATTCGTCCCCGTCGTCGTCCACCGCTGCGCATGTTGCCGCTGGGGGGATGCGGTGAGATTGGAATGAATCTAACGCTATACGGCTATGACGATCACTGGATAGCCGTGGACTGCGGCATGATGATCCGCCAGGATCTTCCTAACTCGCCGCTGCAGGTACCCAATCTTGATACGCCGAAAGCACTAGGGATCGTGCCCAAAGCGCTATTTATCACCCATGGCCACGAAGACCACATTGGTGCCGTAGCCTGGCTATGGCCGATGTGGAACTGCCCCATTTACGCCACCCCGCTAGCGGCAGGCCTGTTGCGGCTAAAATTTGCCGAGCATCAGCTTAGCAGTGCGGCTATCCATGTCATTGAACCTGGCGAGGCCCTAGAGAGCGGGCCATTCACGCTGCGTTATTTACTTTTAACTCACTCCATTCCCGAAAGCTGTGCGCTAATAATGATGGCCGGTGGCTATCGCGTTTTACATACCGGCGACTGGAAACTCGACCCTGAACCGATTATCGGCACGCCGATCAGTGCAGCCCTCTTCAAGGCCCTTGCCCCGGTTGACTTGGTAGTGGGCGATTCCACTAACGCCCCCATGCCAGGGCACTCAGGCAGCGAAGGGGACGTCGCCCGCGCCCTGACAAAAACCCTCGCCAAATGCCAGGGCCGGGTGGTGGTCTCCTGCTTTGCCAGTAACCTTGCCCGAGTGTTAGCAATAGGACGCGCCGCTCAGAAGTGTGGCCGCCGCATTAGCTTGATGGGCCGTTCAATGGAGCGCATGGTCAGCGTTGCCCGGGGGCTCGGCTATATGGATGATTTACCGCCTTTGGTGCCCAATCATGACTTAGGCTATCTTCCCCCGGATGAAGTGGTGATTATCGCCACCGGCAGCCAGGGTGAGCCCCGAGCTGCGCTACAGCGCCTCGCCCAGGGTCGCCACCCTTTTGTGGATCTTCAGCCGGGCGATAACGTTATTTTTTCGGCTAAAGCCATTCCTGGCAATGAACGCCCCATTGAACAACTTAAAAAGCGTTTGGCGCACTTAGGCGTCAACCTCTACGACGAGTTCAACCACCCTGAGCTGCACGCTACCGGGCACCCCGCTCAGGATGAACTGATCAAGCTGTATCAGTGGGTCAGGCCAAAACATCTCATACCGGTGCATGGCGAAGCCCGCCACCAACAGGCTCATCAGACTATTGCCAAACAGCTAGGCATTAGCGCTCCATTGGCGCCGGTGAACGGCGATCTAATCTGCTTTGACAGTCACGGGCTGCGCTGTGAATCGCGCTATCCGCAGCCGCCCTGCATAGTCAGTCAAAACAGCGTGGTACCCCACCCTGGTCTTGAGGTGCACGACGCCAACAAGGCCCGTCGCGGCAGCTTATACTTAGCGCTGCCGGTGACTGCTACTGACACTGGATGGGCGCGTATTGGCCGTTTGATGCTGGATGCCACGGGGGCCAGCCCGCTGGATGAAGATAGTTTTAATGATTGGCTGGATGATCAGCTTGAGGAGATTGCAGCAGAGACGCTTGCCGACTTGCGCCAAGCATTACAGCCTCGCATGGTACAGTGGCTGGCGGAGCATATGCAGCATCTGCCCGATGTGCATCTACAGATTATGGCCGCCGAAATGCCAGAGGTCATCCCCCTGGAGAACGCCGTCAATCGTTAGAGCTGTGCATTATTGTGAAAAGCGCAGCAATGCAGCAGTCTCACTCCCAGCGCGCTGCATCTTGTTGATCAGAGTGACGCTCTTTGACCCAATACTCGCCCTGGCTAGAGTGCTCTTTCTTCCAGAAAGGCGCCTGGGTTTTCAGGTAATCCATAATAAAATCGCAGGCTTCGAACGCCTCACGCCGGTGTGCGCTGGCTACGAGAACGCGCACAATCGGATCACCTGGCTCCAGGTAACCGACGCGATGAATAATCCGTACCGCTTGGAGCGACCAACGCTGCCAAGCCTGTTCACCAATCTCCGTCAGCGTACGCTCGGTCATTCCTGGATAGTGTTCCAGCGTTAACCCCGTGACGTCAGGCGATTCATTAAAATCACGCACTAAGCCGGTAAAACTCACCACCGCGCCAATATCACTACGCCCCGCCAAGGCATCGTCATAGCCATAGTCCATTGAAAACGGGGCGGCTTGAATCGCTACTTTAATATCCAGCTTATTATTCACCCTCACCCCCCTGTTACTGGCGGGAAAAATGCCACTTCGTCATCATCAGTCACTAACGCATCGTCATTGGCCATGACCTGATTAATAGCACACAGCGTACGCTGGTCGGTGAGTTGTTTAAAGCGACTATCCTGCTCGGCCAACGCGGCTTTTAACCCGCCAATGTCGCGGCTAGCCAGTTGATCGAGACTCACGACGGTCTCACTTTCGCCTACCCGCTCGCGCAGTTCGGCTAAAAACTTAACCCGCACGCAGGGTGAAGGGCAGCGCTCGCCCAAGCTGACTTCTCCGGCTACGCCGTCACCGGTAACAATCGGCGCCTGGGCGCTCATACGCTGGTAGTCACCACGCTGACCACCTTGCTTGCTGTCGAGTTGTATAGCTTCGATACGCATACCTTTATCGACCGCTTTGCACATATCGTAAAGCGTCAAACAGGCTACCGAGACGGCGGTAAGGGCTTCCATTTCGACCCCAGTGCGTCCATTCAAGCGACACAGCGAGGTTACATGAACGCAGGATTCGGCCACATCAATATCGAACTCAACAGAAACCTTGGAGAGCGCCAGTGAGTGACAGAGAGGAATCAGCTCATGAGTACGTTTGGCCGCCTGGATACCAGCGATACGCGCGGTGGCCAACACATCGCCCTTGGGCAGTTCACCATCGCTAAGTAATTTCAGCGTTTCAGGCTGCATTATAATGCGCCCGGAGGCGACTGCTTCGCGGTGGGTTTCCTGCTTATCGCCGACGTCCACCATATTGGCTTCACCACGGGTATTGAGGTGGGTCAGATGCATGTTGTCACCATTGCTGTTTTGAGGACATACGTTTTGAAGACATACATTTTGAAGACATACATTTTGAAGACATACATTTTGAAGACATAGTATCGTTTTTAGCGCTTAACCAGGTCACTACCCACTGTGCAATCGCTTCATTATCGTCTAGATCTAACTGAGCCACCGAAGCCGCCAGGTCGATAGGCGGTGGTGCACTGAGCGCGACTGCCTCAACCCATCGACCGGTTAAAATAGCCGCATCGCCAATCCCATCGCGGTATAGCACCAGCTTGGGAATCGGCCAAGCTTTGAAGCCTTCGACAATCACCAAATCGGGATCGTGCGGCAACATCATGGCAATTAGCTGGGCTAAATCAGGCTCTTCCTGGTCAGGAGTTTCCTGCATCAGCGCAAAGCGCTGACGGGAAGCCACCAGTATCGGTGCGGCACCTGCGCTACGCAGCTTATAGCTATCCTTGCCCGGCTGGTCGACATCAAACGAGTGGTGCGCATGCTTGATGACAGCGACGCTCAAGCCATGCTCCCCTAATCGTGGCAACAGCTTCTCTAGCAGCGTCGTTTTTCCGGTACCGCTCCAGGCAGCAATCCCCAGTATGGGAAAGGGCGCAGTTAGTTCGTTTTCCATGCCGCCGAAACTCCTGATGATCACTAAACGCTATCATTCTAACGATTCACACAGCGTTTTAGAGAATGACTCTACTCGCCCTCTTGCTCGCGGGGTAATAGCCAGTTCAACGCAATACCCACCAAAGCGGCCAGGCTAACGCCCTGCAGCGTAAACTGGCCACCGCCAAACTGCATGCCGCCAATCCCAAACACCAGTATCAGCGAAACCACGACCAAGTTGCGCGGCGCCGTCAGCGACTGCCCTGCACGTACCAGTGTGTTCATACCGACCACCGCAATGGAGCCAAACAACAGCGTCATTATACCGCCCATTACCGGGCCAGGAATGGTCTGCAGCAACGCACCCAGCTTGGACAAAAACGCCAGCACAATGGCAATAATCGCGGCAACAATCATATACTTGGGATTAAATGCCCGAGTGAGCGTTACCGCCCCGGTGACTTCCGAATAAGTAGTATTCGGCGGCCCGCCGAACAGTGCTGCTACGCTCGTCGCCAGCCCATCGCCTAGCAGAGTGCGATGCAGACCAGGCTTTTCCAGGTAGTTTTTGCGGGTCACCGAACCAATGGCCACCATATCACCAATGTGTTCTACCGCTGGGGCAATCGCGACCGGAATCATAAACAGAATGGCAGCCCAGTGAAAACTGGGTGCGGTAAAACTGGGTATCGATAACCACGCCGCCTCATGCACCGGTGTAAAGTCGACCACACCCATCAACAACGCTAAAAAATAACCGGTGACAATGCCCCCCATGATCGGCACTAAGCGAAGTAGCCCGCGACCAAAAACGGCCAACACAAGTGTGACTAGCAAGCTGGTCATTGATAAGAAAATCGCCGCGCCATAGCCGATATTGTCGCTGGTTTCACCGGTCGCCATGCTTACTGCCACCGGCGCCAGCGCCAGGCCAATCACCATAATCACCGGCCCCACCACCACAGCGGGCAGCAAGCGATGTAGCCAAGCGGTGCCTTTTAAGCGTACAGCCTGGGAGATCGCCACATAGACCAGCCCCGCTGCCATTAGTCCGCCCATGGTTGCCGAAACGCCAAAGCTCGCCACAGAGCCTTGAATAGGCGCTATAAAAGCAAACGATGAGGCTAAAAACACTGGCACGCTCTGCCTGGTGACCCCATGAAATACCAAGGTTCCCACCCCAGCCGTGAACAGCGCAACGCTTGGGTCGAGTCCTGTCAAAAGCGGTACTAACACCAAGGCCCCAAACGCCACAAACAGCATTTGTGCGCCGGTTAAAATGACTTTTGGCCACGACTCAGCCTGACTGGCAGCTTCACGCATAAGTGAATTCCTAGTGATTATTGATTTGATAGCAGGTATACAAAAAAATGCCCCTGACGCTGGGCGTAAGGGGCAATGTCAGTAACGATGCTTAGCGCGTTCCGAAAATCTTATCGCCAGCGTCACCTAGCCCAGGGACGATGTAGCCATTTTCATCGAGGCGGTCATCGATTGAGGCGGTGTAAATTTCGATATCGGGGTAAGCGTCCTGCACCCGTTTGATACCTTCAGGGGCGGCGACGAGAACGATCACCTTCATATGTTCACAGCCACGCTCACGCAGCATGTCTAGTGTAGCCACCATCGAGCCGCCGGTGGCCAACATGGGATCAATCACGATCGCCATGCGCTCTTCGATATCGTTGGCAAACTTGGCAAAGTAAGGTACCGGTTGCAGCGTCTCTTCATCGCGATAAAGACCTACAACGCTTACCCGCGCACTCGGAATTAGATCCGTCACGCCTTCCAGCATGCCGAGCCCGGCACGCAGAATAGGTACAACGGTGACTTTTTTACCTTTTAATCGGCGCGTGGCAATCGGCTCACCGTTCCATCCCTGGATTTCATGATCTTCCAGCTCAAGACCTTTAGTTGCTTCATAGGTCAACAGCTTGGCGACTTCACCTGCCAGTTCACGAAAGCTCTTAGTGCTCAGGTCAACTTCGCGCATCAGACCCAGCTTATGTTGTACAAGCGGATGGTTAATGGCGTAAACACTCATGGGACTTCCTCACTGCAGGGGGTTCAGAATGGCAACCAAGGTTGCATTAGCTAGGCTCAAAATTGCGCGTATTCTACCCGCAACCACTTACTAGGTTAAGGGGTTTCAGGCAATTGCCATTCGATAGGCGCTCGCCCTTGCGCCTGAAGAAATTGATTGGCTTGGGAAAAATGCCGGGTACCAAAAAAGCCCCGATGCGCAGAGAGAGGTGATGGGTGCGGGGCTTCCAGTATTAAATGGCGCCCTTGGTCGATTAACGCCTTCTTCTGGCGCGCATGACTGCCCCAAAGCAGAAACACACACGGCGGCGCGTGCAGGCTGACGGTTGCAATCGCGCGGTCAGTGAAGGGCTCCCATCCCTTACCGCGATGAGATGCCGCATTGCCCTGCTCCACGGTCAGCGAAGTGTTTAATAACAACACGCCCTGCTTGGCCCATGCTTCCAGATGGCCGTGGCGCACGGGGGTAAAACCAACATCGGTGGCCAACTCCTTATAGATATTGACCAGCGACGGCGGCACGGGTACACCGGGCTGCACGGAAAAGCATAAACCGTGAGCCTGATTGGGCCCGTGATAGGGATCCTGGCCTAAAATAACCACCTTCACTTCGTTCAACGGAGTCAGTTCAAAGGCTCGAAACCACTGCGTTGAATGGGGATATATGATCTTCTTCGCGGCTTTTTGCTGCGCCAAAAAATCTTTTAGCGCCAACATATAGTCAGCCTGAAACTCATTACCCAGCCACTGACTCCAATCGTCGGGAAGTGGATTGGCCATTATTACCTCTTCATTTGATCAACAAGCGGCTCAACATACGCAACGCCCATATCCCAGGGGAACTGAATCCAACACTGCTGGGCAACTTCGGTCAGATATTGATCCACCATGGGGCGACCATCCGGCTTGGCGTAGATAGTCACAAAGTGAGCGTTAGGCAGCATTTTACGTACTGCCCGCGCTGTTTTGCCAGTATCCACCAAGTCATCGACCAGCAACCAACCCTCACCGTCATGATCGACGCCCTTCATGATATCCAGGCCGCCCTGATCCATATGGTCGTAGCTTTTAATACACACGGTATCGATCAGCCGGATATTAAGCTCCCGAGCAATCAGCGCGGCGGGAATTAAACCGCCGCGGGTAATCGCTACGATGCCTTTAAAATCACGCTCGATCATTTGATGGCATAAGGTGCGCACATCACGGTGCAACTGATCCCAGGAGACAAAGAAGTGTTGGTGGTAGCGATCGCTGCTCATGGGGCATTACTCGTCTTCGTTGAAAGAACAAACTGCGAATACACTGTAACCAGCATCGCGAATTTTCTGCGATCCGCCCAGCTCAGGCAGATCAATAATGGTGGCAGTCTCAACCACCTGACCACCGCTGCGCTGAATGAGGTTGGCCGCGGCCAGCATGGTGCCACCAGTGGCGATCAGGTCATCCATCAGTAGAATACGGTCATCTTTCTGGAACGCATCGGAGTGCAGCTCCACTTCTGAATGTCCGTACTCCAGCTTATAAGTCTCGCTGATGGTCTTGAAAGGCAGCTTGCCCTTCTTACGCACCGGTACAAAGCTGCAACCCAACTCATAAGCGAGCGGCGCACCAATAATAAAGCCACGCGCATCGATGGCCGCGATGGCATCCAGGTTCATTTCCTGATAACGGTGAACGAAGCTATCGATCAGCTTGCGAAAGGCTGCGCTATTTTGCAGCAACGGGGTGATGTCGCGAAAATTCACGCCCTGTTCAGGCCAATCGGGAACCGTGCGAATGACGGACTTAATGTAGTCGCCGTAGATGCTCATCGCGTCTCTCATTGAGGGATAAAAAGTGGTAATGATCAATCAAACCAAGAAAAGGTATCTTGTCGCAAACAGCAACGCCAAAATAATCACCGCCGGATTCAGGTCGGCAAAACGGCCCGACAACGTCTTGATCGCTACATAGCTAATAAAACCAAGCGCAATACCTTCAGCAATCGAAAACGTCAGCGGCATCGCCAGAGCGGCAATCAGTACCGGCGCGGCGTCGGTGGGGTCTTCCCAATTCGCGTGGGCCAAACTTCCTGCCATCAGTACTGCTACATACAGCAGCGCACCTGCAGTAGCGTAGGCCGGAATAGAACCCGCCAGCGGTGCGAAGAACAAACTGATCAGGAACAGAACGCCAACCACTACCGCCGTTAAGCCAGTACGGCCACCCGACGCGATACCCGCAGTAGATTCAATGTAGCTCGTCGTGGTGGAAGTACCCAAGGCGGCCCCCGCCATTGACGCGGTGCTGTCGGCCATCATGGCGCGGCCAATGCGCGGTAACTTGCCATCCTTGTCCAGCAGCTTGCCACGGTGGGCAACGCCTACCAGGGTGCCGGAGGTATCAAATAGATCCACAAACAGGAAGGCAAAAATCACGCTAAGCATCGCCACATCCAGCGCGCCCATCAAATCCATCGCCATAAAGGTAGGCGCAATAGAGGGTGGCATCGACATAAGCCCCCCGTACTCATTATGACCGAGTACCATTGCAACAATAGTAATTCCCAAAATCCCGATCATGACGGCACCGGTCACTCGCAAGTAAGAGAGTGCGGTAATCACAAAGAAGCCTAGCAGTGCATAAATAGCCGCGGGTTGGGAAAGATCACCTAAGGAAACAAAGGTCGCGGGGTTGGCAACCACAATACCGGCGTTCTTAAGCGCTATCATTGCCAGGAAAAGGCCAATACCAGCGGCGATCCCCAGCCGTAACGTCATGGGAATGGAGTTAATGATCCACTCGCGAATTTTAAAAATACTCAACAAGAAGAACGTTAGACCTGAGAAGAACACCGCCCCCAGCGCGGCTTCCCAGGTATAGCCCATCCCCAGCACCACGCCGTAGGTGAAAAAGGCATTCAAACCCATGCCTGGCGCCTGAGCTATCGGGTAGTTAGCCCACATCCCCATGACGAAACAGCCAATCGCTGCCGCTAGGCAAGTGGCGACGAACACCGCGCCGTAGTCCATCCCCGCTTCAGACAAAATGCTCGGGTTTACAAAGATGATATAGGCCATCGTCAGGAAAGTGGTGATCCCGGCGATAACTTCTGTCTTCACGTTGGTTTTGTGCTCGGAGAGCTTGAAATAGTTATCCAGAAGTTTCATGAATCTTTTAATCCTTAGCGCTAACGCCGCATGAGTATGCGTTCTGGTGCTGAGAAAAGCCGCACATACTACCGAAACGCTCGCCGTGATGCGAGCGCCTCAGCGTAGCGACCAATGTTAGCGGAAATCGCCCGCCGCCTAATGTCTAGCAATCTTTAGGCCATAAATTAACCGATCGGTCAGCCCATTAACCAAAAAAGCTGATTATAGCCGTTGCCGCGTCACTTACTAAACGCCGCTTTTTTGGGAAAGCACGCGCTCAACGGTTTCAACGATAACCTGGGTTTGCGGGTCAATTTCAATATTGACCTGATCCCCGGGGGCTCGATCCTGAAGCGTGGTACGCGACAGTGTCTCAGGAATTAAATTGACGCTGAACTCCACATCCCCGCTTTCAGCAGGGCGTACATCGCCAATGGTCAAGCTAATACCATCCACTCCGATATAGCCCTTTTCAAACACGAATCGGCCCAGTCGTTCCGGCAGCGAAAACCATAGCCGACGGTTGTTAGGCGCCTCTTCGATGGCCACCACTTCTGCCATGGAAATGATGTGGCCTGACATGGAGTGCCCGCCTATCTCATCACCAAAGCGCGCCGCGCGCTCTATATTGACGCATTGTCCAGGGGTGATTGCACCAAGATTAGTCAATCGCAGCGTTTCACGCATCAAATCAAAACTAACGCTATCCCCCTCTATGGCCGTTACCGTCAAGCAAACGCCGTTATGAGCAACAGACGCGCCGACCTCAAGCCCTTCGCGCATCGCGGGGGGCATTTCCAACACATGCACGCGAAAATCATCCAGCTCACGTACCGCCACAACCCTGGCTACCCCTTGCACAATGCCAGTAAACATAAGGCGCTTTCTCCTCATCTAATAAAAAGCCGTTTGACTCAAATAAGTCGTAAAGAGCAAGTAGCAAAAGCGCCCAATGAATGGCGCAACCTTGCTACTACTCCCTCACCGTTGTGCATTTTGCCTTGAGGTTTTTTTTGATCCCACCATTCTACGCCTTTGACTTTTCTATGGCTGCTTTCAACTCAAGGTAACTTCATCTAGCTGCACATCTTTAAAAAACGCACGCGCAGAATTAAAAACTTAATTATTTATAAAAAACAGAAAATAATGCTGACTCGACGACTTAAATCATAAAATCAGATGGATAAAATTGACAAGATAGCGACCTATCTCTAAAATTTTTCGCAAATGTAATGACGCCGATTTGTACCCAGATTGCGGGCGTCCACCTAGTCTATGGCTTAGTATTTAGCCTATTGATTGAGTGAAGTGCAGCTAAACGGGTGTGTCCAGCGTTGATGGCCACCCATTGGGGTGGCCTTTTTTATTTTCTATTCGATACTGGCCCTCCCCCAGCTTGCATCCCGCACTCCGTCTCCGGCCTACCGTTAAGGCAGACGCTATGATTGAACTTAGCAACATCAGTAAAACCTATTTCAGTAACAACAAGGGCCGCGGCACTAATGCCGTCCATGCACTCAAAAATGCCACTCTCACTGTGCCCAAAGGCACTATTCACGGTGTCATCGGCCTCTCTGGGGCAGGTAAATCAACGCTAATTCGCTGCGTTAATCTCTTAGAGCGCCCCACGAGCGGCAGCGTCACGGTCGATGGTCAGGAAATGACGCAACTGAGTAACGCAGCGCTTAACCGTGCGCGTCACCGTATTGGCATGATTTTTCAACACTTTAATCTATTGACCACACGCACGGTGTTCGACAACGTTGCCCTGCCTCTAGAACTAATGGGGCAAAAACGCCACACCGTCCGCGATCGCGTTATTCCCCTCCTGGAGATGGTAGGCCTAGCAGATAAAGCCAACCAGTACCCTGCTCAGCTTTCCGGCGGTCAAAAACAGCGGGTGGCGATTGCCCGGGCGCTAGCCAGCAAGCCACAGGTACTGCTCTGTGATGAGGCAACCTCTGCGCTAGACCCACAAACCACCAGCTCAATACTGGAACTGCTGCGCGATATTAACCATCAACTGGGCATTACCATCCTGCTGATCACCCATGAGATGGAAGTGGTTAAATCGATTTGCCACCGGGTGAGCTTGATCTCGGACGGCGAACTGGTGGAAGACGCTGAAGTCGGCGACTTCTTTACCGCCCCTCGCACCCAGCTTGGTCGTGAGTTTCTTAACGACTTCCTCCAGCTAACACCGCCCAAAGAACTGATTGAGAGGCTCCTTGATGCCTCAGGCGAAAACACCCACCCAGTGGTACGCCTAACTTTCTCAGGCGATGCGGTCTCGACGCCGTTGATTTCCCGCCTTGCTCGGGAGTGCGGAGTCGATGTCAGCATTTTACAAGCAAAAGTAGAGTCGATTCAGGAGCGCACCCTGGGCCTGATGATTGCGGAACTGCTCGGTTCTCCGACGCAAACCCAGCAAGCCATGCACTATCTCGAATCTCATCAACTGCAAGTGGAGGTACTCGGCCATGTCCAGCGCAATGATTGATCTTATTTTACAGGCCACGCTGGATACCCTTTATATGGTGGCCGTATCAGGACTTATCTCTACCCTCGTCGGCTTGCCCCTTGGGGTAATGCTGTACGTTACACGCCCACGACAAATATTGGCGAAGCCCGTACTTAATCAAGTACTGAGCATTATTACCAACGTTGGTCGCTCCATACCGTTTATTATTTTGATGGTGTCGATCATTCCTTTTACGCGCATGTTGGTGGGCACCTCGATTGGCATTAATGCCGCGTCGGTACCGCTCACGATTGCCGCTATTCCGTTTGTCGCTCGGCTTGTCGAGGCGGCGCTTAATGAAATCTCGCCAGGATTAATTGAAGCCGCCCAAGCCATGGGCGCAACGCCTTGGCAAATTATTCGCAAAGTGCTGATTCCGGAAGCTCGCGGCGGGATCATGACGGGCTTAACCATTACCGTGGTCACGCTGATAAGTTACTCCGCCATGGCCGGCGCAGTGGGCGGCGGCGGTCTCGGCGACTTAGGTATCCGCTACGGCTATAACCGCTTCAACCCAACCATCATGCTGATTACTGTGGTGATTTTGGTCATCATGGTGCAGGGGTTTCAGAGCCTGGGTGACTACTTGGTACGCAAAAGCGATCGCAAATAGCCACGCGTTTATTTGCCATCCCTTTATAACTAAAATGCATTAGACAACGGTTTTTTATTGCCGCATCATTGCACCATCTATCAAAATGCCATTGGAGAGATTCATGCAAAAACTGATTATTGGCAGCCTTACCGCCCTGGCGCTTGCCGTTAACGTCGCCAATGCTGAAACGCGCAGCATCAAAATGGGCACCGTTGCGGGTCCTGAAACAGAAGTGATGGAAGTCGCGGCGCGCATTGCCAAAGAAGAGTACGACCTTGATGTAGAAATCATCGAGTTCACTGATTACGTTACCCCGAATGCAGCCCTGGCAGACGGCAGCCTAGACGCCAATGCCTATCAGCATGAGCCCTACTTACAGTCGATGGTCGACGATCGTGGCTATGACCTGGCAATCGCTGGTTACACCTTCGTCTACCCTATTGGCGCTTACTCAGAAAAATACGATAGTATCGACGACCTGCCTGACGGCGCACAAATCGCATTGCCCAACGACCCTTCAAATGAAGGTCGCGCGCTTATCCTGATGCACAACGAAGGCCTGATCACCCTTAACGATCCAGAATTTCTCGAATCAACACCGATCGATATCGCTGAAAACCCCCGCGACTTTCGTTTCCGCGAAATTGAAGCCGCCCAGCTCCCCCGCGTGCTGCCCGATGTCGACATGGCGTTCATCAACAACACCTTCGCTCAGCCTGCTGGCCTAAGCCTGGATGACGCCTTGATTAAAGAGGGCCCTGAGTCTCCTTACGTCAACCTGATCGCGGTTCGCGGTGGTGACGAAGAGCGTGAAAAGATTCGTCAGTTGGTCGACGCCTATCAGCGCGATGAAGTAATCGAAAAAGCGGAAGAGCTCTTTAAAGGTGCGGCGGTACCTGGCTGGATCGAGTAATACCAAGCACTCGCACCAATAAATGACATCAGGCCGACACGCATAGGTAACCCCTTCTGCAAGCGTGTCGGCCTGATGCGTTAGTAGAATAGGAGCACCTTATGCAAAACAGTGTTGACTACCCTTTCCTCAATCGTCAGCTTGAAGCGCTACTCGACACACGTGACTGGCTGACTAATAGCGCTCAAACCTGCGCCTTTATTCAGCAGCAGTTAAGCGACTTAAACTGGGTGGGCTTTTATCTTCAGCGTCAGCCTGGTGTGTTAGGTTTAGGCCCTTTTCAGGGGCAACCTGCCTGCCATCCTATTCCTTTCAGTAAAGGCGTGTGCGGTGCAGCCGCACGCCAGCAAATCACCCAGCGAGTAGACGATGTGCATGCCGTGGCTGATCATATTGCCTGTGATGCCAATTCGCGCTCCGAGCTAGTAGTACCCATTGCGGTCAATGGAACGCTATGGGGCGTACTTGACCTGGATAGCCCTCTCAAAGCGCGCTTTACCCCACAAGACCAAGCAGGCATTGAAGCACTCGTCGCCACATTTATGCGTCAGACAGTGCTGCCCGACTTAATTGAAGGCTAAAACTAAAAAACGTTAAAACACCCATACAAAAGCACCCCGTGCAATAAATGCCGGAGTGCTTTTGATGTCATCTGGTAGGACCAGGCGGATTTGAACCGCCGACCTCCACGATGTCAACGTGGCGCTCTAACCAACTGAGCTATGGTCCTGAAAAGAGGTGTGGCATAAGGCTGGTAGAACCAGGCGGATTTGAACCGCCGACCTCCACGATGTCAACGTGGCGCTCTAACCAACTGAGCTATGGTTCTATTGCGCTATCTGTTCTATTGCGCTATCTGAGGTGTGCTACTGGATAGCCGCGCGCCTTGCAACGGATGCATATCTTACGCTCTTATCACTGAATTGCAAGTTCTTTTCCATTGCGCGCCCTCTCTCGCCAGCCTTAACCCCATTACGAATAGATGTTCAATTCGACACTTGCAAGCTTCTAGCGCTAGGCTTAGCGCTTCAATGTACTGGGTGTTCTATAGGGAGATAAACCATGCTGGGTATTTTGCTAGGAAGCATAGCGGTCGTACTGTTATTGGCGACGCTGATTGCAAGAATACATTTACACTGGTGGTGGATCCGCAGTTTTGAATTTCCACGCCTGCAGATCGCTTTCCTAGCTTTAATCACTTGGCTATTAGCCGCTATCTTCGTTGAGCCTGGCCCTTGGCTATGGGTAGCCCTGCTCACCTCCGGCATCACTTTATTGTTTCAAATCTACTATATTCTGCCCTGGACACCGCTTTGGCCGGTGCAGGTCAAGGCGGCGAAGAGTAACGATTCAGATAAAACGATCACGCTGCTGATCGCTAACGTGCTGACCCCTAACCGACAGGCCCAAGCGCTGATAGATATGATCAAACAGCATCAGCCCGACATAGTACTGACCCTGGAGTCAGACCAGTGGTGGCAAGATCAGTTAGATCCGGCGCTCGCAGAGCAGTGGCCGCACAGCGTTAAAATCCCGCTCGACAACCTTTACGGCATGCATCTTTACTCGCACCTGGAGCTCTCTAACACTTCGGTGGAGTGGCTAATTCAGGACGACATCCCGTCTATTCATACCCGAGTGACGCTTGCTAACGGCGATAGCATTCGCTTTTACGCGCTACATCCCCGTCCACCGGCCCCCAGCGAGAGTGAAAAATCCCTTTGGCGGGATGCTGAACTGCTACTGGTCGGCAAGAAAATTCATGAAGACCCCCAAGCAACCTTGGTCGCCGGGGATCTGAACGATGTAGCGTGGTCGCGCACTACGCGACTTTTCTGCCGCGTTGGCGGCATGCTCGACCCACGCCGGGGACGTGGTTTATTCAGCACCTTCCACGCCAAATATCCCGTGCTGCGCTGGCCCCTTGACCACATTTTTGTGACCGAACACTTCACCTTAGTCGGCATGCAGCGCCTGAGTTACTTCGGATCCGACCACTTCCCGATACTGGCCACCTTTTGCTACCGCCCCTCGCGTCAAGATGAGCATGAAACGCCTGAAGCCGATGCCGAGGAGCGCAGTGAGGCCAGCGAAACGATTCAGGAAGGTAAAACCGAAAAGCAGGAAACCTGAACCCGGGAGGCCTAAAGATAGCTGACCTTAAACGTGTTACTCAGGAATGCCTCCGTGAGTTAACGCGGCCGGATCCAGCAGCCGCTCTAGCGTCTCCCGGTCAAGGTCAGTTTTCTCCTCAGCTACATCAATAATTGGCCTACCCGCTTGGTAAGCCTCTTTGGCCACAGCGGCGGCGGCGTTGTAGCCAATCACTCCATTTAGCGCCGTTACCAAAATGGGATTTCTGGCCAGCGGGCTTTCCAGGTTATCTTCACGCACTTTAAAGGTGGCAATCGCACGATCAGCCAGCAATCGAGCGGTATTACTCATCAAGCCTATAGATGTTAGCAAGTTGGAAGCCACCAACGGCAGCATCACGTTCAGTTGAAAGTTACCACTCTGCCCGGCCACGGTAATCGCGGTATCCAGGCCAATAACTTGTGCAGCGGCCTGGGCGGCTGACTCAGGAATAACAGGATTAACCTTCCCAGGCATAATTGAGCTACCGGGCTGTAATGCCTCGAGCTCAATCTCGCCCAGCCCAGCTAGCGGCCCCGAGTTCATCCAGCGCAGGTCGTTGGCTATTTTCATAATCACGCAGGCTAAGCCTTTCAACTGCCCCGAGAGCTCTACCGCAGCATCCTGAGAGGAGAGGCTGGCAAAGAAGCTGTCATTAGGGGTAAACATCAACCCGGTCTGTTCGCTCAGCTCTTGGGCGACCTGCTCAGCAAAACCGATAGGTGCGTTAATGCCGGTACCCACGGCCGTACCGCCTTGAGCTAATCGGCACAGCCGTTTCATTGCACTATCAAAGCGCTCAATGGCCTGACTTAGCTGACTAGACCAGGCACCCAGCTCTTGATCCATACGCAGCGGCATGGCGTCCATGAGGTGAGTACGACCGGTTTTTACCACATGGCTCAGCTCACTGGCGCGTTGGTCGATAGTGTCGCGTAGATGAACCAGGGCTGGGCGGAGTGATTCGTGCACTGCGATGGCAGCTGACAGGTGAATGGCCGTGGGGATCACATCATTGCTGGATTGGCCCATATTGACGTGATCGTTCGGGGTAACCTCAACGCCCTCACGGCTTGCCAATGTTGCCAGTACCTCATTGACGTTCATATTGGTGGAGGTACCTGAGCCGGTTTGAAACACATCAATAGGAAAGTGTTGATCATACTTGCCCGTTAACACTTCTCGCGCCGCTTTTTGAATCGCTTCCCCTCGCGCACTATCAAGCCCTCCTAGCGTTTGATTAGCCCGGGCTGCCGCTAGCTTGATACGTGTAACTGCGTGAATAAAGGCCGGGGGCATGGGCGAATGAGAGACAGGGAAGTTATTGATTGCCCGCTGGGTTTGTGCCCCATAAAGGGCCTCAGAAGGCACTTCCAATTCGCCCATGCTATCGCGTTCCATCCGTGTTGCCATTGCTCTTTCTCCCACCAGTAAGATTAGTAGTGATGCTTCTCTGAGCGCATAGCCGATCTATCGTTCACTCGCTAAAGCCACATCCAATACCTTTAAGCTAGCTGGTTAGACCATAGAGGCAAACAGACCCTGGCCCAAGCACTTTAAAATGCCAAAAACCAAATGTTGCACTGCACAAAAACAGTTGCTATGCTGCACCGCAAGATAGCTTATAAATAAAGCTACCCAATTAAATAAGCAGCGCCAACCTCTGGATAGCTGCTTTTGGCAAGACTAACCCCAGGAGGGTATGATGATGCGTACATTAAATACTAACGAAATGACTCAGCAGTTTGACAACATGTTCATGGCGCCAGTACGCGCTTACATGGCGCTGAGCATCGATTACAGCGAAAAAATGATCAACGCTCAGATGGACGCCAGCAAAGCTTATGTCGACACCGGCATTGCGCAAATGCGCCAAATGATGGAAGTGAAAGATGCAGAGGGCCTGCGTAGCTACATGGAAGGCCAGCAGAAGGTAGCTAAAGAGTTGGCTGAGCGCGTTAAAGGCGATACCGATAAAGTAGTATCTCTGCAGCAGGACTTTATCCAGAAAAGCCAGAAAATTACCGAAGACAACGTTAAGCAGGCGCAAACCGCTGCTAGCAAGCTGAGCAAAACCGCTTAATCGCTTAATCGCTTAATCGCTTATTGAAACAGTAAGCTAGCAAGCATGTTTTATAAAACGCCCCTGTCGGCTCTCGCTGACAGGGGCGTTTTAGTCGTTGCCTTTAGCATTTCTATACCAGCCGTTTCACCAACCGAGGGCGGATTTCACAAAGGGAATAGTAAGCTTGCGCTTGGCTGAGAGCGATGCTTTATCCAGGGTCTCCACCGCGCGACACAGTTCACCTAGCTCGCGGGGGCCACGATGCAAGATATAGCGCCCAACATCATCGGGAAGCTGCATTCCTCTCACGCTGGCGCGCAGCTTTAGCGCTGCCAAACGCTCTTCGTCATCCTCCAATGGATGAACATGAAAAGTTACCCCCCAGGTCAGGCGCGAAGCCAAATCCGGTAGAACTACGTTCAATTGACGCGGTGAAGCACTGGCGGCAATCACTAATTTCTTGCCAGCATCTCTTAGCCGGTTAAAAGCATGGAACAGTGCTTCCTCCCAGCGCTTGCGACCAATCACGCATTCCAGGTCATCAATGGCGACCAGATCCAGGCGCTCGATATCTTCCAACATTAATGGCGGAAAGTGGCCCAAGTCATCCAGGGGGAGATACAGTGCACGTTTATCTGCATCGGACGCCGCATGACACGCCGCCTGTAAAAGGTGGCTACGCCCTACCCCTGGTGCGCCCCACAGATAGAGGAACTGCTCCCCCCCCGGGGTAAGTTGCTGGGTAAGGTGCTCTACCAGCGGCGTATTTGCACGCGCCACATGATAATTATCAAAGGTCGCGTCATCACGCAGACCAATTCCCAGGGGAAGCTGTGCCGGTGCTCGGCTCATGGTGACTCCCGTCCATCATGATGACCCAGCTCATCGTTATGTGAAGAGCTGACCTCAATGATTGGCGTATGTTTATCAGTATTTTGTTCGTCGTATAACTCGCTATGCTGATAGCGAACTTTTACTTCTTTTAGCAGCACTAGAATCACCGCGGCAACAGGCAGTGCCAACAACACCCCTGTTAGGCCAAACAGATTACCACCTGCCAGCACGGCGAATATAACCGCGACCGGATGCAGGCCAATCTTATCGCCCAACAATTTAGGCTGGAGAATCACACTCTCGGCCATTTGGCCAATACTAAACACCAGGATAACGCCAAGCACCGCCCACCAGGTAGCGTACTGAAACAGCGCCACAACAAGGGCAATCACCAAGCCGACAATAAAGCCCAGGAACGGAACGATGCTCACCAGTCCGGACACAAAGCCGATCAATAGGCCAAAGTTGAGCCCCATCAACGTTAAGCCCACCGCATAAATAATCCCTAAACAGAGCATGACCAGCAGTTGGCCACGTAGAAACGATGACAACACTTCATCACAGCGACGCGCCAACCGGAAGGTATCATCCGCCCACTGGCGTGGCACGAGATTGGCAATATTGGTCAGCAGGCGGTTCCAGTCCAAAAGCAAATAGAAGGTCACCACAGGAATAAGTGCCACATAGGTGATCCAAGAGGCAAACGCCATACCGGAGCGGCCAATTTGGCCTAGCGCCTGGGCTAGGTAGCCACCAGCATCGCGCCAGTTTTCGACCAGCGTCTCGCGCGCGTTGGTTAACTCCGCGGTCAAGTCATAACCTGTCCACTCTTGTACTTGAGGAGCAAGCGTATTTTCTACCCAATTGAAGATACCCGGAATAGCTTCGCCCAGCTGTTTAAGCTGCTGAACAAGCAACGGGATCAATATCAACAGGCTCGCCACGAGGACGACCAACAGTACTAAAAACACACTGCTCACCGCGAACGGCCGATTCATGCCCCAGCGCTGGAAACGGTTAGCCAGCGGATCAGCTAAGTAAGCGAGAATCATCCCAGCGATAAAAGGCATCAGCGCCGCGTCTAACAAATAAATTAAACCGCCTATTACCACCAAAAATAGGACGCCCCACCAAGAATTCCGCATAGTTCCCTCTCAAACGTGGATTTAATCCGCTAATAATCACTTATCGTTACTATGGCACTGATCACGACACACTCTACTTATCACTACTAACTTTCACTCGCTACTACTAACTTTCACCCGCCACTACTATGCCGCAAATGAGCGAAAGTCGCTTGTCTGCTTTTCATACTGCGCGACGGCGGTGCGGCCAGCGTCGCTGAGTGTTACAATCCGCCAAAGTTAAGCCCAGCACTGGCCAATTCGCCAGCACTACCAGCACCGCTATTTGCTTCACAGGATCTGTCATGACCGAGACCTCTTCTTCTTCGGCTACTCCTTCCCTCAGCTATAAGGATGCAGGCGTCGATATCGATGCCGGTAACGCCCTTGTTGATCGCATTAAACACGTTGCCAAACGCACGACTCGCCCCGAAGTCATGGGCGGGCTTGGCGGCTTTGGCGCGCTATGCGAGATCCCCGCGGGCTATCGGCAGCCCGTGCTCGTCTCAGGTACCGATGGCGTCGGCACCAAGCTGCGCCTGGCAATGGATCTTGGCAAGCACGACACCATTGGTATCGATTTGGTCGCTATGTGTGTCAACGACCTTATCGTGGCCGGCGCCGAACCGCTGCTATTTCTTGACTACTATGCCACGGGTAAGCTTGATGTGGATATTGCTGCTGACGTTGTCACCGGCATTGGCGCTGGTTGCGAATTGGCTGGCTGCGCCCTGGTAGGCGGCGAAACCGCTGAAATGCCGGGTATGTACGAAGGCAGCGACTACGATTTAGCGGGCTTTTGCGTGGGCGTAGTTGAAAAAGAAGACATTTTAGATGGCAGCAAAGTGGCCGCAGGCGATGTCATATTAGGGCTTGCCTCATCCGGGCCACACTCCAACGGCTACTCATTGATTCGTAAAATCCTTGAGGTCAGCGACGCTTCGCTAGAGACCGACATCGGCGGTAAAACCCTTGGCGATGCGCTGATGGCCCCCACCCGTATCTATGTCAAATCACTGCTCGCCTTGATGCGCGGTAGCGAGATTGCCGTGCATGCGTTATCACACATCACCGGTGGCGGTTTGCTTGAAAACATTCCTCGCGTGCTACCGGACAACCTCGCTGCGCATATTGATATTGCCAGTTGGCAGCGACCAGCCGTGTTTGATTGGCTACAGGCCAATGGAAACGTGAATGAAACTGAAATGCACCGCGTGCTCAATTGCGGTATTGGGATGGTCGTTGTGGTGCCGCAGCATCAAGCAAAACAGGCAATGGCGCACCTGGAAGCCGAAGGCGAATCCGTTTATCGTCTAGGGCAGATCGTTGAACGCCAAGGGGACGCCGTTATTTTGGAGAACCTCTCGGCATGACCAATACGGACTACCAGAGCGATACCATTAAAGACGTAACACCAGAGCCTCTCGGCGCACGCCGCATTGTCGTGCTTATCTCTGGCAGCGGTAGCAATCTTCAGGCATTGATTGATGCTCAGTCCCACGACCGCTTAGGCGGTGGCGAGATTGTCGCGGTCATTTCCAATATCGCCGACGCCTATGGTTTAAAGCGCGCCCACGAAGCGGGCATTGATGCAGTTGCGCTACCCCACCGGGAATACGATAGCCGCGAAGCTTATGACGGCGCCTTGATTAAAGTCATTGAGCGCCACGAGCCGGATCTGATTGTTCTGGCGGGCTTTATGCGCATTTTGACGCCGCGCTTTGTGCAACGCTTTCTGGGCCGAATGCTGAATATCCATCCTTCGTTGCTGCCAGACTACCAAGGGCTCAACACTCACGCCCGCGCCCTGGCAGAGGGTGTTGCCAGCCACGGCTGTAGCGTTCACTTCGTCACCGAAGAGCTAGACGGTGGCCCTGTGGTACTGCAAGCGGAGCTGCTGGTCAACGCTGACGACACCGCGGAAACACTGCAAGAGAAGGTTCGCTCCCGGGAACACCTAATCTACCCGATTGCAGTGCAGTGGTTTTTGGAAGGCAGGCTGCAGTTCAGTGCCGAAGGCGCCAAAATGGACGGTCATCTGCTACCGGAACACGGTATGCGCCTTTCCCACGCTGATGCTGCAGAAGAGCTTGATGAGGAGCTCGACGAAGAGTCGCAAGACTGAATAGGTAATACTACTGCGCTTGGCATCAAGTAATTGCTTTGATGCCAAACGCAGATTTCCACGAGGGCGCTGTGAACCCCTCCCTGGGCGCTACTTTTTCCATCTGACCGCCATGGATGGCGGAAATGCGTGATTGCATGGATGCCTTTCACGGCCATGGAAAAAGACCCTCGTTTCAACCTGCCCTTGCCCTCACTATCGAGTTTGCACAAGCAATCGTATATTCCAGCATTAAGTGCGTGGCAGAGTAACGCCGCGCTGCCCCATATACTTTCCGCCCCGGTCTTTATACGAGGTTTCGCACACTTCGTCGGACTCTAAGAACAGCATCTGCGCCACACCCTCATGGGCATAGATTTTTGCCGGCAGATTGGTGGTGTTAGAGAATTCCAGCGTAACGTGACCCTCCCACTCGGGCTCCAGCGGCGTCACGTTGACAATAATGCCACAGCGCGCGTAAGTGGATTTCCCCAGGCAAATAGTCAGCACGTTACGGGGAATACGGAAATACTCCACCGTGCGCGCCAGCGCAAAAGAGTTCGGCGGAATAATACAGACATCGCCTTTAATATCGACGAAGCTTTTCGCGTCAAACGCTTTGGGATCAACAATCGCTGAGTGAATATTGGTGAAGACTTTAAATTCGTCTGAGCAGCGCACATCGTAACCGTAGCTTGAGGTGCCGTAGGAAATCACGCGCTGTTCGTTCACATAGCGCACTTGCTCGGCTTCAAACGGCTCAATCATCGCGTCGCTTTTAGCCATGCGACGAATCCAATTATCAGATTTGATACTCATTTATGTCGTTATCACTCACTAAAGGAAATAGTTGGGCCGTCGCCTTGGTTCGCGCTAACCGCTTCAGCGACTTTTTGTGCAATAGTCGCAAAGGTTTGACTCACCGCCCCGTCAGGTTCGGATACCACACTGGGGCGTCCCGAATCTGTCAGCTCACGGATAGAGAGCGTCAGCGGCAGGCGTCCAAGTACTTGGGTATCGTACTCCTGAGCGATGTTATCGCCTCCACCTGTGCCGAAAATAGCCGCTTCATGGCCGCACTTTTCGCAGTGGTAGAGGCTCATATTTTCCACCACGCCAAGCACCGGCACGTTAACCTTACGGAACATCTCGATCCCTTTGCGGGCATCTAACAGCGCAATGTCCTGCGGGGTGGTCACAATCACCGCCCCTGCCACCGGCACTTTCTGGGCCAGGGTCAGTTGGATATCGCCAGTACCTGGGGGCATATCGATCAACAGAAAATCGAGATTATCCCATTGGGTTTGCGTCAGCATCTGCTGAAATGCGCCCACTACCATTGGCCCGCGCCACACCATTGGCTCTCGGGTATTGACCATAAACGCCATCGACATGGCCTGAATGCCATGGGCCTGGAGCGGAAGGAATTTGTCATTGCCTGCCGCCTGTGGGCGCACACCCTCTTTAACACCGAGCATTTGTGCTTGGCTGGGCCCATAGATATCCGCATCCAGGACACCCACGCGATAGCCCTGTGCTGCCAGCGCTAATGCCAAATTCACGGTGACGGTGGATTTTCCCACGCCTCCCTTGCCCGATGCCACTGCAATAATATGTTTAACCCCATCCATTCAATGGCACTCCTCGTTTTAAGCTCTTAATATCTGAATTAACGTTGAGTGAATGATACGCCTCACAGCCAAAATCATAAACCAACAACAATAGGGCGGATGCCGGTTCCCCGACATCCGCCCTCACTTTACTAACGAGAAAGGTGCGTTACAGCACTACTATCTCGCCACTGATTAGCCAGCGTTTTGCTGAGACTCTTCACTGCCACCATCGCTGTCATTGGCGCTCTCACTCGAAGAACCCTCCTCTGACGAGCTATCTGAAGAGCTATCTGAAGAGCTACCTTCTGAAGATCCTCCTTCAGCAGAACTGCTTTGTGAAGCTGGCGCAGCCTCACCTGCTGACTCTTCTGCATCGGCCAAACGGCTGTCTAACGTCGACAGCTCATCGCGCCATTCACTTAGCTGGCTCTCTAAACGCTCAAGCTGGTTTTCACGCTCCTCAATATCACTCTCAACGCTGGCCACTTCGTCACGCCCCATATCCAGGGCGACCATGACGTCATCCAGCTCACTGCGCACCTGACTCAAGCTCTGCTCTTCCTCTTCGCGCAGCGCTGTTAGCGAATCAACATCACTTTGCAACTCATCGCGTTCGCTTGTGAGTGAGTCACGCTCATTTTTTAGCTCATCAAGCTCGCTCTGAACATTCGAAATTTCTTCTTCTAAGCCACTTAGCTGTTCATTTGACTGGCTAATCTGGTCTTCTAGCGAGGATAACTCATCTTCAGTGTTGCCCAGCTCTTCAACCGCTTGCTGACGCTGCTGCTCCGCTTCCTGACGGGCAGTCTCAGCCTCCTGACGGGCTTCTTCAGCACTAGAACGCGCTTCTTCTATTTGCTGGAGGGCGCTTTCCGCCTCATCCCGAGTGCTGGTGATTTGATCACGCTCTTCGCGCAATGCAGTCATCTCGCTCTCAGCGCTCTCTACCTGCTCATTAAGAGAGGCAATTTCCTCTTCCAGCGCATCGCGCTCGGACTCAAGCTCTTCTAAACGCGACTGCACATCGCTGACATTGCCTTGGGTGCTCTCAAGCGACGAGCTGGCTTCTTGCTGCTGAGCCTCAAGAGACGCCATCTCCTCTTGCAGCGCGGCTAAATTGGTTTCAGCTTCCTCAATTTCGCTAATGCGCTGGCTCATTTGGCTATTTTCCTGCTCAGCGCTGGCGAGTTGCTCTTCTAAGCTATCGACACGATCCTGGCGAGAACCTGCATTAGACTGCGCCATAATGGCCCAGATAACGGCAATGGCGGCGATACCAGCAATCGCTTTTACCCGGTTATCTTGAAAGAGGGTTTTCATGTCCGACTTTTTAGCCGGCTCTGGCTTGTTGGCAGGCGACTGGTGATCCGAGTGGTTTGCTTCCGACATTATGCGTTCCTCTATGGTCTTAGCTAACGTTTGTCCAAGCTAACGATAATCAGCTGCGCGATGCTCAAGTATGTAGGTAATGCGCTAACCGCGAATGCTCTCCCCCTTCAGCATACACAGCTCACTGTATCTAGCCAGTCTGTTTGCAAAATCGTGTACAAATGTTGCTACTGCGTTACAAGAACGGAACGATTATTATTTTAGCCAGAAGGGGGATGCTTTCCCTCATGGAAACCAGAGGCCTCTCCGCTCAGCGCATCAAACCAATCCAGTGTGGTATGCAATGACACTACGCTGCCCACTATTAGCAGCGTAGGCGGTTTAATGTGGCCCGCCAAGAAAGTATCTGGTAATCCAGATAACGTTCCCACGTGGGTACGCTGTCGGCGGGTCGTACCCTGTTCAATCAGCGCCAGCGGTGTGTCTGGCGATAAACCATGCTTAACCAGCGCCTGGCTGATCACTTGTACGGTGCCTAGCCCCATATAAAACACCAAGGTTTGCCCAGGCCGCGCTAACGCATCCCAATCAAGCTCACATTCCCCCTGCTGCAAATGCCCGGTGACGAAACGCACCGACTGGGCATGGTCGCGATGGGTCAAAGGAATGCCCGCATACGCCGCGCAGCCTGATGCCGCCGTCACCCCTGGGATGACTTCCACGCTCACTTGTGCCGCCACCAGCGCCTCAAGCTCCTCTCCGCCACGGCCAAAAATAAACGGATCACCACCTTTAAGGCGCACGACACGCTTACCCTGCTGAGCCCACTTTACAAGCGCTTGATTAATCCCCTCTTGAGGGACGCTGTGCAGCGAGCGTGCTTTACCCACATAAAATCGCTGCGCCTGTGGCGGTATAAAGGCGACTATTTCATCGCTAACCAAGCGATCGTACAGCACCACTTCAGCGGACTGCAGGCGCTTATACGCTTTTAGCGTCAATAACTCCGGGTCGCCAGGGCCCGCGCCTACTAGACTTACCAAGCCGTATGGCTGAGACGTTTGCTCTCGTCCTGCTTCCAAGAATCCACCCCAGGAATAAAAAAGATTTTTAATATGCAAAAAAGTAATTAATTTTACCACTAAATGCCAATAACACCTTGTCTATTGCTTATAATGCAATCGAATATACATAAATAGAACATATATATTCTAAAAAAATATAGATAATAGCCATTTTGTCTGCAATGGCTTACATCCTGATTACGTATTTAGGGCTAATCTTCACGATCGAATTTAAATTGGCATATGTTTGGAGATTCACGCATGCCCGTGAATGATATAGACGCACCAGAGCGAGTCAGTGCAGACCACCTTGTACCCCACATACCAGGCGTTATCTTTCAGTTTCATCGCGCGCGCAATGGCCATATGCGGTTCCCTTACTTGGAGGGCGGCGGCGTGGCTCTCAAACATATTGACCGGGAGCTGCTTGCCGAAAATGCAGGACAGCTAGTTGAGCAACTGACCGGCAACGACCACCCCAAGATAATGTCCGCTATCGAACGTTCGGCCCGCTGGATGTTGCCTCTCACCACACGCTTTAGGCTACCGTTTCCACAAGACAAACCACACTGGATTGCGGTTAGCGCCAAACCAAAGCCCGTCGTCGATGGCGTGCAGTGGAACGGCATAATGATGGATATTAGCGATCAAGTCAGCGAAGAGCAGCGGTTGCGCAAACTATGCGATACAGACCCCCTGACGCAACTGCCCAATCGACGCAAACTAATGATGCACTTAACCCATGTTGCATCGCTTAGCGCCCGCCACGGTACACCGCTCTCCATCATGATGATCGATATTGATCACTTTAAGCGGCTTAATGATCGTTGGGGACATCTGCACGGAGATGATGTGCTTAAACAGTTGGCAACCTACGCCCAGTCGCTGCTGCGTTGCGAAGACATGGTGGCTCGGTTGGGAGGAGAAGAGTTTATGGTAGTGCTGCCGCTTACGCCGCTGCAGCAATGCCATGCACTTGCCGACCGCTTACGTCAGGCCATCAGTGTATACGATTTCGGTATGGGGCCAGGCCAGGTGACGCTGAGTATTGGGGTTGCCGAATATCGCTGTGGCGAACCCCTTACGAGTCTGATCGAGCGGGCAGATCAGGCGCTGTATAGCGCCAAAGACGTTGGTCGCGACTGCGTTTGCCATCTACGCTGATAGAGCATACCCAATTGCAGGAGCCAAACAATGACAAGGCTAGCCGACGCCATTTGTGAACCGTGCAGCAAAAATGCTCAACCACTAAGTAAAGATGAAGCCGAAGAACGGCTAAAAAGCCTCAGCCAGTGGCAGATTGTCGAGCACGATGGCATCATGAAGCTGTCGCGAAGTTTTAAATTCCGTGACTTTGCCAGCGCATTGGCGTTTACCCAAGGCGTTGGCGATATTGCAGAGCAGGCTGGTCATCACCCCGTTATCGTGACTGAGTGGGGCAAAGCCACCGTCACGTGGTGGTCTCATGCTATTAAAGGCCTGCATCTTAATGACTTCATTCTTGCCGCCAGAACCGACGAGGTAGCCGAATAAATGTTTGAGCATATTGAGCGAGTCCCAGGAGACGCCATTCTCGGGCTGATAGAAGCTTTCAAGAAAGATACCAATCCGCAAAAGGTGGATTTAGGCGTTGGTGTTTACCGCGATACCCAAGGCAATACGCCGGTAATGCGCGCCGTTAAGGAAGCAGAAGCTCGCCTGCTCAAGAATGAAAAGACGAAAACCTATATCGGTTCTCATGGCGCACCCAGCTATGGCGAAGTAGTACTTCCTATGGTATTCGGCGCTGACTCACCGGTACTCAAAGCCAACCGTGCCAGCGCTACACAGTCGCCGGGCGGTACTGGCGCCCTGCGTCTGGCAGCCGACTTCATTTCCTCTCAGCTGCCGGGCAAAGGTATCTGGGTAAGCGACCCAACATGGCCCAACCACCACGGTATTTTTACCGCGGCCGGTATTGAGCTACACAAGTACCCGTACGTTGACCCCGATAACCGTCTCGACTTTGACGGTATGCGTGCAGCGCTAAAAAGCATTCCAGAAGGCGATGTAGTCGTACTCCACGCCTGCTGCCACAACCCGACCGGGTTTGACCTTTCCCACAACCAGTGGCAGGAAGTATTAGAGATCGTCCGTGAGCGCAAGCTACTGCCGCTGATCGACTTTGCCTATCAGGGCTTTGGCGAAGGGCTGGACGAAGATGCTTACGGCGTTCGCCTACTAGCGGAAAACCTCGACGAAGCGATCATCACCAGCTCTTGCTCAAAGAATTTCGGTATTTATTGTGAGCGTACCGGCTGCTTGATCATGGTGGCAAAAGACAACGAGCAGATGGACAACATTCGCTCACAGGTCGCGATCGTGGCACGGGAAAACTACTCCAACCCGCCTGCACACGGCGGCGCTATCGTCAGCGAGATCCTCCACGATCCAGAGCTGACTGCGCTATGGCGTGAAGAGCTTACCGAAATGCGTGACCGTATCAATACGCTGCGGCGCGACTTCGTCGAAGCGCTGAAGCCCTACGGGCTTGACGAGAAGTACGCCTGTGTAGCTGAGCAGCGCGGTATGTTCTCCTACACTGGCCTAACACCTGAACAGGTCGACCGATTGCGCGATGAGTTTGGCATCTACATGGTGCGCTCGGGTCGCGCTAACGTAGCGGGCTTCTCCCATGAGAACCTGCCCTACCTGGCCAAAGCGATCGCCGCTGTCAACGACTAGCTAGCAAGCATTGCTGCACTACAAACGTCCAGGCTTACCTGGGCGTTTTTGCGTCTTGACTCTTGACCGATTAGTCAATACTTCGGCACACTCAGCGTTGCCTTGTATACAACACACATAATCAAGAGGCCTACATGGCGGCTGCCAGCACCCACTATCCCTGGTACAAAAAAGAAGATACCGACGCGTTCTTCGCCTTGTTCCAAAACAATATTGCCAACTTTGTCATTATCGCCATCACCATGCTGGGCATGGGATTTCCCTCTTCCATTGTCTATGGCCAAGTGCTGCCGGGCGCGGCAGTAGCGGTAATGGTCGGTAATTTTTACTATGCGTGGAGCGCGACAAGGCTGGCCCGTAAGGAGAACCGCGCCGATGTAACTGCCCTCTCTTACGGTATCTCAACGCCGGTTATGTTTGTGTTTCTATTCGGCGTACTGCTACCCGCCAAACAGCTCACCGGTGATGCAGAAATGGCCTGGAAAGTAGCCGTCGCCGCCTGCTTTATTAGCGGCACCATCGAAGCCGCGATCAGCGTGATTGGCCGCTGGGTTCAATACCACCTGCCGCGTGCCGCCATGCTGGGCGCCGTTGCTGGTGTCGCACTGACGTTTATCGCCGGTGAAATGCTATTCAAAACACTGGAAATGCCGATTATTGGTCTACTGGTGCTAGCGATCATTGTTGTTGGGCTGGTCGCACGAGTGAGTATGCCGTTTAAACTCCCCACCTCACTATTCGCCATTATCGTCGGTACCACTATGGCCTATTTAATTGGCGACGCCGGCACCGAGCGCTTTAGCGATGCGTTCACACACTTGGGTTTTTATCCATTACTTCCCAACCTAGCTTGGTTTGAAGGGCTGGGATTACTGCTGACCAGTATGCTGGCGGTACTCACCGTGGTGCTGCCGATTACGCTCTATAACGCCATTGAGACGATGAATAACGTTGAGGCGATGGAGGCCGCAGGCGATAAGTACGATGTGCGGGAGTGTCAGGCGGTCGATGGCGCAGGCACCATGATTGGCGCGCTGTTTGGCGGCGTCTTTCCTACCACGGTCTATATTGCCACCGTGGGGGCCAAGTGGATGGGCGCAGGCCGGGGCTACAGCCTTCTCAACGGCGCCGTATATGCGCTGGCCACCATGTTTGGTTTAATCGCCGCCCTGGCCGCAATTATTCCAGTTTCAGTGGTCGCACCGATTTTGGTCTTTGTCGGTATGTCGATGATTGCCACCGCGTTTCAAGCCAACGACACGCGCTACTACCCAGCCGTGGCGTTGGCCATGCTGCCCTACTTCGCCAACTACGTGATGACACGCTTTAACCGCGGGGCTGGAGAAGTCGTCACCGACATATCCAGTGCCATTGTTGTGATGGGCCAAGGGGCTATGTTTATGGCCATTCTGCTGGGCGCAATGACGGTCTCGGTAATTGATCACCAGTTCCGACGCGCGGCCGTCTTTGCCGCCATTGCCGCTGGCTTTTCCTTCGTCGGACTAATGCACTCCCCCGAGCTGTCACTCAATGCTGCCCCAGAGTTCGTGATGGGCTATTTGGGCATGGCGTTGCTGTTTATCTACTTCTCCTTTCAAGAAGCTGGGCGCCTGCGTTAATTAACGAATCCCGCCTGCCGATGCGGGCGGGAAAGAATGCGTCGCATGACCTGCCACGCCATCAAGCCCGCCAACAGGTTGCCTACGGCAGCGCCCGCCGCAAGTCCCCACCAACCGAAGAACTGTGAACCCAACCACAGGAAGGGTAAATAGCAGATAAACAGCCGTGCGCTGGATAGCAGCATCGCTCGCAGCGGCCAACCTAGGGCATTTCCTGCCGAAACCACTAACATACAAACGCCCAACGCTGCGTAGCTAGGCAGCAGAAAGCGAATCAGCAGAGTCAGCTCGTTTTGTACCTCTGGATTGCCCGCTAAGGCCATGGCCAGCCAGGGAGCTCCCAGGGCCAATACAACGCCAAGGCTTAGCTGCCAGACCAACGCGACCTTTACCGCCAAGCGCATAAGCTGCTGAATCTGCCCCCAATCTCCGGCCCCGTAGCAGCGCCCTAACCACGGCGGCAGCGACATGGTCATGGCCAGAATGACCATCAGGGAAAGCGTTTCCAAACGGCTCGCCAACCCCCAGGCCGCTACTTCACTTTCCCCCAGGCCCGCCACCACTGAGATTGCCAACATCGCCGCCAAGGGCGGCATTAGTTGGCTGACCATTGCGGGGGCGGCAATGCCTGTAAACGGCCGCCACGACTGTTTCGCCTCTAGCCACAATCCTAGCTGCGATGCCCATTGGCGTTTGAGCAGTTTACGTGTAGTAACCAACAGACCCACTGAGAAGGCAATTGCAGTTGCCCAGGCTGCGCCAGGCAATCCCCAGCCCTCCCAATCGCCTACCCCAAAGATGAGCAAAGGGTCGAGCACAAGATTAACAAGGCTGCTCAGCACCATCATTTTGCCCGGCAAACGGGTATCCCCATGGGCGCGAAATACGCTATAGCTAAAATAGAGCAGCGCCCCTAGCCACGCAGATAACAGCTGAGGCCCCCAGTAGATGTAGATATACGAAAGAGTGGTTGCGTCCGCACCCAGCAGGCGAAAAATGGGCACATGAAATAGCCACAATATGATCGCCAATAGACCGATCACGCCACCGCCTGCCATTAACACCAAACTGCTTAAGCGCCTCGCCCGCTCACCTTCCCCAGCGCCTAGCGCCCGGGAAATAAGCGCGGCAATGGCAATACCCATACCCACTTGAATGCCGATAATCAGAAATGACAGCGGAAAGGTGAACGACTGTGCCGCTAGCTGTGCGGTACCTAATCGGGCAATGAAGGCGCTATCAACAAGTTGAAAACCCAATAGCGCCAACACCCCGATGGCCATCGGCCACGTTTGCCGCCATAGGGTTATCGCCAACTCGCGTTGCTGCATCACAATTGCCAAGCCAACTCTCCTTTTATTCGCCTTAAACGCAAAAACGCCACCACCCCTAACGGGATGATGGCGCTTAACTAAAAGTACTCTTTACTGACGAATACCTTCAAACGTGACGTATAGCTCAAGCTCATGCATGGATTCAGGGAAATCGCTCATGTCGATTCCGTAATCACTCAACGTCAGCGTAGTGCTGCCTTCGAACCCAGCACGGTAATTACCCCAAGGGTCATCGCCCTCACCCATCAGTGTAACCGGCATTTCAATCTCTTGGGTTTCGCCATGCAGGGTCAGATCACCCGTCAGGACGCCTTCATCATCACCCGTTGACTCAAAGCCTGTTGAGGTAAAGGTAGCGGTCGGGAATTCGCTGGCGTTGAGAAAGTCGCTACTCAGAATGTGGCGATCACGCTCAGCGTGGTTACTGGTCAGGCTATCCACCTGCACTTCGATTTCAGCAGAAGATGCATCGAGATCTTCAGGATCGTAGGCAAACTGACCCTCAAACTCTTCAAAGCTGCCAAGAATGTAGGAGAAACCCAGGTGTGAAATTTTAAACTGGACAAAAGCGTGCTGTCCTTCGGTATCAATCTGATAATCAGCAGCCTGCGCTTGGCTCAAAGGTACGAGCGCTACAGCGGCAATCGCGGATGCAAATGCTGTCTTCTTGAACATATTGAATTGCTCCTTGCTTTACTTAATAGGCACCGCGGGCAGTCAATTATCTTACCCGCAGTGTTTAGAAAAACGTGTATACAGACAACGTCATTAACTTGGTGCGTTTTAATTGCCAACTCGGCTATGCGCTGGGTTTAGCATGCGTACCAAGGTTTTATGCCGACTTAACCAATGGTGCTTAACAGCAGCAAGGGCGTGTCCCGCTGCCATGATCATCAATGCCAGGGCGCTGTACCAGTGTACGGTGCCCGCAAGGCTTGCCTGATTGGGCAAGTCATATAGCAACGCCGGCACCTCAAACCAACCAAACACACTGATGCCACGTCCATCGGCGGTAGAGATCAAGTAACCGCTCACCATAACCACTAATACAAGAACATAGAGGGCAATATGACCGAGATGTGCCGCAATAGTTTCTAAACGGCTGCCCTCGGCGTGGGGTGTCGGCTGGACGAAGCGCCATACCAAACGTGCAAAGGTTGCAAACAGCAGCAAGATACCAATCGAGCGATGCACCCAAGGCCCCTGATTATACCAAGGGTCATAATAGCCTAGGTCAGTCATCCACCAGCCCAGTGCAAACAGACCAATAATGGTCAGCGCGCTTAGCCAATGAAACAGAATACTAATCAATCCCCAACCGTTGCGACTGTTACGCCACATTGTGCTATTCCTCATTTTATCTATGGCTGCTTCAACTTAGCCAACGCGCTTATCAGAGCTTGAATTACGCGATTCGCCCACGACCAGAACCTTACCGCTAGAAGCTAATGAAAACCGCTGAAAAAAGCAGAATATTTCATTCGTAAAAACCATTGATTAACCTGATAACAATTTTTCACAGTTCGCCTTTCTAAAAGTAAAAGCCAATCCATTCTACAAAATCGAACAAATAAAGCAAATTTAATCAATTTTATCATTTTGTTTGCGCGCTTACTATTGACGCATGTCCTACAAGACATCCAGAAATGACCGAAAAACGGTACATAAACTTTCTATTAGAGAGCGCCAATCATGAAAAAAATGACCCTTATCACCGCTATTGCCATGACATTGACTTCTACTGCCGTTCTAGCTGAACAAGGATCTGGCGAGCTTAACCAGATTATTCAGCCTAGCTCTTCAGCGAATCACGGCACTGAAAACGTGTACCTGACACCGGCTGATTTGCCCTTGGTCAACGGCGATGCAAAAAGCAACACCGTTGTTGCTCCGAGCTCTCACAACAATCACTCTTCCAGCAATGAAGACCAGATTGCGCTGTCAGATCTGCCTCACCGCAACGCTTCTTGAAACAAATAAGGGCACTGTCTTTGCACAGCATATGACCCATTAGGTTTCAAAAGTACGAAAAACCCACCTTCAAAAGGTGGGTTTTCGTTACTGTGCAGGATTGCTTAACATTTACTAGCCAGCCAGAACATCCAGGCCACGAGCAAGATCGCGCTGGATATCCTGCTGACTTTCAAGCCCTACCGCCACGCGGATCAGCCCTGGCACAATACCCGCCGCTTCTTTCTGGGCATCGGACAGACGCCCATGAGTAGTGGTGGCCGGATGAGTAATGGTGGATTTAACGTCACCCAAATTCCCTGTTATCGAAAGCATTCGGGTTGCATCAATCACCTGCCACGCACCCTCTTGCCCACCTTTCACTTCAAAACCGAGCACCGCGCCAAACCCTTTCTGCTGCTGTTTGGCCAAAGCATGCTGGGGATGATCTTCAAGGCCACTATAAAACACATGCTTAACCGCCGGATGTGCATCCAGCCAACGCGCCAGGGTCAAGGCGTTTTCACAGTGGGCTTTCATACGCAGCGACAGGGTTTCCAGGCCCTTGGTAAAAATCCACGCATTGAAGGGGCTCAGGCAAGGCCCGCAGGTTCGCACCACGCCGAACACTTCCTCAAGCAGCACATGACTACCTACCACGGCACCACCGACTGCACGGCCTTGTCCGTCTAAATACTTGGTCGCTGAGTGAATTACCAAGTCAGCACCTAACGCCAAGGGCTGCTGAAGTGCCGGGGTAAGGAAGCAGTTATCTATCGCCAGTAGCGCATCGTGACGTTTTGCCAACGCTGACAGGGACGGAATATCGGCAATTTCTGACAGCGGATTCGAGGGTGTTTCGGCAAACAGTAGCCGCGTTTTAGGGGTAATTGCCGCTTCCCAGGCTGAGACGTTGGAAAGCTCCACATAGCGCGTGGTAATACCCAACTTACCTAGATACTTATCGAACAGACTAACCGTCGAGCCAAATAGCGAACGGGAGGCCACAATCTCATCCCCTGCGGAAAGTAACGCCAGCGCAGTGGAGAGAATAGCGGACATACCCGAGCTGGTGGCCACACAACGCTCGCCACCCTCAAGGGCCGCCAGGCGGCGCTCAAAGGTATGCACGGTCGGGTTGGTAAAGCGCGAGTAGACGTTGCCCGGCTCCTGCCCACCAAATTTACGCGCCGCTTCTGCGGCGCTTTCATAGACAAAGCTTGAGGTCGGAAAAATAGGCTCCGAGTGCTCCTGCTCGAAGGTGCGCTGATGGCCCGCACGGATAGCCAGCGTCTCTAATGACCACTCATCCTGGTGACCGTCTTCCTGGTGATTATCATCATGCATAAGACTTCTCTCCTAATCGTCCAGGTCATCGTCCTGATTGTGCATATCGACCAGGGCATGATCGCCAGCGCTTTGATCTTTGGCGGAATCATTACGGCTAGCTTCCAAGGCGGCCAGGTAGGCGTCGTCGATATCACCAGTCACGTAATTGCCGTCAAACACCGAGCAATCAAACTCTTCCATTTCCGGGTTCACTTCGCGGCAGGCCGCTTTTAGATCTTCCAGATTCTGATAGAAGATACGGTCAGCGCCAATCAAATCCCCTACTTCCTCTTCGCTGCGTCCATGAGCAATCAGCTCAGACGCTGCAGGCATATCGATGCCATACACGTTGGGGAAACGTACCGGGGGCGCCGCTGACGCAAAATAGACCTTGCGTGCCCCGGCATCGCGGGCCATTTGAATGATCTGCTTACAGGTCGTGCCGCGCACAATGGAGTCGTCCACCAGCAAAACGTTTTTGCCTTTAAACTCAACGTCTATAGCATTGAGCTTTTGGCGTACCGATTTTTTACGCTGAGTTTGCCCCGGCATAATAAAGGTACGGCCAATATAGCGGTTCTTCATGAACCCTTCGCGGTAGGTCACCCCGAGGTGCTGCGCCATTTCAAGAGCGGAGGTACGCGACGTATCAGGGATCGGGATGACCACGTCGATATCGTGATCCGGCCACTCGTTGAGAATGCGATCCCCCAGCTTGCGCCCCATCTGCATACGGGTGCCGTAAACATAGGCGCCGTCCAACAGCGAATCGGGACGCGCTAGATAAACGTGCTCAAAGATACACGAACGTAGCTCGGGGCGGTCAGCGCATACCTGGGTGTGAATATTGCCTTCAATGTCGACAAAGATGGCTTCGCCAGGCGATAAGTCACGCTCCAGTTCAAAACCGCCCACATCCAAGGCGACGGATTCGGAGGCGATCATCACCGCCTGCCCGCTCTCCTCTTCGCGGGTACCAAATACCACGGGGCGAATACCGAAGGGGTCGCGGAACGCCACCATGCCAAAGCCGTTAATAATCGCGACAGCGGCATAACCACCCTTACAGCGACGGTGAACACGGCGAACGGCGTCGAAGATATCTTCGGCTTCCAGGTGCAAACCCTGCTTGCCCAGCTCGTGAGCGAAGACGTTGAGCAGTACTTCAGAATCGGAGCTGGTGTTAATATGACGCAGATCGGTAGAGAACAGCTCCTGCTTTAACTGCTCAGAGTTGGTCAGGTTGCCGTTATGCGCCAGTGCAATACCATAAGGAGAGTTAACATAGAACGGCTGTGACTCAGCTTCACTTGAAGAACCTGCCGTCGGGTAACGCACGTGACCAATGCCTAGATTACCTTTTAGGCGGGCCATATGACGGGTGTGAAACACATCACGTACCAAGCCGTTACTCTTGCGCAGTAAGAAGCGTCCCTCGCTCCATGTCATCATGCCGGCAGCGTCCTGGCCACGATGCTGAAGTACGGTCAGGGCATCGTAGATTCCCTGATTTACCGCCTGCTTGCCCAGAAGGCCCACTATACCGCACATTCACGTTACCTCACTTAATGCCATGGCTTACCTAAGTCACATACCTAAGAAAGCCCGAACGTTCGTAGAATCGACTTCAGTAGCAGGTCAATCACCTGCCGGGATAACCTCACGCTCCGTCGCACTAGGCAGACGCAGCTCAGGTAGAGATATGTCGCGCAGCGACGATGGCGCCTCCGGCAGCTCACGATCCCACTGATCTAATTGGCTCACCGCCCAATCGCGCAGTTGAATAAAGGTCGATCGCAGCTCGGCTTGTTGCCATGCCTGCAGTTCCGCCAGCGGCGTGAGGGTAATCAGCACGGTAGCAATAAGCAAAATAACCGCCCCACGAGCAACACCAAAAGCCGCCCCCGCCACACGGTTCAAAAGCCCCATGCCTACCCACTCAATCGCCGCATGCACCAAGCGAATGACTATGCCGCAAAGCAAAATAACGGCAAAGATCACCAGTATAAAAGCGAGCACTAGGCGGGCATCAAAGCTATCGATAAACCCGCTCATCAGTTCGGCCACCGGTTCGGCGAGTACTCGGGCAACCATTAAGGCAACGACCCAGGCGGCCAAACCCAATGCCTCGCGAACAAATCCCCGGACGAATCCGGCTAGCATTGATAGCGCCAGCACGGCCAAGAACACCGCATCAATCCAGGTTAATGCCATCGTTTAGTCTCTTACCCGAACAAGCAGGCCCTGCACATTGGCCCGCTCTTTAATCGAGGACATGGCAGACTCCCCCTCCTCAGAAGTGGCATAAGGGCCCACAAAGACGGTGGTCATATTGTTATCGCGCTCACGCTGATAAACAGTAAACCCTTCACCCGAAAGCTGCTCGCTAAGGCGCTGCGCATTACCGGGCTCTCCAAAGCTGCCGACTTGCACCGCCCACTCTCCCTGAGCGCTTGCTGAGGGGGTGGGTGAGCTAGATGAGGAGCTTTGCGATGAACGTTGTGAAGAGCCCTGTGAAGAGCCTTCACTGCTGCTTTGACCGCTGCCACTATTGCTGGCAATCAGGTCAGCAATAGGGTCGCTATCGGAGGTCGCCGGCCCTTCATCCGGTTCACTGGATCCCGCCGCTTCGGGACTGGAGGGCGACTGATTAGAAGCAGCAATTTGATCGGTTTCCGGCAACCTCGGATCGACATCGATAGGCACATCGCCCTCTTCATTACGAGGCGATGACGATAGCGATGGCTCGCCGATGGTTGAAGGCCTTTCCGGTGCAGGAACGTCACGGCGCTCCACTTCAACGGGTTGCTCGATCACAAAGTTCGGCTGGGGACGTTCTTCCCTTGGTGCGGGGTCGCTCATTAGCCACGGCACAAAGATCGCCAGTAGCGCGAGTAGAATCACAATACCGCTAATGCGTTCCGTTTTACCGTATTTCATTTCCGTCTCCATCAAGCGACGCAGCGCCTGTTGGCAGTGGCCGAGCTAACAGTGCCGCTACTGTAAAGAACGACCCGGTGGCCAAGACACGATCATTGGGCGTTAACACCTGAGCCAGCCAATCGACGCCTACTTGCGGCGAATCAGCACTAAAATGCACCCGCCCTCCCTGAGCTATAATACGTTGCGACAACTCGCTTGCCTGGCAACCTCGCTCCCCGCTCAGCGACACGCACACCCAATCACTAATGCGAGACGCTAACGCCTGTATGACACCGTCTATATCCTTATCATTCAACATGCCAATTAGGCCCCACTGCCGACCACCTTCCGGAGGTTGCGGCAAATGGCGAACAACATACTCGGCAGCATGAGGATTATGACCTACATCCAGGCACCAAGGCCCTACCCATTGCAGCCGCCCCGGCAACTGAACAGACCTCAACGCAGTTTGCACGAGCACTGTTTCCAACCCAAGCCCTGCAAGCACAAGCGCCTGCAAGGCCGTGGCGGCGTTATCGATAGGCAGCCCCGGCTCGGGAAGTTCGTCAATCACAATGCGTTGACCATCCGGATGCTGTCCCTGCCAGCGCCATCGAGAAGGCTCAGAGGCCATCGCCTGATGGGCAAATTGCTGGCCCAAACAAAACATAGGCGCCGCTAGCACCTGGGCACATTCAGCGACACTGGAAGGTAACGTTTGGCTACCGAGCACGGCAGGACGATTGGCACGAAAAATACCGGCTTTTTCACGTCCAATCTGAGCTAAATCGGTGCCTAAAAAGTTAGCGTGATCCTGAGCAATAGTGGTAACAATGGCCACGTCCGCATCAATAATATTGACCGCATCAAGTCGACCACCCAGTCCCACCTCTAGTACCGCAAGATCAAGCGTTGCATTGGACAAGCACCACAGACCGCACAGTGTCCCCGCTTCAAAATAGGTCAGACTGATTTCACTGCCCTGCAATCGCGCCTGCTCAACCTGCTCAAAGCCTTGCACCAGCAGTTGGTCGTCGGCTTCCTGGCCGTCGATTTTAACGCGTTCGTTGTAGCGCAATAAATGAGGAGAAGTGTAGGTACCCACTCGCCAACCATGGGCACGGGCAACGCTATCAATCATGGCAAGGGTTGAGCCCTTGCCGTTGGTGCCTGCTACCGTAATAACGCGGGGGGCGATGGGGCTTGAAAGCAGCCCCATCCGTTTAGCCACCTGCGAGACCCGCTCCAGGCCCATATCAATCCCTACCGGATGCAGTGTTTCCAAATGCTGGAGCCACTGTTGCAAAGAGTAGAGCGGCACAGAAGGTGTCTGTAGAGAGTCAGGCATTGCGCGAATGGTCATCACTCTTAACGAAAGTGGTGTCCTTCTGAGGCGCCTCAACTTTCTCAAACGTGACGTCAGCGGTTTCCGCCAAGGTATCTTCCTCAACGATAGGCTCAACGACCTCAGCATCATCAGGATTGATCGAACTCACCGGCGTTGCGTCATGGTGGGTTAACTTACGCAGCACACTACCCACGCGGGCACGCATTTCATGTCGATGAAGAATCATGTCGACGGTACCGTGTTCAAGCAGAAACTCGCTGCGCTGGAACCCTTCTGGCAAGGTTTCACGCACCGTTTGCTCGATGACCCTGGGGCCTGCAAAACCAATCAAGGCATTGGGTTCGGCAATATTCAAGTCACCCAACATGGCTAGTGAGGCTGAAACACCGCCAAAGACGGGATCTGTGAGCACAGAAATATACGGCACACCCGCTTGTTTGAGCTTTTCAAGCGCGGCGGATGTTTTAGCCATCTGCATCAAAGAGAAGAGCGCTTCCTGCATGCGTGCACCACCGGAAGCGGCAAAGCACACCAGCGGGATGTTTTCTTCCAGCGCCAAGGAAGCGGCCCGAACAAATTTCTCGCCGACCACTGCCCCCATTGAGCCGCCCATAAAGGTGAACTCAAAGGCAACGGCAACGACCGGAAGACCATCCAACTCACCGCGCATAGCGACCAGCGCATCTTTCTCGCCAGTATCTTTTTGCGCCGCGGTCAGGCGGTCTTTGTATTTTTTAGAGTCGCGAAACTTCAACCGATCATTGGGTTCGATTTCCGCCGCGATCTCTTCGCGTCCTGCTTTATCCAAGAACCAGTCCAAGCGTTTGCGTGCCGTCAAGCGCAGATGGTGATCGCACTTGGGACAGACGCTGTTATGTTTCTCTAGCTCAGGGAGGTAGAGAACCGCTTCGCACTTGGGACATTTACGCCAGAGGCCGTCGGGCACGCTAGCGCGACGGTCTTTACGCTGGATGCGACCCATGGAGGGTACGATCTTGTCTAACCAGCTCATATCAAAAAGGCTTCCGTTATACGTCAACGCCTGGCAGAACCAGGCTCGATGAGTGTCGTGAATCTATTCAGTATAGGCGATAAAGCAATTCGCTTTAGGCATCCATCGCCGTACGCATCTCTGCTAATACACTTTTCAACTGGCCCGCAATGGTTTCCGGCGCATCGACACTTTCAGCGATGCGATTAACCAAAGCGCTACCTACAATCACACCATCGGCGACTTTAGCTACTTCAGCGGCCGTCACACCATCGCGGATGCCGAAACCAACACATAGCGGCAAATCGGTCATTCCCCGCAGCGGCGCCAAATGCTCGGCCACATCGTCTGCGTTCAGGGTGGCGGCACCGGTCACGCCTTTCAGCGAAACGTAGTAGAGGTAGCCCTCGCCATGGGCGCATATTGTAGCGGCACGCTGGTTAGAAGTGGTAGGCGCAACCAAAAAAATCGCCGCTAAATCCCGCGATTTCAGCAGCGGCCCAATCTCTTCGGCCTCTTCAGGCGGCATATCTACAATCAGCACACCGTCAACGCCCACGCTGGCAGCTTGATCGGCAAAGTTTTCGTAGCCAATTCGCTCAATCGGATTCAAGTAGCCCATCAACACAACCGGTGTCGTGGTATCGGTTTGGCGGAACTCTTTGACCATCTGCATAAGGTCGACCAGCCGTGTGCCCTGCTTTAACGCACGCTCACAGGCTTTTTGAATGACCGGGCCATCCGCCATGGGGTCGGAAAAAGGCACGCCTAGCTCAATCACATCGGCACCTGCTTCCACCAGAGCATGCATAAAACCAACGGTGTACTGAGGTGCTGGATCACCTGCGGTGATGTAAGGGATCAGGGCCTTGCGGCCCTGCTGCTTAAGTTCACTGAAACGCTGATCAATACGGTTCATGCTCGCCCTTAAAAAAAGCTGACCTTAAAATTCGATGCCATCAACCTTAGCAACGGTCATGATGTCTTTGTCGCCACGCCCGGAGAGGTTAACCACGATATGCTGGTCAGGACGCATGGTAGGCGCCAACACCTTGGCATGGGCCAGCGCATGGGCCGACTCAAGGGCCGGCATAATGCCCTCCATGTGGGTCAGCTCGCGAAACGCTTCGAGCACTTCCTTATCGTTAGCGGCCACATAGGAAACCCGCCCCACGTCTTTCCAAAGCGCGTGTTCGGGGCCTACGCCAGGGTAATCCAGGCCAGCTGAAATGGAGTGCGTATCCGACACCTGCCCGGCTTCATCTGACATTAAGTAGGTGCGATTACCGTGGAGCACGCCGCGCGGCGCATTGGATGCCAGCGGTGCTGCGTGGCGGCCGGTTTCGACGCCATCGCCACCGGCCTCCACGCCATACATAGCCACGTCGTCATCTTCCACAAAGGGATAGAACAGACCCAAGGCGTTAGAGCCACCGCCCACACAGGCAATCAGTGCGTCAGGTAGACGGCCGATTTGCTCAAGCGACTGGCGGCGCGCTTCACGCCCTACCACCGCGTTGAAATCGCGCACCAGCAGCGGATAAGGGTGCGGGCCCGCCACGGTACCGATGATATAGAAGGTGTTGTCAACGTTGGTGACCCAGTCACGCAGCGCTTCGTTCATGGCATCTTTGAGAGTGCGGGTACCGGACTCTACCGGAATGACCCGAGCGCCCAATAGGCGCATACGGTAAACGTTTAGCTTTTGGCGCTGTACGTCTTCAGCCCCCATATACACGTCACACTCAAGCCCTAGGCGAGCGGCCACAGTCGCCGAGGCAACGCCATGCTGGCCCGCCCCGGTTTCAGCGATAATACGTGGCTTGCCGGTTTTTTTGGCCAGCAGTGCCTGACCAATGGTGTTGTTTACCTTGTGAGCACCGGTATGATTCAGATCTTCCCGCTTCAACCAAATCTGCGCCCCCCCAAGACTCGCTGACCAGCGTTTAGCGTGGTAGAGCGGCGATGGACGTCCCACATAGTGGGCAAGATCGTAGTCAAACTCGGCCTGAAAGTCGGGATCATCACGCAGGCTTAAGTACGTTTTCTCCAACTCTTCCAACGCAAAGCTCAGGGTTTCTGACACAAACCGACCACCGTAAGGGCCAAAATGACCACGGGCATCCGGCATTCGGGTCAAATCACTGAACTTGGTTTTGGGTGTAGGCGTCGCAGAAACAGTCACAGGGATACCTCACAAGATCGCCAGAGCAGGCAAACAATAAATGAATCGACGTAAACACGTAGCTCGATAAAATACCCATAAGCAATACGCATAAATTACACAAAAACTAGGCTTACATAAACTTATCCGGGAAACGCTAGCGGGTGTCGGCTAACGCCACATGACGCACGAAAGACGCCATCTTGTCAGCATCTTTACAGCCGTGAGAGACTTCAATACCGCCGGACACATCCACTGCATAAGGCGCTACCTGACGCACTGCGTCAGCAATGTTATCAGCACTCAACCCACCGGCGAGGATAACAGGTTTTGCAAGATTTGCGGGGATTCTAGACCAATCAAAGGTCTCCCCCGTGCCCCCCGGTGTCCCCGGTCGATACGCGTCTAGCAGTAACGCCTGAGCGTGATGATAGCGCTCTGCCTCATGGGTAAGATCTATCTCATCGCGCATGCGCAGCGCTTTCATCCAGGGTAGCGAAAAGCGCTGGCACTCAACGGGCGTTTCATTGCCATGAAATTGAAGCATATCGAGATAGGGCAAGCACTGCTCAATGAGCTCAGCAGGCTGGTCAACAAACAGCCCCACGCGGGTCACAAAGGCAGGCACGCGGGCAGAGAGCGCCGCCAGTTGTTCGACATTCACGCTGCGCGCACTTTTTGGCCAAATCACGAAACCCAAGGCATCCACGCCCAGCGCCACGGCGAGGTCAATATCCTCACCACGCGTAAAACCACAGAACTTGATTCGGGTGCGGGTTTGCGGGGAAGCACTCATGGCGACGCCTCCTGTTCAGGGGTAGCTGCCGGGTTACGCAACGAGCGATTGCGTCGATAGGCTACCCGTGGCGTATCAGGAAGCTCGCGCTCTCCCGTCCACTCTCCAGTAAATGTGAGCAGATGCGGCCCCAACGGCTCTTTAGGCAAATCAAAGCGCTCATCGTAGACCGAATCGACAAAATGCAGCCCGCAGGCGGGTGCCGTTACATCCCCTTTGCGACGGTTTTTAAGCGCTAAAAGTTCACCAATATAAGCTTCATCTTGGGCACCGCGTCCGACGCTCACCAGCGCCCCGGCAATGTTGCGAATCATGTGGTGTAAGAACGCGTTGCCTTGAATATCGATCATCACCAACTGGCCATAGCGCTTTACGTCCACAAAGTGCATATGTCGCCAGGGGGTTTTGGACTGACACCCAGCGGCACGGAAGCTGGAAAAATCGTGCTCGCCTACCAGCGCCTGGGCGGCCCGGTGCATGACATCGGCGTCTAACGGGTCACGGCACCAGGTCACATTGGCACGCTCCAATACCGGGCGGCTGATCTGGTTCAACAGCACGTAGCGGTAGCGGCGACCCAGGGCGCATAGGCGTGAATGAAAGTCATCGCCCACTGGCTTCACCCAGCGTACAGCAACGTCGCGGGGCAAATGGGTATTAGCGCCAAAGATCCAGGCTTTTTCGGAGCGCCCTACCGGCGGGTCAAAATGGACGATCTGACGGGTCGCATGCACCCCCGAATCGGTGCGCCCACTGGCACTTACCCTGATAGTCTCATTGGCCACTTTGGACAGCGCATCCTCTAACGATGCCTGAACCGATGCGGCATGGTTTAAGCGCTGAAAACCGCAATAGCGGGTACCGTCGTACTCGATACCCATTGCCAAGCGGCCGGTAAGCGGAATTTTCTCATCGAAGTGATAGAACAGCGTCATCAAGCCACATCATTTTGAAGATTTTGAAGGATCGCTATTATCCAGGCCTCGCGGCTTGAATGCTACCTCTTCAATTTCCCATTCCTCTTCAACTGGCCTAGGTGGCTGTTCCGCGGGAGGCACCGGTTCGGCATGTGACTCGCTGGAGAACTCTACCGTAGGCTGCATGGGGGTTTCGGTACGCAGGCCGCCCTGACTGTTTAAAGTGCGGCTAGAAGTACTGTTTAAGATCGGCGGGTGGTAATCGATAAAGCGATGGCCTGGATTCTCCGCTGTTTCAGAAGGCTTGTCGGTTTGCTGCACATGAGCATTCGCAGCCGCAGGCTCAGAGGCAGGAATAACGGCACGGATTGAAGCCAGCAGTTGGCTCCTGGGCATAGAACTCGGCGGTGGTGCTAAAGAGACATTTTCAGAACTGTCAGCGGCAACAGCATTTAGCCCTAACCATCGCTTGCGCCCCTGCTTAGCGAGTCCTGATGCCTGACTTTTTTCATAGTTTAGTGTGTCGTCTTGCGATGGCGTCTGCCCTTGATCGTCGACCAGCCATTGATCGGTATCTAATGTCGGCGTAGCGTTAGCGGCAGGAGCATCGTGCTCAGCCTTGGGTTCTACGCGAGGCTGAGCTGCTGGCTTAACCACAGGTTCAGCCAGCGGAAAATCTTTCCAGGTCTCCTTTCGGCGCTTACGTAACCATACCAACAGCGCTAACAGCAGTGTGATGGAGGCCAAAGCTAACGGCCACTGGTAGCGCTCAATTAAGCCAGCCGCACCCGGGCTATTCGTCTCATCCATGCTAGCAATGAGTGGCGCTGAAGGTTGCTCTTGAGCAGCCAACGTATCGCTTAGCGCCTGCATTAACGAGGCAACCCCGCCACGCAGTTCGTCAAGTTCTGAGCGCATCAATTCACGCTCTTCGAGAATCTGCTGTAATGTCGCTTGGCTTAGGCGCAGTTGCTCGGTCAGCTCCGAACGCGTTAACTCTTCAGGCTGGTCGGCTTCTTCAACCCCGGCTTGATCGACTGCTTCTAATCCGACCGATTCAAGACCACCAGCGGCGAGCGCGCTATCAGGATTATTCGGTTCGTTAGCCGGTAGCGCTTGGGCGGCTATCAGGATATCAGAAACAGACGTGGCGGCTTCAACCTTCGGTAACGCCACTGTTTGCAATAAGCCATTGCGGCGGTGCTGCCAGGCTTCATTCATCGCTTTGATAGCAGCATCGGCATCACCGTGAGAGCGCGCCAGAATGCGTTCAGTATTAGGCACCCGCAGCGTTAGCCCTGCACGCATGTCATTTATGTTGCCCGATGGAAAGACCTCAGAGTTGGCCTCCCGCAGCGCCACCATCATCTGCTGTACGCTCACCTCGTCAGGTTTAATACGCTCGGCAACGCTCCATAGAGTATCGCCGCTCCCCACATAGGCACTCGATGGCGGCGTCGAAATAGGCTGAGCAACCGGGGGCGTGACGACACTGCTTACAGATGACGAGCTGGGGGCAGCATTTTGAGCAAGCGCTTGATCCTGAGCATAGCTTGGGGGATCAAACAGTAGGGTTATGTCACGAAACTGTTGCCCGTCTGGCAACTCAACCGTTAACAGCAAATCAAGCCAGGGCTCCTGAACCGTTTTATCCGAACTTAAGCGTACCTTTCGGCGCCCCTGCTGCTCTTGTTGAATCTGGACGCGCACGCTGGCCGCTAATGGCGTCCATTCAAGGCCTGCTGAGGCAAAGGCTGGTGGCTCGGCAACGCTGATATGAATCTCTTCGAGGGCGTAATCACTGCTTTCGAGCAGAGGGATCGAAGCATCTAAAGGCGCATCCAGATATGAGCTGACACTCGCCTGCCCAAAACCAACGGCCAGCGCAATCGGACTTACTACACTCAACGAGAGCCATGTAATCCATGCCAGTGATTTTTTCATGAATGTTCCCTGATCACCTACTTACTTTTAGCGGCTGATGCCAAATAATTTTACTAAGTCTTTTTGTCATAACTTAACGAAATAACGGCGTTATTCCCACTATCAAGATGACTAGCCGCAAAAAAACGGGAAGCTGCGAACAGCTTCCCGTTTTCGACTGGCGTACAACAATAAACAATTACTGTTCGCGAAGAATCTTCAACATACGCTTCAGCGGCTCTGCGGCGCCCCACAGCAATTGGTCACCCACGCTAAATGCCGAGAGGTATTCGCCGCCCATTTGCAGTTTACGCAGGCGCCCAACCGGCACTTGTAGCGTGCCAGTGGCAGCCGCAGGCGTTAGGCCAGCAATGGTGGCGTCTTTATCGTTAGGAATCAGTTTGACCCACTCGTTGTGCTTGGCGATACGATCTTCGATCTCATCCAACGGCACATCGTGCTTTAGCTTGATAGTGAATGCCTGGCTGTGCGAGCGCATCGCACCGATACGCACACATAGGCCATCGATGGGGATCGGATTGTTGTCGAGCCCGAGAATCTTATTGGTCTCAACGCTGCCCTTCCACTCTTCGCGGCTCTGGCCGTTGTCCAGCTTAGTATCGATCCATGGCAGCAGGCTACCCGCCAGCGGCGCGGCAAAGTTATCGGTCGGAAAGTCACCGCTGCGCATGGCAGCCGTTACTTTGCGGTCGATATCCAGAATCGCGCTTGACGGATCTTTTAGCTCTTCGCCGACGCTGTCGCGCAGTTGGCCCATTTGGTTGAGCAGCTCACGCATGTGCTTAGCGCCCGAACCAGAAGCCGCCTGGTAGGTCATGGAGGTCATCCACTCGACCATATCGGCTTCAAATAGACCGCCCAAGCCCATCAGCATTAGGCTCACGGTACAGTTGCCGCCCACAAAGGTTTTGGCGCCCTTGGCTAGCTGGTCGTCGATAACCTTGCGGTTAACCGGATCCAGCACGATCGTCGCTTCATCTTCCATACGCAGCGTGCTGGCTGCGTCAATCCAGTAGCCTTTCCAGCCTGCACTGCGAAGGTCTTTATAGACCGGCTTGGTGTAGTCACCGCCCTGACAGGTGACAACAACATCCAACGCTTTTAGCGCTTCAATATCAAAGGCATCTTTCAGCGGAGGTACGTCGACACCGATGTCGGGGCCGGGCTGGCCTACCTGGGAGGTGGTGAAGAACACCGGCTCGATGCCGTTGAAATCACCATCTTCCTGCATGCGCTGCATCAGCACTGAGCCCACCATGCCGCGCCATCCCACGAAACCGACTTTCAACATATGAAGTCCTCCTGCAAAGAATGAGTACTCACATTATACACACTTCTTTACGGTGATTTTGAAGCCGCACTGAACGGCTAATGTTAATGGCGGAACAAACAAAGGCGCCGGGGATAGGTCGTAGGGGGGGGGCATTTGCCATGGCCGTGAAATGCGTCCATGCAATCACGGCATTTCCGCCATCCATGGCGGTCAGTGGCAAATGTAGCGCCCAGGGAGGGGTTTACAGCGCCCCCTCGTAGACCTATCGCCGGAGTAGCCCGACGACTTTACTCACTGCTTAGCAAACGCCGCTAGCACCGCATCGCCCATGGCATCGGTACCAATGGTCTGCATACCTTCAGAGGCAATATCTGCAGTGCGCAGACCGTCATCCAGCACGCTGCCGACGGCGGCTTCAATACGCTCCGCCATGGCATTTTCACCCAACGAATAACGCAGCATCATGGCTACCGAAAGCATCATGGCCAGTGGGTTAGCTACATTCTGACCGGCGATATCCGGCGCGCTACCGTGGCATGGCTCGTACATGCCCTGCCCGCTTTCATTTAGCGAAGCAGAAGGCAGCATACCGATGGAGCCGGTCAGCATAGCGGCAGCGTCAGAGAGAATGTCGCCAAACATATTGCCAGTCACCACCACGTCAAACTGCTTGGGTGAGCGCACTAGCTGCATGGCGGCGTTATCGACGTACATATGGGAAAGCTCGACGTCCGGGTATTCCGGCGCTAAACGCTCCATCACTTCACGCCACAAGATGGTCACTTCCAGCACGTTAGCTTTATCTACCGAGCAAAGCTTCTTGCCACGCTTCTGGGCCATTTCAAACGCGACGCGGCCAATACGCTCAATTTCGCTTTCAGAATAGATATAGGTGTTAAAACCGACCCGCTCGCCGTTTCGTACTTCAATGCCACGAGGCTGGCCGAAGTAGATACCGCCGGTGAGTTCGCGGACGATCATAATATCTAGACCGGCCACCAGTTCCGGCTTCAGGCTAGAGGCGCTGGCCAACTGCGGGTAGAGCATTGCCGGGCGCAGATTGCCAAACAATCCAAGGTTTTTACGCAGCCCCAGCAGGCCTTTTTCAGGACGCTTGGAGAGGTCTTCAATTTTGTCCCACTTGGGGCCACCCACGGCACCCAGCAAAATAGCGCTAGCGGCTTTGGCTTTCTCCAAAGTTTCCGCGGGCAGCGGCTCGCCGTGAACATCGTAGGCGGAGCCGCCCACCAAACCTTCATCCACTTCAATATCCAAGCCCGCTTCTTGGCACGCCTTTAACAAACGTGCCGCCTGGGCAGCAATCTCGGGGCCAATACCGTCACCCGGCAGCAGTAATACCTTATGAGTCATGCTGAATCCTTAACATGTTATCGAGCGACTTTGGCCGCTTTGCGCATTGCAATGGGGTTGCAACGCGCTATCAAGCTTACTGTGAAAACTGGAAAGCGTTTAGGCAGACTGCCGGAACAGCCAGGGGCGCGCAGTTTTATGCTTCTGCTCAAAAGCACGAATGGCGTCTTCGTCTTTTAGCGTCAGACCAATATCGTCCAATCCTTCAAGCAGACAGTGCTTGCGAAACTCATCCACTTCAAACTCTAAAATCTCACCGCTCGGGGCAATGACCCGCTGATTCTCTAAGTCCACATCCAACTGGTAGCCTTCATTGGCTTCCACCTCGGCAAACAGGCGATCGATCACATCTTCCGGGAAGGTAATCAGCAAAATGCCGTTCTTGAACGAGTTATTGTAGAAGATATCGGCAAAGCTAGGCGCAATCACTACCTTGAAACCGAAATCTTCCAGCGCCCAAGGCGCGTGTTCACGCGAACTGCCACAGCCAAAGTTGCGCCGAGCAAGTAGTACTTCCGCGCCTTTGAAGCGCGGCTGGTTCAAGACAAAATCAGGGTTCAGCGGGCGCTGTGAGCAGTCTTGCCCAGGCTGGCCTTCATCCAAGTAACGCAGTTCGTCAAACAGGTTAACGCCAAAGCCAGTGCGCTTGATCGACTTCAAAAACTGCTTCGGGATGATCAAATCGGTGTCGACGTTGGCGCGGTCAAGGGGCGCTACCACGCCTTCAAAACGTTCAAATTTTTTCATGGTTTAAGCCTCCTGAGCGTGAGTGGCGTCGTTAGCGGGCAAGCTGCGAACATCGACAAAGTGACCGGCAATCGCCGCTGCCGCTGCCATGGCCGGGCTGACCAGGTGCGTGCGGCCACCGTAGCCCTGGCGCCCTTCAAAGTTGCGGTTAGAAGTAGACGCGCAGTGTTCACCGGCCCCCAGTTTATCCGCGTTCATAGCCAAACACATGGAGCAGCCCGGCTCTCGCCACTCAAAGCCTGCTTCAATAAAGATCTTATCCAGACCTTCCGCTTCAGCTTGGCGCTTCACCAAGCCAGAACCCGGCACCACCATGGCCAACTTGATGGAATCAGCTACCTTGTTGCCCTTGGCGACTTTGGCGGCTTCGCGTAAATCTTCAATACGCGAGTTGGTGCAGGAGCCGATAAAGATTTTATCCAACTTGATATCAGTGATTTTCTGATTGGCGTGAAGACCCATGTACTCTAAGGCACGAGTGTGGCTGCGCTGAACGGTTTCATCCAGCGCAGCGCTAGGATCGGGCACTTGGCCGGAAATACCGGTGACCATTTCCGGGCTGGTGCCCCAGCTCACCTGTGGCTCGATCTCTTCAGCCTGCAAAGTAACCACTTTATCGAACTCGGCATCGACGTCAGAAACCAGATTGCGCCAATCTGCCACGGCGGCTTCCCACTGCTCTGCGGTAGGCGCAAAGGGGCGCTTGGCCAGGTAATCGATAGTGGTCTCGTCAACGGCGATCAAACCAACCCGAGCGCCCGCTTCAATGGCCATGTTGCACACGGTCATGCGCCCTTCCATTGAGAGCGAAGCAATTGCGCTACCAGCAAACTCAATGGCATAACCAGTGCCGCCAGCGGTGCCAATCTTGCCGATAATAGCCAACACCACATCTTTTGCTGTTACGCCCAGGCCCAGCGTTCCTTCCACGCGCACCTGCATGTTCTTCATTTTTTGCGCCAGCAAGCACTGGGTCGCCATGACGTGCTCAACTTCCGAAGTACCAATCCCGTGAGCCAAAGCGCCAAAGGCACCGTGAGTCGCGGTGTGAGAGTCGCCACACACCACGGTCATTCCTGGCAGCGTTGCGCCCTGTTCGGGGCCAACTACGTGCACAATGCCCTGGCGCGGGTCGTTGATTTTGAACTCTTCGATGCCGTACTCAAGGCAGTTATCATCCAGGGTTTGCACCTGAATCAGCGACACCGGGTCTTTAATACCGCTGTTGCCCTCGGCGCGCTCTTTAATGGTCGTCGGCACGTTATGGTCAGGCGTGGCCAAGTTGGCATCTAGACGCCACGGCTTACGATTAGCTAAACGCAGGCCTTCAAACGCTTGAGGCGAAGTCACCTCGTGAAGCAGCTGGCGGTCGATGTAGATCAACGCGGTGCCGTCGTCACGCTGCTTTACCAAGTGCTGATTCCAAAGTTTGTCGTAAAGGGTTTGACCTGACATATGGCTCTCCTGGGCGGTGCCCTGCTAGTTCAGTATGGCAGCCTCTTCGTGCTGCTTATATGGCGATATCACGAGTGTTACGCGACTCGCGCATAAAAGCAATTCATGTTATTCATAGATTAGATTCCAAAAAGGAATACTTATTCAAGGATTCGTAAGTGGATACCCAAAGCCTACAAGCCTTTCTGGCTGTCGCCGATACGCAAAGTTTCTCCCGCGCGGCAGAGCAGCTTTATCTTACCCAGCCCGCCGTTAGCAAACGCATCGCTACCTTGGAGTCTCAGGTAGGTGCACGGCTGTTTGACCGCATTGGTCGGCGTATTGCGCTAACCGAAGCCGGTAATGTCTTACTGCCCCAAGCGAGGCGCATCCTGTTTACCGTTGAGGACAGCCGCCGGGCACTAGCCAACCTTTCTGGCCAAGTGGGCGGCAGGCTTACCCTGGCCACCAGTCACCATATTGGCCTACACCGCTTACCACCACTATTAAAGCAGTACACCCAGCGCCATCCGGAAGTCGAACTCGACCTACACTTTCTGGATTCTGAGCAGGCTTACCAGGGGGTGCTGGATGGCACTTTGGAAATGGCGGTGGTGACTCTCGCCCCCCATCCTCATGAACAGCTGCAGGTCGTAGAGCTTTGGCGTGATCGGCTCTGTTTTACCTGTGCGATTGACCACCCGCTCGCCTCTCACGCAAAAAACCAGGCACATACTGACCAAGGTGCATTATCACTCTCTGCACTATGTGATTTTAACTGCATCATGCCAGGGGCAAAAACCTTTACTGGCTCGCTAATTGCGCAACGCTTTGCAGAGGCAAGTCTACAATTGCCCGTTAGCATGGCGACCAACTATTTAGAAACACTGAAAATGATGTGTAGCGTAGGATTAGGCTGGAGCCTGCTGCCGGAAAAGATGATCGATAGCGAGCTCGTAGAGCTTGAAGTGGACACTGCCCCCATCCACCGTCCGTTAGGGTATTTAGTGCATACCAATCGAACGCTCTCCAATGCAGCGCGCCGGATGATCGAAGAGCTGGAAAATACGCGAAGTAAGACCCCATCACCCTAGCGCCTGGTAAGCCTTGAGCTTACCCATAGCGTTAGGAAGCGCCACGATACTCTAGAATCTCATCACCGTTCTCTAACACTTGACCGATAGGCTCCCAGCCCAATCGACGGTAAAAACCATGGGCACGAACAGCAGAGTTACTATCAGCAGCCAGCCACACTGGATTTTTGCCACTTTGGAGTAACTTAGCGACCACCTTGCCGAGTAGCTGCTTGCCCACCCCTAGACCTTCAAAAGCTGGCAACACTGCCAGGACTAACACCTTACCAGTGGAGATCTGCCCGGTACAGAAGCCAACCACTTTCTCATGGCTCACACATACCCATCCATAAAGGTCACCCGACTCAAACCCTTCGACGCTACTAGCATGGGTAATACCTAGTTGAGCCAATCTAGTTCTGGAAATAGGATTTTCACGTGTTTTACTGCGTACATCGAAAAGCTCGTCTACATCGTCACAACGTGTCTCTCTAAAGCACAACGACATACGCAAGTACCTTGAACGAATACACCGTACTTAGGCCCACTTCCTCAAGAGGAAGAAGCGCTGTTATGAGCGCTCTTGCGAGACTTGGAAATAGCTAAACAGACAATGCCAAGCACAATAAACGAGGGGCTAATCGACCAAAGCGTCGTCAAATGAGTGGTTAGGCCAGCTATAAGCCATGTGATCCCGTTGGCGAGAAAAAAGAAGCCGAGGGTTAGAAGGCATTTGAGCGTGCTCAATGTGATGCTCCTTTTAGAACTTAGAGCCTATCACCACCAATGGCGGATCGATGGTTAAGCGTTGAGCCAGAGCTTGGTGGAAGGTATGCCGGGCGGCTTCGTCGAACAGCACAAAGCGGATGAGGCGCACTTTATGCAAGCTGGGCAGTATGGCTTCGAGGGTAGCCGCACACACCTGAGCGGCTTCTTCCGCCGGGTAGCCGAAAGCACCGGTAGACAGTGCCGGGCAAGCAAGCCGCTCTATACCGTGCTCATCGGCCAGTTTCAGCGCATTGCGGTAACACTCCGCCAGCAGTTGATCCTCCGGCTTGTCGACGCCGTATACCGGTCCCAGGCAGTGAATCACCCAGCGGTTGGGCAGATTATGACCGCCGGTGAGTACCGCTTGGCCCAGCTTGATGGGCGCCATTGACTGCCCCTCTTCGGCCAGGCCAGGCCCAGCAGCGCGATGAAGCGCCCCGGCAACGCCCCCACCGGTTCTCAATTGTGCATTGGCGGCATTAACCACGGCATCTACATCGGATTGTCGAGCGATATCGCCCACCACGCACTGCACGCTGATTCTGCTCTTGTCGCTCATAAGCTCCCCGTCGATTACCACGCATTACGTAGCGCCGCTGATGAAGGCACTCCTTGCCAAGTGCTGCCAGTTATAACCCTCATTTTGGCAAACCCAAGCTCCGGTTCAAGCCAGCATTAGTAAGAGATCGGAAGTTTGTGCACCATGAGCTGAGCCTCTACTGCTCCCCAAATTGGGCAAACACTTCTTCCCCGGTCAGCTGCTTGGTTTTTTCTGCTAGTGAATAGTAGGTGGGCTTTTGGTCGATAAATATCTGTTCGGTTATTTTCCAATCATCCGCGCTATCAAGAAGGCCTACGGGAAGCGCGTAATGCCCACCCTGCTTTAAGCGATAGAAGAGGTGGGTGCCACACTGTTGGCAGAAACCACGCTCTGCCCACTCTGAGGAACTGAAGGTAGTTATATGCTCCGAGCCGTTAAAGTCCACATCACCGGCAAACTCCACCGCAAACAGCGGCCCCCCACCCCACTTTCTACACATCGAGCAGTGACAAACGCCGACATGGTTGCTTTTGGTGGTAACGGCGATGCTGACAATCCCGCAAAGGCAAGCCCCATGAAGCTCTGTGTTGGTTACCATGTGTCTCTCCTTCAGTTCTACAGCGCTTAGATCGTGTTTAACCGTCAAAAGCCAAAATAGCTACGAGGTTTTTTAGCAACCTTGACCAAGATAGCTCAAAATGAATCCCTCAATACAGGCCTCGATTTGAGTGAGCTGTTAGTCATCACTGGCCAATAATCATCTGAAGCCTACTGGCGAGTAGCCGCACGATCAGCTTTACAGGAAGCGACTTATAAGCAGGCGGAACAGTTGGAAGAGTGCTTATGGGATGCTAGTCGACAACGAACAACTTAGCTCCCTGCTCCGTCGAAGAACGATGAAGTTCGGCATTGTCGGCCACTTGATAGCTCGAACCAGGCGTGAGAACAAAGCAACGACCATCGTCTAGCTCAGTATGCAGCTCACCTTCGAGGCAGAGCAATATGTGCCCTTTAGCACACCAATGATCCGCCAGATAGCCAGGACTGTACTCAACCATACGAACCCGGATATCCCCGAAATTTCGAGTCCTCCAATAAGCAACGCCGTGTTCTCCGGTGTGTTCAATCCTCTCAACTTCAGACCAATCCGTGACCCCGAAAGGTAAATCTGTAATGTTCAAATTACTTCTCGATAAGCACTTAACGGAGCTTGAGCTGCGCAGGAGCCAGTGCGAAGCGCTGGTTAGATTGCACTTTGTTTCACTTTTGGCATCAGGTGAAGCATATAATCTTTTTTACCGACCGGCACTCCGACACTGCGCAATATTGAGTAAGTCGTGACCAGGCGCTTGTGTTCGGGCTCATGGGTGATTGAAGTGCAGCGTAAATTGCGCCGCTGCAGCCGATTAATGTGCGCCGAGCCACATTCAGGACGTGTGAATAGCCAGCTCATGCAATGCCCACAAAAAAAGTGGCATGTATTACCGTGAAGCCCTCCGATAACGGGCACTCCAGTTGTAATCGAAAAGGCAGCGCTTGAAAATAGCGAACTAAGGCTAAACGCGCTTGAAGTCATTTGCTGACAGCCTGTGCAGTGACAAGCCATTGTGATCATGGGCTTTGCGCCAACCTCAAACTCAACCTGCCCGCAACGACACCGACCTTTAATATTATGAGGCGCACTGTTCACCAAATCCTATCCCCAAGTTTAATATTTTAGAGCCTTATCCGTCCATTAGCCTGGGTATGACGGCAAGACACTCAGCGCGGTGGCTACGGAATAAATGATAAGTCGCCGTGGCAGGCATTGTTATAACTCAACACTCGTAACCACCGTTTTTCTTAAATTTTTGAAGCCCGTTCTTTCGTACTCAAGAATCCAATTTGTTTCAAGCGTAATTGGCAGACTATCAATCTGAATCTCACCAAATACGATTTTAATTACATCCACCGGATTGTGAGCTGCAAAGAAATATATAGAACCCTCTATATAGCCAAACACCGGATTTATCGGAAATGTAAACTGCTTGCCCTTAAGATCTGCCGGATTTACGGGAATACGAACAGAGTCGAGGCGAATAAATGTGTCTACAGTTTCAGAATACCCATCTAGGCTCAATTCAAAGTGTACGACACTAATCTCAATAGAAGCGTTTCCGGCTACTCCCTGAAGCTTGGCCTTCGTGAACTCAATTTTCTGTATTGGAAAACATTCCATGCTTTACTCTGAGTTATAGCTTTAAAACGAAGCAGCGCGTCCCATGCGTCCGCCTTCAGTGATTTGATACTCATTGAGCCTTCTCCCCCAGCT
>NZ_JACCGK010000057.1 GCF_013416325.1 Vreelandella sedimenti
AGTCGAAAAGGCTAAAGAGGCAGAGGTAAAATTAACAGAAGCGTTGGACTTCGAGGCTCCCAATGGCATGGGCGTTATAGGCCAGATAGATGGCAAGCGTATTGCCCTGGGCAACCGGCTATTGATGGAAAGCGAGGGCGTTAACACCCAGTCTCAAGACGCACATGCAGATCAATTGCGCAGTGACGGTGCTACGGTCATCTTTGCGAGCATCGACGGGAATTTNTTGTTGTCATGGCCGGCGACGGCGTGAACGATGCACCTGCGCTGGCTACAGCGGATGTCGGCATTGCCATGGGAACCGGCACCGATGTGGCGATAGAAAGCGCTGGGGTTACTCTACTGCGAGGAGATCTTACCGGTATTGCCACGGCGCATAAGCTCTCAAAAGCCACCATGCGTAATATTCGCCAAAATCTCTTTTTTGCCTTTGCTTACAACGCGGCAGGCATCCCCATTGCCGCAGGGATTTTGTACCCCTTCACAGGTATGCTGTTATCACCGATTATCGCGGCGGCGGCGATGTCACTCTCTTCAGTGAGCGTGATTGGCAATGCTTTACGACTTAGGATGATTGCTATTAAGTAAGGTTCTTCGTCACTTCACGTGGATTTGGCC
>NZ_JACCGK010000021.1 GCF_013416325.1 Vreelandella sedimenti
CCACTCACCACTCACCACTCACCACTCACACTTGTTTGCGCGGAAGAAAATAAAAAGTGCTGGATAAATGCTATGATGCGCCCCAATTAATTAGGCAGCCCTAACCGTTTGTGATGGGCGGAATCGAGGTGAAGTGGTGAGTGAAACGGTACCTACGTCATGGTTGGTTTACTGTCGTCCTGGGTTTGAGAGTGATGCGTTGGCAGAACTACAGCATCACGCAGCATTACAGGGCATCGCCTGTGAGTCATCTCATGGTGAGGGGTGGGTAAGCTTAACGCGTGTCGATGGTGAGGCGGTAAATGATTTACACCGCCAGGCAGCGTTTAAAAATCTGATTTTCGCGCGCCAGAGCTTAGCGGCTTTACCTGCGCTCACTCTTTCACGTGACGATCGTCTTACCGCTATCTTGGAACAGGTCAAAGCCAGCCGTTGGAGCTTTGAAGAGATTTGGCATGAAACACCGGATACCAACGATGGCAAAGCACTGGCCGGACTGATTAAGGCGCTTACCAAGCCGCTGGAAAGTATGTTGAAAAAGCGTGGTGCATTAAGGCGCAGCGCGGGCTCACGACGTTTACATATTTTCTGGACTGATGGTGATCAAGTGCAGCTGGCGATGAGCTTCCCAGGCAATCGTAGCGATTTGATTAATGGTATTCGTCGGCTGCGCTTCCCCTCCCGTGCGCCTAGCCGCTCAACGCTGAAGTTGGAAGAGGCGTGGCACGAGTTTATTCCTAGGGATGAGTGGAATGTGCGGCTAGCACCGCATATGCAAGCAGCTGACTTAGGGGCCGCCCCAGGAGGTTGGACATGGCAGTTGGTTCAGCGGGGCATGTACGTGTATGCCATCGATAACGGACCGATGGAATCGCAGTTGATGAAGACCGGGCAGATTGATCATCTCAAAGAGGATGGCTTTACCTGGGAGCCACCACAGCGCTTAGACTGGCTGGTCTGCGATATTGTTGATAAACCAGTGCGAGTGCTAGCCATGGTGGAAAGGTGGCTGATTCGTAAATGGTGTAAAGAGGCGATCTTCAACCTCAAGCTGCCCATGAAAAAGCGCTGGGATGAGGTAACACGTTGCCTAACGGCGCTGGAAGAGTCGCTGGAAAAAGCGGGTGTGCATGCCAACGTATCATGCCGTCACCTCTATCACGATCGGGAAGAGGTAACGGTGCATGTAAGGCTTAGGGATTAATGCTAGTGAAGCCTCATGTTTAATAGCCTGGCTCGTAAATCCGGATAGTTTCATCTTCGGTTAACAGCGGTAAAATACGCTGCATGGCCATTGCCCGCGCTTCGCTTGAGTGCCACTCCTTCCAAGCGCGGATGTCACGCCATTTGGTAATCATCAGCCGGCGATCAGTATGACCCAGCTCTACCAGCGTTTCACCACCGATAAAGCCCCTTACGCCTAGAGAAACGCGCATTGCCTCCCGCGCTGCTTGCTCAAATTCTTCTTCAAGACCGGGCATAATTCGCCGTTCGATGATAACTTTAATCATACTGTCTGTTTCCTACATCGAGGATATTAATGGCTGATAATACGGGTACGTTACCCAACGTTGACGCGGTACTGGATACCACCGGACTCTACTGCCCAGAGCCGATTATGCTGATGCATAACAAAGTGCGCGACATGGCCCCAGGCCAAGTGCTCAAAGTGATTGCCACTGATCCAGCCACCACACGAGATGTGCCCAAGTTTTGTCAGTTTTTAGGGCACGAACTGCTAGAGCAGCACACCGCTTCTGAGAGTAACTACCTCTACTTTATTCGTTTAGCATAACCTTTTGAGATAGCCCTTTGAGATAGTCCGTCGAGATAGCTCTTCGAAATAGCCCGAAAAGCCATGCGAGGCTCAAATCAACATCGTTGATGTTGGCCTCGCTCGTAAAGCGGCATTAAGGCACTCGGTTAATCACTGGCCACAACCATCATGGCTAGCGCATCAAGCGTCGCTGGGTCTTCTTCCAGGATACGGTTGGCGATATGGCGCTGGAAAAAGTAAACGGTCTGATGGCGGGCATGAGCACTGTACAGGCACTTATCCCCTAATAAAATCGGCGTCATCGCCGCTTTGTTCTCGTCGGCAAGGAGCGCGTCAAGGCTGCCGTCGCTATAGAGACGCCAACCGTAAACGGGCTTCATATGCCAGGGGGAGTCGGGGTGATTCATGCACAGCGCGTGGGTGCCCAGAGTGTCGGGGATTTGCTGAATAAGGGTGACTTCGCCAGAAGCCTCATAATCAAAGTATTCAGCCGCCGCAACTAGCTCGTGGTATTTGTGATCCGGTGGCGTATCAAAAATTTCTTCCGTTTCAGGATCGCGATAACCTACGAAGTAGCCATTTTCCTGGCTATTCAGATCATGGCAGGCTGCCAGACTTTCCATCCACGGCACCAAACCGATGACGCTACCGTCCTCTCTTAACCCCCAGGCCAAAATAGGCAGGCCATAGAAGGCGTCGGGACTCGCAGCGAGTTGGTACACCATCTCTAAGCCATCTAGCTCAGGGGCTAAACGGACAAGGCACTTTTGCGCCTGCTGACGCTGGCGCACAGTTTCCAGGTCGATGACCTGGGCAGAGCGGGGTGACAAGGATGCGCCCATTGTGTCCCTCCTTATGCTGCGTGGTCATCAGATTGGCAAAGCAGACTCATTTGCCTCTCATATCCACAAATAGCACAACTTGCTCATAAGGTTAAGGGTTCAGCGCTTTTTAATTATCTGAACAAGTTGGAAAGCGAGCTCGCAGCGTTTGATGCTCAGAGAGTGCTTGCTGAAACTGGCCCCAGGGCGCTTGGGGATTATCCAGCGAAAGCCAGCGTTCCTGATAGCGTTGAATCGCTATTGGCTTGCCTACCTGCTGTGCGTCAATTAAGCGAATGATCGCTGTTAGCCACTGCTGGGCAGCGTTTGCCAAGCGCTCAAGCGACGGTGAATCCCAATGGCTCAAGCAACGCGTGGTATCACTCTGCTGAGCTAACAATGCATTCGCTTCTGTTAAGCGTTGAGTGGCGAGTAGCAGGGCGCGCAACACCTCAGCGGTCAATGGCCGCTCTTGCAGGGTTTTCAAATGGTTTTCAAGGGTTGAAGAGTCCTGCTGCCAGTCGCGGTCAAACTGGTGATCCGTCATTTGCTGCAAGTAATCGATCGCTTCAAGCTGGCCAGCAATAGTAGTTTCATCGATGTTAGATAAAGGCTGGCTTGCCCGCGAAAAGCTTTTAACCCACTCGCTGGAATCAAAAATAGCGTTCCAGCTTACCGCGGGTAACTGTGCCGTTTTAGTCGTGGTTAATCGGTTTAGGCGCGTTCTATCTTCATCGCTTAACTGCTCAGGAACTTCGCTATTTAAGCAGGTGCTCAGCCGCTGCCATAGAGTGCGCTCATATAACCACTGTTGGCTAGGCGGCGCTACACGCCCCAGTTGATTGTTACGTGCAGCGACTAGCGACGTGATTTGGCATTCGCGTAGCGCGTATACATTCAGCAGGCTGTCCCGGGTTTCGGGGATATCTATAATTCGATCGGGGCGCTCAGGGAAGTCGCCAATATTACCCGGGTCAGCTCTTTGAATGTTTGATAGTGCAAGGTCATCGGTGAGTCGCTGATGATAACGCTGCCACTGCTGCTCAGCGGGGTTATCCCCACAGCCAGCCAGGAGGACGCTTAGGATGATAGCTAGAGAAAGGTTTCTCCATCGAGCCATGCTTACCCCCGAATGCTAATACGCTGTAAACGCCAGCCAAGTAGCAGTGCTGCAGTGCTCAAGCCCGCAATCAACCCAATCCAGTAGCCATGAACTCCTAGCGGGGCGACCTCGCTCACTCCATAGGAGCCCAGCCAGTGGCCGCCACCCAAGCCTACAATCCAGTAGGAGAGCACCGTAATCACCATCACAATGCGGGTATCTTTATAGCCGCGTAAAGCACCCGCTAAATTGACCTGTAACGAGTCTGAGAGCTGAAAAATAACGGCTAAAGCAATGATCGAGAGCGCTAGCGCCTGTATCTCACTATTGGAGGTGTAAAGTGCGATTACCGGCTTGGCGCTAACCCACAATATAAGACTGTTAATAGCGGCAATGATGACGCTGATGACAATTCCATTCCAGGCGACTTTACGGGCTAGTGCTAAACGCTGCTGACCCAGCGTATTACCCACTCGCACGGTCAGCGCCATACTCAGCGACATTGGCAGCATAAACAGAATGGAGGTGAAACTTAGCGCTATTTGGTGAGCTCCCACCGTGACCTCACCAAAGCTGGCAATGAAGAGCGCAATGAGTGTGAACAGAGTCACTTCAACAAAAATGGCCACGCCAATGGGAACGCCCACCACCACTAATTCACGTATACCTAGCCACTGGGGCGGTGTCAGTTTTTGCCAAATCGCAACGCTTTTATAAGTACTTCCCCTGCGCGTGTAGTAGGCCATCGCGAGTGCCATCGTCCACATGGAGAGCGCCGTCGCAATGCCACAGCCAAAAGCGCCCAAGGCAGGTAGCTGTTGCAAACTAGTAGGAACCCAGGCGCCAAATAAATCAACCAAACCATCACCGCCGTAGATCAAGAGGTAGTTGGCAGGAATATTCACGCTTAAACCGACCAAGCTGATCCATAGCGCGGGGCGGGTATGATTCATGCCATCTGAAAACGCTCTAAGCGCCTGAAAAAGGGCAATCCCCGGCATGCCAAAGGCGACGGCTGACAGATAGGCGGCAGACTGGCTGGCGACCGCTGGGGGCACACTCATTAATTCAAATATCGGCATGATGGCCGACCAAAGCAGCACAGCCGCGATAGCGCCTAGTAGCAGCGCGACCCAAAGCGCCTGATGAACGGCTGGACGAATAGCTTCATTGCGCTTCCCACCCAGCAAATGCGCCACAATGGGGGTAAGCCCCATTAAAGTGCCCGTCATAAATAGCATGAGTGGCATCCACAGGCTTGAGCCCACCGATACAGCGGCAAGTGAGGTGGCGTCATGCCGACCGGTCATCATAACGTCGACGACACTCATCCCGGCCTGAGCCAACTGAGCACCGCAAATAGGCAGTGCCAAGTGCATCAACGTTCGTGTTTCTGGCCAGTAAACCGATTTAATTTGCTGAGTAAAGCCGCCCACTTGTTGGCTCCTGAAGGGGAAAAGTTGCTGTGAAAGGCCGCTATATTAGCAGGAGCGACTCACTTTTGGGGTTAGCCGTTAGCTTGTATTAATCGTGTGGGTATAATGCCCCAAAACCAGTATCAAACGAGGTCAATGTGAGTGACAGGCAGGAGCGATGGACGCTCGAGGATATTACCGCGCTTTTTGACGGGATTTTTGCTGAGCGGTATCAAACCCGATTGGTTCGGGGCGGGGACGAGCCTCTCTATCGGCCCGCTAACAGTGAAACCCCTTATCATCAGGTTATCTTTGCGCGGGGCTACTATGCCAGTGCGCTGCATGAAATCAGCCATTGGTGTATTGCAGGAGCGCAGCGGCGCCAACAAGAGGATTACGGCTACTGGTATTGCCCTGATGGGCGAGATGCTGAACAGCAAAAAGCGTTTGAGCAGGCTGAGATTGCGCCACAGGCGTTGGAATCTATCTTGACACGTGCCTGTGGTCGCGTGTTTCATGTCAGCGTGGACAATCTAGGCGGCGATATAGAGGTAGATATAGAGGCCTTTGCAGCGCGAGTGGAGGCCCGCGCCCAGCGCTACTTGAAGGAGGGGTTGCCCGCCCGCGCAAATGCCTTCCAGGTGACGCTTAAACGCTTCTACTCTGGCCAGGCGACGCTAGCGGAAGCTGTGGCCCAGGCGCATGCCGCGTTGGATAAAATGGATAAAGCGTTGCCGGCTTAATCCTCTTCGGTCAGGCGCTGATGCATCGATAGCATAACCTCAAGCTCATGTTCTGGGCGCATCGGCTCTAAGCCCAGCTCGCTGAACGTTTCGCGCCTTTGGCGGTGCCATTCGCCTGGGGTAAGCGAAGGGTAGAGTACCGACGCAGGGGCTAGCTCAACAAAAGGATCAAGCCCGTAGGTGTCAAAAAGGCGCGCTAATGCCGCTTCGTCGTCGCCATTGTCGCTGGTATACAGCGTGGAGGAGAAGTGGTCGTTCTCAAGCTCGCGAATTACCTCAAGCGGGCTAACCCCTAAGCTCTCCAGCTCTTCCATGCTGTAAGCGCCCATGGCATTGGTATCCTCTTTGATCCAGCTATCGTCCGGCTGAATCAATGTTTGCTTCACCCGGCCATCGGGTAGCGACCAGGCAATGGCTAGCGGGAGCCCATCGTCTTCGCCTGTTTCAATGGCTATAAACCCTGGATAATCGGCCACGCTAATACTCCTTTTAAGATTCCGTGGGAAGACGGAAAAAACGCTGGGCGGTCTTTGTGGTTGCCGCACCTAGCTCTGTTTCGCTAATACCATGCCACTGGGCGATCTCGCGGACAATCCACGGTAGCAACGCCGGTTCGTGTCGGCGACCCTTTAATTTCGCCGGTAGGTTACGGGGTAGCAGATAAGGGCAGTCGGTTTCTACCATCAAGCGCTCTAAGGGTATATCGCTTACCAGCGGACGCAGGTGATGACCGCGCCGCTCGTCGCAAATCCAACCCGTCAACCCTATATGTAAGTCTAGGTCGAGATAACCAAACAGCGTATCGCTGTCGGCGGTAAAACAGTGCACCACCGCATGGCTGATCTCGTCTCGCCACGCATGCAGGATTTCGCGCATACGCTGGCCAGCATCTCGTTCGTGTAAAAACAGCGGCAGATCACTTTCTACTGCGAGAGCCAGTTGCGCTTCAAAGGCACGCTCCTGCTCCTGGGGCGTCGAGAAGTTGCGATTAAAATCCAAGCCACACTCGCCTACAGCGACGACCTCCGGCATGGCATGCAGGGCTGCCATGGCACGCTCAAGGTTCTTATCCCAGTGACTGGCATCATGGGGGTGCACTCCCGCCGTGGCGTAGAGGCCAGGATACTGCTTGGCCAGGGTAACCGCTTGCTTGGCGTGGGCAAGGTCGGTGCCGGTGACGATCATGGTCGTTACCTGCGCCGTCTGGGCGCGCTGGATAACCGCCTCAAGATCACGATCGAAGCTTTCATGGGTCAAGTTAGCGCCGATATCCACCAAAGGGGCGCTAGGCCGAAACTGTAGTGCTTCGGGTAAAAAGTCATCGGCATCAGCAGTGGCCAAAGGTCTCTCCCGTTCAATATGTAAAGGCACCATTGTAACGGCATGCGCGAGCATCGACTAATGGTGTATTGAAGAAGGTGAGCACAAGGAAATGGCACGAATTGCAAAAAAACTGGCTCGATAGGTAAACAGCTAGGGCTTATTACCGCCTAAGATGAACTCAAGCTATTAAGTGCTACGTCACTGCGATTGATTCAAAAACACCCTTTAATAACAACAAAAGAGAGCCTCATAACTATGCAACTATTTTATCGTCCATCTCATCGTGCATCTCACCGCTTTGCTACTTCCACCCTAGCTGCTGGGAAAAGTGGCTTAGCTATGTGATTGAAAAAGCAAGGCGATTGAACACAAGCTGGCGTTTGAACACTGGAGAGAACCATGCGGTTGGATGAGGTAGTGATTCTAGGCGGCGCACGTACCGCGATCGGTAGTTTTGGCGGTTCGCTCTCGACAATGGCACCGTTCGAGCTGGGGGCGATCACCGCCAAAGAGGCGTTGCGCCGTGCTGGCGTTGAGGGCGGAGATATCGATCACTCGGTCTATGGTCACATTATTACCACCGGCCCCCAGGATGCCTATCTGGCGCGCCATATTGCGCTAGAAGCTGGCGTGCCGAAAGAGGCGGGGGCATTCAACGTCAATCGGCTGTGTGGTTCCGGCGTACAGGCGGTGGTCTCAGCCGCCCAGCAGATTGCCACGGGCGACAGCCGCTTAGCACTGGCAGGTGGCGCTGAGTCGATGTCGCGCGGGGCTTATCTGCTGCCTCCTCAAGCGCGCAACGGTGTGCGTATGGGTGATGTAAACGTTCAGGATTTAACCCTGGGCATCTTAAGCGACCCCTTTGGCAGCGGCCACATGGGCTGCACTGCCGAGAACATCGCTAAACAGTATGGCCTAAGCCGTGAGCAGTTGGATCAGTTTGCTCTTGAAAGCCATCAAAAAGCGGGGCGTGCCATCGCGGAAGGCCGCTTTGACGATCAGATCGTAGCGGTGGAGGTCAGTCGCGGTAAGCAAACGGTTCATTTTTCCCGCGATGAACACGTGCGCGATGGCGTCCAACTTAGCGATTTGGCGCGGCTCAAGCCCACCTTCCAAAAAGACGGCTTGGTTACCGCAGGCAATGCCTCGGGTATCAACGATGGTGCAGCCACGTTAGTGCTTGCTCATGCCAATGAAGCCACACAGCGCGCCTTAGCGCCCAGGGCGCATCTTCGTGTTGCCACGACCGCAGGCGTTGACCCAACGCTGATGGGGTTAGGGCCCATTCCTGCGGTGAAACGCTGCCTGCAGCAGGCAGGGCTAAGCATCAACGATATTGATGTGATTGAATCCAATGAGGCGTTTGCTGCCCAAGCCATGGCAGTGGCGGAAACGCTCGGTTTCCCGTTAGCGAAGCTAAACCCCAACGGCGGTGCGGTTGCCTTGGGGCACCCGGTGGGAGCCACGGGGGCTATTCTGATTCTTAAGGCTCTGCACGAATTGGAGCGCATCAATGGCCGCTACGGATTGATAACCCTGTGTATTGGTGGAGGGCAGGGCATCGCCCTGCTTATCGAGCGATCCAAATCGATTGCTACAAAAACAGTGCTATAAGAACAAAGTTAAAGGAGTGTTTATGCCTTCAGTTACCCCGAAAATTTTACCCTCCGCGGCCTCTGCGACCAATCCCGCCTTGATGATTGGCGACCTGCTGGAGGCTGGCGTGCGAATGGCGTGCGACAATCAGATTGTCTACCGGGATCAGAGCCGCCACAGCTATGAGCGTTTTCGTGAGCGGGTGCACCAACTGGCCCATACGCTGACGTCACAGGGCGTACAAGCTGGTGACGTGGTGGCGGTGCTGGATTGGGATAGCCACCGCTACCTGGAGTGCTTCTTCGCCATTCCGATGATCGGTGCGGTACTCCACACGGTGAACGTGCGCCTGGCTCCGGAGCAAATCCTCTACACCATGGATCATGCCGAAGACGTTTTCGTCATCGTGCACGAAGAGTTTGTGCCACTGCTTGATCCGCTGGCCGATAAGCTACCCCAAGTGCGTGGCTACCTGCTGTGTCAGGAGACCCCGCAAACAGTCGATACCACTCTGCCACTGGTGGGCGAGTTTGAAGCGCTATTAAGCCAGCAGCCCACCCACTACGATTTCCCCACTTTTGATGAGAACGCCGTCGCCACACTGTTCTACACTACCGGCACCACGGGTAACCCCAAAGGGGTTTTCTTCACCCACCGCCAGTTGGTGCTGCATACATTGAACGAGTCTAGCGCTTTTCAGGCGCCCGGTTTTGAGCTGCTCAACCGCGACAAGGTCTACATGCCGATTACCCCCATGTTTCACGTTCACGCCTGGGGTGTGCCATATACCGCCACGCTGATGGGGGCTACCCAGGTTTACCCTGGCCGCTACGAGCCGGAAATGCTGGTCAAGCTGCTGGTCAGCGAGAAGGTCGACTTCTCCCACTGCGTACCGACTCTGCTCAACATGGTGGTCAGCGCCGAGGCGATTGTCTCAAAACAGGTCGATCTCTCCGGCTGGAAAGTGCTGGTCGGCGGCAGTGCGTTAACCCAGTCGCTGGCAAGCAAGGCATGGGCGTTGGGAATCGATACACGTAGTGCTTATGGCATGTCGGAAACCTGTCCGCTACTTACCGCCGATATTCTTCCGAAGGATATCGGCGAGGCTGATTTTGAGGCCCAGCTACCCTGGCGCTGTAAAGCGGGCCTGCCGATACCATTGGTTAAGCTTCAAGTGGTCGATGCGAACGGCGAGCCACTGCCCAATGATGGTAAAAGCGTTGGTGAAGTGCGTGTTCAAGCGCCTTGGCTTACCCAGGCCTACTACAAAGAGGAGAAACGCAGTGCGGAGTTATGGCGCAACGGCTGGCTGCATACCGGGGATGTCGGCTCGCTTGATGAGCGGGGCTTTCTGACCATTAGCGACCGCATAAAAGACGTGATTAAAACCGGCGGTGAGTGGCTCTCGTCGTTAGAGCTGGAGAGCTATATCAGCCAATGCCCAGGTATTGCCGAAGTGGCGGTGATCGGGGTGACGGACGAAAAGTGGGGGGAGCGGCCAGCGGCGTTAGCTGTCCCCGTCGACCTGAACAATCCGCCTACCACCGAGACCGTGCAGGCGTTTTTAGAGCAGTTTGTCGCCCAGGGAAAACTCAACCGCTGGGGGATTCCCAGCATGATTCGCTTCGTCGATGAGATACCCAAGACCAGCGTGGGCAAGCTGGATAAGAAACGTATTCGCACCGAAATTTAGCCTATCGGGCTGGCTAGCGGACATTGCCCGCCGTGCGTGCTTTGCGATACGCGGCGGGAGAATTGCCCGTCCAGGTTTTGAAGGCACGACTAAAGCAGGCTAGATCCTCAAAGCTCAACGCCTCCGCGATGCTAACCAGGGGCTTCTCACTACAGGTGAGAGCCTGAATAGCGACATCGCGGCGGTACTCATCCTTGACCGCTTGAAAGTGGGTTCCCTCCCTTTTGAGGTGCCGCGCCAGCGTGCGAGCAGAGATATGCAGCGCATCGGCTACGCTATGCACGGTGCCAGACGTAGTCAGATGACGTGAGAGGTGTTCGCGCACCCGGTGGGAGAGCAGGCGATCTGCAAACGACACATAGAACCAGTCTGCGGGGGCGCGCTTTAAAAAAGCGCCCAGGTGTCTCTTGGTCTGGCGGATAGGATGATCAAGCAAACCGCGATCTATATAGATCGCGGTTTGCGGCTGCCCAAAGCGTACTGTACCAGGATAAAAGTATAGATAATCAGCGCTGTGCGGCGGCTGGGGGTAAGCGCACTCCATCAAAATGGGGGGTATTTTACGCGCAATCATCCACGACGCGATGCCGTGAAACAGCTTGAGCATCAGCTCATGAATCAGAGTGCGACTGCCCACCGGTGGAGCATGCTCCACCAGCGCCATACGAGCGAAGTCTCCTTCAAGGGTAAACGCATAGCCAAAGTCGTCGAGAAGAATGCGAAAAAACTGCGTATAGCGGTGCAGTGCTACCTGCAAATTGGGCGCATCCAGCATGCTTAAACACAGCAGCTTCAGGGTGCCACCCCGCAGCGGGCGGGGAAAAAAACCGGGCGTTTCGTCGTCCAGTTCGTTCACCAGCCCGCGGTACAGTTCGGCAAACTGCTCAACCGTGACGCGGCCATGGGGGGCCGAAAGTAAAAAGGGCGAGATCCCCACCCGCTCAAGATAACGGGCGGGGGATATTGTGCTGTTCGGCAAGCCTTTAAACAGCTCATTTACAAAATGCATCGAGACGGTCACCGTCACTGTCAGCCCGCCTTTGAAAAGAGTGATGTTTAATAGGGTTATTGTTTTGGCTGACAAAACGTTATCACGCTGACGATTTGCTCTCTATAGCGTTGTCCTCCATAACGTTCCCCCTCCTGGGCCGCTCATGCGTTACACTGTGCGCCTCACGACTAAGGAGGACACCGCGTGACCCTGTTACGACTCGAACAGCTGCAACTCGCCTACGGCACCCATGTACTGCTAAATCGCGCCGACCTGACGGTTGAAAAAGGCGAGCGGCTGGCGCTGGTCGGGCGCAACGGCACCGGCAAGTCCACTCTGCTGAAGCTGGTAGCGGGGGATATCCTGCCCGACGATGGCTCAATCTGGCGAGCACCTGGCCTCAAGATAGGCGTGCTGGCCCAGGAGTTGCCCGAGTCATCTGGCCTGACCATTTTCGATATGGTCGCCCAAGGTCTGCCGGAAGCCGGAGAGTTACTCTCCGAGTACGATCACCTTATCAATGATCCCGACCCCGATATGGATCGCATGGCGACCCTGCAAACGCGTCTGGAAGCCATCGATGGTTGGTCATTCCACCAGCGTATCGACACCGTACTGACCCGTTTGGGCCTGCCCCCAGCGGCTGAGATGAGCTCACTCTCCGGTGGCTGGCGCCGTCGTGTGGCGCTGGCGCGTGCCCTGGTGGCCGAGCCTGATCTACTGCTGCTCGATGAGCCTACCAACCATTTGGACTTAGACACCATTGCCTGGTTGGAAGAGCAACTGCTGGCGTTTAACGGCGCGGTACTGCTGATTACTCACGATAGGGCGTTTCTTTCCAAGCTGGCCACCAATATTCTAGAGCTGGATCGCGGCCAGCTTGGGCGCTACCCCGGCAAGTACGAGGAGTATCAGGCTCGCAAGCAGCACGAGCTTGAAGTAGAGGCGCGGGAGAACGCCGAATTCGATAAAAAACTTGCCCAAGAGGAAGCCTGGATTCGTCAGGGCGTTAAAGCACGGCGTACCCGCAACGAAGGCCGGGTTCGAGCGCTCGAGGCAATGCGTAACGAGCGTAGCCAGCGCCGCGAGCGCCAGGGTAATGCCAACCTGACGGTAGATCGTGGTGAGCGTACCGGCAAGCGCGTTGTGGAACTGCAAGGCGTCAACCAGCGGTTTGGTGATGAGGTCATACTGCGCGATATCAACCTTGAGGTACTGCGCGGTGACCGTATTGGCTTCCTGGGGCGCAACGGTGCGGGCAAGACAACCCTGCTAAAAATCCTGCTGGGTGAGTTGGAACCCACTGAAGGCAAGGTGCAGATGGGCACCAACCTGAAAGTAGCTTATTTCGACCAACTGCGCGCCGGGCTTGAACTGGAAAAAACTGTTTACGACAACGTTGCCCAAGGCAGTGATCGTGTCAGTGTGGGCGGTAAAGACCGCCATGTGATGAGCTACCTGCAGGACTTTCTTTTCACCCCCGAGCGGGTGCGCCAGCCGGTGAAAGCGCTCTCTGGTGGCGAGTCCAACCGCCTGCTGCTGGCCAAGTTGTTCACTCAGCCAGCTAACGTGCTGGTGCTCGATGAGCCGACCAATGACCTCGACATGGAAACCCTGGAGCTGCTCGAAGAGCTGCTGCTCGATTTCGATGGCACGCTGCTACTGGTCTCCCACGACCGAACCTTTATGGACAACGTGGTGACCAGCATGCTCGCCTTTGAAGGCGATGGCGTTGTACGTGAATACGTGGGTGGCTATACTGACTGGATTCGCCAGGGGGGCAAGCTGCCGCCAGCACCTTGGGAGGGGGCGGCGCGTCAACGTACCGAACCCACCTCAGAAGCGCCCAAGAAAGTGGCTGAAGCACCTGCCGCAACGGCTAAGAAAAGCGTCAAGCTCTCGTATAATTTGCAACGCGAGTTAGATGCACTGCCCGCCGAAATCGAACGTCTTGAGGGCCAAGTAGAGGCGCTGGAGAGTGAAATCGGTGACCCAGCGTTTTATCAGCAGGATGCCGACGCCGTTACGGCTAAGCTGCAAACGCTTGAAAAAGTGCAGAAAGCGTTAGAAGTTGCCATGGAGCGCTGGATGGAACTGGAAGCGATGGCTGCCGGTGAGTAGCTTGAAAACGTTAAAAGGCGCCGTAAGGGCGCCTTTTTTATAAACGTTATCGTGCCTTAGGTTACTCGTCGCTTTCTTCGCCTTTTTTACCGACGCGAACGGCTAGCACATCGCATTGGGCACCGTGCAATACGCCGGTAGAGGTTGAGCCGAGCAGTAGAGCAAAACCGTGGCGGCCATGGGAGCCCACTACGATTAGATCAACATCATGCTCCTCAGCAAAACGGTGAATTTCAGTGTCGGGCATACCCACCACTACGTGCTGGTCAGCCTCGGCAATATGCGGGGCGGCGATTTCGGCTAAGCGTTTTTTGGCGTGTTCATCCAATTGATCCTGGATGCTGGTCAAGTCCATGGGGATATCGCCACCGTAGGCAAACCCAAGCGGTTCCAGGGTATGCATAATGGAGATTTTGGCTTGGTCGTTGCGTTCAGCGATTGCAACGGCACGCTCCAGAATCTTGTGGGAGTCTTTGGTTAAGTCAACGGCAACTAAAATGTGGTGATAGCTCATGGCGTATCTCCTTGGCAGTAGGTAACAAAGAGGCTCTTTGTTCAATAACCGTTACTTTAGATGGCGTGTCCTGTTTTAACAATAGCAAGCGTTTTAACAATGACTTGAGTCAAAACAGCGACCTGAGTCATGGTTTTTAGATTAGTTTATACAGTGTGGCTTATGTGGGAGAAAATGTAGAGATGGAATGGTTGATTATCGTGTTTATTATGCTGTTTGTAATTGCGCCGGTGATGTGGCTAAAGCCTAGCCCGCGTCAAAAACGCCAGCAGGCGCTGCGCACTCAAATCGCCAAACAGGGCGTCAGCATCAAACTGGAAAAGCCGCCGCTACATCATTTTAGAGGTACCATGCCGGCTTATCGCTGGCACTATCCCCAGGAAGGGCCGGGCCCTGATTTTCTATTGGTAAGAGACAGCAATGCCAGTGAAGCCTTAACGCCATTTCATGCTGGCTGGCGCTGGCGGATTGCCCCCTTGCGGCCATTACCCGATGCCGCCACAGCAGCGTTAAAAACACTACTTGAACGCTTGCCGCAAGACGCCTTGGTGGTGCAGTCAACGCCCTATGCATTGACGCTTTGGTGGTGGGAGTCGCAAACCGCGGAGCGATTCGCGACCTATCTACCCGAATTTCAGCAACTGCGGGAGGCGTTGCGTGGCCGTGCCGACCAGCCTTTCAGCCAGCCGTTAAAGGGCACTTAGCAGGCGTCATCCACAGTCAGCGATCAAGATACCGGATTATCCTGATCCCGTGCTTGTATCGCCAAGCCGTTTGCCTCGATCACTGCCAACCAATCGTTGAGTTGTTCGAGGTTCTCCTCGCTTAAGCCAGCGAACATCTCTTTGCGCGCTTGTTGCGCAACGCTGTCGATTTTTTCCAACAGCGGCATCGCGGCAGGGGTAAGATAAATCCGCTTGCTGCGACGGTCGTTGTCGCAGGCTCGGCGCTCAACTAAGCCTTGTTCTTCGAGCTGGCCCAGGGTGCGCACAAGAGAGGGCGCCTCAACACCAATCGCACGGGCGAGATCGCACTGTGGATGGCCTTCGCCAAGACGCCACAGGTGATACAGCGTCACCCAGCGTGTTTGGGTTAATCCCAACGGCGCCAAGCGGCGATCCAAGATGGAGCGCCATAAGTGGGGCAAGCGTGCGATGCGAAATCCAATCGTTGAAGCCATAGGTAACTAGCTGCCAATAAGTGTGAGTAGTCGAATTGTCATAAGCTACGCCGCTGAATGCAAGGCGCTAACCCTTCAATCTTCCGGTCGCGCCTCTTCATCGTTCGGGCGACCCGGCACAAACCGCCGTAAGTTTAATCCACTTAGGCCACTGGCGCGTATCTCTCCATCTGCCAGCGTGGCTTGCTGAGCATCGTCTGAGACCTCAAAACGTATTAATCCCAAGCGCTGGCCCGTACCTGTCATGATATCAATGCGCCAATCGCCAGTAGGATCTTCGGGAAAGTTTTGTTTGTGACTCCAGGCGCGGTAACCCTGCTCGCGCCCGCCATCGATATTAAGCTCCACGACATCCATTGGCACACCATTGTGATGCCATGCATGGGTAATAGTTTCACTTAATCCCCGCGGTGCCCGAATAGCGGTGTAAACATAAAGGCCATTTTCGCTGATGGCTTGTGGCGTTAACGCCATTGAGCCTTGAGGCAGGCGCTGCTCAACATTAAAACCAGGAGAGAGTGCGCTACTGGTCATCCAGAGACTGGCAGGCGGTACCCATATACGTCCCAGCCAAGCTCCATAGGCGAGTAGCAGCGTCAACACAAAAAAAGCGCACCAGCGTTTGAGCGAGCGCTGCTTAAGCAAGTGCCAAAAACTCGGCAAAGCTACCAGAATGGTGATCCCCAGGGCCAGTAGCAGGCTCTGGCCGGTGGTCAGGTGCACCATGATGGGGAGCGTGACCAGCAATACCAGGAAGACGCACTGGGCATGAAAGACGAAATAGAGACTGCGCCAGCGCTCCGCGACTTTGAAGTAGAGTGGATCGATAATCGACAGTAGTGCCATACCGCCCACCAGAAGCGCAAACAGCGTTTGCCCGCTATTCCACACCGTGGTGACTATGATAAACGGCAGGGTGAAGAAAAGTGTCTCCTGGTGAATCATCTGGGCAATAAAAGTGGTTACGCCCCGCGGTGGCGTGGGGTGGCCCCGACGCGATAACCAGCGGCTGATCAAGCCTTCGGAAAGCAGTAGCGTCCAGGCAAACAGTAGTCCCAGCGCCAGCGCTGCGCCTAACCACTGCTGACGATCAACTAAAAAGAAGCTGCTTAGCCCGGCAGCAAAGGCCATTGGTGGCCAAAGCCAGCTCCAGGGCTTGAGGCGTTCGACAATGCGTTCAATTCGCTGCTGAATAGCTTCAATACGCGAAGGCGTGAGCAGTGCGCCCATAACAAGATAACCTGCAAAGTAAAAGAAAGCGCGATTCTAACAGGCTGTTAGGCTTAACGCTGATCTACTGCAAATCCATGTTTCTGGCGGGATCGGTTACATTCACTCAGACGGCGCTCTATGAACGGAAGCCGGAGAACGCTGGTCTTACTAAATGGGTAAATTAGCCAAAAGTCTGGGCTTGACGTTATCAGGCAACTCAACCAAGCTAAGGCAATCAAACGACCGTATGAAAGTCGTGTGGAAGCCGTATGAGAAATGTGGCGGGTTCTCTTTTCAGAGCCAGCCCGAAAATGTGGAGAGAGCGCGGATGATCTATCAAGGCAACGCCATCACGGTGACACGTCGTGACACCCCGAGTGGCAATGATATCGCAATGCTCACTTTCGATCTGAAAGATGAGTCCGTCAACAAGCTTTCCAGCGCGGTGGTCGCAGAGCTGAGCGAAGCAGTAAAAGCCATTCAAGCTGAAAATAGCTTAAAAGGCTTACTTATTGCGAGCGGGAAAGATGTGTTTATCGTGGGCGCCGATATCACCGAGTTTCACAGCCTATTTGATAAAGGCGAAGCGTATCTTGAGGAGATGAATCTCAAGGTTCACGATATTTTTAACGCTATTGAAGATCTGCCGTTCCCTACCGTAACGGCGATCAATGGTCTGGCGCTGGGTGGTGGCTGCGAAGTATTGCTGACCACCGATTTTCGTGTGATGGGCGAGAAAGCCAAGATCGGCCTGCCAGAAACCAAGCTCGGCATTCTGCCCGGTTGGGGCGGCTGTGTACGCTTGCCGCGCATTATTGGCGCCGATAACGCCATCGAGTGGATTGCTGGTGGTACCGAAAACCGTGCCGATGTCGCGCTAAAAGTGGGCGCCGTCGACGCGGTGGTGACGGATGAGCAGTTGGAAGAAGCCGCGCTGGATATTCTTGACCGTGCTAATGCCGGTGAGCTGGATTACCAGGCCCGTCGTGCTGAAAAGACCAGCCCGCTGAAGCTCAACCCGATTGAGCAGATGATGGCGTTTGAAACGGCGAAAGGCTATGTCGCCGGTAAAGCGGGGCCTCATTATCCGGCGCCGGTAGAAGCGATCAAAGTGATTCAGAAAGGCGCTGGCGAGGAGCGTGGCCGTGCCCAGGCGATTGAAGCCAAAGCTTTCGCCAAGATGGCACTCAGCAGCGTGGCGTTCAACTTGGTGGGTCTGTTCTTGAACGACCAAGTGGTCAAGAAAAAAGCTAGCAAGTATCAGAAACAGGCGCAGCCGGTGGAGCAAACGGCTGTGCTGGGTGCGGGTATCATGGGCGGTGGTATCGCTTATCAGAGTGCCTCTAAAGGCACACCGATTGTGATGAAAGATATCAAGGATGACGCCATTGAACTGGGCCTGAAAGAAGCCCGTAAGCTATTTGCCAAACAGGTGGAGCGCAAAAAGCTGACCACCGAGCAGATGGCGGAGAAGCTGACCAATATTCGTCCGACGCTCTCCTACGGAGATTTTGGCAACGTCGATCTCGTCGTCGAAGCGGTGGTTGAAAACCCCAAAGTCAAAGACGCCGTGCTCACCGAAGTGGAAGGTATGGTGAGCGAAAATACCATTCTCACCTCGAACACATCGACGATTTCCATCAACCGCTTGGCGCAAAACCTCAAGCGGCCGGAAAATTTCTGCGGTATGCACTTCTTCAACCCCGTACACCGTATGCCTCTGGTAGAAGTCATCCGTGGTGAGAAGACCTCGGATGCCGCCGTTGCCGCCACCGTGGCCTACGCCCGGGCAATGGGCAAAACACCGATTGTGGTGAATGACTGCCCAGGCTTCTTGGTTAACCGGGTACTCTTCCCTTACTTTGGCGGCTTTAGCTTCCTGGTTGAGCAGGGCGCTGACTTCCAGCACGTTGATAAAGTGATGGAGAAGTTCGGCTGGCCCATGGGCCCGGCCTACCTGCTGGACGTGGTCGGCCTGGATACCGCCGTTCACGCCAATGAAGTAATGGCTGAAGGCTTCCCTGATCGTATGGCTCGCGACGGAAAAACCGCCATTCAGGTCATGTACGACAACGACCGTTTAGGCCAGAAGAACGACAAGGGCTTTTACGCCTACGAAGAGGACAAGAAGGGGAAGCCGAAGAAAGTGACCGACGAAGCGGCTTACGCATTGGTCAAAGAGGTGGTGAAAGAGCATAAAGCGTTTTCCGACGAGGATATTATCGCTCGCATGATGGTACCGCTCTGCTTGGAAACTGTGCGCTGCCTGGAAGATGGCATTGTGGCCACGCCAGCCGAAGCCGATATGGCGTTGATCTATGGCATCGGCTTCCCGCCGTTCCGCGGTGGTGCGCTGCGCTACATCGATGCCATGGGCATTGCAGAGTTCGTGAAGCTGGCGGAAGGGCTAGCTGCGGAGCTCGGGCCGCTATACGCGCCCACCGACAAGCTGCGTCAGATGGCTCAGAACAACGAGCAATTCTATTCCCGTGATAACTCTGCCACCCAGGCCTAACCACCACGCACAGGAGATATAAGATGAGTTTGAATCCGAGAGACATTGTGGTGGTAGACGGTGTTCGTACCGCCATGGCGAAAGCCAAAAATGGTGCTTTTCGTAATGTTCGCGCAGAGAATCTCTCTGCTGCGGCTATGCAGGCGCTGTTTACCCGCAATCCTAATCTAGATCCTTCTGAAGTGGATGATGTGATCTGGGGCTGTGTGAACCAGACGCTCGAACAGTCGATGAACATTGCTCGTAATGCGGCGATTATGACCGGTATTCCGCGCTCGGTGCCCGCGCAAACCGTTAACCGTTTGTGTGGCTCTTCAATGACAGCGCTGCATATCGCCGCCGCCAATATCAAAGCGGGTATGGGCGACTTCTTTATCATCGGCGGCGTTGAGCACATGGAGCACGTCCCCATGGCTCACGGCGTTGACGTTAACCCCGCCGCCAGCAAATACGCTGCCAAAGCGGCGATGATGATGGGCCTAACAGCGGAACTACTGGGTAAAATGCACGGCGTTTCCCGGGAAGAACAGGATAAATTCGGCGTACGCTCTCACCAGCGCGCCCAGACGGCCATGGAGAAGGGTTATTTCGATAACGAAATTATCGGCGTCGAAGGCCACGATCAACGCGGCTTTAGAGTCATGGTTCAGCGTGATGAAGTGATTCGCGGTGACGCTAGCCTGGAGTCCATGGCGAATCTGAAACCGGTGTTTGACCCGCGCAACGGTACGGTTACGGCGGGTACCTCCTCGGCGCTTTCCGTGGGTGCCTCGGCAATGGCAGTGATGAGCTACGAGCGCGCTCAAGCGCTTGGCTTAGAGCCTATTGCGAAGGTGCTCTCTACAGGCGTCGCGGGTTGTGATGCGTCGATCATGGGCTATGGCCCGGTACCCGCGTCTAAGAAAGCGCTGAAAATCGCCGGTCTTTCCGCGGCAGATATCCAAACCGTTGAACTCAACGAGGCCTTCGCGGCGCAGGGTATTCCGGTGCTGAAAGATCTCGGCTTCCTGGATGCGATGGACGACAAGGTTAACCTCAACGGTGGTGCAATCGCTCTGGGGCACCCGCTGGGCTGCTCGGGTTCACGTATCTGCACAACGCTGTTGAACGTTATGCAGCAGCGCGATACCACTCTGGGCTTGGCAACCATGTGTATCGGCATGGGGCAAGGAGTTGCGACGGTGTTTGAACGCTTGAAATAACTATCTAGCTTTTCATTGCTTTAAATCGGCAATCGGCATTGCCAAACGGCACCTCACACACCCAAGGTGCCGTTTTTATGAGCAACGAAATTATTCCGATTGAAAAGCCGTGCGGTGGAAATCCGCGGCGGCTTGGACTTCGGCAATGCCGCAGGTATCAGGTACTGGTACGGTATTGCCTGCTAGTACCGAAAGCACAGCTCTTGTGCCGTTCGCCAGTGACTCCAGGTTGTAGCCGCCCTCTAATACAAACACCAAACGGCCATCGCAGTGTTGTTCGGCCAGTTGTTGCATGAAACCGGTCAGTGCGCCAAAACCTTCATAGGAAACGTTTAAGGCCAAATCGTGCCAGTGGGGGTCAAATCCTGCTGAGACTAAAATAATGTCGGGCTTAAACCACGCTGCGGCCGGGGCAAGAATGTCACTAAATGCCTTGAGATACGCTTCGTCGCCAGCGCCAGCCGGTAACGGAACATTAATCGTGGTGCCCTCAGCTAAACCGGCGCCCACCTCTTCCAGATGGCCTGAGCCGGGATAGAAGGGCGCCGCGCGGTGGATATCGAAAAACATTACGTCCGGCTCTGCCCAAAAAATATCCTGGGTGCCGTTGCCGTGATGGGCGTCCCAATCAACAATCAGCACTCTTTCGCAACCCAGCGCGCTGCGCGCATGGGCTGCGGCGACCGCTACATTGTTGAATAAACAAAAGCCGCGGGCGCGAACGGGCTCTGCGTGGTGCCCTGGCGGACACACAAGTGCAAAGGCACTTTTAGCGCGCCTCTCCATGACCGCTTCTACTGCGGCAATGGCCGTTCCCGCGGCGACTGCGGCGGCATCGACGCTACCCGGTGAGACCGCGGTGGTATCCACATCCAACCAGGCATTTTTCCCGCGCAGGCTAAAAATATCGCTTAGATAAGAAGTGGTATGCACCCTGGCGAGTTGTTCATGGGTGGCTGCTTTGCCACCTTCAATGTGCAGGCCCGCAATGGGCGCTTTCTCAAGCAGGTGCTGAATGGCTTTCAAGCGGCCGGGGTGTTCGGGGTATTTCCATGGCACAGGGAGCCCTGCAAGCAGATGTCGAATGCGCTTATCGATTCGCTGAGGTAGGAAGTCGGCGTCAATATTGGGCTCGTGAGCGAGCACCCGATCATCATAGAAAGCAATGACTTTATGCATAATGGCTACCTAATGTACGTGCGCTAAGTCACAGCAGTAAATTCAAGCAAGTACTGCCGCCCTTTAATCGCACAATGGGCATGAAATGCTTATCTACAGTAAGGCAGGCCAGGCGAGGTTATACAATATCACTCTCAAGCATTATGACTCTCAAACAATGCCGCTCTCAACACTAAACGCTAGGGTCATGCTGAGTTCTTCTACCTGATCTGCAAATGAGGGCTGCCACTCGCCGCGCAAAATGAGCGGTGGCTGTACCCATCGCCAGCGTAAGCCAGTGGCGATGCTTTCTACTGCGCGTTGGGTGCCCGTGCCATCGTGCCCCGCTCGAATATAGAGCGCGCAGGGTAATCCCTGTTTCTTTTCAATGACAGAATAGTAGCTGCGATCAAAAAAATCCTTGAGGGCACCGCTCATATAACCCAGGTTTTCTGTGGTGCCGAGCAGAATCGCATCGCAGGCAAGTACATCGTCTGGGCCAGCTTCCAGGGGCGCTTTTACCACGCAATGCACTTTCTCAAGGTCGGGATGACTAGCACCCTGGAAGGCCGCATCACACAGTAAGCGGGTATTCGCCGAAGGGGCATGGGCAACAATTAATAGCTGTTTTTTGAACTCAGATGTCATGGCAGCAGCCTAAATCAGCAGTGAAAATGTAAAGGTTTGCGTCTAGTACTGAAAATGCCACACTGCTTCAGTGTCGTTAATTAAAGAGGCTATATGCCCAATAATACCCCTATCAATGTCTTTTACGATGCGCGGTGCCCGCTGTGTCGTAAAGAGCGCCGCCGCTATGAGCACTGGTCGGGGCGGCATGCCGCTGAGATCACTTGGCTTGATGTGAGCGAACATCACCAGGCGCTACAGCAAAAGGGCGTTGATCCCGACATGGCGCTGCGTTCTCTGCATATCGAAACGGAATCAGGGCAACTGGTGGAGGGGATCGATGCTTACCGTTTACTAATGAAGCGTATTCCCTTATTGGTGCCGGTTGCCTGGATCATTGGTCTACCGGGCATTAAATCGGGCTTGCGGGCGCTTTATGATGTCTGGGTGAAGCGCCGCCTGAAGAAACAAGGCCGGTGGAGTTGTTAGGCTGGGAGCGAAAGGCACATCAGATAAACCAAGGAGATAAAATATGGCATTTGCACTTGCATCAATGAAGGTTACCAGCTCGGCGTTTGCTGACCATCAGGCGATCCCTGCCAAGCACACCGGGGAAGGTGAGGATGTTTCGCCAGCCCTTGCTTGGCAAGACGCTCCCGAGGGAACCCAGGGGTTTGCAGTGATCTGTCACGACCCAGACGCACCGTTGGTCAAAGACGGTAGCTACGGCTTTGTCCACTGGGTGCTCTATAACCTACCCGGTGATATTCAGGAATTAACTGAAAAGACGGCGGTGGGCACCATCGGCGCAAATGATAAAGGTGATACTGGCTATTGTGGCCCGATGCCGCCAGAAGGGCACGGCACGCATCTTTATTATTTCTGGGTGCTGGCGCTGGATCATCAAACCTCGCTTCCTGAAGGGCTCACGCTGACTGAGCTGCTCAAAGAAGTAGAACCGAACCTGCTAGGAATGAACCGCTTGGTTGGCACTTACCAGCGCGATTGATCTAGCCTCTGGCTGGACATTTTGCGTAACCCGTGTAGGCTCCATCGCTTTCTAACCGTGGTGATGGAGCCGACTGATGAGTGATCTGCCTAACTGTCCTGCCTGTGCCTCTGAGTTTAGCTACGATGATGGTCTTCAGTATGTCTGCCCAGAGTGCGGCCATGAGTGGTCAAAAGTGGTAGAAGAAGAGGGCGTTGATGAGGCTTCAGGCGTGCGTGATGCCAACGGTAATATGCTAGCCAACGGTGATAGTGTAACGGTGATCAAGGACTTGAAGGTTAAGGGCAGTTCACTGGTGGTTAAAGTGGGCACCAAAGTGAAAAGTATTCGCTTGGTTGAGGGTGATCACGATATCGATTGTAAAATTGACGGTATCGGCCCGATGAAGTTGAAATCCGAATTTGTTAAGAAAGCCTAGCGCTAAAGCAGATCGTTAAAAAAATAGCCCCTGGCATTGACCAGGGGCTATTGATTTATCTAGCCTAACGTTTATTACGCAGTCGTATTAATCTGCGTACCTACGCTGCCACTGGCAGCCAGCTGTGGATCTAAAGCAACGCTGTCCATCAGAGCGGTGATTTGCGCTGCCTGACCGTCTAATGCCTCTTTAAAAACACCGAACTGAGCCCGTTGGATCGCTTGCGCCTGTTTCATATCCAGCGTCGCATTTACCATGTTGTTAACTGCTACATCCATAGCTGCCTCCTCCACATATCGGGATGCCTGATACAGTAGGGGCATCTAATACGTTCTGACGCTATCAGATTCGGCTACTCAATACAAAGCAGCAGATACAGAAGTAATAGCTTTTCTAAATGATAATGATTGTTGTTTTTGATGCTATCAGCGCCGAACGTGCCGATATTTTGCGTAAATTGCTATCCATTTTGCTCTGGGGCTTCACATCAAATTTATACAGGACTAAAATGGTACTCAATTGACGCGGCGACCATTTGATTTGCTGCGCAGTGATGACATAAAGGGAGTCGACATGCTTAAGCTTTCTCGGCTGACAGACTATGCCGCGGTGGTCATGGCGCAAATTGCCCGCCATTCCCAGGCGTCGCATGCGGCGGCAGAGTTAGCAGAGGCCGTGCAGTTGCCCCATCCGACGGTGAGTAAAACGCTCAAAATGCTAGTGCGGGCAGGGCTGCTGGTTTCCCAGCGTGGCGCCCAAGGCGGTTACCGCCTGGCCCGTCCCGCATCGCAGATTACTGCCGCCGATATTATTGCGGCGATTGAAGGCCCCGTCGCCATGACCGAGTGCAGCCAAGCAGAAGGCGATTGTGAGCTTGTGGCTACCTGCGGTGTGGCAGACAACTGGCAGCGGGTCTCCTTGGCCATGCGTACTCTGTTAGAGAGCGTGACCCTGGCGCATCTGGCTGATACAGCGCCGATTAAGCTGCCAGTTCAGTTGCCTATTCAAACGATCAGCCTGTCGGCGGCGTCGGCCTAACGGCGGCGCGAGTACCGCAGGCCTAATTTATTATTAAAGGCGATGACCTCGCCACCCAACTGCCCGGAGGGTATCACCATGGCAAGCGAAGAAATGGAACAGTTGGTTCGTCGCGAATACAAAGATGGCTTTGTAACCGATATTGAGAGCGACACCCTGCCACCTGGCCTGGATGAAAACACCATCGCCTTTATCTCCAAAAAGAAGGGCGAGCCGGAGTGGATGCTGGAGTGGCGCCTGGATGCCTACCGCCAGTGGCTGAAGATGGAAGCTCCTTCCTGGGCGCATCTCGACTATCCGCCGATTGATTACCAATCGATCTCCTATTTCAGTGCGCCGAAACGCCCGGAAGACCGCCCGCAGAGCCTGGATGAAGTGGATCCCAAACTGCTGGAAACCTATGAGAAACTGGGTATCCCGTTGCACGAACGCGCCGCGCTGGCAGGCGTTGCCGTCGATGCGGTGTTTGACTCCGTTTCAGTCGCCACCACCTTCAAAAAGCAGCTTGGCGAAGCAGGAGTTATTTTCTGCTCTATCTCTGAAGCTATCCGTGACTACCCAGAGCTGATCAAGCAGTATTTGGGCACCGTGGTTCCCGTGGCAGACAACTACTTTGCCGCGCTGAACTCAGCGGTGTTTACCGATGGCTCCTTTGTGTTTGTGCCGGAAGGCGTGACTTGCCCGATGGAGCTGTCTACGTACTTCCGCATTAACGCGGCCAACACTGGCCAGTTTGAGCGCACGCTGATTATTTGCGAAAGCCGTGCCCAGGTCTCCTACCTGGAAGGCTGTACCGCTCCAATGCGCGATGAGAACCAGCTTCACGCCGCGGTGGTCGAGCTTGTCGCCCTGGACGACGCCTATATCAAATACTCCACCGTGCAGAACTGGTACCCCGGTGATGAAAATGGTGTAGGCGGTATCTATAACTTCGTCACCAAGCGCGGCGACTGCCGCGGTGACCGTTCACGGATTAGCTGGACACAGGTAGAAACCGGCTCGGCGATTACCTGGAAATACCCCTCCTGCGTACTGCGCGGCAAAGACAGTATCGGCGAGTTCTACTCCGTCGCCGTTACCAATGGTCGCCAGCAGGCCGATACCGGCACCAAGATGATTCATATTGGCGAAGGCACGCGTTCGTATATCGTCGCCAAAGGTATCTCAGCGGGCAGGAGTGACCAATCCTATCGCGGCCTGGTGAAAATTGGCCCGCGGGCTAAAGGGGCGCGTAACTTTACCCAGTGCGACTCCCTGCTGATTGGCGATAAGTGCGGCGCGCACACTTTTCCTTATCAGGAAATTGGCAACAGTACCGCGACCATTGAACACGAAGCGACCACCTCGAAAATCGGTGAAGACCAGCTGTTCTACTGTCAGAGCCGCGGTATCTCTGAAGAAGACGCGGTCAGCATGATCGTCAATGGTTTCTGTAAAGACGTTTTCCAAGAGCTGCCGATGGAGTTTGCCGTTGAAGCCGAAGCGCTGCTCAACGTCACCCTGGAAGGCGCGGTAGGGTAATCACTGGTCGTCCAGTTCACTCAATTTTATCAGTGTCGCCGTGGCGACTCGCCAGAATCAGAAGGTATTCAATATGTTGCAAGTGAAAGATTTACACGTCACCGTCGAAGGCAATGAAATCCTCAAAGGCCTCACCCTGACCATCAATGCGGGTGAAGTGCACGCCATCATGGGGCCTAACGGCGCGGGTAAATCGACGCTATCCGCGGTGATTGCCGGTAAAGATGGCTACGAAGTCACCCAGGGAACGGTTACCTTCGAAGGCAAGGATGTGCTCGAAATGGAAATTGAAGAGCGCGCCCAGGCTGGCTTGCTGTTGGGTTTCCAGTACCCGGTCGAGATTCCAGGGGTTAAAAACATTTACCTGCTGAAGTCTGCGCTTAATGCCCAGCGCGTAGCCCGCGGCGAAGGCGAAATGCCAGCACCGGAGTTTATGAAGCTGGTGAAAGAGAAGCTTGGTTACATGAAAATGGACGCTAGCTTCCTACAGCGCGCCGTTAATGAAGGCTTCTCTGGCGGTGAGAAAAAACGTAACGAGATCCTGCAAATGCTGGTGCTTCAGCCGAAGCTTGCGATGCTCGATGAGATCGACTCCGGCCTGGATATCGACGCTATGAAAGTGGTCGCCGATGGTGTCAACAGCCTGCGCGCTGAAGACCGCGCCATTCTGCTGGTGACTCACTACCAGCGTCTGCTGGATTACATCGTGCCAGACCAGGTTCACGTTCTGGTCGATGGTCGTATTGTCAAAACCGGTGACGCCGAGCTGGCCAAGCAGCTGGAAGCCAATGGGTACGAAGGTATCGAGGAGTCTGTGGCATGAGCGATACGCAAACCTTTTTAGACACGCTGAAGGCGCGCAGCTCGAACTACACAGCGGAACCGACCTGGATTGCCGCTCGTCGCCAGGCGGGTACCGCACGTTTTGAGGCGCTGGGTTTTCCTACGCGTCGCGATGAAGAGTGGAAGTACACCGACGTACGTTCAATTGCCCAGGGCAACTTTGCGATAGCCGACAATGCTGAGTTCTCTCCGGCCACCGCCGCGGCACTAACACTGCCGATTGATGCCTACCGGCTGACCTTCGTGGATGGTGTTTTCTCATCGGCGCTCTCTGATTTGGATTCGCTGCCGTCAAGCGTTCAGGTATTACCGCTTTCCAAGGCGCTAGCAGAGAACCACGAAGCCGTGGGTGGCCCGCTTGGGCGCCTAACCGGCGTGGATTTTTCGCCCTTCGCCGCGCTAAACACGGCGTTTATGGAAGAGGGTGCAGTGGTTCGCATTGCACCGGGAACAGTGGTTGAGAAGCCCATCCTGCTGCAGTTTCTTTCCCGCGCAGGCCAGCCGATGATGTGTCACCCGCGGGTGTTAGTGGAAGCAGGAGGCCGCAGCGAGGCGACGCTGATCGAGCACTACACAGGCGAAAGCGAAGCGACGAACTTCACCAATGTGGTTGGCGAGCTGATGCTAGACCGGGGCGCGATACTGGCCCACTACAAGCTGCAAGAAGCGCCGTTGGGTGATTTGCACGTGGCGAGCATTCACGTAGAGCAGGGACGCGATACGCGCTATACCTCCTACAACCTGAGCCTGGGCGGTGCGCTGGTTCGCAATGACCTGATCAGTGACTTGAACGGCCAGGGCGCTGAAACCAACTTCCTGGGTCTGTTCTTTGGTCAGGGTCGCCAACACGTCGACAACCATACCAAGGTCAACCACAATGCGCCGCTGACGTTCTCCAATGAGAACTACAAGGGCATTCTGGATGATCGCGCCCACGGGGTGTTTAACGGCAAGGTCTATGTCAAGCGCGATAGCCAGAAGATCGAAGGTTTTCAGAGTAATCAAAACCTACTGCTATCGGATCGCGCCCACATTGATGCCAAGCCTGAGCTTGAGATTTACGCCGATGACGTTAAGTGCTCACACGGCACGACTACCGGCCAGCTAGACGAAGAGGCGATTTATGCGCTGCGCACCCGCGGTATTGATGAAGCCACCGCTCGTGGTCTGCTAACGCTCGCTTTCGCTGGCGAGGTGTTGGACAAAGTCACCCTGGATGCGATTGCCGAGCGCGTTGAGTTAGCGGTCGCCGGTAAGCTGCCAGAGCGCTTCAACCTTGCCGGGCTTGTCGAAGCGGCGGTTTCACTTAACGACTAGCGCCACTACCCAATCAGGAGCGTCTGATGCCACATTCCGTTATTGAGCCAACGCCTCGCTCTTTTCAAACAGGCCCTTTGCAAACGAGCCCTGCGCAAACGACCTTTGATGTTATGCGTCTGCGCCAGGACTTTCCGGTGCTGGCTCGTGAGGTGCACGGCAAGCCGCTGATCTATTTAGATAATGCGGCCACTAGCCAAACGCCTCAGCAGGTGATTGACGTGTTTAGCGATTACTTCTCGCGCTATAACGCCAATATTCACCGCGGGCTGCATACTCTCGCCGATGAGGCGACGGCGGCGTTTGAAGGCACGCGTCACCGGGTTAAGGCGTTCCTTAATGCGGAAGATGCGCGTCAGATCATCTTTACCCGCGGCACTACGGAAGCGATTAATCTGGTCGTGCATAGCTGGGGGCGTAAAAACCTCGCCCCTGGCGATGAGGTACTGATTTCGATGTTGGAGCATCACTCCAATATTGTTCCCTGGCAGCTGTTGGCCGCCGAGATTGGCTTTACCATTAAGGTGATTCCCGTTGAGGCCAACGGCGCGCTGGATATGGCTGCCTATCGCTCGCTGCTGAGTGAGCGCACTAAACTGGTGGCGGTGAACCATGTCTCTAATGCCCTGGGAACCATTAACCCGGTGCAAGAGATGGCAACGCTTGCCCATCAGCAGGGTGCGCTGATCCTGATTGATGGTGCTCAGGCAGCACCTCACCAAGTGGTCGATGTGCAGGCAATCGATGCTGACTTCTATGCCTTCTCTGGCCACAAAGTATACGGGCCGACAGGCGTTGGCACGCTCTACGGCAAGCAGGCGCTGCTTGAAGCGATGCCGCCCTGGCAGGGGGGCGGGGAGATGATCAGCACGGTCTCCTTTGATGCGGGTACCACTTTTGCCGCTATTCCGCATAAGTTTGAAGCGGGCACGCCCGCTATTGCGGAGGTAATTGCTCTGGGCCGAGCGCTTGAGTGGATGGAGAGCATTGGCATAGACGCCATCGGTGCCTGGGAAGGCCAGTTGCTCGATCACGCTACCCAGGCGGTCGGTCAAATCGATGGTCTGCGTATTTTAGGCACTGCGCCGGATAAAGCGGCTGTTCTTTCATTTATTGTGGAAGGGGCGCATTCGCAAGATATTGGCCTGCTGATCGATCAGCTTGGCGTCGCTATTCGTACCGGTCACCACTGCGCGCAGCCCTTGTTGCATCATTTTGGGGTCGACGCGACGTGCCGTGCTTCATTTGCTGCGTATAATACGCTCGAAGAAGTGGATCGCTTTGTAGAAGCACTCCAACGTGTCATTGGTATGGTGCGTTAAGGTCGGTTCTTTAAGAATCGTCATTTAAGGACAGTTATGGATCTTGAGCAAGTTGCCAGTCTGGAACGTGGCCAACAGTTACCGCTCCAGCGCGATGTGGAAGCCATTGCCATTCCGTTTGGCAGTACGGAAACACTGGCTGAAGATAGCGTTGTTAGCGTTATGCAGGCGAAAGGCAGTACGGTAAGCGTCGGTTTTGAGGGGCGCCTCTATTTGATTGAGGGGCAAAACCTGGATGCCCTGGGGCTTGAGTCGCTACCGCGTTCTACGCTGCCCGAAACGGCGACCGAGGAAGAGATTGAACAGTTCGTGTGGGATCAACTGCGCACCTGCTTTGACCCGGAGATACCGGTCAATATCGTTGACTTAGGGCTTGTCTACGGCTGCCGCATCGAGCGCCTTATCAGTGGTGAGCGTATGGTAACTATCCGCATGACGCTGACCGCCCCTGGATGTGGGATGGGCGATGTGATCGCGGCGGATGCGCGCAATAAAATCCTCGGTGCGCCGCAGATCAGCAAGGTTCACACCGAAATAGTCTTCAGCCCGCCCTGGAGCCGTGACATGATGAGTGACGAGGCCAAGCTTGAACTCGGCATGTTCTAACCCCGGCTGGGGAGCTGGATGCATAACGTGTTATTAACGTGGTCGAAGCGTTTTTTAATGTCGCTAGGAGCCCTATTGCTGCTGGCGACATTGCTGTTTATAGGCGGCAATTTTTGGGTGCTCGCGACTACCGCCGCATACATTGAGCGTCAGCCGCAGCAGTGTCGTCCAGCTGAAGTGGGGATTGTCTTCGGTACGTCTCACTGGACGCGTAGCGGGGTGCGAAACCCGCACTTCCATGCGCGCATGCGAACCGCTGCTACTTTAATTGAGCAGACTCAGATCGAGCATCTTTTACTCTCTGGGGATAATCGTACCCAGGCGTATAACGAGCCGCGCGCAATGTGGCGCGAACTGTATCGACGCGGTGTCGCGTCTGAACAGCTGACTATGGACTTTGCTGGTTTTAGCACCTACGACACGCTAGCGCGTGCCCGGGACGTCTTTCAACTGGATAAAGCCCTGCTGATCACCCAGAGCTGGCATCTTCCCCGTGCGGTATTTATTGGTCGTGCGCTAGGGATCGATGTCACTGGCTGTGTGGCGGATGATCCTACCGTAGCAGTGGGGTGGCGTTTAAAGCTGCGCGAGTGGGCAGCGCGCGTAGCCACCCTGGGCGATCTCTATGTATGGGGGAGGGAGCCCTATTTTCTCGGTACGCCTGAGCCTATCGAGTTACCCAGGCGGACGCCCATAGACCTTATTCTGCCATCACTGAACGAGCGCTTTAGCCCTCCATAGCCCTTTGTCTGTAGCCCTTTGAGCAATAGATAGCTTAAAGCCCCTAGCAGTGTGTCTAAAGGGCGTTAGCGGTGGGTTTTGCGCTTTTGCAGCGCATACAGCTCGCGGATAAGCTTACGGCACCCCTGCATGCACTCTTCTACCACCGGTTCAATGGGATCAGGTAACGGGTGGGTATACAGAGAGGAGAGCGCCTGCATTAATACACGCTCTTGCTCCAATAGCTCATTGATGAGTACTTGGCTATCGTTGCCGACAAAGCTTTTTAGACGGCTCCAAAGCCATAAAAAATCATCTCGCTCAACGTCTGCATCCCGGGGCAGCATTTTTAAATGCGCACGGGCTAGCTCCTGCAGCTGGCGCATCTGCTTGAGCCGCGAAGCATAATGCGGCTTTAAAGCGTCACGCAGCGACGGGCGCAAGCGTTCAATATTGTCTTGGAAATAATCAATGCTATCGGCCAGCGCTTCCAATACGCTGTCCATCGCCACTTGGCGATTATCGAGAAACATGAGCGTCTACCTCCTTCGGTGACGCAGATTGTGGGGGGGACAGCGACTATTTGCCACCCCCGAAGCGGATTATTTTAATATTTTGCCTTAGCCTTTAGGCTTGGGGGGTGCTTTACGGGCTGGTGAAGCGTTTCTTTCAATGTGCTCAATGATCATTCCCGCAATATCTTTGCCGGTGGCGTTCTCAATGCCCTGCAAACCAGGCGAAGAGTTGACTTCCATAATCACCGGGCCGTGATTGGAGCGTAGCAAATCGACACCGGCAACGCGCAGACCCATGGCTTTGGCTGCACGGATCGCCGTTGAACGCTCTTCAGGGGTGATGCGGATCACGGTGGCGGTGCCGCCGCGGTGTAGATTCGAGCGAAACTCACCGTCCGCCGCCTGGCGCTTCATTGAAGCCACCACTTTATCGCCAATCACGAAGCAGCGAATATCGGCGCCACGCGCCTCTTTGATGTACTCCTGCACCATGATATTGGCTTTCATGCCCATGAACGCTTGAATGACGGATTCAGCGGCCTGGTTGGTTTCCGCCAATACCACACCAATCCCCTGGGTGCCTTCGAGCAGCTTGATGACCAGCGGCGCGCCTTTGACCATGGTGATTAGGTCGGGAATGTCATCGGGGGAGTGGGCAAAACCGGTAATTGGCAGCCCCAGCCCTTTACGTGACAGCAGTTGCAGTGAGCGCAATTTATCCCGCGAACGGGTAATCGAGACGTTATCGTTGATAACGTAGGTGCCCATCATTTCAAACTGGCGCAGCACGGCACAGCCGTAAAAGGTGACCGATGAACCAATGCGCGGTATCACCGCATCGAAAGGCTCAATCTCTTGGCCTTTATAGTGAATCGAAGGGTGGTGCGATGTAATACTCATATAGCAACGCAGCGTGTCCACCACGCGGGCGGTATGCCCACGCTGCTCTGCGGCTTCAACCAGGCGGCGGGTAGAGTACAAATTGCGATTGCGTGACAGCAGAGCGATATGCATGTAGGAGACTCCGAGCTTAGATTGAGGCGACTAATAAGGGGTTAAGGCTCACCGTGCAAAAATGCCGCGCCGGGTGCCACCATGAGTCGGCGCATTGCGCGGCGTCCTAGTAGCATCGGGTGACGCATATTGCTGCGGTCAGTAAGGGTCAGTTCAACTGGAAAATTCAAATCGCCCATCTGCATAGGGGTACGTATTACATAACGCCACTCGCTATGACCGTTGGAGCTGGTAACGCGGCGCCGATCATGCAAGTGCAAACTGTAGCGGTGGGCCGGCGTTTCCGGGCCGCCGCTGTGGGTAATAAAGCTGACCCACAGTTGACCATGTTCATCTTCATGTGTCTCTATCTCTTCTGCGTGCAGAGCAGATGTTCGCGCGCCAGTGTCAGCTTTACAGCATAGGTGAAGCCCAAGCTCAGGTAGCGTCACCATCTCGCGGCGGCCAATGACCGCTTTGGCCTGATAGGGTAATTCCTTCACGGCTCACTCCTTGCAATTAAAAGTGACATCGGATCAAGCGTTCCTCTGTGACATCATCAGTGTCAAACGGCGTTGAGTTGCGGAGCCAGCAGGCGCATCCCGCAGTGCCATCATGACCGGTAAGCGTAGTCGTGGTATTAACGCAATATCACGCACTACGGCGGCAAAATCGCTACGCTCATCTTCTGCTAAGCGTTGCAGAAAAAGTGGCAGGCGCTGTGCATCTTCAAGATAGCCCCAGCCACGCCCGGCTATTGCCGCGAGCACATCCGGCCCACAGGCCGCTGAGTCGTTAAGTAAGGCCGTGTACCAAATGCCCACCTCTGATGCATCCGTATTGCCCACTGCACGCAGACAGGCACACAGCGTTTCGATGTCGCCCGCTTGTGCAGCGGCTTCGCCACGACGCTGCAGTGCCGCGACTAACGCCTGTGGCAATGGCTGGTGCTCTAAACAGTAGCACAAGGAGTGGATAACGGCGGTAGGCAGTTCAGGCAGCCGCTGCGCGAGCGATTCAGCGTCAAGTATTTCCATTCTTACGACGTAATCGGCAATCCCTTGTAACCCCAACGCCTGCCAATCGATTGCTTGCTGGCCGCTCAAGTAGGCATCAACCGGCTCAAAATGCTGGCTGGCGGGTAGCCCACGCGCATGGGTGGCGCGTGCATTGAGCATGGCTTGGAAGGTGACGCTAGGCGTGAAGGCGAGGGTATTATCCTTCATTAAGTGATCCACGTCCGCTGTTTCTTCACGACCCACGTTAGACACCGCACGCCCCAGTGTTTCCAGCAGCCGGTTTAGAAACGCATCGCGCTGGGCGGGGGCAATCATTCCCTGTTCATCCAGTGGCAAGGCTAAGAACCAAATAGCCGGCTCGGGCATATCGCCAAGGCGAAACACAATGGCTAAGCGCGCTTGGCCTTGCCAGGGTTCTGGCCAGGCCATTTCGCCACCTTCAAAGGCGGCGAGTGACTCCCGCGGGCAGGGGACGACATGGCGCCCCATATGGTAAAGAGAAACCTCGCCACCGCTGCGGGTAAAAAACTCATCAAGGGTTTGAATTGGTTGCATGACATCCTTCCGCGTTGCAAGCCTGCACTCTACCTTGCTGATGTGACACTGTCAGCCGCAGTGACTGATAAAACATGGCGTTAATGACAGTGCCTTAAGGCATTAGCATTAATGACAATACGGTTAAAAATTAATCAACTGTGCGAAAGCCCCGTGAGAGCACGCGTTGCGACACCTTTCCATAGTTTATCCACAGGCTCGTGCAGGTTTTCTGTGAGTCTATGGATAACTTTCCGCAAGCGTTGATAGGTGGCAAGGCACCCGCCGAGTGGGGATAATGGGCAGACGACACACTTTTCATTTTCCGAGGTAGTGACACACGTCTTTATGAGTACTTATCAACCGTTGCAGACAGCGCTTCTAGAGCTTGAAGCGTCGATGAAAGCCGCCGATTTATGGCGCATGCCAACACCCGATGCAGAGGCGTTTGCCAGCCAGCAGCCATTTTGCATCGACACGATGTCGCTGCCTCAATGGATACGCTTTGTGTTTATTGCCCGCTTGAACGCTTTGATGGATGCCCGTGCAGCCATGCCCGCGAAGTGCGAGGTGGCTCCCGCCGTGGCGGCCTATTTGCAGCAGGAGAACACACCTGCCCACCACCAACTGCTGATTGTGCGGGCAGTAGAAAAGGTCGATCAGATCGTCACTGAAAGCACTTAAAAAGCGTGCCACTAAACGCACAAAGCCCGCCGTGAGGCAGGCTTTGTGGATAACAAGTGCTAGCGGTTTTGCAAGTGGCTTAGAAGCGGTAACTTAGGCCCGCCATGACCACGAGAGGGTCGATCTCAACGGTACCTGCCGCCGCACCGTTAACGCTCGCATCGGTATCGATATCGATGTACCAAGCAGCGGCGTTCAGCGCCCAATGGTCATCAATTAATAGATCAACACCTACCTGGCCTGCTGCGCCCCAGGAGTCATCCAGGTCTAAATCGCCAATTGTCAGCTCCTCATCGGAGAAAAAGGTGTAGTTAATACCGGCGCCGACATAGGGCTGTACGCGTGACTGAGTGCCGCCCAGCGGGTAGTACTGCAGTGTTAGGGTAGGCGGCAGGTGCTTGGTTGAGGCAATGTTATCGCCGTTTAAATGGATGTCGTGTTCAAACGGCAGCGCGGCCAGGAGCTCCACGCCGACTTTGTCGTGGAAGCGATAGCCCAAGGTGAACGCGAAATCGGTTTTATCCTGTACATCCACTGATAGTGCACCGTTGGCCAAAGAGCCGTTGTCGCTGGTGGGGGCGACTTTGGCCACACCCACGCGGGTGAAGAAATCGCCAGCGCCGTAGGCGAATGCCTGACTGCTGGGCATCATTGCCACAGCAGCAAGAGTGGTGACGAATAAGGTAGGCAGGGCGGCTTTACGCATGGATTCACTCCTGGGTTCTAACGAGTAGTAGCAAAACAGGGCGGCCTTTCGATAGCCGCTTAACGATGCAACAAGTGTAACGAGACCCAGGGAGTGGATTATTGATCCAGGGCAAGGGTTATTAGACAAGTGGGATTTAGGGGGGGGGCGTAGGGCCGGGAGCCCAGGGCTAAAATGCACGAGGCCTTACCGTGACAATGCACCTGACCTGTCATCTAAACGGCAAGGCTACCTAATTAAGGAGCGGGCCACTGGCCATCTAGAGCCTTCCATCTTAATTTTGTATATAAAGACAGCGCTATCAAGTGTTTTCGATCTGCAATGCGTGTTTTTCCTTATCATTGGCTGGGCATGTGCTCAAATTTGCGGGTACGGTTGTATTAAACCTATAGATAGCAACGGTTTGATAAATGCCTTTGCTTGTATATGTGCAACTTGTAAAGATGACTTGGATCATAACGTGCATTCGCATTGTTCTATCGAGCTTTAGTATGTGTGCTGGTGATTTTCCATTATATGTCTATGTTTTGTAACTTTTTGGTGAAGTTGAGCTTTCCAGGGAAAACGCACATGCGCATTAATAAACAGGTAGGCGATGAGACGGCCCAATCTATAGCATTCAACCTAATCGGCGGAGGCATCATGCCAAATAAAAAAACCGGGATAAGAAATATATCAGTCACGAGACTTATTCCGAACATCTGCACGGATAGAATGGAGGAGACTAGAGATTTTTACATGGATCTGCTTGGTTTCGTTGTCGGGTTTGAACACCAGGGTTGGTACATCCAAATGGCATCACCAACCAATCCTCAGCTTCAAGTTGGCATTGTGCGGCTTAGGCATGAGTTTACGCCGGAGGTCTTTCAGCATGGTGCCCAGGGTGTCATCATTTCCGTACAAGTTGAAGATGTTGATGCCGCGTACGCCGAAACAGTGAAGCGCGGTTTCCAAATCGATCACGGACTGCGCGATGAAAGCTTTGGTATGAGACGCTTCATGGTCGCTGACCCGAATGGGCTTCTCGTTAACCTATTTTCGTTCCCATGAAACCGCCTAACAACCTAACAACTAACAATAAGTGCAACTCTGACAATTTACGGCGTCTTTTGAAAAGTAGTGCCACTTTAAATCGCCGGTTCACTCTGCGTTAGTGGGAAATAGCATGTTCTCAGAAGGTTGGGATAAAGTCGCAAGCCAAGCCAACTTCAACCTGGAAATAGATCGGGAACGATTTCTCGGTATGGTTAACCTGCACGCCAAAGTGCTTGATTTTGGGTGTGGCTATGGCCGGATCGTTAAGGAGTTGACTGAGTGCGGGTACACCGATGTAACGGGTATAGATCCGTCTTCTGTAATGGTTGAGCGAGGGCATAGAATGTTCCCCAGACTTTCTCTGTTGCATTCATCTAAAGCAGTACTGCCCTTTCATGACGGGACGTTCGACGCAGTCGTGGCTTGTGCGGTTTTTACGTGCATTACTTCATTGGAGGAGCGGGCCGTAGCAGTGGCGGAGATTACGCGTGTATTGAAGCCCGGTGGGGTCGTTCACATTGCTGAGTTTTGTTCAGAAGAAAGGGCGGTTTTTACTTCAGGCCTAGGAATATCGATGCGCTATAGCAGGCCTGAGGAACTGCAGGAGCTATTTGGGGGCTTTCAGTATTTCCATGACGAGGTTGTTGGCACAACTACCATGAGTGGCAAGGATGCGCAAAGCTACCGTGCCTTTTTCACAAAGCCACTTAACAAGGCTAGTCACGGCGAGGTTACTGCATTGCGGCTTTACCACCATTCCGTAACCGCGCGTACTTAGGCGGCGTTAAAGCTTAGAAATCGAGGCGCTCCAGCTGCCAAAAGAGGAGCGAGCACAGCTGATTCAGCGATTGGTATTGAGTCTAGAATCTCCGTCAGAAGAGTTCAGAGAGCTTTGATCAAATGACCTATTTTTTCACTAGACAGTGGAAGCACCGGCTACTCTTAAAAAAGGGCTTTTCGTCATTCTGTATGGAATTATTTCTGCCAGTCTGATAGCTGACCTGTTAGAGGTAGCTTTAGCTCGCGACCATTTAGGCTGCCAGCCTGACAGCTTTAAGGGTGCCTGGGTACCCTTCGCCGAAATGTCAGGCCACCTCTGAAGCTACCTCCTACAACAGATAGTTGGCTTAGTGGTTTTTCAGCATTATATGTTGGCTGTCTTTTTATCCCGCCTCATGGATAAGGCAGAATAAACTCTGTTTGGTGCCGCCTTTACCACCAGTGATTGCTGGCGTTATGTGCTGATCGGCTTACAGTTTCAGTGCTAAACTTATGATAAAATTATGTCCTACTTGTTCTGTCGGAGGCTAATCTTGTGGAAATACAATCTCTTACAGTGTCTGAGCGGATTATCCTTGCCGAAGCTTTGTGGGACAGCGTAGTAGCTGAAGATACGGAAATTGAGCTTACTGAGACCCAGAAGAGGGAGCTAGACCGGCGACTTTCGAGGTCGACCAAGATATAGGATCTTCCTGGTCAAGTGTTAAAGCGCGAATATTGTCCAAGTAAATGAATTACGCGCTTACACTTCGTAAAGAAGCCGAATTTGATATTGACGAGCACTTCAATTTCTACGAAGAAAAACGCGATGGTCTTGGCCACGATTTTCTTTTATGCGTTGAATAAGCTTTAGATAGGCTCCAGCGAAACCCGGTTATTTACCGTAAGATTTATAATGACTTGAGGCGAATGCCAATACGTCGGTTTCCTTATCGAGCCTTCTTTTTCATTCAAGGCCAACAAATAATTGTCACGGCGGTTTTTCATGCGCGAAAAGATCCTACATCTTGGGTCAGCCGCATATAATCCAAGCCATTGAATACGCTCTCTTAGTACGTTGGACGGTCGTTTCTGGTGCTGTTTATGGCGGTGTTAGGATCTGAGGTTCTACCAATGTCGTTCACATTATCTGGGAGGAAGGTGAGCGGCATTAATCCGCTGCTCACCTCCTAAGCACCTACCTCTTAGCGCCGACCTATTCAGCCGTTGCCAGCAGGCTGGCGTTGCCACCCGCCGCGGTTGTGTCTATGCACAGATGACGTTCCACCACGTAGCGATTCGGCGAGATGGTCTGGGTCTCTAGCGGTACGATGGCACCGTCGCGCTTGGCCAGCGCTATCCGCAGTTCACGAGTCCAGTCGCTGGCGCCAGCAGCGGCAACAGCTGCAATGCCTTTGACCTCGCTCACTGTCTCCGCCGAGACGCTGCCATCAAGCCCGGACACCGGTACTCCGGCATCGACCAACGGCTTCACGGCCTGCTCGGCGTCTGGCGCCACTACGACAGCGGCACAGCCCGCGCCTAGCGCCTGCGCTGCTTGAGCAATGGCGATATCCAGAGTTGGCCCTAGGCACAGAACCACTCTCTTGGGGTACATTGCCAGGCGATTGCTTTCACCTGTCGGCCCTGGGAGGGTCTGCGGTGTCATATCCAGCGCTGCTGTTTCGGCAAGCGCCTTGCGGATCACGCCACCTTTACCGGAGAGCGCCTTGCGCAATACCTCGATGCGATTGGGTCGTACCGCCCAGTTACGCGCATCCAGCCCGTCTATGGCCGATTGGAGATCGCCGAGTGATACGGTTTTCCCCTCCGCCGTCTCGTGGCACTCGGCGTCAGCGGTGCGGCGGAAGCGATTGACGTAGAGCGGGCCGCCAGCCTTAGGCCCGGTACCTGATAGGCCCTCGCCGCCGAACGGCTGAGAGCCAACGATCGCGCCGATCTGATTACGGTTGACGTAGACGTTGCCGACATGGATGCGCTCAACGATCTGCTGCACGCGGTCGTCGATGCGGGTATGCAGGCCGAAGGTCAGCCCGTAGCCCTTGCCATTGATGTCATCGACGACCTTGTCGATGTCGCGCGCCTTGAAGGTGGCCACGTGCAGCACCGGGCCGAAGATTTCACGTTCGAGATCTTCAATGCCTCCAACCTCGATCACCGCCGGGGTCACAAAGGTACCGGTGTCCGGCGCAGACAGCTTCTTCAGTACTTTGCCAGCTTTCTCATTCGACATCACGTAGTCGCTGATTTCCTGTTGGGCATCGACGTCGATCACTGGCGAGACGTCGGTATCGGTGTTCCAGGGGTCGCCAATGGTGAGCGCGTCCATGGCGCCGTAGAGCATGTTGAGCAACCGATCCCGCGCCTCTTCCTGGACATACAGCATGCGCAGCGCGGAACAGCGCTGGCCAGCCGACTGGAAGGAGGAAATCAGAATATCGCGCACTGCCTGCTCGGTCAGTGCCGTGGAGTCCACGATCATGGAGTTCAGGCCACCGGTCTCGGCGATCAGCACGGCATCGGGGCCGGCGTTCTCGGCCAGCGCTTTGTGGATAATCTGGGCCACCGGAGTTGAACCGGTGAAACAGACACCGGCGATGCGTGGGTCGCTGGTCAGCGGGCCGCCTACTGTTGGGCCATCGCCCGGCAGCAACTGTAGTGCCGCTTCCGGTAGGCCTGCCTCACGCATCAGCTCGACGGCACGGGCGGCGATCAGGGGCGTCTGCTCGGCGGGCTTGGCAATGACCGCGTTGCCAGCGATCAGCGCAGCAGCGATCTGTCCGGTGGTGATGGCCAGCGGGAAGTTCCACGGGCTAATGCAGACGAAGATGCCGCGGGCGTTGCCGGGCTCTTCCGCTTCCAGCCGCTCGCCTTCGTTGGCGTAGTAGCGTAGGAAATCCACCGCCTCGCGCACTTCGGCGATGCCGTCGAACATCATCTTGCCCGCTTCGCGGGTGGCGATCACGGTCAGCTCGGCGATATGTTCTTCGTAGAGGTCGGCGGTGCGGCGCAGCACCGCGGCGCGTTCGGCCGCCGGGCGCGCCGACCATTCGCGGAAGCCTTCCTCTGCGGCGTCGAGGGCGGCCGTTACCTCAGCCGGGGTAGCTTCGTGTACCTTGCCGATCACACGCGAGCCGTCAGCGGGGGAGAGGGCATCGCGAGCCGGCCCCTGGGGCGCTGGGTTTCCTACCAGCATGGGGCCTGCCGTCCAACTGGCGTCGGCAAATGCTTCGCGGGCGTTGAGCAGCGGCAGGATCGAGGCGGGTTCGTTGATGCGGTAACCCTTGGAGTTCTTGCGTTCGGGCTCGAACAGCTCACTGGGCTGGCGGATCAACGGGCTTGAAACGTCGTTACCGAGCTGCTTAAACCCTTCAATGGGATCCCTTGAAACCTCGCTCGGCGGAATCGAGCTATCCACCACCTGATTGACGAACGAGGAGTTTGCGCCGTTCTCCAGCAGACGGCGTACCAGATAGGCCAGCAGGTCGCGGTGCGCACCGACAGGGGCGTAGATGCGGCAGTGGGTGCCTGCCGACTCCTTGACGATGTGGTGCAGCGATTCGCCCATGCCATGCAGGCGCTGGAACTCGTAGCTGTCCTTATCGCTGCCCGCCATTTCTACAACGGCGGCGCAGGTGTGGGCGTTGTGGGTCGCGAACTGCGGGTAGATGCGGTCGCGCCGGTCGAGCAGCATTTGCGCGCAGGCCATGTAGCTGACATCGGTGTTGACCTTGCGAGTGAAGACCGGGAAGGTCTTGACCCCCATCTCCTGGGAGAGCTTGATCTCGGTATCCCAGTAGGCGCCCTTAACCAGCCGCACCATGATTTTGCGGTCAAACCGCTTGGCGAGTTCGTAGAGTGTCTCGATCATCGGCGCGGCGCGGCGCCCGTAGGCTTGCACGACGACCCCAAAGCCATCCCATCCGTCCAGGCTGGGGTCGGCCATTAGGGCCTCAATCACGTCGAGGGAGAGATCCAATCGATCCTGCTCTTCGGCGTCGATATTGAAACCGATATTGGCCTTGGCCGCCTGCTGCACCAACTCCTTGGCGCGTGGCAATAGCTCTGCCATCACCGTGTCACGGTGTGTGTATTCATAACGCGGATGCAGCGCCGAGAGCTTCACTGAAATGCCGGGGCTACCGCGTACATCGCCCTTGGCCTGCTCGGCGATGGCGGAGATCGCCTTGGCATAAGCCTGGTGATAGCGGACGGCATCTTCGTCGGTGCGCGCTGCTTCGCCTAGCATGTCGTAGGAGTAGGTGTAGCCCTGTTTCTCGAGTTCGCGGGCATTCCTCATGCCTTCTTCGATGGTTTGGCCGAGCACGAACTGGCGGCCGAGAATCTTCATCGACTGACCAACCGCCTTGCGCACCACCGGCTCGCCCATCCGGCGTACCAGGCCGCGCAGCGCTCGGGTCGGACCCTTGGGGTCTTCTTCCAGCACCTTGCCGGTGAGCAGCAGCGCCCAGGTAGAGGCATTGACCATTGAAGATGAAGACTTGCCCAGGTGGGCGCCCCAGTCGGAGGGCTCGATCTTATCGTGGATCAGGTCGTCGATGGTTTCTGCATCGGGTACGCGCAGTAGCGCTTCTGCCAGACACATCAGGCCGACGCCCTCAGTGGTCGAGAGCCCGTACTCGGCCAGGAACGCCTCCATCATCGAGGGCGACCTTTCCTTACGCACACGCTCCACGTAATTGGCGCCAACGGCGGCGACCTTCTTGCGGTCGTCTTCTGAAAGCTTGATGCGCTCGATAAGCCCGTGCAGCACATCTGACTCATTGGCGTCGTAGTTGTTGCGAATACGTGAGCGTAGTTCACTCACGTCGCTATGCAGATGGGGTTTGGCTTCGTTCATACAGGGTCTCTCCTTGCTACACGAAAGGGCTCCCGCGGGAGCCCTCCTCAATACTTTGAATGCGTCCTACGTACTCGTTTAGCGCTCGATATGTTGATATTCACCAGAGTCGTTAGTCATGTTGCTCACCACTAGGATGGCAATGAAGGACGCGATGAAGCCAGGAATAATCTCATACACACCAGGGCCACCCATGAACTCGCCGTTCCAGCCCAGTGAGATCCAGATCATAACGGTAACAGCACCCACCACCATGCCCGCGATGGCACCATTACCGTTCGTGCGTGGCCACATTAGCGACAGAATGATCAGCGGCCCAAACGCCGCACCGAAGCCTGCCCAAGCATTACTGACCAGTCCCAGTACCTGAGAATTTTCGTCAGAGGCAATAACGGCGGCCACAATGCCCACCAGCACTACACAAACGCGGCCTACGGCTACACACTGCTGCTCGGTCGCGTTCTTGTGCAGGAATAGACGATAGAAGTCCTCAGTCAGTGAAGAGGATGCCACTAGAAGCTGACTGGAAACGGTACTCATTACCGCAGCCAGTAGCGCCGCGTAGAGGAAGCCGGTAATCAGCGGGTGGAAGAGCAGATTCGCCAGGACGATAAAGATCGTTTCCGGATCCTCGATATCCAGGCCATTGCGAATCGCATAGGCACGGCCGAAAATACCCAGAGAAACGGCGCCTATCAAGGAGATCAGCATCCAGCCCATGCCAATGTTGCGGGCAATCGGTACATCCTTGAGCGTCCGGATCGCCATGAAGCGTACGATGATATGCGGCTGTCCGAAATAACCGAGCCCCCAGGTCACCGCAGAAAGCCAGCCGATAAAGGTCAGCCCCGATGTCCAGGATAGCAGGGTGGGGTCGACCTCGTTCAGCGTCTGTGAGGCTTGGGAAAAGCCGCCTCCACCTTCACCAAAGAGAACCACCGCCGGCATGATCACCAGTGCCAGCATCATGATGCAGCCTTGCACGAAGTCGGTCATGCTCACTGCCAGAAAGCCCCCGACAACAGTGTAGATGAGCACGACGCCCAGGGTGATCATGACACCCATGTCGTAGTTGCTCATGTCACCGAAGTTGTAAATGCCGGAAAACGCGCTTTCGAACAGCTTGCCGCCGGCCACTAAGCCTGATGCGGTGTAAACCGCGAAAAAGATCACGATGACGACAGCTGAGACTGTCCGCAGTGACATTGACCGCGTTGGGAACCGGTTTGCCAGGAAAGCCGGAATGGTGATTGCATTGCCGTAGTGAACGGTCTGTTCACGCAGCCGCGGAGCAACCAGAATCCAGTTGAATAGTGCCCCCACGAGCAAACCAATACCGATCCACGCCGAGCCCAAACCCGAGACGAACATTGCACCGGGTAAACCCAGCAGCAACCAGCCGCTCATATCTGAAGCACCCGCCGACAGGGCTGCCACTTTCGGGCTGAGGGTACGCCCACCCAGCATGTAATCCTCGGATGAAGAGGTGGATTTGCGCATCGCATAAATACCGATGGCGATCATTAGCGCAAAGTACGCAATGAGACTGATCCAAACACCTATAGCCATGTAACTTCTCCAATTATTCAGGACGGAGCTAGCTCCGACAGGTTATTACGCCTACCGACAAGAATACGGTAGTGGCGCAGTCTTGTTGTTGTTAGCCCCTTTTCATATCCATGTTACTGGCCCTGGTGAGCCCGCTATAGATGAAGACAGAAAGGTCGGTGGTGCCTTTGTATGTAACGATCCCTATATTATTTTCGACCATGAGATAGTTTCCTGTTCAGGAGTTCAGGTTAGTGATGTTGATGAGTAGTTCACTCATCGCCTAGCGCCAACAGCGACGCATTCCCGCCTAAGGCGGCGGTGTTATTGGTAATCGTTTTCTCATTGACAAAGCGCTGTAGGTAGTGAGGGCCACCGGCTTTTGGGCCAGTGCCTGAAAGGCCTTGACCACCAAACGGCTGCACGCCCACCACGGCGCCGATGATATTGCGGTTGATGTACACGTTACCCACGCGCATTTTCTGGGCGACTTCAGCGGCAAACGATTCGTTGCGGCTATGCACGCCAAACGTCAGGCCGTAGTTGCGACCGTTGATGTCGTTGATGACCTTATCAAGCTGGCTAGATTTGTAGCGCACGATATGCAGGACTGGCCCGAATTGCTCGCGGGTCAGCGCATCGATGCTGTCGATAGTGAAAGCGACAGGGGCCACGAAAGTGCCCTCCCGGGTCTGCTCAACGGCCATTGGCGTTTCAGCGACAAGGCGATTTTCAGCCTTGAGTTTTTCGATGTGTTCCAGCAGACCTTTTCGTGCGTCTTCGTCGATAACAGGCCCTACATCTGTTCCCAATTCGCGGGGGTCGCCAATGCGCAGTTCGTTCATGGCGCCTTTGAGAATCTCGATCACCCGGTCGGCAACGTCGTCTTGCAGATACAGTACGCGCAGTGCCGAACAGCGCTGGCCGGCACTCTGGAAGGCTGACTGAACCACATCCACCACGACCTGCTCGGGAAGGGCGGTGGAGTCGACAATCATGGTGTTCATGCCGCCGGTTTCGGCGATTAACGTGGGCAGCGGAGCGTTTTCTCGTGCCGCCAGGGCGCGGTTGATAATTTGCGCGGTGTCAGTACCCCCCGTAAAGACCACGCCGGTAATCCGCGGGTCGGAGGACAACACGTTGCCTACCGTCGGGCCATCGCCGGGCAGTAGCTGAACCACATCCCGGGGCATACCGGCTTCGTAGAGCAGCTCTATGACTCGGTGGGCAATAATGGAGGTTTGCTCCGCTGGTTTGGCCAGTACGGTGTTACCCGCCACCGCCGCGGCCACTACCTGGCCACAGAAAATTGCCACTGGGAAGTTCCAGGGGCTAATCGCCGCGAATACGCCTTTGCCGCCCAGCATCAAGCGGTTGGATTCGCCGGTGGGGCCGGGCAGCACAATGGCTTCGCCAAAGTTCTCTTCTGCGCGCATGGCATAGAAGCGGCAGAAGTCGACGGCTTCTCTGATCTCATCGACACCATCGGTAAGCAGTTTGCCGCCTTCCCGGGAGCAGAGCGTCATCAGTTCCGCCATGTGCTCTTCCATCAAATCGCCCAGGCGACGCATGATAGCGGCGCGTTCGGCCACGGGCGTGGCATCCCAGCGAGGGAACGCGGCCCAGGCAGCATCCAGGGCCTTGGTTGCCTGTTCTTTGCTAGTCCACTGCACGCTGCCCACGGTCTTGCGGCGGTCATAAGGGCTGGTGACGCTATGAGTGTTGGCGGCGTCGTCGGCGACCTCAAAGGCCAGCAGCGGCTTGGCCGGGTACTGCTTGTCCATAAACGCGGCCATCTTCTCCATCAGCGGGTAGTAGTGGCTGCGAATGTTTAGGTTGACCCCGCGAGAGTTGCGTCGTTTAGGGCCGTAAATATCCTTGGGCAGTGGAATGTTCGCATTGGCAAGGTTTTTCTGCTGGCGCAGGGTCTCAATCGGGTGCTGACACAGTGACTTGACCGGTACATCCGGGTCGACCAACTGGTGAACAAACGATGAGTTGGCACCGTTCTCAAGCAGGCGACGAACCAAGTAGGGCAGCAGGTCTTTATGTGCTCCCACCGGGGCATAAATGCGGCAGTAGGTGCCTTTCGGTGCGCGCTCAAGCGCTGCATCATAAAGGGCTTCACCCATGCCGTGTAGGCGTTGAAATTCGAACGGACGGCTGTCGCGGTTGGCGAACTCCAGGATCGTCGTCACCGTGTGAGCGTTGTGGGTCGCGAACTGCGGGAAAATACGCCCACGGGTATCGTTAGAAAGCAGGAACTGTGCACAGGCGAGGTAGGCAACATCGGTACCCGCTTTGCGGGTAAATACCGGGTAGCCGTCGACCCCGAGCTGCTGGGACTCTTTAATTTCAGTATCCCAATAGGCGCCTTTGACCAAGCGCAGCGGAATCTCATCCCCCTGCTGGTCGGCCAAACGATTGATGTAGTGCAGCACCGGCAGGGCGCGCTTGGAGTAAGCTTGGACAACCAAGCCAAAGTGCCCCCAGCCTTTGGCGGCTGCGCTTTCGTAAACCGCGCGGAAGACCTCCAGGGAAATCTCCAGGCGATCAACCTCTTCAGCGTCAATCGTAACGGCCACATCCAGCTCGCGCGCTTTGCTCACTAGCTTGATAACCGTGTCGACCAGCTCGGCTAGCACCTGTTCCCGGCGGCCAAACTCATAGCGGGGGTGGAGCGCAGAGAGCTTGATGGAGACCGACGGCGCCGGAGTCTTATCGCTTAAGGTTTTGCATGTTTTGCCCACTTGCTCGATCGCGCGTGCGTAGTCGTCAAAATAGCGTTGTGCATCTTCTCGGGTGCGCGCAGCTTCACCCAGCATATCGTAAGAGTAGGTGTAGCCTTTATTGAACAGTGGCTTGGAGCGTTTGAGGGCTTCATTGATATCGCGGCCCAGCACAAACTGCTTGCCCATGATCTTCATCGCTTCGTACATGGCGCGGCGAATCACCGGCTCACCCATGCGATTGACCATGCGATTAATAAAGCTGGCGGGCTGACCCTCTTTAGGGTGATCCATTTTCAGCACGCGGCCAGTCATCAATAAGCCCCAGGTAGAGGCATTGACCATCCAGGATTCACTCTTACCTAAGTGAGACTGCCAATCGGCGGGGCCGAGTTTGTCCTCGATCAAGGCGTCGGCGGTGGCTTTATCGGGGATGCGCAGCATGGCTTCCGCCAGACACATCAGCATCAGGCCTTCATGGGTATCCAGGCTGTACTGCTGTAACAGCTCATCGATGGTATCGACAGCCGTGTCCATCTTACGGACGTCCTCAACCAGCGCAGCAGTATTGGCTTCAATGCGAGCAAAATCTTCGCGGTTGGCACTCAGCACCTCGATCAGTTCACTGACGTAACTGTTTTCGTCCACTAGGTAGTGGTCGCTAACGCGCGCCATGAGAGTGTCGAGATCGGTTTGCCAGATGGCAGGGTCACGCATGTGGTTGGCATTGAGCATTGAAGCCCCCGAAAGTCTGAACAGAACAAATGGGTAACAGGGCATTTCGCCCAAGCAAATAAGCGAATGTAGAGTGCAGCTACCTTTGGTGTATGTTGATTTCAGGGCAAAACGTGTCAATTCCGCGGCAAGAGTAGCCTTTATACGACTTTAGTAGAGTTTTTGCTGGCCTGCTACTGACCCTAAAGCAGCATTTGAAGGGTTAATCGAGATCGGTGGCACATCTGCTTGGCGTAATTTCCGCGGCGATAATCCGTAACTGCGGCGAAATGCATGAGAGAGCGCGCTTTGGTTGGCAAAGCCGGTTTGAATCGCAATATCGGTGAGGGGCAGGCGGCTTTGCAGGATCAGTTGACGGGCCGCATGTAGACGTTGGCGCTTGACGTACTGCCAGGGCGAAAGCCCTGTTTGAGCGCGGAAGCAGTCGGAAAAATGCGCTTCGCTTAGACAGGCTAGCCGCGCTAGATCGGCGACGCGCAGGTCTTCGGCGAGGTGTTGACGAATGAAGCGGTTAATGCGAGTCAAATCCAGGCGCTGCTGGGTACTGTTGGCGGTAGTACCTAGGCGCGCTTTTAGTGAACCCAAAAGCGTGGCGGCTAAACGGTCTTGCTGAAAGGAGTTTGTCGATGTATCAAACCCTTGAGCAAGTTCGCTCTGCATAAACGCTAGGTAGTGTCGTAGTGCGTTATCTAGGCCAAAAAAGCGTGGGGCGTCGAATAGCGCTACCAGTTCGCGGTTCTCGCCAGTTAGCGCGGGTGCATCTTCGGGAAGATCGAAAATCAATTGCCGGTTATGGCCGTAACCTGAGTAGTAGTGCTCGTGGTTAGCGGGCACGATACAGCCCGAGAATGCGTTTACTCGCCCACCCAAACCTTCAATTTCAAATTCTGAAGAGCCGCACAGCGTAATCACAATCTGATGAAAATCATGTGTGTGGTGATGTGTAGCGCTAGCTAGCGGTATTTGTCGAATGGTACTGGGCATGCAGTTCTCCTGAATTGCATTAGGTCTCCTGAACCGCAATACGCCTTCAAAGCACAACAGTTACTGCTGGCGAAGGGCAGTGTGGGCGTATAAATGGTCGCGAAGGGCCTGAAGCTCCGCCTGTCCCTCTTGATTGAGCAACGGCTTGCCCTGGGCAACCATCCAGCGGCGTCCGTGCTGTTCCATTAGGTGTGCGGCACGGCGTCTGATGCCGTCCAAGTACTCGTTGTGCCGAATAGGGTAACCGATTATCGCGTTCCACTCGGTTTCGCTCACTTGGCTGCTGAGCGCTTTATCAAATAGCGCCAGTAAATCTTTGGGCTCCGTGCGGTAGCGTGGAGTGCTTGATGTCATCAGCACCAGCATTACCGCACCAATCACGAGCAAGCAGACTCCAAACACTAATAAATACAGCGCCATTCGCTCTGCTCCTGGGCGTCGTCCGTTAATAAATAGCTACGTTATTATACGCTTGGCGCCGCTAGGGTCGAAAATTTTACTTTTTTGCGAACTTTTACTTCATAGCGTGTCTGAGTATGTACAGGCAGCATCGCGATAGCAGTCGCTAAAGTTGTTGTCCTGGCTCTATTGTTTTGATCCCTTGCTTCCGCTACTTCTTGAGTAGCGGCTTTTTTTTGTCTAAAGCTCAACTGTTCTTCGACACCTGATTTGAAAGCCTGTTTTGAGAAGCTTGTTTTGAAACCGTTAAGCACTCTGCTAGTGGCGACGTATAGCTAGCAGCGCTACCAGGATATCACGTCGTGTCACAATTCCTATTAGACGCTGCTGTTCCACCACTGGGTAGACTTTGGGTTTAGGGCCTAGCATCTCCTGGGCCAGGTCAGTAATGCTTTTATTGGGAGAGACGCTGAGCACTTCGTGGCGCATCATCTCTTTCACCAGAGGCGCTTCATCGTCATGATAAATGCTGTCCAGCACACGTCCCATGACATCCTGCTCCGAAATAAAGCCGATTAAACGATCACTCTCATCCACAACCGGTGCGCCAGGCAGGCGATGCAGTGCCAGCCCCTTGGCCAAGGTTGTTATCGAGGCGTTGGGAGAAACGCGGTAGCAATCACGGGACATGATATCGCGGACGATGCTGGGGGTGGCTCTATTCATGGTGGACGCTCCTCGATCATCGTATGCATCGCTAAGGCAAATCGGGCATCGCAAATTATGCGAACTGTTAAGTCGTCGCTAAGTGCTAAAGTAGCTTCAACACTTTCACTGTAGGTGATTTAAGCCGCTGTGTTCTAACTGCAAGCCGTGTTTTTTCAACGCTGCAAGTACTGAATTTTCTAAGCCATTAATTTTCTAACTGCTCAAATGACCTGCAAGTTAACGAACTAAGGAGCCACTCATGGATGCACGTGAGTACTTAAACCGCAAAGGGGTAGGGCTTGACCGCGACCCTGACCGGCCAAATACCTTGGAAGAGAAGGCCTGGGAGCGTGCGCGAGTTTCCGGTCACCAGCGGCCAAAATCGGGGACGCCTCACGACTGGGAGGAGTGGGAGCGTTATCACGATGACTTGGCAGAAGGGGCTGACACCCTAGAGCAAAAAATTGATAAAGAAGCCCACCGACTTGCCCAGGAGCGAGCAGATGAGGCCGCGGCTGAACCAGCCTCCAGCTCCGTGGAGCACTTCACTCCGGCGCCGAACGTTGATCCAGCGCCTGCCGAAGCCGCGTCTGCCAAAACCACGCCGCCTAAAGCGACGCCCATAGCGCAAGCGGAGCAAACTGTCCCGGAGCCTGAAGCGTTAAAGCTCGCCTATTATGCCCTGGCGTTACTATTGCCACCGCTGGCGGTAGGGCTGACTAATGGTGGTAATAAGCGAGTTGGGGTAGCCGTGTTGCTAACGCTAGCGGGCTGGCTGCCCGGCGTTTTGTATGCTTTTTGGTGGTTGCAGCAGCGTTAACTAAAGACCCTTGCAGACGTTAACTACTTGGCAGCTTCATCCAGGTGCGTATAATCCCGGTAAACTAATTTATAAGGCAGGGTTTACGATGGGTTATCTGATAGGCGTCACGGCGCTATGGGCGTTCTCCTTTTCGCTGATAGGCGTCTACTTGGCGGGCCAGGTCGACAGCTACTTTGCAGTACTTTTGCGGGTAACGCTTGCCACCCTGGTCTTCCTGCCTTTTTTAAGACCCAGCCTTCTGCGTGGTAAACATCGGCTGGCGCTTATGGGCTTAGGTGCCATACAGCTGGGAGTAATGTACACCTTCTTCTATCAATCCTTTCTGCTGCTGTCGGTACCTGAAGTGCTGCTGTTTACTATCTTCACGCCAATTTATATCGCGTTGCTGGATGATCTGCTGTTTGGGCGTTTTACGCCGATTTATATCGTGACCGCACTGCTCGCCGTCGTCGGGGCGGGGGTGATTCGCTATGACGGCGTTGATAGCGGCTTCTGGGCAGGCTTTATGGTCGTGCAGGGAGCCAATCTCTGTTTCGCGCTTGGCCAGGTAGGTTATCGCCGCTTAGCGGCTGATTTGCCACCTACCCTGGCGTGGCACAACGTATTTGGTTGGTTCTTTATTGGTGCGATGGTCGTGGCCCTGCCTGCCTATTTACTCTTTGGTAACAGCGCGGCACTGCCTACCACGTCACTACAGTGGGGCGTGCTTGCATGGTTGGGGCTAGTGGCTTCTGGCGTGGGCTATTTTGCATGGAACCAGGGTGCCACCAAAGTAGATGCAGGTACTTTAGCGATTATGAATAATGCGCTGGTGCCGGCGGGATTAATCGTCAATCTAGTGATTTGGAACCGCGATGCGGATATTCCGCGTTTGCTGTTGGGGGCACTTATCATGGCCGCCTCCCTATGGCTCAACCACTGGTGGTGCCAGCGTCGTCAGGTAGCCGTTAGCTGAGCCTATTTGCCCGATAGCTGAGGTGTCCCCATAATGGCGACTTATGTTAGCGAGAGTCGGCCCATGAGCAACACCTTATCAGCAGACGCTAAGTCAGCGCCCTCCAGCGATCGATCAAGCAGAACCTTTAAAACTATTGGGCTGATTGGTCGGCTGGGGAGTGACAAAGTGGTCGACTCCCTTCAGCGGCTGGTAACCTACCTGGTCGCCCATGACTACTCGGTATTAGTGGAAGATCGCACCGCTACTGTCATACCGCACCATGGTCAGCCGGAAGCCAGCCGCCGCATGCTGGGCGAGCTGTGTGACTTGGTGATTGTGGTAGGGGGCGATGGCAGTCTATTGGGCGCGGCGCGGGCGCTATGCCGCAGCGGTACGCTGATTTTAGGCGTTAATCGGGGCCGCTTGGGGTTTCTTACCGATATCTCCCCTGATGAGTTGGAAACCCGCGTCAGTGAAGTGCTGGCGGGGGAGTTTGAGGTTGAACAGCGTTTTTTACTCGATACCGTGCTCTACCGTAATGGCGTTGCCGTAGGTAATGGCGATGCCTTGAACGAAGTCGTGCTGCACCCTGGCAAAGCGGTACGCATGATAGAGTTTGAGCTGTTTATTGATGGCCAGTTTGTGTATAGCCAGCGCAGCGATGGCTTGATCGTTGCCACTCCCACCGGTTCTACGGCCTACGCGCTCTCTGGTGGCGGGCCGATCATGCACCCCAAACTGGATGTTGTGACGCTGGTGCCGATGTTCCCTCATACGCTGTCGAGTCGCCCCATTGTGATCGATGCCGCTAGTGAAATACGTATTCACATTGGCGAAACCAACCAGTCCTACCCGCATATCAGCTGCGATGGACAAACTAGAGCGGTAGCCAAGCCCAACGATGTGCTGGTGATTACCCGCAAGCCTGAACGTATCCAACTGGTGCACCCCATCGGGCATAATTTTTACGAAGTGTTGCGCAGCAAATTAGGCTGGAGCCATCGGTTGGGGGATTGAGTATGGAGGGATACGACCTCATAGGGGATGTCCATGGCTGCGGTGCTACGCTGGCCTCACTATTGGAAAAATTGGGTTACCATCAGCGCAACGGCGTCTATCGCCACCCGCGTCGCAAAGTGATTTTCCTCGGTGATTTGATTGATCGCGGCCCAAGAATTCGCCTGGCAGTGACCATTGCCCGGCGAATGGTCGAGCAGGGCGAAGCGTATATCGTCATGGGTAATCACGAGTATAACGCCCTGGCGTATACCCATCCTGGGCCCGCAGGTAGCCACAAACGCTGGTTGCGCGAACATACGCCGCGGCATAATCGTATTATTCAGGACACCCTAGAGCAGTATCGCGACTACACCAACGAGTGGGAAGACACCTTGGCGTGGTTTAAAACCATCCCGCTGTGTTTGGAAATCGATGGTATCCGCGTGGTGCATGCTTGCTGGGATGGGGCGCTGATTGAAGAGCTGAAACAGCGCCATCCTGATTACTGCATGGACACGCAGTTTCTGATTGAGTCCACCGACCCCTCCACCCAGGCGTTTCGGATTTTAGACCGCCTGACCCGAGGCCCTCACGTCTCACTACCCCAAGGTATTGCGATACACTCTGGCGATGGCTTTACAAGGCAAAGCTTTCGCGCCCACTTTTGGGCCCAGGCACCTCAGCAGTGGGGTGATGTCGTCTTTCAACCGGATAACTTGCCCGGCGACCTTGAAACGCGCGCATTGACCCACGAAGAGCGCCAGAAACTTAGCTACTACGGGCCAGAGCAACCGCCACTGTTTATCGGCCACTACTGGTGTGAAGGCATACCAGCGCTGCCGACACATAATATTGCCTGCCTCGATTACAGTGCCGTCAAATATGGGCGTTTAGTGGCTTATCGCTGGAGTGGTGAGACAGTCTTAAATGCCGACCATTTTGTATGGATTAAGGTACCAAAAGAGGAAAGGGCGCTGCCCAAACCCTGGGAAATCGACTTTGATTAACAATTGTTTCATTTAATTACATAAAATTACATATTTTTTTCAAAACGGCTGAACTAACCCTGCCGCCGGCCATCTGAGTAAGTGTTCCCTTGAATGATCCCTTGCTTTTATTCTCCGGCGGTTCCCACCGCCGGTTTTTTTTGCCTGTTTGTTGGCAGCGGTGTGGTTCATTCAGTAGTTGTCTTCAATAGCTACCCGCTGCGGTCAGCATGCCGCAAGCGCTTTGATTAGAGGGATGTCATGCATCCAGTGATGCTTCTGCCCGATCACGCGGATACCAATGAACTTCGCCAGGCACTCTGGCGCCACCGCATTGGCCACCGCATTACCGATGAAGCGGACGGCCAACTGCTATGGATAGCCGACCCACGCCAGCTTGGCGAACTTAAAGCACTGCTAGAGCGCTGGCAACGGGGCGAACCCCTGGTGCTTCATCAGGCTGCTCAGCGCCCGCGCACCATGACCAACTTCTTGGCATCGCTAAAGCAAGTGCCGGTAACGGCGCTGATGGTTGTCATTAGTCTGGTGATATTTGCCCTGATTGGTGTTTTTGGTGACCAGTTGATTGTCACTCTAACCATCGTGCCGATAGGTATTTCAGGTGGTGAGCTGGTCTTCGGCGATCTGTCTCAAACGCTTGCGTCAGGGCAAGTCTGGCGCTTTTTATCGCCTGCTTTCCTGCACTTTGGCTGGATGCATTTAATATTTAACCTGATGTGGGTGTGGTACTTCGGACGTCAGATTGAAGCACTTCAGGGCAGCCGTACCATGTTACTGCTGCTGATTGTCGCGGGCGTTGGCGCGAATGTGGCGCAGTACGCGACCGGCACCGTGCTATTCGGCGGCATGTCCGGGGTAGTATATGCCTTACTGGCTCACGTTTGGTTGATGTCCCGCAGGGTTCCCCAAAGTGGCTTCTTTGTACCGCAAATGCTGGTGGTCTTTATGCTCGGCTGGATGGTGTTCACCATGACCGATATGGCGGGCAGCGTTGGCTTTGGCAATGTCGCTAATGAAGCACATTTGGGTGGTCTACTCGTGGGGCTTGTCACAGGCTGGTATTATTCATCCCGCCGTTTGAAAAACCGCTAAGAGGCCTGCAATGAGCGAAATGACGTTCGAAAAAATGATCAACCAGATGACCCCGGCGATTTACGAAAGCCTTAAACAGGCAGTATCGCTGCGCAAATGGCCCGACGGTCGCCGCTTAACGCCGGAACAGACCGAACTCTGCTTGGAAGCCGTCATGCGCTTTGAGGTGGAGAACAACGTGCCGGAAGAAAACCGAGTAGGGTATTTAGAGCAGCGTACCTGCGGTGCAGCGGCTAGCGGAGCTGGCGTAACGCCTGAAATGGCGGGCTTGGCACGGGATGCCACACGTGATTGAAGCGGCAGTGCAAGGCTGTTTAAGCAAAATGGCGGCAGCGATCCCTGGTCTCCAAGACCAACCGGTGGTTTACCACTTGCGAGCGGGTGAGCACCGTGTTGCGCTTAACGAGCGTATCGGTGAGCCGCTCAGCCTGCGTTGGACGGGAGCCATTGCTTGTACCCACTGCGGGCGAGCAACCAATAAGAGCTTTGCCCAAGGCCACTGTTACCCCTGCTTCAAGCGGCTAGCCCAGTGTGATACCTGCATTATGAAGCCAGAAACCTGCCACTTTTTCCAAGGCACTTGCCGTGAGCCGGAGTGGGGCGAGCGGCACTGCTTCCAGCCCCATATCGTCTACTTGGCTAACTCGTCGGGGCTTAAAGTCGGCATCACCCGCAAAACCCAAATGCCTACTCGCTGGCTGGACCAAGGCGCGATTCAGGCGCTGCCGATTCTTGAAGTGGATACTCGCCAGCAGTCTGGGTTTGTCGAAATGCTGTTTAAAGAGCAGGTGGCCGACCGCACCAACTGGCGGGCGATGCTCAAAGGCGACGTCGAAACCATGGATTTAAGCGCCGAGCGTGATCGTTTGCTAACCCTGCTAGCCGATGGGTTGCACCAACTGCGCGAAACCCATGGTGCGGACGCCATTCGCTTGTTGGAACAGCCAGCGCAACATTTTCACTACCCCGTCAGCGTTTTTCCCAAAAAAGTGGTGTCGCATAACTTTGATAAACAGCCGCTGGTAGAAGGCGTGCTGCAAGGCGTCAAAGGGCAGTATTTGATCCTTGATAGTGGGGTCATTAATCTCCGAAAATTCACCGGTTACGAAATCCAGGTGAGTTAAGCGGCTAGCCATAAGGGGGTGTTTTGACTAAGGTTAGGGGGTGATCTGACCCGCCTTACGCAACGCAAGGAAGCCCTGATGCCTTGGCTTAAACTGCTTCACATTGCCGCGCTAGTGATCTGGTGCGGCTCACTGCTTTATCTGCCCGCCTTGCTTAGCCAGGCGCTGCAGCTTCGCAAAGACGCGGGCTTCGCTCAGGGCACCCCGCCCATGCCGCGGTTTTTTTATAACTCAGTTGCTACCCCGGCCGCTTTAGTGGCTATTGCCTCGGGCACGCTGCTATTTCTCATCCATGGTGTGCTGGGCGGCTGGCTGATCTTAAAGCTGGGTGCCGTAGTGGCCATGGTCGCCGCCCACGGCTGCTTTGGCTGGTTAATCTTGCGCCTTGAGATGGGCCACTACCGCTGGGTAAAACCCGCCAACTGGACGGCGCTATGCGTTGCGTTGGCGGGCATTATAGGTGTGCTGGGGCTTGTGTTAGCTAAGCCACTGGACTGGAGCTAACGCCGTGTCTTTAAACAACTTAGTTTTAATCCTCAACATCGACCCCCACGGCGTGCTCATACACCAACTGCCCCCCCAGCCAGCCAGCCAAAGCGATCAACGCGGCGGTGAGCAGCGATACGGCCAGCCCCCAAGGCAAAATCGCACTCGGGTCGTTGAAACGCAGCAGCCAGTTCAGCGACGCCAACGAGAGCATCACCACCGCGACGATAGCGTGGCTCCAGCCGGTAATCAGGCGGCGAATACGCGGCACAGTGACCAGATCAATAATACCTGCCGTGCTGGCAATCCAACCGCCAAATGCGCCGACACCGGCCAGCCACAAGCTGGCGCGCAACCAGAATGGATCGCCGCTCAGCATGAAACCGATATCGCTTGCCACCAGCGCCATCAGGGCCGCGACGGGAAAGTGAATCATCACGGGATGAAGCGGATGTCCGGCGAGGGATGCGCGGCTTTTAATCGAGCGCTGGCGAGGCTTTGCCATGGTCACTTCCTGTGGGCAGAAAAAGGAATTCAAGGGATGAGGTTGATTATTCAACGCTTAACCAAGCAGCGGGTCAACTCACTTGGCACACCGCTTGCGCTGTTTTTCGGCCTGCTATTAGCCGGTTGTGCGGGGGATAAGTCTATTCTAGACCCGGCAGGCCAAGCTGCGCGAGACGTGGCGATGATTTGGTGGGTAATGCTGGGTTTTGGCACTGTGGTATTGGTGCTGGTGACTGCTTTTTGGCTGTATACCTTCAAGCGCAGTGAGGTCGTACGTACGCCTGCTGAGGAGCGAAAAATAGCGCGTCGCTGGATTATTGGTGGTGGCATTATGCTGCCGGTGGCCAGCATTACCGCTCTACTGGCCTTTGGTGTGCCCACCGGCCAGCGGCTTTTACCGTTGCCCCTGGCAGAACCGCCGGAGGTGATTGAAGTAATCGGCCACCAGTGGTGGTGGGAAGTGCGCTATCCCGGCGCAGAAGGGGGTGAGGTGGTGACTTCTAATCAGCTCATCATGCCTGCAGGGGAGCCAGTCGATTTTCACGTTACTGGTGCGGACGTTATTCACGCCTTCTGGGTGCCTCGACTGGGCGGAAAGATCGATATGATCCCTGGACGAGTGAATAAAATACGCTTAGAGGCAGACGAACCGGCGGTATTTGGTGCTCAGTGCGCCGAGTTCTGTGGCGCCCAACATGCCCAAATGCAACTCTATGTGGAAGCCGTCGGGCGTGACGAGTACGACGCTTGGCTGGCCGCCCGTCAAACGGAAGCATTATCGTCGCTAGCTGCAAACGATCAGCAGCATGAGCCTGCCAGGGAGGCATTTATGACCCATTGTGCTAGCTGCCACCGGGTAGCGGGACTCTCCTCTGAGGAAGAGGGGCCGGATCTTTCTGATCTTGGCAGCCGGACTAGCCTCGGGGCGGGGATAATGGCCATGGAAGAGGGCGCAGTCACCCACTGGCTACAGCATCACCAACGCTTAAAGCCGGGCAACAAAATGCCGCCCCACGGTGATATTGAGACGGCCACCTTGGAGAGCCTGGGTGCTTGGCTGGAGACGCTAACCCCATGACCACTATTAACCGAGAAGCTACCCCAGAAGGCGATAACATCGCAGGCCCCGGCCAGTTGCACAGTGACTTGCACGAGATATGGGGCAATCCGCGTGGCTTAAAAGCCCTCACCATTGTGAATCACACCACTCTCGGCTTACGTTTTATGGTAACCGGGATGGCGTTTTTCTTGCTCGGCGGGCTGTTAGCCATGCTGGTGCGCACCCAGTTGGCGCTCCCCGATCAAGACTTTATGTCGCCGGATATCTATAGCCAAGTCACCACAATGCATGGCACGGTGATGATGTTTCTGTTCGCCATACCCATGCTGGAAGGGCTGGCGATTTATATGATCCCCAAGATGATCGGTGCCCGGGATCTGGTTTGCCCACGGCTAACATCCCTGGGTTACTGGTGCTATCTGTTTGGCGGCATCATCCTGTCGTTTAGTTTGGTGTTAGAGATGGCGCCTAATAGCGGCTGGTTTATGTATACCCCGCTCAGTGGCAGCGAGTATTCACCGGGTTTGGGCTCAGATTTCTGGCTGTTAGGGATCACCTTCGTTGAGATCTCCGCGCTGTCTGCCGGGGTCGAATTGGTGGTTTCGATACTGCGTACCCGCACCCAGGGCATGGCGCTGCACAAAATGCCGCTGTTTGCCTGGTATATCCTCGCCATGGCGCTGATGATCGTGGTCGGTTTTCCGCCACTGATTCTAGGCAGTATTCTGCTGGAGCTTGAGCGCGCAGTGGGGATGCCCTTTTTTGAAGTGACCGGTGGCGGTGATCCGATTCTATGGCAGCACCTCTTTTGGCTGTTCGGCCATCCCGAGGTTTACATCATTTTCCTGCCCGCGGCGGGCATTGTCTCCACGCTGATCCCGGTGTTTGCTGGCCGTCCGATCGTTGGTTACGGCTGGGTGGTCTTCGCCATTACCGTGACAGGCTTTATCAGTTTCGGGCTCTGGGTTCACCACATGTTTACCGTGGGTATTCCGCAACTGGCTCAAGCGTTCTTCTCCGCCGCCAGTATGCTGGTTGCGGTACCAACCGCGATTCAGGTGTTTGTCTGGCTGGCCACGCTATGGCTGGGTAAGCCCAAGATGAAGCTACCAATGCTATGGATCATGGGCTTCCTGATTATCTTCGTGTGTGGCGGTTTGACTGGCGTAATGCTGGCGCTGGTGCCCTTTAACTGGCAGGTGCACGATACCCACTTTGTGGTGGCGCATATGCACTATGTGTTGGTGGGGGGCATGTTCTTCCCGCTGATTGCCGGACTCTACTACTGGTTGCCGCTGTTTTCAGGGCGAATGCCTTCTGAAACCCTGGGAAAATGGGGCTTTTGGCTGACCTTTTTGGGCTTTAATGGCACCTTCTTGATCATGCACTGGACTGGCCTTTTGGGAATGCCGCGGCGGGTTTACTCTTATGAAACGGGCATGGGCTGGGATATTTTCAACCTGCTGTCATCCATGAGTAGCTTTATTATGTCGGCGGGGATTGCCATGGTGCTGCTGGATTTTGCGCTGCACTTCCGTTTTGGCAAACCCGCTAAGCATAATCCCTGGAACGCGGATACCCTGGAATGGGCCAATAGTATGCCGCCCAGCGCCTACAACTTTGTCAGCCTGCCAAAGATCGAGACGCGCCACCCATTATGGGATGACCCTGATCTACCCCGCACCATGGCAGAAGGGCAACATAGCCTGGCGGTGGCTACCCATGGCCGGCGGGAGATGTGGGGCACCGACCCATTATCGGGCAAAGTGCGGGAAATCGTTCATCTGCCGGGTAACTCCTGGTGGCCGCTGTTCGCCGCAATAGCTCTGGCCGTGGTGTGTTTAAGCCTGCTGACGCGGCTATATCCGCTGGCTGGTATCGCTGTTGTCGTGGCTGGCCTATTTCTACTGCGCTGGTCTTGGGAGAATGGTGCACATCCAAAAGCAGCACCGGATGCAGAAGTAGCCCCCGGCGACCCCCCGCTGCACTCGCGCACCATGGATGGCCCCGGCCTATGGGCGATGTCGATCACGCTGCTCGCCAATGGTTCGTTCTTCCTCTCTTACCTATTTGGCTGGTTCTATCTATGGACGGTGTCCCCCGAGTGGCGGATGCCCGACACCTCACCGCTCTCCTTGGTGGGGCTTATCATTGCCGCGAGTGCGCTAACTGCTGGCCTGGGAATTCTCGAAAAACTGGTGCGCGGTTTGCGCCAGGGTAAGGATGCAGGGCTGGCTGTGGGCATGTATTGCATCAGTGCTCTAGGCTTTGTACAGGTTGTGATAACGCTTTGGGTGCTGTTGACTGCAGACTTGGCGGTGACCGAAACCTCCCATGATGCGATCATTATGGTTGGGCTGGCCTATGCACTGCTACACGGTGGTTTAGGCGCCGTGCTTACGCTTCTTCAGGGCCTGCGGGTGGGTTATGGCTATGTGGGTGCCCATGCGCCTTTCGAGCCTGCCGTGGTTGCCCTGTGGTGGCGCTATAACCTGGTGACGTTCTGGATACTCGTGGGCGCGCTTGCCGTGTTGCCGCGTGTGATTGGGAGCTAAGTTAATGTCCATCACGATGCAGCGGTTACATCTTACCCATCCCTTACATTTCGTCATTGGCTTAACGCTATGGTGTATCTGGTTCGTAGCCGTTTACGGCGGGCATGCAATAGCCTGCTCAGTTGCGCCGCCTGCTCCCGAGCAGGGCGTATTCACCCTGGTGAACGCGATGCTGCTGGTGGTTAGTATCGCGGCGATTGCGTTACTGGCGGTGCTAACAGTGGGCTGTTGCCGTATGGCCAAGCGCCATGAAGGGCGGCTGCGCTTTAATGCCACTGTTTCCGCCGGTCTGTATCTTTTCTCTACCTTAGGCGTTGTGTTTGCTGCAATGCCGATTATTGGCATTCCGCCTTGCCTGTAAGCGATGTGCTTAACAAAGAGGAAGAGCAGCTCTATACCCTCCACGGTATGTGGTGCACCAGCTGTGCCATGGCCGTGGAGGGCTCTATAAAGCGGCTTGAAGGCGTGCGCGAGGTTAGCGTCCACTACCCAAGCGCGACCCTCTGCATCAGTGGTATGCCTACCGCTATTCAGCTCTCAACGCTTGCCCCAACGATTAAACGCCTGGGCTATCGGCTTACAGAACTTGAGCCGGTGGCAGATGCCCATGGGCGTTTAGAAGAGGAGAGCCGCTATCTGACGCTGAGGCTAATGGTCGGTTCGCTGTTCGGCATGTGGACGATGCTCGCTTCACTCTTGATATATGCGGGTGCATTGCCTTCGGAGCGGGTTGAATGGGTGGTGGCGTGGGCATCGGGGGCATTTGCCTTACCTGTCGTGCTGTTCGCAGGTGCACCGTTTTACCGGGCTGGGTGGCGAACGCTGCTCGCCAAGCGCCCTGGCATGGATGTGCTTGTTAGCCTGGGCGTTATCGCCGCGGTGCTGGTTTCGATTTGGCTACTATGGAGTGGCTCAAATGAGGTTTATTTCGACACCGCAGTGATGCTGATTGTGCTTCTACTGGTTGGCCGGCTGGTAGAAACGTTATGCCGTCACCGTGGGCTAAAAGCGCTTGATGCCCTGGCGCTTCCAACGGATGATATAACGGTTTGGCAGAACGAGCACTGTGGATCGATTCCTGTGGATGAAGTGACGAAGGGAACGCGTGTCGAGCTAGCGCCCGGTAAGTTGATAGCCCTTGATGGGATCCTGGAAGCCTCGGGTTGGTTCGATACTGCCTCGCTTACCGGCGAAAGCCTGCCGCGCCACTTTTATGCCGGACAGAAGGTCTATGCGGGCTGCCGCTACCTGGGTACAACGCCGCTGGTGATGCAGGTGAGTGCAGGCGTAGGCAAACGGCGACTGGATCGGCTGTGTGACGAAATGCGCCGCTATCAAGCCAAAAAAGGCGAATTGCAGAAACTCGCTGACCGTTTTGCCGCATGGCTAAGCCCGCTAGCGCTAGTGCTAGCGATGCTAACGTTGCCCGCTGCGCTGCTACTTGGATTGGGGTGGGAGGATGCATTGGTGCGTGCACTGTCTGTGTTAGTGGTTGCTTGCCCCTGTGCCGTGGGGCTTGCGGTGCCACTGGCAAGCCTGGCGGGTAGCGGTCAGGCCATGCAGCAAGGTGTTGCGCTACGCGACCCGGCAGCGCTCGAAACCTTGGCACGCATTCGCTCGGTAGCGTTGGATAAAACCGGTACCTTAACCACTGGCAGCCATTCGGTGCTGCACTGGCAGGCCAGGGAAGGCATTGATAAGCACACTTTGCAGCGCAAGCTCAGTGCCGCTGTTGCTGGCAGCGAACACCCCTTGGCACAAGCGTTAGCGCGCTGGTCGGGCAGCCAACATGATCAACATCCTGAGCAATGCGTGGACGTAAACGAAGCGCCTGGGGAAGGGCGCCATGTGCGCTTGAGTAACGGTGAATGGCTGATGGTAGGCAGCGCTGGTTGGCTTTCTCGCCACCAGATAGTGCTGCCAGACCACGAGGAAGACACAACGCTGGCCTTTGCTTCTCAAGTGATGGTAGCTGATGATGCAGGCTGGCTAGCCACGCTCTATCTTACTGATCAACCAGTGGAGGATGCTGAAAAAAGCGTGGAACACCTGCTAGATGCAGGGTATGTGGTGGCAATGATCAGCGGCGATCGGCAGGGGGCGGTTAGTTGGTTAGGTGAACGGTTGGGGCTTGGAAGAGAAGCTTGCTATGCCCAGCGCTCGCCTGAAGCCAAAGCGCGGCTTTTGCAGGGGTTGCCATCGCCAACGCTTTACGTGGGGGATGGCTTAAACGATACCCTGAGCCTGGCCGCGGCAGATGTTGGCATCGCTCCGCTAAGTGCCAGCGAAGCTGCCCGCGAAGGCGCTTCCGCACAGCTAATGGCGCCAGGTATTGGTGGGGTAGTCAAACTGCTCAGCATTGCTAAACACTCGCGGCGCATCATGGTTCAGAACCTGTTCTTTTCGGCGCTCTACAACACCCTGGCACTCGGGTTGGTGGTGCTGATGGCGATCCCCCCGCTAGTAGCGGTACTCGCCATGGCGGCAAGCTCGCTGACGGTTACCCTCAACGCTGCACGGCTGGCCTGGGCGGAGCCGGATGAAAATGACACTAACTAACTAACATAGCCAAGCGCCTGCTTAATCCGCTCGGCGTGTGTGGCCACCCAACGTGGATCTATCGCCCCCCAATCACGTATCTGGTAGCGGCCTATGTTGTGGCGCTCGCCGTCATCTTTCTTGAATACACACTCAATATCCAACTCGGCAAGAGATGCAATCGTATCCTGGGCGGTGCGCCGTGGCATGCCGGTGGCCTCGATGAGTGCAGGTACGCTGGCAGCGCCTTGTTCGATCAAATGGGCGACGTATAAACGGCGGTAAAAACTCGATTTGGTTTTGCTTAGAGCAGGCATTCGGCTTCCTTTGCAGCTAATTTATGCACGTGATGCCTAGCTTAAATGAATAAATCCTGCTGCGCTCGTGGCGGGCGAAAATCCCGGGTGTTCAAGCCCTGCTCGGTGCGATCCTGCATGTTCCACTGGCGGCTGGCGCGGGCAAAGCGTTGCGCAATTAAATCAGCAAACACCCCTTCACCGCGAAAGCGCTTACCAAACTTGGCATCGTACGCCTTACCTCCACGGCACTGACGCATTAGGCTCATCACTTTTGCGGCGCGCTCAGGGTAGTGCGCTTCTAACCACGCTTCAAACAGCGGTGCCACTTCATAGGGTAAACGTAGCAGCATCCAGGCGGCGGTTCTCGCCCCTGCACGGCTGGCGGCTTCCAAGAGCTTTTCGATTTCATGATCGGTTAGCCCCGGAATAACCGGCGAAATGAGCGCACCAACCGGAACACCTGCGGTATTCAGTTCACGAATGGCCCGCAAGCGCGCCTGAGGCGATGCCGCCCGTGGTTCTAATGTGCGTTTCAAGTTGGCATCCAGGCTGGTCAAACTGACAAACACGCGCACCAGCCGGTGTTCGGCCATTTCCGCCAGGAGTTCTAAATCGCGCAGCACTAAGGTGCTTTTAGTCACCAGCGTTACCGGATGGCGACACTCCAGCAGCAGCTCCAATAAGCGACGAGTAGTTTGATAAGTGGCCTCAAGCGGCTGGTAGCAGTCGGTGTTGCCGGAAAGGTTGATCGGGCGGCACACGTAATTAGGGTGGCACAGCTCTTCGGATAACCGCTCTACCAATCCGCTGCGGGCAATCAGCTTGGTTTCAAAATCCAGCCCTGGCGATAAGTCCCAGTAGGCGTGAGAGGGGCGGGCATAGCAGTAAACGCAGCCGTGCTCACAGCCGCGATAAGGGTTCAGCGAGCGATCAAAAGGTAAATCTGGAGAGCGATTCCACGACAAAGCACTTTTGCTCACCTCCTCACGCACTTCGGTGGCGATAGTCGTAGAGGCCTCTTCCCGCCACCAGCCGTCATCTTCCTCCTCGCTGCGGGTAGGTGCAAAACGATTGTGCGGATCGTACGTTGCCCCGCGACCCTTATAGGAGCTTGGGGTTCCAAGAGATGTCATGGTTCACCTCTTTTGATATGGTTTTATATACAGTACTCTTGGGGTGGCAATAAATCAATAGCCAGTCAATTAATTAACTTGCAGTAGCTAAAAGGGCGCTACCCAAAGAACTATCGTGGGTTTAATGTGCAAGGTGGGTTTGTGGCTAAAGAGCCAGCGAGGAAACGTTATGTCGAAAGTGGTCATCGTGACAGGGGGAAGCCGAGGTATCGGAGCGGCCACCGCAAAATTGCTGGGCGCAAAAGGCTATGCAGTGTGCGTGAACTATCTTGCTAATAGGGAGCGGGCAGATGATGTGGCTGATTGCATTATTCGAGCGGGTGGTCGAGCGTTTGCCTGTCAAGCGGATGTTAGCAGTGAAGCTGACGTTATCCACCTGTTTGATGCAGCAGAAGAGCGCTTTGGCAAGGTGACGCATTTGGTTAACAATGCAGGCATTCTGTTTACTCAATCCAAGCTGGTCGATATCGACCTTGAGCGCTTCAACCAAGTGCTTAATAGCAATGTGGTCAGCTGTTTTCTGTGCTCTAGAGAAGCCGTCAGGCGCTTCCCAGCAGGTAGTGCAATCGTCAATGTCTCATCGCTTGCCTCGCAAACAGGCTCGCCCTTTGAATATGTTGACTACGCTGCATCGAAAGGTGCCATGGACACCCTTACCAAGGGGTTGTCTCGCGAAGTTGCTGGCTCGGGAATTCGTGTTAACGCCGTTCGTCCCGGTTTTATCTACACTGATATGCATGCCGATGGTGGAGAACCAGGGCGGGTTGATCGTTTAGCCCCCCAGATTCCTATGCAGCGTGGCGGTAGCGCTGAAGAAGTGGCTAATACCATCGCTTGGTTGCTCTCGGACGAAGCCTCTTATGTAACGGGGTCATTCATTGATGTAGCAGGCGGGCGGTAATGCTGTTCTTCGCCCGTATTTCAAGCGTTCTAAATGGATGCTGCTTTTAGGTCTTAACTCATGACACTTCAACAACACTTCGAACAGTTAGCCACTTATAACCAGTGGATGAACGCTAGACTCTATAATGCCGCCGGTAAACTGAGCGCCTTTGAACTGACTGAAGAGCGTGGCGCGTTCTTCGGCTCGATTTTTGGCACACTGAACCACATCGCGGTAGCCGACACGATTTGGCTCAAACGTTTTGCAACACACGCCTCTTCTTCCGCAAGGACGCTTGAGGTAATGGTGGCACTACCTACGCCAGATCGCCTTGATCAGATTCTCTTTGATGACTTGAAGGGATTGAAAGCGCATCGCCAATGGCTCGATACCGTGATTATTAACTGGGTAGCGGCGCTGACAGACGACGATTTGAGTACCACGCTGAGTTATCACAACATAAAAGGAGTGGCCTCAAAACGGCGATACTCAAGCCTGATCGTTCACTTCTTCAATCACCAAACCCACCACCGCGGGCAGGCATCTACTTTATTCTCCCAAGCCGGTGTGGATATTGGTGTCACCGATTTGTTGGATCTAATTCCGGATGAGTCTTAAGGGGAAAGCTTAGACAACGGGAACCGAGTTACTGGAATTAATCATTTATTACAAACCGAAGGTTCCAGGGTTGCGAAACGCCTTGGCTTTTTCAAGCCAAGGCGTTTGTTTTTTACTCGTTTACCGAACTAGCCTAGCGCTTCTTCCTCACAGGCTTTTTATCGAGATTGACGGTCGGGGCGGTTTCCTTTTCACTACTGTCGGTAGTAGGAAAGTGCGCCCGTACCAACTCCAGCAACCCTTGCGTGGAGGTGTCGAAGTCAGCGGCGTTGGTGTCGATGCGTTCGCTGATTTCGCCGGCAATGCGCTTGCCGAGCTGTACGCCCCACTGGTCAAACGAGTTGATGTTCCAGATTACCCCCTGTACGAACACCTTGTGCTCATAGAGCGCAATCAGCGCACCCAGGTTTTTTGGCGTTAGCTCATCCAGCAGTAGGGTGCTGGAAGGGCGGTTGCCGGGGCAGCTGTAGGGGTCGTGTTGGCTTAGCTCTTTGCTATCCCCTTGGCTACCTTCCATAAAGGCGTTGGCTTGGGCGAGCATATTGGTTAGTAGGGCGAAGTGATGGTCTTCCACGCCGGGCTCGGGCTTGAGCGAGGCAATAAAATCAATCGGCACGTAGCGGGTGCCCTGGTGCAGTAGCTGGAAGAAGGCGTGTTGGCCGTTGGAGCCGGTTTGCCCCCACACAATGGGGCCGGTTTTGTAGTTCACCGGGTGGCCGAAAATATCCACCGACTTACCGTTAGACTCCATATCCAGCTGTTGCAGGAAGGATGGCAGTTGGTTCAGCGCTTGGTCGTAGGGCACGATGGCTTGGGTCTCAGCGCCAATAAAGTTGATGTACCAAATACCAATCAGCGCCATCAGCACTGGCATGTTTTGCGAGAACGGCGCGTTGATGAAATGGTTATCCATCTCATGTGCGCCTTCCAGCAGCTCGATAAAGCCTTCGAAACCGATCGAAAGCGCAATCGGCAGCCCGATGGACGACCACATGGAGTAACGGCCGCCCACCCAAGCCCAGAATTCGAACACGTTCTCTTCGCGAATGCCGAACTCCATGGCCGCTTTGCGGTTGGTGGAGGCGGCAATAAAGTGCGCGCCCACGTCGGCGTCTTCACCAGCGTTTTCCAGGAACCAGCGCCGCGCGGTTTTGGCGTTTAGCAGGGTCTCCTGGGTAGAGAAGGTCTTGGTAGAGACGATAAACAGCGTAGTGGCCGGATCAAGGCGCGAGAGAACCTTCTGAATATGGGTGCCGTCCACGTTGGAGACGAAGTGGAAGTGCAGCTCGGGGTGGCGATATTTGAGCAGCGCGCGAACCGCCATATTGGGACCAAGATCCGAGCCGCCAATACCGATATTGACCACGTCTTTAATGCGTTTGCCGCTGTAGCCTTTCCATTCACCACTGCGCACCGCTTCCGAGAACAGCTTGATCTGCTCGCGGGTGCGGGTGATCTCCGGCATGACGTCTTCGCCGTCCACATAGACTGGTTCATCGCCTAAGTGACGCAGAGCCGTATGCAGTACCGGGCGGTTTTCAGTAACGTTGATAATATCGCCGGAGAACATCTGTGCCCGTCGCTGTACCAGTGCGGAGTGGTCGGCTAGCTCAATCAGCTTGGTAAGCACTTCATCGGAGACGTGGTGCTTGGAGTAGTCAAGAAACAGACCGCCCACCCGTAAGCTCATTTTCTCAAAGCGCTGCGGGTCATTGGTGAAGTAGTCGCGAATGCGGTCGTTAGCGGTTTTGTCGCGCAGGCGGTCAAGCGCCTGCCAGGTAACGCTGCGAGTTAGCTGAAACATAGGGCGATCCGTTTGTTATAAGTGAGCGTGGTAATCAAATACAAAAAGTGGCGTTATGTAAAAATACTACATAAAAAATGACAAAGAGTAGAGGGTATAAGTGGCGTGAAAAGGTATTAAATGCGTAAAGCGACGTATTTAAAAGGGCAGGCATGTTCGCCTGCCCTCATTTTTTGGTAACAGCGGTTAGGTGGCGAGTGCTACCTGGGCCGCATCACGTTTGATAAACGCATAGCTTAAACCCGTCACCAACGAGCCAGCCACAATAGCGCCAAGATAGAGCAGGGCCGGGGTAATGGCGTTGGGAATCAGCAGTACAAAGATGCCGCCGTGGGGAGCCATAAGCTTTGCGCCTACCAGCATCGATAGGGCGCCTGTGAGTGCACCCCCAACGATACAGGCGGGGATAACGCGTAGCGGGTCTTTCGCCGCAAAGGGGATCGCGCCTTCACTGATAAAACAAAGGCCCAGTACGAAAGAGGCTTTCCCTGCTTCGCGCTCCGGTGCCGAGAACTTGTTGCGCGCTACAAAGCTGGCAATGCCCATACCAATGGCAGGTACCATTCCCGCCGCCATAATCGCCGCCATGGGGCCGTATGTTTCAGAGGCTAGCAGGCCCACGCCAAAGGTGTAAGCAGCCTTGTTAACCGGGCCACCCAGATCGAAACACATCATCGCGCCGAGCAGGATACCCAGCAGCACCGCGTTAGTGGAGCCCATGGACTCCAGGAAACTGGTCAGCGCATTAAGCAGCGCCGCGACCGGTTCGCCAATCACGTAAATCATGGTCAGGCCGGTGACCAAACTGGCGACTAGCGGAATGATCAGAATCGGCTTCAGGGATTCAACGCTGGAGGGCAGTTTGACGTAGCGCGTAACCGCCAGCGCCACGTAACCCGCCAGGAAGCCCGCCAAAATACCGCCGATAAAGCCGGAGCCGATATTGGCCGCCAGCATGCCACCAATCATACCCGGTGCGATGCCGGGGCGGTCGGCGATGGAGTAGGCAATATAACCTGCCAGCACTGGAATCATCAGCGCGAAGGCGGTGCCACCCCCAATCTGCATCAGTGCGGCGGCCAGGGTGCCTTCCTGCTCAAAGGCCTCAATACCAAACACAAAGGAGAGCGCAATTAGCAGGCCGCCCGCTACGACCATCGGCAACATAAAGGAAACGCCGGTGAGCAGGTGCTTATAAACGCCTTTCTCTTTGACGCTCTTATTTGCTGTGCCCGCATTGCTGCTGCCGCTCTCTATGGAGGCCTCGCTGAGCGCGGCTTCAAGCGTGGGGCGTGGCTTTTTCAGCGCGTTGCCGGTAGAGGTACGGTAGATGCGCTTACCAGCAAACCGCGTCGGGTCAACGTCGATATCGCAGGCCAGTACGACCACATCGGCGTCGGCGATCTCTTCTTCAGTCAATTTATCTTGTGCGCCAACCGAGCCTTGGGTTTCCACGCGAATGGCATGGCCCATGGCTTTGCCCGCCTCTGCGAGTGCTTCGGCGGCCATAAAGGTATGCGCCACGCCGGTGGGGCAGGCAGTGACAGCAACGATTTTCTTGCCATCCGCGCTGTTTGCAGCGGTAGATGCGCTAGTAGTAGAGGCCGCAGGTGCGCTATAAATCGGTGCTTCACGCTTAGCCTGGGCCAGAAATGCGCTGGGGTCGGGGAGTGCGCTGGCAATCGGCGCTTGGAATAGCCGCTTGCCTTCGAAGCGCTCTGGGGCAGGCACGTGATCGGCGGCGACCACGATCAAATCGGCATTGGCGATCTGCTCGGCAGTGGCGGCCTGGAGCGGCGCGACTTCACCGTGCATTTCCACGTGCGCCGACCAGCCTTGACGCTGGGCGGCTTGTTCCAGGCGCTTAGCCGCGAGGAAGGTGGTCGCCATGCCGCTGGGGCAGGCGGTAATCAGAATAATATTCATAGCGTGGCTCCCTCGGTGATGGTGTCATCAAGACGCCGTATCCGGGTGTGTTGTTGGAGTGAATCGAAATCGGCAGCATGGGGATTGCCCACACCAACGTGGCGCACGGCCTCGGCCGAGAGCGCGGTGGCAAAGCGCAGCGTCTGTTCAGCCTCTTGCTGGTTAAGCAGGCCGTGGAGCATGCCCGCGACGAAGGTATCGCCGGCGCAAACGGTATTCGTCGCGGTAACCTTAGGGGGTGTGGCGTGCCAGGCACCTTGAGCGTTCACCCACAGCACCCCTTCAGCACCCGCTGAAATCAGCGCATTGGCGATGCCGCTTTTATGCAGCCGTTTAGCCGCATTCAAGCGCACATCGGAAGAGGTCATATCTTCGCCCGCCCACTCTGCCAGTTCGTTTTCATTAGGCTTAACACCGGCGGGGTGAGTCGCTATGGCCGCATTGAGTGCCGGGCCACTGGTATCTACCCAGAGCGGTACGCTGCTGGCGTTTAAGTGGTTTAACAGCGCGCTGAAATCGTCCGGTGACAGCCCAGGGGGCAGGCTGCCCGCCACGACGACCGCCTGGGGTGGCGTCGCGCTGGAAAGCTCGGTATTCAGTTTGTCGATCAGCGTCTGCAGATGTGCGGCGTCAATGGGCATGCCGGGGCCGTTAATATCGGTAACGCGGCCGCTCTGTTCAGCAATTTTGGCATTGATACGGGTTTCTCCCGGCACGCGCACAAAGGCGTCAGTCAGGGAGTAATTGGTAAATGCTAGCTCAAAGGGAGCGTCGTTATCGGCACCTAAAAAACCGCTGACGGTGACGTCGTGGCCAAGACCCGCCAATACGCGGGCAACGTTAACGCCTTTGCCCGCTGCTTCTAACTGGGCGCTAGTGGGGCGGTTCACGCTACCCAGCACCAACGACTCAAGGTTAAACGCCAAATCCAGCGCCGGATTCAGGGTAATGCATAGCACGCGGGCCATTAGCGGGCCTCCAGTGCATCGCGCACTTCATCGCTGGTGGCTTGGGAAAGCGCTAACTCAGCGCTGGCTTGGGCATCGGCGAAGTCAAACTCGCGCAGGCGGGCTTTGACCAGCGGGATCTGCCGCGCGCTGACGGAGAGCTCGTCCACGCCAAGGCCTACCAATACGGGAATGGCCACGGCGTCTGAGGCTAATTCGCCGCACACGCCGACCCATTTTCCTTGGGTATGGGCAGCCGCCACGGTCATTTGAATCAAACGCAGCACAGCAGGGTGTAAGCCATCGGCTTGAGCAGAGAGTTCCGGGTGGCCGCGGTCGATAGCCAGGGTGTACTGAGTCAAGTCGTTGGTGCCTACCGAGAAGAAATCGACTTCGGCGGCAAGACTGGGCGCCAGCAGCGCGCTAGAGGGTATTTCAATCATCACGCCAAGCTGCACATCGGTGGCGCGCTGGGAAGTAGGGATCTCTTTGAGTAGGCGATCGTAGATGGCTTTTACAGCGCGGAACTCAGCGATATCTTTGACCATCGGCAGCATAATCCGCAGAGGACTATCCTTGCCTGCCATCAATAACGCACGCAATTGGGTCTCGAGCACTTCGGGTTGTGTCAGCGCTAAGCGAATACCGCGTAGGCCCAGGAAGGGGTTGTCTTCTTGGGGTACCGGCCAGTAGGGCAGTGGCTTATCACCGCCGACATCTAATGTGCGGGCTACCAGCGGGCGGCCATCCAGGGCGTCAATTGCCTGACGGTACTCGCTAATCTGAGTGGCTAAGTCTGGTGCGCTGGCGTGGGCCATGAACAGGAATTCAGTACGCAGCAGGCCAACGGCCTCAGCGCCGCGCTCTACCGCATCAGCGGCGTGGGCAGTGTTGCCCAGGTTGGCGGCGACTTCCACACGGTGCCCATCGCGAGTTTGGGCGACTTCGAAGCGGCTTTCCCAGGCATCGGCTTCGCGCTGTTGGAGGTCTAGTAACTGCTGTTCGGCACGCTGTAGGCGCTCTTCGGAAGGCTGAAACGTCACTCGGCCACGTTCGCCATCCAGAATCATCATGCTGGCGTTGTTGAGTGCCATCACCGCTTGACCGGCGCCCACCACGGCAGGAATACCCAGTGCACGGGCCAGAATAGCGCTGTGTGCCGTGGCGCCGCCGCGTACGGTGAGCAGGCCGCGGACACGGGAAGTATCCAGCCGGGCCACATCGGAAGGGCCAATATCGTCCATCACCAGAATATAAGGGTGATCCGGCGGTTCGGGGAGCGTCACATCGCAGAGTACGCCCAACACCCGACGACCCACGTCGCGCAGGTCGGCAGCGCGTTCGGCCAGCAGGCGGTCAGCGAGCATCTCCTGTGCGTGGGCCGCGGTTTCAATCGCTTCCCACCAGCCCGCTTCCGCCGAGCGTCCTTCACGGATGGCATCCGTCGCCGCGTGATGGAGCTCCGGGTCGTCGAGCATTTCTTCGTGCATCGAAAGAATATCGGCGACTTCGCCTCCGGGGGCGTTATGCACCAATGTGTGCAGCTGGGCGGCGCCCTCTTTCAGCGCGCTATTTAAACGGCTGATTTCGTGTTCAGCGTCGCTGGCGTGCTCGGCGTACTCGAACTGCATCGGGCGGATGACAAACACTGGCGCAATGGCCAAGCCCGGCGAGGCGGCCACACCGGCGTGGGGCGTATCGGCAGCGAGAGGTTCAACGGCCGGTGTAGCGGTGCTCGCTTCCGGCGCGCTATCAAAGCCGCCGTCAAAGGGTGTGACTTTCTCTCCCAGGCCTGATTCAACAGCCTCGGCGACGGCCTCTAGTGCTGCGCTTGCCTGCCCACCCTCGGCTGAAAGCACCAGCCATTGGCCGCGGCGTGCGCCCAGGCCAATCACTTTGGTCAGGCTGGCGGCGGAAACCGGGGTGGCGCTGCCTTCTTCCAAACGTGCCTGAATCGGCATGGCCTGGACGCGCGCTATCTGTACCAGCTGTTTGGCGGGGCGGGCGTGCAGGCCATGGGGGTTGAGTACCCGTACCCGGCGGGTTTGGGTATTTGCGGTTTCGCCCGCCAGGGTGGCTAACAGCTGCGCGCTGGTTTTGCTCACTAGGCTTTGGCTTTCGCTGTTTTCTAACACCGCCATCAGTTGCTCTAACAGCGGGCGGTGGGCATCGCCGTGGGCGGCCAGACAGAACAATGCATGCACCGGATGGCCAGCACTTTCCAGGCTTTGTTCAGCCGGTGTGGCCACCCCCAGTGCGGGCTGGTTAACGCCCTGGGCGCTGCTAGCCAGCCAAAGCCCTTTACCTAACCAGGTCGGCTGTGCCGCGGCTATGGCGGTAATAAAACTGTTATCGACACAGCTGCTTTGGCGTAAGCGGGCGGCTGCAGCCAGGGCGAGTTCTTGTGGGTCGCGAGCAGGAAAGTTGACGCATAGAGTGTCGGCATCCAGGCGCGGTTCTAATGCTGGTTTGGAAAGCAGCCGCGCTACATCTGCCGCGGAGGTGGCATTTGCCAGTTGCTCGGAAACGCCTTCGCGATCCAGCACGTGAGTGAGCTGGCGCAGAATATCCAGGTGCTCATCGTTCTGGGCGGCGATCGTTACCAGTACGTGCACCTGCTGGCCGTCGTGCCACTCGATCCCTTGTGGGAACTGCAACACGCGTATACCCGTCTGCTTCACATACTGACGGCTTTCCGGCGTACCGTGGGGTATCGCAATGGCGTTGCCTAGAAACGTTGATGATTGTGCCTCGCGGGCGTGTAGGCCGTCGCGGTACTCGGCCTCAACCAATCCGGCGTCAACCAGTGCCTCAGCGGCACTGTCCAGCGCGGTTTGCCAGCTTTCGGCGTGGCGGTCTAGCAAGATGTCATTGGGGCCGAGTGTCAACATAGTATTCTCCTGTAAACGCGCACTGTCGGCATTTTAATGGGGCAGCGTGGACGCAGCGTCGTGTACATAAAGTGATCGTCGTTAAATGATCATGTCAATGGCATTGATGCTAGTGAGATGAACCGTGCCGTTTCAGTCGGTTTATCCTTGCCATTAAATCTGGGTATGGTGCTATGCTGAATCGATTCACTGAATGACACAAGGTTTGAGCTTTTAGACTTTGGTCTGGTAGGCGCTAACTTGCTGATAAACTGCCCGGCCACACCAGGGAGAAACCGCATGACACTTGCCGATATTGCCCGGCTAGCTGGCGTCTCGCGCACAACTGCTAGCTACGTGATTAATGGTCAGGCCGAGCAGCGCCGCATTAGCACGGCGACAATTGAAAAAGTGATGGCGGTGGTGCGGCAACACCGCTATCACATTGACCCTCAGGCGGCAGCGCTGCGCCGGGGCGCAAGCCGCTTGCTGGGGCTTATCGTGCCGGATTTGGAGAACATCAGTTATGCCCGTCTAGCCAAACGCCTGGAGCGGGGGGCACGGGAGCAGGGATATCAGCTGTTGATCGTAAGCTCAGATGACTGTGCAGAGAGTGAACGAACACTTGCGTTGGCGCTGCGTGCGCAACGCTGTGAAGTGTTGATCACCGCCAGTTGCTTGCCCAGGGACGATACTTTTTATGCCGACCTGCTAGACGAGGGATGGTGCGTGGTAGGGATGGACCGTGGCCTCAATCCGGCGCGCTTTGCCAGTGTCGTGAGTAACGATCAGGAGGCGGCCAAGACGTTGACCCGTTCGGTGATCGGCGCGGCGACCAAGCGTGTTGCCTGGCTGGAAGCGATGCCGGATCTGTCGGTTAGCTGCGAGCGGCGGGCAGGTTTTCAGGCGGCCCTTGAAGGCAGCATGATCGAACCGCTTTATCTTACCGGGTCGCACTATGAACGTAGCGAAGGGGTGCGCTTAGCGATTCAACTGCTGGATGAACAGGGTGGTGCCGACGCACTGGTGACAGCGTCCTATACGCTGATGGAGGGGGTGTTTGATGTGTTCTTGGAGCGCGGCGGCCTGCCGGAAAATATTCGCCTGGCTACCTTTGGTGATCACCGGCTGCTGGATTTCCTTCCTCAGCCAGTGAACTCGGCGCTACAGGATTATGACCGTATTGCCGAGTTAACATTGCGTTGTGCCCTAGTTGCCATGAACGGCCACTATGAGAGCGGGCTGCAGGTGGTGGCGCGTCATCTGCACCGGCGTTAAACCGCGCGCGCCTGGGCCCAAGCTGCTGCATCTGGTATAGACATGTCGTAACTCTCACTCAAGTAGGGCGAGGAGAGCACGAAGTCGGCGCTCGCCGCATTGCAGGCAACGGGTACATTCCACAGCGCCGCTAAACGCAGCAGCGCTTTGACATCCGGATCGTGGGGTTGGGGTGAGAAGGGATCCCAAAAGAAGATCAGCACATCCAGCCGCTGCTCCGCAATCCGTGCGCCAATCTGCTGATCACCGCCCAGGGGGCCACTCATTAACCCCTCGACTTCTAACCCTAACGCGGTTTTAAGCCGCTTAGAGGTTGTTCCCGTGCCAATCAATTCGTGCTGGCTCAGTGTGTCCTTCCAGCGAGTTGCCCACTCAAGCATTTCGCTCTTCTTGCCATCATGGGCAATTAGCGCAATACGCTTGCGCGCTTGCAGCGTACGGATGGCCTGGCGGGGCGGTTGCGCGTCACTCATTTCGTCACTTCCCTCATGGTTCTATTGCCTTTCGGTCTTATGGCCGAATGGTTTTTCTTTTTACAGGTCGCAAAAGCTAAAAGCTCGCTACAGAGGTTAGACCGTTACTCGCTATCAAAGGCAAGGATTTTCATCGTATTGGTGCCCCCATGGGCATTCATATGGTCGCCGCGAGTGAGAATGACATGCTCGCCAGGGTGGATAAATCCCTGTGCCTGCAAGCATTTCAATGCTTCTTGGTTAAGGTTGGCCGGATCCATATCGGTGGTGTCGAAAGGAATTGAAACCACGCCACGATAGAGCGCCATACGCCGCTGGGCGATAGGACTGTGAGCCAACCCTACGATAGGCAGGCCGGAACGAATGCGCGATGCAATCAGCGGTGTATAGCCGGTGGAGGTCATGCAAGCGATTGCGCTGACGCCGGATAAGTGATTCGCTGCATACATCGCCGATAGCGCGATGGTTTCATCAATGCGCTCAAAGCCTTCATGAATACGGTGGCCTGACTCCTGAGCGAGACGCTCACGCTCGGCACCCAGGCAAACGCGGTTCATCGCCTCAATGGTCTCCACCGGGTAATCACCTGCGGCGGTTTCCGCAGAGAGCATCACTGCATCGGTGGCGTCGAGCACCGCATTGGCCACGTCGAAGACCTCGGCGCGGGTGGGTAGCGGCGACTCGATCATCGATTCCATCATCTGGGTGGCGGTAATGACGGCACGGTTGAGTGTGCGTGCGTGCTTGATAATGCGCTTCTGAGTACCAATCAGCGCGGCGTCGCCAATCTCAACGCCCAGGTCGCCCCTGGCCACCATGACCGCCTCAGAGGCTTCAATGATGCCATCCAGTGTAGCATCGTCGGCAACCGCTTCGGCGCGTTCAAGCTTAGCCACCAGGCCAATCTCTTTACCGGCTTCGCCAAGCAGCTCGCGGGCTTCTTGCATATCCGCGGCGCTACGCGGGAAGGAGACGGCTAAGTAGTCAACGCCAATCTCAATAGCGGTGTTTAGATCGGCTTTATCTTTCTCAGTAAGGGCGGGTGCTGAGAGTCCACCTCCCTGTTTGTTAATGCCCTTATTGTTGGAGAGCTTGCCACCTACGTGAACGCGGGTATGCACTTCTTGTCCAATTACACAGGTGACATCGAGTACCAAACGGCCATCGTCGAGCAGTAGGCGGTCGCCCTCAACGACATCATCGGCGAGTGTTTGATAGTCGCAGCCGACGCGTTCTGCAGTGCCGCTATTGGCGTCCAGCGCCATGTCCAAGACAAATGCCTGGCCGACATCGAGGTTGACGGCGCCTTCGACAAAACGCGCAATACGAATTTTCGGCCCTTGCAGGTCGCCCAGGGCGGCAACGCTGCGGCCAAGGCGTTCGGCGATCTCGCGGACTTCGCTTAAGCGACGGCGGTGGTCGTCTGCCGAGCCGTGGGAGAAGTTAAGCCGTACCACATCCACACCGGCTTTTAGCATCGCTTCCAGCACGCCGGGGCGATCACTGGCGGGACCGAGTGTGGCGACAATTTTGGTGCGCCTTAACGGTGTATGGGAATGAGGGTTGGTAGACGCCGGTGCTGCTGTATTCGAGGTCGCATTCGTCATTGGCGCTCTCCTTGAGTAAGGGGATTGTTGGCAATTTAGTATTGGACTACGATAGCGTTTATATAGTAATTTTACTACATATTGGATATTCACTAGCCTTTTGGGGCGGTTGAAACGCTGTTTATCGGCCTCATGACGCTTAAATACGTATTTTTAGTAATTTTTTTACTAAAGGTGCAAATTGTTACTATTGGTCAATTGAGGAGCTATCATGACAATAAGAGTTGCGATTAACGGATTTGGCCGTATTGGCCGTAATGTACTGCGCGCCCTTTACGAAAACAGCTATCGTGACCGCGTACAGGTCGTCGCCATTAACGATCTCGGTGACCCCTCGCTAAATTCCCACCTGCTGCGTCACGATACCGTGCATGGTCACTTCCCCTTTAAGGTAGAACACGACGCCGAGAGCATCACGGTGGATGGCGATCGTATCGCCATCTCCTCCGAGCGCGATCCAGCGCAGTTGCCGTGGGCATCGATGAATATCGATCTGGTGATGGAGTGCACCGGGTTGTTTACCAAGCGCGAGGCGGCGGCCAAGCATATCGAAGCGGGTGCCAAGCGCGTGCTGATTTCCGCACCCAGCCCCGACGCTGATGCGACGATTGTATATGGCGTTAATGACCAAGTGTTGACCGCTGAACACACGGTTGTCTCTAATGCTTCCTGCACCACGAACTGCCTAGCGCCGGTCGCCAAAGCGTTGAACGATACTGTTGGTATCGAAAACGGTTTGATGACCACGGTGCACGCTTACACCAACGATCAGAACCTCTCGGATGTTTACCACTCTGACCCCTACCGGGCGCGCAGTGCAACGCACTCTATGATCCCGACCAAAACCGGCGCTGCCGCAGCGGTAGGCTTGGTGCTTCCAGAGCTGGCGGGTAAATTTGACGGCTTGGCCGTTCGCGTGCCGGTGATCAACGTCTCGCTGGTGGATCTGACCTTTACTGCCAGCCGCGATACCACTAAAGAAGAGATTAATGCCATCGTTGAGAAGGCTGCGGCTAACTCTCCAGTATTGGCTGTTAACGCTGAACCGCTGGTCTCTATTGATTTCAACCACGATGCCAACTCATCGACCTTTGATGCTAATCACACCCGCGTGAATGGCCGTCTGGTTAAAATCATGGCGTGGTACGACAACGAGTGGGGCTTCTCCAACCGTATGCTGGATACCGCGCTGGCGATGCAGGCGACTGCCAAGTAATGCACTGCTAACTAATGCACTGCTAACTAATGCAATGCTAAGTACTGTAATCTATGGGCAGGTATCGCCCAGCAGCAGCTCAGTTTGCAGCAACTGCTGGGCGAGGGGGATGCGGCCAAGAATCATCTGCGCTGCGACCCGGCCTTTACCCACACTATCCTGGCGCACCGTGGTTAAACGCGGTGCGCGGTACTGTCCTTCGGCAATGCCATCGAACCCGGTAATGCGTAACTCTTCCGGCACCCGTATACCGCGCTGCTCTGCCAGCGTTAGCGCCGTGAGCGCAATGCGGTCAGACATGCACAGCAGCAGGTCTGGCCGTTTTTCTATGGGCTGGTCGAGAATCTCGGCAATCACCGGCGAGCACACCTCAAAGGTATTCTCCTCGATATTCCATAGCGGCACTTGCTCCACATCTACCCCTTGCTCACTCAGCGCGCTATGAAAGCCCTCAAGTCGGGCGCGGCTGATGGTGCTGGTGTTGGGCAGCAGGGTGTGCTCGGCCGTCACCCGGCCGTTGCAGACCTCTTTGGTCAAGCGCAGATTGATAATCGCCGGGCGTTTGGGCAACTGGCCAAGCGCATGCTGGGCGATTTTATAGCTAGCAGCAGTATCATCGATATGCACCGTCGGGCAGCCTTCAATATCAAAATCAACGGCCACTAGGGTGCGCTGGGCGGGCAGTTCATCGAGCAGCTTATTGTTGGGCATTAGCCCATAGACGATAAAGCCATCGGCGATATTGGCGGAGCCCGGCGGCTGTGAAGCATGGCCGCGACCCGGCAATAACAGCAGCGTATGGCCGTGGGCGTCGAGGACTTCGGCAACCCCTGATAAAAACTCGCTGGCCACGGCGTCGTTCAAGCTGTAGGTCAGGCTTTCCGCAAGAATCACCGCAATAATCCGCGAGCGGCCGGTGCGCAAGCTGCGTGCTTTGGCGTCAGGGCCACTGTATCCCAGCCGTTTGGCCTCTTTGAGTATGCGTTCGCGCAGGGCAGGCGAAAGCTGATCCGGCCGGTTAAAGGCATTGGAAATCGTGGCAGTGGAGACGTTGAGTTCCTGCGCAAGATCCTTGAGTGTCATACGGCGCTGATCAGTCACGGTGCTTCCTTTACAGGCTTTTTTAATAATTGAAGACTTAGCTATTCAAAGGGTGTGCATAATAAAATCGACCCGCTGTGTGCTACCACTCCCCATGATAAGCGAAGGGAAGGTCAGGCACACACAGAGGGTCGTTAATGCGGGTCTCTTGGTTGATGACTCCCGTGCTTAAGCCGCTGCTTGTTGAGTGGATAACGTCAGTGCTGCACCGCTCTCATCAAACAGGTGTACTTTTTCCCAATCCGCTGCCAGTGATACCTGTTGGCCCTCCTGCCACTGGCTGGGGGCTTCGCTGCGATGGATCAACAGCGTGTCGCCCTGTTTGGGCTCAAGGTAGACGTAAACTTCGTTACCTAAATACTCGACATTGACAATATCGAAGCAGTTGTCATCGGTGGGCGCCGCTAAGCATAGGTGCTCTGGGCGAATACCGAGGGTCAGCGCTTCGCCGCTACGCAACTGCTGAGCATTCTGGGGCAGGGCGAGCTCGCCAACTCCCGCGGCTCGCACACGACAGCCGTTGGCGTCGCCAGCGAGTAATTCTGCAGGCATGAAGTTCATGGTGGGCGAGCCGATAAACCCGGCAACGAATTTCGTCGCCGGGCGCTGGTACAGCTCGTGGGGGCTGCCTACCTGCTCAACGTGTCCGCCATTGAGCACCACAATTTTGTCGGCCAGGGTCATGGCCTCCACTTGGTCGTGGGTCACGTAAATCATGGTGGAGCCAAGGCGGTTATGCAGGCGGGCGATCTCATTGCGCATCTGCACCCGCAGAGATGCATCCAGGTTGGAGAGCGGCTCGTCAAAAAGCAGAATGCGCGGTTCACGCGCCATGGCTCGGCCCATGGCCACCCGCTGGCGCTGCCCGCCAGAGAGTGCCTTGGGTTTGCGGTGGAGCAGCTCTTCTAGCTGCAGAATCTTGGCGGTGGTCATTACCCGCTCGTGCACCGTCTCTTTGGCAGTTTTAGCCAGCTTCAGGCCAAACGCCATATTGTCGTAGACGGTCATATGGGGATAGAGCGCATAGGACTGAAACACCATGCCAACGCCGCGTTCCCGAGGCGGTAAGTCGTTGACGACCGTCTCGTCTATGCAGAGATCGCCATCGCTAATCGATTCCAAACCGGCGATCAGGCGTAAAAGCGTTGACTTGCCGCAGCCGGAGGGGCCGACGAAGACCACGAACTCACCGTCGCCAATGTGTAGATCGACATCGTTGATAATGTGATCGCGGCCAAACACCTTATTGACCTTATTAAGCGTAACACTTGCCATGGGTGACTCCTTGCCGACCTTCGTGTACTGCTTTTGTTGGGTCGGCTTGTTGTGTACGGTGGTGGCGATTAACTGTTATGAGCGACGCGCATAAAGGCTGCCTGGTACGCCGGTAGCGTCAGGCGATTACCGTCGCGCTGGGTGATAAAGCCGTGACCCCGCAAATCGCATTCAATCGCTAGCGGCAGATCAACCGTCTGCGCCTCGGCGGTGAGGTTGAAAACGCATAGCAGTGTTTCATCCCCTTTTTGTCGGCTAAAACCGAGCAGCGTTTCGCCTACATCGACCAGCGTTAAGTCACCATCGACCAGTGCGGGGTGCTGACGACGGAAGGCCAGCATGTTACGCAGCGCATTCAAGGTGGAGTTGGCATCATCCTGTTGGCGGCTGACCGCCATATCCCGATGGCTGGTCTCCATGGGGAGCCAAGGTTCAACGCTGGAAAAACCGCCATGTTCGCTATCGTTCCAGGGCATTGGCGTGCGGCAACCGTCGCGACCTTTGAATTCCGGCCAGAGCACTTTGCCGTAGGGGTCTTGGATGCGCTCAAAGGGCACGTCGGCTTCCGGCAGGCCCAGCTCTTCGCCTTGATAAAGGCAGACGCTACCGCGCAGCGAGCAGAGCATGGCCAGCGCCACTTTAGGGTAGGCGGTGGGGTCTTCGCCAGCGCCCCAGCGGGTGGCGCTGCGTACTACGTCATGATTGGAGGTTGCCCAGCAGGGCCAGGCGTCGCCAGCCAGGCGCTGAAAGCGCTCGAGCACTTCATGAATATAGCGCGCCGAGTGGGGCGTGTTGAGCAGGTCGAAGGTGTAGGCCATATGCAGCTTGTCGCCACCGGCGGTGTACTCGGCCATGCGCTCCAGCGGGTTATCGTCGCCAATTTCGCCCACGGTCGTGGTGCCGGGGTACTCGTCCATCAGCGCCCGCAGGTCTTTCAAGAAGTCGAGATTTTCGGGGCGGCTCAGGTCGTAGACGTGACGCTGCCAGGTATAGGGATTACTATCCGGAGCGCCCAGGGTTTTAGCTTCGCCCTTGGGAACCGGCGGATTGTTGCGCAGCTCGGCATCGTGGAAGTAGAAGTTGACGGTATCCAAGCGGAAACCGTCCACGCCCAGATCCAGCCAGAAACGCATATTGTCCAACTGTGCCTGACGTGCTTCCGGGTTATGGAAGTTAACGTCCGGCTGGCTGGTCAGGAAGTTATGCATATAGTACTGCTGGCGTCGGGAATCAAACGTCCACGCCGGGCCGCCGAAAATCGATAGCCAGTTGTTGGGTGGCGTGCCGTCCGGCTTGGGGTCGGCCCATACAAACCAGTCGGCTTTAGGATTGCTGCGGTTTTGGCGACTCTCCTGAAACCATGCGTGTTGATCCGAGGTGTGGCTAATCACCTGATCAATCATCACCTTCAGGCCAAGCGTGTGGGCTTTTGCCAGCAGCGCTTTAAAGTCCTCCAGGGTGCCGAACATGGGGTCGACGTCGCAGTAATCGCTAATATCGTAGCCAAAATCGAGCATCGGCGAGGTGAAAAACGGCGATAACCAAATGCCGTCCACATTGAGGGAGGCAACGTAATTGAGTTTTTCGGTAATACCGTTAAGGTCGCCAATACCGTCACCGCGGCTATCCATAAAGCTGCGCGGGTAGATCTGGTAGATAACCCCACCGCGCCACCAAAGTGTGTTGTCTTGCATCGTAGAGTCCATCATTGACATAAAAAATTCCTTATCCTTTAACGGCGCCTGCGGTAAGGCCTGACACAATGCGGCGCTGGAAGATAATCACTAATACAACCAGTGGCACTGTGACCACCACAGAAGCGGCCATAATCGGCCCCCAGGGCAGTTCGTAGGCACTGCCGCCTGATAGCAGCGCAATAGCAACGGGTACCGTGCGCTGGGCGTCGGTCAGCGTGAAGGTGAGGGCAAACAGAAACTCGTTCCACGCGGCGATAAATGCCAACAGGCCGGTGGTCGCCATGGCGGGCCACATCAGCGGCAAAAATACCTTCGTGATGGTTATCCAGGGCGTGGCGCCGTCCATGATGGCGGCCTCTTCCAGCTCCATTGGCAGTTGCTTCATAAAGGTGGTCAATACCCATACGGTGAAGGGCAGGGTGAAGATGGTGTAGCTTAAAATCAGCCCGGCGGGGTTGTTGTAGAGATTGAGCGCACGAATCACCTCAAAAAGCCCGGAGAGCACCGCCACCTGGGGGAACATCGACACCCCGAGAATCACCAGAAGCACCGTGGAGCGGCCCCTAAAGCGCACCCGGCCCAGGGCGTAAGAGGCGGTAATGCCGAGTAGCAGAGCGATAAACACCACGCTAAACGCCACCAAAATGGAGTTGAAAATAGCGCGCAGAAAGCTGGTTTGGCTAAAAATGCTGATGTAGTTATCGAAGTTCCAGTTCGAAGGCCAAAGCTCGACGCGGAAAAGGTCGCTCGACGGTTTTAACGAGGTGACTACCGCGTAGTAGAACGGGAAAACGGCGTACACCATGATCAGCACAATCAGCGCCCAAAACCCGATGCGCTTGGCTATTTTGGCCAACTGACGCGTATTCATTAGTCACCTCCCAATTGGATTTGTTTACGCCCAACGTAGAGGTAAGCCACGGTAGCCAGGGCAATAATCAAGAACAGCAGGGTAGAAGCGGCGCTGCCGTAACCGACATCCTGAAACTCGACCAGCTGTTGGCGGGCATAGACCGACATCGACATGGTGCTGGTGGAGTTGGAGGTGAGTACGTAAATGACATCGAAGACACGCAGCGCATCCAGCAGGCGGAAGATCACTGCGACCATTAACGCCGGGGTAATCAACGGTAGGGTAACTTTGAAGAACACCCGCAGCGGGTGAATGCCGTCCACCTCGGCGGCCTCGTAGCAATCCTTGGGCAGCATCTGCAGGGCAGCAAGCACCAGCAACGCCACGAAGGGGATGGTTTTCCACACATCGACCATAATCACCGCCCACATGGAGTAGGTGGCGCTGGCCGTCCAGGCGATGGGAGCGTCAATCACGCCCAGGCCCATGAGCATATGGTTGATGATGCCGAACTGGTCGTTGAGCATCCACGCCCACATTTGCGCAGAAACGATGGTGGGGATTGCCCAGGGAATCAGCACCGCAGCGCGCACAATGACGCGACCCTTAAACTCGGCGTTCAAAATCAGCGCCACAATCACCCCGAATACCACTTCCAGCGATACCGACACCACCGAGAAGTAGACGGTGTTCCATACCGACTGCCACCACACCGAGTCGGCCAGTACCCCATACCAGCGGCCATCGTCATAGACGAGGTAATTCTCGAAGCCAATCAGATTGGCAGCGCCTAAATCTGACAGTGATGCATCGGTGAAGCTGAGAAAAAAGGTGCGCACCAGTGGCCAGCCAGCGACCAGGGTTAACGCAATCAGCATGGGGGCTAAAAAGAGCCAGGCGGCTTTAACCCGCTGACGGCGAACCTTAGTGCCCCGGCGCGGCTTGGTAGTGAAAGAACGCGCCCCGGCGGGCGCGTCATCATGCTTGATGGAGGTCGACATGGAAGGGCTCCAGGGTTACCAGTTGCGACGCTTCAGGCGAGCCAATTCGTCTTCAAGATCAGCGACCGCTTGAGTGCCATCTTTAGTGCCGGAAAGCACGTCATGGGAGGTGCTGAAGAAGGCGTTGCTCACCCGCCCATAAGCATCGCCGGTGGGGGCAGAGGGGCGAGCGACCGCATTGACGAAGGTGTCGTAAAGGGTGCCAAAGAAGGGCACGGCCTCTAGCACTTCGTCATCCTTGTAGAGGGCGTCGATAGTGGGGTTGTAAGAGGCCTGTATGGCGCGACGCTTCTGCTCCTCTTCACCGGTCAGGAAGGCGACCAGCTCGGCGGCCAGCTCGGGGTGTTCGCTGTAGCGCGATACCGCCAAGTTCCAGCCGCCCAGGCCAGCGGCACTTTGGCCGTTTTCGCCACCCGCGGGCAGTTGGGTAACGCCCACTTTGCCGCGAACGTCACTGTCTTCGCTTTGGGCCAGCGCCCAGGCGTAGGGCCAATTACGCATAAACACCGCGCCGCCGCTTTGGAAAACGCCGCGCGCTTCCTCTTCGGTGTAATTGAGCACGCCGTTGGGCGAAATATCGCCAATCCAAGACGCAGCTAGGTCGAGTGCTTCTGCGGCGTGTTCATTGTTAATGCTAATTTCGCCATCGGCTTCCACCACTGTGCCGCCGCCAAAGCTGGCTACCCACTCAAGGGCGTTAACGGTCAAACCTTCATAGGAGCGCCCCTGGAAAACATAGCCCTGCATACCGTCTTTACCTGCGGCGCGTTCAGCATTTTGAATTTCGCGGGCAATCTCGGTGAGTTCCTGCCAGGTGGTCGGCGCCTCATGGCCATATTTTTCTAACAAATCTTCGCGATAGTAGAGCACGCCCGCATCGGTGAACCACGGCATGGCGACTAAGCGGTCATCGATGGTGTTGTTGGTGACGATGGTGTCAAAGTGCCCGGCCGCGGCGTCATCGCCAAGCACTTCTTTGAGATCGAGTAGATGATTGGCGAGCAGGCCGGGCCATACCACGTCAATCTGCATCACATCGATATCGCTGGAGTTAGCCGAAAGGATCTGCTGGTAGAGCGAAAGGCGCTCGGTGGAAGAATTCGGCGTTGAAACAACATCGACGCTATGGCCGGTTTTCTCCTCCCAGGCGGCGACGCCTTCCTGGCACAGCGTCAGCTCTGCGCCAACCGCACCACAGGAAATGGTTAGTTCCTCAGCCTGAGCCTGGCTTGCTGCGCTCAGTGTGCTGGCTACTGCGATGGCGGTAGTGATTAAAGTCTTTTTCATAACGGCGTACCTCGTCGTTTATTGTTGTGGATGGTGTGGCATCAAAATTAGCGTTAGCTCCCTAGCTAAGCGTCGTCTCAAGCGCTCTCTTAATCTCTATCATTACCTTATCTTAATCGATTAAGATTATGCTGCTTAGTTAGCCGCTTTGATCGAGGAAGTTCAATAGCGACTTTTGTCTAACAACGTTATTCAGTTATCACTAAATAAAATCGTTCCTTAGACATTAGTCGCTAATTAGCAACTAGCCGTTGGTAAAAAGAGACTTAATCGATTAAGTTTTGGCTATCTTTCCTTAAGCACCGTGGCGTTTAATAGCAGCCGCTCCCCCTGGGCGAACCGTGCAAGGAAAGTGTTATCGATTTGATCTTAATCGATTTAGACAAAAGCGCTTATAAATAGCGGCTTACCAATAACAATAGGGTACTCAAAACAATGCATAAAATGACATTTAAAACGCCGTTAGCCATTGCGATTGCCGCCGCCAGCTTAGGAATGAGTGGTGTTGCTTCGGCACAGATGACCATGGAACAACGCTTTGCCGAGCTTGAAGCCCGCATTGAAGCTGCGGAACAGCGCGCTGATGCGGCCGAGCGCCGTGCCGAGATTGCCGAGCAATCACAGTCGACCGCCGTGGCGACAGAGAGCGACGCGGAGATCGAAGAGCGCCTGGCCCGGGTGGAGCGTTACGCCGATGGCGAAGAGGGGTTCTCGTTTAACGTTTATGCGCGTTCAGGCTTGTTGATTGGCGAAGATGGTAAAAGCGAAAATGCTGGCCCTTACCTGACACCCGCAGGTGGAGAGGGCGGCGCCGTTGGCCGTTTAGGCAATGAGCCAGACACCTACGCTGAAGCGATTTTCAACTACCGTATGCAGTTCGATAACGGCGCCAAAGCGCTTTATCGCACCATGATTGCAGACGGCACGACCTCCAGCAATGACTGGACTGGCGGCGAATCCGATCTCAACGTGCGCCAAGTGTTTGCTGAATTCAGCGACCTCCCCAGCTTTACCGGCGCATTTGAAAACGCCTCTATCTGGGCTGGTAAGCGCTTTGACCGCGATAACTTCGATATCCATTGGCTCGACAGTGACGTGATTTTCCTGGCCGGTACCGGTGGCGGTATCTACGACATGCAGTTGGCAGAGAACTGGAAATCTAACCTCTCGATTTATGGTCGTAGTTTTTCTGACTATCCGATTGTTGACCGCGAGAACCCCGGTCTTGAAGGCGATACCGACAACCTGATCCTGACCTCCAACAACTATTTCGGCAACTGGCAGTGGATGGTCAACGGTATGTCCGCTGCAGACAACGACGAGCGCGACATTGATGTCGGCCAAACTGCTGCCGATACCGGTTTCCACACCATGATTGCTTATCATGGCGACAGCTTCTTCGGCATGGGCGAGGGTAGTTTCAAAGCGGCCGTGTTGCATGGTCAAGGGTTAGGCGCCGAGACCAAAAGTATTGGTTCACGAGGTGATCTGACCGATGACGCTACCGCCACGCGTCTAGCGCTCTATGGCACCACTTATATTGCCCCGCAGTGGCGCGTTGCCCCCTCCATTCTGGCTGAAACCAGCGAAGACCGTTATGCCCAGGGCGATAAGTACAACTGGGCAGGGCTTAACGTGCGCCTAGCCAACGAGTTAACGCAGAACTTCGAAATGCAGTACGAAGCTGGCTATCAGTGGATGGATCTAGATCCCCAGGGTTACAGCGGACGTAACGCCGTAGATGGTGGCTTCAGCAAATTCACGATTGCGCCCACTTTCAAGCCTGAAGTCGGCGGCTTCTGGCAGCGTCCTGAAATTCGACTGTTCACTACCTTCAGCGATTGGGATGACGACCTTAACAACTACGGTGCCAGCTCACTGGGCAACGAAGGCTTTACCGGTGGTCAGTGGACTTTCGGCGTTCAGACCGAGGTATGGTTCTAAATCGATGTAAGTTGGTTAGCGTTTAACTGTTTCTTCTCCAATGCACGTTGCCCGCGACATGTCGCGGGCTTTTTTATAGCTTTAAAAGAATTTGTGAATAGTATTTATGGAGGGCCAGCAGGGTTGCTCAGGAGCGTTGTATGTCACTACTGCAAGAGAAATTAAAAGCACCGCCACTACCGCTTGGCGTAGTGGCCCGGCCGCGCCTTAACGACCGTTTCGGGTTAAATGATCGTGTCCGCTTGCTGATGGTGCAGGCGCCTCCAGGCTATGGCAAAACCATGCTGCTGGCTGAGCGGCTGCCCGCGCTGGAGCAAGAGGCCACTTGGCTAAGCTTGGATCAGCGCGACAACCAACCCGCGCGGTTTTTAGCCTATTGGCAGGCAGCGCTAGGTGCACTGTTAAGCGATCAAACACGCCTTTCACCCGTGGCAGATGATGGTGACTGCGTGGAGCCATTGGAGCGCTGGCTTAGCGAGCTACCTGAGCAGCGCTCGCCGTGTCGTTTGGTAGTGGACAATTTTGAGCACCTTAGCCACCCGAATATCTTAGCTGGGATCGCCCACTGGCTGCGCCATCAGCCGCCCTGGCTAACGTTAACGCTGGCCAGCCGCTCAAGGCCAGCATTGGGTTTGGCAAGCCTGCGGTTAAGAGGTGAACTCGAAGAGATCGACCTTCACGCGCTGGCCTTTGACAGTGAAGAGGCGCACACCCTGTGTGCCGAACAGTTGAGCTTTCCCCCCACGCGCGTCAGCCTGGAGCGTGCACTGCGCAGAAGTGGTGGCTGGGTAATGGCGTTGAGCTGGCTGGTAGAGCGCACCACCACGCGGGCAGGGTTTGACGCCTTGGTTGATCGGTTAAGTGGTGCCCACCCTGACTTTGTCGCTTGGTTTGACGAACTGCTCTCCGCAGCACTGCCACTGGAAGAGCGTGAGCTAATGCTGCAACTGGGGGTGTTGGAGCGCTTTTCCCCCGAGCTTATGGCCCGCCTGCTGGATGGGGAGCGCCTGACCCAGCGGTTGGAAGCGTTTGAACAGGCGGGGCTGTTTATTGAACGCCCCGACCCTCATGCTCAGTGGTGTCGCTTTCAACGGCTGTTTGGCGAGTACCTCCGCCATCGCCGTCATGAGCTTAGTTTGGCCACCCAGCGCGTGCTGCACCAGCGAGCAAGCCAGGCGTGGTTAGCCTTGAACGATCCTGTGATGGCTCTGCGCCAGGCGATACTCGCCGAAGCCCCTGATGACGTGGCAAGCCTACTGACCGCCCAAGGGCCCGCCTTACTGGCAAGCGGCGCCTATGCGCTGTTGGCCAAGGGCTTCGCCCTGCTCGGTGAGCCACGGCTCTCGGCCAGTCCGGAACATACACTGCTCTATGGCTGGGTCTCCCATGCTCAGTTTCAGTTTGATATTACCGCACGCGTGATTGGCTGGATTGAAGCACAGTTGCAAGCGCCAGAGTGGCAGCAGCTCAGCGCTGAATTCGCTACGCTGCGCGCCCAGTTGGCAATTAATCAAGGCGACGCTGAGCGCGCCGCACCGCTGGCCGAACAAGCGCTAGCCGTGCCCGCTCGCTATTTAGCTTCCACGCCGCTGACTGCCACTGCCATCTTGAGCGAGGCGCGCTTTGTGCTGGGCTATTTGGAAGAGTCGCTGCAGCGGGTGCGCGAGGTAGAGCGTCAGGCCCGCCAGCGTGACGATCACCAACTGCTGCTCTGGTCGTTTTGCCATCAGTCGGAGACTCTGGTGGCTCAGGGGCGCCTACAGGCTGCCTACGATATTCAGGAGCGCGCCTTTGCCCACCTGGAGCGCGCGGAGCTTGAACACCTGCCCGTGGCGGAGTTTCTCTACCGGATTCGCAGCCAGGTGCTCTGGGAGTGGCACCGGTTGGATGAAGCCGAGCAGGCCGCGCTGAAAGGTATAGCCGTGCTGGATAACCAGGGCGAGCGCTGGACACTTCAGTGCCATATCCAACTGGCCAAAATCGCCCAAAGCCGTGGAGACCAAGCCCAGTGCGCCGACCATATTCGGCGGCTGCGTAAAATCCTTGCTGAAGGCGATTATCATATCGACTGGGTGGCAAATGCCCACGCCACGCTGTTGGCCTGGTGGCACTCCACCCAGGATTTAGATGCGGTTGAGCGCTGGCGCCAGGAAGCGCCGGCGCCCACTACTGAAGGAGCCACCAACCACTTTTCCCAGTGCAATGTGCGCAACCACGCCCGGGCGCTCACGCTGCTGGGGCGCTTTGATGAAGCCTGCACGCTATTAGAGGCTCTCGAAGTGCACACCCAGCGCTTGGGGCTGGTCACGGACGCAAACCGTAACCAGCTCTGCCTAGCCGCAGCGGCTTGGTATGCAGGAAGAGAGGAGTATGCCCGGCAGCATATGCACCAAGCGCTGAGCTTGGCTTCCCGCACCGCGCTGGTGGGTAGCTTCCTGCGCCTGGGCAAACCGCTTGGGGAACTGCTCACTGGATTACTCGCTGGCGGCACGCTGCCAGCCTTAGAGCAGGCGAGGGCAGAGCGGTTGCTGGCGCTGGCGGGCCGCCAGAAAGATTTTGGCAGTGCCCGACGCTTAATGCTGGATGAAACAGTGATCGCCGATATCGTGGCGCGCCCCGATGTGCCGGAGCTGATCCGCACTTCGCCGCTCACCCGCCGGGAATGGCAAATCCTGGGGCTGATTCATGCCGGGCTTTCCAATGAGCAGATCGCCGAGCAGCTGTCGGTGGCGCCTACCACCATCAAAACCCATATCCGCAGCCTCTATCAAAAGCAGAATATTCGACGCCGCGACGAAGCGATTGCCCTGGCGGGGCAGTTGTTGGCGCATATTCAGGGGGAGTAAGTATACAAACGGGCTACTCCTAACGCCTACGCCTAGAGTCACCCTGGGGGGAGGATTTTATCTTGTGAGCAACCCTGCATCATGCCAAGTAATCAGCAAGAACTGTGGCAAGAACAAAACCATGGCAAGGACAAAACAATGATGCAGACACCCTCTACTTCCCACTACGTTGGCAGCCAAGGGGCCGACTGGTGGCGCGGCGCCGTGATTTATCAAATCTACCCGCGCAGCTTTATGGATAGCAACGGCGACGGCATTGGCGACTTAAAAGGCGTGATCGACAAACTTGATTACATCGCCTCGCTTAACGTCGATGCAATTTGGCTGTCGCCGTTCTTTACCTCACCGATGAAAGACTTCGGCTACGACATCAGCAACTATCGCGATGTTGATCCGATGTTTGGCACCCTGGAGGATTTCGACCGTTTGGTCGAGGGTGCCCATGCCAGAGGGCTAAAAGTCACCATCGATCAAGTCATGTCGCACACCGCCGATCAGCATGTTTGGTTTGAAGAAAGCCGCCAAAGTTGCGATAACCCCAAAGCCGACTGGTACGTGTGGGCCGACCCGAAACCCGATGGCGCACCGCCCACTAACTGGCAATCCGTGTTTGGCGGCAGCGCCTGGCAGTGGGATACCCGCCGCTGTCAGTACTATCTGCACAATTTTCTGGCCAGCCAGCCGGATTTAAATTTCCGCACGCCTGCGGTGGTCGATGCCATGCTGGAGGAAGTCCGCTTCTGGTTAGAACGGGGCGTGGATGGCTTCCGGCTGGATGCAGTGAACTTCTGCACCCACGGTGAGCTAAAAGATAACCCGCCGCGGCAGGAGATTACCGAAAATTTTCTAGGCGTTCGCCCCGACAACCCCTACGGCTACCAGCTCCACCAATACGATAAAACCCAGCCGGAGAACCTGGTGTTTCTGGAGCGGCTGCGCGCTCTGCTGGATGAGTACCCCGGCACCACTAGCGTGGGCGAGGTGGGCGACGACGACGCCTTGGGCGTGATGGCGGAGTACTCCCAGGGCGGCCGGCTGCACATGTGCTACTCGTTCAACCTGCTGACCGACAAATCCGACCCCGGCTACTTGCACGAAACGCTAACCGAGATGGAAGCGCGCATTGGCGATGGCTGGCCCTGCTGGGCGCTGGGCAACCACGACGTGACGCGGCTGGCAACTCGCTGGCAGGCGGAAGGGCAGTTGGATAAGCTGCGCCTTTATATGATATTTCTACTCACCCAGCGCGGTAGCGTATGCCTTTATCAAGGTGAAGAGCTGGGACTGCCCGAAGCTCAACTGACGTTTGAACAGTTGGTTGACCCTGCGGGAATTACTTTCTGGCCCGCTTATAAAGGCCGAGACGGCTGCCGAACGCCGCACCCCTGGCAGGCCGATGCTCATCATGCGGGCTTTAGCCACGCCACACCCTGGCTACCTGTGCCTGACACTCACGCTAGTCTCGCCGTTGATCAGCAAAATAACGATACTGATTCATTGCTCAATGCCTACCGTGCGTTTTTAGCCTTCCGCCGTACCCAACCCGCGTTGGTGAAGGGCGAGGTGCGCTATCACACTGTACGTGACGATGTGCTCTGCCTTGAGCGCACCTACCAGCAAACACGGTTACTGATTGCACTGAATTTTAGCGGCCAAACGGTCACCCGTTCGGTACCTGAAGGTGCTGAAGCCCTTGCCGGTGCTCCCGCGTGGCTAGCCGGTGAGTGGCAGGGCAGCCAACTGTCGCTTCCGCAACTATCCCTTCCGCCCTATGGCGTGGCCATTGCCCGCTGCTCCCAGCTTGAGGAGAACGCACCATGGGACATTTAACCCTCAGCGGCATTGGCAAGTCCTTTGACGGCGTGGAAATCTCACGGGATATCGACCTCACCATCGAGGATGGCGAGTTTGTGGTGTTTGTCGGCCCCTCCGGCTGCGGTAAATCCACGCTTTTACGCATGATTGCGGGCCTGGAGGATATTACCGCAGGGGGTATGCAGTTGGATGGCCAGCGGATCAACGAGATTCCGCCCCAGGAACGGGATATCGGCATGGTATTTCAATCCTACGCCCTCTACCCGCACATGAGCGTGGCCGAGAACATGGCCTTTGGCCTGAAGCTGGCCCGCACCGACAAAGCGGAAATTCGCCGCCGCGTTCAACACGCTGCCGAGATGCTGCACCTCACCGAGCTATTGGAGCGTAAGCCCAAAGACCTCTCCGGCGGCCAGCGCCAGCGGGTAGCCATTGGCCGCACGCTGGTCAAAGAGCCTGCCGTGTTTCTGTTCGATGAGCCGCTCTCTAACCTGGATGCCGCGCTGCGGGTGGATATGCGGGTGCAGATCGCCGCACTGCATAAGCGCCTGAACGCCACCATGATCTACGTGACCCACGATCAAGTGGAAGCCATGACGCTGGCGGATCGCATTGTGCTGCTTTCCCAGGGAAGAATCGCCCAGGTAGGCGCGCCGCTCTCGCTTTATCACTTTCCCAAAACCTTAGAGGTGGCGGAGTTTATCGGCTCGCCGCGCATCAATACCTTTCCGGTCACGGTCGTCGATCCGGGTGAGCGCCAAACGGTGGTGCGTTTGCCTAACGGGGAGACACTGACGGTGGCGGTCAATGGCAAGCACCTCCATTCAGGTGATGGCGTCACTTTGGGATTGCGGGCAGAAGATTTTGTATCGCCTGAACAGGCAGAGGCAAGGCTGACAGCGACATTAATGGTGGCGGAAAAGCTGGGTTACGAAACCCTGGCGCATCTACGGGTGGACGGAATAGACGCTACCTTAACCCAGCGGTTAGATGGCTTAACGCAACTAACCGAAGGTCAAACGATCGATTTGGGCTTGGCGGGCCAGCATTGCCATCTGTTTGATCTTAAGGGGAATGCCTGCCCACGGCAGGTCGTGGTAGATGGGGTAAGCCAATAATCGACCTTCTTATTTTTTTCAATAAAAGTGCATCCAATACGTCTCCTCGCGGGTAATCCCTATACAGGCGCTATTTAAGGCGGCTGATAAAAAACCTTTTAGGAGACTGAAAATGACCATCCAACCTCTTACGCGTGCAACACTTGCCGCTACCTTGATTGCATCCTTCAGTCACGTCGCGCTGGCAGACATGACGCCCGCGGAAGTCCAGGTGCCGGACGGTAATACCGTTGCCCTCGAAACCGTGGGCGTTGGCGCTATTACCTACATGTGCGAAACCAAGGACGATGGAAACATGGGCTGGGTATTCAAAGGCCCTCACGCTGCGCTTAACGACAGCGAAGGCACACAAGTAGGAAGCTACTACGGCCCACCAGCTACCTGGGAAGCGTTGGATGGTTCAAAAATTACCGGCACTCAGCTAGCCACGGCCGCTAATGGTGATGGCAATATTCCGCTCCAGCTTGTTGAAGCCAACCCGGCTGAAGGCGAAGGCGCCATGAATGGTATTAGCTACATTCAGCGCTTGAACACTCAAGGCGGTGTCGCGCCTGATGTGACCTGTGATATGGATCACGACGGAGCCACCGCGGTAGTGACCTACCAGGCGGACTATATCTTCTGGACGGCCGAATAAGTCGACTGGAATACTAATTCTGCTGGGGGCTCGTCTGTCGAGCTCCCAGCGGCTATGCTGTCTGCGAGAACGACGACTGGCGTCGGTGCCGTCACCAGGGAGCGAGGGTTTGACTGACGTATCTTCAGAATTTGATCATGCTGCGGCATTAGCCAACTGTGCCCGTGGCGAGCATGACGCCTTACACCAACTCTATGTTCATGAGGGTGCCCGACTATTAGGCGTTGTCATAAGAATCGTTAAAGATCGTGGTATGGCCGAAGATATTGTCCACGATGCCTGTCTTAATATTTGGCAGCGTGCCGATAGTTTTGATCCCGCCAAGGGATCCGCGCGCGCGTGGATATTTAGCGTAGCCCGTCACCTGGCACTGAACGCCATCCGTTATCGCGACCGTGAAGTTACTTTTGATAGCCACGATCCGACCGAATTAGATCTCGATGAGCATTTTCAGCACGCCTTCGTTGTCGATGAAGCTTTCGATTGGCAAACCGGCCAGCGGATGGATAGCTGTTTGGAAGAGCTTGAACCGGAGCGGCGTAACTGTGTACTCCATGCCTATGTTGACGGCCTTAGTCATGCGGAAATTGCTGCGCATACCGGCGCGCCGCTGGGAACCGTAAAAGCCTGGATTAAACGCAGTTTGCTGCGCCTACGGGAGTGTATGGCATGACCCGCCCCAGTCAGCACGAACACGAAGACGAAGACGACCACACTTTAGCGGGTGAATACGTGCTGGGTACGCTTTCGTTAGAGCAGCGTAAAGCGCTAGAGGCCCGGCTACCTAATGAGCCTGAATTGCAACAAGCCGTGATGGCTTGGGAAGAGCGTTTCTTGCCCTATACCGCTATCACCGACCAGGTAACGCCTTCTGACAATTTATGGCCGCGTATTGAGCGCAGCCTAGCGTCACGGGAAGCGCTTGCTAAGCGTGCTCGGCCTGCCTCTGCCGTGCCGCCAAGACCTCGCCGCATGCTGCACAGCCTGCCGCTTTGGCGCGGCGCTGCCGGGTTTGGCTTAGCGGCGGCGTTAGTGATGGGGGTAATGTTGGCAAACGAAGTAACTTCGCCGACTAGCCCAACTGTCTCAACTACGCCCGAGTACATGGTGGTACTGCTGGCGCCGCAAACTCAGTCTGCGGGTTGGGTAGTACAGGCCTCATCGCGTCAGGAAATTGAGCTGATCCCGTTGGGCACCTTCGAAGTGCCTGAAGGTAAGGCGTTAGAGTTCTGGACCAAGGGAGATGAGTGGCAGGCCCCGGTATCGCTTGGCTTAGTGGAGCCAGGCCAACCGATCCGTTTGCGCTTGGATGAGCTGCCGCCACTTGAGGATAACCAGCTATTTGAGCTAACGCTGGAAGACGAAACCGGCTCACCTACCGGCTTGCCCACCGGGCCTATCGAGTTTATCGGCCGTGCGGTAGAGATTTAGCTGCCGTAAAAGCGCCTGTTAAAAGTGTTAAAAGAACGTCAAGCCGACCTGGAACAGGCGCTCCACATCGCGAATACGTCGCTTGTCGATCACGAATAGAATCACGTGGTCGCCGCTTTCAACCATCACATCGCCGTGGGCGATGATGACTTCCTTGCCACGCACAATCGCACCGATGGTGGTGCCCTCGGGCAGGTCGATCTCGCGGATGGTACGCCCGACCACCTTGGAGGACTGCTTATCGCCGTGGGCAATGGCTTCGATGGCCTCGGCGGCACCCCGACGCAGCGAGTGAACGTTGACGATATCGCCCCGGCGCACATGGGTGAGCAGGCTGCCGATGGTCGCCTGTTGGGGAGAAATGGCGATATCGATCTCGCCGCCCTGCA
>NZ_JACCGK010000058.1 GCF_013416325.1 Vreelandella sedimenti
TTTGATACTCATTGAGCCTTCTCCCCCAGCTCAGCCTGTTTGGCTAAGCTGAAAAGGCGACCAAACCTAACAGGAGAAGACTCAATGAACTTTTACAATAGCACTCATCGCCATTACTGTGGCATTGATCTTCATGCCCGTAGCCTGTACGTCTGCATCATGGATCAGCAGGGTGAAACCCTTCTGCATAAAGAGATTCCAGCCAAACCAGAACCTCTGCTGCATCTGATCGAACCCTACCTGGACGATCTTGTCATCGGGGTTGAATGCATGCACTGCTGGTACTGGATTGCCGATTTCTGTGAAGACCAGGGCATTGTTTTTATTCTCGGTCATGCCCTTTATATGAAGGCCATTCATGGCGGTAAAACTAAAAATGACCGCGTGGATTCTTACAAGATCGCCGCGCTTATTCGAGGCGGTAACTTTCCCCTCGCTTATGTCTACCCTCGCAGCATGCGAGCAACGCGGGATTTACTCCGTCGTCGTACTGGGCTCGTTCGTCACGGCGCTGATCTCAAAGCCCATGTTGTCAACACCACAAGTCAGTACAATCTGCCACCCAACAAGGTCAATTTGAAAAATGTC